>CAWFCT010000013.1:0-550923 GCA_963814345.1 uncultured Gemmatimonadaceae bacterium | reverse complement strand
TCGATGGTCCGTGGTGCGTCAAGGAATTTCACGCGCTCGCCGCTCCCGATTCAGTCACGTCGATTCGCGCACGGTCCGGCCGCCCTTATCCCGCGCGTTGGTCTACGGCTTGGGACGCCCCGGCGCCAGCGGTCGGATTCGCTGCGCATCATACGCCACGCCGTCGCGCCACATCGCGTAGAGAATCCCGGCCAGCCGCCGCGCGAGCGCGACCACGGCGATCCGCTTGCCGCGCCGCTGGGCGATGGCCCGCGTCCAGGCGCGGAGCGCCGCCGTCTCCGCCGACTTGGACCGCAGGATCTGCCACCCGGCCTCGACCAGGAGCCAGCGCAGCCGGCCGTTGCCCGCTTTGGTAATGCGTCCGAGCTGGCGCTTCTCCCCGGAGCTGCGCTCCCTCGGCACCACGCCGAGATACGCTTCGAGGTCGTGTGCCGAGCGAAATCGCGTGATGTCGTCAATCGTGGCCACGAACGCGCTCGCCGTCACCGGCCCCACCCCGGGCGCCGTCGCGAGCCGCGCCACGATCGGGTCGCTGGCCGCAACGGCCGCGATGCGCCGATCCGCCGCCGCGATTTGCTCGTTGAGCGAGGCATACACCGCAAAGAGCGGCGCCAGCTCCGTGGTCAGCGCCGGCGACAGATCAAGTGTAGCGATCCGCGCCGGCACCCACGCGCTCGCGCTCGTCGGTACGCGCAACCCATCACGCCGCACGAGCGCCTTCGCCAGCGCGATGTACCGCGTCCGCGTGCGCACGAGCGCGTCGCGCACCGCGAGTTCGGCCCGCACGTGGCGGCGCGCCTCCGACAGCCGATACGCCGGCCGATACGCCCCCGTAGCGCACGCATCCAGCAGCGTCCGCGCGCGCGGTCGGCCCCCGAGCACCGCCGTGAACCGCGCCCGGCTCGTGACGATGCGTCGGTCCGTGATCGTCCCGTCCTCCGCTTTGATCGCCAGCTGACTCTCGCGTTTGTGCAGGTCCAGGCCTATGATCTCCATGGCGGTTGGCCTCCCGGTGTGCGCCCCGTCCGTGAACGGTGAGCGCGTTGATATGGGTAGGGCGACTCTGCCACCACGTTACCGTGGAGGCCCAACCGCCGCTTTATACCAACTATCCTTGATGCGTCGCCGGAACAGGTCCGCGCCTGGGACGACTCCATCCCGCGCCTGCAGTCGGAGGTGGTCCAGCCCGAGAGCCGCATGGACCTGGCCGAGCGGTATTCGGCGATTCTCGAATACGAGATGCCCATGGAGTCCCGGCGGCCCGACGCGGTGCTGCTCGTCGGCGCCAACGTCATGGTCATCGAGCTCAAGGGCAAGCGCTATCCGTCCCAGGCGGACCTGGATCAGGCGGCGGCGTATGCGCGCGACCTGCGGAACTACCATAGAGAGTGCGTGGGGCACGAGGTGACGCCGGTGCTGGTGCCGACGCTCGCGTCGGGCTAGCACTCGCGCATCCACAAGGCGCACGCGGCCATGGGCCCCGCTTTGGATGAGATCACCCGTATCGTCCACGTCGCGGCCGCCACGAAATCCCGGCACCTCATTCTCGTGACCGGCGTGCCAGGGGCGGGCAAGACACTCGTGGGCCTCCAGACGGTCCACGCGAAGTACCTCGACGACCTCGCGGTGGAGCGGTCGGACGGCAAGCCGACGGCGCCGGCGGTGTTCCTGAGCGGCAACGGCGGGAGCGGCCAGGAGATCCACGTGGGCGAGGAGGCGGGGCTGGGGCAGTGGCGCGCCGCCGTCCAGGGGTCGAACAAGGGCGCCGAGTGGAGCGTGCATGCGCCGCCCGCGGTGACGAGCGTCTTCGGTTGCAGTTCCGTGCCGTTCGAGGCCAAGCAGACGCTCGCGCTCGACACCGGGCTGCGATTCCACCAGGCGCGCGAGCTGCATCAGTTCGTCGACCAGCTGCTCACCGGCGACGGCGTGAGCCTTCTGGCTCCACTCGGCGCCAGGCTCAACGCCGACGGGATGCACCTTCGCATCACCCGCTCACTGGGCACGGCGAAGGAATACCTGCGCGAGCGCTACGCGGACGATCGAGACGCCCGATACGGGATCATCGCGTCGTCCAAGGACCGGGACCTCCTGAGATTCGGCATCCCCAATGATTTCCAGTCCACCAAGCACATGCGCGTAGGCCCGTGGTACGGCGACGACGAGGACGATTACAGCGGACCGAGCTGCTGGCGGCCGGGGATGCGCCTAACGGAATTCGGTGCGCAGGGACACAGGTCGGGCGCCAAAGTGCGGAATCCACTGCCATTGGAAAGTCCAAGCGGTCGAGTCGCCCCCGGGGGGACTAGCTCCGCTGGCGCGCGCTCCAATTCGGGCTCGCGGCTTCCGAACCACCGCTCGCTCAAGTCTGGAAATTAGCAACGCGCGAACGTTCAGCGGTTTGGCTCGGTAGAGCGATTCGCGCAAGGCCGTGGCGAGGCTCCGGTCGTGCCTTTCCCGCCGATTTTGGCGCAAATCAGCAACACTCGGCGCCTTTAGACGCTTGCCAGCGTGTTGCTCCGGAGCGACAATCCAAGCGGATCGTGAGGGATGACAGTGTTCGAATGGATTTCAACGCACGGAGGTGCGCGAATGCGAGGGTCCACGAAACGATTCATCGCGTCCCTTTCGGCCCTGGTGGCCATCGGCGCAGTGGCGGGCAGCCCCTCGTCGGCCCGGGCGGCCTACCCTTGTCCGCCACAATACTCTTACTGCACAGACGTCTGCCCTGGGGGTCTCGAAGGGTGTGCTCCGGAGGGCTGCTTCAGCAGCATGTACTGCCAGTACGATCCGGGCAACGAGTACTTCCCGTGCAACCCTTCCACTCCATTCCTCGTCACCTGCTATCAGTAGGGCAGCGCCCGCACGCATGAAACGCTTGTGGGCCTTTAGGGACCGAATCCTGGACGGGGCGACGTTGGTGGCCGTCTTTTGCGCCGTGGTCCTCACGGTGAGCGTCGTTCGTCGGCACGCAGCGGCGGGCCCGAGCGGATCGACTGTGCCCGGCGACTCGACTGTGTTGTCGTCCGCGGAGTGGCGAAGTCTCATGAGCGGGGGCCATCGCACGGGGGCGTCCCACGCTCGGCTGACTATCGTAGAATTTGGCGATTTTGAATGCCCGGTGTGTGGGACATTCGAACGGACCCTTCATCAACTGCTTCGAGCGTATCCTACAGAAGTTGCCATAGTGTTCCACCACTGGCCACTCGCGTATCATAGGCTGGCATATCCGGCGGCCCGGGCAGCCGAGTGTGCCGGCCAGCAGGGTCGATTCCAGCCCTATCACGATCTGCTGTACGCCCGGCAGGATTCCCTCGGTCTGATTTCCTTCGCCGAATTTGCTGAGCGAGCGCATGTGCCCGACTTGCCGCGTTTCACGCGATGCAACAGTAGCAGTGCTCTGGTTCCGGTGATCGAAGCGGATGTCGCCGAGGCCTTGCGGCTTGGAGGCCCAGGCACTCCCACCGTGATCGTCAACGGTGTACGACTCGGGGGCGTGCCCGATTCAGCCGAGCTTGCTTCCCGCCTCGCGCGGGCGGTATCCGGTGACCGTTGATCGTCCTTCTTCTACCCGAGATCCTTCCCATGTGCCAATAATGGGTTCTTCCCGAATCCCCGGGCCACGCGCCGAATATCTCTTCTGGAGTCTGGCGGTAATCTTTGGCTTGAGCGGAGCTGCTCCGACGGTGGCTGCCCAGGGCGAGCACTTCTTGGTGCTCGTACGAGACGCTCAGAGTACCCTGCCGCTCGCCGGCGCGCACCTCCAGTTGGACGGCCGCCCTCTGGACGACACGACCGACGGTGAAGGAATCGCACGAATCCGGGATGTGCCCTCCGGCCACCATGTCGTGGCACTTCGTCTGCGAGGTTACGCGCCTGAGTCGCTGTCCATCGCGGTAGCCGATACCGGTACCACGAGGGTCGAAGTCCTCTTGCGCCTCGTTGCACCCCTGTTGCCGACGGTCGCCACTACCGCCGAGCGTGTAGATGCCCTGCTCCCAGGCTTCGAGCGCCGGCGAGCGATGGGTGGAGGATTCTTCTTTACGCATACCCAGCTAGACAGCAGTCAGACGCGATCGGTCGCAGAGTTGTTGCGGGAAGGCGCGAACGCGCTGCTGATTCCGGGCCCCGGCGGACGTATGTACTTAGCATCGCACTCGGCGCAGTTGGGCGTGCGTCCCTGCTTCGCGCAAGTATATCTCGACGGGGTGTTCGTTTACAATCCGATGGGGGCGGACCCTGGGCAGCTCCCCCCCGACCTACACGATTTTCTCTCTCGGCAACTCGAAGCTGTCGAATACTATCCCAATCCGGCCTCAACTCCCGTCGAATTCCGGACCGGCACGCCAAAGTGCGGCACGCTCGTGCTTTGGAGCCGGATTCGTTGAAGACGTCGCGAGAGCATCGAGGAGATCACCCTGGTCGGACGGGAAGCTGCGTCCCCGTCAACTTCTGTCCGGCGTGGAGCCTTCGAGCCTGCACACGTCTACTCCTGGGTGTGTTGAAAGTGACGCATTTCGACCTGAACCAGCCAACTGCCGGGCGAACCGTTCGACCACGTCGGCGAACCCATATCGGGTGCCCAACTCCGACGGCCTGAGATCCATCGCCGTCCGCATGAGCTTCGTGAGCGCCGCCGGCGATATCAAACGCCCCGCCCTGGCCACCTGCTTGCATGACGATCTGAGCAGGTCCAGACGCCACGCGGCTTCAAGACAAAATCCCCAGCGGAGCCACCATCTGGGGCCCGGCAGGCCGAGGCTGGAGAACAGCCGCTCAAGCGTTCGGCGGGAGCGGCAGGTCATCCGACAATAAGCGACGACGTTGATCATTGGGAAGCTAGCCAAGAGGCAGGCCAATGCGTCCGGGCGCGCCTGTGCCGGCATCAAGTAGGCCGTTCGACGGATCGCGGCGGCAGCGGCAGGGCGCGCGCGCTCCCCACCGACGCCCGCAACGCAAGCTGCCGGTTCGCTCTCGAGAGACTCAGACAGCGAAAAGACGAGAGTGAAGGGTACATAGGCCTTGGCAAGCGCGAGGCCGGCCCTCGCGAAGCTCTGATCTGGCTTGGAACATACGATGACGACGGCCGGAGCCGTGTCAGACCTTAACGAGGGCGCCAACTCTGCCAACGAACGGCCGTCCGCATCGCTCGGCTCCGCGACGAGGTGCCTGACGCGTACGGCTTCGAGTGTTGCGTGTAGCTCGCGTATCGTCGCGCAGGAAAGGACGGACTCTCGGCGGAGGAGTCGGGTTAGAGTGTTCCTTGTCGGAACGTCGTGCACCAGCACGGCTGTAACGGAAGCCTCGTGCGCCAGACCAGTGTCGGCCACGGCGCGCATCGCCGGTACCGCAGCCTGGGCTGCATTCGCGATCATAATACTTCGCCTCACAGCGCTGACGCGCCGCCGCGGTTATCAAGGCGGGGTCGCCAGCGAGGAACTCATATAAAGAGGAGTGCCCGGTCGCACCTGTCAACCCCTCCGCGGTGTGCTATGCGGCTCCCGGACCGGGAGATGGCGGTGACCGAAGTGGTGGGCAGCTCGGTTGCGCCACCAGCGCGGCGCTGGCGGAACGCCGTCGCCCAGCAGGGGGAGGCCGGCGTCAGGGTCCATGCATCCTCCGGCCGGCCGCGACCGGAGCCATGAGCAGACCAAGTCCCTATTTCCCCGAGGCCCGCGCCGCTCGTCCAAGGACCGGGACCTCCTGAGATTCGGCATCCCCAACGACTTCCAGTCCACCAAGCGCATGCGCGTGGGCCCGTGGTACGGCGACGACGAGGACGACTACAGCGGGCTGAGCTGTCGGCGGATGGAGACATGCATAACCGAATTCGGCGCCCAGGGACTGGAGCTGGATTCTGCGCTGCTCGCGTGGGGGACGGATCTGGTGTGGAAGGACGGACGGTGGTCCAACGCGCGGGCGCGGGGGTACAAACGGACAGCGACGGTGAAGGATCCGCTGCAGCTACGGCTGAACGCGTATCGGGTGCTCCTCACGCGCGGGAGGGATGGGACGGTGATCTTCGTGCCGGCGCTGGCGGAGCTGGATGGCGTGTACGAGCGGCTGGCGGGGGCGGCGATGGTGTCGCTGGATCGCTGATGCGACCGACCGAGCCAGCCAACGGAATCTCAATACAGTTATGTCGGCACACCTCCCTGGAGGTGTGCCGGTAGAATGTGAAGCTCGCGCGGGAGGTGAGGGGGCCGGCGTTCGCGGCGGGGTCGGGATCATCGCGGTATCGACGGCAACTCCCCGGCTTCCAGGCGTGCGATCAGGTCCAGCAGCCCCGCCGCCTCCCACCAGCGGTTTCGCTTGCCCGTCGATAGCGGCAGGAGAATTTCGGCGGCGACCAACTGCTCAATCGCCTCGTACACGCGGCTCTTCGCGCGGCCCGTGACCGCGGTGGCCACCGGCGCCGAAATCATCGGGTGGCCGGGCAGCAGGTCGATGATCGTCCAGGCCGCCGCGTTTGCACGTGGGGCACTCGGGGTCCCGCGCAACTGCTCCCGCCAGCGCGCCTGGAGATCCCCCACTGCACCGATGTACGCGCGTGCCAACCGAGCGGCACGCAAGATCGCCGCGGCGAAGTATTCGACCCACTCGGCAATGCCATCGCCGCGAAAGCGCGTGAGCCCGTCGATGTACCGGCCCTTCGCGCCCGCGAACACCACGCTCACCGGCGGAAGGAACCGCGGGGCAAGCCCGCGCCGGCGCAGCACGACGTGCACCAGCGCGCGCCCGGTGCGCCCATTCCCATCGTCGAACGGGTGGATGGTCTCGAATTGGGCGTGGACCAACGCGGCCTGCACGAGCGGCGAGAGCAGATCGTCGTCCACCGCGCGGCAGAGATCCGTGAGCAGACGGTCCACGTCCTCCACCGGGGGCGGGACGAAGTCGGCGCCGCATGGGTTGTAGTCGTTCCCGCCGATCCAGTTCTGCCCCGTGCGTAGACGCCCGGCAATGTGCCGGTGGGTCGCGCGCTCGAGCAGCCGGCGGTGAATCGCCAGGATCTCCTGCCGGCGAAACCGCTTCGTCTCGGCCGCGTGCTTCACGGCGAGCACCATCGCGTCGATATTCGCCAGCACGTCGATCGCGGTCGGCCCCGGAGCGATTCCCGACTCGGCCCGCGCCTCGGCGCGCGCCAGCTCGCGAACCCCGAGCTGCATCCCTTCCACCTTGGAGGACGCGATGGACTCCGTCCGGAGCAGGAGTCGGGCCAGGGGCCCCAACGCCGTGCCCCCCTCGTGGTTCAACTGTCGGATGGCGTCCTCGGCCTCGGATACCAGGCCGGCGAGCCGAGCGTCCATCCGGAGGTCAAGGGACGACAGGTTGTCGGGGATGAACGCGTCGTACCGGCAGGCACGCCGGTAGGCGGCCGGCGCCTTGAGCGTCGGATCGAACTTCCAGATCTTCGAGGCCAGACGACCGGGCATTGCGAATGGAGTGGCGAGTGTGGCGCTGGCGGGAAGGCCAGCCTCGCGAAGTGAAACCACGGGACTTCCAGTAGTTGCACTTACAACATAAACGGAACTATGGCAGACCGCTATTCCCGGATACGGCAGCCATGCCTCCACCACGCCGGGAGCCGTTGGCGGGCTAACCTCTTGGATTATAGAGAGTTCGTCCACCCGTTCCCAACGGAATCTCAATACAGTTTTGTCGGCACCTCTCCCAGGAGGTGTGTCCGTAGAACGTGAAGTTCGCGCGGGAAGTGAAGGAGCCAAGCTTCCTGCCGCGGGCGGTGATTGCGGGGAAGGACGCGCGGACGCTCGCGACGGAGATCCTCGCCATGAGCGAAGACGAATTCCGCGCGGCGTTCAAAGGCTCGGCGATGAAGCGGGCGAAGCTGGCAGGGCTCAGACGTGATGCCCGCGTCGTTCTGACCGAGACGCACAACCTACTCGCGGAGGGCCGGCGGGCCGGTGGGAGATCATAGCGCATCCCGGCACCGGCGGCTCACCGGGGACCTGAGTCGGTGCGTGTCTTTCGTTTGGCTGCCATGATGGAATCGTACTGCGCCCGCGTCAGGACAACCCCGCCAGGTGGCGGCGGTGGCGCGATGACTGCCGCATGCGGTGGAGGTGGCGGCGCATCGGAGGTGTCGGCTTGGCGCGGGTGCGCCGAGCCACAGCCTGCAACGAGCAGCAACGCAACGACCGGCATCCCGCCCTTCATGAGATGACCCCCTACGAGTGGGTGCTGGTGACCATGCGCGCTCCCGAGTCAATCGCTCCGAAAGGCGTCCATAGGATGCGCTCGAACGGCGCGTATCGTAGGATGGATCGACGCCACCAGGACCGCGGTGAGGAGCGCAACAATCACCGCGGCGACTTCGCCTGCATCGAGCGGAGGGATCCCGTGGATCAACCCCGAGAGAAGGCGCTGAGCGGCAACCGCCATCGCGGCCCCCAGCCCCACACCACAAAGACCGAGTATCAGCGTCCGCCTCACGATCCGGACGAGCACGTCGCTCGGTGTTGCACCTACGGCAACGCGAATTGCGAATTCTCGACGGCGGCCCTCCATGCCGTATGCCGTTGTGCCGTAGACGCCAATCGTCGCCAGCAACAACGCGATGGCACCGAACGCGGTGAGCAGCAAACCGGCGGAGCGCTCATCGGAGATCGTCGCCACCACGAGAGCCTCCACCCAGTGCACGCCATAGACTGGTTGCTCCGGGTCCATGGCCCTCACCGCATCCCGAATGCGAGAGGCGCTTGCGGACAGAGGGAGCCCGCTCCTCACAACAATGCTCACCGTGCGCGCGGGTACTTCGGCAAACGGCACGTACACTTGGGGACGCGCCTCCTCAGAAACTCGCTGCGTGCGCACGTTCCCAACCACCCCGACCACGTCGCGTACTCGCCCGCCCATAGAAACTTCCTGCCCAATCGGGCTATCGTTCGGCCAGAGTCGTTTTGCAACGGTGGCGTTGACAACGATGGCGCCATAGGGTTGGTCCGACCAACGGAAGTCACGCCCAGCCACCAACGGAATTCCGAGGGACTTGAAGTAGCCGGGAGTGACCGCATACATGAGCGGTAGAAGCGTATCGGCCGGGGCGCCCGCCGCCGTGAGCGCTTCCGCAAATTCTCCGTGCCCCGCAATCGGTAGCACATCCACGGCGCCCGCCGAATGCATGCCCGGCGCACGGTCGAGCCTCGTAACGGTACCCTGCACGAACGCTGCCACGGCGCTACCCGATGGGTACGCGGACGGGGGAAGGCTCACCTGCCCTACGGCGGCCCCGGTCAGATCCATGCCCGTATCCACGCTCTCCAGACTGTGAAATGTGCGCACCATCAGGGCGGCCGCAGTCACGAGAACGAGCGCCAGGCCGATCTGAATCGTGCTCAGCAGTCCGCGGGCGGCGACCGCCCGCCGTATGCGCATGGGTCGGCTACTCCTCCCGAAGCCAAATGCTGGTTCGCCGCGGAGACGCGCCGCGAACCCCACCGTCACGGCAGCGGTCACGAGCACGCTGACGCCGATCGCGAAGCCCAGTAGCCGGAGGTCGAGGGTCGGGCGCGCAATCGCAAGGAGCTGGGGCGGGAGCAGCGCGTCGAGCGTCGGCATGCTGTACCGCGCCACGAGGATGCCGCCCGCGGCACCGGCGACACTGAGGAGGAGCGCCTCCACGAGGTAGAGACGCACGAGATCGGCCCGCGACGCCCCAAGCGCAATGCGCACCCCGAGCTCTTGCCTTCGGCGCATTCCCCGCGCGGATAGCAGGCCAGCCAAGTTCAGCGACGCCAGCAGGAGGACCAATGCCGCCGCCGCCCCCAGCGCGACAACAGCGCCCCGCAGATTCCTACTCAACAACGCGCTCTGCATCGGCTTGACCAGGACGTGTGCGGAATCGGCCATGTAAGACCAGGTCGGATACTCGTTCTCCAGATGCGCCACCGCTTCGTCCGCCGCACGAACAGAAACTCCCGGTCGGAGCCGGGCGACAGTGTGCGTCGGGATGTACCGCCCAAACGCCTCGAAGACCTCGCTGTTCGAGATTGGCAGCGGGAACGGCAGCCAGAGGTCCGGGGCGGACGGGAACGTGAAATCCGAGGGCATCACGCCGACGACACGATACTCGTGGTCGTTCAACGTGAACGATTGCCCCAGCACCCGGCCCGAACCACCGAACCGCTGCATCCAGAAACGATGAGAGAGAACCGCGACGTGCCAATTCCCGCCGTCCGTGCCCTCGAGCGAGGTGAACGCGCGACCGAGGATCGGGCCCCTTCCCATCGCGCGAAAGAATCCCGTCGTCACGTACGCGACCGATGCACGGGACGCATCGCCCAGGCCGCCGAGATTCAGAGCCCCTGACGCATCAACGGCGACCGCCGTGAAGACTCCGAGCTCCTGGAGATCGCTCACATACGCCCGCGGTTTGGGAAATCGCGCCCCGAAGTCGTACGGGATGTCGATGTTCTCGATGGTGACGAGGCGCTGCGGAGTCGGCAGCGGGAGCGGTCGGAGCAGTGCCGCGTCAATGACGCTGTACGTGGCGGTCATGGCACCAATCCCGATCGTCATGAGCAAGACGGCGGATGCGACGTACACCGGCGAGCGTCGTAGGGCACGCAGGGTTACCCACGCATCCTGCGTCAGCAACCGCGCCTGTCGCCGTATGGAGGCCAAGCCGCCCCTCATCGCGACGTCACGCGTAGCCGGCGGAGCCACTGCGGCGGCGACGCTGCCTCATCCAGCCGGTGTCCGGCTTGCGAGGCCAGGGCTCGCGCTGGCGGAGGCAAGACGTACGACGCGAACAGAATACTGTCCAGCGATTGACGAAGCGTGAAGATCCGCGGCCCGGCCCCCGCGATCCGGAGCGTCGGCTGAGGGAGCGGCATGCTCCCAAGGTACTTCCCATCGTCCATGGCATACAGGTCGATGGCCGTACCCGCGTCCGACAGCACCGCGACGCCACCTGGAAACACCGTCACGTCTTCGGCGAATACCGGGCGGATCGTGCGACCTGCCACCCATGCGCCCAGGCGCCGCCACCACGCCGGCCGGGTAGAGGCCCAGCGCAGCCGCCACTCCGAATCGATCGTCGAGTCGACGAGTGTCGCCACGCTCTGCCAGTGTGGCGCCCAGAGCGCGCACCCCGCACCCATCGCACCGCCGAACCGAGCGGCGGCCCAGGACGGCGGAAGCGACTCTCCGGCAGTTGGCATCAGCGAGACGGCTCGGCGTACCGGCTGACCAATCCGCTGAATGAACACCGTATCCGGATGGACCGACTCGACGAATGCGATCGTTCGCGAGTCGACGGCGCAGGCCGATTGGACCACGGGCAGTGTGTCAAGCACTGCCACGAGCACGCGTTGCCCGGAGATCGTGCTTGTCACAACCGCCGCGGTGGTCGAATCCAGATACAAGGGAATGCCGTCGGGCGTGACTCCGACCACGTCGGTAGGAGTATGAACCGGGAGCACCCCAGGCGTCACCGGTTTCCACCACCGCGTCAAGCCTCCCGTGACGATCTGAGGATTGGAGTACTCGAATTGATAAATGGCGCGCGGTTCCTTCTGAACGAGCGTGGTGATGCTTCCGCCGGAGCCAAAGCCGATAGCCTGCAGCGGCTGGCCATGTTCCAAGAATCGCTCGGCTTGCCACTCGGGGACCTCCCATTCACGCGATGACGGCGCAAAGCGTCGCGTGCTCTTCTCCCCGAAGGGGCCGGCTTCCCACACCGCCGCTCCGACTGCGAGCGCCGCAACGACAATCACCACGGCGACCAGCGTACGCCGTGGCGTCCCAACCGGATCCGTCGAGCGCGGCCAACCCACCATCCCCTAGTTCCTCTGTCCAAAGGCGAAAGCTGTCCGGTCGACGGCGCCGTACCGCACGCCATATAGCTTCCCTGGCCACGCGGAGTCGACCGCGGGCTGGTCGTGGAGACTGAAAGGGCACTGACAGTCGGAGAACTTCACAGGCTCCGGAGATCTTGGCCGCTAGCAACTGAAGGAAACCGGCACAGCAACGTCGCCTTTCCTATTTTTGCGACAGCGGCACGATATGCAAGCCCACTAGCATGAAGTAACTATTAAGGTTCTTGCGTGGTCTTCACTCTCGACGACTGATTCGTGGTTGTGCGTGCGATGACGACATGCGCCAACCTATGAACGCGAGATACCAGCCGCATCGCCGCTCGCAGCGCAGGACTGTTCCGCTGTGACCCGACCCCCAAGGCCATCCCAGTTCTTCCGCCCCAGCGTTGGGGTTGGCCCAGGTCCACGCCAGTTGGTCAAACCGGGTGCGCGCTTTGACAGGAGGCTGAGCCGAGCCCGGCGCATCCGCACTGCGGACGCCCGGCCTCCGAAACGCTCCAGCACCAGTTCCCTCTCTTGGCGAGAGATCGCCCACCCGTCTCCAACGGAATCGCAATACAGTTTTGTCGGCACACGTCCCAGGCGGTGTGCCCGTGGAACGTCAAGTTCGCGCGGGAGATCGTGGAACCGCGATTTCAGCCGCGGACGGTGATTGGCCAAGAGGACGCTGAGGCGCTCGCGGCGGAGATCCTTGCAATGAACGAGGATGAGTTTCGCACCGCGTTCAAGGGCTCGGCGATGAAGCGGGCGAAGCTGGCGGGGCTCAGGCGGAACGCGGCCGTGGTGCTCGGCAATCAGGGGACCTAGGACGACGTAGTCACGCTCGCGCATGCGAGTGCCGGCGGCCCGTCCCCGGTCCACGGCCAGCACCCACCACGCGAGAAGTCGGGAAGATGCTCAGTCCGACCGCGCCTAGCACGCGCTATTCCGAGGCAAGCCCCGTCACGCACCCGCGGGCGGCGGCGTTCGGACGATGGTCCCGGCAACCCCGTGGTGACACGCCGCGCGTTCGCCCGGTGAATCCTGAGCGCTCAGCATGCGCGGAGCGGCGGCGGTGGACGCGAAGGGCACGGGCGCGGCAGATGGCGGCCGCGTTGGGCCGGTCAGTCGGTACCGGCCCCGGCGCCCGCAGGCCTCCCCGCTCTACCGGCTCGTGCAGGACCACTTTCGCACGCTGGAAACCGTCTACGACGAGCGCTTCGCGCCCACGTACGGGGCCTGGCGCGCCGTCGTGCGCGAAGTGGCCGACAAGTTCCTTGCGTGCGGCATCCTCGACCACGGCTTCGCGCGCGTGCGCTGCACCGCCTGCGCCCACGAGTACCTGCTCGCCTTCTCGTGCAAGGGCCGATACTTCTGTCCGAGCTGTCATGCCAAGCGGCTGACCCTCTGGACGCTGTGGCTGGAGGAGACGCTCCTGGCGCCCGTGCCGCACCGGCAGGTGGTGCTCACGATCCCCAAGCGCCTGCGGCCTTGGTGTCTCTACCGCCGCGCGCTCTTGGGCGATCTGGCGCGCGTGGCGGCCCGGACCGTGACCGCCGCCGTGCGCGCACTCACGCGCGAGCCGGCCCTCGCGGTCGGCGTCGTGGCCTGCATCCAGACCCATGGCTCCCGCGCGAACTGGCATCCGCACATTCATATGCTGGTCACCGATGGCGGCTTCCGGGCCGACGGCACCTTCGTGCCCTGGCCCGCGCACGACACGGGGGCGCTGACCGAAGCGTTCCGCCGCGCCGTGCTCCGGCTCTTCGTGCGGCGTGGGATCTTCGAGGCCGAGGACGCCCGGGCGATGCTCGCCTGGCCGCACGGCGGGTTCCACGTGCACGACGCCGTGTGGGTGCCCGACGGCGATGCGGCGTTCGCCACGCGCCTCGCCCGCTACTGCGCGCGGAATCCGGTGGCCCTGGAGCGCCTGCAGTACGACGGCCCCGGCACGTCCGTGCGCTACCGCTCCGACAAGCGCGACGGGCCGACGGCCGGTACCGAGACGGTGGACCCGCTGGAGTTCCTGGCGCGCGTCATCACGCATATCCCGAACAAGCATCAGGTGATGACGCGCTACTACGGCTGGTATGCCAATCGCTCACGGGGCACCCGCCGCCGGGCCGCCGAGGTCGACGGCGCGCCCACCCTCGTCCCAGTGGCCGCGCCGGAGCCGCTGCCGCTTCGCGAGGCTCGGCGGCGTTGGGCCGAGCTCCTGCGGCGCATCTATGAAGTGGACCCACTCGCCTGTCCGGCCTGCGGCGGGGCAATGCGCATCCTCGCCTTCATCACCGAGGCGGCGGTGATCGATCGGATCCTCGCCCACCTCCGCCGGGCCACGCGGGGGCGGGGGCCCTCACCCGAGCGCCGACTCGCGGCCCCGCCCCCTCGGCGCGCCGCCTCCCGCGTCTCGTCCTGATCGCCCGCCGATCGGCCCCCGGGTTCGCCCGCAGGGGGCCTTCGAGGTGCCCATCGGTGTGCGCCACGCCCGCCGGGGTGGCTCGGCACGGCCCACCGCCCGCCCATCCGGCGCGCCGCCGCCCGCGGGGGGCCGCCTGGCGTCCCCCAGCCCGCGTGCCCACGCTTCCTGGCCCGCCCCCACCGCCCTGCCCGCTGATCATACGGGGATTGAAATTCCTTCTGTGAAGCGGCGGCCCGCGTCAAGCCCCAATGTGTTTTTGCAGGCTTGCCGTCGCGCGTTCTTCTGTTGTCCACGCGGTCCTCGAGGTGCTGCTCAGCCTTCTGTTCGCGCTCTCGGGTGGGACGCGAGGGTCCCGGCGCATGTGGGTGGTACGAAGGAGCGGACGGCGCCAACTATCCCACGACGTCGATGGTCCGTGGTGCGTCAAGGAATTTCACGCGCTCGCCGCTCCCGATTCAGTCACGTCGATTCGCGCACGGTCCTGCCGCCCTTATCCCGCGCGTTGGTCTACGGCTTGGGACGCCCCCGGCGCCAGCGGTCGGATTCGCTGCGCATCATACGCCACGCCGTCGCGCCACATCGCGTAGAGAATCCCGGCCAGCCGCCGCGCGAGCGCGACCACGGCGATCCGCTTGCCGCGCCGCTGGGCGATGGCCCGCGTCCAGGCGCGGAGCGCCGCCGTCTCCGCCGACTTGGACCGCAGGATCTGCCACCCGGCCTCGACCAGGAGCCAGCGCAGCCGGCCGTTGCCCGCTTTGGTAATGCGTCCGAGCTGGCGCTTCTCCCCGGAGCTGCGCTCCCTCGGCACCACGCCGAGATACGCTTCGAGGTCGTGTGCCGAGCGAAATCGCGTGATGTCGTCAATCGTGGCCACGAACGCGCTCGCCGTCACCGGGCCCACCCCGGGCGCCGTCGCAAGCCGCGCCACGATCGGGTCGCTGGCCGCAACGGCCGCGATGCGCCGATCCGCCGCCGCGATTTGCTCGTTGAGCGAGGCATACACCGCAAAGAGCGGCGCCAGCTCCGTGGTCAGCGCCGGCGACAGATCAAGTGTAGCGATCCGCGCCGGCACCCACGCGCTCGCGCTCGTCGGTACGCGCAACCCATCACGCCGCACGAGCGCCTTCGCCACCGCGATGTACCGCGTCCGCGTGCGCACGAGCGCGTCGCGCACCGCGAGTTCGGCCCGCACGTGGCGGCGCGCCTCCGACAGCCGATACGCCGGCCGATACGCCCCCGTAGCGCACGCATCCAGTAGCGTCCGCGCATCACGCTTGTCCGTCTTCGTGCGCCGCGACCGGTTGGCATACATCGGCGCATAGTTCGGGTCCGCCACGATCACGTCGTGACCCAGCGACTCCAAATGCCGCGCCACCCACTCGCTCTCCGTGCTCGCCTCGAGCAGAATCCGCGCGCGCGGCCGGCCCCCGAGCACCGCCGTGAACCGCGCCCGGCTCGTGACGATGCGCCGGTCCGTGATCGTGCTGTCCTCCGCCTTGATCGCCAGCTGACTCTCGCGTTTGTGCAAATCCAGCCCTATGATCTCCATGGCGGTTGGCCTCCCGGTGTGCGCCCCGTCCGTGAACGGTGAGCGCGTTGATATGCGTGGGGCGACTCGGCCACCACGTTACCGTGGAGGCCCAACCGCCGCTTCATACCAACTATCCGTCCTATCCGTCTGATAGTAGAGACCGTTGTACGACGCCGAGTCACCAACCGCGTAGGCTACGCCCGGTGCCCAGGCGGGGACACTCGGAACCGTACCGGCCACCAGCTCCGCGCCACCGGCGATGAACACGCTGTCGTCCGCCGTCAGCGCCCCAACGCTCACCGCCGCGTCCACAGCGGCCGCAACACGGTTGAGGTGAATCACCGATTCGTCGATGGTGTTCAACGCCAACAGGTCCCGTGCGCTGTCGAGCTGCGCGGTCAGGCCCATGCAAATTTCGGCCGGCGGGGCCCCCTCCGATGCACTGCAGAGCAAGCTCAGGATGCGACCCGTCTTGTCGAGAAGATTCGCGCGCGTCAACAGCCCGGCCGTGCGTTTGAGCGCCGGGATCGACTCGACACGCACCCGGCGCGCAAGATTCGCTTCCGTGCCGGCCAAATCGCTTGCGAAGCGTTGCGCGATTGGTAAGTACGCCGGATCACCGATCAATCCGAGGGCCGTCTTCATGGAAACAAGCGTGCCGTACTGGTCCGAATGCGTACCGGCCGCGAGGCGCCGTACGATGGTAAGCCGCGACGCGTCGGAGAGCGGCGCCCCGGTGCTGTCGCTCCAGAACCAAGCGAGCGCGAGCGTCTCGAGCGCGTCACCACTCTGGTAGTGGTGATCGATCATGTCCGCGAGGACCGGTACGGCCTCGTCGCCCAACTCCGCCACTTTGCGTTCAGTGCCGAACGACACGCCGACCGAAAGAATGAGCGCACGGGTGGCCTCTGGCGTATTGAATCGCGCTACCGTCGTCGCCAAGTCCAGATAGTACTCGCCGAAGCCTTCGCTTCCCAGATCCGGCGCCCCGTCGATGGGCTGGTTGTTCAGCATCGCATCGTTCAGTCGCGCCAGCTCCGCGGCGAGGGCCGAGCGGCTCGCCGGCGGCAGTGCCCCCAGCTGAACGTGGGCGAGATGCGCGACCGCGGTCACCCGTTGGAGCAACGTCCCGTTCTCAAGCGTGGTCGTCCAGCCGGCAACCGAGTCAGCCAGGGTCTGCGCCGGGAGCGGTGTCCGGCCGAGTACCAGCGCCGCGAGCACGAGTATCGTTGAGCGAATTGCGCAATTCGTCATAACGTCACCAGTTCGTGGGACAGGTTCCACGCCAATCGACGTGTGCGTGATTCAGGCTGTGGTCGTGGTTCCCGTTCCGAATCGCCTCTTCCGGTTCAAAGCACGCACCAACGGTAGAGTCCTTCGCGGCGTCGCGAAGGTCTACAAAGAAGCGGTCCGACGATTCTGCTTGATTGAGAATCCGCAAGTCGGCAGCCACGCCATATTCGTGCGCGCTCTCAGGATGCGGAAGGCTGTCGTGAATACTGTGATGCACGGGATTGCGATACCCGCTCGTGATGCGTAGCGGCGTCTCCTGACCCAGTGCTGAACTCATCGTGGATCGCAGCGCCTCTAGGCCGCTCAGCAACACGGGCTCTGCCATGTACAACGAGTAGTCGCCGCTGTTCAGACTGCCCGGCAAGACGTGAGGCGACTGTGCCGCGACTCGAATGCGTACAGCACGCGGTATGGGTTGCCTTCGTGCCGCACGCGGAGTTCCCGCATGTGGTCGTCTCGTGACTGCACGATCTTCGAACTGTACGGATAGTCGTGCTGCGGGCCGCGTTCCTCCAACAAGCCGACGTAGGCAGCGACGGAACTCTGCTCACCATCGTCGAGACCCGTCCACCACTCGCCGAATTCGTCGGTGGACTCGGCGTCCCATGCCACGGAAGGGATATGCTGTCAACTATATATCCGCGCCAGAAACAAGCGGGACCTCCCAGGAACACAGGACTGGTCGGCAGAGCACGAGGGCTTCATGGCCGAGGAGAAGCACCCCTGCGGGCCAGGCCTGATACAAATGCGACGTTGTACCCGCCGCACTCGATCCAATCCCGAGCCGCATCGCCTTGCCGTGCACGAACTGCCAATTGGCCCGGGCAAAACAGCACTGCGGAGTGGAGAGTCAAGCGGCTGGCGCGCATGGGCGAAGATTACGCGCTGTCCGGCGGGAATTCATTGGTGCTGTAGACCATGGAGCCGCCCGAGTTCGCGAACGCGCTGCACCCCTTCGAGACGCACCCGGAGGAAGAGCAGGCGCTCAGGCGCTATGCGCCCGCCACGGCGCGGCGGGTCGAACGGATCGAGATCGTGTCCCGCGTCGCGCTCCCGCACATGCACGCGTATGTCGGGTGTATGAGATGACGTCGTTATGCCACATCCGTAAATCGTCGGCACCATATTCCAATGCGCTCTTGACAGCCCCCCCCGGAGGCTGGTACGGTGGGAGCATCCGACGCTGACGTGCGTCTCGCGTGCAAAGCGGCGCGCGCGATTCGGTGCAGCAGCACGGCATACGGAGGCTGTTATGGGGGACCCAGGGCATCGGCAACGCGGAACGGCATGGGCGCTCGCGTTTGCGGTCGTACTCGGCGGGTGCCGCCGGGAAATGCCGTCGGCGCCGCCGCTCGCAAGCGCGTTGCGCGATGGGGTCACCCAGGCCGAGTCGCTGGCCGTCCAGCGGCAACACGAGAGCGCGACGGGGCGTCCATCGTTCTCGACGGAATCGGCGGGAACGTGTACGATCGCGTGGAGCGCCCCCGATACGGTGGCCGGGTGCAACGCGCCGGTCCCGACGGCGGCGCCCGCGGTGCCGTGGCTGGTGCACGATGGCGAAGCGCTGGGACCCGACGAGATCGAGCAGCGCGACTCCATCCACATTGGGTTCGGGGTGCCGGTCCAGGGGCTGACGCTCGCGAGCACGGGCGCTCTCAACTGCTCGGGGACACTGGGGACGTTGGTCGGGTATCGGCATGACACCCTGGTTGCCCAGGCGGACAACGCACTCACCGATCCGGCCGACTGCGGCTCGGATGACGTGACGTTCGGGGTGACGGGGCAGTTCCCGCTCGACAGCGTTATTGACAGTTTGGTGATTCTGGGCGTGAACCCGTGGACGTTTCCCGTGTTCAACCTCACGGGGCGGGCCTGGTTGAAGTACACGCTGACATATCAACCCGTCAGCCAGCGCTGCCAAGTGCCCGTTACCGCGTACAGCCAAGGAGACCCACAGTGGGGTGACGTCACGTACGACAGCACCGGGAAGACGATTCGTGTGAAAGGTTGCGCGCTGACGGCTCTGGCGATGTCGCTGACCTGGGCCGGCCATCCCGTGACTCCTTCGTCGCTAAATACCTTCATGAACGATCACGACGATTTTCAGCGCGGTGGAGGCGTCGTCTGGGTGGGATCTGTGCCGGACTTCTCCGGCCAGCTATTGCAGTGGAAGAACTTGGAGTGGACTGAGGATCGCGTCACGCTGGCTCAGACGGTGTGTACTGGCACACCTGTAATCGTCCAAGTCCCCTCTCAGGTGCATCAGCGGGGGTCGCACTTCGTGCTTGTTACCGGAGCGCCGAGAACGGCTACGGATACTACTTCGCTTGATCAGTTCAAGATCGTCGACCCCGATGGATTTCGGTACACCTCGCTTGCTGCATACGGGTCGTTCGAACTTCGGGGGTATCCGGAGCAGGCAGGCATAACGAACGTATCGAGCATCCAAACCGTGGCATCCACGCAACTCGACGCCGTTGACGCGCCGGCGTCACGTCTGGAACTCTACGTTGCGGGGGGGGCGCTCCTCGTTACCGATCCCGATGGCCGGCGCCTCGGTCAAGCTGCGAGTGACGGTCCAATCATCAACGAAATTCCCGGCGGCATTTATTATCCGGACAATGAGCCGGACGAACACACGGGTGAGGTTGGACCGTATCCGCAATCGCCCGTGGCGATCGTGCCGGATCCGATCGGGGGAGTTTACGGAGCGCAGGTGATCGCCACTATGGCGTCGGCAGGTGAAGTGAGGGCAATTGTCGTTTCTCGGGCTGCGACGCAACGAGCGAAGTTCCCGCTCCCCTTGACAGCAGGCCAGGTCGCAAGGTTGGTGATCACCTACGACACCTCGTCGGGTGGCCCACCTCTGATCCAACCGGCCGTTTCCGCATGGGCTGCCAACAGGGCGTACGCCGTCGGGGACTCGGCCTCGTACAACCACCTCGATTATGTCTGCCGCCAGGCGCATACCTCTCAAGTCGGCTGGGAACCGCCAAACGTGTATGCGCTCTGGGCGCGGGTGGCCGCGGGCGCAACCTGGACGCCGCAGGTGATGTATGGCGTGGGCGACGAAGTGGTGTATCAAGGCGTGCGCTACCGCGCGATTCAGACCCATCAGTCCCAGCCGGGCTGGGAGCCGCCGAACGTGCCGGCGCTTTGGACACGGGTGCAGTGACGGCCACCTCCCCTGCAAGTTGGCCAGCCGCAGGTGGCGGAATCCCGGAGGAATAGGCCGGCCGTTCAGGGCGGTGAATGCACGCACGGCGGTCGGCGGAGTCGTGTCCGCGCGCCCACTGCGTCGGGCCGACACAAACGCGGTTTGTAACCTCCGCGATCAAATGGTTCACGAGCCGTACCGACTTGTCGTGCAACCCGTGGCTCCGCACGGACTTCGATTGGCCCAGCCAAAACAACACTGCGAAGTCGGTTGTACCGAGGGGAATTTCGGTTCGTATATAGAGGATCTGAAGAAGCGGAAGGGGCCGGATGCGGATCAGCCGCACCGGGTGACGTATCGGAAGTTGGTGAGAGGGTAAGGTCCGCCTCCAGCGCGGCGCGGCCTCCTGAGCTTGCCCCGATTTGGTGGACGCGTGAGTGATAGGTCCTACGCTGCCGCCTCCAACTGCGCTTCGTACGCCGCGGGGCTGACGTAGCCCAGCGTGGAATGCCGCCGCTTCCGGTTGTACCAGAGCTCGATGTAGCGAAAGATCGCGCGCCGCGCCTCCGCTTTCGTATGCCAGTCGTGCCGCATCACCAGCTCGAACTCGAGCGTCGAGAAGAAACTCTCCGCCACCGCATTGTCGTAACAATCGCCCTTGCGGCTCATGCTCGCCACCATGCCGTGGGCGGCGAGTTCCTCCTGGTACGCCCCCGACGTGTATTGCGATCCGCGATCCGAGTGGTGGATCAATCCCGGCGCGGGCTGACGCGCCGCCCGCGCCATCCGCAGCGCGCGGAGCGGCAGGTCGACCTCCAGATCGTCCCGCATCGCCCAGCCCACGCACCGCCGCGAGCCGAGATCCAGCACCGTCGCCAGATACAACCAGCCTTCCCGCGTTGGGATGTACGTGAGATCGCTCACCCACACGCGGTTCAGCCCCACGCCGTTCACGTCGAACTGCCGCCCGAGCAGGTTCGGGGCGATCGGATCATCGTGGTCGGAATCGGTCGTCGCGACCCGCCGCGCGGCCTGTCGGGCCCATTCGCGCAGCTGGTCGGGCCGCACGTCCAACTCACGCGCGACCTGCGTCAGGGTCCCGCCGGCGGCTCGCCGCTCCGCCGCCAACCGCACCGCCTCGGCCTTGAACTCGGCGCTGAACGCGCGCCGCTCCCGCCGTCCTGCTCGTCCCTTGGATCTCATGTGCCACCTCCGCCCCGAACTTAGAGCGCGTAAGGCGTCCACGAAATCGGGTGAGGCTCAAATAGAGGGCGTACGTCGACGTGTACGCGTCCCACCGCTTCAGGGCGGAGGGTTCGGTGAGGGTGTCCGGGAGCAGCGCGCTGTTGTAGTGCACCCGGAACGCGTAGCTGCCCACCTTCATCGAATCCAGGACGCCGAGACTCGTGTTCCAGAACCGCATCCGGTTCAGGAGCGACAGGGCGGCGATTGAGCTCGTGAGATAGGTGGTGTCGGCGGCGGTCCCCGCCGTGGCTGTCGTCTCCCACGCGAGCGGGTCGTTACAGCGCGCCACGCACGCTTCGCGGATCACCGGTCACGCGCCGCGTCAGTGCCGCGGCTCGACCGGCGTGTCGCCGTCGCGAGCGGTCGGTGGCCAGCGACTTGTCGACTACTGGTTCCGCACAAGCTTCCGATACGTCACTCGATGCGGCTGATCCGCATCCGGCCCCTTCCGCTTCTTCAGATCTTCTATATAAGCCTGGAAGTTCCCCTCGAACTACGCGCGCCAAAGTGTGGTTATGACGGGATCGGCCCGATCTTCATAGGGGAAACAGCGGCAGGTTGTGTAGTTCACGTTTGTCACGCACACACGTTCGTGACAATGCCTCTTGTCACGGATCCGACCACACGACGCACGGCCACGATCGGGGCCTCGCTGAATCAGCTCATCCGCATCGACCGCCTTTCGCCAGAGCTCGGTTCCGACCCGGTGAATCACCTCAATGCCTCCGCCACTCCGCCAGTCGCCTTGGTCCACATTGCATCGAGGGGGCCGTGGTGAGCTACCTCGCCAAGCCGGCCAAACCGAGATGGCGACGGAAACTCCAAACGGTTTAAGCGCACCCGACCTGCGCGGCGGCGAAACGTGCGCGCGGCCACCTGTATCGCGAGTTGCGGCTGGTGAACGACGAATCGGCCGCGGCGAGTCCGGCGATTAGGCTACTAGAGACGCCGACGCTGCATCGCTTGGGCGTGTGCACCGCGCCGGGCCATTTGCTGTCACTGGACCCGTGTCCACAGCGCCGGCACGTTCGGTGGCTCCCAGCCAGGCTCGGACTGATGCGCCTGAATCGCGCGGTAACGGACGCTCTGGTACACCACCTCGTCGCCAACGCCGTACATCACTTGCGGCGCCCAGGTCTCGCCGGCCGCAATGCGGTACCAGAGCGCATACACCTTGGGCGGCTCCCACCCCACCTGCGCCGTGTGGGCCTGGCGGCACTGATAGTAGAGACCGTTGTACGACGCCGAGTCACCAACCGCGTAGGCTACGCCCGGTGCCCAGGCGGGGACACTCGGCACCGTAGCGATCACCGCCTTCGCTCCGCCGGCGATGAACACACTGTCGTCCGCCGTCAGCGCCCCAACGCTCACCGCCGCGTCCAAGGCTGTCGCCAGACGATCGAGGTGGATTACTGCCTCATCGAGCGTGTTCAGGGCCAAGAGGTCGTGTGCGCTGTCCAGTTGCGCGGTGAGCACCGTGCACGTTGCGGCCGGGGGCGCGCTGTCCGGCGCGCCGCAGAGCAGGCGCAGGATGCGACCCGTCTTGTCGAGGCGTGAGGCGCGGGACAGCAGCGCGCCAGCACTGTCGAGCGCCGGTGTCGCTTCCACCCGCAAGAGGCGGGCAATGTTTGGTTCCGGGCCAGCCATGGCGCCTGTGAATGCGCCGGCGAGCGGTAGAAAGGCAGGGTCCTTGATTTCTTGGAGCGCGGTCTCGGTGGACAAGCGAACATCAAAACTATCCGAGTGCGTCGCCTGAGCGAGGCGCCGCACGATGGTGAGCCGCGATGCGTCCGACAGCGGCGCGCCGGTGCTGTCGCTCCAGAACCAGGCGAGCGCCAGCGTCTCGAGCGCGTCACCGCTCTGGTAGTGGTGATCGATCATGTCCGCGAGCACCGGTACGGCGTCATCGCCCATCTCCGCCGCCCTGCGCTCCGTGCCCAGCGACACGCCCACAGAGAGAATCAGCGCGCGATTGGCCTCCGCCGTATTGAATCGCGCCACCGTCGTCGCCAGATCCAGATAATACTCGCCGAAGCCCTCGCTTCCCAGGTCGGGCGCGCCGTCAATGGGCTGGTTCTTCAGCATGGCATCGTTCAGCCGCGCCAGCTCCGCGGTGAGGGCCGAGCGGGTCGCCGGAGGTAGTCCCGCCAGCTGTACGTCGGCGAGATGCGCGACCGCGGTCACCCGTTGGAGCAACGTCCCGCTTTCGAGCGTGGCCGTCCAGGCGGAGACCGAGTCGGCGAGGGTCTGCGCCGGAAGCGGCGTCCGGCCGAGCGCCAGGGCCGCGAGCGCGAATATCGTTGAGCGAATTGCACGACTCGTCATGACGTCACCAGTTCTTGGGACAGGTTGCACGCCAATCCACGTGCGCGTGATTCAGGCTGTGGTCGTGGTTCCCATTTCGAATCGCTTCCGCGGGTTCAAGACACGCGCGAACCGAGGGATCCTTGGCGGCCTTGCGCAGGTACTCGAAGAACCTGTCTGGCGATTCTGCTTGATTAACAATTCGAAGATCTGCGGCCACACCATATTCGTGTGTGCTCTCAGGATGCGGAAGGCTGTCGTGAATACTGTGATGCACGGGATTACGATACCCGCTCGTGATTTGTAGCGGCGTCTCCTGACCCAGCGCCGAACCCATCTTGGATCGCAGCGCCTCTAGCCCGTTCAACAACACGGGCTCCGCGATGTACCGCGAGTAGTCGCCGCTGTTCAGGCCGCCTGGCAGGAAGTGGGGCGACTGTGCCATACCGAACCTGTCGCGCGTCGGCACGGTATCCCGCACCAGCTCGATATATTCCTCTCGCATTGTATCCGTCTCATCCTGTTTCAGCGTATCCGGCGCAGAATGCACCGTCGCCCCAGTCGCATCGGTGACGGAGGCCACAATCACGTATGCCAGCGCTTTCTGGTTGAGGGTGCCGGGGTGGCTGAAGGCGTGCCATCGCACACTATCCTGCTTCGGCACCCGCCAACTGATCGCGGCCCCCCGGGCGAGCGAGTCAAGCGGCTGGCGCTCTGGACGCTCTGGCTGGAGGAGACGCTCCTGGCGCCCGTGCCGCACCGCCAGGTCGTGCTCACGATCCCCAAGCGCCTGCGGCCGTGGTGTCTCTACCGGCGCGCGCTCCTGGGCGATCTGGCGCGCGTGGCGGCACGGACCGTGACCGCGGCCGTGCGTACGCTGACGCGCGAGCCGACGCTCGCGGTCGGGGTGGTGGCCTGCATCCAGACGCACGGCTCGCGCGCGAACTGGCATCCGCACCTTCATATGCTGGTCACCGACGGCGGCTTCCGGGCCGACGGCACCTTCGTCCCCTGGCCCGCGCACGATACGGTGGCACTGACCGAAGCGTTCCGGCGCGCGGTGCTCCGGCTCTTCGTCCGCCGCGGGATCTTCGAGGTCGAGGACGCCCGCGCGATGCTCGCCTGGCCGCACGGTGGGTTTCACGTCCACGACGCCGTGTGGGTGCCCGACGGCGATGCGGCGTTCGCCACACGGCTCGCGCGGTACTGTGCCCGCAATCCCGTGGCGCTGGAGCGCCTACAGTACGACGGCCCCGGCGCGCCGGTGCGCTACCGCTCCGACAAGCGCGATGGGCCGACGGCCGGCACCGAGACGGTCGATCCCCTCGACTTTCTGGCGCGCCTCGTCACGCACATCCCCAACAAGCACCAGGTAATGACGCGCTACTACGGCTGGTATGCCAACCGCTCGCGGGGCATCCGGCGCCGGGCCGCGGCGGCCGACCGCGCATCTGCACCCATCGTGCCGGTCCCGGTGGCCGCGCCGGAGCCGCTCCCGCTCCGCGAGGCGCGGCGGCGCTGGGCCGAGCTCTTGCGGCGCATCTATGAAGTGGACCCGCTCGCCTGCCCGGCGTGCGGCGGCGCGATGCGCATCCTCGCCTTCATCACCGAGGCTGCGGTGATCGATCGGATCCTGGCGCACCTGCGCCGTTCCGCGCGGGGGCGGGGGCCCCCACCCGAGCACCGGCCCGCGGCCCCGCCCCCTCGGCGCGCCGCCTCCCGCGTCTCATCCTGATCGCCCGCCGATTGGCCCCTGGGTTCGCCCCGGGGGACCTTCGGGGTGCCCGTCGGGGCGCGCAACGCCCGCCGGGGACCCGCCACGCCCCGGTACAGCAGCCGCCCTCCCCAAGCGCGCGGCCCAACGCCCCGCTCCGGGCCGCGCCCCCGCCGGCTCCCGGTTGCACACCGGTTCCCAGCGCGCCCCCGTCTGACCATACGGGGATTGAAATTCCTATCCCTAAGAACCCCGTGCTCGCGTCGCCAATTCGTGGCGCCCCGCTTCATCAGCATCCGCATACTCAAAACACGTCATCTCAGGGGAGGAGCCCCCCGGTCGGCCCCTCAGCCGGCTGTTGCGCCTCCGTGATGAACTGCGCAACGATGTCGCGGCGGTTGTCATCGGCACTTCCCAACCTCTGCAGGGCATACGCCCGAGCGGCGTGCCGCGCGATATCGGCAAGTATGACGCCCCAGGCTGCGACGGGAAGATTCACCACAACCTGGACCGCCACACGGTCCCCCTGGTTCGTGGTCCATACGCGTAGCAACTCCATGGCACCCGGAAGGCCGTCGGCGTTATCGGGAATCGAGAGAGCGTTTGAGGTCGTCACGTCCCTTGTGGATCTTGGGAGCGATCCGCCGTGTTCCACGCCGACGTCAATTCGGGAACCTATGCGAATAGTGCTTCAGATGCGGAGAGATCTCCAGGGTCGCGAGATGAGGAAGCGCGAGCACGGGTGACAGGTCGCCGTCAAGAATGTTTGTTCTTGTCAGGCGCAGGGAGTTGAGGTGCGTTAGCCCACGCAGAAAGGCAATGCTAGGCAGATCGGGGCCGCGATCGATTCCCAATTGCTCTAGTGACGTTATCTCTCCCAAGCGATCAAGATCTCGAAGGCACTGAAAGCCCTTCGTGGGGCCGGCCCGTAGGATAAAGCTCGTCAACTGGCGCATCCGCGTGAATGGCGCAATCGAGCACGGCACCCCCACCATGTTGGTGCTATTGATCAAGAAGCTTCGTAGGCCGCGTGATGCCTCGAGCAAATCAAAGTTCGCAATCGGCGGACCACTGCTGACGGCGAAGGTCTGTAACTGCGGCCAGTCACCGGCCGCTGCCAGATCCGTAATCCCGCCGCTTCCGCTTAGGCGGAAGATCTCAAGTGACGGCATGCCCCGAAGCGACGCGACCGACTTGAGACGGCGGTTGTTCACGAATTCGCACACCTTCAGTCGGAGCGATTGAATCCCATCCAGCGTACCCAGGGTGTCGACTTGCCGAAGCGTCAATCGGCGAAGGGCCGGAAATGCCGTGAGCGCCTCCATCGATCGCAATGGGATCGACCACAAGTGCAATTCCGCCAACGCCGGCGCCTCCCATAGCCGGCCCAACGTACCGACGGGCTTGTGGAGATAAACCTTCTCCAGGTGGACCAGCCCAGCAAAGGAAGGTGCATCCGTCAACTGATCGAGCCAGAGTTCGCGCAGACCGGTGAGTTCGGAGATGAACTCCAGACCAAGTTTCGGTTTGCTCGGAACCATCAGATACTCAATCTGCCCAGCGAAACGAGCTAGACCCCGGAGCGACGCCGAATCGCCCTCGAACATCGGATCGATGACTATATGTGATGCGCGCGATTCAGCGATGGCCGCGTCAATACGGGCAGACCACCGTCTGATGCTGGCATACACGGGACTATCCGGTCGTACTCTCCCAATTTCAAAATCCTCCTCGGGCCCACCGGCGATGATAACATGTGTCATGTGCCCCTCTTGGCTACTATTTGCAGAACGACAAGACCTTGCCGCCCGCCGGCTTCACTTTGTTCGCGATCAACTGAAGGTCCATGGCTTGGCGTGTTGCATCTGCTCCTATCTTCACGCCGGCGATATCAAGCGCGCGCCGGGCCGCCTGGTCCGCCATGGTCGCTTCCAAGTCCTTAAGACTAACGCCAAGGCCTGGTTCGATTACAGCTACCAGTCGTTCGAGATCTCGATGGCTTCTTTGAAGTTCCAATCCGAGGCGCTGCACGAGGCGCCGGGTCGTCCTGCCAACATACTTGATTCCCTCAGCATACCCCTCAGCGGCTTCACCCTCACCCAACGCTCCAACATAGACCACTTTGGTCAATTTCATAGCTGCGTCGAACGCAAGGTTCTCCACTACGGTCTCTATTGCAACGCAACCTGCCTTCTGCAAGACGCGATACAATTGGACCGGCTGTCGAATGCTTGCCAGCGTCCCTTCGTCCGACGCCACCGCCACTTCTTCTTCCAGTGACGTAAGGCCGGTTGGATCGCTTAGGTTGATGGGGTCACCGCCAGCGTACTCGTAAAGGTTGCTTTCCCCGCTGCGAAAGGTGATCGGATCCCGAGACATCCAACGATCGGTCTCGGAGTCGTATTCCCGGTGGCCGAACCGCACCAGCTTGGTATCCGGATCGTATTGCCCGCCCCCATAACCGAACGGCTGAAAGCCAGGGTTGTTGTCGAACGTCACGCGGCCAAACGGGTCATAATCCAACCGCTGAGCCACATCACCACTCGTCGCATTCACAACAAGGCGTACGCTTCCTTGTTCGTCGGTGATGAGTTCGTACAACACACCGCCCTTGATCATGTAGTCCGGTACGTTTACATGCGTGCCATACACAAACCGGCTGACGAGTTGGCCAGCACCGTCGAGTTCACCCACGATTCGCAACTCGTCGTCGTACAACCATCCTTTCGTGAGCGCGCCGTCGACCTTTTTTCCAATTCGATGGCCGAGGGTGCGGTCGGCCGACAGCATGGACGTGGGCGTGCTGTTGCCGACCAGCGCGTCGTTCTCGGGGCGCGAGTTCCGGTGGGGCACCGAGGCGCAGCTCGTAGCCCGCAGGTGGGCGCTCCAGGGCGAGTACCTCGAGGCCCACCTGAGGGCTGCCGCCAGCCACGGGTTCTATGTCCTCGGTACCTACGCGCTGTCCGGGGCGAACGAGGTCGCGCTGTCCGTCGAACGGCTCAATACGCCGCCGCCGAACGCGCGCACGACGCCGTGGTACATCGTCGGCTTCGATCACCTCGTCAGTCCATCAACGAGCGCCGCGAGCGGTGGAGCGCGCCTCCTCGATCGCGAGGATCAGGCCACACCGACGACTCTCATGATGGATGTCCGGGTCCGCACCGTGGATTCGGTTACCGAGTACCAGGTGACGCTCCAGTTCCAGGTGTTCGTGCACTGATCGGAGCGGGGGCTCGACGAGGCAGGCCCGGTCGCCCCGGAGCTAATTCCTTACGGGAGCGAGCGTTCGCCCACCGGTCAACAGCGGAATCGCAATACAGTTTTGTCGGCACACCTCCCAGGAGGTGTGCCGGTAGAACTTGGAGTCGCGCGGACCGACAGGTGCCGAGGTTCGAGCCCTGGGCGGTGGTTGCGCGGAAGGACCTCGCCACGCTCGCCATCGACACTCGTGCGATGAGCGAAGACACATCCCGCACCTTGTTCAAGGACCTGGCGAGAAGCGGGCAAGGCTGGACGGAATCGGGCGGAACGCCACGATCATCACGATGCGCGACAACAGCCGCGTTCCGCTCGAGGCACCCGGGTGCCTGATCAGTCCCACCAACCTGACCGTGAGGTGATTTTCGGCACTTCCGGTGCGTAAACACCGTGCCAAGTCGTAGCATCTAATGGCAGTGAACCCCTACCCCGGCCCATTGACCCTTTCCCCAGACCGAGACGACGAACGCCTCACGGCCCTGGTGCGGCAAGTCCGTGCCGGCCGACCGGAGGCGTTCGACCAATTGGCACAGCGCGTCCGAAACCGGATTCGCCGATGGGCCTCGTCCGTCACGTTGGATGACGATGACGCGGAGGACGTAGCTCAGGAGGTGCTGCTCACCCTCTATCGGCATGCTGGCGACTTCGACGGCAGGAGCCGGTTCAGCACCTGGCTCTACCGCATCACGCGCCAGCTGGCGCTCGCCCGTGGCCGGACTGCACTACGGCGGGACCGCCTCCTGGCGCGTCGGACGAGCGAGCTTCTGGCGTCCACGGTGGTCGAGGCCGAACAGGATGACGGGAGCGCGCGACTCGCCGACCTCGTGCGCGCCTTCTGTACGGAACTCTCGCCTCGGCAGCAGCAGGTCTTCGAATTGGCCGAGATGCAGGGCCTGACGTCCATCGAAATTGGCCGGCGCCTCGGCATCTCCGCATCCTCCGCACGCGCCACACTGCTGCAGGCGCGCCGCGCCATCCGTCTGCGCATTCTGGAACACCACCCGCAACTCCTGAAGGAATTCCGATCATGACGTGCAACGCGATGATCGAGCGCATGCTCGAAGCGGATGCGGATGAGCTACTCGGCCACGGGGCGACGCCTCTGGCCGTCCACTTGCGCGAGTGTGCGCGGTGCAGGGCCGTGGCGAGCCAACTCGTGGCGGAGACACGCTCGCTCACCGTCGCGCTCGGTCACGCCCGCCCACCCATCCCGGCCCCGCCGGGGCGAGTGAGGCCCGGCATGGGCCCCGTCCGATGGGGTCCTGCAGCCGGTGGCATTCTCGTCGCGGCGGTGGCGGTGTTCATCGTGGTCTGGCCCGCGAGGCGAGCCGCTCTCTCCTCGGGGTCTGCGCCGCCCCACGCCGTTGCAGCACCAACGACGGCCGCCAACTCCGGAGCGGGGCCGCGCCCCAACAGTCGCGCGCCGTCCTCAATCCCGCCGAGGCTGAGCAGCTTTGCCGGCGGGTCCCCGATCCTTGCCGACCGGTACGCTCCCCCTGAACCGATCGCCCCCGTGCCGATCACCTCGGCGAGCGTAGGGCCAGAGCCGACGCCGCATGGGCACCGACTCGCTGTTCGACCGCCGCCGAATGTTCGCGCCGCCGTGCTACAGACGGCCGACCCGACCATCACCGTGGTCCTGATCTACTGACCCACCACACGAGAGGCACTCATGTCTCGATTGCTCCGCGCCGCGGGCCTCGCGCTCGCCATTGCCGTGCCGTACGTCGTTCGGGCACAGCATGCTTCACCCATCCTTCCCGTTCGAACGTTCCATCTCGCATATCTGGCGCCCGACCAGGCGGCCAAACTCGTATCGCCGTACGTGCAGGGCGCCAACAGCGGCGTGTTCAGCGCCGGCTCCAGCATCCACGCCATTACGGTGCGCGCAGCCGAAGGGGTGCTGCGGGTTGTGGACAGCGTGTTGACGGCGAACGACCGCGCCCCGAAAACGGTCATCCTTCGGTTTCGCTTGATCGCGGCCGAGGATAGCGTGGAGCACGACGCGGCGATTGCGGACGTGGACGCGGCCTTGCGAGGACTCTTTCGATTCCGCGGCTACCGCCTCCTTGCCGAGGGAGTCACCGCCGTCGCCGCCCAATCGCAGTACTTCACCATCACGCTGCATGCGGCGTCCGAGCCGCCCGGCCTTGCGCAGTTTACGGTGACGGGGATGGTCGGCGAAGTCGCAGGCGAGGGCTCTGATCGGAGCGTCGACCTTCGGGTGGATCTCAGCGGTCCGGGATCGCCCGGGCAGGCACACGAAGGCGGCCCCGCGCACCTCAGCACCGGGCTCACCGTGCCACTCGGCCAGACCATCGTCCTCGGGAGCGCGGCCGCAGCCGGTAGGTCCGGCACCGTGATTCTCGCCGTGCGCGCCGAGCTTGCGTCGGACAAGCGTTGAGCGCACCGAACCCCGGGCCGGAGGAGCGGCCCGCCGGCCCGGGGTCACCTACAGGGTACGCCGGCCCGTCCCCAACGGAATCTCAATACAGTTTTGTCGACACATCTCCCAGGAGGTGTGCCCGTGGTAAGTGAACTTCGCGCAGGCGGCGACGGAGCCGCGATTCGAGGCACGGGAAGTGATCGGACAGAAGGATGCAGAGACGCTGGCGAATGACATTCTCGCGATGGACGAAGACGAGTTCCGCGCCGCGTTCAACGGCTCGGCGATGAAGCGGGCGAAGCTCGCGGGACTCAGGCGGAATGCCGACACCGCACTCAATCACCGGGCCCAGTAACAACCGAGGGACGATGTAGACGTAGGAGATGCCGATCGACGGCTTGTCGACCTGCCCGGGCCGCCGAGTTCGACGGCGGACCCGTGCCTGGCCCGATGGCCGCGCAGGAGCCGTTCCCACTTCGCGAGGCCCGGCGGCGCTGGGCCGGGGTGCCGTGGTGCATCTATGGAAGTGGACCCGCTCGTGCCTGCGACGGCGCGATGCGCATCCTCGCGTTCATCACCGAGGCGGCGGTGATCGATGGAATTCCGGCGCAGCGGCGCCGTTCCGCGAGGGGGCGGGGCCCCCACCGGACCACCGGCCCGGCCCGGCCCGGTGAGGCCCGACCCGCCGCCGATAGCCTGCTATCGCCAGGCCAGACCGGGATTCAGATTCCTCTCCGTCCGCACGTTCACCCTGTCCAACCGCCCCGCTCGCGAATAGTTTCGCGCACCTGCCATGTGCCCCCTCTCCCTGGATGCCCTGTCCGACCGGTACGCCGTAGAGCGTGAGCTCGGGCGCGGCGGGATGGGCGCCGTGTACCTGGCACGCGATCTCAAGCTCGATCGCCCCGTGGCGCTCAAGGTACTCCCGCCGGAGTTCGTACAGGACGCGTCGCTGCGCGAGCGCTTTCTGCGGGAGACGCGCACGGCCGCGTCGTTCTCGCACCCCAACATCGTGCCGGTGCACGGCATCGAGGAGCGCGAGGGGCTCGTGGCCTTCGCCATGGGCTACGTGGAGGGCGAGAGCCTCACCCAGCGCGTGCGGCGCCAGGGGCCGCTCGACGTGCGCTCGGTGGTGCGGATGCTCCAGGACGTCGGATATGCACTTGCATATGCGCACGGGCGCGGCGTCGTACATCGCGACGTGAAGCCCGACAACATCATGATCGAGCGGGCCACGGGGCGCGCGCTGCTCATGGACTTCGGCATCGCGCGGGCCATCGAAACGCCGGTGGCGGGCCAGGGACTCACGCGCGTGGGCGAAGTCGTCGGCACCCCCGAATACATGAGCCCCGAGCAGGCGGCCGGCGACCAGCTCGACGGGCGCACCGATCTCTACTCCCTGGGCCTCGCGGCGCTCTTCGCCATCTCCGGCACGGCGGCGATGGCGGGTACCTCGGCGCAGCAGGTGCTCGCGAAACAGCTCACCGAGCTCCCGCCCTCCGCCGCGGTGCTGCGGCCGGACCTCCCGCCCAAGCTGTGCGCCGTCATCGACCGGTGCGTGGCCAAGAGCCCCGACGACCGGTTCGCCAGTGCCGAGGCGCTCGTGGATGCGGTGGACGCCGCGCAGGCGGCGGCGCCGGAGATTCCGCTGCCCATCCGCATGTTCGCGCACGACGCCGAGACGCTGACGTTCATCCTGTTCTTCATGCTGGTCTTCGGCTGGATGTTCGGGTCGATCGTCGTCACGGGCGGCAACATGGACATCGGCCTGGCGATCCTGGTGATGCTGGTGGTGGGCGTGGCGCGCATCGGCGCCTCGTTCGGTGCGGGCCGCCGGCTGGCGCGGATCGGCTTCACCAGTGACGACGTGCTGACCGGACTGCGCGGCATCGTGGGGGAGCGCGATGCGATGCGCGCGCAGCTGCGGGCGGACGCGGATACGGTGCGCCGCCGGCGGCGCGTGATCCGATGGTCGATCGCCGACCTGACCGTTTCCGCGCTGTTGATCGTGGTGGCGTTCCAGGGGCGGGTGAAGACGGGGCCGTTGCACTACACGCTGAGTGGCTGGGCCGCGACCACGTTCATCGTCGCGGCCGCGATGCTGGGCCTCGGCGTCTTCGGTCTTCTGCGCAGTCCGCTCCGGGCCACGGTTGCCGAGCGACTGTTCCAGCGGCTGTGGCTGGGCCCGCTCGGGCGCTTCTTCATTCGCCGTGCGGTGCGTGAGCGCGGGGCCGCGCCTTCTTCGCGCACGCTGTCGATGCCGGGCATTGGTGCGGCACTTCCGGCGCCGGCGGTACCCGCCCGGTCGGCGCCTGCGGCGACCAACGCGACCACGGCGGAGCAGCGGCTCCTGGAGCTCGAGCGGCGGTTGGCCGCGCTGGAGAAGCGGGGCGGGTAAGTGGCGCCATCGCCGGTCGGGAGGCGCGCGGTGCTGTTTCGCCTAGGCGTCTGATCTCGGAATAGTTCGCCCACCGATGCCCAGCGGAATTGAAATACGGTTTTGTCGGCACGTCTCCCAGGACGTATGTCCCTGGAACGTGAAGTTCGCGCGTCCAGTGAAGGAGCCGGGCTTCGAGGCGAGGGCGGTGATCGCGGGGAAGGATGCGAAGGCATCGGCAACGGACATCCTCGCCATAAGTGAGGATGAGGTTCGCACCACGTTCAAGGGATCGGCGATGAAGCGGGTGAACGTGGCGGGGCTCAGGCGAAACGCGATGCTCTTTGAACCGCGGTTCCACACGCATGACACGGATATCGTGGAGGGAGCGACATGAAAAGCGCGCTGAGCGCGCGCCGGCCTCCTGCTGATCTCCCTGCCAGCATGTGAACGGGCGAACGCCCCCTATTCCGCTCTCAGCGCTGTCGTCGGATCCACGCCCGCGGCGCGCCGCGCCGGCGCCCACGCTGCCAGGAGCGCGACCCCAACCAACAGCACCAGAACGGCCGCATACGTCATGGGGTCGGTGCGCGATACGTGAAACAGCATGGACTCCAGCAGCCGGCTCGCGGCATACGCCCCGGTGACGCCGAGCACCGCGCCCAGCAGCACGAGTGCCAGCGCGCTCCTCACGACGCCGTCCACCACCTGGCCGGGACTCGCGCCGAGCGCAGCCCGAATGCCGATCTCTCGAATGCGCTCCGTCACACTCCCCGATACCACGCCGTAGAGCCCCACCGCGGAGAGCAGCAGCGCGGCCGCCGCGAATACCTCGATCACGAGCAGCACGAACCGCCGCTGTCCCGCCGATGCGTTGACGTAGGCCTCCATTGGCGCCACCCGCAGGATGGGCGCGTCGCGGCTCACGGACCAGACGGCCCGCTTGAGCGCCGGGACGAGCGCTGCCGCGTCACCGCTCGCGCGTACCACCAGCGTCTGTTGGGCGTCGACCCACTGCCACTGCCCTGCAGCCACGTAGAACGCGTCGGGCGCCGGCGCGGCCAGACCATGCGCCTTGACGTCGCCCACCACGCCCACCACGAAGTCCCAACGCTCGCCCGACATCTCGCCTCCGAATCGCACGCGCCGCCCGATCGGATCGCCGCTGCCGAACCACCGCTTGGCCATCGATTCGTTGATGAGCACCGCTTCCGGAGCGCCGGCCCGGTCCGCATCGCTCAGGACACGGCCGCGAACGAGCGGAATGCCCATCGCCGCGAAGTAGCCCGGCGTTACGGTGAACCGCACAGCGTTGCCTGCCGCGCCGTGCGTCTGACCCCCGGTCGCTCCGACCTCGTAGCCGTACTCATCCGCTCCGCCCATGGGCAACCCGCTGGTGAACGCCGCGGACGTCACGCCGGGCACGCGGCGGACGGCGGCGAGGGCCTGCTGGAAGAAGTGCAACCGCCCCGAGTCGTTCGGGAACGCGCGCCCTGCCTGCACCACCTGCATCGCGACGACGTGCGAGGCGTCGAAGCCGGGCTCGATGGCGTACAACTGCCGTACGCTCCGAAGCAGCAGTCCGGCCCCCACGAGCAGCACCATCGCCGTCGCCACCTCGGCCACCACCAGCGCGCGCCGCACGCCGGCATGGCCGCCCGTCGTCCGGCGCGAGCCCGCACGGGCGCCGTCGGCGACCTCGGACCGAATGGCCGACAGCGCGGGCACCAGGCCCACCAGCACTCCGACCAGGGTGGTCACGCCGAGCGCGAACACGAAGGCGCGCGCGTCGACGTGCATGGAATCGACGCGCGGCAGATCGGCGCCGCTCGATGCCAGGATCGCCCGCACGGCGGCCGCGGCGATGGCCAGGCCCAACGCGCCCCCTGCCAGGGCCAGCATCAAGCTCTCCGTCACGAGCTGCCGGACCAGGCGGCCGCCGCCCGCGCCGAGCGCGAGCCGGACCGCAAACTCTGCCCGACGTTGCGCCGCGCGCGCCAGCAGCAGGTTGGTCACGTTCACCACCGCGATGGCGAGCAGCAGGGTCACCGCCCCGACGATCGCGAACAGCGACGGCGCGATCGGAGCCGCGACGACGTCCCGCAGGCGCCGAACGAGAAGCCCTCCTTTCAGATTCGCCCACGGCGGACGCGGGAAGGCGGCCATCGGCGCGGCCGCAATCTGCGCGATCTCCCGCATGGCACCGTCCGTCGTCGCCGTCGCCGCGAGCCGGCCAACTATACGGTAGTGGTGCCCCCAGGCGCGCGTATCGAGGTTCCCGGTCGACCGTTCCTGCATCGGCGCCCAGATCTCGGCGGCCGGGGCAGCGGGATCGGTGAAGTCGCGCGGCATGATGCCGACCACGACGTACGGATCACCGTCGAGGTCGATCGTGCGACCCACGATCGCGCGGTCGCCGCCATAACGCCTCGCCACCAGGCGGGCGCTCACGATCGCGACGCGCGGCCCACCGGGGCGGTCCTCGTCGGCGGTGAATGCGCGCCCGACGCTCGGCGCCACGCCGAAGACGCGAAAATATGCGGCGGTGACCCGCTGCCCCGTCAGCCGCTCGGGCTCGGCACTGCCCGTGATCGACGGCAGCCACTGCTCGGCGGCCGCGAGCACCGCGAACGATCGCGCGCGCGCCCGCAACTCGTCGTACGTGCCGAGCGTGGGCGGCATCGGAACGCCCTGGGCGGTCCGATCCTCCACCGAGACGATCCGCGCCGAGTTGGCGAACGGCAATGGCTCGAGCAGAATGGGGCTCGCCACGCTGAACACCGCCGTGCCCGCCCCGATTCCCAGCGCGAGGGTGACGACCGCCGTGGCCGTGAACACCGGCGCATTCCGCAGACGGCGCATCGCGTATCGCGCATCCTGAAGCGTGGTTTCCAGCACATGCTCCCACCCCGAGCCCCGCACCGCTTCGCGGGTACCGGTGAGGTTGCCCACCTCCAGGCGTGCCGCCCGCGCGGCGGCGTTCGGGCTCATACCGCGCGCGCGATTGGCCGCGGTGGCGCGCTCCAGGTAGTCGCGCAGCTCGTCGTCGACGTCGGCGTCGGCGCGGCGCGGGTTCACCAGGGCGCGCAGGCCGTGGGCGAGCGCCCGAAACGGATTCATGCCGTCAACCCTGCGTCGCCAGGAGGCGGGCGACCGCGCCTGCCCGCCGCTTCCAATCGGCGGCTTCGGCGTCGAGCTGCTTGTGCCCCGCCCGGCTGAGCGCGTAGTACTTGGCGCGGCGTGAGTTCTCCGACACCCGCCACTCGGCGCTCACCAATCCGGCGCGCTCCAGGCGCTGCAGCGCGGTGAGCAGCGAACCGGGATTGACCTTGAAGACATTGCGCGAGATCTGCTCGATGCGGCGTGCGATGCCGAAGCCGTGCAGCGGCTCCAGGCTCAGCGTCTTGAGAATGAGGAGGTCGAGCGTCCCCTGAATGACGTCGGTGTTGGGATCGGGCATGGGCCAACCATACGCCCGTTCCTTATGATGGTCAAGATGTGACGGGCAACTGGAGATGATGCCGGTCACGCCCTCGATATCCGGCGCCGTTGCCGGTGGTCACCCCATCGCTTGTAGCACGACAGGGTCGCGGGGGACGTCCGATCGCGTCGGGTGATCTCGTGCCGGTGCTCGAGAAGTTCTCCACGCCGCTCCCCGGCTTCCATCTGTACCGCCCACGGCGGCGGCAGGCGTCGGCGCCGCTCCGTGCGCCGATTAACCACATCCGAGGTGCGAACTCGGCCCGGCGATGCCCCGGGCGGCGACGGGCAGAGCGCTAACTCATAGTGTTGGAATGCGTTCGCCCGCCCGTCTCCAATGGAAGCTCAATACAGTTTTGCCCGCGCACCTCCCGGGAGGTGCGAGAGCCCGCCTTCGCTCCCCGGGAGGCGCTCCTGGACCGCGAGGCGCGGACCTTGGCGGCCGAGCGCCGACTGCATGCCGCGCGCGCGGTCAGCGCGCGGGCGCAGCGGCGAGACGCAGCGCGCGAGCCTTGGCCTCCAACCCACGCGCCGTACTCGTATCGCCCACATGCCGCAGCGCGCGCGCGTACTTCTCGTAGAAGACGGCCAGTGCCGGATCGTCGTGGCTGTAGCGCGGCCCGTCGGCGAGCGGCAGTTCGCGTCCGTACAGTTGGACCGCCTCCGCGTAGCGGCCGTGGCGCACGTCGAGGTCGGCCAGGTCTTCCACCGGATAACAGGTGAGCGGGTCGCTGGGACCGACGGTCGCATCCATCGTCCGGATGGCGCGCCGGAAGTACGGCTCCGCGTCCCCGTCGCGCCCCATGTGCATCAGGTCCTCGCCGATCTCGCTCAGCGCCATGCCCACCTGCGGATGGTTGGGGCCGGTGGCCTTCTCCTCGATTGCCAGCGCGCGCCGGTTGAGCGGCAGCGCGTCGGCGTAGTGTCCGATCATCTCCAGGGCGGCGGCGAGATTGGCGAGCGGGTAGGCGAGGTTCTGATTGTCGGGCGGCAGCACCTTCTCGGAGAGCGCGAGCGACCGCCGGAGCCACACGACGGCGCTGGCTCCGTCGCCCGCGCGCCCGTAGTCGTTGCCAATGCTCATGAGCGCCCGGGCAACCCGTTGGTTCACCGGACCGAAGGTGCGCTGGTCGCTCGCGAGCACGCGCATATGCAGCGCGATGGCGCTGTCCTTCAGACCCGCCTCCGACAGGACGTCGCCGAGGTTCCCCTCCAGGGAGACCACGTCCGGATGGTCGGGGCCGTACGCGTGCAGGTAGATCGCCAGCGCCTGCTCGTCCAGGACGCGCGCCGAGTCCCGCTGCCCGAGCTTATCGTGCACCGTCGCAAGGTTTCGCAGGCTCTCGGCGATCAGGGGGTCGCGCGGATCGAGCGCGGCCCGGCGGATGGCGAGCGCCCGCCGGTGGACGGCAAGTGCGCTGTCGTAGTGGGCCTCGAACATCAGCAGGTTGCCGTAGGCGTTCAGCGTGGCGGCCCACGGCACGGTGTCGGCGCTGACGTCCGCCTGCAACAGGGCGAGGGCCCGCGTGAAGAGCGGGCCTGCCGACGGAAAGTCGTGCTTACTGACGTAGGCGCCGGCCAGAAGCCGCAGGCTCTTCGCGAGCGCCGCCGTGTCACCGGCCGACTCGCGGATGACGACCGCACGCCGGCCGCTCCGGATGGCGTCGTCCCAGCGTTCCAGCCCCACCTGGCTGAGTTCGCGCGACTCCAGGAGCGCCGCCACGCGCGGCGTGGCCGGGCCTTCGGTCCGCTCCATGAGCCGCGCGCCCTCCGTCAGCAGCGAGTCGGCCTGTGCATACCGGCCGAGGCCGAGGTACACCTCCCCCAGCGTCCCGAGCAGCCGGGCACGCACGCGCGGCTGGCCAGTGAGCGCGGAGTCCAGGCGTTGCCGCGCCCCGGCCAGGAGCTGCCGCGCGGTGATGGTGTCACCCAGCGCATGCGAGGGGTCGGCCGATCGGAAGATGTCGGTGAGGAATGCGGTCACCTGCTCCGCCGAGGCCCGTTCGCGATTGGCCACGTCGCGCTCCCGCGAGAGCTGCACGATGTGCAGCGCCCCTCCGCCCGCGAACAGCGCCGCGGCCACCGTGGTGGCCGCGACGCCCGCCCGGTGGCGCCCCACGAATTTGCGCAGGCGGTAGGCGGTGGTCGTGCGGCGCGCGACGACCGGCCGCCCGGTGAGGTGGCGCTCCACGTCCTCCGACAACTCGAGCACGGAGCCGTAGCGCCGTTCGGGCTCCTTGCGCAGCGCCTTCGCGACGATGTTGTCCAGGTCGCCCGCCAGCTCCCGTGCCCCGGCTCCCGGCGGCAGGTTCGCGCCGCGTCGCCGCGCCACGTCGCTCGGTGCCCGCGGCTCGACCTCCAGCACGCGACGCTGCACTTCCGCCGACGACGTGCCGTCGGCCGCGAAGGGATGCGTGCCGGTGAGGAGTTCGTACAGCAGCACGCCCAGCGAGTAGACGTCCGTGGCGACGGTGAGTCGATCGCCGCGCACCTGCTCCGGGCTGGCGTACGACGGGGTCATGAGGCGCACCGCCGCCGTCGTCTCCTGCCCCACGCCGGGGGCCAGCGGCCTGGCGATGCCGAAGTCCAGCAGCTTCGGCACGCCGTCGGCCTGTACCAGGATGTTGGACGGCTTGATGTCCCGGTGCACCACCAGGGAGTTGTGCGCGTGCTGGACCGCCTCGCACGCCAGGCGGAAGATCCGCAGCCGGTCTCCGATCGACAGCGCGTGGCGCGTCGCGTAGTCGGTGATCGGCTCACCGTCCACGTACTCCATGACCAGATACGGCGAACCGTCCGGTGCGTCGCCGCCGTCGAGCAGGCGCGCGATGTTCGGATGCCGCACATCGGCCAGAATCTGTCGCTCGGCGCGGAATCGCCGCTCGAGTTCGGGGTGCGCGAATCCGCCGCGCACGAACTTGATGGCAACGCGCGCCCGGTATGCCTCGTCCGCGCGTTCGGCCAGCCACACCGTGCCCATGCCCCCGCGTCCCAATTCGTGCAGCAACCGGTAGGCGCCCACGGTCTGCGCCGGGGCGACCGGCGCGGACGCGAATTCCTTCGCGGCCTCGTCCACCGCGGCGCTGATGAAGGTGCCGCCGTGGACGGCGTCATCGGCCCGTAGCAGCCGCTCGACGGCGGCGCGGGTGGCCGCGTCGGACGCGCAGGTGCGATCGAGGAATTCGGCGCGTTGATCCGGCGGAAGTTCGATTGCGGCGTCGAACACGGCCTGGACCCGTCGCAGTTCGTCAGCGTTCATGCCCGAACGTTTCGGTGGGAGTTGTTCGGCACCACCCGACGCGCGCCCGGCGGCCGGCGCGCGTGGTGTCCTCACGCTAGCATGCTTCGCCGGAAAGGTCCACACCACGTGCCGGAGGTCGGCGGCGCCGCCGATTCCGGTCCGCGTTCAGAGGCTCGGCGATGAAGCGGGTAGGAATGTCCGGGCGACACAACGATGCCGAAGTCGTACTCGTGCAGGGCCCGCGTGCCGCCGAGGTAGAATTACTTGCTGATGGGCACCGTCCACCCGGGCAGGTACACCGGATCGCTTTCGAACGGGTCGTCGTCGGGAATGCCGATCTCTTCGATCTGCCGCGTTTCAGGGTTCCGCACCCGGAACACGTGCAGGTGATAGTCCAGCCAGCCCATGGCGTCCTGGATGGCCACGTGCAGGTCCCAGAACGAATGGCTCGCCGCCACTTCGATGCGGCGCATCCGGCGCCGCGTCCCGGCCGGAGTGCGCGGCCCGAGCTGCGGGATGGCGCGTTCGAGGTAGGTGCGAATGAAATCCGTGCGCCGCCGCAGGCTCGCCGCGTTGGAGGCGGCGAGCAGGCTTTCGGGAAATCCTCCGCGCAGCCAGAGGGCGTCGAGGCGCGTGCGGCCCGCTTCGCCGGCGTCGATCAGCCCGCGGAGGCTTCGGAAGAGCCGTGGCGTGCGCTGAATCTCGTCATGGAACTCCGATCCAGAAATGCAGGGACAACCTGATGCCGAACAACTGGAACCATGGCCGGTCGCTATTTCCGGATCTCGGGGCCCGGCCGTTCCCGGACGCCGCCCCTCCGTGGCGCGCCGCACACGCCGCAGACGGAAGCCGACCCACCAGTATGCCGCGCGTCCGGCGGTCCGACCTCCGGGGGGACCCGCCCTTCTCCTACCACACGACCGGCACGTTTCACGCGACCGATCCACACCTAAGACGGGGCGCCCTCATCCATCTGCTTCAGTTTCTCCGTCAGCAACTCCTGTTCCCGCAGATTTGCCGTCATGGCAATCGCACGCTGGACTTCCTCACGCGCCTCAGCCAACCGGCCCATTCGCATCAGCAGGTCTCCGCGAACACTGTGAAGGAGATAGTGACCGGCCAACGGCGCGTCACCGGCGGGCGTGGTCATGGCATCGAGCGCAGCAAGTCCAGCGGCCGGACCCTGTGCCATCCCCAACGCGACGGCTCGATTCAGCGCCACGATGGGCGACGGCGCGATTTGCATCAGCGCGTCATACAGCAGCACGATCCGCTCCCAGTCCGTCTCTGCCGCGCGGCGAGCCCGCATGTGGCACGCAGCAATCGCGGCCTGCAACGCATAGTACCTGGTTCCTCCACCCAGCCTTTCTGCGTGTTCCAGCGCGTGCATTCCCCGGCGAATCTGTGCGCCGTCCCACAGTGTACGATCCTGATCCGGCAGCAAGACCGCCTCGCCGTGGCCTCCCCGTCGTGCCGCAGCGCGCGACGCATTGAGTTCCATCAACGCCAGCAGGGCGTGCGCTTCAGACTCGCCCGGAAGAAGTTCCACCAGCATGCGTCCGAGCCGCAGCGCCTCGTCGCAGAGTGCGGCCCGCATCCACTCCTCTCCTGAAGTCGCGGTATACCCCTCGTTGAAGATCAGGTAGATGACGGAAAGCACGGACTGCACCCTGCGGCGCAACTCGTCCCCGCGCGGCGTCTCGAAGGGCACATGCGCTTCCGAAAGCGTCTTCTTGGCGCGAAAGATTCGCTGGCCCATCGTCTTCTCCGGCACGAGGAAGGCCCGGGCGATCTCCGCCGTCGTGAGGCCACCGACCAAGCGCAACGTCAGCGCGATGCGTCCTTCCACAGGCAGCACCGGATGACAGGCGGTAAAGATCAGCCGCAAGATGTCATCGTCGATGACCTGATCCAGTGCCCGGTCCATCGCCTCTCCCAGCTGCTGCTGTCGTTCTTGAAGCTCCCGAGCAACTTCCTCGTGCTTTTGCGCGAGCATCTGCGCACGGCGGAGACTATCGATGGCGCGACGCTTTGCCGCCGTCATCAGCCATGCCGCGGGATTCTCCGGAATGGCGTCTTCGGGCCAGCGCTCCAGTGCCGCAACCAGCGCGTCGTGGGCCAGTTCTTCCGCCAGGCCAACGTCGTGGGTGACGCGGGCGATCGCAGCGATCACCCGCGTAGACTCGATCTTCCACACCGCCTCGATCGTCCCGTGGACGTCGGTCATGGTCGCCTGACCCCATCCTGATGGTGGCCGGAGCGACACATCAGGCAAGTGCGTTACTGATGCGCATGAGTCGGCGATGCCGGAATATCTTCCGTTCCGTCGGACCAATGTCGAACCGGGATGACGAACTGCGTGAGGTGTTCGGAGGAATCGGCCACTCCGAGGACGGGAGAGCCGGGCAGGTTCGCTCCCCAGATTGCGGGATCGACGTCGGAAAAGAAGAACATGAGGTGCGAGGGCCAATGCGGGATGCGGTCGCCACCGTTGCCTTCCTTCGACATCATGTAACACATCGCCCCGGGCTCCATCGGCGGCAATTCCCTCTTCTCCACCGCGGCAGCCATGGCCTCGTTCACCTGTGCCGGCGTTCGTCCCATCAGCGCCAGATCGCTGATCTTGATGATGCGTAGGAGATAGGACCGCGCGGCTGGCGCGTTGACGCATATCGGCACCCGCACGTTCGGATTCCAGAAGTCGGCATCCGGCGCGGATGACCATCCCCGCCCCACGACGCACACGAACCCGTTCTTGCCTTTGACCGCCGAATCAAAACCATGACGGCCAAGGACCAGTACCTCTGCATCGCGTGAGATCGAGGCTGGCGCGGCAGTTCGTGCCAGGGCGATCTCCGCACCCCGATCCGCCATGAGGTATTGGTCGACCGGCGCCATCTTCGTGTACTTGGCCGCGGCAACCTGTGCCCTCCCCTGGTGCGCCATACCGATTGCAAGAAGCACGGCGCTCGTCATGAGGCGCATTGGTCCCTCCTTATCGGTTCTGTTCCGGAGATGCTTTCCGTTCCGCCGGCATGGCCAGGAACTCTCTCACCTCGACCGGCACCCTACAGGCCACGGCGGCCTTGCGCGCCCACTCCACGGCCTCGTTCATGTCGGCACAATTCAGCAGCCAGAGGCCGCCGACATACTCCTTGGCCTCGATATAGGGGCCGTCGGTGACGACCACCTCGCCGTCGGCATCGTGTTGCACTGATTTCGCCTTTCCCGCGGGCTGCAGCCCCCCGGCGAAATCCCTTACCCCGGCAGCGATCATCTCTCGATTCAACGCGCTGATGTCGCGCATCATCGCTTCGGCGTCCGGGGGCGGTCGATAGTTATCGGGGTGTTGAATGGCAACCAAGTATTGCGGCATGTCGTCTCCTGGAGTGGCCTTTCGACCGGGACCGTATTCCCGCCTTCACTCTAACGACGAACGGCCAGGCCGGATTTCTACACGCCGCCGCGAAAGAGAACGTGGCCCCGGTTTGCGGAACGGGCTGTGCGTTCCATTTAAGTAAGCCCGCCCCCACCGGGCGGCGTCACCACCGCCCCACCGAGTCACAGACACGCCGCCAAGGCTCTGTCTCTCTGAGACTTCGCCGCCCCGTTGTCGATACAATGACAATATGAATTTGTCGGCACACCTCCCGGGCCGTCTGTCCCCGATGTCAGAGATTCGCCCGGAAGATGAAGGAGCCGGCGCCTCCGTGGTTGACACGTCCCTCCATTGATTGTAGGCTGTCGTATCGAAACTCGATAGGACAGGCTCCATGCCGCCCGACACGCCGCTCCTCCGCGGCACCCTAGACGTGCTGATCCTCAAGGCGCTCGCCCTTCAGCCGCTCCACGGACTCGGCGTCTCGCGGCGCGTCGAGCAGATCACCCGCGGCGCCTATGTCGTGCGCCCCGGCTCGCTGTTCCCCGCTCTGCATCGGCTGGAACAGTCGGGCTGGCTCGTGGCCTCGTGGGGCGAGTCGGAGAACGGCCGCCGCGCGAAGTTTTACCGCCTTACCACCGCCGGCCGGCGTCAGCTCGTGCATGATACCGCCGAGTGGCAGCGTATCGCCGGAGTCATGACCGCCGCCCTCGAACTCGGCTGACCGCCGCCGCGTATGCTCATCGCTCGCCTCCGGAGCGTGTACCGCAATCTGTTCCACCGCGCACAGGCTGACGCCGACCTCGATGAGGAGCTCCGCGCGTATGTCGACGCGCTTGCGGCGGAACACCGGGGGCGGGGGCTGTCGTACGAGGACGCATATCGTGCCGCGCGCCTGGAGCTCCGCGGATCCGATCACGTGAAGGACTCGGTGCGAGACGTGTGGATGGGGCATGCCGTCGCGGCCGTTTGGCGCGACCTCGTCTATTCGGCCCGCGGGTTGCGCCAGCGGCCGGGCTTCACTCTGCTCGCGATCGGCACGCTCGCCGTCGGCCTCGGCAGCGCGATCGGCACCTTCAGCGTCGCGTACGCGGTAATGTTCCGTCCGCCGCCGGGCATCAACGACCCGTCGCAGGTCGTGGCCATCGACCGCGTCGTCCTCGGCCAGTCCTGGGACGGATTCTCCTACCCCGCGTTCCAGGCGTTGCGCGACGGCACACACGCGTTCAAGGCGATCGCCGCTCATGTCGGCGGGCCGACGCCCTTCCGTGCGGCACACAGCGCGCCGGAGAACGTTATCGTCGACTGGACCACGGGCAACTACTTCCGCGTGCTGGGCGTGCGTGCCGCGCTCGGCCGTCTGCTGGGCTCCAGCGACGCCGAGCTACACGATGCGAAGTCCGTGCTGGTGCTGAGCCACCGGTTCTGGCAGACCAGGTTCGGCGGCGACTCGAGCGCCATCGGCCAGGTCGTGGAGTTGGGTGGCACGCCCTTCACGATCGTCGGCGTCGCGGCCCAGGACTTCGATGGCACGATGACCGGCCAGCACGTCGAGGCGTGGGCACCGCTTCCCCTGATCGCGGCATCGGGTGTCGCCGAACGCGATTGGGCCACTGACCGGCGGCTCCCCATCCTGAGTGTGGTGGCGCGGCTGGCGCCCGGCGTTTCGGCGAGCGGCGCGCAGCGTCGGTTTCCCGGCGACTCCATCGCGGTACTCTCCGCCTTTGGCCGATATCCCGACCTGCAGCGGCAGGACGCTCGGCTCTTCCTGCTGGTCGGCGCGGCCGTCGCGCTGCTGCTACTCCTCGCGTGCGCCAACGTCGCCACGCTCTGCCTGCTCCGCGCCGCCTCGCGGCGGCATGAGCTCGCGGCCCGGCTCGCGCTCGGGGCTTCGCGGCTGACGTTGGCGCGGCAACTTCTATTGGAAGGCTCGATCATCGCCGCGACGAGTGGGGCGCTGGGCGGATGGGCCGCGGAGCTGCTCGTGCATCACGTATCGGCCATCTTTCTCCACTGGGGGCAGGTCGACTTCGGCATCGACGCGCGCGTGATGCTCTTTGCGGGAGCCGCCGTGATGGTGACCATGGCGCTCGTCTCCATCGCGCCGGTGCTGGTTATCGGACGCGCGGACCCGATGCAGCTCCTCCGGGCCGCAACCGCGGGCGGCGGTCGCCCGGTCTCTTCGACCCAGCGCGTACTGGTCGCGGCGCAGGTGGCGCTCTCGTTGGTGCTCGTCGCGACGGCGACGACGATCGTGCGATCGATCAGGCACGATCTGCACGAGAACGTCGGCTTCGACCCCCGTCATCTCTCCCTGCTCTACTTCGAGCCAAGGCGGGCGGGATATACAACCGAGCAGTACCACCAAGTAGTTGCGCGAATCGCGGCCGAGGCCGTGTCCACGCCCGGCGTCGCGTCGGCCACGCTCGCCGACGGAGCGCCGCTGCTCGGCCGCGGTGGCGCGTGGCCGGTGTTCCGCGACGGCCAAGCGCCGGCGCCAACAGCCGACGGCACCGCGGGTGGGGCGCACGGCATCCCGGCGCACGTCGAGGCGGTCGCCCCGGGATACTTCTCGACATTGCGCATTTCGATGCAACGCGGCCGCGGCTTTCGCGACGGGGACCGCGCCGGCGCGCCGGCGGTGGCGGTGGTGAGCGCGGAGCTCTCGCGGAGACTCTGGGGGCACGGCGACGCCATCGGGCGCTACGTGCAGTTGTCGCAGCGGCGTGGGCCGCCGCTGCGACTCCTCGTGGTCGGTGTCGCGGGAGACGTGCGCTACTCCACGTTGACGGATGCCGTTCAGCCGCTCATCTACTTGCCGCTCTACCAGCGGCCGACGGATGCCACATTACTGATCGTGCGCGGTCCGGCGGCCGACCCGGCACCCGCTCTGTTGAAGCGAATCCTGGAGCGTGCGGCCCCCGACCTCCACGCCGACGGAGCGTGGACGTCCACCGAGCTGATGGTCAACTCGCTCCGCCCTCAGCGCGTGGTGTCCACGTGGATCGGCGTGGCGGGGATCGCCGCGCTCCTGCTCGCGGCGCTGGGCGTGTACGGCACCGTTGGATACGCGGTGCGCATGCGCGCCCGCGAACTCGCCGTCCGGTCTGCGCTGGGCGCCACGCCGCGCCGACTCGTCGTGCAAGCGATGCGCGAGGGGCTGCGGCTCGCCGCACTGGGAGCGGTGGTGGGGACGGGGCTCCTGTTCTGGACGCAGGCGCTGGTGCGCCGCTCGCTGGACGGGATCTCCGGCGTCGATCCGGTGGCGGTCGCGGTGTGCGTGGCGTTGCTCGCTGCGGTGATGGCAGTGGCGGGATTCGTGCCGGCTCGGCGGGTGACACGTATCAGCCCCAGCGAGGTGCTGCGAGAGGAGTAGCGTCAGCAGAAGCCGCTTCGTCGCCGCCGGGCCCCTCTGCTGGGGAGAGCGCGCTCCGGCGACGTCTGGCGGGCCGGGCTACGAGCTCACAGATTCAACATTCGCGTTTCGAGAACTGCCCAACCGCTCCTCCGGCCTGTCCAATGCTTCGCGCCTTTGTCAACGCAACGCGGCGCCTGCTACACCGACCGTCCTTTTCGCTGAGCGTCGTGCTGGTGCTGTCGCTGGGGTTCGCCCTGAACGCGACCGTTTTTGGCATCGTCGACGCCGCGCTCTTTCGGCCGCTGCCGTACCGGGCGCCCAACCGACTGGTTCGCGTCGAAGAGACGATCAATGGGCTGCCGGGAAGCGTCTCATGGCCGAGCTTCGACGCCTGGCGGCGGGGCGTGACCAGCTTCTCCGACGTCGTCGCGTATGACAACGCGGTGGTTACGGTCGGCGGCGGCTCCCAACCGGAACGGACGCTGGCCATCGTCGCCACGCCAAATCTCTTTCACGCGCTGGGCGTCGGGCCCCGACTCGGCCGTACGTTCGGCGCCGACGATGGAGATCCGGGTCAGCCACTCGTGGCGGTCCTGTCCGCTGCCTTCTGGAAGACCACATTTGGGGGCGACTCCGGTGTGGTCGGGCGCACGATCGTCCTCAACGGTGCACCGTGCACGGTCATAGGCGTGGCGCCGGCGGGCTTCTCCTTCCCGGCACTGAGCAGCACCGCGATGTGGATTCCGTCCCGACCCACCGCGAAGGATCTGGTCAACCGGACGGACCATCACCTCAGCGTGATCGCCCGACTGCGTGACGGTGCGACCGTGACCGGTGCAAACGCGGAGCTGCAGACGGTAGCCCACCGCATGGCGGCGACCTATCCAAACGCTCAACGCGGCCGCGGGGCACACCTCGTTGGCGTTCGCGACGCGGCGACCGGTGCGGCGCGCGGACAGTTGCTGGCGCTGTTCGGCGCTGTCGTCTTCGTGCTGCTCATCGCCTGCACGAACGTGGCCAATCTCACGCTGGCCCGAGCCGTCACCCGCCGCCACGAATTTGCGGTGCGCCTGGCACTGGGCGCCGGGCGCCGCCACCTGGTGGGTGAAGTCGTCGCCGAGGGCGTCGTCCTCGTTGGGGCCGCCGCCGCGCTCGGTGCCATCGGCGCCGCGGCGGCCGGTGGCGTGATTCGCGGCCTCGTCCGATTCGCCTTTCCCTTCGACGTGGATGTGCGGTTTGACGCTCGGCTATTCGTCTTCCTGACGCTGGGCATGCTGGTGGCGATCGCCATCACCGGCGCCATTCCCGCCATGCTTGCCGGGCGGCGCACCGATTTGCGGGCCGCGCTGAGCGCCGCAAGCAGTCGTTCAACCGGTGGGCGCGCCGGCCGCGCGCGAAGCGTGCTCGTGGCGACCCAGGTCGCGCTGTCCTTGATGCTGGTGGTCGGAGCGGGGCTCCTGGTTCGTACCGTAATCGCCCTGGGCGAGACCGCTCCCGGCTTCGACGCGTCCGGCGTCATGACGGCGCATGTGCCGACCTATGGCGGAACCCAGGGCGCCCCTGTCGCGGGGTTTTTCAGACCGCTGCTCGACCGCCTCCGTGCCACGCCGGGCGTGTCGGCCGCTGGTGCCATCTCGCTGCTGCCACTTCAGGAGGCCTGGACGAATGGCGGCTTCCGCGTCGATGGCGCCCCGCCCCAGCGCGCCGGCCAGCAGGCGCTCGCGGAATATCGGGTCGTGAGTCCAGGGTACTTCAGAGTCATGCGGATCCCGATTCTTGCCGGGCGGGCGATCACCGAGCAGGATGATGCCCCTCCCGGCCGCGCCGTCGATAGCGTCGGCCGACGTCGTGATCCGGTAATCCTCGTGAATGCCGCATTCGCTCGTCGCTATCTCACCCACCGTGGCCGCTTGACGGATGCCATTGGCCGGCGACTGCTCGACATCGGGTTCCCCGCCCCGGCAACCATCGTCGGCGTCGTCGGCGATGTTCGTCAGGCGGACCTGCAATTGCCAGCGCTACCGGAGATCTACTTCCCGTACGCAGCGATGGACGACGGACCGGGCGCGGCCAACATGGTGCTCGTCGTCCGTTCGTCGCTTGGCGACGGTGCGGGCGCCGCCATTCGCAAAGCGGTGGCCGCCCTGGACCCATGGCGCCCTGTGTCGCTGGTGCGGTCGATGGACGCGGTGGTCGCCGAGAGTGTCGCGAAGCAACGACTGTACGCGCTCTTGCTCGGGCTCATCGGCGTGGCGGCCGTGATACTCACCGCGGCAGGCGTGTACGCCGTGCTCTCCTATGTAGTGGCGGAGCGCCGGCGCGAAGTCGGGCTCCGACTGGCGCTCGGGGCGCAAGGCGGGGACGTGCTCCAGATGATGGTGGGCGACGCCATGCGCATGGCCGGCATCGGCCTCCTGGTGGGAGCGGCCGGCGCCGCTCTCCTGACCCGAACATTGCGCAGCGCGATCTATGGCGTGACGGTTACCGACCCGCTGACCTTCTGGGGCGCAACGGCCCTTATCGCGCTCGTCGCGCTCGCGGCGAGCTACTTGCCAGCCCGCCGCGCGGCACGCATCGATCCACTCGTGGCTCTCAAGATCGACTAGCGCGCAGACAACGAGGCGGGGACCGGAGCCAACGCTCTGTCTCATCGAGCGTTCTAGCTCCGGACCACAACGCGATCTCAATACCGCGTTGTCGGCACACCGGCCAGGGGTGTACCCGCCCGACCGCGAATTGGCGCACGAGGCGCAGCAGACGAAGTTGAAACGCGGCGCAACGCGGTCTGCCGGCCATATACGCGCAACCACGCCCCCGACCCACGACCACCGGGCCACACTGCATGACGCCATCCGCTGACCCCTTGCTTACCGAGAGGAGTCGCACTATCGTCCACACGGTAACCGAGTGGAGACGTGCGCGTGAGCCGCCCGAACGATCTCGTCCAGGGAACGCTGGACCTCCTCATTCTCAAGATGCTCGCCCTCGAGCCATTGAACGGCTGGGCGATCAGTCAGCGGCTCAAGCAGACGTCGAAGGACGTGCTGCAGGTCAGTGACGGCTCCCTCTACCCTGCCCTGCATAAGCTCGAGCACGAGGGGTGGATCTGTGCCGAGTGGCGGCCGTCGGAAAACAACCGCCGCGCGAAGTACTACTCGCTCACCCGCGCGGGCCGGCGGGCCCTGGCTCGCGAGACGGAGCAGTGGGAGCGCCTGTCCCGCGCGATCTCCATGGTCGTGCGCCTGCGCGAAGCCTGACCGTGCCGCCGTCTCCCCGCCGCTGGTGGTCGCGCCTCCGGCGCTCGCTCCATGACGCGACGCACCGGCGCGCCGTCGAGCGCGACCTGGACGACGAGATCCGAGACCACCTCGACCGAGAGATCGCCGCCAACCTCGTCGCCGGCATGTCGCCCGACGAGGCGCGCCGCGCGGCACTGGCCGCCTTCGGAGGTGTTCAGCGGATCAAGGATGAGACCCGGGAGGCACGAGGCCTCACGGTCGTCGATTCGCTCGCGCGTCTTCAGCTATCGTGGCGCGCCCTGCGACGCGCGCGCGCGTTCACGACCGCCACAACGCTCACGGTGGCGTTGACGGTTGCCGCGGGTCCCGCGGCCTACACCGTGCTCGACGGCATCCTGCTCCACCCTCTCCCTTATCCGCATGCCGACCGACTGGTCGGCCTCTGGCACAGCTTCCCGGGAATCGGCATGTCGCTCGCCGAGCAGGCGCCCGGAACCTACTGGACATATCAGCGGGACTCGCGGTCGTTCGCATCGATCGGCGCATACGCCGCGGGTGCGGCGACGATCGAGGTGCCCGGGCCCAGTCCGGTGCCGGCGCGGCAGCCTGTAGCCTGGGTAACGGCCTCGCTCTTTCGCACGCTCGGCACGCGCCCCCTCCTCGGACGGCTATTCGCGGAAAGCGATGATCGCACTGGAGCGCCTCCCATGGCGATTCTCTCGGAGCAGGCGTGGCGATCGGAGTGGCACGCGGATTCGGCCGTGGTGGGCCAGACGGTCGACGTCGACGGCACGGCGACCGAGATCATCGGCGTGGTCCCCGAATCGTTCGCCTTCCCGGCTTCGAACCTGTCCCTCTGGTTGCCGTTTCCCATCCCTCGCAACCAGTACCTCGGATACTTCAACTTCCGCGCGATCGGTCGACTTCGCCCTGGTGTGACGCTCTCTCAAGCCGAGCAGGAAATGCAGCAGCTTCTGTCCCGCGTCGCCGAGGCATACCCCGAACAGGTTCCCGGAGTCAGCACGGCGAGCGCCCTCCGCGCGGCGAAGCCCGTCGTCGTCCTGCATCCCATGCGAACGGACGTCGTCGGTGGATTCTCGCATCTGGTCTGGCTCATCGTCGCCACGGTAGCCGTGATGATACTCGTGGCGTTCAGCAATGTCGGATCGCTCGCGCTGGCGCGCCTGGAGGCTCGTCAGCCCGAGCTCGCGGTTCGCACGACGCTGGGGGCCTCGCGCGGCCAAGTATGGGCGAGCGTCGCCGGCGAAGCGTTGCTCGTGTGCGTCCTTGGGGGCATCATCGGCGCGGTGGTCGGTGGCGGCGCCCTGTCGGTGCTGGGGCGAATCGGCCCCACGGTCATGCCCGACCCGATGCTCGGCGGCGGCGGGCACGTGCTGATTCCGCGGCTGAACGAGATTCATCCCGGGATGTCCTTCATCGCCGCCGCCGGCATGCTGACCACGGCGTTCTGGGTCGAGATCGGGCTTATCGGTGCGTGGCGCACCGCCACGTCCGATCCGGCGAACCTGCTGCGCGAACGCGGGCGCACCAGTACGGGCGGCCGAGCGACGCAGGCGCTGCGCACGGCCCTGGTCGCGATCGAAGTGGCCATGTCGGTGACCCTGCTCGGCGGAGCCGCGGTGCTCGGGCGAAGCGTGCTCCGACTTCGCGCCGTGCAACCCGGATTCGATCCACAGCACGTCCTGACCTTCTGGACGTCTCCTCCCCCCGGCCACTACCGATCGCTCGTCGACATTTCACAGTTCTATCATCGCGCACTCGATGCGATCCGCGCCATCCCCGGCGTCGCCGACGCGGGCACCGTCACGCGCCTCCCCCTCGACCCGGGATATTGGGGAGCGGAGCTCGTGCACGTCGAACACGCGCCGCCGCGCGACGGTCTCCACCTATTCGCCCTGGGGGCCACGGTCGGCGACTACTTCTCCGCCATGCGGATTCCGCTCCTGGCCGGTCGGACCTTTGACGACGACGCCATTCGGGCAGGCGCGCACGAGGCGGTGGTCACCCGAGGATTCGCGGAGTTGTATTGGCACGACTCCACGGGGCAACGCGCCATCGGGCAGCGGCTCCGCCCGAGAGACGCCGGCCCGTGGTACACCATCGTGGGGGTCGTGGGCGCGGTGCGAGACACGGCGCTGACGGCCCCGGCGACGGATGAGGTCTACTTCCGCGAGGACGCACCGACGGGCCCGAACGCTCCGGCCCCCGCGGCGGTCCGGGACATGGCATTTGCCGTACGCACGACCGCGGCTTCCCCTCAGTTGGCGGCGGAGGTCCGACGGGCGATTCGAGGGATCGCTCCAAGCGTGCCGATCTACGACCTGGCCACCATGACCACCCGCGCAACCAGCGCGAGACGGAGCGTCTCCCTCATGCTCCTGCTCATCGGCGTTGGCGCGGGCGCCACGCTCGTGCTCGGCGTCGTGGGCCTGTACGGCGTCATCGCCTACATGGCCACGCTGCGCACCCCGGAGATCGGTATCCGGATCGCGCTTGGGCTGACACCCCGCGGCGCCGTTCGCCTGCTGCTGGCCCACGGGGCCGCCGCCGTGGGGGTGGGCGCGATCGTCGGTGTCACGGCGTTCGCGGGGTTCGGGCGGCTGCTGCGCACGCTCAGCTTCGGCGTGAGCCCGGTGGATCCCGCATGCGTCGCGACGGCTGCCGCGGTGACGATCATCGTCGCGATGCTCGCGGTCTCCATTCCCGCTCGACGAGCCGCGCGGATCGACCTGATGCGGGCGCTGGGCAGCGAGTAGGAATCCGGCCGAACGGTTGTCGACACCGCTTCGCTCGACGCGGTGGGTCCACCAGCCTCGCGTCTCGGGGCGCCCACCTCGACCGTCTAGATCGAGCCCGACGTGCCACACCGAACTCTCCCGTCTATTTCTTTGACGCGACCTTTCGGGACGGCCGATCGATAAACAGGGTGAACCCGCGCCCCGGCCGCGTCACTCCGGCGGAGTCCACGGCGTAGCCGGACACACCCATCACGACCCGATCAGCTGGCCGATATACCGCCCTCGACGTGGAAATGCGGATCTGGTCGTTCCAGATAAGAACGACGTGCCCGAACAGGGCGACCTCACGACCCGGCATTCTCATCACGGCGCTGTCCGCGGTGAACACCCCAGCCGTCGCCTGGCCGGTATCCACCGCGATGGTGACGCCGAAGTACTTGAGCACCGTCTGATCCGCAAACGTACTCGCCGAGTCGCTCGCAAGCGTTGCCCGGCGGATACCCGTACCGCCGGTGAGAATCGACGCGGTTCGGTAGAGCATCTGTTCGGCGGACTGGTGATCATTCCCCATCCGGGCGCTCGTTGGGTCGGTCACGGCGCATGAGGTAAGAGGGACGACGACAATGCCCACTCGCACCCAGCGTCGCACGCTGCACGCTGCGCGGGACAATTTCACCAGGAAGTGTTCGCGAACCGTCGACAGGATCGCGATGACACGGCATTCGCGCATCGAGAATCGTCCTCACGGGGGCCAAGGCGCGTGCGGCGCGGGTCAAAGGCGCTTTGGCGTGTGCCGTTGCCGTACACCGAAGTGCGGCGCATGTGCCCCGGGGCACGGGATCGACACGTTCACTCGGCAGACGACCGACGGCGTCCTGAGCGTCGAGCACGGCTCGCTCTAGCCCGCCCTGCACGGACTCGAACGCGATCGTCTGATGGGTTCCAAATGGGAAGTGCCAGCCGGGAAGTCGCGCGAGTACAAGTGCTGCCGCCTCAACACGGCCGCCCGGAAGCACCCCGTCTGACAGGAGAGCAAGTGGGACCAGCTCGTGCGGGCCATCGGTCGGGTCCTTCGCCTGGCGTCGGAGGCCGGAGCCGTGCCCGCGGCCTGGTTCGGGCGCCGGCTCAGCCCCACCGACGACGAGATCGCGCGTGAGTTGAGCGATCACCTCGAACTCGACGTTGACGAAGATCCCGCGCGCGTCAATCCACTCGTCGCCCTCAGGTGCGACTGGCGCGAAGACAACGAGACGAGGACCGGAGCCAACGCATTGTCCCATGGAGGGTTCTAGCTCCGCACGACAACGGACCTCAATACAGCTTCGTCGCCCCCCTCCCAGGAGGTGTGCCGGTAGAACGTGCAGTTCGCGCGGAATGTGAGAGAACGGCGCTCCGATGAACGAGCAGTGATCGCGGGGAAGCCCGCAACAACGCTGGTGGCCGAACTCCTCGTCGGGAGCGACGCTGCACTCCACTTCTCGTGTGCGCACCCCCTCATGGGAGAATGCTCCACATCGACTCCACCCGTTGCCGCCTTGACAGGTCCGGCGGTGGGTCGTACCGTGTGCCCTATTGCCTGTCTAGAGGACCGTCCATGGAATCCGGCCGGAAACTCGATTTACTGCAGGGCACGCTCGATCTCATCGTACTCCGCATGCTGCGCGCTGGTCGCGCGAACGGCTGGGAACTGACGCAGGCGATCCAGGCCACCACGCGCGGCGTTCTCGACGTGAACTATGGGTCCCTCTATCCGGCACTGCGCCGCCTCGAGGCCCGCCGTTGGGTGAAGGGAGAGTGGGGCATGTCGGCGAACAACCGCCGAGCGCGGTACTACCAGTTGACGCGCAGCGGGGAGAAGCAGCTCGCGGTCGAACGCGACGCGTGGGAGCGCTTTTCGGCAGCGCTGGGCGCAATCCTGGAATCGAAATAGGGCGGGAGCATGCTACGCGCATGGTGGATTCGGCTCACGGCGCGAACGCGAAGTGCGGCGACTGACGCGGAGACGCTCGAGGAGCTGACCTTCCATTTGGACGCCGAGGCGGCGCGCAACGAGGCAAGGGGCATGTCGCCCGACGAGGCGCGCGCGGCGGCGCGACGGGCGATGGGAAACCTGACGATCGCCCGACACGACGCGCGGGACGCCTCCCGATGGCGGTGGGTCGAGAATCTCCGGCACGACCTTTGGTACGCGGCGCGAGGGTTGCGGCGTGACCGGATGCTTTCGGTGTTCATCGTCCTCACACTCTCCATCGGCCTCGGCGCGACCAGCGCCGTCGTGTCGCTTGCCGACCGGCTTTTCGTGCGGCCGCCCGATGGGATCGTGCATCCCGAGGCCATTCGCCGCCTCTACCTGCGCACGCGCTGGACGGTGGGGAGCGTGCTGACCGTGGAGCCCGGGACCGAGTACGCGGCCTTTGCGGCCATCGACTCCGCCATCGCGCCGCGGGCCCGTGCAGCCGGCTACATCGCCCCGGACACGACGGTCCTGCACGCCGACGGGATGACGGGGCTCGTCAACGACTCCTACGTCACCGGCGATTACTTCGCGCTGCTCGGCGTCCGTCCGTACCTGGGACGCGTGATCGCCCCAGCGGACGACCACATGGGGGACGCCGCAGACTCGCGGGTAGCCGTGTTGAGCTATCCCCTGTGGAAGCGGCTCTTCGCCGGTGATACGGGTATCGTTGGCCGCACGGTCACGCTCGCTCACCAGCCATATGTGATCATCGGCGTCGCCGAGCCGGAATTTGCCGGCGTGGACGTCGATCGCAGCGATGTCTGGATGCCCATGGCAAGCCTGCCGGCCGGCCCACTGACCATCCCCTGGTATGAGAACTGGAGAACGAGTCGCGACGTAACGACTCTCGTTCGCCCGCTGCCGGGAACGTCTGACGCGTGGCTCGCGGCGGTCGCGACCACGGTCTATCGTCACGGGGCAGTCGCGCACGTGAAGACCGACCCCGACTCCACCGCGGAGGTACTCACGGGACCGATCCTGGCGTCGCTTGGTCCCGGCGAGGCATCGTCCGGCGCGGCCATCACCGAACGATTGCTGGGCGTGATGGTCATCGTGCTGCTGATGGCCTGCGCCAACGTCGCCAATCTGCTGCTCGTGCGCGCCACCAAGCGCCGCCGGGAGGTCGCGATCCGGCTGGCGCTGGGCATCCCGAGGCGTCGGCTCGTTCGGCAACTCATGTTCGAGAGTCTGCTCCTGTCGGCCATGGCGGGAGCCGCTGCGCTGCTCGTGGCGGTGTGGGGAGGCGAAGCACTCCGGGCGGCGCTGCTGCCGTCGGTGCACTGGGCGCCGGGACCGCTGCTCGACCATCGGCTGCTCGCCTTCGCGATCGGTCTCACTGCGCTGGTGGGTGCTGCGGCGGGATTGGCCCCGGCCGTTCGCGCCAGTCGTCCGGATCTCACCGCCGCGCTCAAAGCGGGAACGCGCGGAAGCGGCCACGCGAAGTCCCGACTGCGCACCGCGCTGATGCTCGTCCAGGTCGCGTCGTCGGTCCTTCTCCTAATAGGAACGGGCCTCTTCGTGCGCAGCCTCGATCACGTGCGGCGAATTGACCTGGGGTATCAGATGGACCGCCTGGTCTCGGGCTCCGTCTTCTGGCTCGACTCCACCGGGACGTACATCGACTACTCCGGACGCGCGCACCGAACGGAACTGGACGCGGGGCTCCCTCGGGTAGCGGCCGCGCTGGCTCGGATGCCGGGCGTCGACGCCACGGCCATCGCGTCATCCGTACCGATGCGCGGCTACGTCATGCTTCCCCTCACCTTCGAAGACGGCCGGCAGGTACCGACGCTGGCGCAGCGGGACCCCGCCGCCATCTCGGTCTCCCCGGGTTTCTTCAGGACGACGGGACTCCGCATTCTGCGTGGCCGCGGCTTTCGTGACACGGACGCGCCGCACGCGCCGCTCGTCATGATCGTCGATCGGACCGCCGCGGCCCTCTATTGGCCGCATGCCGATGCGCTCGGCCAATGCCTGAGGGCGTTTCGCGCGACGGCCGGCTGCGCCACCGTCATCGGCATCGCGGATGACCCGCACGTGCGAGAGCTGATTGAGAGCCCGCGGGTCATGCTGTACTTCCCCATCACGCAGATGCCGTTGGTGGGCGCGAGCACCGTCGTCGCGCGAGCGTCGCGTGGTGACGGCCAGGCGGTCGCGGCGGACATGCGGCGCGCGCTACACGCGGCGTTCCCAACGGCGGAACCTCCCGCGATCATGTCGGGTGGGCAGCAGCTTGCGGATCAGTACCATCCGTGGGAAGTCGGTGCCGTCCTCTTCTCGGCGCTGGGCGTCCTCGCGCTCGTGGTGGCCGCGCTCGGCGTATACAGCGTGGTCGCATACTCGATCAGCCAGCGCCTCCCCGAGATGGGCGTGCGCCTCGCGCTCGGGGCGCACCGACGGGACGTCGTGGCGCTCGTCCTCGGTGAGGGCCTTCGCGTCGTCATGCTCGGTGTCGCGCTCGGGGTTGGCGGGGCATTGGCCGTGGGACGGATGGTCCAGTCACTGCTGTTCGACGTCTCTCCACATGATCCACTCGTGCTCGCGGCGAGCGCTGGCCTGATGATCGCAATCGGGATCCTTGCCAGCGGCCTCCCGGCGTGGCGCGCGTCGCATACCGACCCCGCCGCGATCCTTCGGGCGGAATAGGATTCGAACGCTCTCCCCACTCGACGGGGTGCCGGTGCCACCCAACGCGTCACCCGGGGCTTGAACGGTCGCTTGACCGGATGCGCGCTGGCGTACTGAACGGCCCCTCGGCCCGGCGGGCGCATCGGTACTTGTAACGCTCTGCCCTCGCGAGGGGTCGCCCACCCGTCCCCAACGGAATGGCAATACAGTTTTGGCGGCACACCTCCCAGGAGGTGTGCCGGTAGAACGTGCAGTTCGCGCGGGAAGTGAAGGAGCCGAGGTTCGAGGCGCGGGCAGTGGTGGCGGGGAAGGACGCGAAGACCCTGGTGACTGAAGTTCTCGCGATGCGCGAAGACGAAGTCCACGCGGCGTTCGAAGGCTCGACGAAGCGGCGGGCGAAGGTGGCGGAACTCAAGCGGAATGCGAGCACGATCGTCGACGCACACTGCGCCTTCCGAACCTCCACGCCGCGAGCGCAGCCAACCATTTCTTTACGATCTGGTCGACCCCTCTCACGATGTCCCGATGCACATCATGCTTCGGAGTGCGCGCCACCGCGAAACTAGTGCGGTTCGAAGCGCAACCCGAACGTGATCGGAGCCATCCACGCCGGCCCGTCGGGATGACCGGGGACCCGTTCCCAATCCAACTCACCGAACAGACTCCAGGGGCCCCGAACCGGGAGATTCACCCCGGTCCCGAGCGTGAGTCCGGTGTGTATGCCCCGGGCGGGCGCCGAGTAGCCGTACGCCCCGATGCCACCGACGACGTAGAACCTACGTCGCGTGTCGAGGTCGACCACTGCGTTCATGATGCCACCGTACACTTCGGCGCTCGGGGCGGGCGTGTACGCGGCATTGCAGGACGTGCCCCGCGGTAGACAGGAGATGTAGGGCCCATCCAGCCACGTCGTCTTCCACCCAAATGACGCCGCAAGGCCGTCCACACGCACCGCAAATCGTGGCGCGAGGCGTTCAGCGATCGAGAAGCGGACATCGGATCCGTGCTGGTACGTGGTTCGGGTCAGCCCGACCTCCCCTGGAGGAGGCCCAGCGCCGGCCCATCCGCCACCGAGGGAGACCGCGAACTGGGCGCGGGCCGGCATCGCCAAAGTGCAGCCCAGCGCGATGCCCAATGCCATGGGGACCAGGGGTCCGGAATGCTGAGAACGTCACACCTGCCAAACCAGCGTGGCGCGCTCGCGGTCACCCGCCCTCGCTTCCTCCTGGGGCCCGCGCGGACCCATTCCCCTTGACGGTCGAAAGGTCAAACCCTAGTCTCATTTCGACTGTCGAAAGGTGAAACGATGGCTCCCAAGAACCCCGATGTCCTGCTCCAGGGCACACTCGATATGCTCGCCCTCAAAGCGCTCCAACTTGGCCCCATGCACGGGTGGGGCATTACCGAACGCATCGAGCAGGGCTCCGGTGACGTGCTGCGGGTCGGCCAGGGCTCGCTCTATCCGGCGCTCTACCGGCTGGAACGCCAGGGGTGCGTGCGCTCGTCGTGGGGCGTGTCGGAGAACAATCGCCGCGCGCGCTTCTACGAGCTCACCGCCGCGGGACGCCGCCGGCTTGCCGAGGCGCGGGCCTCGTGGACGCGCGTCTCCCGCGCCGTGGAACTCGTACTGGCGCTCGAGACGTGAGGACTGACGAATGCCAGGCGTGAATCGGTTCCGGGAGTGGACGGTGCGCCTCTGGCACACCATCCGCCGCGGTCGACTGGAGGTGCGAATGCGCGACGAGATGGACTACCATCTGGATGCGCTGGCCGCGCGGAATCGGGCGCAGGGAATGACGGAGGACGAGGCCCTGCACGCGGCCCGTGTGTCGTTCGGCTCGCGGGCACGGTACCGCGACGACGCCCGCGACGAATTCCGCGGCCGGCTCACCACCGAGCTCTCGCAGGATGCGCGCTTCGCGCTCCGCGCGATGCGGCGGCGTCCGCTGCTCGCCGCCGCCGTCGCCGTCACGCTCGCCCTCGGAATCGGTGCGGCCACCGCCGTGTTCTCCCTCGTCAACGGCATCGTGCTGAAGCCGCTGCCGTACCCCAACGCCTCACGGCTCGTGACGGTGGAGCAGAGTTGGGAGAACCGGCCACCCGGCCCGGGGGCCATCTCCCCCGCCGAATACTTCGATTACCTCGACGATCAGCGCGCGTTCTCCGCGTTCGGAGTGTACGCCGCCGGCACGGCGAATCTCGCCTCGGGCGGTTCGCCGGAGCAGGTAGCCGAAGCCGCAGTGTCGGGCGGCGTGTTCCCGGCCCTGGGTACTCGGCCCGTGCTGGGCCGCGTCATCCAGCCCCGGGACGACCGGCCAGGCGCGCCGCCCGTTGCCCTCGTGACGTACGGGCTGTGGGAGCGCCGGTTCGGAGCCGACCCCGGCGCTATTGGACGCTCGATGCTGGTGGATGGCCATTCGGCAACGCTCATCGGGGTGTTGCCCGACGGTTTCCGCCTGCCGGCGGAGATGGCCACCGTGTCGCCCAGCGAACTGTTCGTGCCGCTCCAGCTCGATCGCGATGCCATCATCATTCGCGGCAGTCACTACCTGTCGTCCGTGGCGAGCCTGAAGCCCGGCGTCACGGCCGCGGCCGCACAGTCGGACATCGCGTCGGTGGCGCGCGCGTTCACGGCCCGCTACGCGTCGGACTATCCCGCCGGGATGCGCTTTCGGACACACACGGTGGATCTGCGCGCGTCGGTGGTGGGAGCCACCCGTCCCATCCTGTTCTTGCTGTTGGCCGCTGTGGGATGCGTATTCCTGATCGCCTGTGTGAACGCAGCCAACCTGCTCCTCGCGAACGCGGAATCCAGGCGGGTGGAAATGGCCGTGCGCGTCGCGCTGGGGGCGGCGCACTGGCGTCTGGTGCGCCAGTTGCTGGTCGAGAGCCTGACATTGGCGACGCTCGCCGGTGCGCTGGGCGTCGGCATGGCGGCGCTCTCCACCCGCCTGTTCGCGCAGCTCCAGCCCATGCAACTCCCCCGACTCGCCACCCTGACCATGGATTGGCGCGTGGTGGCCTTTGCTGTCGTCGCCACGTTCGCCGCCGCCACGGCCGCGGCGCTCCTGCCCGCGCGGCGTATCCTGTCGGCCAGAAATTTGGAAACCACGATGCGCGCCGCCGGGCGCGGCAGCTCCGGAGCGGCCGGTCGAAGGGACGCACGACGCCTCCTGGTGGTGGGCGAGATCGCCGCCGCGGCCGTGTTGCTGCTCTCGGCGGGGCTTCTCGTGGCCAGCATGCGCCGACTGCTCGCGGTGGATCCCGGCTTTCGCGTGAACAACGTGCTCACGGTGCCGGTCGCGCTGCCCATGGCCGCGTATCCGTCGGACGGCTCGGTGATCGCGCTGTATGACGAACTGGCCCGGAGCGCCGCCGCGCTGCCCGGCGCCCGGTCGGTCGGCGCCGTGGCGGGCGTGCCGCTCTCCGCGCCGCGCGGCGACATGGGCATCGAACTGGAGGGGCATCCCATCCCGCCGGGCGGCGTGCATCCCAAGGCCGACTGGCAGGTGGTGACGCCCGGCTACTTCCGTGCGATCGGCATGCGCCTGCACGCCGGCCGCCTCATCACGGACGGCGACCGCGCGGATACACGCGGCGTCGTGGTGATCAACGAGACCATGGCACGCCGCTACTGGCCCGCCGGCGGCGCACTGGGGCATCGGTTCAAATTGGGCGGCGGCGCGAAGCCGGACACCGTGACCGTCGTGGGCGTCGTGCAGGACGTACGCCAGGCCGGCCTCGCGAGCACCCCGGATCCCGAGATGTACTTCGCGCAATCGCAGTTCCGTTTCTGGGGCGGGGGAGGCATGGAGCGCGACATGTCGCTGGTCGTGCACACGTCGGGCGATCCGCTTGCTCTGGCGCAGCCTCTGCGCCGAGCCGTGCAGCGCGTGGCGCCATCGGTGGCGCTCGGCCCCGCGCGCACCATGCAGGCCCTGCGGAGTGCATCGGTGGCTGAGCCGCGCTTCATGATGGTGCTGCTGCTCTTCTCCGCCGGCGTTGCGGTGCTGATCGCCGTGATCGGCGTGTACGGGCTCGTGGCATACTGGGTGCAGCAGCGACGGCGTGAATTCGGCATGCGCATCGCCCTTGGCGCGCAGCCCGGACAGATCGGGCGGATGGTGCTGGGCGACTGCGCGAAGCTCGCGGCCTGGGGAGTGGTGGTGGGCGTACCGGCGGGCATCGCATTCTCGCGACTCCTGCGGCAGTGGCTCTTCGGCGTGACCTCGAGCGACCCGGTGCTGCTCGCCGGAGTGCCCGTGGCGCTCGGCCTCGTGGCGCTGATGGCTGGCTACCTGCCCGCGCGCCGTGCCGCTCGGGTGGACCCGGCGGTGACGCTCAGGACGGATTGACCGGCCCGTCGGGGAAGTGTGGTTCTGACGTCGTCGGCACACGCTTCACAGAGGAATTCGCGGCGGGCACCATGATCTTCATGGTGCCGGGGGAGTTGCTGCGCGCCGCGGCCGCGAGCGTCAGGAGCAGGAGCCCGAAATCATCAGTCCCGCCAGCCAGATGACGGTCGCGACCAGCATCAACACCAAGGTGTCCTGGCGCGCCTCCTTGCGGTCATCCGGCGTTGCCATCCCCCTCTGCGGGCGCCTGGATCGGCGTCCCGAGAATTCGCGCTGGCCCCGGAACCGCCGGACGCGTCGCCGGCTCCCGCCCGAGCGCCGCCGCATTACATCCCGACGTTGACCCGCAACTCGACGTTCCGCGGTCTGCCGACCGACGCCCCGCTGAAGAAGGCCCCCTTCAGCAGGTACGTCTGATCCAGCACGTTCTCCACGTAGAGTTGCGGTTGTACGACCGTGGTCCCGAACAGGAACGTATAGCCCAGGCTCGCGTTGACGATGGTGCTCGGGCTTACCTTGATCCCCGTGTTGAAATCGGTGAGCCCGGTACCGTACGAGCATCCGCAGCTCGACGGATCGACGCCGTTGGTGAGGCCGCTCCCGTAGATCGCGGTGCCGCTGAAGAACCACTGGCTCGGAGCGTAGTTGAAGCTCCCCACGAGCGACAGCCGTTGGTCGTGATCCAGATCGAACGATCCGGAGGGCGGCGCCGAGGGGAAGAACCCGCCCGTGATGGTTCCGGATCCATAGGCGTGGTTCAACGCCGCGTTGATGTACGCCGAGAACGGTCCGGTGGGACGGTACTGCAACACGGCCTCGATGCCCCGGATATGCACGTACTGGATGTTGACGTCGGTGACGATGGACGACCCCGGCACCGTGTTGTCGTCGATCCCCGGGCTGCTGTCCTTCCTATAGTAGGAGGCCTTGGCCACCAGCCCCTCGTCGACGAAGCGGTGGGTGATGCCGAACTCGTAGAAGTTGTCGCGTTCAGGGAGCGTCGGTACGGTCGCCGTCCCGGCCTGCGAGATGGTCGTGATCGCCCGCAGGTCCTCGATGTTGGTCGGCATGAACTGCCGGCCGTAATAGAGCCAGAACGAGGTCTCCGGATTCGGGAAGAAATTGAAACGGATCCGTGGACTGACCTGCGTTTGCGTTCCCGCGTACGGCGCCGTGTGGGCATCGTAGCGGACGCCCGTGCGGAGCTGGAACCACTCGACCGGCGAATATACGGTCTGCGCGTAGACGCCCACGTCACTGCCGACGAGGCCGGAGTTGGAGAACGGCCCCGGGGTGCCCGACTGCGTCGTCGTCGAGAAGTCCTCGTGCCCGTTGGTTATCGACGAGAGCGTCCCGAACTTGAACTCCGTCTCGCGCGCCGGCCGGTACGTGTAGTCCGCCTTCAGCCCGTAGACCGTGAAGTTTCGGTTCTCCGCCAGATTGTACGGCGTCGTGTCGGGGTAGAACAGGAACTGGGCCTGATCGGTGGTGCCCGGAACGTAGTGCAGACTTCCCGAGCGCATGAACAGGCTTCCGAACAGGTCCGACGGCGCATTCGACGCGCTCGTCGAGTCGCCGAAGAGATGATGCCACCCCAGGTTCAGAAAGCTGTTGACGTCCGTCTGATGGTCGTTGAGCGAGGCGCCGCCCGCCGTGTCGTACGGAATCGCGAAGTGCGTCCGGGAATCGTTGAACTCCAGCGTCAACACGTCGTGCACGCCCGCGCTGTACTGCACCTTGCCGAATCCGAATCCGTCGTCGCCGCCGTTGTGCAGGTTGACGACCCGATTGGCCGCGGGATCCAGCATCACGGGGTTCTGCCGCATCGCGCTGTACTGGCGCGCGCCGGACAGGAAGAATCCCCAGGGGCCCCGGTTCCCACTCATGCTCAGGCTCTGGCCGTCCTCGTTCCTTTTCCCGACGGTCGTCTTGCTGTCGAACTGCCCGGCGTAGGCCCCCACGTTCATGTGGAACGCCCCGGTGGGAATTCGCGTCGTGACGTTGATGATCGCGGCATTCCGGCCGCCGTACTCGGCGTCCCAACCGCCCGTCTGAAAGTCGATCTGGTTGACCACCTGCGGGTCGAAGAGCTCGTTGAGGCTGCCCGAAATGCCGGGCGGCACCGGCACGCCGTCGATGTAGTACGTGTACTCCGCGTGTTGGCCGCGGATGTGCACCTCGCCGGTGGGCGCGCGCGCCGCCCCGGCGATCGACTGCTGCAGGATCTGCGACGTCGTGGTGGTCGGCGCCCCGTGGTAGTTGTTCTGCTGGAACACCTGATCGCCGCTGCGCGTGTCGACGGCCACGGGCTCGGCAGCGGACACGCGGACCGTCTCCAGGCTCACCGCCACGGACCGCATGCGGAAGTTGACCGTGACGTCACCGTTCGCGACCGCGATCGTCCGTATCTGCGGCGCGTAGCCCAGAAAGTGGACGGACACCGTGTACGTCCCCGGGGCAAGGTCGTGTACCCGGTAGGAGCCGAACGCGTTGGTCGACGTATTCGCGATGATCGCCCTGCCCTGCTGCACGCTCACTTCGACCGCCGACAACGGGGCGCCACTCGCGCTGTCGGTCACCGAGCCGGCCACGTCTCCGCGCACCGGCCGCGTCGGGGTGGAGTCGCGACCCGGGACGGCCGCCGCGGGCTCGGATGAACGAGGCAGCGGGCTCGTCAGAGCCAGCGCCGGCACCGCCACACCACACCACACGAGCACACACAAGCCGGCACGCAGCACGGAACGAAACGTCATCGGGGCTCCGGAAGAAGTCGACGCCGGGCGGCAAGCGCCACGCGCTTCAGCCGCCTACGGATTTCTGGGGACCCCGCATCCTAGACCCGCTGACGCCTGCAGGCACTTCCTATTCAACGAATGGTCGTGACGCGCCGACGAATGGCGGATGCACGACGATCGTCGGCGACGGCGGTCCGGCGCTACAGCCGCAGAAGTTGGTCGCGCAGCACACGCGACCGCAGGCGACTCACGGAGAATTGCTGCCCGGTGCCGAGGAACACGACGTACGTGCCCGCGGGCATGGGCGTCACGCGCTGGATCATGCCGATGTTGACCAGCGTTCCGCGCGACAGCCGGATGAACTGCGCCGGATCGAGCCGCGCCTCCAGGTCCTTCAACCGGTAGCTGATCGTATACCGTTCGCGCGTCGCCGTCGTGAGGTGCAGGAGCTCCCCGTCGGCCACCACGGACGCCACATCCTCCACCGGCACCAGCACGATGTGGTCGCGGCTCCGCACCGGAATGCGCCGCAACGTCGGCTCCGCCATGGCCGCATCGTACGCCGCGGCCGCCGCGCGAACGCGGTCCACCTCCGCCGGCTGGTAGTCGGCCGCCTCCAGTCGCTCGATGGCGCGATTGATGGTCTGTCGCAGCCGCGCCGGTTGGACCGGCTTCAGGAGGTAATCCACGGCGTTCACTTCGAACGCCTGGAGCGCGTAGGCATCGTACGCCGTGACGAACGCGATGAGCGGCGTGCGGTCCCGCCGGAGCAGGCGCACGACTCCCAGCCCATCCAGCTCCGGCATATGCAGATCGAGCAGTACCAGATCGGGTCGGAGGCGCTCGATCAGATCCACGGCTTCCGCCCCGTTCGACGCCTGCCCGACCACCTCGACGTCGTCCTGCGGCTCCAGCAGCCCGGTCAGAAAGGCGCGGGCCGGTCGTTCGTCGTCCACCACGATCACCCGGAGTCGATGACCGGTCGTCATGCCTCCCGCCCTCGCGCGGCCCATGACCCGGGTGGCGTCGGCGGCGGGCGCAGCGGGCGGCCCGGCCGCGCGCCGTCGAGCAGCGCCGGCACGCGGATCTCGGCGCGGGTTCCGCGGCCCGGCGCACTGTCGATCGTCAGCGACGCCGCGGCGCCGAACTGCCGTTGCAGGCGCCGTTCGATGCTCGCCAGCCCGACGCGCGTTGCCCGTCGCGTGGCCAACTCGCCCATCGACACCCCGGCGCCCGTGTCCTCGACGGTCAGGGACAGGGTCGCGCCGCCGGCCGCAACCGCACCAGCAGGCGAGAGCGGCGCGCATCGGGTTACCGTCACGCAGATGCGGCCGCCGCCCCGTAGCGGCCCGATCCCGTGCTTGACCGCGTTCTCCACCAGCGGCTGCAGGAGGAGCGGCGGAATCCGGAGCTGCCGCACGTCCGCCGGCGCCACGATCTCGACCTGCAAGCGATCCTCGAACCGCGCCCGCTCGATGGCCAGGTACGACTCCACGATCTCCAGCTCCTCGTGCACCGCCACCGACCCGGAGGTCGGCGATCGCAGCACGGCGCGCAGCAGGGCGGTGAGCTGGTACAACGTGGCCAGCGCGCGCTCCGGCGCTTCGCGCATGAGGTACGCTATGGTGGTCAGGGCGTTGAACAAGAAGTGCGGATGCAACTGCGCGCGTACCGCGTGGAGTTCGGCTTCCGCCGCGAGCCGCAGTGCTTCCTGCTCGCGGACGTCACGCTCGACGCGTTCGATGGTCACCCGCACGGCGTCGATGCGGCGCCCCACCAGCGCGCCGACCTGCTCCAGGAGGACCAGGTCGTCCGAGAGGAGCCGCCGTCCGCCGTTCAGCGGCGCCGTCTCGAGTACGAACGACGGCGCGTCGTTGGTCGGTACGGTGACCCGGGCCGTGAAGGCGAACCGGTCCACCTCGACCTCGGCCGTCGTCTCGAGGCCGGCCACCTCGCGCGCCGTGACCGGCACCCCCAGCACGCGCCCCAACACGTCGGACGCGGTGGCGAGGATCGCGCTCGGCGTATCCGCGCCACCGAGTTGCTCTGCCAGGTCTCGGCGAAAGGCCGGATAGTCCCCGCGGCGCAGGATCGCCCGGTCCACGAACACGCCCACCATCCGCTGGAGCATGGGGTACAGGATGGCCGTGACGACGACGAGTCCGATGATGGCCGCGGGCTCGAGCACGTCGCGTAGCGGGCTCCGGACGGCGTACGCGATGAGTGGTGCCGCCACGGTCGCGTACCCGAGTGAGGCCACGGCCACCAGCGCGACCAATCCGAGGGCGCGCCGCAAGACGATATCGACGAGCGCGAACCGATAGTCCTGATAGAGAATCACGAGCGCCAGCGGAATCGACGCATGATGGCCGATCAGCGCGAGCAGCCATTCGTCGGTTCCCTCGCTGTGCGCCGTGCTCAGGTGGAACGCCGAGACGGCGAACGCCGCGAGCGCCACCACCGTCAGGGAGCGGCGGGCGTCGCGGCGCCCTCGCAGAGCCACGGCGATTACCCCGAGAATCACGACGAATCCGATCGATAGCAGCAGCAGCCCCAATCGCTGGGGCGGCTGCCCGGCGGCGGACGACGCGAAATTGATGGCGGTGGCTACACCGCTCAGCGTATAGGCCGTCCCGATCAACCAGCGGCGGGCGCGCGGAATGGTCCCCGGGGGCAGCGCCGAGTGCACCACGAACGCCGGGAGCAGCCCGAGGGCGCTGAACGAGGCGGCGGCGAGGTACCGCGGCTCGGCCAGTCCGGTGTCGCGCAGCGCGTAGAGGAAGAGCGCGCCGACGTTCCAGAGCAGTCCCATGGCGGCCGTCGCGAACGGGATCGCGTCGGCCCCGGGTCCGTCATCCACCGGCGCCGACCATCGGCGGGCGATCATCACCGCCAGCATCGCGTACAGGGCGATGCCGGTCGGGAAGCCCACCAGGTGGATCAGGGTTACGATATCGCGCGTCGTCACGTTGGAAGGGGACGATTGGTCGGCCCGCACCTGCGTCCGCGGACGTCAGGTCCTAAAGTAGTAGCGCTTTCCCAAACCCGCCGCGCGTCGGCAACGATCGGTCCGATCGGGACAACGAACGGCCGCATTCGGCGGATGTATGGCTGTTCCACGCCGACCGGCGGCGCTCCGTGAGACCGCCGGCGCCATGAACCGTCAATCCGGCGGGACTCCCGCCTCGATCCGGGTGTTGCGCGCACCGAGGAACGCACGCAGACTGCTGTCGATGAAATACCGCATCGGCCGTCGAGGGCTGCCTGCGATTGCGCTTCCGGTGCTGCTCGCCGGATGCCGCCAGTTGGCCGACGTGCCCACCCTGGCCCTGTCGGTCCGAGCCCAGGCGTGCTCCCCCGCGGCGCCGGACCTCCTGGTGTTGCAGGCGGCCCGGGTGGACTGCGCGAACGGCGGCTCATACGTCCGCCTGACGGGCGACGGCGCCACCTACCTGGTCATCGCGCAGTTGCCCACCGCGAACGCCGCCGATGATCCCATATCCTACCGCCTGTCGGCAGACACCGCCCTCAGCCAGCCATCGGCAGACCGCGTCGGAGACCGCACCGCGGCACGTCTGGCAGGTACCGCGCGCCAGGCGCCCACGGCGCGCCCCCATGCGACCTGGCAGTCGGCCGTCGATGCCATCTTGCAGGCGCGCGGGCGGGCGCTGGCATCCACCGCGACGTTCGCGGCCAGCCGGCGACGCGTCGCGGAAACCAGCATCGCCGCCGTGCGCACCCCTCCTCCCCTGCGCAGCGTCCGCAGTTTCCACGTCCTGGCGAACTTCAAGGGCCGCCAACTCGTGGGGCAGCGCATCGGAGCCCGCCTCATCTATGTCGGCGCGCACGTGCTCGTGTACGAGGACACGCTGGCGCCGGCCGGTGGCTTCACGTGGACGCAGGTGAACGAGCTTGGCCAGTATTTCGACCAGTACCTCTATCCCATCGACACGGTTGCGTTCGGTCCCCCGACCGATGTCGACGACAATGGCCGGGTCATCGTCCTCATGTCGCCGGTGGTGAATGCCGACACGCCGCGCTCCACGTGCGTCAGCCAGGGATACATCACCGGGTTCTTCAATCCCGAGGACTTCTCCGGCGCGAAGGACACCGCGTCCAATCACGGCGAAGTCTTCTACACCATCGTCCCCGATCCCGTGGGCCGCTTCAGCTGCCCGCACTCGGCGGCTGACATGGCGTCGCAGGTGCCCGCCACCTTCCTCCACGAGATGCAGCACCTCATCAGCTACTCGCAGCACGTGGTGGCACACGGAGGAGCCGCCGCCCCCGGCTGGCTGGACGAGGGCCTGAGCCTCGTGGCCGAGGAACTGGGCTCCATACCATATGAGCGGGAGTGCCCACCGCCGAACTGCCGCACGGATCCCCAGCAGCTATTTCCGGATTCCTCGCAGGGATTCGTCGTCGATTTCGCCTATGACTCCTACGTCTACGCGCGTGCCCCGGACACGGCGAGCCTGACGTTGCATGCCGACTCAGGCCTCGGGGTCTCGTGGCGCGGCGGTGACTGGGCACTGATGCGCTGGCTCGGCGATCAGATGGGCAGCGGATTCTACCGGGCGTTGGAACGGGGGCCGTCGGACGGAATCGCGGACATTGAGGCGGCCACGGGGCAGGCGTTCCCCACGCTGTTCGCGAACTTCGGCCTGGCGCTCTACACCGATAGTCTTCCGGGGCTCCCGCGAACCGTGGCGCCGGCGGCGGATCGCTTCGTGACGCGCAACCTGCGTCAGCTCTGGACGCGGTGGGCGTCGCCGGCGGTTCCGCAACCGTTCCCGCTCGCGCTCAAGGCGGTCAACACCGATACGGCCCTGGCCACGATGCACCCGGGTGCGATGGCGTTCTACCGGTTGAACACGCCCCTCGGCGTATCGACGGTGACTCTGACCTTTGCCGGCGCGCTCGGGCAGCCGCTCGACCCGTCGCTCCTTCCACAACTCAGCATCTTTCGGTTGCCACCCGGGCAGTAGCGAGTGTCAGGTGACACCGCGCGGGCGCCTGCTTTGGTGACTGCGCATGCCGATCCCCGTACCGACGTCGATCCGTCAACCTGGGGCGGCTGATCCGAATCCCCGTCGAAGGACGTTGCCTCGCCGGATCCGCCGCTCGGTTCCGGCAACATGGTTCCTATTCCCGATTGCCCGGTGCACGCCCCTTCCCAGACGCCGGCGCCGCATGTCGGAGTGCGGCCCGAGCGCATGCGAATCAGGTCGCCCTGAGCACTTCGACGGGATCGGCGTGCGAGGCGCGACGGGCCGGCACGACACACGCCAGCAACGTCGCAGTCACCACCACCGCCTCGGCGATCACGAGCGAGAGGGGATCGGTGTCCATCCACTGGACGCTCAGGCCGCCGTACGGGCCGAAGTGCATGGCCGCGAACGCGCCGATCGCGATGCCAGCGAGCCCCATCAGCAGCGCGTCGTGCATCACGAGCCGCCAGAGGTCGCGGCCCTGTGCACCGAGGGCCACCCGAACGGCGAACTCCCGCGTGCGGCCTCCAACCACCAGACTCATCACACCGAACACGCCAGCCGCCGACAGGAGCAGCATGAACAGCGCGACTCCGGTGTACGTGTACGCCGTGACCGCTGCCGAATAGTTCCATTTCGTCGTCTGCGCGGCGGATCCGTAGATGTCGCTGATCACCGCGCCCGGAATGGCGGCACGCAATCCATGGTACAGCGCACTCAGCGTCTGCGCGTCGTCGTGGTCCACGCGCGCCCAGAAATTGGCCGCGGCGCAGGTCGAGTGACCCACCACCGTCACCCGTGGAGCAAGGTCGAAGCGCTCACCGTCAGGCAGCTCGATGGGAGCGCTCGCCACGCCGACCACCCGTACCCACGGTGCATCTGACGCCGTCGGTCCCAACTTGAGGGCCCGCCCAACGGGAGACATGAGCGGCCAGAGCTGCTTGGCGAGCGCCAGGTTCACGATCGCCGCCCCGCTGGCGACGTCTCCTGCTTCGAAGTCGCGGCCGGCGATGAGCGGCACCCCTCGGGCACGAAAATACGCTGGGGTCGCCAGCGCATACTGCGTCAGCGGAGCCTGGACTGGACCGCTCGGCTGGTCGGAGGTGACCGTGCTCCGCTCGGGCCGCGCCCACACGGCCGCGGCTCCTTGCCGCACACCGGACACGCTTCGAATGGTCGTCAGCAGGTTGGGCATGAACTGATCGGGGTGCGACATCGCCCGGCACACCGCACGCGTGGGCACGACCGTTCCGGTGTACAGATTGTGCTCGTTGATCGGCGAGACTTGCTGCGGCGGTGGGTGGAGGCCCGCGAGGAGCGTAGCGGCCGCCATCGCCATCATCAACGAGAGGACGAGCTGCGCGCTCACAACCACCCGGTACCCTCCATTGCTGCAGCCCGCTACGGCGTTGCCCCCGTCCTTCATGGCCTCGCCGATGTCTGCGCGACGCGCAGCGAGGGCGGGCGCGAGGCCCGACAGCAGCGCGGTCACGCCTGTGGCCGCGACGAAGAACACCAGAACGTGCCAGTTTAACACCGGTACGCGAAACGAGTACTTGAGCATGGCCAGAGGCATGTACGCCTGCACGACGTCGATGCCCCAGACGGCGAGCGTGCCACCGATGATGCCGCCGCCCAGCGCCAGCAGCACCGCTTCGGCCATCACGTACCTCACGATCGCGGCGCCGGTGGCGCCCATCGCCTTCCGTACCGCAATTTCTCGTCGGCGAGCGAGTCCTCGCGCCAACATTACGTTCGCGATGTTGAGGCACGCCACGATGAGCACGAGGAGCGACGCGATCGCGATGCCGGCGTTGAAGCCGAAGAAGCCATTGGTCCGGGGCGTCACGTCGTTCAGCATGACCGCCGTCATGCCGGATGGCAGTCCATGATCGTGGGCCTCGCGTGCCGCATACGCTCCGAGCAGCTGCTGCAGTCGTCGTGGCGTCACGTGCGGTTGCCGCCGAACGAGCGCCTGCATCTGCGCCGGGCCCACGAGCGCCGCAGCCATCGTCTGCGGCATGCGTAGCCATACGTCGGTGCCGTCGGGATAGTCGGCGCCCGGCGGCATGACGCCCACCACCGGGTGCTGCTCGCCGGCCACCGTGATCACCAATCGATCAAGATCCCGACCGGACCCGAACACCTGCCGCCATACCGGGTAGCTGATGATGGCCGGGCTCGCCAGCGGCTCGCCGGCCGCGTACGGAGCGAAGCCGTGGCCGCGCGAAAGCCTGATGCCGAGCGTATGGACGAACCCGGGCCCGACGAGCACGATGTGTCCCGGCATCCCTTGCCCGTTCGACGCATACACCTGGTTGTGTCGGTTGACCGCCCACGGGACCGCGTCGGCAAAGAGATCGCGCCGCGTGACGATGGTGCCCAGCATCTCGGGGCTGAGGTCCACGTGGCCGGTGGCCCAGCCATACGTTCGCAACGTGAGCAACTGATCCGGCTTCGCGTACGGCACGTACGGATCCAGCACCGCGTCCACCATGGCGAACGTGGTGCCGGTGACGCCGATGGCGATGCCGAGCGACAGCACCGCCACCGCCACGAACCCCGGCGAGCGGCGGAGGAAACGGAATGCGAAGCGAATGTCCGAGGCCGCCGCCTCGATCCACCGCATCCGGCCGACGTCGCGCGTCTCTTCCGTGAAGCGTTGCACGCCGCCGAACGCGAGGCGTGCGCGGCGCATAGCCTCCGCCGGCGCCACCCCCTGGGCGACGTACTTCTCCGCCTCGCGTTCCAGGTGGAAGCGAAGTTCGTCATTCAGGTCGCGGCCAGTCTGCTCTCGGCGGAACGACGCCCGGAGGCGGTACCGGAGATCGCTCAAGAGGTCGGAGAGCATCGGCGGCAGGATCAGGTGGTGCGAAGGACCAGCCCGACGGCGGCCGACAGGCGGTGCCACGCGTCTTCCTCGGCCGCGAGTTGCGCACGCCCCCGTCGGGTCAACTCGTAGAACTTCGCCCGCCGATTGTTGTCCGACGTGCCCCACTTTGCCTTCACCCAGCCCCGCCGCTCGAGGCGATGCAGCGCCGGATAGAGCGAGCCCTGGGGAACGTCGAGCACTTCACGCGAGATCTGGCGAATGCGCTCCGAGATGCCCCACCCGTGCTGGGGAGCGAGCGAGAGCGCTTTGAGGATGAGCAAGTCGAGCGTGCCCTGCGGGAGGTCGAGACGATCCGGCGGCATGATTTCCCCTGTGGCTTCTACAGGAGAAGGTAGGACGGTCTTATGGAAGTGCAAGGGGAATTCGCAGAGCCGGCCCCGTCTCGTTCCATCGGTGAGGATTCGCCCGCCGGACTCTAACGGAATCTCAATACCGCTATGTCGGCACATTGCTCAGGACGTGTATCGGCGGAATCTCGACTCGCGCGGGAGGTGGGACAGCCGAACTCCGAGCCGCGGGCGGCGATCGTGGAAACGACTGCGAGGGCGCTCGCGGTAGGGGAGCCTCCGGATGGGCGAGGTGGAGTCCTGCACCGCTTTCATGGCCTCGGTGATGAACCGTGCGAAGCCGGGAGGGCTGAGGCCGAGCGTGGAAGTGGCGGCTGGGAACTTCTGAATACAAGGAAGGGGGCGTTCCTCTCCCTCTTGCATTTGCGCCGTTTCCAGCCATCATGCACGGAATTCGGAGGGCGGAATGAATCGGAGTACCATCGGGATACTGGCATCTCTGGCCGTTCTGGCGGCCCGGCCAATGGCCGCACAGGATTATTCGACCGCGCAGCAGGTGGATCAGGGACCGGCTCCGGCGTGGGCCAAACCGTCTCAACCGCTCCCTCTTCCGGCGGATGCCAGTGGGCTGGCATTCGTCCGGGCGCAGGATCTCATCGTCCACCTCGACGCGCAGGGACAGTCGAGCTATGTCGGCGAGCGAATCGTGTTGCTCCAGCCGCAGGCGCTCCAGTTGGGGAACGTCACCCTGTCCTGGAACCCCGCGGCCGGAACGCCCATGGTGCACGCCATCAAGATTCATCGCGGGTCAGAGACGATCGATGTGCTGAAGACGGCGAAGTTCGAGATCCTGCGGCGTGAGGACCAACTCGAGACGTCGGTGATCACCGGCGTGCTGACGGCAGTCCTCAAGGTGCCGGATCTGCGCGTGGGCGATGAACTCGAGGTCGCCTACACCGTGCCGTCGGGTGATCCAACGCTGAAAGGCGAGAACGCAGGCGTGCTCGCGTTGCTCTCCTCTCCACTGCAAGGCCGGTACCACGTTGGCCTGAGTTGGGAGCCAGGCGACCAGCCGCGCGTGCAGGCGACGAACGACTTTGCCGGCAAGCTGGTGCGTACCGAAGCAGCAGTCGACGTTCGCATCGACAATCCGCCGGCGATCACGCCGCCCAAGGATGCGCCGCCGCGGTATGCCTGGCAGCGCGCGATTGAATACACTCGCTTTACTGGCTGGCCCGCGTTGTCCCGGCGTTTCAACGGCCTGTTTGCGGCGGCGGCCAGGCTGCCGGCCGATTCACCCCTCAGGCAGGAAGCCGCGCGCATCGCCGCCGACAAGCCCGATCAGCTCGGGCGCGCGCAGGAAGCCCTCAAGCTCGTCCAGCAACAGGTGCGCTACGTCTACGTCGGGCTCGACGGCGGCAATTACCTGCCCGCGACGGCCGATCAGACCTGGCAGCGGCGCTATGGTGACTGCAAAGCCAAGACGGTGTTGTTGCTGGCCCTGCTGAAAGCGCTCGGCGTGCCGGCCGAAGCCGTTCTCGTCCGCAATCAGGGGTCGGACGATGGCTTCGACACCCGGCTCCCCGACCCCGGGTTGTTCGATCACGTGCTTGCCCGGGCGACGATCGACGGCAAGACCTATTGGCTCGACGGCACGCTTCCGGAGGTCGCCCCTCCCAGCACTGCACCGGACTTCCCGTATCACTGGGTGCTTCCGCTGACCGCCGACGGGCACGATCTCGAGCCGGTCCCATGGTCTCCGGCGAGCAGGCCTGACGAACTCAACCTGTATGAGATCGATGCCCGCGCGGGCCTCGACAAGCCGGCGCGCATCGTCGTCACCAGCATCGAGCGTGGTCCCAAGGCACTGGCCGAATACGCGCAGGCCTCCGTGCTGAGCAGCGACCAGTTGCTCCAGGCCATGCGCAACAATCTGGCCGGCGGCACCGCGTGGAATTCGATCGATGCCGTCCATTATCACTTCGACGTGGGCGAACGGGCGAGTGTGCTCGAAATTGACGGCACGGGGCCCGTCGACTGGGACAAGAGCGACGCTCCCAGACTCTCGCTGATCCTGCCCGGCGGCGGCTTCAACCCGCCTGACCGGCAGCAGCGGGCTGCCGACCAGGATCAGAAAGCGCCGTTCTACCATGCGCCCGACTTCAATTGCTACGTCACCACGGTGCGCTTGCCGACCGATACCAGGCCGGGCAACTGGAGCTACAACACCACGTTCAATACGACGTACTACGGAACGCATTACTATCGGGCGTTCGACCTGCGCGACGGCAGCCTCCGCATGATCCGCGGCGAGCGTACCGAGCAGCCGGAGATCAGTGCGGCCGACGCGGCGCGGGACAATGCGCGCCTGAGCGCGTTCGACAATTCGATGGCCGTGCTATCCTACGATCCCGGCGCAGACGCGCCGGCCAAGCCGGCAGCCTTCAAGGTGCCGGCCACATACGAGGGTGACTGGGTGCATGCGGCCGATGCGTGCATGCCGAAGCAACCGCACTAGAAGCGGATTCAGGAGCGGCGCAAGGATGTCGTAGGCGTGGTCCGTCAGCTCATCGATCAGAGAGTTGATGCGACGACGACCGCCGGTGACCGATGCCCGATCGGCCCGGACGGCCGTGCACGTACCGCCGCCGGGCTCCCCGTCACTCCGTCCAGCCGGCCGCACATTCACGGAGGACGGGGCCCGGACCCTTTCCGGGATCCCGTTCGATTGCGGCACCGCGGCGCTTAATCATAAGATCACGGGACTTTCACGCGCCCGTCATGGCTGCCACGGCTGGGTGGCGTACCTTATCGCCGCAGCCGCCGCTGCCAGCCTGCCGTAGAACGCGACGACTCGGGAGGAACCATGTTCCATCGCTCCGCAGTTGCGGTTCTGGTGCTCATGATGGTCGGGTGCGCACGGCTGCCTGCACGGCAACATACACCGCCCAACACGCCGGCGGGCCACGTGCTCGCCGCCTGGCTCGAGGCGTTCGACTCCGGCGATAGCGCCCAGATCGATGCGTTCGAAGCCCGATACGCGTCCATGCCCAACGCGGAAGCTCAGATGCGGCTCCGCCAGAGAACGGGCGGCTTCGAACTCGTGAGCATCGAGCGCAGCGATCCGCGGCGCGTCGAGTTCCTCGCGAAGGAGCGCAACAGCGCGAAGGTCGCCTACGGCATCTTCGATCTTTCGTCGCAGGATCCGCCGAGGATCGCCGGACTTACGATGCAGCCGCTCGGGCCGCTCGCCGCTGCCAATCGCATCACGGTCGACGCCACCGAACGCGCGAAGGTGATCGCCGGCGCCATCGTACAGCTCGACGACTTCTACGTCTTCCCCGATGTGGCGCATCGCATCGACGACTCGCTGCGCGCACGCCTGGACCGCGGGGAGTACGACCCATACACCAACGGCGTCAGCTACGCGTACGAGCTGGGAAAGGAGCTGCGAGACCTCGGACATGACAAGCACCTGCGCATGGACTACAGCCTTGATGCGCTGCCCCTACCTCCGCCCGGAGGCCGTCGGCCTCCGTCGCCGGCTCGCCCGGGCCGAATGGATGCGACGAAGTGCGGCTTCGTCTCGGTCGACACGCCTCGGGGACAACGTCGGCTATCTCAAGTTCGATGCGTTCATGGCGCCTGGCCTCTGCGGCAAGGCCGCATCGGCGGCCATGACGTCCCTTGCCGGGACGCGCGCCCTGATCATCGACCTGCGCGACAACGGCGGCGGTAGCCCCGCGATGGTCACCTTCATCGCGTCCTACCTCTTCACCGACTCGACGCATCTCAACGACCTCTGGGACCGCAAGACCGGCGAGACCACGCAATTCTGGACCAACCCGCACGCGCCGGGCCGCCATTTCGGCTCGATCAAACCCGTCTATGTCCTCACGTCGTCGCACACGTTCTCCGGCGCCGAGGAGTTCTCGTACGATCTTCAGGCACAGAAGCGAGCAACGATCGTCGGCGAGACCACCGGAGGCGGCGCCCACCCCGTGTCCGGCCACCGAATCGACGATCACTTCATCATCGGCGTCCCGGGTGCGCGCGCGATCAATCCGATCACCCATACGAACTGGGAAGGGGTGGGTGTCGTTCCGGACGTGAGGGTGCCGGCAAGCAATGCGCTTGCCGTCGCGGAGAAATTGGCCGCCGGCAAGAGGCGGTAGCTTCAGGACCGTCGGCTCCCAACGAACTGACCGAACGCGCCCGACCTGGAATGGCGCACGCCCGCGACGACTCGTATGCCGGAGCATGCCCACGAGTCAGCGTGGTTAGAGTTCCCGCAGCGCTTCCATGGGATCGGTTCGCGCGGCGCGAACCGCAGGTACGAAGCTGGCCAGCAACGCCACACCGAGTAACGCGCCGGCGGTCAGGCAAAGTACGAGCGCGCCCCGGGCCGACGTCTTGTAGAGCAGTGGATCAATGAAGGGCGCGAGACCCATCGAGGCAACGACTCCAATGCCCACGCCAAGCGATGCAAGCCACAACCCGTGGGCAATCACCAGCCGCTTCACGTCCAGTCGCTGCGCACCGAGCGCCATTCTCACACCGATCTCGCGCGTACGCTCCGCCACGTGGAATGCGAGTACGCCGTACAGTCCGACGACCGCCAGCGTGAGCGCGGCGAATCCGAAGATCGTGAAGACGGTCGCGCCGAGGCGCCACGGTCGAAACTTCACCGCCAACTCCGTGCTGATGGCGTCCACCTCCGGATACGGGGCGTCCGGTGAGAGCTTCTCCAGCATGCGGCGCACGGCCGGGACGAGCTGCGCGGCGGCGCCGTCGGACTGCACCCAGAGCCACGCTTCCGGCTGACGCCCGAAGTGCGGCGGCACCGTTCGGGTGAAGGGAAGGTAGTAGGCCGACTCCGGTTCATCGGTCGCGACGGTTCGCCGGGGGTCGTTCCCCTGCCGTGCGCCGCGAACCACACCGATGATGGTCGTGCATGGCATCGTGTCGCCGCCCACCACGATGCACTTGCCAAGCGCGCCGCCCGAGGGCCAGTAGCGCTGCGCCATCCGGTCGGTGACGACGGCAACCGGCGCGCCGACATCGGCTTCGGCTGCGGTAAAGGTGCGCCCCTGGATGATCTGCATGCCGAGCGTTTCAAAGAATCCGGGTGTGGTCCTGAAGACCAGGGGTGCGACCGCACCGCGGATTGGCGCATGCCCTGGAATGGATAGGTGGCCGCCTCCGTAAGCAGCAAATGGCCCACCGTTCGCGAGTGCCGCCCGGCGAACGCCCGGCATCGCTCGCACCTGTCGCAGCACGTCATGGAAGTATTGGTTTGCGGCCGCCGGCGCATTCGGCGTGCGCGGTGAGACGCGCCCGGAGTACGTGCGACGCATCCAGCCCATAGTCGATCGCATCGAGGTGCTGCACGCTCCGCACGAACGCCGCGGCGCCGATCAGCAACAGGAAGGTGAGCGCGACCTGACCGACGAGCAGGACGCTGTTCGTGCGCCCTCCCGAGCGTCGACCCTCTCGCTCTCCGGACTTGAGTGCAGAGACGAGATCGGGCCTGGTCGCGACGGCCACCGGCGTGAGACCACACACCAGGCCGGTCAGTACCGTGATCGCCAACGTCACCGATAGTACGCGTCCGTCTACGAATGCCGAGCCCGGGTCGATGCCTGAAAGAAGGGTGGCGCGCAGGATGCCCGCCGCGACGCTCGCAAGCAGTAGCCCACCAGCGCAGCCGACCGCGGCCAACAACAGGCTCTCGGTCACGAGCAGCCGCGCGAGGCGCCCCCGGCTGATGCCCATTGCCAGCCGAATGGCGATTTCGCGCCGCCGGCTGGTGGCGCGGATGAGCAGCAGCCCGCCGACGTTCGCACATGCGATCAGGAGCACGGCCGCCGCGACCCCGTACAGCCAGAGCGACACCTCGACGTTCTGCACCTGGGCGTGGTCCATCGTGGCCATGGCACCCGGCGCCGAAGCGATTACCCGCTCCGTAGCGCGGAAGCTGTCGGCCGGAACCGCCCCTCGATAGATGGCCGTGAACTCGGCCGCCAGCCGCCGGCGGGGCATGCCGGCCGGAAGCCGCACGAGCATCTTGGCCCAGTGCCGATACCGCGACATGAGCGGCGACCTCGTGTGGACGTCCGCCATGTACGCCGGCGGAACGTAGAGGTCCACGCGCGAGCGCTCGACGCCGTTGAACGCTTTCGGCGCGATCCCCACCACCGTATACGGCACCGTGCCCACGCGAACCGTCCGTCCGATGACGCTCGCGCTCCCGCCGAGTTCGCTCTGCCAGAACGCATATCCCAGCACCACCACTCGCGGCGCATCCGGCAGCTCGTCGGAAGGGGTAAAGAACCGGCCGCGGGCGGGCGCGGCGCCCAACACGGACAGGAACGCATGGGTGGCCACGATGATACCGACGTGTCTGACGTTGGCGCCGCGCCCGAAGGATCCGCTCGTGCTCGTATAGGCCGCAACCGGCGGCGCCCCCGGGGCGCGCGCGAAGTCCAGGTAGTCCGGATACGAGAACGCCTGTGGTCCATCGTAGCCGCGAACCTGCAGGCCCACCCACGCGAGAGAGCCCGCGTCCCGGACGCCCGCCGGCGGGCGAAGGAGCAACTCGTCCACCACGCCGAACATCGCGGCATTCGCGCCGATGCCGATGGCGAGGCAGAGCGCGGCGACGGCCGTGAAGCCCGGGCGGCGGGCGAGTCCGCGGACGGCGTAGCGGAGGTCCTGGCGCAGGCCGTCGAACCTGACCCACGATCGACTCCGCTCGCCGCCGCGCCCGCTCGGCGAGCGGCGCCAATCCGCGGCGCTACCAGACATCACGTCGCTCCCGCCATGATGGATGCTCCTGATGACACCATGTCGCTCCGTCGCCCCCACGGGTCGCGCTCCCAACCTACCACTCGGCGATTGGCGGCGTGAGGACCGGCCCTGCGTGGAGCGCTTGACACCGCCCGGCAGAACCGGCAGCTTCTCATCTAACCTGGTTTGTGGAGCATTCGTGCCGCGCTCGACCAACGACCTCCTCCATGGCACGCTGGATGTGCTGGTGCTGAAGACCCTCTCCTGGGGCCCGATGCACGGGTACGGCATCACGACCTGGATCGAGCGCCATTCGGGCGACGAGCTGGCGATCGTCGACGCGGCGCTCTACAAAGCGCTGCACCGCCTCGAGGCCGCGGGTGCCGTGAGCGCCACCTGGGGCATCTCCGAGAACAACCGAAAGGCGAAGTACTACTCCCTGACGGCAAAGGGGCGACGGAGGCTGCAAGCCGAACTCGCAACCTGGCACCGGTACGTGGCCGCGGTCTCGGGCGTGCTGGAGCCCTCGTGAGACGCTTCTTTGGCGCCGGCAAGCTGCCACCAGGCGTACGCCGTGTCTTCCGGCTCCCCTGGAGCCGTACCGAGATGCGCCGCGACCTGGACGACGAGCTGCGGGCCCATTTGCAGATGCGTATCGACGATCTGCGGGCGCGTGGCATGACCGAGCGCGACGCACAAGCGGAAGCGGTACGTCGCCTGGGAAGCGAGGAGGAGCTCCGAGCGTACTGCCTCCGCGTCGACGAGCGACGGGCGCTGCTGGACCGCGCGATCGGCTGGCTTCAGGACTGGGTACAGGATCTTCGGCTCGCCGGCAGGCATGCGCGGCGAAGCCCGGCGTTCACGCTGCTGGCCGTCCTCACGCTCGCGCTCGGCATCGGCGCCAACACCGCGATCTTCACCGTGGTGCACCGGCTGCTCATCGCCCCGCTGCCGTACCCCGACGGCAATCGGATCGTGATGCCGGTGATCCAGGGAAAGAACGGCACGCGATACGCCGCCAGCGCCCCCGTCCGGCGCGCGTGGGAGGACCGAGCCCACACCATTGGCCCCCTGGCCGGAATGGTGGTCGATGCGATGGCCGTGCACGAGCTGGCCGAACAGGACACGGTGCACGCCTGGATCACGCCGAACTATCTCGATGTGCTTGGCATCCGTCCCGAACTCGGGCGTGGCTTCACCACCGCCGACGCCGGCACGGGTGCGCCGACGGTCGCGATGATCACCGACCATCTGTGGCGCAGCCGGTACGGCGGAAGTGCGGGCGTGATAGGCTCCACGATCCGCGTGGACAGCCTGCCGTACACGATCGTTGGCGTCACGCCGCCGGCGATGGGCGACCCGGCGTCGGTTGGCTGGCCCGGTGCGCGTCTGCACAATGCCTCCGCCAGCATCTTCCTGCCGGCGAAACTGGACTCGATGGGCGAGCCCGACATCTTCGCGCGCCTGCGGGCGGGCGTCTCGGCTGATGCCGCGTCGCGGGAACTGCAGTCGATCGCGGCCAGCGTGCAGGTGCCGGCGCGACCCGGTGGCTTCTCGGCACCCGCCTGCTGCGTACGCGCGCTTCGTGCACAGGACCTGCTCGATCCGGGCGAGGTCCAATCGGTGAAACTGCTCTTCATGGCGGTGGGCGTGCTCCTGCTCATCGCCTGCGCCAACGTCGCGAGCCTGCTCATGTCCCGGGCTTGGATCCGGCGACGTGAGTTCGCCGTGCGCATGGCACTGGGCGCCGGGCGCGGGCGGCTCGTGCGGCTGATCCTGACTGAAAGTCTGACCCTTGCCATGGCGGGCGGCCTTCTGGGCGTGGGGCTGGCATGGGGCGCGCTGCGGATCATCATCGCGCTCCGCCCGCCGGCGCTCGACGGTCTGGCGGGGCTTCGGCCCGAGATGCCCGCGCTCCTCTGGAGCTTCGGCATCTCGCTCGCCACCGGACTCGTCTTCGGTTCGGCGCCGGCGCTCTTTGCCGGTGGACGAACGGTCGGCGACGTGCTCCGCGGTGGCGGACGCACGGCGTCCGGAGATCGCGGCCTGCGCCGAGTGCGCGCCGCATTCATCGTCATCGAGATCGCGATGTCGCTCGTGCTTCTGACGGGCGCGGGGCTGCTCGTCCGCTCGTTCGTCGCCCTGCAACATGCCCCGTTGGGATTCAATCCCCATGGCCTGGTGGCGGTCGAGGTGATGCAGGGAAACGCCACGCGCGGCAAGTCGCTGGCCCAGAAGAGCGCGCTGGATGCCGACATCCTGCGTGGACTTCGGAGTACGCCGGGCGTGGTCGATGCCGCGGTCGGGACCATGCCTGGTGACCCGTGGGGCGCGGTCGACCATCTCGAGACCGAGGCCGATTCGACCGGGGCCGTGCGTCGGCTCTCCCCGCGCGGACAAGTTTTCGCGACCCCCAACTACTTCCGCTTGGCGGGGATTCCAATCCTCGCCGGTCGCGCGCCGGCTGGACCCAACTCCGGTGCTGACGGCCACCTCACGGCGGTGCAGGAACCCGCCGGGGCCCCCGAAGAAATCGTCGTCGATCGGCGCACGGCGGACCTCCTGTGGCCGGGCGGCGACGCCGTGGGTTCCGTGCTGCGCGAACAGGACCCGCGGGCGGGCCAGCGGGCCGGGTATGTCGTGGTGGGGGTGGCGGGCGATGTCCAACTGCCTGCGGCGGCCAACGTGCGCTTACCGACCGTCGGTCCGCCGCGAGGCTCGCTCATCTACCAGCCGCGGGTCCTGCCCGGTGACATCAGCTACCTGGTCCGCGTGACCGGCCCGCCGGCGGCGATGGTTCCGGCGCTGCGGCGGGCGGTCGCCACGGTCAACTCCATGGTGCTCGTCCGGCGCATCACCGTTGGCGACGCGTTCATTCATGACGTCATGGCTCCGAGCGAGTTCGCCATGGCGCTTTTCGGGGCCTTTGCCATCGTGGCGCTGGTGCTCTCCGCCGTCGGCCTGTATGGGACGATCGCCTACTCCGTGAGTCAGCGCACGCGCGAGATTGGCGTGCGCATTGCCCTCGGCGCCGATGGGGCGGCCATCCGCCGGCTCGTCGTAGGTGATGGCGTTCGCTTGGCGATAATCGGCGCGATTCTTGGCCTCGCGGGATCCCTCGCGGCCTCCAACGCGCTGCACGGGATGCTCTACCACGTCGCGCCGTCGGACCCGGTCACGATGGCCGGAGTGGTCGGCCTTGTCATCGTCATTGCGCTCTTCGCCTCGTACGGCCCGGCGCGCCGCGCGTTGCGCGTCGACCCCACCGAGGCGCTGCGAGCGGAGTAGACCGCATGGACTGGCCATGGATCCGCGTCCGGCGATGGCTGCTGCTCGGACTGCTCGTCGCCTCCACCTGCGTGTTGGGTTGGCGCATTCGTCGGATCCGTCGTGCACCCCGCATTCTGGTCTCCGACCGCGTGGCGTCGCTGATGTACCTCCGCCTCGTGTCCCGGTCCGTCTATGCGTACGCCGAGCACTTCGGGCGCCCGCCGTACAACGTGGACTCCATCTACGCCCACCTCGATAGCGCGCAGGCCGCGTCGCTCAACACCGAGTTTGCTGGGCTCTGGCACTTCGGGTACTGGTGGACGTGGTGCGACTACACGCTCAATGCGCGCACCGCGCCCCCGCCGGACTCGATTCCGCAGGAATGGATTGGCCCGCCGGGCCGGACGCCGGGGTACGGCCCGCCGCGCGTCCAGGAGAACTACTCGTGGCCCCCCGGCGTGGGGCGCACAACGGATTGCCACGGAGGACCGATTGCGATCGATGACAGCCGTTGATCGCGCCATCGGGGTCGCGCTCCTGCTCGTGCTCGCGGCGCTCGCCGTCACCGTCGTGCGCCCCGCGTGGTATCGGCCGATTCGCCACCCGGCGGCGACGGCGCAGTCCGACATGGAGGAGATCGCGGCCGCGCTCGAGACGTACCGGCACGACGCGGGGCGTTATCCCGCGACCGCGCAGGGGCTGGACGCGCTCAGTACGCCGCCGCAGGCCGCCCCGTTGGACAGCGCGTGGTACGGCCCCTACGTGACGAGCGCCATGCCGCTCGATCCCTGGGGGCACGCGTATCAGTACCATGACTCGGCCGACACCTACCAGCTGTGGTCGAACGGCGCGGATGGGCGCGCCGGAGGCATCGGGGCCGACGCCGATCTCAGATTCACTGAGGGCGGGCCCGGCAAGTGAGGTAAGGCCGTGCGCGCCGACGCGCCAGTGAGCGATGCGCCGGAGTTGGTGGTGAAGTCGGCGCCCTCAGGCCAACTGCTATCCGTGCCTCCCTGGTCCGCTACTCCCCGCGTAGCACGACGGCGGGCGGCGTGCGCGCCGCTCGGTGAGCGGGAAGCAGCGTTGCGGTCAGCGTGACCACGATCAGCAACACGGTCGCACCCACAAACTCCGCGACGCCGGTGGGCTTCACATCATATAGAAGCGCCCGAAGGAATCGCGTCACGCCAAGCGCGGCCAGGAGCCCCAGGACGGTGCCGAATCCGGCGATCCTCAAGCCCTCTCCGAGAACCATGCCGCCGATGCGTGTCGGTGCTGCCCCAAGAGCCAGGCGAATGCCAAACTCGTGCATGCGGCCGGCAGCCGCGTACGCGACCACGCTGTACACCCCGATGACCGCCAGGAGAAGGGCCGCCGCGCCGGCGGCCGCGATCAGCAGCAGGGTGAGTCGCACCCGGGCCGTCGCGTCGTCCACGATCGACGCGAGGGTGCGACTGCCGGCGGCGGGTACCCGGGCGTCGAGTTTGGTAACGATGCGCTGGATCGCCGGTCCCGATGGCAATCGCGTACCGCGCACGACGTACTGCACGTGCATCGGGGTGTACCACACCGCGTTGCTGTCGGCCGAAAGCCCGTCGCCGTCGCGCAGGATCGGGAAGTAGACCATCGGCACGTCCCCATCCTCGATCCGCCCCCATTGCACGTCGCCCACTACCCCGACGATCCTGAACGTTCGCGCGGTCGTACCGGCGTCCGGTGTTGCGAGTAGCTGCCGCCCGACGGCGTCCGTGGTGCCGAACAGCGCCCTTGCGAGCGCAGCGCTTACCACCACCGCCGGCGCTCCGTGCAGGTCGCCGGCGCGGAACGTCCGGCCTGCTCGCAACGGGATTCCCATTGCATGGAAGTAGCCGGCGCTCGCCATGTTGTGCGCGGCCTCGACCGCCGTCCGTCCTCGCCCATCGGTGGCGCGGAGTTGCATGTCGAGATTGGCCGCGCCGCTGCTCGCAAGCGGAATCCGCTCGGCGACTCCCACGGACGTCACTCCGGGCAGCGCGACGAGGCGGTCCGCCAACCTCGCCTCGAACTCGGCGCCCCTGGCGTACTGCGTGTATCCATCACGGCCATAGGGCAGCGAGAGTTGGAAGGTCATCGCTCCCCGGGGCCGGAAGCCGATGTCCGCGTGGCGAAGATTCCAGAAGCTGCGGCCAAGCAGCCCCGCGGCCACGAGCAGTACAAGTGCGACGGCGAGCTGCAACTCGACGAGCCCGCGCTGCGCGCGCCGTCTGGTGCCGCTCGAGGCGGAATGCGAGGCGCGGAGTTGATCGAACATCCCGCTGGCCTGCGGGCGCGACGCTGCGGCGAGCCCGACGACGGCACCGATCAGCACCGTGACGCCGAGCAGCAGCGCAACCGTGCCCGGCGTGAACGACACCTCGTGCAGCCGCGGGATCTGACGCTCCGTGAAGCCGAACTTGGTGGTCAGCGCCAGCGCCGCGGCCGGCAGGGCGACGACCGCGGACGCCAACCCGACCACCATCCCCTCGAGCACGAAACGCCGCGCCACGGCCACGCGGCCCGCTCCGAGCGACAGCGCGATGGCGCTCTCCGTGCGCGCCCGCTCCACCCGGAGCAGGAACAGGTTGGTCACGTTCGTGGTGGCGATCAGGAGCACGACTCCGACCAGCACACCGAGCAGCACGAGCTGCTGGCGCACCGGAGCCACCGTCGCGGTTTTGAGCGACTGGACGGAGACGCGCGCACCACTGGCCTGCAGCATCTCGCGCGTGATCGTGGGAAATCGCCCCGTGAGCGCGGGGACGAGCGCATCGAGTTCGGCCTTGGCCTCCTGCGCGGTGACACCATCCCGAAGACGCCCAATGACAGTGACGGACCGCGCCGTAATCTGGGGGCGATTCACGGGCACCGGCGCCGGGAAGTAGAGGTCCACCGAGGTCGTCGGAAAAGCGAACGACCGCGGGAGAACGCCGATGATCGCACGGACGCCGAAGTCCGTGCCGATGTGGCGCCCAATGATCGTCGAGGTCGCCACCGTACCTCCGGCGCCAGTAGCGCTCCGAAATCAGAACCGGAAGGAAGCCCTCGCCAAACCATGAGGTGTCGCGGGGGGCGAACAGCCTGCCGAGGATCGGACGCACGCCGAGCAGGGTGAAGACGTTCGGGGTCATCATCGCCATCGTCACGCGTTCCGGCGCGTCGGGGCCGCTGACGTAGTGCTGATCGGTGGTCCAGTACATGCCGAGCGCGGAAAAGGAGTGCGCGCTCTTGGCGAAGTGGAGGTACGTGGCGTCCGACTGGAGCTCACCCTGACCGGCGATACCGGGCGTGAGAAATCCCACGCTCATCAGTTGGTCGGGATCGTGATATGGGAGGTCGCGGAGGAGAACGCCGTACACGATGGAGCCGACTCCCACGGCGGCCGCCACCCCGACGCCGAGCGTGGCAATGACGCCGGTTGCGAATGCCGGGGCGCGCCGGAGCCGGCGGAAGGCGAAGCGCGTATCGCGGGCGAGCATGTCGATGGCCGCCACGCCGCGCGCGTCGCGGACCTCCTCGCGAAAGCGCTGCGTGCTCCCGAAGCGGAGAAGGGCCGCCCGCCGGGCATCGTTCTCGCTCATGCCGCGGCGCATGTTCTCCGCCGATTCCATGTCGACGTGGAAGGCAAACTCCTCATCCGCTTCGGCAGTCGAACGGGCGCGATGGCGGAACAGCTCCCGCAGGCGCGCAAGTGCCGCACGAGTGTGCTGCAGCACCGATCAATTCTCCGCGGCGAGCACGAGGCCCACCGCGCTCACGAAGCGGTTCCAGGACGCGAGTTCGTGCCCCAGGGCGCGTCGTCCGGCAGCCGTAAGGCGGTAGTACTTGGCGCGGCGGCTGTTCTCGGTCACGCGCCACTCCGTATCGATCCAGCCGCGCTGTTCCAGGCGGACCAGCGCCGGGTAGATGGACCCCTGCCCCACGCGGAAGGCGTCCCGTGAGAGTTGCTCGATGCGATTGGTGAGCCCCCAACCATGCATCGGGGCGAGCGACAGCGTCTTCAGGATCAGCAGGTCGAGCGTTCCCTGCAGCACCTGTTCGCTGGCGGTGGGTTTGGGCACGGCTTCCTCCCGAGTGACGGGAGGAAAGTGCGGGTACTCCTCCCGAGTGTCAAGAGGAGGGCGGGTCGCGCCCCCGGATAGAGGCGGACGCGGATCCGAGCCGGGTGCCGGGATGTTCGTTCCCGGCGAGGAAGGCCGACGCTTTGCCTTGACCTCCGACAACAGACTTCGTACTGTTGTCGAAGCTCAAGGTATCCCCAACTCCGCCCCCACCGCCCTCCCTCCCCATGTCCGACCGCGCCGACCTGCTGCAGGGCACCCTCGATCTCCTGATCCTCAAGTGCCTGCGCCCGGGGCCGCTGCACGGGTGGGGGCTGTCCAAGCGCATCCGTATGCTTTCCGACGACGTGCTGCAGGTGAACCAGGGGTCCCTGTACCCCGCGCTGTACCGCCTCGAGGAGCGCGGGCACGTGCGCGCAGCGTGGGGGATTTCCGACGAGGGGCGCCGCGCAAAGTTCTACTCGCTCACCGCCGCGGGCCGCCGCCGCTGCGACGCGGAGCAGGCGGGCTGGCGCCGCTTTGCCCACGCCATCGAGCAGGTGCTGCAGGGTGCGTGACCGCGTCGTGGCCCTGCTCGCCTGGCCCGGCCGCCTCGTGCGCCGCCTCCGTTCGCTCCTCCGGCGGCGGAACGTCGAACGGGAGATGGCGGACGAAATGCGCTTCCATCTCGAGATGGAGGCGGCAGAACTCGAACGTCGAGGCCTCCCTCCTGCCGCCGCGAGGCGACGTGCCCGGCTGGAGTTTGGCGCGTTGGAAGCGCACAAGGAATCCGGCCGCGACGCGCGGGGAACACGCGCCGTCGAGTCGCTCATCGACGATGTCCGTCACGCCTGGCGCCAGCTCGGCGTCCGCAAAGGCTTCACGGCGGCGGTGGTCGCGACCCTGTCCCTCGGCATCGGCGCCACCACGGTGATGTACGCGCTGTCGCGCGCCACGGCGACACAGCCCCTGCCCTTCCCCCACCCGGAACAGCTCATCGATATCGCCCAGCAGCCCCCCGGCTGCGGGAACTGCCGCAACATCTCGTCGGGTAGCTTCGCGGCCGTCGGGCGCACCGCTACGACGCTGAAGAGCACGGCCCTGGTTTCGGGGTGGTCCGCCATCGTCCGCGGGCGAGATCGCGCGCAGGTACTGAACGCGGCGCGCGTCACCCCCGACTTCTTCGGCACACTCGACATCCGGCCGTTGCTCGGACGCACCTTCGCGCCCGCCGATACGGCACCCGGACGTGGTGACGTCGTCGTCCTGAGCGAATCGCAGTGGCGTACCCGGTTCGGTGGTGACAGCGGCATCGTCGGCCGTTCGATGGTCATCAACGGAACGCCCTTCACCGTGATCGGTGTGATCCCGGAGCCGCTCGTCTACCCGCCGCGCACCGACGTGTGGGCGCCGCTGCCGATCTCCGCGAGCATGATCGCCGACCATCACTGGACGGACTATGAGATGGTCGCCCGCGTACGCGCCTCAACCCCGATGGCGCGACTCCGCGCCGAGCTCGCGACCGTCGCGAGTGACGAGGCGCGCGCCTACCCCGATCAGATGACGGGAACGACGTTCGGCGTGCACGCGTTTTCGCTGTGGCACGACGGGCATGAACAGCAGATCTGGATCTTCTCCGCCGCGGTCGGATTGGTGCTGTTCATCGCCTGCGTCAACCTGGCGGCGCTCCTGCTGGCCCAGCTATCGTCGCGCCGCCGGGAGCTGGCGGTCCGTGCCGCGATGGGGGCGGGCCCGCGCCGCATCGCGCGCCAACTGCTCCTGGAAACGACGGCCGTCTGCGTCATCGGTGGCGCGCTCGGCGTGCTCATCGCCTGGGGTGGAATCGCCGTCGTGCGGGCCCTCATGCCCGCCGACATCGCCGCGTCGATCCCGGGCTGGCCGCGATTCAGCCTCGACATCCCCGTACTCGGGGCGGCCGTCGGCGTCGCGCTTGCCACCGCAGTCGTGATCGGACTCTGGCCAGCCTGGCGGTTCGCGCGCCCAGACCTGGTGCAGGAGCTGCACGGCGCGTCGCGGACGATCACGGACCGCGCCACGGGGCGGCGTGTGCTCGTGGGGGCGCAGGTCGCGTTCACGGTAATTCTGCTCTCGGCAGCGGGACTCCTCACCCGCAGCCTGCAACGCCTTTCCGCTACGCCGACCGGCATCTCACCGGAGCATGTTCTCACGTTCCAGCTCCAAAGTCCGCCCCACAGGCCCGGCACGAGGGTCGACTCCACCAGCATCGATCGACTCGCTGATGCACTGGAGACCGTCCCCGGGGTGGCCAGCGCAGGGGCGACCTTCGCGCTTCCCTTCAGCGGGTCGATCAGTTCCAACAACTTCGACATCGCCGGTCGCCCGGCGCCTCCGCCGAATCATCACCCGTTCGCCAGGATGCAGCCGGCGACGCCCGACTACTTCGCGGCGCTCGACATTCGTATCGTCCGCGGACGGGCGTTCCATTCCTCCGACGGTCCGGCCGCCCCAAAGGTCGTGATCGTGAATCAGGCGCTCGCCAGGCGCTTCTTCCCGAATTCAGATCCCGTCGGGCAGTCACTCATCATCAGCGGCGATCGTTGGCGTATCGTGGGCGTCTGCGGCGACGTGCTATATGGAGGGGTCGGCCGACCCGTCATGCCGGAGATTTACCGCCCGATGCAGCAGTGGCCATGGAGCCACGTCGGCGTGGTGGTCCGCACGGCGGGAGACCCAGCCGCCGCGGCGTCCCGCGTCCTGGCCGCCGTCCGGCGTTTCGATCCCGATATCGCGGTGTGGGCACTCTCACCCCTGGCGGGCAGTTACCGAAACGTTCTGGCTCCCTACCTGATCATGCTCGGCCTCATGGGGGGCTTCGCAGTCATCGCTACGACGATCTCCGCGATCGGGCTGTACGCCGTCGTCAGCTATACGACTGCGCAACGCACGCGGGAGTTCGGGGTGCGGCTGGCACTCGGGGCGTCTCCCAAGAGGCTCGTGTGGCTCGTCGCGGCCCAGGGGTTGAAACTGACGGCCTTGGGGAGCACAGTCGGAATCGCGTTGGCGTTCGTCCTCACGCCGCTCATGCGCGCGCTCCTATACGGCGTGGCGCCGAGCGATCCGGTGACGTACACCGGGGTTGCGATCGGTGCGGCGGCCGTCGGGTGGCTCGCCTCGTATGGACCGGCACGCCGCGCGGCGGGCATCGATCCGATGACTTCGCTGCAGTCCGATTAGCAGTGACCGCTTCTCACGGGAACTCGCCCGTCGCGAGTCATTATGCGAACTCGGTCAATTGCGCCCTTGCATACCACCCCTGAACCGGGTCATGATCTCGCGGTGGGTCCCGCGGGCAACTGCGTGCTTGCCTCCACATCACTCATTCCGGAGGACGTTATGCTAAGAGGCGCCTCCCTCCTGCTCAGCCTGGCACTAGCCGCGAGCGCTGGTGCACAGTCGCTTCGGTATCAAACCGGGTCATTCTTCTTCAGCTATTCGCCAGCCGAGTGGAGAATGGTAGCCGGAACCAGACACGACCTCCCGTGGCTTCTTCCGGCGAAGGATTCCACTGCGAAACCGGCGGCAGCGCGGGTCGCTTTCCACGCGGTGACCTATTGGACCATTCGCTCGGTGTCTCAGCTCGTCGCCAGGCAGGTCGCGGTTCTGGGCGCGATGAAGGAAGATGATTCCAGACGAGCCGAGCTCATATCCGAGCGTGAGTTCGTTACCGCCGGAGCCGGAAGTGGCGTTAGGGTTGAATGGCGCTTGCCCGGCGGGCGCGCTGACATCGAGTACTTCTTTGCCGGGGGCGGAGACCACATCGTGATGCTGGAGGGGCGCGCGCCAACGGCGGACTTCCCACACTTTGGTTCGGTGGCCGACGCTCTTGCTTCGTCGCTCGTAACGGAGTGAGTACGGCCCGCCGATACCTTTGGTCCGAGCACCGAACTTCGCGACACGAATTTTGGCTACCCCTTCGATTGCATCGAGGGGGTCACGCCGGTACGTCCAAGGGGGCTGAACCTTGGACCTAAAGTGGAACGCGCCCGCGCGATGCCGCGAATCGGCCAGATTCACGCGCCGGCCGTCGGCCGCAGGACACGCCGCCGACGCTTTCTCTTGTCGATCGTTGTCCCGCCCGTCACCAACGAAATCGCGATACTCTGACGTGCTTGCGATACAGCCGATCCCACGCGGCGTCCATGGTCGGACACGAGGCCCGGGAGACGATGAGTTTCGCGTGGGCCGGCCGTACGTAGTCGCTGCCCACCCACTCGATGCCTTCGCCGGTCACTTCCCTGCCCCGGATTGCCAACGTCACCTCCCACTCGTTGGGCACCGCATCGACGCCGCTCCGGACTCGAATCGTGTCGGCGCCAATTCGCGCGACGCGTGCCACGCCGTGAAGAATGGTCCACAGGGCAACGGCGTCTTCCGTGCTCGTCGGGAGCCACCTGGCCCGATCGCCATTTTCCGGCACCATGATACCAGCGGGGAGGAAGTCCTCGTCGAAACCCGCCCCCCGGCTTCGTAACGCCGAATCCGCCGGGATGAAATCAAATGTGACCGTGAAGCACCGAGTGGCAGGAGCGTCGACGGGCCGCCGGTCGTGTTGGGCGGGCAACCGGCTCGACGATGCGCACAACGCGAGCACGACGAGCGCAACGGCCGGCGCGTGCGAGCGGACGTCACACGTGGACCGCCGAGGACGATGCGGACGTCTCCGCCCGTCGGTGGATGCTTCGACTCTGGTCTCCATCCGTGTGTCTCCGACGCGCTCGAGGCCTCGCGTAGTCGATTCACGGGACTCCCGAACATCGATCCGGCCGCGAGGTCCCGACCCGACCAGATTCCCGGGATCCGGGGCCAAATTCTGGGACGCATGCCGGCCGGTGTCAACAACCTCGAGACCCCGAATCGCGCGGCGCCCCGCCGCCAGATCAACACATCGCCGGGCTCCGCCCGAACGCCGCGGGCGCGCCCGACTCGCTGGCGGGCGAAACGTAAATCCACTCTTGACGTCATGGTAGCCTATCGACCATAGTGGGGTAGATCGTCTACCACACCACCATGTCACCTCGCCCATCCGGCCGCCCCGAGCTGCTCCCTGGCACGCTCGACATGTTGATCCTCAAGACCTTGGTGTTCGGACCGCGCCACGGCCACGGGATCTCAACCTCCATTCGCCAGACCACGGAAGGGGTGCTCACGGTCGAGCATGGGTCGCTCTACCCCGCGCTACACCGCCTGCAACGCGACGGCCTGATCAGCGCGAAATGGGAGGTGCCGTCCGGCAAGAGCCGCGAATACAAGTGCTACCGCCTCACGGCCGCGGGGCGTAAGCACCTCACCCGTCAGGAAAGCAAGTGGCAGGAGATCGTCCGTGCCGTCACCCGTGTGCTGAGTCCAGCCCCGGAGGCGTGACGCATGCGTTGGTTCGCACGCCGGCAGCGCCCCAACGACGACGAGATCGCGCGCGAGTTGCGCGACCACCTGGAACTGGACGCCGAGCAGGAGCTGGACGGCGACGCATCGGCCGCTCGCCGGCGCTTCGGCAACCTCGGTCGCGCAAGCGAAGACGTACGGGAAATCTGGCGATGGGTGTGGCTCGACCACCTGTGGAGCGACCTGCGCTATGCCGCCCGTGGGCTCCGCCTGCACCCGGGCTTCACGTCCGCCGCGGCGCTGACCATCGCCCTCGGCATCGGCGCCAATTCCATGGTCTTCGGCATCATCGACGACCTGCTCTTCCGGCCGCCCGCGCACGTGCAGTCGCCGGACCGCATCGCCATGATCTCGACGCGTGGGCCTCGAAGCCTCGGCGTCGGCCAGGCGACGTTCAATTATCCGGTCTTTCGTACGTTGCAGCAGGAGGTGACCACCGCCACCGAGGTCGCCATCGCGTCCTCGGGCGCGCAGGACATCTCCGTCGGGCGGGGCGCCGGAGCCGAGCACGCTCGCGCCATGCTCGTGAGCGCCAGCTACTTCCCGCTGCTCGGCGTCACCGCCGAGCGCGGCCGCTTCTTCTCCTCGACCGAGAATGATGCGCCGGTAGCGGTCATCAGCGACGGCTATTGGACCCGACACTTTGCGCGCGACGGTTCGGTGGTCGGTCGCTCCCTGCTGGTCGGCGATCTGCACTACACCATCGTGGGCGTGGCCCCGCCGGGATTCACCGGAACCGAGTTGGGGCGCGTGGACGTCTGGCTCCCGCTGGCAGCGGCGACGACGGCCGACGCGCACGGGCAGCAATGGATGCAGAACCGCGGCAGCACGTACGGCCGCGTCTTCCTTCGGGCGCGGGCGGGCGTGCCCGTGGCGCGGATGGCAGAGGAGACCGAACGCATCCTCCAATCGCATTTTGGCGATGTCTGGTACATGCACGGCCGGCACGTCCGGCTGACGCCGCTCGGGCGCGCGCGGTCGCTGAACGTAGGCGCGGGCGACACCGTCACGGTATTGCTGGCCGTCATGTCGACCTTACTTCTGCTCATCGCCTGCGCGAACCTCTCGAACCTCCTCCTCGCACGGGCGCTGCGGCGCCGGCACGAGATCGCAGTGCGCCTCGCCCTCGGCGTCTCACGCGCGCGGCTCGCGCGACTGCTCATCGCCGAGAGCCTGCTCGTGACCTTTGTCGGGGGAGGCGCGAGCCTGCTCGTCGTGCACTGGGGCGGCGACCTCATGCGATCCCTGGTGTTCGGCGACGTGCAATGGTCTGGCGGCATCGTGGACGGCCGGGTCATCGCGTTCACCGCGTGCGTGGCGCTGGTGGCGGGGTGCATCGCCGGCCTCGTCCCCGCCCTCCAGGCGGCCGATCCGCGGCTCGTCGCCTCCCTCAGCGGCGGCGTTCGCGGCGGTGGCGGCCATCGCGCCCGGACGCGCGCCGTGTTGACGGCGGCGCAGGCCGCGCTGGCCGTTGTGTTGCTCGTGGGCGCAGGGCTGTTCGCGCGCTCGTTGCGGAACGTGCTCAGCCAACCGATGGGGGTGGACCCCGCCCGCGTGCTCTACGCGTCGATGCCCCTGGCGTCCACCGGCTATACCCCTCGCCAGGTGCAGACGATCTACGCCGAGGCGCTGAAGAATGTGCGCGCGCTCCCGGGGATCACACGCGCGGCGGTGGCGTACACCATCCCCTTCGGCCCGTCGTACGGAATGGACGTGCGCGTCCGCGGACGCGATTCGTTGCCCGCCGGGGACGGACCGTTCGTCAACTTCATCGGACCGGACTATTTCGCCACGATCGGCGCGCGCCTCGTCGCCGGCCGCGACTTCACCGTGGCGGATGATTCCGCGGCGCCACCGGTCGCGATCGTGAGCCGGACGATGGCGAAGCGGCTCTGGCCGGGGGAATCGGCGCTCGGCCGATGTCTCGAGGTGGACACGGTTCCGTGCGTGCAGATCGTCGGCGTCGCGGAGGACGTCCGGCGTCAGGACCTGCTCATCAATCCCGCGTATTTCGTGTATCTGTCGATTCCGCAGGTACCGGCGGACGCGATGCGCGATCTCTACCTGGTCGCGCGACCGACCACCGACGCCGCTCGGATGGCAGAGTCCGTGCGCCGCGCGATGCAGCGGACGGCGCCCGACCTCCCGTATGCGACGGTGCATCGCATCAGCGACATGCCAGCGGTGGCCTCGCAACTCCGCCAGTGGCGCCTCGGGGCAACGCTGTTCGTGACCTTCGGCGCACTGGCGCTCGTGCTCGCGTCGGTGGGCCTCTTTGGCGTCATCTCGTACGACGTGACGCAGCGCCGACACGAGTTGGGCGTGCGAATCGCCCTCGGGGCACGCCCGCGCCACGTGGCGCGACTGGTGCTGGTGGAGGTGCTCGTGATGAGTGGGTCGGGCGTCGTGGTCGGCCTCATCGCCGCAATGGCGGCCGGTCGCGCCGTGGCGTCGTTCGTGTACGGCATCTCGCCGCACGATCCGGCGGTGCTCGCAGCGGCGGCGACCACGCTGTTGGCGGTGGCGATCATGGCGGGACTGTTCCCGGCAGTGCGGGCGGTGCGAACGGATCCGTTGATGGCGTTGAGGACGGAGTGAACACCTTCGGCAGAGGTTGGTTCCGACAACGCCCGTCGGACGACGAGATCGCGCGCGAGTTGCGCGACCATCTCGAGCTGGACGCCGATTCCCTACGCGATCCCGAGGGCGACGCGGCGGCCGCCGCCCGCCGGCGCTTCGGCAACCTCGGCCGCATCGCGGAGGACGTGCGCGGCGTCTGGCGACTGGCCTGGTGGGAACAGTTCCAGAACGATCTTCGCGTCGCCACGCGCACCCTTCGCCGCAGCAAGGCGTTCGCGACGTTCAGCGTGCTCGCCCTGGCGTTGGCGATCACCGCCAACACGACGATGTCGAGCCTCATCGACGCCATCCTGCGCCCGGAGATCCCGCTCCCGAACCCGGGGCAGCTCGTACTCGCCACGTTCAAGGGCGGCCCGCGCCCGCCGGCGGACGTCGACGTCCCACACGATTCCGCGAGCATCCCCGCCGTGCTCGGCGACTCGGGGCGCACCTACGACGGCGTCACCGCCGCGCCCTACATGCTGGCGGCGGACTTGCAACCGATTCAGGCCGATGATCACCACGTACAGGCGCGGTTCGCATACGTGAGCGGAAATTTCTTCCAGGTGATCCGGGCGCGGCCGCTGTACGGTACGCTGTTTCGCGATTCGACGGCAGCGGCGCGGAATGAGATCGTGATCAGCAACCGGCTCTGGGAGCAGATCTCCGGCGGCGCGAGGCCGTTCGCGCCCTTGACGATCTCGGTGCAGTACGCAATCGGGAGTGCCGCGTTCACGGTGGTCGGCGTGCTGCCCCGGAATGGCGCGCCGCCGCTGGGCGCCGACGTCTTCATGCCGTACGCACGACGCGCGCGCCGCGGCACGGAACTGATCCGTCTGCGTCCCGGCGTGACAGAGCAACAGGCCGAGGACGAGTTGAACGTGCGCGCGGTGGCGATCGACCCCTTCCATTCGCCGAGGGCGCACGTCGAGCTCGCGCCGGCGATCGTGTCCCCCGCGGAGCACCTCGACCTGGTCGCGGCGCTGGCGGCGTGCACGCTGGCCGTGCTGCTCATCGCGTGCGCGAACATCGCCAACCTCCTCATGGCCCGCGGACTGGCACGACGACAGGAACTGGCCACGCGGCTGGCCTTCGGTGCGAGCCGGCTGCGCGTCGCACGGTTGCTCTTTGCCGAGAGTGGACTCGTCGCGCTCGCGGGGGGCGTCCTGGGCGGACTGCTTTCCTTGTGGACGATTCACGCCGTCCGGGCGACGCTCCCCGCCAACCTGCAATATCTCGGGCTCGTGCAGCCCCAACTCTCCTGGCGCGTGGTGGCCGCAGGGATCGGACTCACGGTGGTGGCCGCCGTGGTGTTCGGGGTGGCGCCGGCGGCGCTGCTGTTGCGCGGGGACATCAATGCGCTCATGAAGAGCGGCGACCGCCGGACCACCGTGGGCGGCTCCCGCTTCCGCCTCCTGGTAGTCGCCGAGGTGGCTGGCGCCCTGACGCTCGTCGTGGCGGGCTCGCTGCTCGGCGCCGTCGTGGGGCGCGTGAAGCTCGTCGACTACGGCTACGACGCGAGCCATCTGGTGCGTGCCACGGTGCAGGAGGCGACGCCGCACCAGGCGATCGATTACAACCGAGGCCCTTCGCCCGCGCAACTCGCCGAGCGCTACGCCGAGTTGCAGAGCCTGCGTGCGATGCCCGGAGTGGCCGGAGCCACCGAACAGTGGCCCTGGTTCATGGGGGGCAGCCTCCGGATTGACGATCCCGGGGGCGGCGACCCGCGGTCGCTGGTCGAGGCGTCGCGCGTGGTCACGGTCGAGCCGTCGTATCTGCGGGTACTCGGTATGAAGGTTCTGCGCGGCCGCGATTTTCACGCAAGCGAGGACGATCCGCTCCCGTCGGTGATCATCGATCAGAACGCAGCGCACTGGCTCTGGCCCGGCGCGGATCCGATCGGGCGCCTCATCCAGTTCTCGCCGCGCCTGCCGTGGATGCGCGTGGTCGGCATCGTCGGCACGCCGATCTTCGGTGTGGGCTGCATGGAGGGCCCCTGCTCCGAGCCGGTGTTTCTCATCGCGACCGGCACCGCGTACCCCGGGCGTGCCTTCCAGACCCAGTTCGTGGTCCGGACGACCGGCGATCCCCAGGCCTTCATCGGGCGGCTGCAGCGAAAGCTCTCGGCAGATTACCCGGGCTCGGCGCCCTTCATCGAGACCTGGGACCAGGTGACCGGGTTCGCCCCGCTCGCGAAGATGTACGACTTCGTAGGAACGCTGGTGGGGTCCTTCGCGGTAATCGGGCTGCTGCTGGCGTTGATCGGCGTCTACGGCATGGCGGCCTATGCCGTGGAGCAGCGGAAACGGGAGTTCGGCGTGCGCATCGCGCTCGGCGCGCAGGCGCGCGACATCATCCGGATCGTGCTGCGCGACGGGAACGCGACGGCGCTGCTCGGGCTCGCCGTGGGCCTCCTCTTCGCCAATTGGGCGGAGGGACTTCTGGCGCACTACCTGTTCGGCTACGACGGCATGGCGCCCTACTTCATGGCCGGCGCGATGGTGGTGTTGTTTGCGGCCACCGTGCTGGCCGGCGTTCCCCCGGCGTTGCGGGCGGCGCGGACGAATCCGGTGGACACGCTGCGGGCGGAGTAGGTGAGACTCTCGCCATGAGCGAAGAGGAATTCCGCGCGACGTTCCAAGGCTCGGCGATGAAGTGGGCATGAGTGGCCGGGCGTGCGCAGCACGCGGGTGTGCCGCTCGCGCCGTCTCGCCGCCCCCCGTGCGCTTGCTCGGGCCGGCGGAATCCGACAATTTGTACGGCCCGCCCCCTTCCTCACTCTCACATGGAGCGGCCGATGGCCCGGTTCCCGCGTTCTGCACTCCCGGTGGTTCTCACCCTGATTGCCCTCGCGGCGTCCACTCCCGTCATTGCCGGCGCGCAGCAGCCGGCAGACCTTCTGCTCACCGGCGGCCGCGTGTTCACCGCGGATTCCACGCACCCGTGGGCCCAAGCGGTGGCAATTCGCGGCGACCAAATCGAAGCGGTCGGCGCGGACTCGGCCATCGATCGACTGGCCGGCCCCCACACCCGGCGGATCGCGCTCGGCGGGCGGTTCGTCGTTCCCGGGCTCACCGACGCACACGTGCATCCGGCAATCCCCATTCCCGGCGTACTCACACTCCCGCCTCAAGGCCCGCCGGATCCCGGACCGAACCCGCAACGACTGGAGGCCGCCCTGCGCGCCGCGGTCCGCCGCGCCGCCCCCGGACAGTTCATCGCGGCAGAAATCGGCCCCCTCGTGCTGGACGATTCGGCCATCGATCGCAGTTGGCTCGACCGCATAGCGCCGAGCAACCCGGTAGAGCTCGCGTACTTCACCGGACACGGCGTGATCATGAACTCGGCGGCACTGCGCGCGGCAGGGTTCAGCGACCGCTCCGTCGCGCCCGACGGGGGAAGGTTGGGACGGGATCCCGCCACCGGCCGCCTCAACGGCCGTCTGTACGAATACGCGATCTGGAATGCCGCGGCGCGTTTGCGCCAGAACCTGCCGCAGGATTCGGCGGTGGCGGCGCTCCACCGGTACGCCGAGCAGGAGTCGGCGTGGGGAGTCACGTCCGTCCACACCATGGGCGAGCCTCTGGCGTTCGACCGGCTCGTCGCTGCGCTCGACGCCGCCAACGCGCCCCTGCGGTGGACCATCTACCGCCTGTACCTCCCGAAGAAGGACGTCGCGGAAGCATGGGCACGGCCCTGGCCAGAGCCCACATCGCCGCTCGTTCGGGTCGCGGGAATGAAGTGGATTCTCGACGGTGCGGAGCCGGATCGCAACGCGGCCCTGCGGGCTCCGTACGCACAGACCCCTGGCTGGTATGGCACCGTCAACTTCTCACCCGACGCCATTCGCCGCATCCTGCGCCATGTGCTCGATTCCAATGTGTCGGTGGCGCTGCACGTGGCCGGTGATTCCACCGCCGCACTGGTGTTGCATACGATGCAGACGCTGGCGCCGGCCGACCGGTGGCGCGTCAAGCGGGTGCGCATGGAGCACGGCGACGGGCTCATGCCCGACCTCATTCCGATCGCGCAGCGGCTTGGCGTGGTCGTGACGCAAAATCCGTTGCACACCGCCGACAGCACGTTGGCGGTGCGGGTGGGGCCCGAGCGCCATGCCACCTTCCAGCCGCTGCGCAACCTGCTGAACGCCGGAGTCCTCCACGCGCTAGGCTCCGACATGGACGGCGGCCCCGAGGCGAACCCGTGGCTCAACATGATGATCGCCATCCGTGATCCCTTCCGCCCCGACCAGGCGCTCACGCGCGAACAGGCGCTCCTCGCGTATACGCGGGGCGGCGCCTACGTGGAGGGACGCGAGGCCGAGCGCGGCATGCTCGCCCCGGGCATGCTGGCCGACCTCGCGGTGCTTTCGGCGGACCCGCTCCGAATCCCCGCGACGCAACTCCCCAGTATCACGAGTGTGCTGACCGTGCTCGGCGGCCGAATCGTGCACGACGCAGGGGTGCTCGTGCGCCGCTGAGACAGGGTTGGCGCCGTGGGAGTGATGGGTCGGCAAAGCGGAACCACCGGTCGGCGTGATGGAACCGCAATACAGTTGTGCCGGCACACCTCCCAACAGGTGTGTCCGTTCAATCGCCACCGGCAATCCAACGAGCGCGACTGCGCCGCCTGGCTCGCGATCATCCGGCCCGCGCCCGGCACGCCCGCCGGGACTTTTCCGCCTGCACCAGCCACGGATCCTGCGGGTCCAACCTCCCCGTGAGCCCCGCGATCACCGAATCCAGCGTCGCCGTCGCCTCTCGACAGTCTCCGGTGGCCCCCAACATCTGCGCCAGCGGAATCCGCGCCCGCAACGTCTCCGGATTCCCGATGGTATACGCACTGTCGTATTCGGCCACCGCCCGCCGCGCCACCGGCAGCGCCGCGCGCGCGCCCCGCGTGGCCTCGACCAACTGCGCCCGCTCCAGCGTCGCTTCGGCCAGCCACGGGTGCGGCGGCTTCAGGAACTTCACCAGGATCGAGTCGCCCTGGCGCAGCTCGCGTCCCGCCTCCGCCAGTCGTCCCGCTTCGCGGTCGATCGCCGCGAGCTGCACCAGGCTCCGCCCGACGGTCGGATGCCCGTGCGGATACCCGCGTCGCCGCATACCGAGCGCCGTCATCGCCAGCGCCCGCGCGCTGTCCAGATCTCCCTGTTCCAGCTTGAGCGCGGCGAACTCGTAGTACCCAGAACTCACGTTCGGATGCTCCGGGTTCAGCGAGGCATACCCCTTCTTCAGCGCCGGGATCGCCAGCGTGAACAACGAGTCGGCCCGTGGCAGGTCGCCCGTCAACCGGACCGCGCGCGCCAGATTCCGCAACGCCACCCCGTGCCACGCGATGTGACGTTCGACCACCTTCTTCTCGTAGATCGCCGCGGCCTCGGCCAGCGGCGCCTCGGCCTCCCGATAGTGGCCGAGGTCGAGCCGGTCCTTGGCGAGATTGTTGAGCGAGAACGCGATCGCGATGGAGTCGATCGGCACGAGCCGCCGCGACTCGTTCAACCCGTCGACGAACAACGACTCCGCCGCGACGAACTGCCCTTCCTGCTGCAACGTCGTGGCGAGCGAGCTCTTGGCCGCAATCGATTGGTCCGCCGGCTTCGGATACAGCGTCCGGTCGAGCGCCACCAGCTTCCTGAACAGTGGCTCCGCGGCCGCGTTGTCGCCCCACTCGCGGTACACCTGGCCGGCGGTCTGCAGCAGGTTCGCATAGAGCGCCGGTTGGGTGATCTGCAGCGAGTCCATCCCGCGCACCGCGGTGTTCATCAGGTCCAGCGCCGACGCGACCTTCCCGCCCTCCTGCGGCGACGCCAGGAAGAGAACGCTCACGAGGTAGTTCGCCACCTGGGCCGAATTCGCCGCCTCCGTGGCCGCCTTGTCGCGCTCGGCGCGGAGGCTCACCGTGTAGTACGTCACCAGGCCGGCGAGTGCCAAGACGACGGCCGCGGCCGTGGTCACTCCCACCGTGTGCCGCTGGATGAATCGCCCCGCCCGATACGTCCACGAGTCGGGGCGGGCCAGCACCGGGCGCCCCTCCGCGTGGCGCCGCAGATCGTCCACCAACCGGTCGACCGACTCATAGCGCCGCGCGGGATCGCGATGCAGGGCGGTGAGGATGATCGTATCGAGGTCGCCCACGAGCCGGCGCGCCCAGGGCTTCCCCGCCTCGCTCGCCACCTGCGACGGCAGTCGCGGGTCGACCTCGCAGATCCGCCGCTCGATCTCTGCCGCGGATGCTCCGGCCACGTCGTGCGGTGGGGACCCCGTCACCAGCTTGTAGAGCAGACCGCCCAGCGCATGCACGTCCGTCGCCACGGTGATCCGCTGGCCGAGCACCTGCTCGGGAGCGGCGTAGTTGGGCGTCAGGAAGCGCATCGTCGCGGTGACGTCCGGCTGCGACTCGCCGGCGAGCAACTTGGCCGTCCCGAAGTCCACCAGCTTCGGGGTCCCGTCGCGGGTGACGAGCACGTTCGACGGCTTGATGTCGCGGTGGATCACGAGTCCGGCATGCGCATAGCGCACCGCCTCGCACACCGTCGTGAACAGGGCGACCCGGGCGGAAAGCCCGAGATTGGCGCGGTCGCACCACTCGTCGATCGCCACGCCGTCGATGTATTCCATCACCAGGTACGGTGTGCCGTCGCCGGCGGTGCCGCCGTCCAGCAGCCAGGCAATGTTCGGGTGCGTCAGGTTGGCGAGAATCTGCCGCTCGGCCCGAAGCCGGTCGGCCAGACCCGGCGACGCGAATTGATCGCGCACGAACTTGATCGCCACGCGCGCCTGATACGCGTCGTCGGCGCGAACGGCCAGCCAGACGGCGCCCATCCCACCGCGGGCGATCTCTCGCTCCAGCCGGTACGCGCCCACGCGGGCGTCGGCTTTGGGCGAGGGGACGAGTGCCGGAGCATCGGTGCTCTGCAGCGAATCGGCCACCGCAGCGATGGCCCCGCCGATGAGGCCATCGCTGTCGCTCTCATCGGCGCGGAGGAGCGCGCGAACGTCGCCGATCACGAGCGGGTCGGCCGTCTGGCCTGAGAGCCAGGCGTCACGCGCGCCTACCGGCTGCTCCAGCGCACCCTGGAACAGCTCCTGAATCCGCGCCCATTGCTCTGGTGTCATCGCGAGTCCTTCCCCCCGAGCGCGTTGGCCAGCCAGGCGCGCGCCAGTCGCAGTTCCCGGAACACGGTGGCCGGCGAGATCTCGAGCACGCGCGCGATCTCGTCGTACGAGAGGCCGCCGAAGTAGTGCAGCTCGACGATGCGGCCCTTCCGCTCATCAAGCGCCGAAAGCCGTTCCATCGCTTCATCCAGGTCCACCAGGTCTGCCGCACGTTCCGGACTGGCCAGGGGTTGGTCGTCGAGTGACACCTTCACCCCGCCGGCCCCGCGCTTCACCCGCCCCACCGCGCGGGCGTGGTCCACGAGCACCCGCCGCATCGTGCGGGCGGCCACCGCGTAGAAGTGCGTGCGGTCCACCCAGTCGACGTTCGCGTCCACGAGACGGAGATACGCTTCGTGCAGGAGCGCGGTGGTGTCGAGCGTGTGGTCCTCGCGCTCGCCGCGCCGTTGGCGGCCGGCAATCTGGTGCAGCTCGTCGTACACCACGGCCAACAGCCGGTCGAGCGCGCCGGGTTCTCCGGTTCGCCAGGCTGTCAGCAGCGCGGTGACATCGGCGGGGGACGACACGCGGCTATCATAGCGAAACCGGGATTCGACGGCGAGCGGAGGCGCGGCACGCAGGCGTCGGTGCGACCGACGCCAAACGGCCGGCTCGACGATGGTCGAGCCGGCCGCATGTGCCGCGCGCCAGGTGCTAGGGCACTATGAACACCGAAGCACTGTCGCCCCCGGCGCCGGAGCCGCCAGTTGCAGGGCTGGCGCCGGCCTGGCCTCCAGCCCCGATATGGTAGAGTGACGCATGATAGGTGAACGAGCCGGTCCCAAGCACCAACACGCCAATGGACGGCCCACCTGAACCCCCACCGCCCGCGCCACCCGGCCCGCCCGGCGCGCCGGCTCCCCCGGTGCCGCCCGCGCCGGTGCCGGCCACCAGCGCGCCGCCCGCGCCTCCGGCGCTCCCGGGTTCACCATTCTCGCCCGCCTTGCCGCTGCCGCCGCGTCCCCCATTGCCGGTGGTCACGGTACTGCTGTCGAGCTGAAGCTGGCTGCCGTTCCCCACGACGATACCGAGCGACGCACCGCCGCCCCCACCGGGGTTTCCGCCCTGGCCGCCGGCGCCGCCCTCGCCGCCACCGCCCCCACCACCACCGCACGCGAACAGGCCGCTTCCGCCACCCCCACCACCGCCACCGCCGCCGTCGCCCGCGCCACCGGGTTCACCCATCACACCAGCATCGGAGATATATCCATTGGCCATCGTGTAACGGCCGAAGCCACTGGCACCGCCGGTACCGTCCGACCCGGTGTAGCCGACGACGGTCGCGCTTGCACCCGGCGCGCCCGACGCGAAAATCGCGCCGCCACCGCCCGCTGCACCGCCGTGCGGCCCCGCACCCGCGGTCCCGGCGAACCCTCCGGCGAGACCACCCGTACCCCCGTCGCCGCCAAAGCCACCGCCGTAGGAGGATCTACCCCCTGGCCCGCCGTCGCGAGACGGGGAACAGGCGCCGGCGTCGGTGCCGTTTGAGCCCACGGGCGGAGGAAAATCGTTGGGGAAGGGATCCGCCCCGTCCGCGCCGGCGCTGCCCGGCATCGCCTGGATCATGCTGCCGCGAATCTCGATGCCTGTGCTCGAATCCAGCACGACGACACCGAAGTTGCTCGGCGCCAGATTCGCGAGGTGGAGCCCGTCGAGGACGACGTCGGTGACCTTCGTGCCCCTCACCGTTACGACACTGTCGCCCACCGTCGTCCCGTACTGCGCGGTGTCGCGCTGCCAATTCGCCGGGTTGTAGCCGCCCACGATCCGGATGTGCGACTTGAGAACGAGCGCCTCCGTATAGCTGCCCCCGGCTACCCGAATCGTCCGCCCGGAGTCTGCGGCGGCGATGGCCGCGCTGATCGTGGCGAGCGGGTTCTGCTGCGTCCCGACGCCCGACGCGCTGCCGGTGGACGTGCTCACATACAGATCGTTCGACGAGGGCCCATTCCCCCCGTTGCTGCCGCCCGGCCCCGTGCTGCCGGCGGCGCCGCTGCACGCGGCCACGACGGCGGCGGCCGACAGCATTGCCGCCAACATGCATCCATCGACCAACCGTGATCGCTTCGACATCGGTTCACCTCGCGTGAATGCCCCGACGGCCGCCGGCCCGGCAGGGGAGGCTGGCCCTCCCCCATCCCCGAACAGGGACCGGCGTACTCGGGGTGATGTCTGGAGAAGCGACGGAACGGTGCCGCCGCCTTCATCGGCATGCGCCGCCCTGGCGGCCGGCTGGGCACGGACCGAGTGCGGATCAGACTTCCATAAATGGAGCGTGGCGAACCAGCGCGTTCGACCGGGGAGCAACGCGTCAATCCGCCCTTCGGTCGCGTTGACGCTTCGTCCTGATGCTTCGCGCCCCTGATTCCAGCGGGAACTCAATACGGTTAGGCCGGCACACCTCCCAGCCAGGTGCGCCCGTGGAACGTGAAGTTCGCGCGGGATCTCGCCGGGCTCAGACGGAGTGCGCGGACCGTGCTGGAGAGAGCGGGGCAATAGCCCGGTAGCCACCGCCGTCGGCGCTTCCTCCCCCTCCCTGGCGATTCAAGGAACAATTTCGTAAGCTGGGCATCGCATACGATTTTGTGTACACTTTCCTTTTGCCTGGTGAAGGTCAATGCCCCAGAATCCCGCTGCGCCGCTGAGCCGGTCGCGACTCGTCGATGCACTGCGCCACGATGTTCTGTTCGGCGTGCGGATCCTGCTCAAGAGCCCGGGCCTCACGGTCATCCTGCTGCTGACGCTGGCTATCGGCATCGGCGCCACGACCGCGGTGTTCGGTGTCATCGATGCGGTCCTCCTACGCCCGCTCCCCATTCGCGATCAGGACCGAGTGGTCGTCCTCTCGGCCACCAACGCCGCCCGGGGCAACACGGCCATCGGCCTGCCGAGTTCCGGAGTGGCCGGCCTCGCCGAATCGAGCCATGCATTCGCGCGAGTCGCCCCCATCGCCCGGCAGGGAACGGTGCCCTTCGCAGCGCGCTTCGGAGACCGGTTGTTCCCGGTGACGGCGATGTTCGTCGGCGGGGAGTTCTTCCCCGTCCTCGGCGCGCTCCCCGCCGCCGGCCGTCTGCTGAGCTCGGCCGACGATGCGCCGGGTGCAGGCCCGTCCGTGGTCCTCAGCTACCGTGCGTGGCAACGCGACTTCGGCGGCGACAGCTCGGTGATCGGAAAGTCCATTACCATGATCAACGGACCGGAGACCATCGTCGGCGTCGCGCCGGCTGGCTTCGACTATCCCGCTGGAACCGACGTCTGGGTGGCCATGGCTCCTGTCGAGCGCATGTTCCCCGGCGCGCCCGGCCCCGACGCCGGGTTCCCCACGCAAGTCGTGGCGCGACTGCGCCCGGGCGTCACACTCGCGCAGGCACGTGCCGCATTCGCGAGCTACCTCGAGCGCTATCCGGCCCGATCTCTCGGTGACTCCACTGCTCGCGTCGCGCACGCCCAGTTGTTCGCGGAACGCGTGGTCGGGAATGTGCGACCCGCGCTCGTGATTCTCTCGCTTGCGGTGGCGCTCGTGCTGTTGATCGCGCTCACCAACGCCGCCGGTTTGCTCGTGACGCGCGGCCTCGCGCGGCGTTCCGAGTTGGCCCTCCGGTCGGCGCTGGGAGCCGGCCGCGGCCGGCTCATCCGCCAATTGCTCACCGAACACGCGCTGCTCGGCGCCGGCGCGGGAGCGCTGGGCGGGTGGATGGCGGTCGCACTACTGCGAATCGCGCCACGCGTAGCGCCATCGGGGCTCCTCCCTCCCGCAGGCATCCGCCTCGACTTTCCGGTGCTCGCCTTCGCCGTGGCGCTCACGCTCGCCGCCGTGCTCGCGTTCGGTTTCGCCCCCGCGCTCCTTGCCACACGGTCGGATCCCGAGGTCGGCCTCCGCACCGGGGGCAGCAGGATCAGCGGCTGCCGCCACGAGGAGCGCGGTCGGCGGCTGATCGTCGCCGCGCAGGTCGCGCTGGCCGTCGTCGTGCTCACGGGCGCCGGCCTCCTGGCGCGAAGCTTCGACCGGCTTCAGCGGGTTGACCTTGGGTTCACGCCGCAGTCGCTGCTCGTTGTCGGGCTCGAGGACATGACGCCCTTCGACGCGCATGCGCAGAGCTGGGCGCTGGGCGCGGCCCGGTACGACGCCGTGCTCGACGCCATGTCCTCCCAACTGCCGAAGGTGCACGGGATCGTCGGCGTGACCACACTCATCGTGCGGCCGCTGTCCGGCACGGCATACGAGCTGCCGGTTGCCGCCAGTGGCGCGACGGCTCGCGACACGTCGCGATTGCCGCGCGTCGCGTGGCAGGCAGGGCTCCCTTCGCACTTCCGCACCATGGGCATTGCCCTGCTTCGAGGGCGGGATTTTGCGGCGGGTGATCGCGCCGGCGCGCCGGCCGTGGCCGTGGTTAACGAGGCATTCGCCCGGAGAGAGTGGCCGGGACGCGACCCGATCGGGCTCCGGGTGCGGCTGAATCCTTCGGACAGCACGCAACCCTGGCGCACCGTGATCGGCGTGGCGGCGAACACACGCTTCCGAGGCGTGACGACCCCGCCCGAGCCCACGGTCTATGTGCCCGTGCGACAGACGGCGGCGGCCCCGATGTTCCTCGCCGTACGGACCAGCGGCGACGACCGGAGCGGCGCGCTCGCACCGCTCAAGCGCATTCTCCGCCAGAGCAACCCGTCGTTCGGCATCCGCGACGTCACCACCGGCGGTGCGCTGGTCGGCCAACAGCTCTCCAGGCCACGCTTTCTGGCGGACACCCTCGTTGCCCTGGCCGGTGCGGCCCTGTTCCTCTCGGCCGTCGGCCTGTACGGACTGCTCGCCGCGGCGGTCCGCGAGCGTCGGCGAGAGATCGCCATCCGAATCGCGCTCGGCGCGACGCCGGCCGAGGTGCGGGCGCTGATCATGCGGCAGGCGGCGTATATCCTGGCACTCGGCATCGTTGTCGGGACGGCGCTCTCTTACGCAGGAACGCGGTTACTCGGGTCGGTGCTGTACGAGGTGCGCACGACGGATCCGCTGACGTTCGCCGGCGTGGTCGTGGCGCTGGTCGTTACCGCCGGCGTCGCCGCATATGCGCCTGCGGCCCGAGCCGCTCATGTCGATCCGGCGAGTACGCTCGGCGCTGAGTGAAATTGGGGCGGCGAGGCCCCGGACCAGACGACGACCGCTGTACCGGCTCCGAATCAAACCTTTCGCGCCCGCATGCTGTCGGACACTCGGGAGCGCCCGACAGCCCGGCAATCCCGGACGCCGCGATCCGGCACCAGCCCGGCCTGAAACTGCCGAGTGATCGCGCCCGTACTGGGGCCAATTCTCGGAAGAGGGAGCATGCGAATGTTGCGTCGGATTTCTGCGTTTCACGTCCTCGCGGTGGCGATGCTGGCCGTCGGAGTCGGTGCCACCACGGCCATCTTCTCGGTGGTGAACGGCGTGCTGCTTCGCCCGCTGCCGTTCCCCGACCCGCAGCAGCTCGTGCTCGTCGGCGAGAGCGTTCCGAACAGACCGCAGCAGTCCGCGCAGTTCCACTTCTTCGATACGCCCTCGGCATTCACGGCATGGCAGTCGCAGGCCACGGACTTCCAGGCAATGGCCGCGCTGCAGAGCACGTCGTTCACGCTCGCCGGGCACGGCGCGCCACGCGTACTCGACGGCGTGCGGGTCACCGCCGGCTTCTTCGACGTCCTCAAGGCGAAACCCGAGATCGGACGCCTGTTCGCTGCCGCGGATGCCGGCGACAGCAGCCGCCCAATGGTGATCACCGACGCGCTCTGGCGGTCGGCATTCGACGCCGATCCCACCGTCGTCGGGCGCATGGTGGGCGCGCCGGGACACGAAGCGCGCGTGATCGGCGTACTGCCGGCGAACTTTCGCTTCGCGGGCAGCGTGCTGGGACCGATGACGGCCGGCAAGCCGACCGAATTCTTCCTCCCCTTCGCATTCTCGCCGAACCTCGGCACCGACCTGAAGTCGGTGTGGTCGAACTTCAACTACACCGTCATTGGAAGGCTGAAGCAGGGCGTCACCATCGACCAGGCGTTGGCCCAGATCAACGTGATTCAGCGGAACCTGGCGGCCAATGCACCTGACCCGGCACCCGGCATGACCCTGGAGGGCGAGGTCATGCCAGTGCTCGACTACGCCACGCAGAACTCCCGGCAGGCGCTCTGGCTCCTGCTCGGTGCGGTCGGCGCCGTCCTGCTGATCATCAGCGTCAACCTGGGCGGCCTCTGGGTGAGCCGCGTCGTCGACCGCCGGCGGGACTGGGCCATCAGGATCGCACTCGGCGCGGACCCGACAAGGCTGGCGCGGCAGGTGTTGGGCGAGGGTCTCGCGCTGGGGCTGGTGGGCGGCATAGTCGGCATGGCGTTCGCGGCGATCGGCCTCCGGGGGCTGCTGGCGCTCGCACCCGCGGACATTCCGCGACTGGCCCAGGTGCACGTCGACTGGCGGGTGCTGGCAGTCGGACTGCTCCTCTCGGCCATTTCGGGACTGCTCACCGGATTGCTGCCGGCACTGCGTGTGGGACGCGGCGATCCGCAGGATTCGCTCAAGGCGACGGCCACGGCCACCACGTCGGGCCCGGCGAGCGTACGCTCACGGCAGGGGCTGATCGCTCTGCAGGCAGCGCTCACGACGCTGCTCATGGCCGCGGCCGGGCTGCTCGGTCTCAGCCTCTACCAGCTGATGACCAGACCGGTCGGATTCTCGAGCGCGCAGGCGGTCGAGGCGCGCGTGGTGACCTGGAGCTACGACGGCGCCGGGCGCGATCGGATCCTGCAGCAGATCACCGGTGCCGTGGAGGCGATCCCGGGCGTGCAGGCCGCGGGGCTGACCTCGCACCTGCCGCTGCAGGGCGAGACGTGGATCGACTTCGCGGGAGTGCCGGGCAAGCGATACCCCACGGGGCAGCAGCCCGGTGTGAATGTGCGATTCATCGGCGGCCGGTACTTCGCCACGATGAGAATTCCGATGATCGCGGGACGGGATTTCCGCGAGAGCGACCGCCCGGCCGGCTGGCCGCCGAAGTCCGACTCCGCCAGACAGCGGATGCACCAGACGGTGGTCATCTCCGCGGCGACAGCGCGGATGCTCTGGCCTGGCCGCGACCCGCGCACCCTGGTGGGACAGCCCATCGTGGTCAACGATGCAACGGCGGAGATCGTGGGCGTGGCGGCCGATGTCCTGGACGGCACCCTCACTTCGGCCGCGCCTCCGGTGCTGTATCAGCCATACTGGAACTGGGATCCCGGCTCGTTCTCCCTGGTGCTGCGGACTGCACTGCCGGTGAGCGCGATCGCGGGCCCGTTGCGCGCGGCGGTGTGGAAGCTGGCGCCGAACGCGCCGATCCCCGAGATCGGCCCCCTGGACGCGCTGCGGGACACGGCGACGGCGCCGCAGCGCTATCAGTTCACGCTGCTCATGACCTTTGCCGGTCTGGCGCTGCTGCTCGCCGCAATCGGCGTGTACGCGCTGGTGGCTCACAACGTGGCGCAGCGCCGCAAGGAATTGGCGATCCGGCTCGCGCTCGGCGCGCCGGCCGGTGCCATCCGCGGGTTGATCGCCGGCCAGGCCCTGGCGCCGGTGGGGCTGGGAACGCTGGTGGGACTGGCTGCGGCGTTGGCCGGCGGCCGCCTGTTGCAGAGCCTGCTCTACGGCATCGGGGCCCACGACGCGCTGCCCCTCGCTACGGCGGCAGGTGCGGTGCTGCTCGCGGGCGCGCTGGCCTGTCTGCTGCCCGCACGCCGGGCGACGCGGGTGAACCCGAACGCCGTGTTGCGGGCGGAATAACGGCAGCAGGCAGGGGCCCGGCCGTAGCCACGGGATCGCGTATCGTCCCTTGATCTTCGACGACACCCCGCCGTTCGGGCCGCACCCTGCAGGTGAATCGGGGGGCGCGCTCACCACTCCACGCGATTGCGCCCGCCCTCCTTCGCCCGGTAGAGGGCCTTGTCCGCCGCCTTGAGCACATCGGAGGGCGCGGCGGTGCCGCGCGAGTGGGCCGCGCCGATGCTCACCGTGACCACGACGCGACGGGTCTTCGACGCACGCGCACGCCCGGACTTCGGCTTGCGGCGCGGGCGTCCGGGCCCACGAACCATGAACGCCGACTCGGCCACCGACTCCCGCAGCTTCTCCAGATACGGGGCGCTCTCGATGACGTTCTTGCCGCGGAACAACACGGCGAACTCCTCGCCCCCGTACCGGTAGGCGCGCCCGCCGCCGACGCGGCCGAGGCAGGTCGCCACGAGACGCAGCACCTGGTCGCCCGCAACATGGCCGTGGTCGTCATTGAAGCGCTTGAAATGATCCACGTCGACCATGGCGATCGTGTAGGTGCCGTTCATCTGCACCAGCTCGTCGCGCAGCGCCCGCCGGGCCGGCAGGCCGGTGAGTTCGTCGTGATACGCCATGGTGTAGGCGGCCTCGACGGTGGCGACCACGAGCACGAGACCCGCATCGGCCAGATACAACGTGGTCTGCCCGCCTGCCGCGACCACGCTCGCGGCGATGACGCTCCCCACCGCTGCCCAGAGGAATCCCCGGCTCTCGAAGTCGGGGCGCCACAGCGTACGCACCACGAGCGCGGCAACGGCCAGCAGCGCGCCCAGGGTCGCGATCTGGCCGAGGGGCAGCCAGGCCACCGACTGCGGCGGGAGGATCGCGAAGTCGACCACGCGCGCGGTACGCTGCGGATAGGCGTCGGAGGCCACCCACACGCCCACCACCATCGCCGCGGGGAGGACGAGCATGGCGAGCCGGCGCAGCCCCGGCTTCGTGAACAGCCCGCGTTCCCCCAGAAATGCCAGGATCGCGAACGTGAAGGGGAGCAGCACTGCCACCGCCCGCACCACGGCCGGCGCGGCGTGCACCGCCTCCGGAGCGAGCGGAGTGAGGCGGAGCATGGCGCCATCGGCGAGCACGAGGGCGGCGAGGGCCACCACCAGACGCCCACGCCGGAAGCGCCAGGCGAGTAGCGTACCCGCGACGACGACGACGATGGGATAGGCCCGGGCGATGGGTGCCGCCGAGGGCTCCGCCGCCCCCCAATGAACCAGCGCCACCACGGCGGCGAGCAGGACGCCCTCGGGGAAGACGAGGGCCCTCAGCTTCTGCTTCAGCATAGACGCGGGGATGACGAGCGAGCGTCGGGCGAGGTGACGCGCGTCCGCCCCGGTGCCCGAAAGGACCGCCCCCGGAACTACTACCGGCCCCGCGTTTCGTCAGTGAGCTAGGGCACGTGCACCTGCGGTTGGTCGGGCAGCGGCCGCACCCATATGTTGCGGAAGCTGATCGGCGCGCTCGGATCGCCGTGCGCCTGCAGCTTGATCGGCTCCGGCCCGTGCGCCTTGTACGACGGCTTGCCGATGTAGAGCGTGGGTCCCAACAGGGCCACGTGGTCCTGTACCAGCACGCCGTTCTGGAATGCGGTCACGTACGCCGGCGTATCGAGCGAGCCGTCGGACTTGAACGTGGGAGCCGTCCAGATGATGTCGTACACATTCCACTGGCCCGGCTTGCGCATGGCGTTCACCAGCGGCGGGTACTGCTTGTAGATCGCCGCCGCCTGTCCGTTCACGTACGTGGCGTTGTCGTACGAGTCGAGCACCTGGATCTCGTAGCCGTCGTCGCCCGGCCCGGTCGACGCGAGAAAGACGCCGCTGTTGCCGCGCGCCTGCCCGGAACCGGTGATCCCCTCGGGCACACGCCACTCGAGATGCAGTTGGTAGTTGGTGAACGAGCGCCTGGTCTCGATGTTCCCGGCATGCTTGTTCACCGTGAGGATGCCGTCGTGCACGTCCCACTTGGCGGGCGAGTGGTCGCGCACATCCACCCACTGGCTCTCGTCGTGGCCGTCGAAGAGGACGATCGCGTCGGACGGCGCATCGAGATCCGTGCGGCCCGGCGTGACGACGCGGGGGACCGGCTTCCAGACCTCGGTGTCTTCCGGACGGGGCTTGGTGCCCTGCGCGGTGGCCGAAGCGGCGGCGCAGACGAACAGCATGGCGGCAATGGCGGCGGGCGCCTTCATGACGAGACTCTCCAATGGAATGGCGTGCGGGGGCCGATTGCGTGGATGCTGCACCGGAATGGGACGGGCCGCAACCGTCCGGCGTCTTCCGTCCGTTCAGCAGGCGTGGCTGAGTGGGGGCCCTGACTCGCTGATCGGCGGCGGAGAGCCGCCCAACGGTGTGCGCACCACCCGCGTCTGCACGACCTCGTGGACCTGCACCAACTGGCGCACTGGATGTCCGTCCTTGACCGCGGGGTTGTAATGCCAGCCGGGCACCGTCGCGGCCATGGCCTCCGCGAAGTCCTGTGATGTGGCCCGCACGATGCGGAGTGGCGCGGGAATGGGCTTGCCGTTCTCGTCCACCACGAATTCGAGATCGACCGACATGCAGGGGCGGGGTCGAATCCCCGTGAGATCCGGGTGGCTGGCCATGGACGTGCGCGTCGCCGGCCGGTCCACGTCGCAATCACGGAACACCGGGCCCAACGCCGTGAAGGTGGAATCGATCCTGGCCACCGAGCAGGCGCGTCCTGAGGATCCGACCACGGGTGGTGCCCCGCCACCGGATGCGCACGCCATCGTCACACCGACCGCCAGGGCGGCGACTCCCAGATCCTGGATCCGCATGGCGATACCTCTGGGCGACACGGGTGGAACTTCGGTGGGCGCTGTGATTCGAGGACGCGCATAATCTCAGCCCGCAGCATGGCGGGCGCAAGCCGGGGCGTACGAGCGGGAGCCCGCATGCCGGACGGGGGCATCCGCACGTTGCCTCCGGACGATCTCGAAGCCCGACGTCGCGCGCTACGCGATCGCCACGCGTGCCTCGCGGCAGCACGCGCCCGGCATCACCAGGCCCGCGAACTCCTTCTCCGCCATCCAACGCTCGTACCGGGCGTCGATGTCGGCTGCGCGCGCGTCCGGGACCAGAGCGTGCATTGCGTCGAGTACGACCTGCGCCCCATGAGAGGGTCGGCCGGCCACGCGATAGTGGTGCCAGCAGCCCTCGCCGCGTTCCTCCAGCAGACCGTCCGCGCAGAGCGCGCGCAGGTGACGGGTCGCTTCGGCTTGTGGCAAGGCCAGGATCGCCTCCACATCGCACACGCACAGCTCGCCGTGGCGGAAGAGGAGGGTCATGATCTCGATGGGAACTTCGTCGGACAGTGCCTTGAACGTCTCGGCGATCTGGCGCATGAGGGGGACCTCCGGGCATCAAATAGCGGGTCGGCTCGGGGAAGGGACATAGGCAGCGCCCCTACGGTCCGTAGGTGTTATCCGTACCGGCACGTTGCGCCACCTGCCGGCGGGAGCCGACTGGGGATCCGCGCCATTTCAAGCAACGTCGGTCCGCCAACGCTTCAACCCGTGGCGCTTGACGCCGTCGGCGGATCGATACTATTTTAGTCTAGGCATTGAGCTGCACAGTGTCATCTGATCTTCTGCGACCAACTCCCGGACCACGACATGCCCGCTTCCAAGTCACGCGATCTCTTTCCCGGCGCGCTCGAGATGATGATCCTGCGCCTGCTCAAACAGGCGCCGATGCACGGCTATGCGCTCGTGCAACGCATCCAGCAGGCGTCCAACAACCTGCTCCAGGTGGAAGAGGGATCCCTCTATCCCGCGCTCCAGCGTCTGCTCAAGGAAGGCCTGGTGGACGCGGCGTGGGGCGTATCGGCCAACAACCGGCGCGTGCGCATCTACCGCCTCACGCCTGCCGGCGCCAAACACCTCGGCGCACAGGTATCGAGCTTCACGCGGATGTTCGAGGGCATCAACCTCGTGCTCGCCCTGGGGGACGCATGACCTGGATCGATCGACTGTTCCGCCGCCGGCGCATCTACGACGACCTGGCGCGCGAGATGCAGGCGCATCTCGAAGAGCGCATCGACGAACTCGTTGCGCAGGGCATGTCGCGCGCCGACGCCACGGCCGCCGCGCATCGCGCGTTCGGCAACGTCACGCGGCTCAGGGAGGAGGCCCGCGATCCCTGGCAGTGGCCCACGTTCGAGTCGTTCCTCATGGACGCCCGGTACGCGCTGCGCCAACTGCGCCGCGCGCCGGCGCTCACCGCGGTCATCGTCGTCACGCTCGCCATCGGCATCGCCGCCACGACCACCGTGTTCAGCTGGACGCGCGCCATCCTGCTCGACCCCCTGCCGGGAGCCGGCAATCCGGGGCGCGTGTGGGCGCTGGAGTCGACGACGGCCTCCGGAAGCGCGGTGGGCACCTCATGGCTGGACTACCGCGACTACCGCCGGTACCTCAAGTCGTTCGACGGCCTGGCCGCCGCGTACCCCACCTCGCTCGCCCTGGGCGACGCCGACCATACCGAGCGTCGCTGGGGCGAGCTCGTCTCGGCCAACTTCTTCGACGTCCTCCAGGTACGGCCGGCCCTGGGCCGCTTCTTCCCGGGCTACCCTGGACGACGCGCCGGGCGCGGCGCCCGAGGCCGTCATCAGCTACGACTACTGGAAGACGCGCTGGCACGGCGACCGCTCGGCGATCGGCAGCGTGGTGCAGATCAACCGCTATCCGTTCACCATCATCGGCGTGGCGCCGCCCGCGTTCCACGGGTCCATGGCGGGCCAGGAGTTCCAGCTCTGGATTCCGGCCACCACACTCGGCCAGATCGTGCCCACCGGCGGATGGATGCTGCGCGATCGTGGCACGCGCATGTTCCGCGTGCTGGCGCGCATCTCGCCCCGCGTCGCGCCCGCCATCGCCCGCAACGAGGTGCATCAGTTCGGCGCGTTCATGGCGCGGGCCAACGGCGCCGTGAGCGAGGGCATGGGCGGCCAACTGCTGCCGCTGTGGGAATCGCACTTCGGCATGCAGGACACGCTGCGCGCCCCGCTCGTCGTGCTGCTGGGTGCGTGCGGGCTGGTGCTGCTCATCGCCTGCGCGAACATGGCCAATCTGCTGCTGGCCCGCGCCACGGGCCGCCGCCGTGAGTTCGGACTCCGGTTGGCCCTTGGCGCGCCGCGACGGCGACTCGTACGGCAGCTGCTCACCGAGGCCTCCATCCTCGCCGTGGCCGGCTCGGCGCTCGGCTTGCTGTGCACGGTCTGGCTCGCGCGGTCGCTGCGCTGGCTCGTGCCCGCGTTCTCCGTCCCGTCGCTGCTCGATCCGCGCGTGGATCTGGGCGTGCTCGGCTTCACGGCCGCGCTGGCTGTGGCAGTGACGCTCGTGGCCGGCATCGCGCCGGCGCTGCACGGCTCGCGCGAACGGGTGGGCGACGCGCTCAACGCGGGCGGCCGCGCCGCCGTGGGCGGCGGGGTGCACGCCACGCGACTTCGCGGCGTGCTCGTGGCCGCCGAGATGGCGTTGGCGGTGGTGTCGCTCGTGGGCGCCGGACTGTTCTACAGCAGCTTCCGCCAGGCCCGCGCCGTCTCCCCGGGGTTCTCGGCGGACCATGTGGCCATCGGCTCGGTGAGCCTCACACTCGCCGGGTACGATTCGGCCGCCGCCGACGCGTTCCTGCGCAACGTGTCCGACGACATCCGGCGTCAGCCGGGCATCTCGGCCGTCAGCTACACCGACCATATACCGCTCAGCGTGGACGAGGGATCGTGGGAGGACCTGCGGGTGGAGGGCTACGCGCCACAGACCGGCGAGAACATGAAGATCCATCGCGCGGCCATCGGGCCCGGATACTTCGGCGCGATGAAGATTCCCCTCGTCGCCGGCCGCGACTTCCGGCAGGACGACGACTCCACGCACACACCGGTGATGATCGTCAACCGGGCGTTCGTCGAGCGCTTCCTGCACGGCCGGGCGCCCTTGGGTGTGAAGGTGCACGGGTGGGGGCGGTGGTTCACCATTGTGGGCGTGGCCGGGGACGTGAAGAATTTCCGTCTTACCGATCCTCCCACCCCGTACTTCTACGTGCCCGTGCGCCAGGTGTATCGGCCCGAGTACGGCTACACCTTCGTGGTGCGGTCGGCCGAACCCGCCGCGCAGGCCGCGAGCATCATCGCGTCGGCCGTGAAGTCTGCCGATCCCACGGTGCCGGTGTACGAGACCATGCCGCTCGCCGACTATATCGCCGGTCCGCTGCGCGGACAGCAGGCCGCGGTGCAGATGCTCGGCATGCTGGCCGGCGTGGCACTGTTCCTTTCCGCGATCGGCCTCTACGGCGTCATCGCCTACTCCGTGGCACAGCGCACCAAGGAGATCGGCGTGCGCATCGCCCTGGGCGCACGGCGGTCGGACGTCCTGCGCGTGATCGCCTCGCAGGCCGGGGTACTGCTCCTGGGCGGGCTGGCCGTAGGACTCGTCGGCGCCGCGGCGCTGGGGCGGGTGGTGTCGGCGATGCTGTTCTCGGTCGGGGCCGGTGACCCCACGGTGTTCGCCGCGGCGGCATGCACCATGGTAGTCGTGGCCGTGGCCGCGACGGGCATTCCGGCCATGCGCGCAGTGAAGGTGGATCCGGTGATCGCGTTGCGCGCCGACTAGCCGTGGGGCGTTGGCACGAAGGCTACCGCTCCTTCGCGCCAACGCGCTCGGTGGTCAGGCCGCTTCGGCCTCCACGTCGGCAGACACCGGCTCCGGCACGCGCCGCGCATGGCGCCGATGGCCGACCCGACCGCCAGGAGGGCCAGCAGATGCACGGAGAGGGCTATCTCGTAGGCGGTCATCGGTCGTTGTGTTGGGGGCCCGGGACGGAATCGCGCTTCATGTACTCGCTACCCGGGTCGTCCTCCCGGGGAAGCGTGGACGGTGAGACAACGGATACGCCGCTCCGGTTTGAACGAACGGTCGGCGGGCTCAGGAAGGGGGCGGGAATACCCACTCCAGCGCCGGCCCGAGCGTGCCGCGCCAACTGATGTACTCGTGCGTTCCGGGGAACTCGACGTAGCGCAACGCATAACCCCTGGCTCGAAGGACGTCGCGGAGCCGGCGATTGGGCTCGACCTGGCCTGGCGACCCGCCCTGTCCATGATCCGTCTCGAAGCTCCCCACTTCCATCGAGAACCGTATGGGAAGCCGGCGGCGCGAAGCGAGCGTGCGGCTCAGCCATTCCCACTCCGGATCGCCGGGGGGCGACCACCATGCGGACGCCGACTGGGAGATCACATTGCCGAACACGTCGCTCCTCCACAGCGCCGCACAGATGGCCATCAACCCGCCGTGGCTCGATCCCCCAACCGCCACGCGCCGGGGATCCGTGGTCACTGCGTAGTGGGCGCGGACCCACGGCAACAACTCGTCAACGAGCATGCGCTCGGTGGTCGAGTCGCAGGCCAGTTCCCGCATCCGGGCATTGGGTATGCCGATGGCATTGCCCACAAACACGCCGATGACCGGCCGCACGCGCCCGTCGTTCGCGAGATTGTCGAGAATCGTCGGCGTCGGCACCGTCCCCCCGGCGTACACCTCGCCATCGAACATCACGAGCATGGCGAGTCCCCCCGCCGCGTGAGCGGCAGACGCATCGTATCCCGGCGGCGTGTAGACGTACACGTGACGGCGGTTGCCCATGATCGCGCTCGTAAACACCGTAGTGTCCACTCGTCCCGCGGGAAGGCCCGGGCGCCGGCCCACCAGCGGTTGCGGATCGGCGTCCGGACCGAGCAACGTCGAGCGAGGCCCCTGGGCGGAATCGACACGCGGATTCAGCGGATCGGTGATCGTACCCTTCATCCATGCGGCGTAGTTCGGGAGCGCCCACCACGGCACCAGGTCATCGTTGGGATGGAACTGATATCCGATTCGGATGGTGCGGGGGACGCGCACGGTCTTGAACCAGATGTCCGTGTCAGGCAGGTGGTCCATCTGGGTGAGGGCTTCCGACCACCCCGCCACGCCCCCGAAAACCGTGACGTTCCGGACGCCGACCGTGTCGCGGTAGACGAAGGTCACCAGCATCGAATCGCGAGCGGTCGACGTCGAGTCGAGGGGCTCGATGATCGGCGTGTGGCGACGGGCCATCGTCCGCCAGAAGTCGTGCACGAGGAGCGCTCGGTCGGGGGCCGATGCCCCGCGCACCCGGGCGGCGAATGCCGACATGTAGGGAGACACGGCGACGAATCTCGCCGCCACGCCGTGAGACGGGACCTGGGGCCATCGGGGAGCCGTCGGCCGTTGCGCGCCAGCGGCGGTAGGCCGGAGCGCGAGCATCAACCCCAGCGACAGCGATGCCGCCGACAACGCGTTCACGACCGTCGGGCGATCGCCTCTCGACCGCATTGGCAACACTCCGTCCGTGAGCGGCGAGAAGCTAGCTCGCCAGGGGGAGAGCGCAAGCGGCCGTGTCCCCAGCCTACTCCGCGAGCAACCCGACCACCGCCTCGTACACGTCCTCCACCCCGGGCTTGGACCAGTAGTCCCCGTCACGACCGTAGGCCGGCCGGTGCGGTGCCGCCGTGAGCGTGCGTGGCGTGGCATCGAGCCAGTAGAAGCCGCCCTGCCGCTCCAGTACCTCGCGCATCATATAGGCACTGGCCCCGCCGGGCACATCCTCGTCCAGGAAGAGTACGCGGTTGGTCTTCTTGACCGACTCCACGATGGCGCCGTTCACGTCGAACGGAAGCAGCGACTGCACGTCGATCACTTCCGCCTCGATGCCCGTGTTCTCCTGCAGCAGCCGCGCCGCCTCGAGCGCCACCGGGCAGCAGGCCCCGTAGGTCACGATCGTCGCGTCGGCGCCCTCGCGCAGCACCTCGGGTACGCCGAGCGGCACGGTCATCGTCCCGATGTTGCTCGGCATCCGTTCCTTCACCCGGTACGCGTTCAGCACCTCGACCACGAGCCCGGGATCGCCCGACTGCAGCAGCGTGTTGTAGAAACCCGCCGCGCGCGTCATGTCACGCGGCACCAGCACGTGCACGCCGCGCAGCGAGTTGATGATCATCCCCATCGGCGAGCCCGAGTGCCAGATGCCCACCAGCCGGTGCCCGCGCGTCCGCACGATCACGGGCGCCTTCTGCCCGCCCGCCGTGCGGTAGCGCAGCGTCGCCAGGTCGTCCGACAGCACCTGCAGCGCATACAGCAGGTAGTCGATGTACTGGACCTCGGCAATCGGCCGCAGCCCGCGCGTCGCCATGCCGATGGCCTGGCCGATGATCGTGGCCTCCCGGATGCCGGTGTCGCCCACCCGCAGCTCACCGTACTTGGCCTGCAGGTCGGCGAAGCCCTGGTTCACGTCGCCCAGCTTGCCCACGTCCTCGCCGAAGGCGATGACGCGCGGATCGCGCGCGAGCGCGGCGTCGAAGCAGGCGTTCACCACCCTGAACCCGTCCACCTCGGACGCGTCGTCGGCGTACTCGGGCGCCTCCACCCCCACGCGGAGCGCCGAATCCTCGCCCTCGGCGTAGAGGTGCGTGTGATAGCGATCGTCGTTGAGCGGCTTCTGCTCCTCCATCCACCGCGCCAGCGGTCCGGCCACCGCGTCGCCCTCGGCGCGTACCGCGGCCAGTGCCCGGCGGGCCGCCACGGTGACGTCACGGCGGAGCGGGTCTTTCCTTCGCGCCAACTCGTCGCGCAGCGCCTCGACGCGCGGCCGGGTTCCCTCGCTCGCTGCGGCCGCCGCGGCGTTCAGCAGTTCGATGACGGTCTGCGCTTCGGCGCGGATCGGCTCTTCGTACGCGGCCCACGCCTCGTCGCGCCCGGCGAGCACCGCCGCCTTCTCCTCGTCCTGCAGCGCGTCGAGTTCTTCGGCCGTGGCGATCTCGTTGTCGATCATCCACTGGCGCAACTTCACCAGTCCGTCGTGATCCTTCTCCCACTGCAGTCGCTTCTTGGACTTGTAGCGCTCATGGCTGCCCGAGGTGGAGTGGCCCTGCGGCTGCGTCAACTCGGTAACGTGCACCACCGCCGGCACGTGCTCGTGGCGTACCAGATCGGCCACGCGCTGGTAGGTCTCGACGAGCGCCGCGTATTCCCACCCGCGTACCTTGGCGATCTCGAAGCCGAGCTGCTTCTTGCCCGGGGACCGGCGGAACCCTTCCAGCAGTGCGCCGATGTCGGATTTGGTGACCTGTAGTTCGTTGGGCACCGAGATCCCGTAGCCGTCGTCCCAGATGGAGAGGAGCATCGGCACCTGCAGCACGCCCGCCGCGTTCACCGTCTCCCAGAACACCCCTTCGGCGCACGACGCATTGCCGATGGTGCCGAAGGCCACCTCGTCGCCGTTGCGCGAGAAATCCGTGAAGTCGTGCAGCCCCGGCAACTCGCGATAGAGCTTGGACGCGTAGGCCAGTCCGAGCAGGCGCGGCATCTGCGAGCCGGTGGGCGAGCTGTCGGCCGCTGACTGCGCCGATTCCAGCAGGTTCACCCACCGTCCCTCGGCGTCGAGCGTGCGGGTACCGAAGTGTGCGTTCATCCCGCGGCCGGCCGAGGCGGGATCGGCCGCGACATCGGTGTGCGCATAGAGCTGGGCGAAGAACTCCTGCACGGTGAGCAGCCCCAGCGCCATCATCAGCGTCTGGTCGCGATAGTAGCCGGAGCGGAAGTCCCCTTTCCGGAAGGCCCGGGCCAGGGCAACCTGCGCGACCTCTTTGCCGTCCCCGAAGATGCCGAACATCGCGCGGCCCAACATCACCTCGCCACGGGCCAGCAGGCTCACCTGACGGCTCCGCCAGGCGATCCGGTAGTCGTTCAGGATGTCTTCGGGGGTGAGCGATCCTGCCAACCCGGTGATCTCTGCGTTGGTGCTTGCCATATGCTCCTCGACCGCAACGCTTCGCGCCGGCGGCGGTGGCCAGCCAGGCAGGGAAGCCGGTGTTGTTGCAACGGATACGTTGGGCGTCCCGGGCCGTGCCGGGAACGATTAGGGAAGATATGCGGTTGACCCCTCATTGGTCACCTGAGGCCCCCGAGCTCGGCTGTTTGGTCCGGAAACCGGGGCGGGAGGGGCCTCCGCCCGGCCCCCGCGCCCGAGGCTTGCCCCGATCGATGAAGGTGATAACATTACTATATAACCACTCACGACTATAGTCATGTCGATTCCTCCAATGTTCAAACGCTTCCGCTGGCAGGCCCTCTTCTGGGTCGCCCTGGCCGCCTTCGTCGGATACCGCATCTGGCCCCAGGCCGCTGCCGCCGTGGGTGTCGCCTCCTCTCCGAACGCCAGCGCCGCCGGCCCCGCCTTCCAGCTCACCACCCTCGACGGCAACGTCGTCACCAGCGCCGATCTCAGAGGCAAAGTGGTGCTCCTGAACTTCTGGGCCACCTGGTGCCCGCCCTGCCGCCTCGAGATGCCGGGGTTCGAATCGGTCTATGAACTCAACAAGAACCGCGGCTTCGTGGTCCTCGGCGTCGCCATGGACGCCGACGGCGCCGCTCCCGTGCAGCAGTTCCTGGCCGACCACCACATCACGTATCCGGTCGCCATGGCGTCGGCCCCGGTGGTGCAGACCTTCGGCAACGTGAACCTGCTGCCCACGTCGTTCCTCATCGACCGGCAGGGGCGGGTGCGGAATCAGGTGCAGGGCGTGTTCGCCGCCATCGCGCTCGACCAGGCGGTGAAGCATCTGCTCGATGAGCCGGCGCCGGTGACCCCGCCGCTGGGCGTTCGATGAGCGACGCCGCCACCGTGTCGCTCGGACTGGCCTTCGCGGCGGGGCTGGTCTCGTTCGCCTCGCCGTGCGTGCTGCCGCTGGTGCCCAGTTACGTCACCTTCATCACCGGCATGACGCTGGATGAACTGGGGGCCAAAGGACGCGACGCCGCCCGCCGGCGCGCGGCACTGCACGCGGCGCTGTTCATCTTCGGATTCACGCTGCTGTTCGTGGCGCTCGGTGCCGGCGCCACCGCCATCGGGGCCACGCTGCGCCGTTCGCTGCCGTTGCTCCAGCAGCTCGGCGGCGTGGTGATCGCGCTGTTCGGCCTGTATATGGTGGGCGTTCTCAAGCTGCCGGCGCTGATGCGCGAGCGTCGGGTGCAGCTCTCGTCCAAGCCTGCCGGACTGGTGGGCTCGGTGCTCGTGGGCGTGGCGTTCGGCGCGGGCTGGACGCCGTGCGTGGGGCCGGTGCTCGCCTCGATTCTGTTGTACGCCGGCACCACGACCACCATGGTGCGCGGCATGCTACTGCTCGGGGCGTACGCGCTCGGACTGGGCGTACCGTTCTTCGTGGCCGCCGTGGCATTCAACTGGTATCTGGCCGGTGCGCAGCGCCTCAGGCGCTGGCTGCGGCCAATTGAACTCACCGCCGGCACGTTGATGGTGGTACTCGGCGTGCTGCTGTTCACCGGCCGCTTCACCATCCTGTCACACTTCTTCGCCGGATTCGGGCAGTTCGTCAACTTCGGAATCTGACCTGCCTTGACGTAGGCACCGCCGGCGGTCCAGCCTAGGAGAGTTCGTCTGGCCGCCGTGCGGGCGCCGTCGCGATAGCTTTCGCGGCGTGACGTCTGCCCGCCAACGCTTCTTCGCCTTTCGCCGCACCATTCCCCGCGCGCCTCATCTGGAACGTCAGACCGTCCGCGCCCGCGGGCTGGCATTCGCGGTGTTCACCTCGCCCCCGGTGGAAGGCGCGCCTCCACTGCTCTGCGTGAACGGTGGGCTCATCGTGGATCATGCCATGCTCTGGCCGGCGCTCTCGCCGCTGGCTCAGCACCGCCAGGTGATTCTCTACGACCAGCGGGGCCGCGGTGAATCGGAGGCTCCGGCCGATCCCGCGGCGTCGCGCATCGAAGACGATGCGGCCGACGTTCCGGCGCTGCGGCGCGCCCTCGGGCTCCGGCAGTGGGACGTACTGGGGCATTCGTGGGGCGGCGGCATCGCGATGCTCGCGGCGTCGCAGGACCCCGCGGGGGTGCGGCGGCTGGTGCTGGCGGACTCGGTGGGCCCGACGAGTTCATGGATGGCGCCGCTGCGCGCCGAAGCGCTGGCCCGTGCCAACGAACACCGACCGCGCCGTGCTGGCCGGCATCACCGACGCGATGCTGGGCGAGCCCGACCCCGGCGTCCACCTGGCGCACCTGCGCGCCTCGTACGAGGCGTGGTTCGTGGACCGGGCGTTCGCAGCCACCTTCCCCATGCCGAAGGTGGCGAGCCCCACGGGCACCGCCGCGCTCGCCCGGTTGCGGCGAGAGGGCTACGACTGGCGCGAGCGGGTGCACAGCATCCAGGCGCCGACCCTCGTGCTGCACGGCGAGGGCGACGCGCTGTCGCCCGCGGTGGCCGACGAGGTGGCCGCGGCCATCCCGCGCTCCCGCCGGGTGCTGCTGCCGCACAGCGGCCACTTCCCGTTCTGGGAGGCGCCGGCGGAGTTCTTCGCAGCCATTTCGGAGTTTCTCGCGTAACAGCAACGTGACCCGGACCGTCCGCACGTGCCTCGCGCTCGCCATCCTCGCCCTTGGTGGCGCGGACCTGGCGCGCGTGGTGAGACCGGAACCCGCGCCGGCGCCCCCGCCCCTGCACCCCTCGCCGGCGCCGGACCTCGGCGCGATCTACGTCTGGATCCAGCCGCACGCCGATCTCGACGGCTGGTATCCGGACGACACGACCCAGGTAGAACGCGCCTTCGCCGCCTGGAACGGCATCGTGCCGTCGGTCCACTTCTACTTCACCGACGACTCGGCCGACGCGCCCGTACACGTGGGTTGGCGCGAGCGCTTCGACGAGCCGATGACCGGACGCGCGCGGGTGGTGCGCGACGCCGCCGGCCGGGTGCTCGACGCGTCGGTGACGTTGGCCGTGCGCCACCCCGATGGCCGCCCGGTGACGGGCGACGCGCTGCGCGCGCTGGCGATGCACGAGGTGGGGCACCTGCTGGGGCTCACGCACTCCGACGACGCCCGCAGCATCATGTCGCCCGTGGTGCACGTGCGCGCCCTGGCCCCCGAGGACAGCGCGGCCCTCCGCGCGCTGTTCGACGTGAAGGGCCGCGAGTAGCGCCGTTCAGGCGGCGATCAGTCGTTCTTGAACTTGATGGTGCGGGTGTGCTTGTCGCGGACCACCTGCAGGTCCACGCTCGCATCGGCGCTGTGTCGCTCGAGGGCGCGCCGGAGGTCACGCACCGACCCGACGTCCTCTCCCGCCGCCTGCACGATGATGTCGCCCGCCCTGAGCCCCGACCGGGCCGCCGGCGTGCCGTCCGGCGCCTTGAGAACGATCACCCCGTGGTCCACGCCGAGATTGAGATTCCTGGCGAGATCGCTGTTGATGGTGCTCAGTTCGGCGCCTGCCACTCCACTGTCGAAGTTGAAGCTGAAGCCCGACCCCGCGGGCGCGACGGCGGCGGGTGCCGCCGGCGTGCCGTAGAACACGACACGTGGTGCGCGAGCGGGTTCAGGGGTGTCCGGCGCCGCGGGCACGGCGGCCGGTGCCCTGGGCGCCGTGAAGTCGCCCATGCGCGAGGCGTAGCTCTGCGGCGCGCGCACGGCGACGAGCGAGTAGTCGTGGGGCCGCCCATTTCGTTCGAGCCGCACCATAATCTTGTGGTTAGGACGCAGCAGGCGCGTCATCGAGATCGCGCGCGTGGTCACGTCCTGTCCGTTGAACGCCAGCAGCAGGTCGCCGTGCAGGATTCCCGCCCGCTCGGCGGGTGACGCCGGCTCCACCGATTCCACTTCGGGGTAGTCGAGAAAGCGCACGTAGTACTCGCCGTCGCGCACCTCTTCCACCGGCGCGCCGACGAACGTGATGCCGATCCATCCCTTGGGGGCGGCATCGTCCGGAATCCGGGGGGTCACCTGGAAGGTGGCGATGCGCGGATCCTGCTCGGCCATCGCCTGGCGCATGCCCTCCTCCGCCTGCTGCAGTCCGAACATTACGGCCTTGCTCTGCAGGTCGCTCAGGTGCCGGAGCATGTCCGCGAGCTCCTGCTTCATGCTGTCGCGCTGCTCGGGCGCAATGGGCTGCCCGAGGAAGATGTGCTGCAGGGAATCGATTCGGTCCATCAACCGCGAGACGATCACGCGCGTCGTGTCGTCGAGGCACTGACCGTTGGCGCACACCTGCGTACGCACCCGGACCGTGTGCTGATTCTGCTGGGCGCGCGCCGAGGCGGCCCCCAGCGGCGCCAGGGCGAGGGCGAGCGCCATCGCGCGGCCGGGCTTCTTCATCGAGTAGTACATCGCGTTCAGCATGGCAGGCATCAGAAGCTGTTGACGCGGAGCCCGACGGGCAGCGCGGTGTTCAACTGGCGCAGCGTGGCTTCGCGCTGGCCGAGCGTGGTGAGGTAGTAGTCGTTGATGACGGGATCGTAGGGGGCGTCGTTGAGCGCGTGCCGCATCGCGGTCGACACCTGGTCGAGCGCCGCAAGCCGCGTGCGCATGGCCGACGGGCTCTCGGTGCCGGCGGCGGCCGTGTCGTACTGCGCCAGGAACGCGGAGGCGTTCTGGTAGATGGACTGCGCGCGCGTCCGCGCGGCGCGGGCCTCGTTCACGTCGTGAAAGGTGACGGGGGCGTTGGCTGTGGTATCGGTGGCCGGCGAGAGTTGCGCAACCCCGGCGGTCAACCCCGGCAGCGGGGCGGCACCGGCGGTGTACCGTCCGAACATCGTGCCACCGGCGACGAACAACGCCGCCGCCGCCACCTGCAGCCAGACGCGTCCGCCGCGGCTGCGCGCCGGTCGATGGGCCCCGGAGCCCTGCGTGGTGAGCCCCGCGTCGTACAGCGCCGGCGACAGCGATTCCCAGCGGGTGAGCGGCAGCCCGATGCTCGCGCGCTCGGCCGACGCCAGCCCGAGCAGCGCGCGCTGGGCCTCGCGCTCGGCGGCGCACGCCGGACACGCGATCATGTGCGCGAGTTCGGGGGCCGTCGGCTCTGCGTCGGCCAGCGCGGCAAGTCGTTCAGGAGACAGGTGCGACATGTTCCACTTCCATGTGTTCGGGTACCTCGACCAGATGCGCGAGCAGCTTGCGGAGCTTGACCCGCGCCTTGAACAACTGCGATTTCGATCCGCCGGCGGTGATGCCGAGCTCGGCGGCGATCTCTTCGTGCGTATAGCCCTCGACATCGTGCAGCAGGAACACCGTACGCGCGCCCGGCGACAACTGCGCCGCCGCCTGTTCGATGGACGCCAGGACGAAGGACCCGTCCGTGTCGGGCGTCACGGCGATCGTCTCCGTATCCACGTCAACTTCGAGCTTGGCGAGCCGGCGGGTGCGACGCAGCGCGTTGAGTGTGCGATTCACCGCAATGCGGTGCGCCCAGGTGGCGAACTGGGAGTCGCCGCGGTACGTGGGCAGGGCGCGGAAGATCTGGATCCAGACCTCCTGCGCGATGTCCTGCGCCGTGTCGGTATCCGGCCCCACCAAGCGGCGGACGACCATGTCGATGTGCGGCGCGTGCCGGCTCCACAACGCCCGCATCGCCGTTTCATCGCCCTGGACGGCCCGTCGGATGGTGAGTTGCTCTTCGCTCATGAGTTCGTGGAATTGGTCAGCCCCCCGTATGAAAAGGGTTTACTGGCCCGGACGCCATCGGGCGTGGTGACCATATGTTTTGACCGGAGGTTTCGCGTGACGCTCGCTGCCTCTTGCTCGTATCGCTACGCCGGGGCACTTTGTGCGTCCGCCCGAACTCCGCATTCCCGGGGTTTGGCTGCGTCTCGCCCGCCTCGCCTCACAATCTTCACCACACTCCCCACCGCCTGGTGTTCCTGACCTCGGTGTTCGCCGCCCTCAGCCTTGCCGCCGGGACTCCCGGGGCGTCGCGCACGCCCGGCGAGGGCCTCCCGCCGGCACTGCCCAGCGACGTCGGAATGTCGGCAAGGCGGCTCGGCGCGATCGACGAGGTGGTGAACAGCGGCATCCGCGCCGGCGCGTACCCGGGCGCTTCGGTCTTCGTGGGACGCCAGGGGTACGCCGTGCTCGAAGAGGGGTTCGGCCACCTCTCCTGGGGGCGGAACAGCGCCCCGGTGGAGCCCGATCGCACGATCTACGACCTGGCCTCGCTCACCAAGGTGATCGCCACCACCACGGCGATCATGGTGCTGTACGACCAGGGGAAGATCGGACTCGACGATCCGGTCCAGAAGTACATCCCGGAGTTCAAGGGCGGCCTCAAGGCGCGCGTCACCATCCGCATGCTGCTCGAACACCGGTCGGGGCTCCCCCCGGGCCGCAACCTCTGGAAGACGGCGCATTCCACGGCGGAGGCGCGCGAGCAGGTGATCGCCACGCACCTGTACTACCGCCCGGACGCGTTGTTCGAGTACTCGGACCTGGGCGCCGACATGCTCGGCTTCATCGTCGAGCGCATCAGCGGCGAGCCGCTCGACCGGTTCGTGGCCGAGCACGTCTTCGAGCCGCTCGGCATGCACGATACGGAGTTCCGCCCCGATCCGTCGCTCGACGGGCGCATCGCGCCCACCGAGTCCTGGTCGCGGCGCGGCCATCCGCTGCAGGGCGAGGTGGACGACGACAACGCGTACGCGATGGGCGGCGTGGCCGGCCACGCCGGGCTGTTCAGCTCGGCGTCCGACCTCGCCATCTTCGCGCAGATGATGCTGAACGGCGGCACCTACAACGGCGTGCGCATCGTGGCCGACAGCACCGTGAAGCTGTTCACGACGCGCGCGCCGCACGCCGGCACCCGCGCGCTGGGATGGGACACCTGCAACGGCGACGGCGGGTGCGGACAGTTCATGGGCAGCAACGCGTACGGCCACACCGGCTTCACCGGCACGTCCATCTGGATCGATCCCGACCGGCAGATGTTCGTCATCCTGCTCACGAACCGGGTGTACGATCCGAAGGTCCGTTACAGCATGACGGCCATCGCCGACGTGCGGGCGGACCTGGCCGACGCGGCGGTGCTCGCCGTCGAGGACGATCCGGACGCCCCGATCGCGATGCCGGCGGGATGGCGCACCGACCGGCAACTCGGCTGGAACCACGTGCCGCGCCGCACGCGGCATAAGGCAACCCACCGCAAGGCGACGGCCAAGCCGTTGCCCACCCGGAAGAAGGGCGGCTGACGGCACGGGTTTTCTCCCCCCCGCTTCCCCCTCGCACTCGATTCGATAATGTTGCGACCATGACCGACGAGCCGCGAACCGAAGCGCCAGCACCTTCCAACGATCCCGCCGCCCCGGCCGCGCCCGCCGCGCAACCAGTATCCACCGACCCGGCCGGCGCCCTGAACGCCGAGCAGATCAAGCTCGCCCTTCGCAAGGTGAAGGACCCTGAGCTGAATCTGAACATCATGGATCTGGGGCTGGTCTACGACGTGCTGGTGGAAGACCGCACGGTGGTGATCAACATGACCCTCACCTCGCCGGGATGCCCGGCCGGCCCGCAGATCATGAACGACGTGGAGCGCACGGTGCGCGGCATGCCGGGCGTGGAGGACGTGCTGATGAATCTGGTGTGGGAGCCGTACTGGACGCCGGAACGGATCGAGCCGAGAGTCAGGGCGTACATGGGCCTATAAGAAGCGGGAACCGAGTAACGGCGCAGGGCCGAAACTACGCAGGACCGAGACGGCGCAGGGCCGATACTACGCAAGGCCGATACGGCGGGGAAAGGGAAGCACGCAAACACCGAATGGGTGATGAGGCGTCCGCACGCTTCATCACCCATTCGCGGTTTCTGGCCGAAGGCCGCACCGATTCCCCGCTCCACCGTTGTTGCGTCGTTTCGGTCCTGCGCCGTATCGGCCCTGCGTAGTTTCGGTTCTGCGTAGTATCGGCTCTGCGCAGTTGCTCAGTTATCGCCGTATTTAGTCTTTGTATGGCGACTCCTCTCCCGGCTTCCGGTGCGGCTTCAGCGCCGCCAGATACGCCTCGCCCAGCACCGCGCACTGCCACCGTCGGAGCTCCGTCACCTCTTCCAGCTCCGCCTGCGTGAGCGGATTGCGCCGCGCCACCGCCTCGATGCGGTCCTTGGCGCACACCACCCCGGGATCCATGTCCAGCCGCTGGGCCACAGCGTCGCGCGCCGTCTTGAGAGCCGACACGCGGACGTCGAAGTCGGGGTCGCGCTCCCAGCGGCGGGCCTTGGGGAAGCGCGGCAACTCCGCTTCGGGCACGGCCTGGCCGCGCGCGATCGCTTCGAGGATCTCGCCGCCGCGCTGCTCGAGGATGCCGCGGGGCATGCCCTTCACCTGGCTCAGCTCCTGGCGCACGGTGGGCCGGCGGCGGGCGAGTTCGAGCAGGGGCTCGTTGCCGACTACGCGGAACGTGGCGCGATCGAGTTCCGCCGCCACGCCGTCGCGCCAGTGCACGAGTTCCCGGAACACGGCCAGCTCCCGGCGGTTGAGGTCGCGCGTGCCCTTGATGCGAAGGAAGGCCAGCCCGGCCTCGTCCGGCGCCCATCGCACGTTCTGCACGATCGCGAATTCCTCCTCGGCCCACGCCAGCCGGCCGGCGCGTTCGAGATCGTCCCGCATCCGGTCGCGCAGGTCGAGCAGGTGCATCGTGTCCTGCGCCGCGTAGTCGAGCATGCCCTGCGTGAGCGGGCGCAGCGACCAGTCGGCGCGCTGATATTTCTTCTCCAGCTTCACACCGAAGTAGCGCTCGAGCAGCGCCGCCAATCCGAACGCCCGGATGCCCAGGAGCTGCGCCGCCACGCGCGTGTCGAACACGCGCACCACTTCCCAGCCATAGTCCTGGCGGAGCAGCCGCAGATCGTAGTCGGCGTCGTGGAAGACGACCTCCACGTCCTCGCGCTCCATCAGCGCGCCGAGGCCGTCCAGCTGCGGCACCGCCAGCGGATCGATGATCGCCGACCGGTCGCGCGTCGAGATCTGCAGGAGGTAGATTCGATCCACGAAACGGTGGAAGCTCGCACCCTCGGTGTCGACGGCCAGCTCGCGCGCGGTGGAGATCTCGCGCAGGAACCGCGCCGTCGATTCCGGAGTGTCCAGAAAGTGCGGGGTGTGGGGCTCGGGTTGGGCCACGCCAGTCCTGGTTTCGGGTGAACTGCCGACAATCTAGCGCACGGCCGCGCCGCTCATACGTCCCCCGCTTTCCGAGGCCCCGATGTCCGAACCGCTGCCCGACGTCGTCTTCCACATCTATCCCACCGATTGCGACATGCTCGGACACCTGAATCACGCCAGCATGCTCGGCTTTCTCGAACGGGCCCGCTGGGCGCTGTTCGACCACCGGATGACCGCGCACGAACTGGTGCGCCAGCCGGTGTTTCCGGTCGTCCGCCATGTGGACATCGGGTACCGCGCCCAGACGCTCCCCGGCGAGGACCTGTCCATCCGGTCGGGAATCCTCAAGGTGGGGAACACGAGCTACACGATCCGGCAGGAAGCGCGAAATCTCGCTTCCGGCCAACTCGTGGCCGAGGCGAATCTCGTGATCGTCGCCATCGACCGGTCGGGAAAGCCCGTGCCGGTTCCCGACAGCTGGAAGACCGAGATGCCGGTGTGGCCGCAGCCGGCGTAGGCGACACCGGCCCCACCGCGCGACACTCGGTGCCGACGTAGGCGACCCCAGCCCACCGCGCGGCACTCGGTGCCGACGTAGGCCACCCCAACCCACCGCGCGACACTCGGTGCCCCCGGCGACGCCGCATTTGCGGCAGGGGTGCCGTCGAGAGTTAAATTATCCTCGCTCATGACCCCTGACACGAATCAACCCCCGGCCCCGAGTTCCCTCTCCGCGGCCGAGCGGAGATCCATGGCCCGGATCGGGGCAGTCCTGTTTCGCAACCGCGGCTGGTTGCCGGTGCCCTTCGTGCTCGTGCCGCTGCTGGTGCCCGGCAGCGAGAGTGCCCGCCAGTGGCTCGTGGGTGCGCTGCTGCTGGCCGTGGGTGAGGCAATCCGGCTGGCCGGCGTCGCCGCCGCCGGCACCGTCACCCGCCGCCGATCGCGCGACGTGCAGCGGCTGGTGACCTACGGCATCTTCGGCTGGTCCCGCAATCCGCTGTACAACGGGAACTTCCTCATCTGGATGGGCTTCGTCGTGATCTCGGGCGTGTACTGGTTCCTGCCCGTGGCCGTGGTGCTCTTCGCGGTGGAGTACACGCTCATCGTCCGCTACGAGGAGGGGGTGCTGGAATCGATCTTCGGCAGCGAGTACCTGGCGTATAAACGAGCTACGCCACGCTGGATCCCGCGTCCGCCCGCCGAGCCCGAAACGGGGCCGCACCACTGGGGCGAGGCATGGAAAAGCGAGATCAGCACGTTCGCGCAGTATGCGGTGTTGGCACTGTTGTTCGTGGTGAAGGAACGATACTACTAAACGACCAAACGACGACACGGCGATACAGCGCAGGGCCGATACGACGCAGGGCCGGTACGGCGCAGGACCGAAACGGCGCAGGACCGGTGAAGCGGGGAATCGGATCCGGGCCTTCGGCCCTCAAACGGCGAATGGATGATGAAGCGTCGCACGCCCCATCATCCATTCGCTTTTTTGCGTGCATCCCTTTCCCCGCAGTATCGGCCCTGCGTGGTATCGGCACTGCGTAGTCTCGGCACTGCGTGGTATCGGCCCTGCGTCGTAGCGTGGTTACGCTGTATCGGCCCTGCGTCGTATCGGCCCTGCGCTACTTATCGGTGTTCGCCCTTTCGATGCTTGCCCGAATTATCCCATCCAACCTCGGATAATTCCGATCCAGCCATCTATTCCCCTCGGCCTCGATCGGTCCCTGCTTCCCCGCCCTAACCCCGCCCCCGGCCCGCTCGCCGTAGCCCGAATACAGCGAGTCCACCACGTCCATTCCCTCCACCACACGCCCAACGGGTGAGAATCCCTGCGCGTCGAGCCGCCGGTTGTCCACGAGATTGATGTAGATCTGCGTGGTCCGCGTGCCGGGCCCCGTCATCGCGAAGGCGAAGGTGCCGCGCACGTTGCTCGCGCGCACCGAATCGTCGGGAATCGTGGCGTGCTTCCAGGCGGCGATCACCCGCGGGCTGCCGTTGAGCCCGAACTGGGCGATGAAGTGCGGCACCACGCGCGAGATACGGGTGTCGTCGTAGAAGCCGTGGCGCACGAGATCGTACAACCGGTCGGCACCGTGCGGCGACCAGACGCGCGGAACGTCCACCACGAAATCGCCGCTCGTCGTCTCGAAGCGCACGCGGAAGTCGTCGGGCGCGCGTTCGTGCATCGCCGGGCTCGACGGATCGAGCAGCGGCACCGTGTCCACCGGATCCGCGATCCGCTCGTAGATGCCGCGGGCGCGCGCGATGCCGGCGCGGAAGCGCGCGCGCTCGTCGGGCGAGCGCCATTCGGCGGTCCGGTCGGTGCGCGTCCAGATGTCGCGCACCAGTTCGGCCAGGAAGCGCGCGTCGTCGGGGGAGGTGAATCGATGGCCGCCGCGCACCACGTACACCGGCGTCGTCTGCGCGAATACGTAGCTGTCGCCCACGTACCGCGACACCGGGCCGGTGACGCGTGCCGCCACCCACCCGCCCTCGGGCATCGGCACCGAGCCGTCGAAGACGAGGTGCGCCGAGTCGCCCGCCGCCACCGACTGCACCACGCGGCCGTTGACGATGATGTCCAGCGCCGCCATCGGCGCGATGGAGCGCGCATCGGCGTGCACGCGCACGCCGGCCGGACCGTTGGCCGGCAGGCGGATCTCGTCGCCCATCTCGCGGCCGTTCGCCGTGAACGTCATCAGCGGCGCCGTGGACGAATACGAATGGCCGGCGCGGATGCCCGCGAACCAGCTGGCCAGCGTCAGCGGGCCGCGCACGTGCACGTAGCTGCGGTCGGTACCCGGCGGCGGATCGCGCCACACGTCGCTGAAGTTGTCGGTGCCGCCGGTGGCGGGCAGGCGGAACCCGGCATTGAGCAACCGGAAGTACATCGCGTCCGACGCCAGTTCGTCGGAGTAGTCGGACGACACGTCGTAGAACTGCCCGCGTCCGAGCGCCACGTCCACCGGGATCAGCGAGATCGCGCCCGATGCCGGCGTCGTGACCGCGTCGTGGTACGGGTGCGCGTACCCGGCCATTCCGCCCTGCGCCACCGTGGAGTCGATGTACGTGTAATCGAGCACGGGCTGCGCGTACGCCGAATGCGGCAGCCCCGATTCGAAGGGCAGCACGAAGTGATTGATGCCGAGCATCGCGATGTGCCCCAACGATCCGCGGAACTCCTCGCCGTACTGCAGGATGTAGTCCCGCGTGGACAGCGGGCTGGGTCGACCGGTGAGATCGTTCCACCGCCCCATGATCCGCGTGCCGTCCATGTGGATCAGCGCGTTGGTCACGTGGATGTCCTCGGCCACGAGTTCGTCGAAGAACTGCCGGTGGCTGAGGCCCCACCGTCCCTGGTGCAGATCGTGGATGTGGGTGTCGCCCGAATACCAGCCGGCCGCCGGCAGATCCGCCATCCGCCGCAGACGAATGGTCGTGGCGCGCGTGCCGCCGGCCGGCACGTCCACTACCACGCGCGCGGGTTCGTACTCGAAGCCGTGCATCGCCTCGACGGCTGTCTTCCCCGCCGGCACCTCGACCGTGAACGAGGTCATGGTGTCGAAGTAGTGCGTCTCGGTGGCCGAGAGCACCCGATGGAAACCGCCGTCGGGCGCGTACGAACGACCGTCGGATGCCTGCAGGTAGATGCGCGCCGGCAGCACGCGGCCGTCGGCGCCCACCACCGTCACGTGCACGCGGCCCGTGGCCACGCGCGACCGTCGCGATCGGATGGGCACGGCGTGCCACGATGGGAAGGGACCGCCACCGGCGTCCACCGTGTAGAGCACCGTCGGTCCCGTGCGGTCGGACACGAACGCGAACCGCGTGCCGTCGGGACTCGGCGAGGGTGCGAACTCATTCCAGTCGTCGGCCGTGAGCCGCACCGGATTTCCACCCGACGCCGGGATGATGTCCACGTCGTTGGAGCCCATCTCGTCGGACACGTACAGGAGCGACCGCCCGTCGGGCGTCCACGCCGGCTTGGTGTGGTATTCGCTCTCCTCGTAGTGCACGAGCCTCGGTGTGCCACCGGCCGTGGGCACCGTCCAGATGCCGCCGGTGCCGAGATAGCCGCGCACCGTGCCCACGTAGGCGAGCTGCGTTCCATCAGGGGACACCGCCGGTTGGAACTGGTCGCCGTATCCGTCGGTGATCATCGAGTCGGCGTGCCCAGCCAGATCGTGGCGGAACACGTGGAAGCGGCCGCCGCGATCGCTGGCAAAGTAGATCGCGCCGCCGTCGTGGCTCCACGCGGGTTCGACGTCGTTGTGCGGGTCGCGGGTGAGCCGCTCCACCGCGCCGCCATCCGCGCTCACGACGCCGATGTCGAGGTTGCCGTCCACGTCCATCGAGAACGCCAGCCGTTTGCCGTCCGGGCTCCACGCGGGCTCGAAGTAGTAGTGCGGGCCCTGCGTGAGCGCGACGGCCTCGCCGCCGGCGGCGGGGATTTTCCAGATGTCCCCGCGCATCGAGAATGCGATCCACCGGCCGTCGGGACTGAAGGCGGGATCGAGGGGGCCCGTGGTGACCGCGGGCAGCATGTGGCGCTCGACGCGATCGGACTGCCCGTAGCGGGCGGGGCCGGCCCGTCCGCTGGACACAGAGAGGGCGATGCCGGCGGCGACGACAGCCAGCACCGCCCCTCGTTTGTTGCTGCTCACCGCCGACTACCCATCGCGAATGCCAGGCCGCATGGGATCGGCAGTGGGGGCTGCATCACCGCTGCGGCCGCCCCGGCGGATCGCTGCCCTCGAAGACGGTCTTGTTCTTCTCGATGTACGACTTGAGGTTCCCGGGCACGTCTTCCTCGGGGAAGATCGCGGTCACCGGACACTCGGGCTCGCAGGCCCCGCAGTCGATGCATTCGTCGGGGTGAATGTACAACTGATCCTCGCCCTCATAGATGCAGTCCACGGGACAGACATCCACGCAGGCGCGGTCCTTGACGCCGATACAAGCTTCAGTGATCACGTAGGGCATGGGGGCCTCGAAAATGGCTGCGAAGCTACCGCGGTTCGACTAAGATAATCGTTGACGCCGGAGCCAACAGGGCCCGCCGTCCAGCGCCCTCCGGCACCCATCGCACATGCGCCTCACGATCAACGGAAACGCGTACGAGGTGGTCGTCTGCGGCCCCGAAACCCTGCTCGGCGTCCTCCGCGGCCGGCTGGCCATGACCGGCACCAAGCTGGTATGCGGGCGGGGTGAATGCGGGGCCTGCACGGTCCTGCTCGACGGCAAGCCCGCGTACGCCTGCCTCACGCTGGCCGCCGCGTGCGACGGAGTGGCCGTCACCACCATCGAGGGCATGGGACGCCCCGAGCAGCTCCACGCGCTCCAGGAGGCGTTCGTCCGGCACGACGCGCTGCAGTGCGGCTTCTGTACCCCGGGCCAGATCATGGCGGCGGCGGCGCTCCTCGCCGAGAATCCGCGTCCCACCGAAGCCGAAGTGCGGCGCGGGATGAGCGGCAACCTCTGCCGCTGCGGCGCCTACCCCAAGATCGTGAAGGCCGTGCTCGACGCAGCCCGTGTACAGGAGGCGGCCCATGGCGCCTGACGAGCGTGCGCCGGCCCCGCGTGACGCGGCACCGGTGGAAGCGCCGCGTGCCCGGCGCTTCGTGGCCACCAAGGTCGAGATCGAGGGCCGGGAGGAGACCAAGATCGTCGAACTCCCGGACCGCAATCCGGAACCCTGGAACGCCGGCGCCGATCTCCACGTCGTCGGCACGCGCGTTCCACGCATGGACGCCCTGGAGAAGGTCACCGGCGCGGCGCGGTTCACCGCCGACCTGCACCGTCCGGGCATGACCTTCGCGGTGATCGTCCGCTCGCCCGCGCCGGCGGGGCATCTGACCGCCATCGACGCCTCGGTGGCCCTCGCCATGCCGGGCGTGCGCGCGCTGCTCACCCTGGACGACGTGCGCGGCATCCGCGCCGACGCCGGCCAACTGCTCGACGATACCATTCGCTACGCCGGCCAGCCGCTGTGCGTGGTGTGTGCGGACACGTTCGGCGCCGCCCGCGCCGCCGCCGCCGTGGTGAAGCTCTCCATCGAGCCCGCGCCGCACGCCGTCACCGCCGACCAGGCGCTCGCCGAAGACGCGCCCAAGGTCCGGTCGCGCGGCAACGTGTCCCCGCGCTCGCCGCGCATCATTCAGCGCGGCGACGTGGACGCCGGACTGCGCGCCGCCGACGTAACGATCACCCGCGAGTACCGGACCCCGGTGGCTCTGCACACCGCCCTGGAACCGCACGGCGCGGTGGCCGAGTGGGAGGGCGACCGGCTGACCGTATGGGAGTCCACGCAGGGAATCTTCATGACGCGCCGCGACCTGGCGGCGGCGTTCAGACTCAAGCTCACGAACGTGCGCGTGATGAAGGACTACATGGGTGGCGGCTTCGGGGCGAAGAACGGCGCGTCGGCCGCGGCCTATATCGCCGCCGCGCTGTCGCGGAAGATCGGCCGCCCGGTCCGCTGCGTGTTCGACCGCTACGGCGAGCAGGTCGACGCCGGCAACCGCAGCGCCACGGTGCAGCGCGTCACGCTGGGTGCCCGGCGCGACGGTACGCTCACCGCCATCCGCATGGACGCCACCATTCCGATGGGCGTGGGCGGCTGGGAAGCCGGGCCCGGACGCATCTACCACGAACTGCACGCGTGCGAGCACGTGCGCACCAGCGAGACCTTCGTGTACACGAACGCCGGGGCGATGGCGTCGTTCCGCGCGCCCGGACACACCGAAGGCGCGTTCGGCCTCGAGAGCGCGATGAACGCGCTGGCCAGCGAACTGGGCATCGATCCGGTGGAGTTGCGACGCCGGAACTATGCCGAGCGGGACCAGGCGAAATCGCGGCCGTACTCGGCCAAGCACCTGGACGAATGCTATCGGCAGGGCGCGGAGCGATTCGGGTGGAGCGAGCGCGAAGGGCGGCGGGCGCACACGTCCGCGCCCCGCTTCCGTCGCGGATTCGGCATGGCGGCCGGCACGTGGGGCGCCGGCGGCGGTCCGCCGGCCTACGCCACGGTGCGCCTGAATCGAGACGGCACGGTGGAGGTGCTCACCGGCGCTCAGGACCTGGGCACCGGATCACGCACCGTGATGGCGCAGATCGCCGCCGAGACGCTCGGCGCCCGCGTGGATGACGTGCGCACGGTGCTCGGCGACACGGAGCGGCTGCCCTTTGCGTCGAACTCATGGGGATCCATCACCACCGCGTCGGTGGGGCCGGCAGTGCGCGCGGCCGCCGAGGAAGCCCGCGACCGCTTGTTCGAGGCCGCGGCGGCGATGCTCGACGCCGGCGTCAACGAACTCACCGCGCAGGACGGCGTGATCGCCGTGCGGGCCACCGGGCGGTCGATGACCTTTGCCGAGGTGTGCGGCAAGCTCGGCGACGTGATGATCATCGGCCAGGGCAGCCGCGGCCCGAACCCCGACGGGACCGCCGTCTCGGCGTTCGGGGCGCACTTTGCCGAAGTCGAGGTGGACGTGGAGACCGGCCGCGTGCGGGTGGTGCGCATCGTCGCCGCGCACGACAGCGGGCGGATCATCAACCCGACCCTCGCCGAGAGCCAGCTCGAGGGCGCCGTGCTGCAGGGCATGGGCTACGCCCTGTTCGAGGAGCGGGTGATGGACGCCACGCTCGGGCTGCAGATGAACCCGTCCATGCACGACTACAAGATCCCGACCATGGCCGACCTGCCTCACATCGAGGGCTTCTTTCTCGACGCGGCGGACGTGGTGGCCAACCACACGGGCGCTAAGGGGCTGGCCGAGCCCCCGATCATTCCCGTAGCAGCGGCCATCGCGGCCGCCGTGGCCGATGCCATCGGAGCCGAGTGCGCGGAGATTCCGCTGACGCCGTGGCGGGTGTTGGAGGCAATGGGACGCTGACCGCGCCTACCGCCTCCACACCGGCAGTTCCCCTTCCTTCTTCTTGATTTCCGGGTTCTCGCGGTAGAGCGTGGCCGTTCGCCCGATGACCTGCACCACGTCCGCCTTCACCGCCTGAGCGAGTTGATTGGCCACGTCCTTGGGCGTCGCCTCGGCCGTGCGGTTCAGTTGGACCTTCACCAGCTCGTGCGTGCGCAGCGCGTCGTCCACGGATTTCACCACCGCCGGCGTCGCGCCGTGGTGGCCCAGGTGCACGGACGCCGACAGGTGATGCGCTTCGGCGCGCAGTTCGGCGCGCTGCTTCGAGTTCAGAGCCATGAGGCGGAGAGAGTGAGAGTCACCGAACGTTCACCGCGCTTCGGGGAGCCGCGCGAGGAAGGCTTTCAACTGCACGGAGTCCACCGGATAGGTGTGTTCGTTCGCGGGATAGCGGCGTGCGCGCACGTCGTCGGCGAACGTACGCATGGCATTCACCATCGGATCGAACAGCTCCGCGTACCGCTTGGCGAAGCGGGCCGTGCGCCCCTTGCTGAGCCCCATGAGGTCGTGGAACACGAGCACCTGCCCGCTGGTGTCGCCGCCTGCCCCGATGCCTATGGTGGGCACGGTGAGGGTGGCGGCGATCGCTCTGGCCACGTCGGCGGGTACCGCTTCGAAGACGATCGAGAAGCAGCCTGCGTCCTCGAGTTCGCGGGCCGAACGCGCGATCTCCAGCGCCTCGTCCACGCCGCGACCCTGCGCCTTGGGCGGCGTGCCCGGTTCCAGGTGCTGCGGCAGCAGGCCCACATGCCCCATCACCGGAATCCCGGCCTCGATCACCGCCCGCGCGCGTTCGGCGATCACGCCGCCCCCCTCGATCTTCACGGCCTCGCACCCCACCTCGTCGCGGAAGCGCCGCGAGGTGGCCACCGCCAGTTCGTTGGACGCCTCGTAACTGCCGAAGGGCAGGTCGCACACGAGCAACGGCGTCTGCAGGCCGCGCCGCGCCGCGCGACCCAGCACGATCAGTTCGTCCACGCTCACTTCGCGCGTCGACTCGTAGCCGAGCACGACGTTGGCGCCCGAATCTCCCACCAGGACGACGTCCACGCCGGCGGCCTCGGCCACGCGCGCCGAAACGATGTCGTACGCCGTGACCATCACGATGGGGGTGCGCTCACGCGCGAGCGCGGCCAGTGCTTCGAAGCGGGAGTCGCTCATGCGTCTGGAATTTCCACGATGACGTTGTCGATGAGCCGCACCGGGCCGACGCGGGCGGCCACGGCCACGAGAATGCGACCGCCGAGGGGGTTCACGGGCTGCAGCGTCTCGGCGGACACCGCCGCAAGATACTCGGGCTCCACGCCGCGGTCGCGCATCGCCGCCACGGCCGCCCGCTCCACACGGGCACCGTCGCGTTCGCCGGCCGCAATGGCCGCCTCGGCCGCAGCAAGTCCGTGCCGGAGCGCCAGCGCATTCCGCCGGTCGGCGCCGGTGAGCCGCACGTTGCGGCTCGACATGGCCAGGCCGTCCGGTTCGCGCACCGTGGGACGCACCTCGACGCGCACCGGAAACGCCAGGTCGCGCCCCATGCGCCGGACGATCAGCGCCTGCTGCGCGTCCTTCTGGCCGAAGAAGGCGACGTCGGGCTGCACGATGTTGAACAGGCGGGCCACCACGGTGGTCACGCCGCGGAAGTGGCCGGCGCCGCGCGACGCGCCTTCGAGCATCTCGGTGAGACCGTGCACCTCCACCGTCGTGCTGTCGCCGGCAGGGTAGATCTCCTCCACGCCGGGCGCGAAGAGCATATCCACACCCTCGGCGGCCGCCATCACGGCGTCGCCGCCTTCATCGCGCGGATAGGCGGCGAGGTCCGACGCTTCGTTGAACTGCGTGGGGTTCACGAACAGCGAGACGACCACGAATCCGCACGCGTCGCGCGCCCGCCGCATGAGCGAAAGGTGGCCGTCGTGAAAGGCGCCCATGGTGGGCACGAACCCGACGGTTCGCCCCTGGGCGCGCGCGTCGCGAACCGCGGCGCGGACCTCCGCCACCGTGCGGACGGTCTTCATGCCTTCGGCGTGTCGGATCGGACGAGCTCGCCCGTGCGTTCCACGAAGGCGTCCCAGAGCGGGAGCAACTCCGGCGCGCGTTCGGCGATCGCCGCGCGCTGGCGGGCCACCGTCTCCCGGTCCCCGCGTGCGATGGGCCCGGTGAGCGCCCCCGCCCCGCCCGCGGCCCAGTTCTCCACCGCCGCCCGTACCAGCGGCACCAGCAACTCGCGCGGCACGCCCGCGCCGGCGGCGAGCCGCTCGGCAGTGCTCTCCAGCGTCACCAGATAGTTGGAGGCCATGGAGGCGGCGGCATGGTACAGCGCACGATCGGCATCGGCGACGACCACGGCGTGCATGCGGAGCGCCGAGGCGAGGCCGCGGGCCACGTCCAGTGCCCGGCGGCTGGAGCCCGCGATCGCGCACCCGGCGCCGGCAAAGGCCGCCGGACGCCCCGCCGTGACCGTCATCAGCGGGTGCAGAGAGAAGGCTTCATGTGGGCGCAGCGGCTCGAGCGTGGCGGCGCCGCTGCAGTGTCCCACCAGGCACCCTGTCCCCACGGCAGCGGCCGCCGCGGCAATCTCGCGGTCGGGCACGCAGAGCAACACGACCGTGTCGGCCTGGCACCGCTCGCCACGGCCCAGCGGACCGCGCACCGGAACGCCGGCCGCCGGAAGCGCGGCGGCGAGCGCGCGGCCCATGCGCCCGCGCCCCACGACGGCGATGCCCCGGCTCAGGAGTTCAGCGATTGCCGACGATGCGTGTGCCACGCTCGGAAAGTAACGGGAAGGGATCGATGGGATCGCCTTCCCAGTACTTGCCGTTGGGCGGCATTCGGAGGATCTGGAAGTGCAGGTGGGGAGCGTTGTCGGGCGCGTCGCCGGTGGTGCCCACGAAGCCGAGGGTGTCGCCCTTGAACACGATCCGGCCGGCCTTGAGGCCGCGGGCATACCCCTCGAGGTGCGCGTAGTAGTACACGAACTGCCCGCTGCGGTCGATGGTGTAGACCGTAAGTCCACCCAGGGTGTTGCTCGACACCCGCAGCACCCGTCCGTCGTCGGCCGCGAGCACGGGCGTCCCGCGCGGCGCCATGATGTCGATGGCGTGGTGGAACCGGTTGCCCTCGCGCGGGGAGTTGAACGAGTCCTGGAGCTGGTCCGGAGACACGCCGGCCACGGGGAGCTGCAGGTCGTGGGACGCGAGGATCGCTTCCGCCGTCGTCCCGAGGGCGTAGTTCGCGGGCGCATCGTTCGCCGCCGGGCGGGCGGCAGCCGCGTCCGGCGAGGGGTTCGCATCGTCGGCTGCGGGGGCGCGGGAGGCCACCGTGGCGGCCTCGGGTCCGGGAATCACGATTGGTGCCGGGTTCTGGAGGCACCCCGTGGCCAGAAGCACGCCGGCCAGCACCGCGGGAATTCGAGAGAGACGGTACATATCTGCGAGAGCGACGCGCCGCCCCCCGGCAAGGCAACGGGGGCCGGGCCTCGGGCGACCTCCGGTTGCCGCTCGCGCCGCGCGACCGGCACCGTTATCTTTGGGTCGTCTCACGCACAAGGGATGAAGAAGAACCATGGCACATCAGGACCGGCACATCGAAGTCAACAAGAATCAGGGATGGGGAGCTGCGTTGCTGACCATCCTACTGGTTGCGGCGCTCGTCACGATGGCGACGTACATCCACAAGACCACGTACAAGTCGCCCAACGACCTGACCTTTCACGCCAAGGGCGGACAGGTCGATTAGGCCGGATGCCGTTCCGGCGTGGCACATGCGCGAGCGGTGGGCCCCGAGCCCGCCGCTTTTTCGTTCTCTGCCCCCGGCGGCCCGACAGCAGAATCAGACGTCGGCCGCGGCCGCCCCCCGTTCCAGCATCGATATCACTTCATCGAGCGTCGTGCGTCCATGGTCCCGCGCGTACCAGCGGCGGGTCTCGCGATAGCGGTCGTCGCTCGCCATGGCCCGCCCGGGACCGAGTACCCACGCCTGCAACTCGCTGGGACGCGGCCCCCACCATCCCAACTCCCTGAACTGCGCGTTGAACGCCATCACCACCGGAATCGAGCGCGATTTTCCGGTGAGATGCGCGTCCATGATGTCGAGGTTCGCGTCGCGGTCGAGGATCCGGAGATCGATTCCGAGCACCCGCTCCACGAGCCGCTGCACCACCGGCACGGTGTTCACGGCATCGCCGCACCAGTCGGCGCTCAACACCAGCAGGTGCCAGGGCCCCCCGAGCAACCTGGCCCGCGCCACGAACTCATCGGGAATCGTGGCGTGTTTGTAGACGGCCTGCCACAGCTCGGCGTTCTTCTGCGCCGTGGGCAGCCATTCGGCGAACGTCGGCGCCGCTTCCCAACGCGCCACGTCCAACTCAAACGTCGTTGTCTGCATCGGTACCTCTTCACTTGCTCGGGCGAGCGAACGCCCGCCATCTTCTATCTAGCGACTCGCGCACGCGGCGTGCAGCGCTGCCATCCCTCGATACCCCCAGTTCGCGCTTCATGACGCCATTCACGTATCATCGGGCCGCATCCCTCGCCGACGCCGCGGACCGGCTCGCCGGCGAGCGCTCGATGCCGCTGGGCGGAGGCACCGACCTGCTGGTCTCGATCGAGGAGGGCATCGCGGCGCCAGCGGAGCTGGTGGACCTGCGCGGCATCGCGGGCGCGGCCGACGTCACCGAACAGCCCGACGGCTCGTTGCGCATCGGCGGCGCGGCGCGGCTGCACGACGTGGCCGCGCACCCGGTGGTGCGCGAACGCTGGCCCGCCCTCGCACAGGCGTGCGACGCCGTCGGTTCGCCTACCCTGCGGCAGATGGGCACCCTGGGCGGCAACCTCTGCCAGCGTCCTCGGTGCTGGTACTTCCGCCAGGGCATCGCCTGCCACAAGAACGGGGGCGACAGCTGCCCCGCCCTGGAAGGAGAGAATCAGTACCTGGCGGTCGTGAACGGGGGCCCATGCCATGCCGTGCACCCCAGCGATCCGGCAGTGGCGCTCACCGCACTTGCGGCCACGGTGGAGATCGCCCGGCGCGGCGCGATGCGCGTGGTGCCGGTGGACGAATTCTTCGTCCTGCCGGACGAGCGGATGGACCGGGAGACTGTGGTCGAGCCGGGCGAGTTCGTGAGCGCGGTGCTCCTGCCGGCGGAGTCGGCGGGCGGGACGCAGTTCTACCACAAACTGATGCAGCGCGAGGCGTGGGACTTCGCCCTGGTCAGCATCGCGGGGGCGAGACGAGAGTCGGGGGAGGTCCGGCTGGTGATGGGCGGGATGGCGCCGGCGCCGTGGCGCGTGAACTCCTCGGTGGAGGAAGACGTGTCGTCGGGGGGCCTGGACGACGACTCGATCGCCTCGCTGGCCGATCGTGCACTCTACGATGTGACGCCACTGTCGAAGAACGGCTACAAGGTCCAGATGGCGGGCGCGCTGCTCCGGCAGGCGATGCGGGAGTTGACGGGCTGATCGCCACTCCGCCGGCGATTCGCCGGGCGGCAAGAGGGCCGATTGGGCGACGTCCAGGACCCGGCGTTGCCCATCCACCCGACAATCCGTTTGATTTCCGGCTGGCCGCGCGGCGCAATTGGGCCGCCTCGGGCGACAGTCGCTTTGACCAGCGCCCAAAACCGAGTAATTTTGTCAGCATCGTGAAGCGGCGCGGAACGCGCTAACTTCCCAGTCGCGGACCACGGCCGGCACAACCCGGTCCGTGACGACTCAAGACTATTCGACACAACGGCTTGCGCATCGCGCCGTTTTCGGAGTTGGCATGAGTAGTTCCATCGATACCCTGGTCAGCAAGGAGTACCAGTACGGCTTCGTGACGGACGTCGAGGCGGACACCATCCCGCCCGGTCTCAACGAGGACGTGATCCGCCTGATCTCCCAGAAGAAGAACGAGCCGGAGTTCATGCTGAACTGGCGGCTGAAGGCCTTCCGCCGGTGGGAGACCATGAAGGAGCCGCATTGGCCGAACGTCCACTACGACGCGATCGACTACCAGAAGGCGAGCTACTACTCGGCGCCCCGGTCGGTGAAGCCCAAACAGTCGCTGGACGAGGTGGACCCGGAGCTGCTCAAGACGTACGCGAAGCTCGGGATTCCGCTGCAGGAGCAGAAGCTGCTGGCCGGCGTGGCGGTGGACGCGATCTTCGACTCCGTGTCGGTGGGCACGACGATGCGCGCCCAGCTTTCCGAATACGGGATCATCTTCTGCTCCCTGGGGGACGCCGTCCAGAATCATCCCGACCTGGTGGAGAAGTATCTCGGGTCGGTGGTGCCCTATAGCGACAACTTCTTCGCGGCACTCAACTCCGCGGTGTTCAGCGATGGATCGTTCGTGTACGTGCCCAAGGGGGTGCGCTGCCCGATCGAGCTGTCCACGTACTTCCGCATCAACTCGGCCGACACCGGGCAGTTCGAGCGCACGCTCATCGTGGCCGACGAGGGGGCGTACGTGAGCTACCTCGAGGGATGCACGGCTCCCAAGCGCGACACCAACCAGCTGCACGCGGCGGTGGTGGAGTTGGTGGCACTCAAGGGCGCGACCATCAAGTACTCCACGGTGCAGAACTGGTTCGCCGGCGATAGCGAGGGCAAGGGCGGCATCTACAACTTCGTCACCAAGCGCGGCAAGGCGTTCGAGAACGCCAAGATCTCGTGGACGCAGGTGGAGACCGGCTCGGCCATTACGTGGAAGTATCCGAGTGTGATCCTGCAGGGCGACAACTCGGTGGGCGAGTTCTACTCGGTGGCGGTGGTGAACAACCACCAGCAGGCCGACACCGGCACCAAGATGCTGCACCTCGGGAAGAACACGAAGAGCAACATCGTGTCCAAGGGGATCAGCGCCGGCCAGGGGAACAACTCGTACCGCGGACGCGTGTACGTGGCGCCCAAGGCCACCGGCGCCCGCAACTACACGCAGTGCGACTCGATGCTGGTGGGCAACCGCTGCGGCGCCCACACCTTCCCGTACATCGAAGTCAAGAACAACACGGCCCAGGTGGAACACGAGGCCAGCACGTCGAAGATCGGGGAAGACCAGATCTTCTACCTCAAGCAGCGCGGACTCAGCGCCGAGCAGGCGGTGAGCATGATCGTGAGCGGCTTCTGCAAGGAAGTGTTCAAGGAGCTGCCGATGGAGTTCGCGTTGGAAGCGCAACAGCTCCTGGGGATCACGTTGGAAGGGAGCGTCGGGTAACCAACAACGCCGTGACTGTCAGACTGTCCGACTGTCGGACTGTCAGACAGTCGGACAGTCAACACTCGGACGACCATGCTAGAAATCCACGGCCTCAAGGCCAACGTTGGCGATAAAGAGATTCTCAAAGGCATCGACCTCGCGGTGAACGCGGGCGAGGTGCACGCGGTGATGGGCCCCAACGGGTCGGGCAAGAGCACGCTCGCCCAGGTGCTGGCCGGGAACCCGGCGTACGAGGTCACCGCCGGCACCGTGCAGTACGACGGGCGCGACCTGCTGGAGATGGAGCCCGAAGCGCGGGCGCAGGCGGGCATCTTCCTCGCCTTCCAGTACCCGGTGGAGATTCCGGGCGTGTCGAACGCGTACTTCTTCCGCGCGGCCTACAACGAGATCCGCAAGGCGCGCGGCGAGGACGAAGTCGATCCGCTCGAGTTCGCCGGCATCATGGACGAGAAGCTCAATCTGGTGGAGATGGACCCGGGCATGCTCAACCGCTCGGTGAACGCCGGGTTCTCGGGTGGCGAGAAGAAGCGCAACGAGATCCTGCAGATGGCGGTGCTCGAGCCCAAGCTGGCGATCCTGGACGAGACCGACTCGGGGCTCGACATCGACGCGCTGCGCATCGTGGCCGATGGCGTGAACAAGCTCAAGCGGCCCGACAACGCCACGATCGTCGTGACGCACTACCAGCGGCTGCTCAACTACATCGTGCCCGACTTCGTGCACGTGCTGGCCAATGGCCGCATCGTGAAGTCCGGAGGCAAGGAACTGGCCCTGGAGCTCGAGGAGAAGGGGTACGATTGGATCACGGGCGCGGCGCCCGCCGGGGCCGGCGCGTGACGGACGCGGTGCAGTACGTGGAGCAGTTCCGCAAGTTCGCGGCGAACGGCGGCGGCGAGGCGCCGGAGTGGGTGCGCGCCCTGCGCAGTTCGGCACTGGAGCGGTTCACCCAGCTCGGGTTCCCGACCACCAAGAACGAGGACTGGCACTTCACGAGCGTGGCGCCGATCGCCGAACGGCAGTTCGTGCCGTTCACGGCGGTCAGCGGCGATGTGCGGCGCACCGACATCGAGCCGTACCTGTTCGCGAACACCGATGATTGGCACTTGGCCGTGTTCGTGAACGGGCGCTTCGCGCCCGAACTGTCGCACCTCGAGAAGCTGCCGGCCGGCGTTCGCGTGCTGCCGCTTGCGCGGGCGTGGGCCGAAGCACCCGAACTGGCCGGGCGGATGGGCACCATCGCCCGCACCGACAGCCAGTCGTTCACCGCACTCAACACGGCCTTCCTGCACGACGGCATCGTGATCCACGTGCCCGCGGACCAGGTTCTGGAGCACCCGATCCACCTGGTGTTCGTCACCGACCGCCACGGCGTCAACGGCGTCTCGTACCCGCGCAACCTGATCGTCGCCGGGCGGCATTCGCGCGCGACCGTGATCGAGAGCTACGTGGGGCTGGCTGACGTGCCGTACTTCACCAACGCGGTAAGCGAGGTGGTGGTGGAGGCGGGCGCGACGCTCTCCCACTACAAGCTGCAGCGCGAGGGACGCCAGGCGTATCACGTCGGCACGGCCGAGGTGACGCAGGCGCGGGACAGCCACTACGTCTCGTTCTCGCTCGCCATCGGCGGCGCCCTGACGCGCACGAACATCAGCACCGTGCTCGGCGGCGAGGGGTGCGGCGCCACGCTCAACGGCCTCTACATGCTCGACGGCACACAGCACGGCGACCACCAGACCCGGATCGAGCACGCGCAGCCCAACTGCTTCAGCCGCGAGCTGTACAAGGGCGTGCTGGACGGTGAGTCGCACGGCGTGTTCAACGGCAAGGTGTACGTGCAGCCGATCGCGCAGAAGACCGACGGCAAACAGACCAACAACAACCTGCTGCTGTCGGAGCGGGCGCAGATCGACACCAAGCCGCAACTCGAGATCTTCGCCGACGACGTGAAGTGCACGCACGGTGCCACGGTGGGCCGGCTGGACGATGTGTCGCTGTTCTATATGAAGAGCCGCGGCGTGGGGGCCGAGGAAGCCCGCAAGCTCCTGACCTACGCCTTCGCGGCGGACGTGCTCGAGACCATCGAGAACGACGTCGTACGGGAGGGGCTGGAAGCGATGAGTCTGGCTAGGTTTACCGGGGTGGTGTAGCGCTGCCGCCGACCGCCAACTGCTGACTGTCAACCGTCGTCCCCATGTCCCTCGACGCGCTCTACCAGGAAATCATCCTCGAGCACAACCGGAAGCCGCGGAACTTCCGCGTCATGCCGGATGCGAATCGCAAAGTCGAGGGCAACAACCCGCTCTGCGGCGACCAGATCACGCTGTGGGTCCGGCTCGACGGCGACCGGGTGGCCGACGTGAGCTTCCAGGGCATCGGGTGCGCGATCTCCAAGGCCTCGGCCTCCATGATGACCGCCGCCGTCAAGAACAAGACCGTGCCCGAGGCCCGCGCGCTGGCCGAACACATGCACGACCTGGTAACGGGCAAGCTGGACATCGAGCAGGAACGCGAGGCGCTGGGTTCGCTGGCGGCACTGAGCGGCGTGTCCAAGTTTCCGATTCGCGTCAAGTGCGCCAGCCTGCCCTGGCATGCGCTCCGGTCGGCGCTGGACGAGCACAACGCCGCGGCCGTGGTGACCACGGAGCAGGCGTGAGCGAGTTCGAGCCGCTGGCCGACGTGGAAGACCTCCCGGAAGGCGGGCTGCTCGGCGTCACCACGTCGTCCGGCGATCCGGTGTGTCTGATGAACGTGGGCGGGCGCATTGCCGCCATGCACGACTGCTGCACGCACGCCGAGTTCCTGCTGTCGGACGGCGTGATTCACCGCGACGGCACCGTGGAGTGCGTCTGGCACGGCGCGCGGTTCGAGTGCCTGACCGGCGCCGTCCGGAAGGGACCGGCCGTGGATCCGGTGCCGATGTACGACGTGCGGGTGGAGGCGGGAAAGATCCTCGTCGGGCCGCGCCGGCCGGCGAGCAAGGAGGCGGTCACGTGACCACGCTCCGCGCGGCGGCCGCGCTGGCCGGCAAGGCGTTCGCCTCGCGGCGGGCGGACTTCCCGCTCCTGGCCAGGCACGCCGGGCTGCACTACCTGGACTCCGCGGCCACGGCGCAGAAGCCTGCCGCGGTGCTCGACGCGATGCGCCAGTACTACGAGACCGACTACGCCAACCCGCACCGCGGGGCCTACGACCTGTCGGCGCGCTCCACCGACCGGTACGACCGGGCGCGCCGCCGCGTGGCGCAGTTCGTCGGCGTGCAGGATACCGACACGCTGATCTTCACCCGCGGCACCACCGAGTCGCTGAACCTGGTGGCGTCCGCATGGGGGCGCGCCAACGTGAAGGCGGGCGACGAGATCCTGATCACGGGGCTCGAACACCACGCGAACTTCGTGCCCTGGCAGCAGCTGGCCATCGAGCAGGGCGCCACCCTGATCATCTGCGAGCTGACCGACGACGGGCGGATCGACGTCGCCCAGCTCCGCCGGCTGGTGAACGCGAAGACCCGCGTCGTGGCGTTCAGCCACGTGTCGAACGCGCTGGGGACGATCAACCCGGTAACGGAAATCGCGGCGCTCGCCCGGAGCGTGGGCGCGCTGGCGGTGTGCGACGGCGCGCAGGCGGCTCCGCATCTGGCGTTGAACATCGATGCGCTCGACGTGGACTTCTACGCCTTCAGCGGGCACAAGATGTGCGGCCCGATGGGGATCGGCGTGCTCTCCGGCCGCCGCGAGATTCTGGAGGCCATGCCACCCTACCAGATGGGCGGCGACATGATCGAGTTCGTCTACGACGACCGGACGACGTGGAACGTGCTCCCGCACAAGTTCGAGGCCGGTACGCCGAACGTGGCCGGCGCCGTGGGCCTCGCGGCGGCGTGCGACTACCTGGAAGGAATCGGCATGGCCGCCGTCCGAACGCACGAGCAGGCGCTGCTGTCGCTGGCGCAGCAGACGCTCGGCGGCATTCCCGGCGTCAGGATCTACGGGCCGGCGGCGATCGAGGATCGGAGCGGCGTCGTGAGTTTCACGCTCCAGGGTGTGCATCCGCACGACCTGGCCACCATTCTCGATCAGGACGGCGTCTGCGTGCGCGCGGGGCACCATTGCGCGCAGCCCCTCATGCGGCGGCTCAAGGTACCGGCCACGGCCCGGGCCAGCGTGTACGTGTACAACGATGCCGCCGATATCGCGGCACTCGGGGCGGGCGTGGAGCGAGCGCGGACGCTGTTCGGCTAGGCCGACGGCAGGTCCGTCGGTCGCTCAACACAGATGCACGGCGGTCGCCTTGAGCGCCGCCACCACCTCGCGGCCGGGCTCGAGCCCGAGGTCCTCCGCCGACCGGGTGGTGATCGCCGCCACCAGCTCCACGCCGCCGGAATCCACCGTCACGCGGGTGAGCACGCCGCTCGGCGCGACTTCGAGGACCCGCGCGTCCAGCTGATTGCGCATCGACGATTCGCGGCGTTCGGGCGAGAGCGCGATCTCGTCGGCGCGGATCACGGCGTGCCCCTCGCCGTCGGGCAGGTCGCTCACGGCATGCAGCGTCAGCCCGCCGCTGCTGAACTCCACCACGCGATCGCCACCATTGGCCCGCTCCACGCCGCGCACGCGGCCCGGAATCACGTTCTCGGCGCCGATGAACTCGGCTACCGCCGGAGACACCGGCCGCCGGAACACGTCGTCGGGACTCCCCACCTGGAGCACGCGGCCGCGCTCGAGCAGCACCACCTGGTGCCCCAGCCGCCCCGCTTCGTTGAAGTCGTGCGTCACGTGGAGCACCGTCATGCCGCGCTCGGCGTGCAGCGCGCGCACCTGCCGCCGCACGATGATCCGCGTGCGGGGGTCGAGCGCCGCGAACGGCTCGTCGAGCAGCAGGATGTCGGGGCGCGTGGCCAGCGCGCGGGCCAGCGCCACCAGTTGGCGCTCGCCGCCGCTCAGCGACTTCACGTCGCGGTCCAGCAGCGCCTCCAGTCGGAAGCGCTCGACCATCTCGCGCGCCATCGCGCGGTCGTCGGTGCCGTACCCCACGTTCCGGGCCACCGACAGATGCGGGAACAGGTACGCGTGCTGGTACACGATCCCGATCCGCCGCAGCTCCGGCGCCTGCCGCGTGACGTCGGCGCCTCGCAGCCGCACCGCGCCCGAGCGCACCGGCACGATGCCGCCGATGGTCTCGAGCAGCGTCGTCTTGCCGGAGCCCGCGGGACCGATCACCACACCGTACGTGCCCTGGTCGACGGCGAAGGACACGTCGCGCAGAGCGAAGTCGCCGACGGTGGCGGTGACGCGGTCCAACTGGATCATCCTCGGCGCTCCGGGAGAGAGTCGGGCGAGTGCACCGTGCGCAACACGGTGATGGGCACGAGGGCGAGCAACACGAGCACGGCCGCCACGGGGAGGGCGCTCTTGAGGCCGAACGCCGTGAACCGCTCGTAGCTGAGCACGCTCGCCACCTTCGGATTGTAAGTCAGCACGACGATTGCGCCAAACTCGCTGATCGCGCGCGCCCACATCACGACGCCGGCGGCCACCAGGCCCCGCGCCGCCAGCGGGAGCGTCACCCGGCGCGCCGCACGCCACGGCGTGTCGCCCAGCGTTCGCGCCACCGCCTCGAGCCGCGGATCGACGCGGTCGAACGCCTCGCGCGCCGCGCTCACCAGCAGCGGCGCCGACACGAACATCATCGCGCAGACGATGCCGGTGGCCGAGCCGGTGATTTCCAGCCCCGCCTTGAGCATCGCGTGGCCCATGGGCGTGTCGCGCCCCAGCACGAGCAACAACGCAATGCCCGCCACCGGGTGCGGCACGACGAGCGGCAGATCGAGCAGCGCCGCCACGAGGCCGCGGCCGCGGAATCGCTTCCGCGACAGCAGGTAGGCCAGCGGTACGCCGCCGGCCGCGCCCAGCGCGGTGGCGAGCGTGGCCGACACCAGGGTGAGCCAGAGCGAGGCGCGCAGTTCGGCGTCGGTGCCGAGCGCGCGAATGCCCGCCACGCCCCACCCGCCGACGATTCCGGCCAGCGGCGCCACGAGGAAGAGCAGGAGCAGCGACGCCGCGGCCGCGGTGAGAACGGTGATGGCGCGCTGCAGCCCGCGCCGGCCCGCCCCGTCAGTGGACGACACGCGCCGTGACCTCGGGGGGGGCGCCGGTGCCGGTGAGCCGCGGCGCGGCGAGCACGTCCACGAAGGCATTGCGCAGATCGCGCGTGCCGGTGGGGCCGAGCAAGGCGGCGACCCATCGGCGCGCCGCCGCAGGATGCGGCGCGCTGTCGGGAATGGCCAGGGCGTACAGAATCGGCTGGCCGCGCATCGTCACCGTGTCGCCGGTGGCCCCGCGGACGCGCACCGCGGCCCGCGCGTACGAGGCCTCGCTGTCGGGATCGCTGAGATCGATCGAGGGGGGAAGGGTCACGAACCGGAAGTGGTGAGCGCGCGCCACCGACTCGTAGTCCAGGATGTAGTCCACCTCGCCGGCGTCGAGCAACACCGCGAGCTCCGATGCGTTGGGACGGATGAATCGTGGCGGGGCGTTGGCCAGCACGCGCGCGGCCAGCCCCGGTTCGCCGAGGTCGCGCTCGGCGAGCTGGAGCATGAGTAGCGCCCGGTAGCCGGCGGGTGCGGTGGAGGGGTCGGGCCGCCCGACGCGCACCCCGGGTTCGGAGAGCACGCCGCTCCAATCGGTACTGTCGATCCGGCTTGCCCCGTGCGACCGCGCGGTGTACGCGATGACCATCCGGTTGTTCGCGAAGCTCAGATACCAGTGGAGGTACTTGGGCATCAGCGAGGCGAGCACCTCGTAGTCGGCCAGGACCAGCACGTCGGGAATCCGATGCAGCTCGGTGAGCTTGCGGGCGTGCTCGAGCGAGCCCCCGATCTCGATTTGCGAAACCGTGCCGGTACGCACGGCGTAGGAATCGGCGAGGGCCCGCAGCGGCGCCGCCAGGCTGGCGGCCGCGTACACCACCACCGTGTCGCGGCCGGCAGCCGTGCGTCCCGTTTCACGGGTGGTGCACGCCGTCACGGCGATTACGGCCGATACGGCGAAGCCGACCTGGAGACCGAAGCGTAGTTTGCGCATGACTGATAAGTATGGCTGGGCCCCGGTGCGTTGCGCTATAATGAACGATCCCCTTCCCATTCCTCTCCGGACATGACTGACTTCGCGATCGACATCCGCAATGTCGTGAAGCGGTACGAGGAGCATGTCGCTGTCAGCGATTTCTCGCTCCAGGTGCCGCGCGGAACGGTGTACGGCCTGCTCGGGCCCAACGGCGCCGGCAAGACGACCACCATCCGTATGGTGCTCGACATCCTCGAACCCGACGAGGGTTCCATCTCCATCCTCGGGCAGTCGGCGCGTGGCAGCAAGGTGCTCGACCGGGTGGGCTACCTGCCCGAGGAACGCGGGCTCTACAAGAAGATGCAGGTGCGCCGCGCGCTGCGGTTCCTGGCCCAGCTCAAGGGCGTGAAGGCCCGGACCGCCGACCAGCGCATCGACGAGTGGCTCGACCGGCTGCAGCTCCGCACCGCGGAGCGGGACTGGGGCACGGCCAAGATCGACGAGCTGTCGCGCGGCATGCAGCAGAAGGTTCAGTTCATCGGCACCCTGCTGCACGAGCCCGACCTCGTGATTCTCGACGAACCGTTCAGCGGGCTCGATCCCGTCAACGCCCAGGCGCTGAAGGACACCGTGATCGCGCTCCGCGACGCGGGCAAGACCGTCATCTTCAGCACCCACATGATGGACAACGCCGAACGCATCTGCGATTCGGTGTGCATCATCGCCAAGGGCAAGAAGGTGCTGGACGGCCGGGTGGCGGACGTGAAGGCGGAGCACGGTATCCGGAACGTGGCGCTGGCCCTCGACGGCGACGGGCGCGGGATCGTGATGCCGGTGCTCGAGGACCCGGCGCTGGTGTCCAAGTTCGACGACCAGAACCAGTACTTCGAGATCGAACTGGCGTCGGGCGCCGACGCGCAGGAGCTCCTGCATCGCGTGGTGGACGGCGGCGCGCGGCTGAGCCGGTTCGAACTGATCCAGCCTTCCCTGCATCAGATCTTCCTCGATCGGGTCGGCGCCAAGGGCGTCGAGCCGGGGATGAGTGGCAATGGATAAAGTCTTCGTCGTCTTCAAGCGCGAATACCTGGAGCGCGTGCGCTCGCGGTGGTTCATCGTCGCCACCGTGCTGGGGCCGGTCTTCCTGGCGGCGATCGCCATCGGGCCAACCCTGCTGGCGAGCCGGACCAGGGCATCGTCGAACCTCGCCAACGTGCTCGTGCTCGACGCCACGGGCGCGGACCTCGGCCAGCGGGTGGCCCAGGCCCTCGTCAAGGCCGACTCCACCGGCCCCAGGCCACAGGTGGAGACGGTGGCCCCGGCGCACTTGCAGGCCGTCGTCGACAGCGCCACGACGGTCGTGATGCACCACGGCATCCAGGGCTATCTCGTGCTCGACGACAGCTCCCTCGCCGGGACCAGCGTGCGCTATGCTGGACGCAACGCGACCTCGCTCACCGACATCGCGACGCTGAAGAGCACCCTGCAGCGGACGCTGCTCGACATGCGGTTGGAGCGCGCGGGCATGAACGCCGACAGCGTCACCAAACTCACCGGGGTGAAGTTCGACCTCAGGACCGACAAGATCACCGACAAGGGACTCGAGTCGGGCGGTGGCATATCGGGCATCATCTTCGGGTACGCCGTCGCGTTCCTGCTCTACATGATGATCGCGCTCTACGGGCAGAACATGCTGCGCGGGGTGCTCGAGGAGAAGACGACCCGTGTGGCCGAAGTCGTGGTGTCGAGCGTGAAGCCCGACGCCCTGCTGGCCGGAAAGATCCTGGGCATCGGCGCCGTGGCGCTCACGCAGGTGGCGGTGTGGGTGCTGTCGGCCGTCTACCTCGCGTCGTTCGGCGTGCAGATCGTGCACGCCGTGGCCGGCCCGACGGCCGACGCCTCCGGCATCCACATGCCCAGCGTCTCGCTGGGCGTGGGCGTGGCGCTGCTCCTCTTCTTCGTGCTCGGCTTCATGTTCTACACGTCGCTGTTCGCGGCCGTGGGGGCGATGGTGAGCAATCAGGAAGACGTCCAGCAGGCGCAGTGGCCGGTGATGATGCCGCTCATCGCGTCGATCGTGTTCATGCCCACGGTACTCGCCAATCCGTCCAGCACGCTCTCCAGGGTCGTATCGTGGATCCCGATATCGGCGCCCATCATCATGCCGATGCGGATGACGATGGTGCCGATCGGGTGGCCCGAACTGGCCGGCACGCTCGCCGGCCTGGCCGTCGCCTGCTACGCCGCCATCTGGGTATCGGCGCGCATCTACCGTGTGGGTCTGCTCATGTACGGCAAGAAGCCGTCGCTACGTGAACTCGTGAAGTGGATCCGGATGGCCTGATCAGTCGTCCCGCGTCGCGATCGTCCGCCGGTAGGCCGGCATGCCGTACAGCAACACGGCGATCGCGGCGCTCATCCCCAACACGTTGGCGATGGCCAGGGAGTAGCCCACGGCCGCGTCGGCGCGGAACACGTAGTCGGTGATCACCGCCACCAGGGTGGGTCCGAGCGTGGACGACACGAGGCTGAGCACGAAGAAGTAGACCGCCGCGCCCTGGGCGCGCATCCGGGCCGGCACCACTTCGGCGGCGGCAGCGTTGGCGGCGCCCCACGGGAACGCCGCGAAGAAGTTCACCGGCACCAGCCAAGCCACCGCTAGCCAGGCTGAGGGCATGAACGGATACGCCGTGCCGGCCACCAGCATGCCGAGCGCGCCCACGACGCCGACACGCAGCGGCCCGTCGGTCTGGCCGCGCCGCGCGTACCGATCGGCCAGCGCGCCACCCGCGAGTACGCCGGCGACGCCGAAGGTCATCGTCAGCACCCCCTGCACCGTTCCCGCTCGCGCCGCCGTCCAGCCGTAGTGGCGGATCATGAACGTGGCCAGCCACGCGGCGATACCGAAGTTCACCATCGCCGAGAACGAGAATCCAAGGCTGTTGCACGTGAAGCTTCGCAGGTTGCGCCGGACGTAGGCGAACAGCTCGCCCATGCTCGCCCCATGCGTGCCCGGTTTGCGGGGCGGTTCCTTCACGGTCAGAAAGAGCAGCGCGATGAGCATCCCCGGAGCGCCGACCACGAAGAACGCGGTCTGCCAGGGGTGCACCGCGCCGACCAGCGGCAGGACGATCCGGGCCGGCCCCTCGAGCATCCCCACCACGGCGCCGCCGATCACGTAGGCGAGCCCGGAACCGACGAACGTGCCCAGCGAGTAGACGCTCATCGCCGATCCGAGCCGCTCGGGCGGGAAGTAGTCGGCCAGGAAGGAAGTGGCGGCGGGGTTGAGCGTCGCCTCGCCCACACCGACGCCCACGCGCGTGAGCAGCAGCCGCCCGAAGCTTCCGGCGAGCCCGCAGGCCGACGTCATCACGCTCCACACCGCCACCCCCCATCCCATGAGCGAGCGCCGGTTGGCGCGGTCGGCCAGCCAGCCCAGGGGCAGACCCAGCACCGTGTAGAACACGGAGAACGCGAGCCCCATGAGCAGGCTCATCTGCGTGTCGGATATCCCGAGGTCGCGTCGAATCGGTACGACGAGCAGGCTGAGGATCAGCCGGTCGACCCAGCCGGCCAGGTTGGCCAGCGTCAGCACGCCCACCACGTACCAGGCGTAGCGTGGCGTGGGCGCGCCGGCCGCGGAGAGCGATCGGCCGTCGGCAGCGGGCAGTGGGCGGTCGGCGTTGGGCACGGGGCGGTCGAGTCGATGAACGACGAAGAGCCGGATGCGCCGCGCCGCGAGGGGCGCGCAGGCGGCCCACCGGCGAGGCTGTCCCGCTCAAGCTAGACAGGCGCGGAGGCGCGTCCAGGGGAGCGCCCCACCGGCGGGCGGGCCACGGGTTCCCCCGGCTGCTATCTTGGGGGGTGACCATCCCCCGACTCCCCGGCCGCCACGCCGAGCGCGGCGGCCGACGTGCGCGCGCCGGCGTGTCGGCCGCCGCCGGCCCTTCGGCCACCAAGAAGCCCCTCGACCCCAAGCGCGCCTGGCGCGAAGCTCGAGAACTCATCGCCGAGCATCGGCGCTCGCTCGTCGTCGGCCTGTCGCTGATGGTCGTGAGCCGCCTGGCGGGCTTCGTGCTGCCGTTCAGCAGCAAGTTTCTGATCGACACGGTGATCGGGCAGCACCGTCCGCAGTGGCTGGTGCCGCTGGCGCTGGGGGTGGCCGCGGCGACCGTGATCCAGGCCGTCACCTCGTTCCTGCTCTCGCAGGTGGTGAGCATCGCGGGCCAGCGCGCGATCACGAACATGCGCAAACGCGTGCAGGCGCACGTGCTGCGGCTGCCCGTGGCCTTTTTCGACTCCACGAAGACCGGTATCGTGATCTCGCGCGTGATGACCGACGCCGAAGGCGTGCGCAACGTGGTGGGCACGGGCATCATCCAGCTCGTGGGCGGGATGATGACGGCGGTCATCGCGACGAGCGTGCTGTTCTACCTCAACTGGCGGCTGACGCTGGCGACCGCCGTCGTGCTGGCCGGGTTCGGGGGGATGATGGCGTATGCGTTCCGCACGCTGCGCCCGCTGTTTCGCGAGCGGGGGGCGATCAACGCCGACGTGACGGGACGGCTGGCCGAGTCGGTGGGCGGGATCCGGCTGGTGAAGCTCTACGTGTCCGAGCGGCGCGAGCGGAAGCTGTTCGCGCAGGGCGTGCACAAGCTGCTGCGCAACGTCGCGCAGACGATTACCGGGACGTCGGCGGTGAGCTCGGGGACGACGGTCGTCAGCGGCGTGATCGGCCTGCTGGTGATGGTGATCGCCGGGCGCGACGTGTTGAACGGCACGATGACGCTGGGCGATCTGTTCCTGTACGTATACCTCGTGGGCCTGGTGGCGGCACCGCTGGTGTCCATCGCGTCCATCGGCACGCAGATCTCGGAGGCGTTCGCGGGACTGGACCGCATTCGCGAGCTGATGAACACGCCCACCGAGGACGGTGACGACGCGGCCCGAACGCCGGTGGCGGACATCGTCGGCAACGTCGCCTTCGAGCACGTGTCGTTCGAATACGAGAAGGACGTGCCGGTGCTGCGCGACGTCAGCTTCGTGGCGAAGGCCGGTTCGACCACGGCCCTCGTGGGATCGAGCGGGTCGGGCAAGAGCACGCTGATCGGGCTCGTGCAGGCATTCTACCATCCCCAGCAGGGGCGCATTCTCATCGACGGGCACGATCTGGAGAGCTTCCGCCTGCACGACTACCGCGCCCAGCTCGGCGTGGTGATGCAGGACAACTTCCTGTTCGACGGCACGATCCGCGAGAACATCGCGTTCGCCAAGCCGGGCGCCACCGATGAGGAGATGCAGCGGGTGGGGCGGATCGCGCACGTGGACGAGTTCGTGCAACGGTTCGAGCACGGCTACGACACCGTGGTCGGGGAGCGCGGGGTGAAGCTGTCCGGCGGCCAGCGCCAGCGCGTGGCCATCGCGCGGGCCATTCTCGCCGACCCGCGCATCCTCATTCTCGACGAGGCGACGTCGAGCCTGGACAGCGAGAGCGAGGCGCTGATCCGCGACGGCCTGCGCTCGCTGCGCCGCGGGCGCACCACGTTCGTGATCGCGCACCGGCTGTCGACCATCGAGAGCGCCGACCAGATCCTGGTGCTCGAGGGGGGCGTGATCGTCGAGCGCGGCAGCCACCAGGAACTGATGGCGCTCAGCGGACGCTACCGGCAGCTACACGACCGGCAACACGGCATCGAGACCGACCAGTACATCAACCCGGGCGAGGACTTCCTGCCCGAGGCGCCGTCACCGAGGGAAGAGGTGAAACGTGGGCCCCGAACGACCGGCGGTCGAACACCGTAGGACGCCGCGTTCGCGCGTTCGTTAAGGCGAGATCTTCGGCAGAGCCGGCGGTCAACGCGCCACCTGGATTCCGCGTACGGTTGGGGTGAACGACGGGCGCACCGCCCGACGTCGGCCGTCTTCCGGACTCTCCGATGAAAGCAGCATTCGCCATCGCGCTCCTGGCCCTCGCGACCACGGTAGCCACCGCGTCGGCCCAGGGCGGGTCGGCCGATATCATTCGCGGCCGCGTCACCGGGCCCAACGGCAAGCCGGTGGCCGACGTCTCGGTGAGCGCGCAGTCGATGACCGACGAGACGACGCGCACCAGCAAGACCGGATCGGACGGACGGTTCACGATCATCTTCGCCGGCGGCGACGGCGATTACATGATGAGCTTCGTGGCCCTCGGCATGGTCCCGAAGAGCTTCGAAGTGCAAAAGGTGAACGACGACGACGCGGTGATCGTCGCCAACGCCAAGCTCGAAGCCGCGCCCACGCAGCTGCAGACGGTGCACGTGAATGCCAACCGCCAGCGCCCGATCGCCGGTGACAACCGCCCGGACATTGGCGGCGTGGAGCAGAATTTCAACACGGCGGGCATCCCCATCGACGCGATGGGCGATCTGTCGGCCATGGCCGCGTATCTGCCGGGCGTCTCGGCCATCGCCAACGCCGACGGCACGATGGGGTTCTCGGTACTCGGGCTGGGCGCCGACCAGAACAGCGTGCTGCTCAACGGGCTCACGTTCGGCGGCACGCTGCCCCGCGACGTGCAGGTGTCGGCGCGCATGGCCACCACCACCTTCGACCCCTCGCGGGGCGGATTCAGCGGCGGGCAGATCACGGCCCGCACCTACAGCGGGTCCAACTACATCAACCGGAATCTGCACGTCACCTTCGACAACCCGGGCCTGCAGTGGGCCGCGCCGACCACGCGCTCGCTGGGACAGCAGTACACGAACATCATCGGCAGCGGATCGCTGAGCGGTCCCATCATCTGGAACAAGCTGTTCTACAACACGTCGTTCCAGTTCGGCCAGCGCACGAGCGACCTGCAGACGCTGCTCAACACCGACCCGTCGGCGCTCGAGCGCGTCGGGATCTCGCAGGATTCGGTGAATCAGCTGCTCACCTATATGAACTCGGCGGGCATTCCGACCACGGTGGGCGCCGTGCCCAGCAACCGGTTGAGCGATCAGGGGGCGCTGTTCAGCCAGTTCAGCTTCTCGCCCACCGGCACCGACACGTGGGGCCTGCTGTTCAACGGGTCGTGGAACCAGTCGGGCGCCGCCTCGCTCTCCACCAGCGCGGTGCCCGCGCACGGGGGGCAGAGCACGCGCAAGTCGGGCACGCTCCAACTCAGCCATGCGGGCTATTTCGGCTGGGGCTTTCTCGACGAGACCAGCGTCTCGCTCTCGGCCTCGACCAACAACTCCAGCGGCTACCTGTCGCTGCCCGACGCGCGCGTGCTCGTAACCTCCGACTTCCCCGACGGGACGTCGGGCGTGTCGACGCTGCAGTTCGGCGGCAATTCGAGCTATCCGTCGCAGCTCACCAACTACCAGTGGCAGGCGTCGAACGCGACGTCCTGGTTCACGGACGACAACTCGCATCGGATCAAGCTCACCGAAGATCTGCAGGTGAGCCGGTTCATTCAGGACCAGAACGCGAACTCGCGGGGGACGTTCACGTTCAACTCGTTGTCCGACCTCGAGGCGGGGCTGCCGGCCTCGTTCTCGCGCCGCCTGGTGCCGGCCCGCCGCTCGGGCGACGTGGCCACCCTGGCGTTCTCGCTCGGCGACGCCTGGCGGCCCGCCGACCGTGTGCAGATCCAGTACGGCGTGCGCGCGGAGGGGAGCCGGTTCAGCACCACGCCCCAGGCCAACCCGCTGGTGCAGAGCACCTTCGGCGTTCCCAACAACGACGTGCCCAGCGACTTCACCGTGAGCCCGCGCCTCGGATTCAGCTGGCAGGTGGGCACGATGCCGCAGATCGAGGGATTCCGCGGCGCTTTCCAGCCGCCGCGCTACGTGATCACCGGCGGCGTGGGCGAGTTCCGCAACAATCCCACCGCGACGCTCGTGTCGAACGCCGTGGATCAGACGGGGCTGCCCACCGCCGCCCAGCAGATCACCTGCGTGGGCTCGGCGGCGCCGACGCCCGACTGGACCGCGTACGCGCAGAACCCGGCCTCGATTCCCGATCAGTGCGCGAACGGCTCGTCGGGCAGCGTGTTCTCGAACGTGGCGCCCAACGTCGCGCTGTTCGACCCCGCGTTCCGCACCCAGCGCAGCTGGCGCGCCAACATCGGGGTGCGCGGCCTGCTGACCTCGATGTTCAACGGCAACCTGACCTTCACCTACTCCCGCAACCTCGACCAGCGCGGATCGGTGGACCTCAACTTCCAGGACACGCCGCAGTTCACGCTCGCCGACGAGGGCGGCCGCCCGGTGTACGTGGCCCCGTCGAGCATCGTGCCGGCCACGGGGGCCGTCGCCGCCGGCGCCGGCCGCGTGTCGTCGGCGTTCTCCCGCGTCACCGAAACGACGTCCGATCTGCGGTCGGACACCCGGGAGCTGCAGTTCTCCATCTCGCCGCGCGCGTACAACTCGACGCTCGGCTGGGCCCTGACCTACGTCTATCGCGACACGCGCGACCTGACGCGGGGGTTCGGCGGCACCACCGCCGGCGATCCGCTGGCCACCTACTGGGGAAGCAGCGGGGCGCAGCACGAGTTCGACCTCAGCGGATCGGTGACGATCAAGAACGCCGTGAACATCTCCACCTTCGTGCGCGCCAGTTCGGGCAACCGGTTCACCCCGATGGTAGCGGGTGACGTGAACGGCGATGGCTACTCCAACGATCGGGCGTTCGTGTTCGATCCCGCCACGACCACCGACCCCGCGCTGCGCACCGGCATGCAGGCGCTCCTGAACGGCCTCTCCGGCAATCCGCGCGCCTGCCTGGCCAGCCAACTCGGGCAGATTGCGGGCCGCAATAGCTGCGTGGGCCCCTGGTCGCTCTCCATGGGGTCGATCAACGTCCAGCTCGTCTCCGACGCGGTGAAGCTGCCGTCGCGCGTCACCATCGGGCTGAACCTGGCCAACCCGCTCACCGGTGTCGACGCGATGCTGCACGGCGGCAACAACCTGAGCGGGTGGGGCCAGCCGCCGATCATCGACCCCACGCTGCTGTACGTGCGCGGGTTCAACCAGACCACGCAGCAGTACACGTACGAGGTGAATCCGCGGTTCGGCAACTCGGCCATCGCCCAGACCGCCGCCTACGCGCCGTTCCGCGTCACGCTCGACTTCCGGCTGGCCGTGGGCCCGGACCGGAACCGGCAGCAGCTGGAGCAGTTGCTGCGCGGCGGCGGGCGCGGCGGCGCCGGCCGGCCCGGGGGCTTCGGCGGGCGCGGGGGCCGCGGCGGCGCGGCGGCCGGACGCCCGAGCGAGATGATGATCAAGAACCGCTACGTGCGCGGGTATCCCAACCCCATCGATCAGATGCTGCGCCAGAAGGATTCGCTCAAGCTCTCCGATCAGCAGACCGACAGCCTGATCCGGTGGAACAAGGAATTCACGAACTCGGTGGATTCCATCTGGACGCCGATCGCCAGGTACCTGGTGGGACTGCCCGAGCAGTTCAACCTCGACGAGGCGTACGACCACGTGAGCAAGGGGCAGAACGCGACCATCGATCTGCTGGTGGCGTACGCCCCGCGGGTGAAGGGGCTGCTGACCAGCGACCAGTTGCGCGAGCTTCCGCCCTTCCTGGCGGCGTTCCTCGACCCGAATACGCTGCGGGAGATTCGCCCGGGCCGGGCGTTCGGCTTCGGCGGCCGCGGGGGTGGGGGCGGCTTCGGCGGCGGCGGCGGGGGGGGTGGAGGACGCGGCGGACGAGGCGGGTGACCACCGAACTCCGACCACGGAAGACCGCAACTACCAGCTTGGTGTCGTCAGTGGGCAGTTTTTAGTGATCCGAAACAGCAACCGGGACACATCTCGACTGAACGGAGATGTGTCCCGGGTGTCGTTTCGGTCCACTGGTTACGGAAGACTGATCACACGCAGCTTGTCGTTGCGGTTCTCCGGCTTCCGTTCAGCGGCCTTCCCCTCTACCAGCCGGGCCGGACCTCAGCAGTGTTCGTCGAACGCCGATTCGAGATCCTTCGCGATCTCCTCGGCCGGCCGGCCCTCGATCTGCCAGCGCTCGAGCATGAACACGAGCTTGCCGTCCTTGAGCAGCCCGATCTGCGGCGACGACGGCGGATAGCCGGTGAAGTAGCCGCGGGCGCGGGCCGTGGCCTCGGCGTCCTGGCCGGCGAACACCGTGGCCAGGTGCGCGGGCTTCTTGGCATGGCGGATGGCCATGGCGGCGGCGGGACGCGCATTGCGCGCCGAACAGCCGCACACCGAGTTCACCACCACCAGCGTCGTGCCTTTGGTGTCCTTCAGCGCCGCGTCCACCTCGTCGGGCGTACGCAGTTCCGCGAACCCGATCCCCGTCAGTTCGGCGCGCATCGGCGCCACCAGCGGCTCGGGATACATCGTCGGGGCATTCGGCAGTTGCATGCTCATATCGGGACTCCCTCAGTACTTGTCGTCGCGCACCAGCGCGAGAACGGCCTGCTGCGGAACGACGAGATAGCGTTCGTTCTCGAACGTGATCTCCACCGCAGCCTTGCGGAAGAACAGCGCGTAGTCACCCTCGCGCGCCTGCATGGGAACGAATCGCGTTTCGCGCGCCGGCTCGCGCCACGGCTCGTCGCTGCCCGCATCGGGGCTCGGCAACGGCAGCCCCGGCCCGGTAGCGACGATCGTGCCTCCCTGCACGGCCTGGTTGTCCACGGCCGTGGGCGGGAGATAGAGCCCGACGTTGGTGCGCTCCTCGCCGCTTTCCACCTTCACGAGGACGCGGTCGCCGACCACGATCAATTCCTTCTTCTTCCGCTGCATGGGGGGAATATAACGTCCAGGGGGAACGCGCCGGCGCGGCCGTCAGGGCAGCGCCTCGTCCAGGCGGGCCAGAGCCTCGGGCATGTTCCGCCGCCCGAACCCGAGCCGCACCTCGCGGCTGTCGCGGTCGAACACCGTGCCGGGCAGCAACAGGACGCCCGTCCGATCGAGCACGTCGGCGCAGAACGCGTCCGGCTCGCCGTGCCGGAGCGTCGGGAAGGTCACCGACCCCGCCCGCGGCGGCGTCCACCGCCACAGCTCCTCGCGGCGGGCGAAGAAGTCACGAAGCCGTTCCAGATTGCCGCGGACGATCCCCCGGTTCCGCTCGAGGATCGTCTCTCCGGTGGCGAGCGCGGCCGTGGCCAGCAGTTCGCTCGGCGCGCTGCTGCAGATGGTCGTGTAGTCCTTCACGGCCGCCGCCCCCGCCAGCAGGGCGGCGTCGCGCGAGGCCAGCCAGCCGATGCGCAGGCCGGCCAGCCCGTAGGCCTTGGACATCACCCCCAGCGACACGGCGCGTTCGTAAACGTCGCACGCCGCGGGCAGCCGGTCCTCAGGCGAGTACTCCAGTCCGCGGTAGACCTCGTCGAACAACAGCACCAGGCCGTGGTGGCGCGCGAAGCCCACGATCGCCTCGAACGCCTCCCGGTCGAAGTGGTGCCCGGTGGGGTTGTGCGGGGAGTTCACGACCAGCAGCCGCGTCTCGCGGCGCACGAGCCTGGGGAGTTCGCCGGGGTCGGGCGCCCAGGTGGCCGGTTCGGCCCGCCAGAGCGATACCGCGGCGCCGGCGGCCGCCGGGAGCTCGAACAGCGACTGGTAGCACGGCCATTGAACGATGGCGTGGTCCCCGGCGCTCAGGAGCGCGTTTGCCAGCGTGAAGACGCCCTCCTGGGCTCCGGAGTGCACCAGCACGCCGTCGGGGCTCAGATCGTCGTATAGCGCGGCTATGGCTGTACGCAGCGCCGGAGCGCCGGCACTCTCGGTGTACCCCAACGGGAGCTCCGCCAGTTGGTGCGCCGCGTCCGGCACGAGGGCCAGGAGGTCGCCGACGCTCAACGTTTCGCAATCGGACCCGGAAAGCTGGTAGGGCGCCGAGAACTCCCGATCCGCGAAGTAGCGCTCGAGCCGGAAGGGGGGCGGTCGCATGGGCGGCGGTCAGAGGCCGGAGTGCTGTTCGCGCTCCCGCTCGTGCTTGCCGTGCCGTTCGGCGGCCAGGATCGTGCGCCGCACCACGGTGACGATGAGGGCCAGGAGCGCGGCCCAGGCACAGACGGTCAGTTCCCGGGTCCAGAAGGTGCTCAGCGCCATACCCGGCCAGTCGTTCCAGCCGGCGCGCGCCGTCCCTGTGGGTTCGCGGCCCACCAGGATCAGGAGGAGGCTCGTGACCATCTCGCCCACCACGACCCCGAAGGCGAACAGCGGCGCGCGCCAGATCCACTTTCGCAGCGGATAGTTGGCCAGATGCCCCGTGGTCATGCTACAGACGAACACGACGCCGAGCACGAACGTGCCGACGATGTACAGCCAGCTCGTGGCCGATCCGTGGGTCAGCACGATCGCGCGGTAGAACCGCAGGACCACCCCGGTAACCAGCGCCATCTCGAGCAGGTTGAACGACAAGCGGCGGAACGCCTTCGTCTCTTCGAGCCGCAGTTCGACCGTGTGCCGGGGAAAGTAGGGGACCATAGCTCGTGGGTTCGTCCTGTCAGACCGCGTGAGGCCGGAAATGGATCGCCGCCGTGGCGCCCCACATCGCAACTTACGGTATTCGCTTCGACCCGTGAACCGGGCTCGGATGCCCCGGATCGTACGGCCGCCCCTGGATAACGGCAATGAGGGATGCTTCGAGCCGTTCGAAGCTGAACGGTTTGGCCAGCACGGGCTGGCGGACCGACGGCCGGGTGCCCGTCGTCACCACGTCGCCCGTGATGAACACCGTGCGCGTGGCGAGGCCCGGACGCTCCTGGCGTAACCAATCATGAAACGCGTAACCGTCCATCCCCTTCATGCGAATGTCGCACACGATCGCATCCACGTTGGTCTCGCCAATGACGGCGAGCGCGGCTTCCCCGCTGTCGGCGGTGATCACGGTGAAGCCGCGCGCCTGGCCGTAGGCGGTGATGCCCTTTCGGAGCGCCGGCTCGTCGTCCACGAACAGCATCCGGATGCCGGCGATGGGCGACCGCAGGTTGAGGGGCGGCGCCTCGACCGGCGTCCCGTCCGAGACGTGGGTGTCGGCCGCCGGCAGGCGAACGCGGAAGGTGGTGCCCCGTTCCGAGGTTTCGACCATCTCGATGCGGCCGTGGTGCGCGGTGACGATCCCGTAGCTCACGCTGAGGCCAAGTCCGGTGCCCTCGCCCTCCTTCTTGGTGGTGAAGAAGGGTTCGAAGATGCGCGCCCTCACCTCGGCGGGAATGCCGGAGCCGGTGTCGCGCACCTCGAGCACCACCTCGCCGTCGGCCGAGCGGGTGCTGATGATCAGCGTGCCGCCCGCCCCGTCGCCCATGGCCTGCAGGGCGTTGGTGACGAGATTCAGGCAGACCTGCTGGAGCTGCCGCGCGTCGCCGATGACGGGGGGCAGCGTCTCCGCCAACGCCTGCTCCAGCAGCACGCGATTGGAGGCGAGCTGGTAGGCCCGCATGCGGACGGTGCGCGCCACGACCATGTTCAGGTCCAGCGGTTCGTGCCGCGGTTCGCTGCGCCGGGCGAACGCGAGCAGGTCCTTCACCACGTGGGCGGCACGCGTCGTCTCCGACCGGATCACCTCGACGTGTTCGCGCAGGCCGGGGCCGAGGTCCGGATCGCGCAGCAGGAGCTGGGCGTACGCGCTGATGCTGCTGAGCGGATTGTTCACCTCGTGCGCCACGCCGGCCACCAGTTCGCCCACCGCGGCCAGCCGGTCCGACTCCATGAGCCGCCCGCGCATCTCGCGTTCCGCGGTCATGTCGCGGGCCACGACCAGGACGCTGGGGGGATCGGCTTCCGGCAACAGGCTCGCGGCCAGCGACACCACGTGCGACGGCCCGTCCGGCGTTCCGCGGAAGGTCAACTCCAGGCGCGCCGGACGGCCCTCGAAGGTGGCGGCCAGCGCCTCGTCCAGGGGCGCGCGGTCGTCCTCGTCCGCCAGGTCGCTCAGGCGCCGCCCGACCATCCGGACCGTATCGAGGCCGAGAATCTCCGAGGCGGCGTCGTTGGCTTCGCGGATCCGCCCGCTGCGCAGCACGGTGAACACCGCATCGGGAGCCGACCGGAAGAGCGTGCGGAAGCGCCATTCCGCGCGGCGCAGCGTTTCCACCAGCTCGGCGTTCTCCAGCGCCACGTTCAGCAGGTCCGTCATGGCGTTGACGCGTTCGATGGTCACATCGGCGAACGGATCCGCCGCGCGGCGCACCAGCGCCACGGCGCCGATGCGCTCCCCATGCCGCGAGATCGGGAGCACGGCGCCGCTGCGGAATTCGACGTCCGCGTCGGGGAAGATCGGCGCTGCAGTGAGGCCGGCGCCGGCGCGCGTGTCGGCCACGACCCAGGGATTGCCCGATCGGATCACGCGTTCGAGCGCCGAACCCGACGCGGAACCGTGCCATCCGGCCCGCCCCACCAGCGCGCCCCGGGCCACCGGCACGCGCACCGTGCCGCTGTCGCCCAGCAGCCCGATGGCGGCACCGTCGGCCTGCGCGATGTCACTGGCCGCATCCACGAACCGTTCCAGCACACGGGCGGGGTCGAGTTCCAGCGAGATCTGCTGGCCCAGGCGCCACATGCGCTGGAGCACGCGCTGGGTGTCCTCCAACTCGGCGGTGCGCAGGGCCACGCGCGTTTCGAGCGTGGCGACGAAGGTGCGCTCGGCCAGGACACTCTGTTCGAGGACGTCCGCCGCGCGCTCCTGGGCGGCGAGCGACGCCCGCGCGTACAGCGGAAGCAGCGTGTTCAGCGTGGCCACCAGTATCGCCTTGTCGGTGGCGCCCACGGCGTGCATGGCGTCGGCCAACGCCGACGCCGGCAGCAGGACCCCCGCGATCTCGGCCACGAACAGCAGCACCGCCGCCGCCGCGAACCCCGCGAACAGCGCGCGCGGCAGTCGGCGGGTGCGCGAGGCGATCCCGAACGCCGCCAGCGCGAACACCGCCAGCGAGACGACGAACGCGCCGTTGACGAGCGCCGGCTGATTCCACCGCGAGCTGGCCAGGAGCGCGCCCAGGGTGGCGACGCAGGCCAACTGGGAGAGCGCGATCAGGCGTTCCGTGCGGTGGTGCAGGAGCGACCAGCGATTCATCCAGCGGCCGGCGAGAGAAGAAGGCGAGCCGAACCCGACGTCAGGTCAGAAACTCGTGCAGCAGCGAATGGAAGTGGTGGACGCCGTTCTCCCGTTTGGCGGAGTAGCGGCCCCGGTCGTACACACGCGAGCGGAGGTTGTGTTGCACCGTCTCGCAGATCTCGATGTCCTCGTCCTGAATCTCGTCGCTGAACGCCACCAGCCGGCTCCACCGTTGGTCGGTGGCCGGGTCGGCCGGCGGATCGGCGGCGAACCACTCGAAAACCACGCGCGTCCGATCGTGGGCCAGGGGGAGCACGACGTTCGTCTGCATCTGACCCATGTAGATGTTGAGCATCACGTTGGGAAAGATCCAGACGTAGAAGGCCTCGGGCACGTCGCCGGCCGCCGGCACGTACTTGCGATCGCCGGCCGCTGCGGGCACCGGCCGCAGCGGCGCGTGCTGGAACGAGAAGTAGCGGTGGGGCTCCACGCGGTAGTTGTCGTAGTCGAGTTCCTTGTGGAGTCCGGGATGTACCACCGGCACGTGGTACCCCTCGAGATAGTTGTCGACGTAGACCTTCCAGTTGCAGGCCAGGTCGTACTCCTTGCGCATCACGTAGCGCATGGACGCGCAGTGGAAGGGCGCCACGCGCTGCGGAATGTCTTCCAGCACTTCGTCGAGCGGCGGCGCCTTCCCATCGAGATTCGCGAAGACCAGCGGGCCCCAGGTCGCCACGGCGACGGGGCGGAGCCGCATGTCCGCGGGGCGGAAGTCCTCGACCCCCTCCATCTCCGGCGCGTGCAGCAGGCCGCCCTGCAGATTGTACGTCCAGCCGTGGTACCGGCACTGCAGCGTCTGGCGGCGCCCGCACCCCTGCGCCACGGGACCGGCCCGGTGCAGACAGACGTTGTGGAAGCCGCGCAACACGTCGCCGTCGCGGAGCACGACCACGGAATCGTTGCCGATCTCGACGGTGATGTAGTCGCCCCGCTCGGCGAGCTGCTCCGTGCGCCCCACGAGTTGCCAGGTGTGCGCGAACACCCGTTCCCGTTCCAGCTCGAGATACACCGGATCGTTGTACAGCCGAGCCGGAATCGTGGCGGCCTTCGTGATGTCCGGATCGAACGGGAAGACGAGTGGCATGTTCCGAACTCCAGCGACGATTTGACTGTCTGACTGTCCGACTGTCCGACTTACCGGATGATGTGTCCGATCCGGCCCCAACGGATGTCCGTGATGAACGACAGCGGCCGGTCACTGGCCTCGCCGTCGCAGTCGTTCAGACCGCCCGGGCTCGGTTTGTACGAGTAGTACACGAAGATCGGCCGGCCGCGCACGTTGGCCCGCGGCACGACGCCCCAGTAGCGGCTGTCCTTGGAGCAGTACCGGTTGTCGCCCATCATGAAGTAGTCGCCGGCCGGAATGAGCAGGGGGCCCCAGTTGTCGTGCGTGGGCACGGCGGGAGCCGACCCGAAGCGCGTGTCGTGGAGCGCGATGCGCTGCTGCCACGCGAACAGGGGCGAGGTGTCGTCGGGACGGTTCTGCGCCGGGTCGCCCACGTAACCGCGCGCGCCGAAGCCCTGGCGCTGGGCGATGCCGTCCACGTACACCACGCCGCCGCGCATGTACAGCGTGTCCCCCGGCATGCCGATGAGCCGTTTGACGAGCGTGGGCGTGGGATCGTGGCCCAGCTGTGCCTCGTCGGCCTGGTACGGCGAGATGAACACCACGACGTCGCCGCGGTGCGGATCGGAATATCCCGGCAGATGCCTGTTGGTGAACGGGATCGCCGGACCGTAGACCGCCTTGTTCACGAACAGCCAGTCGCCCACGAGCAGCGTCGGGATCATGCTCCCCGAGGGGATCTTGAACGCCTCGACGAAGAAGGTGCGGATGAACAGGAAGATCAGGATCGCACCGCCCAACGACTTGATGTTCTCCCAGACCCAGCTGCGCTGCGGCCCCGATCTCGCCTTGCCTCCGCGCCCCTTGCGGGCTTCGGCGACGACGTTGGTGGAGGCGGGGGATCGGGACGACTTCCGGGATTTCGAAGACTTGGCCACGCGGACTCGATCGCGGTTGAGAAGTGAGGAACGGCGGATGACGACAGGAATCTACGCCACCCTACGGCGCGTGGCACGTCGTGGTTCCCGGGCCCGGAAGTCCCGGACACAACAAAGGGCGCGCCGTGAGCGCGCCCTCGCTGTGTGAAGCCGGAGCGAACTACTTGACGTGCTTGCCCACGAGCTTCGTCATCTCGAACATCGAGACCCTGCCCTTGCCACCGAACACCGCCTTGAGGTTGGCGTCGGCGTTGATCATGCGACGCTCCTTGGCGTCCTGCAGACCATTCTTCTTGATGTAGGCCCAGAGCTTCTTGGTGATCTCGGTGCGGGGAATCGCGGTGGAGCCGACGACCGTAGCGAGCACCGCATCGGGCTGAACGGGGCGCATGAACGCGGCGTTGGGCTTCCGCTTCACCTTCTTCTTCGGTGCAGCCTTTTTCTTCGCCGCCTTCTTGGCGGGCTTGCGCGCCGCCTTCTTCACGCTCTTCTTCGCGGGCTTCTTCGCAGCCTTCTTCGCGGACTTCTTCGCAGCCTTCTTCGCGGGCTTCTTACCGGCCTTCTTCTTGCCCTTTTTCGCGGCCATGTGCTCTCTCCTGGATTTGTGAAACGGAGTGGTCTTCTCAGAGGGAACCGCTGTCCGTCGCGCGGAAAGGTAAAACACTCCTTCGCGGACGCAATAGGAATTTTGCGGCGTTTTCACTCTGGAGCGCGCCGCTTTCCCCTCGGAGAATGGACCCGCCGCGCCGGTCAGCGCAGGTGATGCACCAGCCAGTCGGCGAGCGCACCCAGCACTGCGGGGCGCACCGTCCGGGTGGACAGCATGCCGTAGCGCGCCGGGTCACCCACCGAATCGGCGAGGAAGAGGTGATCCGTCGCCGGGAATTTCCGGACGGTGACGTCCCGATTCCCCCCGGCGCGGAACGCCGCCGCGAGGGTGTCGGCCTGCTCCGGCGTCACCTGCTGATCGGTTTCCCCCTGCAGGATGAGCACCGGAACCCGCACCTTCCGGGCGGTGGGGAGCGGATCGTACGAGGCGAAGAAACGTAGCCATGCGCTCGTGGCCGTCAGGCTCTTCATGGCCGCCGCGCTCTGCTCCAGCGCCGTCGCCCGCTCGGCGGCGGTGAGTCCGGGCGCGTTCGCCACCCCGTTCCGCTGCTGGAATTCCAGGATGCGCCGCCCCGTGTACGCCGGGCCCGCCATGAGGACGATCCCCCGGAGCGTGGAATCCGTGGCCGCCACCATCGGCGCGATCATTCCGCCCTCGCTGTGCCCCACCAGCGCGAGGCGCGACCCGTCGATCTCCGGACGCGTCCGCAAATACGCCAGCGCTGCCCGGATGTCGTTGGCGAAGTCGGCGGACGTGGCACCGGCCGGACCGGTGCTCGAGCCGTTCACGCCGCGATCGTCCAGCCGGAGCGTCGCGATCCCGCGCCGCCCCAGCGTGTCGGCCACCTGCCAGAAGGGGCGGTAGCCGGCGACGATCGAGATTCGCTCGTCGCGATCCTCGGCGCCCGACCCGGTGATCGTCACCACCGCCGGCACCCGGCCGTGGCGCACGTTCGGCAGCGTCAACGTGCCGGTGAAGGTCAGCCCCTCCGGCGTGTGCACGGTCACGTCCTGTGCGGTGTACGGCGCGCCCGGCGGGGCGCCGTAGTCGACCTTCCCGGTAACGAGCGGGTGCGCGCCCTCGAGGCGGATCACCCTCACCTGCTGCGCCGGGATCACGCCGCCGAGCAGTTCCCCGCCCGGTCCCACGGCGGCGTGGATGGCCGCCATGCCGATGCGGATCACGGCCGAATCGGCTCCCTGGCGCTCGACGATCGCCGGGACCGTCTGTCCGCCCACCAGCATGAACAGCGGGACGGTGTCCACGGCGCCCCCCATGGCACGGGCCCGCCGCACCACCTGTTCGATCATCGCGAACGATGGGTTGATGTAGGGCACGGCGCCGGCCGGCGTGGCCAGATGCTCCACGCGCGACACGTTGCCGGAGACGGTCACCGTCACGGAATCCCGCTCGAAGGCGACGTCGGCCCGCTGGAAGGGCACGGTGTCGCCCTTGGCCAGCCGGTAGTAAACATTGCTCATGGCCGACACGCGGGCATCGGGCGCCAGCGTCATCCCGTATTGCCAGTGGGCGCCGGTGGCCTTGTCGATCATGTCCACGTCGAGGCGGGACGGCGTGCGCTGCACGACCTCGCTGCTCAGCGTGTCCCGGCCGAGAACCATGCGGAAGGTGTACGGGGCGGCGCCCTGGGCGCGGGCCGTGCCGGCCAGCACGAGTGCGAGACCGGCGGCGGCCATTACATGTCTGGTCACGGTTGTTCCTCTCGCCATGCGAAATAGGAGTAGACGTGGGATCCCAGCGAGGCAGCGATGATGGATACCATGAGCACGTTGACCATCAGGTCGTAGGTGCTCTGGAACTTGGCGTAGTTGGCGCGGCGGAGATCGATGTACGGAGGCCCCCGCGACCGGCATCACGGGAAACCACTTACCCATGCTTCCTCCCCGGACGGACCCAGTCGAGCATTTGCTCGATCACGTCGTCGAAGACGGTGGTATTCAGTTCATAGTGGATCTGCTGCCCGTGGCGCTCGGACAGAATGAGCCCGGAGTCGCGGAGCACACCCAGGTGGCGAGAGATCGTGGGCCAGGCGGTGTCGAACCGCTCGGCGATCTCCCCGGAGGTGCGCGGCCCTTTGCGCAGCAGTTTGAGGATTTCCCGGCGCGTGGGGTCGGCCAGGGCTTTGAAGGCGGAGTCCATGGGCATCCAATCTAAGATAATTAGCTAATCATGCAAATATAGGTCTGAGAGGGTGGGCAGTGGGCAGTGAGCAGTTCGCGGTTTGTCGGGATGGGCGTATGAAGAAACAGTTTGTGCAGTTTCCTCGAACGTGGCGAAATGGCGTACGGCTAATTCGATCCGGGATGCCGGAGGCGATGCGCTCAATTGGGAATGCCTGGGCTCGGTAGGCCGCCGTATTGCTGAAGCCCCGGACGACGTCGGCCCCGCCCCATCTTGCCGGGCTCGCCGGTGGCCGGGTAGTATCCACCTCATGGCAGGTACGCAGAATCTCATATGTGGCGCCCGAGTCGGGGCGATGCGTCCCCGGGCGAACGCGACGACGGCCACCTGTTGAAGCGTACGCTTCTGACTGCGACTGCCCTGGTGGTCGGCTCCTTGTTCGCCGGCCGCGCCGTGGGAGCACAACGGGCCATCGAATTCAGGCGCATCGACGCCCATCTGCTGTCGATCCCTTTTCCGGCAGCGACGGTGATTCGCGATTCCTCCCGATGGGCGACTCTGTGGCGTCGGTGGCAGCGACTTGCGTGGATACCCGCAACGGACAATTGGGTGGACGAGCCGCCGCCACACATCGATTTCCGGCACGAGATGGCAATCGCAATTGCGATGGGCGGGTTGGACGGCTGCGCCAACGTGTGGAACACCGTGAGCCGCGTCGTCGAATGGAGCGACTCGATCGTGGTGGAACCTCCCCCGGACCCGTCGAGGCGGGACGTGACCTGCGCAATGCTGATATCACCTGTCGACGTCGTGCTCATTCCGCGCAGCGACAAACGGGTCGTGCTACCAGCGAGGGAGCTCGGCAGGCCCCTGCCACCCCCGGACTGGTGGTGGCAACCGTCGCCCTCCGCCTTCAATGCCGCGGATGCGGCGACGAAGGCTCGTTTCCTGCTGCCGCTGGCCCGCGATCCGGCGACGCCGCCCGCGACGATTGAGGCAATCGCACAATACTCCGTGGACCATGGCTGGGTCGCTTCGGACCTGTTGTTGAAGCGAAGAGAGATTCGCTCGAGCATCCCGATGCTCCAGATGCTGGCCGGCGCGCGTGACACACTTGGCCGTAGCGCGCTGGCCTTGCTCTCGCACGAGTTCGGCGCGACGGTGGCCGCGGACCCGACCACGCCCCGGGGGACCTTGCTCAAGTTGGTTCGTCACCTGTGGCCGCCCGTACCGGAAGGCCACGACGTTGCACTGCACTTGCTGCAGAACCCAACGGTCGTGGCCGATAGCGCACTCGTCTCCGGCATCCTGAACAACGTTCGGGATGCCGATATTCGCGAGCCTGCCTGTCGGATCTACCTCGCCAAGTGGGCCGCTTGGCGACCCGCCACCAATCCTGACGGCGCGTTCATCGGGTGGAATCCGCTCGTCAACTGCCCGAACATGCCTCCACACCCGACGCGGTAAGAAGATCGGGAGAGCGTGAGGGCTTGCGAACTCGTTCGCAGCGTCTGCCAACCGGCCCTGGGCACCGGCCGGAACGCGTGGTCCGCTCGAGTGTCGGCCGCCCATCTGGCATGTCGGCCTACCCGGCCGTTTGGAATTACTGCACACGCGGTTTTTTTCAAACGCCCATCCCGACAGCGGTTGACTGCCGACTGTTGACTGCTAACCGTCAACTGCTGCCTCCCGACCTCCCCATACGACGTCTTGCCGGCTCCCCGCCAGACTCCATCCCCTATTCCATCCCCCGCAGCAACTCCATCATCCGCACATCCCACGGATCCGCGCTCGGGTGGTCGTCGGCGATGTCGGGCTTCTCCTGCGGTGTCTCGAGAATGCACGGCACGCCTTCCGTGCGGGCATCGTGCAACAGCCATCGGAAGGGCTCCACGCCGATCTGTCCCTCGCCGATCAGCGCGTGGCGGTCCCGGTTCGACCCCTGCGCCCCCTCGCTGTCGTTGAAGTGGAAGAACCCGGGTCGCTCCCCCGTCGCCTGCTCGAACTCGTCCAGCACCGCCGCCTGCGCTGCGGCGCTCTCGCCAATGGCGAACCCCGACGCGAACAGGTGGCAGGTGTCGAGGCCGTAGCCGGTGCGCGCGCGCAACGCTGCCGGCACGCGCTCCAGGATGCCGGCCACCTCGCCGGGGGTGCGCCCCATGGTGCGGCCGGCGCCCGCCGTGTTCTCCACCAACAGACGCGTGCTCCCGTCGGTGCGCTCCAGCGCGTGCGTGATCGCCGCCGCTATGCGGTCCAACGCGGCGTCGCGGTCGTCGTCGGTGGCGGCCCCGGGATGGAAGCACACGGCCCCGACGCCCAGCGCGGTGGACCGCTCCAGTTCCTTGGCCAGTCCGTCGCGCGCCCGCGACCACTTGGTGGGATCCGGGGTCGCGGTGTTGAGCACGTACGCGGCGTGCACCACCACGTGCTCGGGCGCGATCCCCGCCTCGGTCAGCGCGTCGCGGAACCGCTGCACCCGATCGGGCTTGATGCCGACCTTGTCGCCGTAGTACTTGGGAATCGCGCTGAAAATCTGCAGCGCCGTCATCCCGGCATCGGCGGCGCGGCGCACGGCCATGTGAATGCCGCCGTTGGCAATCGTGTGCGCGCCGAGGAAGCGCGGCGCGCGGCCCGACGGCGTCACGACTCCTCGGCCGGGGGATTGCTGAGGTCGAGCATCCGCGATCCGGCCACGTATTCCACGGTTTGCGGATCGCGTAGCTGGCCCAGCCGCTTCACCACATCGGCGATGCGGCGGGACTGCTCGTGGATCACCCGCACGTGCTCGTTGGGCTCGGCGCCGTTGTCCTGTTCGTCGAGCATCAGCAGCTCGGCATGGCCCAGGAGGGCCGAGAGCGGATTGTTGATTTCGTGCTGGAGCGCGATGCTGGTCTCGCCGATGCCCGCCATCCAGCGGGCCTTGGCGAGCGCCTCCTCGGCAGCCCGGCGCTGCGCCTCCTGCGCCATGCGCCGCTGGGCGATGACCAGACGCGCGCGCAGATTGTCGGGCGTGGTCGGCTTGGACAAGTAGTCGTCGGCGCCGGCCTCCAGCACCTGCCCGAGATCTTCGTGCGTGCTGCGCCCGGTGAGGACGACGACGAACGTCTCGTGGCGCTCGTCGACGGTCCGGATCTTCCGGCACAGCTCGAGCCCGTCCATGACGGGCATCTCGATGTCCACCACCATGAGCGGGAACCGTTGTTCCTCGTACAGCCGCCAGGCGGCCGCGCCGTCGGTGGCGATGGTCGGCTCGTAGCCCAGGCTCACCGCCACCGCGCTGACCAGCGCACGGACGGTATCGTCGTCGTCGGCAATGAGGACTTTCACGGGTCGCTTGTCGTGCGTGAGTACGAGACCGGGCGGCGTGCAGGCAGGTCCCGGTTCGCGGAGGATTCAACCAGTCCGGGGAATCTGGTCAATTGCGGTTCCCATGGCGAGTGCGCGGTGCGTTGGCCCAGCCGGTGAGGACTGGTATCTTTCCGTGGGCCCGCCCCCTGCGCGCCCCTCGTACCCGGCACGATTCGAGACCCGCACATGGCTTCCTCCGACCGTATCTCTCCGCTCGCGGCCTTCAACGGCACGCGCCGCGTTCCTCCTCCCGTCAACGAACCCGTGCGCGGATACGCGCCCGGCTCTCCCGAGAAGGCCTCGATCAAGGCCCGCCTGGCCGCGATGGCCGGCGAGCGGATCGACATCCCGATGGTGATCGGCGGCACGCCCGTCCGCACCGGCGACACGGCGCAGGCCGTGATGCCGCACGACCACAAGCACGTGCTCGCCGATTGGCACCGGGCGGCGCCGGAGCACGTGGAGCAGGCCATCGCCGCCGCCAAGTCGGCGCACGCCGACTGGGCCAACTGGGCGTGGGAGGATCGCGCGGCAGTGTTCCTGCGGGCCGCCGAGCTGCTGACCACCACGTGGCGCGACACGGCGAACGCGGCGACGATGCTCAACCAGTCGAAGACGGTGTTCCAGGCCGAGATCGACTCGGCGTGCGAGCTGATCGACTTCTGGCGGTTCAACCCGCACTACGCGCAGGAGTTGTACGACGAGCAGCCGCTCTCGAACCACACCATGTGGAACCAGCTCGACTACCGCCCGCTGGAAGGGTTCGTGTACGCGGTCACGCCCTTCAATTTCACGTCGATCGCCGGCAACCTGCCCACGTCGCCGGCGCTGATGGGCAACACCGTGCTCTGGAAGCCGGCATCGAGCGCCATGCTCTCCGCCCACTTCATCCTGCAGGTGCTCGAGGCGGCGGGGCTGCCGCCGGGCGTGATCAATCTGGTGAGCGGCGACGCGGCGATGATCAGCGACATCGCGCTCTCGCACCCCGACCTGGCCGGCGTGCACTTCACGGGCAGCACGATGGTGTTCAACAACATGTGGCAGACGATCGGCGCCAACATGTCGAAGTTCCGGTCGTACCCGCGCATCGTCGGCGAGACGGGCGGCAAGGACTTCATCCTCGCCCACCCGTCGGCCGATCCACAGTCGCTGGCGGTGGCCATCGCGCGCGGCGCCTTCGAGTACCAGGGGCAGAAGTGCTCGGCGGCGAGCCGCGTGTACGTACCCAAGTCGCTCTGGCCTGCCGTCCGCGACCGGCTGGTGGCGATCATGGAAGACATGCGGATGGGCGATATCCAGGACTTCCGCAACTTCGTGGGCGCCGTCATCGACCAGAAGGCGTTCCGGAAGATCAGCGAGTACATCGCCGACGCCAAGCGCAACGCCAAGATCATCGCCGGCGGCAACACCGACGACTCGGTCGGCTACTTCATCGAACCGACACTCGTCGAGACCGACGACCCCGGCTACCGCCTGCTGTGCGAGGAGATCTTCGGCCCCGTGCTGACGGCGTACGTGTACGACGACGCCAAGTGGGGCGAGACGCTGCACGCCATCGACACGACGTCACCGTACGCGCTCACCGGCGCGATCTTCTCCACCGACCGCCGCGGCGTGCGCGAGGCGATGGCCACGCTGCGCAACAGCGCCGGCAACTTCTACGTGAACGACAAGCCCACCGGCGCGGTGGTGGGACAGCAGCCGTTCGGCGGCGCCCGCGGGTCGGGTACCAACGACAAGGCCGGGTCCAAGCTCAACCTCGTGCGCTGGGTCAGCTCGCGCTCGGTGAAGGAGACCTTCTCGCCGCCGACGGACTACAAGTATCCGTTCATGGGAGAGGAGTGAGACGCCAGGGCGGCGCGGTGGAGCGGGCCGGCCCCGCTTCACCGTCCGACCGTCCGACTGTCCGACTGTCCGACTGTCTGACTGTCTGACGGTCTGACTGCCATTTCATGCGCATCCTGAATCAGTCCGAGGTCACCGCGCTCCTCCCCATGGGCGAGTGCATCCCGCTCATGGAGGAGGCGCTCGCGTCGCTGTCGCGCGGCGAGGTCGTGCTGCCGCTACGGCCCGTGATGCGGATTCCGGACACGCACGACGTGTTCGCCATGATGCCCGCCTACTCGGCGGCGCTGCCGGTGTTCGGCGTGAAGATGATCACCGTCTTCCCGGGCAATCACGGCACCAACCTCGACTCGCACCAGGGCGCGGTGCTGCTGTTCGACGGCAAGACGGGCACGCTGGCCGCGATGCTCGATGCCTCCTCCATCACGGCCGTGCGCACCGCCGCCGTGTCCGCCGTGGCCACCAAACTCCTGGCCCGGGAGGACGCGTCCACCCTCGCGCTGCTCGGGAGCGGCGTGCAGGCCCGCACGCACCTGGAAGCCATCTCGCTCGTGCGGCCGCTGTCCGCCGTGCGCGTGTTCAGCCTGAACTGGAAGCACGCCAGGGCATTCGCCGCCTGGGCGGGGGAGGCGCTGGGCATCGCCGTGGAAGTGTGCGACAGCCCGGAACACGCGGTGCTCGGCAGCGACATCGTGTGCACCGTGACGTCGTCGCGCCAACCGGTGCTGTTCGGCGAGTGGCTGGAGCCGGGCATGCACGTGAACGCCGTCGGCGCGTCGCAGCCCGACGCCCGCGAGTTGGACAGCGACGCGGTCGCGCGGTCGCGCCTGTTCGCCGACCGCCGGGAGTCGCTGGTCCACGAATCGGCCGACTACCTGGTGCCGATGCGCGAGGGCAGGATCTCCGAACAGGACGTGGTGGCCGAACTCGGTGAGATCCTGATCGACAAGGCACGCGGCCGGGAGAGCGCCGACGAGATCACGCTGTTCAAGTCGCTCGGCCTGGCGGTGGAAGACCTCGCCGCCGCGGCGCACGTCTTCGAACGAGCCGAGCGCGAGCGGGTGGGGACGGAGGTGGGGTTGGGCGGATTGCGACCCAGCGACAACGGCTGACGGTGTGCCGCCGGCTGCTGGCCGCCCGCAGTCAGCGGCCGGCCGTCAGTCGTCAGCAGTGGGTCGCGGTCACGGCTTCTTCGGATGTGCGATCGAGCGGTAGTACTCCTCCACCAGCGCCCGGAACGCCGGCGGTACGTCGCCCGAACGACCCAGCAGCACGCGTTGGTCGTCGTTGCCCAGGGTGCGGCGCAGCGCGAATTCGAACGCCTTGAGCCCCTCGATTACCTGTGACCTGAGCGCCACGGCCGCCGAGGTGTCGGCGAGCGCGTTTGGCCGGCTGACCGCGCGCAGGTTGTCGATCGCTCGATCGAGCTCGGAAACGTCCACCCCCTGGCGCGAGAGCATGTTGCGCAACGTGTCGGCATCGGCCATCCGCTGCGACAGTTCGCGCGAGAACTGCTGCAACTCCGCGGGCGTGAGCGCGCGGCCGTTCGCCGCACCCATGCGCGACGGCCCCCCACCACCCTGCATGGCGCCGCCACCCCCGCGCTGACCCGACTGGGCGCGCTGACCGCCGGAGCCATTCTGCCCGCCCTGGCCCTGTTGCCCTTGTTGGCCCTGCTGGCCCTGCTGCCCTTGTTGGCTCTGCTGCCCTTGTTGGCTCTGCTGCCCTTGGTGCCCCTGCTGCCCTTGGTGCCCCTGCTGACCCTGCTGGCCCTGCCGCCCTTGTCTCCCCGCTTCCTGCTGGCCGCGGGCGTTCTGCTCCCGGTCTTGTTGCAGCCGTTCACTCACCGATTGCAGGCCCTGCACCAGGGCGCGCATCCGGTCGAGCGCTTCGGCCTGCTGCTGCTGCGAGCTCTGGCGACCCGCCGCCTCGGCCGCCCCCTGGAGCTGTCGGCCCAACTCCGCGATGTCGCGGCCCACGGGCTGCTGCTGTTGGCTCAGGTACTGCTGTGGCGCGGTGCGCGTGGCGTTCTGCGCCAGGTAGCCCAATCGGTCGGCGGTGCCTCGCTTCTTGAGCGAGTCGGCGGCGGCGGCCATCTGGCGTGACGCCTCAGGCTGATCGCGGCGGTTGTCCAACGCCATGCGGTCCAGCCGGCTGGTGAGCGCGTGCACGGAATCCGCCATCGCCCGCTGTTGCGCGGCAATGGACTGCCGCAGTTCCTGCTGCTGGCCCGACGCCGTCTGGCCCAGCCGGTCGATGTCGTTGGACACCCGCTGCTGCTGGTTGGCCAGGGCACGCTGCGTATCGAGCGCGCCCTGCAGATCGCGTTGGGTGCGTTGGCTCCGTTCGCGATCGAGCAGGCGCCGGGCGTCCTCGAGTTGCTGCAGCGCCTGCTGCGAGTTGGCCGCGCCCTGTTGACCGCGGTCGGCCGCCGCGCGGCGCATGGCGTCTGCGGCGTTCTGCAACCGGCGGGCGGCATCGGCCAGCGCTTGCGACTGCTGCTCCCGCGCCAGACGCTCCAATTGCCGGGCCGTCTGCTCTGCCTGCTGCGCCAACTGCCGCTGGCCGGCGCCGGACGATGCGCCGCCCGCACCCATCTGCCCCAGACTGTCGGCCTTGGCCTGGGCCCGCTCGTCCTGCTGCTGCTGCCGGGCGGCCAATTGGCGGAGCTTCTCCATGACCTCGTCCACCTGCCGATCGGACTGCTGCTGCTGTTGCTGCTGCTGGTCCTGGCCGCGCTCGACGGTCTCGTACTGGTTCCGCAGCCGGTCCTTGTTCAGCTCGAAGATGTCGGCGAGGTCCTGCGCATTGGCGCCGGCCGCTCCACCACCGCCGCCGCCCCCGCCCCCACCCTGCGACACCTGAATGTCGTGGAACACCGCTTCGGCGCGCTGCAGCTCCGCCAGCGCGCGCTGCTCGCTGGGCAGTGCGGAGTGCGGGCTGCCCGAGGCCAGCCGCTGCTCGGCGGTGTCCATCTGCGGCGCGGCGCGGCCGAGGATCTCGGAGATCTTCCGGAATCCGGAATCGGTGGACGCGATGCCGCGCTCCACGAGCCGGCGCGCCAGCTCCGCGGTCTGCTCGCGCAGTTTCTGCTGCGCCAGTCGCAGGGTCGCCAGGTTCTCCTGCAGATCCTTGGGAGCGTACGTGGCGCTGTCGCGCGACAGGTTGAAGGTGCCGGCGATGATCTCCCGCTGCTGCTGGGAAAGTTGATTGGACTGGTTCTGCCCCTGGCCGCTCTGTCCGCCGCCACCGCCGCTCTGCCCCTGCCGGTATTCCTGCTCGTAGGGGCGCACGTTGAGGAAGTAGATGTCGCTGGTGGCGCGCTGGGGTCCACTCACCGCGTCGTTGTCGGTGGCGCGCGCATAGTACGACACCACGTCGCCGGGCTGCAGGCTGTCGTCCTCGAGCATGAACGTGTAACCCGCCGAGATGTCGCGCAGCACGCGGCTGGTGGCCCGGCTCAGCGGCACGGTGCGCTCGGCGCCGCCGTTCACCGAGTACACGAGATCCAGCCGCGACACGCCGTAGTCGTCCTCGGCTTTCGCCTCGGTGTACACCTCGTCCACCGAGAGTACGCGCTGGTCGCGCCCCGGCTTGGTGAAGCGCACGGTGGGCGGCCGGTCGGGGAGGACGTCGATGTTGTAGTTGAGCGAGGCCGTGGTCAGCCGGGCGTCCGGCGACTGCAGCTCCACCTTGTAGAACCCCGGATGCTGCACGCGCAGCATCGCCATCAACGTGCCGTCGGCATTTGGAACGAGCTGCAGCGTGTCGCCGCCGTCCACCACCACGCGCCCGCCCTGCGCCGGAACGGTGGGCGTGATGCGCACGCGCACCATCGTGCCGGCCAGCGCCGCGATGTCGCCCGTGCCCTCCACGTTCTGGGGCGGCAGCTGCGTGTATGCCGGGTAGCGGTACTGCAGGTCGATCTGCCCCACGTACGGGAGGTTGGCCACGTCCAGGTGGAACGTCGGCGACCGTACGCCACTCGCCTCCACGGCGTAGTCCATGGGCGCGCCGACGTCGAACAGCCGGAAGGCATACGCGCCGGTGCTGTCGGCCAGCATGAGCAGGCGCGTCCAGGCGGTGGAATCGGCGCCGCGCACCACGAGTTCCACGCGCTGCGACTCGAACCCGCGGAGCGACGCCGTCACCAGTTGGTCGCCGCCCTTCGCCACGGTGGCGTTGCCCGGCGTCACGACGATGGAGAACAGGCCGGCGGGACTCGCGGTGCGCCACGGCGCCAGCGACACGCCCATGCCGTACCGCAGCGACGTCGGTCCCACCAGCAGCGTCAGCACCGCCGTGGCGAGCACGGCCGCGAAGATCGCGCCGGTGCGCGTGAGATCGGCGGCGTCCACGCGCCGGCCGTCGTCCACGGTGCGGATGCGGTCGAGCGCCGAGCGCATGAGGCGCGCCGCGAGGGCCGGCGAGAGCGCGCCGCGCCCGCCGACGACGTCCGGTTGCCGACATCCACTGCCGTCATCAGCGCGCCGTCGAGCGTGGGCTCGTGCTCTTCCAGGTACAGCGCCACCTGGTCGTCGCCCGGGTTGCGGCGCAGGGGCAGGATCAGGTAGCGCACCGTCACCGCGAGCACCGACGCCAGCGCCACCACGCGCGTGATGAGCACCGGGACCGGCGCGTACCGCACGGCATTCATGACCCAGGCCGCGACGGCGAGAATCACGAAGCCCACGACGAGCGTGATCGTCGCGCCGTGCAGGGCGCGCTTCAGCCGCCAGCGCGTTCGCACGTCGCGGACGACGCCGGCCAGACGATTCCGTTCGGACAGGATTCCGTGTGCGCTTTCCATGACTCACGCCCTCCCGTGCACGGCGTTCATCCCGCGGCCCGCGACAGACGGTTCGAGACCACCGTTTCGGCGGCCAGCAGCAGCAGCGCGCCCAACAACAGATACCACCAGATCCGCTGCCGCCGCTCGAGGTCCTCGGGTGACGACGCGGCCGCCGCGCCGACGTGCGCGGCGTCCGTCGTGCGGCTGGTGACGGCGGCGATCAGTTCCTGTGGATCGAGGTGCGACAGGTCCGATTCCGCCGGATCAACGTTCACCGCGATCGGCCGGCCGCTCCCGATGGCCGTGGCCGCGTCGCGCAATTCGTAGAAGCCCGCTTCGTGCAGCTCGGCCAGGTGATCGCGGCCGTTCGCGTGGAGTCGCGTGCGCCGCCCGGACGGCGATTGCAGTATGAGGGCCGGGCCCGTGCCGCCGGCCGCCTGCCCATTCGTCTTATCCCCGAACATGGCGGTGAGTTCGCCGTGGCGCGAGAGGTCGAGTACCTCGCCGGCGGTGAACGACGACCGCGGGTCGGCATAGCGGCCGGCATACTTCGCCAGTTGATGCATGAACGGCAGGAACACCGGCTGCAGGGGAAGGTCGGTCCAGTACTCGTCGAGCGTGGACCCCCAAAGGAGCACTTTGCCCTCGCCGTCGGCCCGTTCGACCAGCGCGGGCGTCCCGTCGTCCATGCGCGCGAGCACCCCGCTGTCGCCCGGCGCCACGAGCGCCCGGTAGCGAAACATCCGGGTCGTGGAGAAATCTCCGCTCCTTGGCGCCTGGAACACCTCGAAGATCGGGCTGGAGTATTCCACCGCAGCCAGCGTCCCCCCGGCGTGGTCGGTGCGATCGACCACCGGCCCGACGCGCGCCGGCAGCAGCGCCCGCCACTCGGGCGCCCACCCCGCGGTCTGTTCGTCGCCCGGAACGATCAGCAGGCCCGCCCCGTCGGCCACGAGCTGCCGCAGCCGCGCGCCCACCGCGCCGCCGGGCGGACGAACCTCGTTCAGGATCACGAGCGAACGGTGTTCGAGGTCGGACACCCGCACGGCATTCTCGGCTTTCACCTGAACGTCGAAGCGCGGCCGGTTGCCGATGCTCAACGCCCGGCTCACGAACAGGCTCTGATTCCGGCGCGCGCGCACCGGCTCCACCACGAGCACCGACACCACCTCGTCGGGGGCCAGCGTGAAGTTGAAGGTGTCGTTCTCCGGCAGCGCGTCGTGGTCGATGCGCACCGAGCCCCGGATGGCGGCCGTGGGAATGGACTGCGACGCGAAGCGCACCTGCGCCGCCCCCGACGCCGGCACCGTTACGCGCCGAGTCTGGATGTCGCGGCCGCCCAGCGAGAGCACGGCCGCCGTGGTGATCGCCTGCGGCCCGACGTTCGTGATGCGCGCCGCCACCGTCACGCGGTCGCGCGAGCCGGCAGCCGTGTCGCGATCGGTCGTCACCTGTGTGACCGCCATGTCGGCCACCGTCTTCTCCGACACGTCCACCGGCGTGACCGCCGTGCCGGCCGGGAGGTCCACCTCGTCGCGCTGGGCCCACCCGACCTTCTGGAAGTCGGTGATGAGCACGATTTCGCGGCGTGGCAGGTTGGAGCCGGCGAGCATCTGTCCGGCGAACTTGAGAGCCGGCACATAGCGGGTGCCCTCGGAGGTGAGCTTCGCCTCGTCGATGGCGCGGTTCAGGCGTGCGTGGTCGCCGGTGGGCGCGGTGACCGCCGTGGGATCGTGCGCGAACAGGACGACGGTCGCCCGGTCGCCGGCGCCGAGATCGGCCACCGCGGCGTGGGCCGCGGCGACGGCCCGCTTCCAGTGGTCGCCATAGCCCATGCTGTACGACTGGTCGAGCAGGATGATCCGCTCGCGGGCGCCGGCCAGCACGGCGCCGGTGGGCGTGGCGCGTTCGATGAACGGACGCGCGAACGCCGCCACGAGCAGCACCAGTGCGGCCACCCGCAACGCGAGGAGCAGCAGATGCCGAAGCTTCTGCCGCCGCACCGATTGGTAGGGAATCTTGTGCAAGAACATGAGCGACGGGAATTCGACGGCCGTCTTGCGCTCGCGGTGGATCAGATGGATCAGCACGGGGATGGCCAGCGCCGCGAGGCCCGCCATGAATGCCGGAGCCAGAAATCCCATCAGCGGACCCTCGTGAAGCGCTGCCGCGCCAGCAGATAGTTGAACAGCGCCTGATCGAGCGGCTGCGAACTGTCGAACATGGCGTAGTCCATCCGCTGATCGCGCGCTCGGCGCTCCAGCTCCGTCACGTGCGCGGCCACCAGCTCCCGGTACTGCCGGCGCAGGTACTCCGGGACCACCGGCATGCGCTCACCGCTTTCGAGATCCACGAAGTTCCCGGCGTCGGGAAAGGGGAACTGGCGTTCGTCCCGGTCGAGCACGTGAAACAGGATCACGTCGTTCCCGCGGCCGCGCAGGAAGCCCGCCGCGTCGATGACGTCGTCGGGCTCTTCGTAGAAGTCCGAGAGGAGAACCACGATGCTGCGGCGGCGCAGGGATTCGGAGAGCTTCCGCAGCGGATGCAGCAGGCGCGCCGCCCCATCACCGGCGGAGCGCGGCGCGGCCGGCCGCGGGGCGTGGCCCGCGCGCTCCAATGCGTGCAGCACGAGCTGCAGATGCTTGGCCGCCGGTGGCACGTAGTCCACGAGGTCGCGGTCGAAGGTGGCCAGCCCCACGCGGTCGCGCTGCGTGCTGGAGAAGTACGCGAGGGCCGCCGCCAGGAAGCACGCGTACTCCAGCTTGGTGACTCCGCCGTCGCCGGCCCTCGGCCCGCGGTAGTGCATGGACGCCGAGACGTCGAGGAGCACCATGACGTTGGTGTTCGTGTCGGCCTCGAACTCCTTGACGTAGTGCCGGTCGCTGCGCGCGAACAGGCGCCAGTCGATGCGCCGGATGTCGTCGCCCGGCATGTAGGCGCGGTGCTCGGCGAAGTCGGTGGACGCCCCGAGGTGCGGCGACCGGTGCAGCCCGTTGATGAACCCCTCGACGACGACACGCGCGAGCAGCTCCAGATTCCCGATCTTCGCCAGGACGGCGGGATCGAGAAACGTGGTGGCGGGGAGCGCGGGGGAAGTGGGCATGCGCATTCGCTCGTCAGACAGTCGGACAGTCGGACAGTCGGACAGAACGGCGTCTATGGTTGACCGTCTGGCGGTCCGACTCCCTCACGGTCTGGCTCTTCATTTCATCCCCGAATTCGGCGGCCGCACGGCGCCGAGGAGCTTTTCCACGATCTCATCGGACGACACCCGCTCCGACTCGGCGTGGAAGTTCATGAGCACGCGGTGACGGAGCACGGGCTTCGCCAGCGCGCGCACGTCGTCGAACGTCACGTGCGCGCGGCCCTTCATCAGCGCGCGCGCCTTGCCGCCGAGGATGAGATGCTGTGGGGCGCGTACGGAGGCCCCGTACGACACCCACTGCTTCACGAAGTCCGGGGCATTCGGGCCCGGCCGGCTGGCCCGCGTGAGATTCACCGCGTAGCGCGCCACCGCGTCGGCCACCGGCACCCGCCGCACGAGCTGCTGGAACGCCGCGATGTCGGCGCCGGTCACCGCATGCTGGAACCGGTGCGACTGGATCGAGGTGGTGGTCTGTACCACCGTCACCTCCTGATCCTCGTCGAGGTGCTCGATGATGATCTCGAACATGAACCGGTCGAGCTGCGCTTCGGGCAGGGGATAGGTGCCTTCCAACTCGATGGGGTTCTGCGTGGCGAACACGAAGAACGGTTCATCCAGGGGATAGGTCTTGCCCTGCACCGTCACCCGGTGTTCCTGCATCGCCTCGAGCAGCGCCGCCTGCGTCTTGGGCGGCGTGCGGTTGATCTCGTCGGCGAGCACGATGTTGGCGAAGATCGGCCCCGGCATGAACACCATATGGCGGCGGCCAGTGTCCGGATCGTCCTGGATGATCTCGGTGCCCGTGATGTCGCTGGGCATCAGGTCCGGAGTGAACTGGATGCGCGAGAACTCGAGATCCAGTACCTGCGCGATGGTGTTGATGAGCAGCGTCTTGGCGAGGCCGGGCACGCCGACGATGAGACTGTTGCCGCCGGTGAGCAGCGACAGCAGCACCAACTCGATCACGTCCTCCTGGCCGACGATGAGCTTGGCCAACTCGGTCCGGATCTGATCGCATCCTGCCTTCAGTCGATCGGCGAGCGCGAGGTCGTCGGGGGATTCCAGCACGGGGGTCGATGCGGTGGTGGCCACGGCAGGTCTCGGTTGGGGTAGCGATCAGTGCGTGAGCGCGTAGACCAGATAGTTCACGCCCAGCTTGTAGGCTTCGTTCGATTCGGCCACCGGGAACCAGCCCTGGCCCGACCACTGCCACGACTCCCCGATGTCGTTGATGTAGTTCGCAATCACCATCAGGCGCTGGTTCGGGTCGTTGTCCTCATAGATGCCGAAGTACATCGGCGTGCCTCCGTACTCGCTGCGGATGATGCTCAGGTCCACCTTGTAGAAGGCGTCGAAGATCGGCTCCTGACCCGAGAGCTGGAACAGCCTGGCGCCGGGCAGCACCTGGGCCATGACCTGCTGGAAGTTGCCCCAGCTGAAATACGGGAAGTCGTCGACGATCAGGAACCCGCCCTTCTGCAGGTAGGTGCGCAGCCCTGCCTGCTCCTTGGCCGTCGGGTGCCAGCCCCCCGGCTCCGACAGATACGCCACCGGGTACTTGAACAGCAGCGGATCGTCGAGCGCCACGATGACGCCACCGAGCATCGGCCCCCTGGCGATGAACGGATTCAGCGACGTGACCTCGCGCATGATGCGCATGAAGTGCTCCTCGGCGTCGGGATAGTCGTGCGACCATCCCGGCCCCTCCCGCCCGCTCCACCGTTCGCTGCCGCGATACGCGATGCGCGCGAACGTGAACCGCCCGTCGTACGGCACGTTCCCGGCGAAGGCGGGTGGCTTGTAGAACTCGTCGGGAGCTACCGGCGCGAAGAACTGTTCGTATCCGAACCCGCGCTGCCTGCGCCCCCCACCCCGCTGCGCATCGGCGTTGGACGGCGCCAGCGCGCATGCCAACGCCAGCGCCGCGGCCAGCCACGCCGTCCACGTCATCGACGCCGCATGTGATTGGCGACCCCAGCTCGCGTTCGATCCGCTCATGGCGTTCTCCCTCCCGCTGCGTCCACGATCGTGAGCAGCAGTTCCTGGGCCTGCGCGTAGTTCGGCGCCTGTTCCAACGAGCGGATCACGCTCCGCCGCGCCGCGGTGTCGTCACCGGCCCGGTGCTGGGCGAGCGCAAGCTGGTACAGCGCGCCCGCGAGATCCACCGGGTTCAGTGCCAGTATCGCCTGCCGCTCGCGTACGTCCGTCTCGTGGTCGTTCACCTGCTCGGCCAGTCGCGCCAGATGCTCGTGCACCGCGACCTCGAACGGATTCACGTAGATCGCGTCCTCCAGCGCCCGCTCCGCGCCCGCGAGGTCGCCCGACTTCTCCAGCACGTCGGCGAGTTCCAGCCGCGTGGCGTACGCCGACTCGTCGTTGTCGGCAATGTCGCGGAGCACGGCCGCCGCCTTCGCGTAGTCGCGCTTCGCCTCGTACGCGCGGGCCAGCCAGGGGTAGGGCCCGTGGTCGACGGTGAACTCCGGGAACAGCGCACGGGCCCGCTCGATGACGGGGATCGCCGCATCCGTCGCGTTCCGCCGGATGAGCGCCTCGCCCACCAGGAGTTGCAATCGGAAATTCGTAGGCGCATCGTCGGCGAGCTTCACCAGCGCCGGTACCGGCAACGTGGCGTCCACACGGACGGAATCGCCCGCCATCGCCGCGAGCTGCTTCGCGAACCGCTGCTTCAGGTACGCGGTGAACCGGGCATCGAACGACTTCGGATCGGTGTGAAGCACGTCGTGGAATACCTGCTCCGTGCTCTCGTCGGCCTTGTAGTGCCGGAGCATCTCCACCAGCGCTTGCCGCCCCCAGTCGCGCGCAATCAGGTCGCATACGAGCGACGCCTGGTAGTACGAGTACTGCACCTGCCCCGGATAGGCCGGCCGCATGAAGCCGTCGTTCATCCGGCTCACGGGCACCAGCTTGCCCGCCGAGAATGCCTGCAGGAACCCGGGGCTCACGTGGGACCCCCACCCCGGCCGCGCCTGATGCTCCTCCCACACCGAGAGTCCCTCCGACAGCCAGCGCGGCACGTGGTGGTCGGAGAGCCCGAGCGTGAAGGTGTGCGCCAGTTCGTGCCAGACCGTGGATGCCCAGTTGAACGGCCCGGCGTCCTTGGCGGCGGGCGAGTCGAAGGCCAGCGTGGTCCCGAAGCTCACGCCCAGCGCGCCGAGTCCCGTCATACCCACGGTGCGCACCGAGAAGTCCGCGTTGCTCCGATACACCTCGATGCGGATGGGCGGGGGCGGCGTGTAGCCGTACCGGGTATGGAAGGTGTCGTAGGCCTGCTGCACCAGCGGCTTCAAATAGAGCGCCAGGATCGCCGACTCGTCCTTCTCGATCATGAACTGGAAGCGGCCGTCGGCGATCTCGTCGTAGTTCTTGAAGGTGTCGAGCAGGTCGAGCGTATTCTTGGTCCAGACGTCGTACGGGTCGCCCTTGAACGCGGTGTCGAGGCTGGCGCGGCCCTTCGCGATCTGTCCCAGGCGCAACTCGTTCATCCCGAGCACCGCATAGGCGTGCCAGGCCCGCGGATTCGCCTGCACGCCCTGCCGGGCGAACTCCGCGGCCGCGGAATAGAGACGGATGCGCCCCGCGATCTCAGCCATCTGTGTGTAGAACACGGCGTTGTGCGGGCTCGCGGCCTCGGCACGCTGCGACAACTGCTGGAACGCCGCCTGATCGCCCGTCACGTACTTGATCCCGGCCGCGACGGCCAGCGCCGGCACCGAGTTCGGATTCACGCGCAGCGCGCGGTCGATCTCGCGCTGCGCGTCCGCGTAGTCCTCGAGGTCGAGCAGCTGGCCGGCCCGGAACACGCGCGCCTCCACGTAGTCGGGGTTGATCGCGAGCGCGCGATCGAGCAGCGAATCGGCGCCCGGCTGCCCGTCGAACACCAGACGACGCGCCGCGCCGAGCAGGGCCCGCGGGTCGCTCGGATTCACGCGCAACGCGTCGTCGAACGTTCGTTGCGCGTCCGCGCTGTTGTACTTGGCCAGGAACATCTCGCCCAGCGCGTCGCGGGCCTCGATGTTGTCGCCGTCGAGCGCGATGGCCCGGTCGAATGCGCGCAGCGCATCCTTGAACAGTTCGGGGTTCGTTTCGCCCAGACGCTCCACCGCAATCGCCACCGCCGTCATCTGCCGGCTGGTGAGCTGTGCCGCATGCTGGTTGTACACGTCGATGAACCGGTCGAAGTCGCGGAGCGCGGCTTCGCGATTGCCATCGTCGTAACGGGCAATCGCCAGATTCAACCGCGCCGTCAGGCTGTCCGAGGCATGCAGCGCATCCGCGCGCACGAACGCGCTCTCGGCAGCCGCCCGCCGCCCGCGCGCCAAGAGCACCTCGCCGAGGGTGTTCAGCAGCTCCTGACCGCCGGGGCCCGTGCTCGCGTTCCGCGCCGTGCGCTCCGCGTCGTCGTAGCGGCCGATGAGTGCCTGCGTGCGAGCCAGGGCGCGCCGCGCCGCCGTCCAGCCGCTGTCGCTCCGCGGCACCCGCGCCAGCATGTCGATGGCCACGGTGTAGCGCCCGGCCAGGATGCTGTCGCGGGCCGCATCGAGCCTCTGCGCGCGCGCCGGCCGCGCCGCGAACGCCAGCAGCCCCAGCGCGAGAACCTCGCGCGTCCTCATGGCCGTCCCCCTGAACCGTTGCCGGACTTCGCCGCCGCGGGTCCCTCGATGCCGCGGATCGTATGCCCGGTGCGCGCAAGCGCGATGAGCAGCCGCTCCAGTTCGGCGCCGTAGGCGGCCGGCATCATCTTCGACTTCCGCGCTCGCAGTGCGTCCACCGAATCGGTGAGCGCAAACCGTTGCGCGTAGAGCCCCGCCAGCCGCGGATCGTTGGCGGCAACGGTGGCCGCCACGCTGCCGCTGTTGAAGAAGAAGCGGCGCGCCAGCAGCCCGTCGCCCGACCGCCCGGTGGGCGTTCCGGTCCCCTGCTTGTCGCCGTCGTCGTCGAGTTGCGCGTGCTCGGTCTGCAGCCGGCTGTCGTCGCTGTAGAACCGTTCGGTTTCGTGCGCGGCATACTGGAAGGCCTCGAGCAGCGAGACGCGCCCGTCCTTGTCGGCGTCGGCGCCGTCCTTGGTCAACGCGTCGATGAAGTAGCCGCCGAAGTGCGATTCGTTGCGCTCGTACGAACTCTTGGTCGCCGTGATCACCACGCGGCCCGGCGCCGAGAAGAGCGGCAGCGCGTCCCCGCTGGCGCTCGTGAGGTCGAGCACGGCCACCCGCTGCTTGGCGAACGGCGCGAGAAGCCGTTCGAAATCGGCCGCCGTGAGATCGGGCCCCGGCAGGCTGATCTTGCTCTCGGCCTGCGAGCCGCTGCCGTGTCCGATGAGCACGAGGGCGAATTCCGTGCCCGGCTTTGCCCGCGCCGCCATGCGACGCATGGCCGCCTCGATATTCTCGCGGTTGGAGAGCCCGCCGAAGTGCGCCGACTTCGACGCCGCTGCTTCGCCCAACCAGACCACGTCGCTGTCGGGCACGCCGTACCGCGTGTGCAGCGCGCCGGCCAGGCGCTGCGACAGGTCGGCGAACTCCCTGGTGAACCGCGGCTCACCGCCCAGCCCGCTCACGATCAGCACCTGGGTCTGCGCAAGCGCTCCCCTCGCGGCACCGGCCAGCCCAGCGGCGAAGGCGATCAGCAACGCCAGGCGCCTCATGCGAGCCCCCGCGCCCGGCGATACACCCACTCCGCCGACACCACCAGCACCAGGAGTAGGAAGTTGATGGGCATGTCCCACAGGTCCATCTGGTTCACCACGGTGACGCCCCGCTTGGTCATCGCCAGATCCTGCGGCAGGGTGGAGACGTCGGCCGGCGTGTAGAACTTGCCGCCGGTCTCGGTGGCGACGCGCTGGAGCAGGTCGGACCGCATCTCCGCGTTCACGAACTCGGTGTTGAGATCGGCCACGCGCACGAACGTCGAGTCGAACGCCGGGTTGGCGCCGCCGCGCGTCGCCTCCACCCGGATGCGCAGCAAGCCCCTGCTCGTCCGGCGTGAACGTGGCGCGGTAGACGCCATCCTGGTTCACCGTCCACTCGAAGGGCACGTCACGGGTCGCGCCGCTCGGCTCCGTCACGTGCGCGATCACGCGGGCGTCGTTGGCTTCGACGTAGGCGCTGTCCACCACGTTGGCCTCGAGCTGCACGGGCGTGCCCGGGTTCACCTGGTCCGCGGCCACGGTCACGGTCACCCGCCCCGGAATGCCCGTCGTCAATTGACGCAGCAGTTGCCGCCAGAAGGTGCTGAACGTTGGATCGCCCACCGGCATGCTGGGGTCCATCTGCCACTGCCAGGTGTCCTGCACGGGCAGCGCGTAGGCCACGCCGCGTCCGTAGTGCTGGAAGGCGAGTACGGGCTGCGTGTAGTTGCTCAGCGTCTGGCCGGCCGTGCCGGCGCGCCCGCCCGCCGGTACGAGACCTTCTACCAGCGTCACCGCCCCCGGCTTCACCCCCCGGATGCGATTCACCGAGGTGACGATGGGCAGCGTGTTCCAGCGCTTGGCCGACGTGGAGTCGGCGCCGCCGAGCTGTGTGATGGCGTCGGTCATCCCGGTGGGCGTGAGCTTCACCTGGAGGTCGGCGAGGAAGCCAAGCGAGTCGGGCACCGCGGGGCCGGCGATGACCACCGGCATCACGTCGGCCAGTGGCGTGTCCGTGTACCCGCCCTCCGCGAACGCGCGGCGCCCGCCGAGAAACAGGAGCCCGCCCCCGCGCACGTTCACGAAGTCGGCCAGCATCTGCATCTGATCGTGCGAGAAGAAGCTGGCCTCGATGCTCCCCAGAATCACCGCCTTGTACCGGAACAGCTCGGCGCGCGTGGTGGGAAAGCCGCCCGCCAATTCGTTCGGCCCGTCCACGCTGAGCCGCAGGAACTTGTTGGCGGCCGTGCGCTGAAGCACCACGAGCTGCAGGCTGGAGTCGGCCTCCACGGCGGCGCGCACGAAGCGCACTTCGTAGCGCGGCTCGCCCTCCACGTAGAGGATCTTCTCCCGGGACGCCTGCACGTCCACGAGCGCCGTGCCGGTGTTGTTCTGCGTCACCTGCTCCCCCGCCTGCGCCGGAATGCGGAAGGTGAGCGTCCGCGGCCCCGCATGGTCCAGGAGCGCATGTACGGTGAGCGGCGCCACGTCGCCGTCGGCGGGGAGCGTCACCTCGGTACGGGCCACGATCTGACCGGCGTCCTCGATGATGAGCGGTACGCGCTTGCCGGCGTAGCCCCGCTGCCGCACGAGTACGGCCGCCATGAGCGTGCTGTGCTGGAGCACGGCGTGCGGCGTTTCCACGCGCGCGATCTCGATGTCGCGGTCGAACCGCGGAGCGCCGAGCCCCACGGTGAATACCGGCACCTGGCGGGCCCGAAGGCGGAGCAGTTCGTCGGCCAGCGGCGTGTTGGCGTTGTCGGCCCCGTCGGTGAGCACCACGAGTCCGGACAGCGGCACCGACTCGAGCTCCCGGCGCGCGCTCTCGATGCCCGTTCCGAGCCGGGTCTCGCGTTCGTCGTAGGCCAGCCCACTCGCGCTGTCCAGCCGCTGCGTGGTGGAGCCGAAACGGAACAGCCGCACCTGGAACCGGCTGCGCAGCGCATCGAGTAGCGCGGGGTGCGAGGCCGCGATCTGCGTACGCACGAAATCCGCGCGCTCCCTGCCGCCCCGATCGGCAATCTGCATGCTGCGCGAGTCGTCGATCAGCACGCCCACGAAGTTCCGCTGTGGCACGGCCTCGGACAGGAGGAGCATGGGGCGGAACAGGCAGGCCAGCAGTACGGCGAGCGCCGCCACGCGCAGCGTCGTCAGCACCCACCGGTCGCGTCGGGTGCTCCGGGCGCGCACGCGGCCGTACGTCAGTGCCGCGGCGACAGCCAGCACGAGCCCGACGGCGGCCAGCACGATGACCGACACGGGCGCGCCGAAGGCCAGGTCTCCTTGCTGGAAGACCGAGGGGCGGTACTTGAACAGAAACGCGAACAGCGCGTTGAGCGCGGAGGACATCGACGGGGGGTGGGGCCCGCGGTGCGCTCGGCTTGCCTGCGCCGCCCGCCGGCCCCTCTATCTAGTACACTTCCGGGGGCTCGTCCGTTGAGCCCCAGGACAGGAATCACAGAACGTTTACGTTCGTCACCCCAGGCCGCCCCGGAGTGCCTTCGTGTCCCAACCCCAACCCGATCCCCGCCCGCCCCTCACACCGATCGCCCTGGACGACGTCCGGGCCGCGCGGTCGCGCATCGCCGGCACCACGGTGCGGACGCCGCTGGTGCGCCTCCACGTCGACGCACCCTCCGCAATCTATCTGAAGCTCGAGACGCTTCAGCCCATCGGGTCGTTCAAGCTGCGGGGCGCGCTCAACGCCATGCGTCTGCTAGCTCCCGAACGACTCAAGGAAGGGGTTTACACCGCCAGCGCGGGCAACATGGCGCAGGGGCTCGCCTGGGCGGCGCGCGAACTGGGCGTACCCTGCCGCGTCGTCGCCCCTGATCATACCCCGCAGACCAAGCTCGACGCCATCCGGCGGCTCGGCGCCGAGGTCTCGCTCGTGCCCTTTGCCGACTGGTGGCGGGCGATCACCGACTTCGAGGTGCCGGGGGAACGGGGCACGTTCATCCACCCCGGGGCCGACCCGACCGTGATCGCCGGCAATGCCACCATCGGCATGGAGATCGTCGAGGATCTTCCCGACGTGGACGCCATTCTCGTCCCCTACGGCAGCGGAGGGCTCGCGTGCGGCATTGCCTGCGCGGCACGGGCCCTGCGCCCCGGCGTGAAGGTCTACGCCTGCGAGGTTGAGACGGCGGCGCCCTTCGCGGCGTCGCTTGCCGCGGGCAAGCCCGTGCAGGTGGCGTATACCCCCACGTTCATCGACGGCATCGGCGGCAAGACGGTGCTCGACCAACTCTGGCCGCTGGCGCGATCGGTGCTGGCCGGGTCGATCGTGGTGTCGGTGCGCCAGGTGGCGGACGCGGTCAAGCTGCTCGCCGAGCGCACACGGGTGATCGCCGAAGGCGCCGGCGCGGCGCCCGTGGCGGCGGCGCTCGCGCACGACCTCGGCGTGGGGCGCGTGGCATGCGTGGTGTCGGGCGGGAACATCGACAGTCGCAAACTGGCGACGATCATGGGTGGGGAGATTCCGTAGCGGCGGCACGCTGCGGCCTGCGGAGGCGCGCCTATATTCCCGATTCCGGGTGCGGTCCGTTCGCACCTGCACCGATCTTTCCCTTCACCCGACCGCCGACCATGCGTGTCCGCTACGTCACCGCCGACGTCTTTACCGACCGCCGTTTCGGCGGCAACCAGCTCGCCGTCTTCCCCGACGCCCGCGAGATCCCGGACGAGCTGATGCTCCCGATCACCCGGGAGTTCAACTATTCGGAGACCACGTTCGTACTCCCGCCCGACGATCCCAGGCATACGCGTCGCGTTCGGATCTTCACGCCGGAGCGCGAGATGCCCTTTGCCGGCCACCCGACGGTGGGCACCGCGCATGTGCTCGCTCACCTGAAAGAGATCCTGCTCACGGGACCGGTGACGCGCGTGGTGTTCGAAGAAGGCGTGGGCCCCGTTCCGGTGGCCGTGCACGAGAAGGACGGATTGCCCACCTTCTGCCAACTGTCGGTGGCCATGCTCCCCGAGTTCGGTGCCCCGCCACCGTCGCGCGCGGCGCTGGCCGAGATGCTCTCGTTGCAGACCGACGATCTGACGGACGGCGAGTACGCCCCGCAGTCGGTGTCGTGCGGGCTTCCCTTCCTCTTCGTCCCACTGCGCGATCGCGCCGCGGTCGGGCGTGCCCGGGTCAGGATGGACGTGTGGGAGCGCGTACTGCGCGACTACTGGACCCGCGAGGTCTTCGTCTTCGCGTTCGACCCCGAGCGCCCCGGGTCCGACGTGCGCGCCCGCATGTTCGCCCCCGGCCTCAACGTGCTCGAGGACCCCGCCACCGGCAGCGCCTGCGCCGCCTTCGGCGGCTATCTGGCATCGCGCGACGCGCGCCAGGAAGGAACGCTCCGCTGGGTGGTGGAGCAGGGCTTCGAGATGGGACGCCCGAGCATTCTCGAGGTGGAGACGGACAAGAACGCCGGCGAGATCACCGGCGTTCGAGTGGGCGGAAAGAGCGTGGTGGTGTGCGAGGGGACCATCGAGATCTGAACGGCGGACTGCGGAACGGCCGACAACACGACGAGCGGTGAGTGTTCAGTCAACAGCTGTCAGTCGACCGTGACTGTAGGCGACAGGGACGGGCTTTTAGTGCTCGTGCCCCAGCGTCCACACATACGCGGCCAGATTCCGGATCTGCTCGTCGCTGTAATCGTGCCCACCGCGCGGCCGCATCGGGAAGCGATGCTCCGGGTGCTTGATGGAGTCCTTGGGAATCCCCTCGGTCACGATGTGCACGATGGAGGCGTAGCTGCCGTCGATGTGCTCGTACTTGCCCGTGGTGAGATTCGGGCCGTTGCGCCCGTCCACCCCGCCCTTGCCGTGGCAGCCGTTGCAGCTCTTGGGGGCGTTGAACAACGAGTCGCCGGCGGCGACCATCTGTGCCGTCACACCGGCCGGCAGTCCCGACGCCGACGATGCGGCCATGTCCCCCGATCCGGCGGGCGCGGGCCCCTGGCCGGCAGGCATACTCTTCGCGCCGCCGCACGCGAACAATGAGAGCGCAGCGGCAGGGACGGCAACGATCCGGACGAGTGAGCGGAGTGTCATGGCGGTCGCGGGCAGGAGGTGGAGGGGCGGGCCGGCAGCGCCGGCGTCTTCGATGAACCCGGCGGAACCACGAATCGATCCCCGAGCGGACCGGAATCTCCCGCGCCGAAGGCCGCTCGGCAATACCCGGCACACCGGATGGCCCCGCTCGTTTACGGCAGGGTTCGATCGGCCGCGAGCACGGCATTGAGCAGCACGTTGGCGCCGTTCAGCACCGATTCGGGCGTGGAGTACTCCTTCGGCGAGTGGCTCACCCCGCCCACGCTCGGAATGAAGATCATCCCGATAGGACCCAGCGGCGCCATGGACTGCGCGTCATGGCCCGCGCCACTCGGCATCTCGACCGCCGAGCATCCGAGCGACGCCGCCGCCGCGGCGATCGCGGCCCGCACGCGCGGATCGCTGGGTGCCGGCGTCGTGGCAATCCGGCCGCTGAACGCGAACGAGGTACCGGTGTCCTGGCCAATCCGGTGGGCGTCGGCCTCGATGCGCGCGAACAGGCGGTCGATCACGGCCGCCTCGAGGTCGCGCAGTTCGAGCGAACAGTCCACGCGGCCGGCGATCGCGTTCGGCGCCCCTGGGTTCACGTCGAGCCGGCCCACCGTGCCCACATGCAACCCCGGTTCCGCAGTCACCACCCGATTCACCGCTTCGACGAACCGTGCCGCGGCCAGCAGGGCGTCCCGCCTCCGGTCCATGGGCGTGGTGCCCGAATGGTTCGTCTCGCCGGTCACCGTCACGTCCCACTGGTAGATGGCGACGATCCCGAGCACGATCCCGATATCGGTACCCGTACGTTCGAGCTCCTGCCCCTGCTCGATGTGCAGCTCGAAGTAGCCGGCGATGCTGCCCGGCCCGCGCCGCGCCTCGGCGAGCCGCAACGGATCGCCGCCGATGAACCGGATCCCCTCCGACACGACCTTCCCGCTCGCCGATACGTTCTGCAACTCGGCGTCGGGTAGCTGGCCGCCCACGGCCCGACTGCCGTACAGTCCACCCTCCTCGTTCGACCAGACGACCACCTCGATGGGATGCCGCGTGGTCACCGCCTGATCGGCCAGCGTGTGCGCGGCCTCTATGGCGGCCAGCGTTCCGAGCGGTCCGTCGAAGTCGCCCCCGTTGGGCACCGAGTCCACGTGCGAACCGAAGAGCAGCGGCGCCAGCTTCGGCTCGCTGCCCGCCCGGCGTCCGATGATGTTCCCGGCCAGGTCGACGCTCGGTTCGAGCCCAGCCTCGCGCATCCACGTGGTCACCAGGGCGCGCGCCTCGCGGTCGGCGTCGCCGTACGCCAACCGCGAGACGCCGCCGCGCGGATCGCGGCCGATGCGCGACAACGCCGTCATGCGCTCCTGCAGTCGGGCGCCGTCGACGCGCACTACCGGCTTCCGGGCTTCAACGTGTCGTACAGCGGGTGTGCAGGCACGAGTGCCGGCGCCTGATTGGCGACGGTCACCGCCAGGATCCGCACATGCGGATCGTTGGGAAGCGTGAGCGTCGTCGCGCCGGCCGGCACGTCCAACCGGTATGCGAACAGGTACGAGTAGGCGTACGCCTCGTTCTTGCCGTCGGGCGTGTGCTTGTGCGACGCGAACCACGCCACCGGCGCACGCTTGATGAATCCGGGGGTGAGACCGTCCATCACCTCGAGCATTCGCTGCCGGAAACCGCGGGCGCGCCGCGCCTGTTGCTCCTGGTACGCCGTGATGAGCGCGAGCGTGTCGCCTCCCGTGGCGCGCGCGGAGTCGAGCCGTGCGTGGAATGTGGAATCGGCGCGCGCCCGGTACTGCGCGATCCGTCGTTCCTGCGCCGCCTGCTGCTCGGGAGTCGGGGGCGGAGCCGGTACCTGCTTGAAGGTGCGGTCGTACCACTGCCCGATGAATCCGTCCCAGGCCTCGATGTCGAGCTTCGTGTGCTCGCGTCCCACGGCAAACGTGTCCGTGCGGTCACCGGTGTCGGACGCCGCCAGCAGATACACGCGGTTGAAATGACCCGACGGCAGGCGGATGCGCTGGCCGCGCGCCGTGACCGCGTTCGGTAGACCGCTGGCCGCCGGCGCCAACTGGAAAGCGATACCGTCGTAGGTGACGGTGTCGGGCAGCATCTCCGCCGGCAGCGCTTCGCCGGCCGCGTTGAACCCGCTTACCGAATGTGTCCCGTCGTTGCTCGCCACGGCGCGGTCGTAGTCCAGCGCCACCGCCTGGGACGTCGGCGCCGCCTGCGCTTCCGGCGTGGCGGCGAGCTTCACGGCGAAGCTGCGGATGGTGTACGGCGTGAGCGACGTGACCAGCGATCCGTCGTCGACGGTCGCCGGACCGAGCGGCTGCTCCTGTCCGTTCACCTCGCGCGCGGCCGTCACCGGCGCGGCGAACGTGAGCCGAACGTCGGGCTGCGCCCGGCCGCTCATCTCCGTGATTCGGACGATGTACTCGTCGCTCGCTTCGGCCCGCTTGAGCGCCATCACGCGCACGCGGCTGTCGTTCAGGTGCAGCAGCGACCAGCTCCGTCCAAGCGCTCCCGCGTGCTTGCCGGTGGTGAACACGCGCATCGGATCGTTCAATTCGTAGCCGGTCCAGTCGGTCTGCGCCGACCGCCAATCGCCCGCGTGGCCGGCCAGTCCGTACACGAACTCGTGGTGGCCGAAGTCCTGCGACGCCTGATCGGAATACGAGTACCCCTGCGGGCTCAGCCCCGGCGTGCGCAGCAGCGTGAGCCGGATGGTGTTGTCGTTGGGCTTGTCCGATCCATTCTTGTCGTCGGTGAGCACCGTGACCCCATACGCGCCGCTATGGTCGGTGAGGTCGATCCACTGGTGCGACGGCACCTCGAATTTGCGCGGATAGGCGTTGCCGCGCTGGATGGTGCCCACGTCCCAGTTGTAGGTGGCCAGGCTGTCGGACGCCGTGAACGGGAAGGTGGCCTTGAGCATCGTGGCCGGCATGTGCCAGTCTATGGCGTTGCGGAACTCCACGCGCCTGCCGGCGTCGCCGGCCGAGAGGCTGATGGTCTGAACGAACTTCGAACTGTCCACCGTGCGCGACACGGTGATCGAGACGCGCACCGGTCCCTTCTCGGTCACATGGATCTCCGCCGGACCCTGCGCCCCCACGTAGGTGCGCGGCGCGGCCTGCTCGTCGTCGAAGTCCATGTTCCACGCCGGCCACTGGGTGGGCGTGTCGGTCAGCAGCGCCAGCCGGATGGGCGCCGACAACAGCTCCTTGTCGAGTGTCTTGTCGTAGATGCTCGACACGTCGCCGGCGTCGTTCAGGGTCACGCGATAGTCGGCGTTCTCCAGCGTGCGCGCCGTGACCTTGAGGGGAGACGGAGCAGCGTGTCCGCTCGACGAACGCACGTCGTACACCGCGTAGCCAACTGACGGCGCGCTCGCCACGAACAAGATGTGCGCCACGCCGTCGCTCCACGAATCGAGCTGCGCGGGCACGGGCTGGCCGTCCGGCCCGACCACGGTGATGCTGCGCGGCGCCCGCCGGAACGGAACCTCGGCTTCCACTACATCCTGCCGCGGCACGTTGAGGGCGTTGTATACCACCAGCGGCGTGCCTTGCCCCTCCGTGTTCATGGCCGACGCCACCGCCTGGCTCGCGTCGGTGAGCACGCTCGCGAACTGGTTCATGCCCAGCACGTCGTCGTTCCATGCGAACTCATAGGCGCGCGGGGTGGCCGTGCCCGCCGCCAGATCGTGGAAGTGTGCCGCCATGGCCAGCGTCCACGCACCATTGAGCCTCTCCATCGGATACGCGCGGCTCCCCAGCCACGACGCGGCCACCGACGCCTTCTCCGCCCCGTCGGCGAGCAACTCCTCCTGGCGAATCCATCGCTTCTGGTACGCCTGCGAGGTCAACGACCCGGCGGAGTGGTTCTGCAATTCCATCTCGCCCGAGTAGCTGGGCAGTCCCTCCGCTTCCGACGGCGTGATGTCCTTGAACATCTGGTCGGCGGTCGCGGAGATGACGTCGAGCGGGCCGTGGCTGGTGACGCTCTTCTCCACCTCGGCCACCGAACTCTCCCGCGGTGCACCGCCCGTGTCGCCCGTGCCATAGTAGTGGTAGTCGGCGTACACCCCGTACTTCTCGCCGTCGCGGTTCACGCGGTTGATCCACGTGGTGTCGGTGCTGAGATTGTCGCTCACGCCGCCGCTGTAGCTGCCGGGGTTGAGCGCGGCGATCACCGCCTTGCCATCGGGTCCGATCCACCGCCCAACGTTGAACGGCACGCCCTTGCCCTCCATGCCCACCGGCGTGCTCGGCTGGTCGGGCACCGACGAGCCCCAGGTGAGCTTCTGCGTGGAGAATCCCTTGATGCCGGCATGGGCGAGAATCGTGGGCAGCGACCAGGGGAAACCGAAGCAGTCGGGGAGCATGTACTCCTCGCTCGCCACGCCGAATTCCTTGCGGAAGAACTCGTTGCCGTACAGCACCTGGCGCAGGATCGCCTCGGCCGACGGGGCGTTCACGTCGCCCTCTTCCATGGACGAACCGGCCGGAAACCACCGCCCCTGCGCGACGTAATTCTTCAGCCGCGCGTAATCGAGCGGCCAGTACTCCTTCATCATCCGGTAGCGGTTGGCGCCGCTGAAGTTGAAGATGTAGTGCGGATACTTCGCGAACAGCGCGAAGTTGTCGTGCATGGTCTTGGGCAGGAATTCGTCGATCACCTGCGGATACTCCCAACGCCACTCGGTATCCAGATGCGCGTACCCCACCACGTAGAGCGTGGGATCCTTGGCCAGATTCGGCCCCAGCCGCAGCGCGTCGCGCGGGGCGACGGTGCCGAACCGCGGCAGCTTGAGGTCCGGCGATGGCTGGGTCGCCATGGTGGCAGGCGCAGGACGCTGCGCGGCAGCGGGCGCGGCAAGGGCGCCGAGCGCTGCAACGAGCGCGAGGGCGGAGGGACGGCGGAAGATGGCGATCGGCATGGCTACTCGGCCTCATGTCCTGCGTTCAGGCTCCGAGGGGCCGCCGGGGGGGAGGGCGACCGTGGGCGTGACGCCCGCGAACCCTGCGAAGCTAGATCACGTGCCGATACGCGTCCAGCGCTTCCCGGTTGAAACAGGCAAAGATGACGTGCCGCAGCGTCGAGTATTCGGAGAGCGCCTCGCGGATGGCGGAGACGGCGACGTCCGTGGCCGCCTGCAGAGGATATCCATAGATCCCCGTGCTGATGGCCGGAAAGGCGATGCTCCCCAGTTCGTGCTCCTCGGCCAGGCGGATCGCGGCCTGGTACGCCGACGCCAGCAGTTCCGGCTCGCCGGCCGATCCACCCTGCCAGATGGGGCCGACGGCGTGGATCACGTAGCGCGCCTTCAGGCGGAAGCCCGGGGTGATGCGGGCTCCCCCCGTCGGACAGCCGTCCAATTCCGCGCACGCCCGCGCAAGCTTGGGGCCGGCGGCGCGATGGATGGCGCCACAGACACCGCCGCCGGGCATCAACTCCTCGTTGGCCGCGTTAACGATCGCGTCGACGTCGAGCGTGGTGATGTCGGCGAGTTCAGCCGTGAAGTCGGGTGGAGGATTTTTTAGCGACACGTGCAGCTCAGACCATTGGAGTGCCTACGACCGGATACGGACTGAACGGAATCAACTGACACGAACGGAAGGCCATTTGGGGGTTGAGGGCAAGGTCATGGCGCGGAGAGGACCTCCCTCCGGTACGACGACCTCCCACGAATTGCCCTCTGACCATTTCCGTTCCAGTCCGTTCGATTCGTTCAGTCCGTATCCAATCGTAGCAACCTTGCCGCCCGTAGGGGCAACGGTCGCGAAACGAATCTCAGTCTGCGCCGGCCCTCAGCGTCCACCCCCGCCGCTCCGCGGCGGGAGCGGCTTGATCCGCTTGCCCCACGTGGCGGGCGGCGGCTCGTGCATGTCACGCTGCACCGGATGCTCGGCGAGCTGCTTGAGCGCCACCTGCACCGCGGTTTCGAGCTGGCGGTCGTGGCCCGCGATCATGTCCCTGGGCCAGTCCTCCACGTCCACGTCCGGGGACACGCCCTCATTCTCGACGTGCCACTTGTGGTCGGTGCCGAAGAACCCGCCGCGCGGAGCGATGGCCGAGCCGCCGTCGATGAACGGCGGCGTATCGGCCGTGTGGACCAGCCCGCCCCACGTCCGCTTGCCCACCAGCGTTCCGATCTTCCGGTACTTGAACATGTACGGCATCAGGTCGCCGCCGGAACCGGCCATTTCGTTGATGATCATCACCTTCGGGCCCCAGATGCCGGCCGCGGGACTGGTGAAGGGCACGCGGTCGCCGGCTACGTTGTTGAAGTAGCCGTCGAACGTCCGCTGCAGCACGTCGATGATATAGTCCGCCGCCTGACCGCCGCCGTTGTAGCGCTCGTCGATGATCGCGCCCTTCCGATCCTGCTGTGAGAAGTAGTAGCGGTTGAAGTACGTGTAGCCCGGCTGGCCGGTGTTTGGCAGGTAGACGTACGCCAGCTTGCCGTTGGAGAGCGAGTCGACGATGTGCCGGTTGCGCTCCACCCAGGCCCGCGAGCGCAGCGACTGTTCGTTGGCCACCGGCACCACGGTCACGTCGTGCGCACCCTCGGCCGACGGCCGCGCGTTCACCGCCAGTACCGTCTGCTGATCGGCCGTGCCGTCGAGCAGCCGATAGATGTTGTCGCTGCCGTTCAGGTTCTCGCCGTTGATGGCGACGATGTAGTCGCCCACGTGCACGTCGAGCCCCGGCTCGGCCAGCGGCGCCTTGAGATCGGGGTTCCAGCTCTCGTTGTCGTAGATTCGCGTGATGCGATAGCGGCCGTTCTCCACCGAAAAATCGGCGCCGAGCAGCCCGCCGGTGGCGCGCGGCGTCTCCGGCATGTCGCCGCCCCGGACGTACGAGTGTCCGATGGCGATCTCGGCGCCCATCATGTCCATCAGGTAGTTGAGGTCGGCGCGGTGGTTCACCCAGGGCAGCAGGGCGCCGTACATCTCCTTGTCGCGCGGCCAATCCGTGCCGTGCAGCGTGGGCACGTACAGATAGTCACGCTGGTTGCGCCAGTCGGCATTGAAGATCTGCTTGAACTCCGCCTTGGGATCGAGGTACATGCGGAGCGCCACGTCGAGCTTGCCCTGATTCGCCTGGGGCGGATTGCGGTCGGCGTCGACGATGAACAGCGACGGTGCCGTGGGAGCCGCGCCCCGACCGCCGCGCCCTCCACCGCCGCCCGCGCGGTAGAGCAGCTTGTGCCCATCGAGGCTCACGTCGTAGTCGGACACTCCGGTGACGAAGGGCGAGGAGCGGCGTTCGCTCAGGCGATAGCGATGCAGCGTGCCGCCGCCGAATCCGCCGCGGCCGCCTCCTGCGGCGCCCGCCTCGAGATAGTACACGGTGCCCGGCGCCCCCGCCTTCACGCGGGAATACTGGCGCTCGGGAATCCCGGGCACGGCAATGATGCGGCTCTGCAGGCCGTCGAAGTCGAGATTCACCGTCGCCGGAGCCCGCGGCGCGCGCGGCGCCGGTGCGGCGCCGTCCTCACCGCCCGCCATCGCGGCGCGGCCACCCCGGCCGCCACGCCCACCGTTCATCGGCTCGGCCGGCCTGCCGTTCTCATCGTCGCTCTGGGGCGTGAACGGCGTCGTGTCGTTCTTGCTGAGCACCGCGAGGTACAGCCCGAAGGTCTCCGTGTGGTCGTAGTTCGACATGTCGAGCCACTGTGACTTGAGCCCGAAGTTGGTGGACGCCAGGAACCAGAGGTACTTGCCGTTCGCGTCCCAGGCCGGCGATACCGCGTCGGCCAGGCCGTCGGTCACCTGGTGCGTCTTGCCGGCGGTCATGTCGTACACGAAGATCGCGTGGTACAGCGAATTCAGGTGCGCCACGTACGCGATGTACTTGGAGTCTGGGCTCCACACCGGATCCATGGTGCGCGTGGGTACCATCCAGGGATCGTTGCCCACTTCCTTGGTGGCGCCCGTGGCCACGTCGAGCACCCAGAGGTGCAGGTTCGTGTCGGTGTACAGGATGTGCTTGCCGTCGGGCGACCACTGCGGCGTGTAGTAGTGCGTGGGGTGCGGCAGCGCGATGACGCGCGGCGGCTGCAGCCCTTCCTGGTCGCGGAGCACGAGCTGGAACTCGCCCGATTCGTCGCTGAAGTAGGCGATCGTCTTGCCGTCGGGCGACCAGACCGGGTTCCGCTCCGCTGCGCCGCTCGTCCGCGTCAGGTCACGCACGTCGCCCTTATCGGCGGGAATCGTGAAGATCTCGCCGCGCGCCTCGACCACGGCCCGCTTGCCCGTGGGCGAGATCGCCATATTGGTGATCATGGCCGACACGTCCTGCCAGTGCGGCATCATCCACGGGAAGTCGCCCGTGGCATTGATGTTCACGACGTGCTCGCGGCCGGTCTTGGGATCGAGCTCGTGCACGTACCCCGCCTGCTCGAACACCACCGCGCCGTCGTTTGCGCTGAGCGTCTTGACGTCGTAGTCCGAGAAGTCGGTGACCTGGGTGAGCTTCCTGGTGCCGATGTCGTACGACCAGACGTTCTCCACGCCGTCGCGGTCTGAGATGAAGTACACGGCGTTGTTGCCCACCCAGGCGGGGTCGATGTCCTTGGAGTCCGTCCATGGCGGCGAGACGAGATCGTACGTCTTGAGGTTCAGAATCCAGATGGGACGGTTCTGGCCACCGCGGTAGTTGCGGCGCTCCTCGTCCCAGGAGTTGTTCATCCGATAGGCCACGTACTGCCCGTTGGGGGAAATCCGGCCCTGGTAGGCGCGGGGCATCGGCATCGGCTCGGGCGCCCCTCCCGTCACCGGGACGGTCCAGAATCGTGGGGCGCCGGTGGGCGCCTCGGTAGCCCGCCCCGAGGAGAAGACCACGCGTTTTCCGTCGGGCGTCCATCCGGTGACGTTGTCGGCTCCCGGGTGCCAGGTAAGCCGCGTCGGCTCACCCCCCGCCGCCGGGACCACGTAGACGTCGGCATTGCCGCCGTACGTGCCCGTGAAGGCGATCAGCTTGCCGTCCGGCGAGAACTCGGGATCGCCGGTGGTGCCCTGGAAGCTGGTCAGCCGGCGGGCCGTTCCGCCGGCGCGATCCACCACCCAGATGTTCTCGGCGTACGCGAAGGCGATCTGGGTAGCGCTGACGGTGGGGGACCGGAGCATGCGCGTCTGGGCGGCTGCGGGGGCCGTCGATCCGAGGAAGAGGGCGACCCCGGCGGCCAGCAGCAGGCGCCACGGGGTCGGGCGAAACGAGGAGGGGAGGGCAAACATGGGAGGAGGGAAATGAGGGGTTGCCGCGCGGGGCCCCGCCTCATGTAGGCGGGCCAGCCCACAGGCGGCCGATAGTACAATGATGCGAGGAACGGGAATCGGCCAGAGTGGCGGTTGCGGCCGTCCGGGTTCGTCCGGGACCACTTTCGTGCCCGCTCCCATGTTCGCGAATTGTCCGGGGCCTTGCTCCCCGTTCCGGTCAGTACCATGGTTCCAATAGCCCCGCCGCGCCGCCAAGTGCGGCTGAGCTCAACCGGCATGCGGAGTAGCGATCCTGATGAAACCGTGGGGGTGCACCATTCGGCGTGACCGACGTGCGAGGCACTCGGACTCGAAGGCGGGGTCGGGACGCCGTCGAGCGTTCGCGCGCTTCGCCGCCACGATTGCGCTGTCGGTCGCGGTCGGTAGCGCCGCGGTGGCCTGCTCGCGCGTCATGCAGGCGGCCGGTGGGGAGGAGAGTGATCTCGCGCTCATCGATCCGGATTCATCGGCGGTCACGGTGACGATCGACAACCGTCACTGGACGAACGTCGTGGTCTACCTGGCACACGACGGCGTGCGGACCAGGCTGGGGATGATCAGAACGGCGGCGGTGACCAGCTATCAAGTCCCGACTCGCTGGACGGGGCGCGGGCGCAATCTGCAACTCGTGGCGCACTCGGTCGGTGGGGCCAGCAGCTTTACAAGTGAGACCTTCCACCTCGACGTGGGGCAGACCCTCACCTGGCAGCTCGAGAGCGACCTCGCGCGCTCGAACATCCTCATTCGGTAGATCGGCCGCTACTTCCCAGTGGGCGGACCTCCGGCAGATGATCCGCCGCCGACCGACGACGTGCCGCCCAACACACCGCGGAGCACCGCCAGCCCGGCCACGGTGGCAACCCCGAGCCACGCCGTCCGCGTCGCTGAGAATTTTGGTGTCGTGAGCCGCTCGAGGACGCTCTGTGGAAACACGATTCGGTCGCCCATCCACTGCTGTGGCGAGCCATCCTGACCCACGGTGGTCGCGAGGGCAATCGTCACGGTGGACGTGTCGTACGCTACGAGCAGCCCGTCGACCTCCCGCACGTTCGGCCCGATCTTCGGCACCATCTGCACGCTGCCGTAGGGAGTGAGCAGGGCGGTCACCTTCTCTCCCGCTGGCCCGGGTGCTTCGGACACCGGAACCTGGTTGTAGCACGCGACCGACGACATGAGGGCCGCAACGGCCGCCGCGCCGACCCATCCCGACCGCCTTCCCCCATTCTGCGCCATCGAAATTTCTCCTTTGAAACGGACTCTGCCGGAAGGGGGCCGGACGAATCCGGTCCCCATCCGGCAGATGAGACTACGGTCCAACGAGTTGCGCTACTGTCCGAGGCAGGCATCTCCCACGGCATCCGTGGTATTTGCCGGGTCGTTGGCATTCCGGAGCGGCTGGGCGCTCGGGGCCGGAATGCTGGAATTCGTGTTGCGGATGCTACCGTCGTAGTACAGGCGCGCCGGGATCTTCGCGCCAGCAGGTGCGCCCGGAGCGGTGGTGATGTTCGGATAGCAGTTCCGCTTGTAGTCGTTCCAGACTTCCATATTCTGGAAGAGGACGATGTACTTCTCGCCCAGTATCGCCTTGAGCAGCGAGTCTGGCACTGCCGGCATCGTATACGGCGGGAAGCCGGGGTACGTCCCAAGGGCGTTGGGATACTGATCGGTCCCACGCTCCTGGTTCAGCAGGCTGAGGGCCGTGGGATAGTCGCCCGCGTGGTACGCCGCCTCAGCGCCGATGAGTAGGTTCTCGGCGGACGTCACGAACAGGGTCGGCGCGTTGCCGGTGCCCTGCACCCCGATCCAGGTGTCGTTGAGATCGGTGCGCCCAGCGTTGAAGAAGAGATCAACGCGCGGGTCGTTACGCGGCGTGCCGAGGATCGGATCGAGCGAATCGGTGAGGAAGGAAACGAAATGCGGATCCGGCGCGATGTAGCCCGACCGTTGCACGATGTCGAACTGGTACCAGAGATTCTGCTCGCCATTCGCGCCGCTGAACGTCGCCATGTAATCGTCGGCCGGCGTCTGAATGCCCGAGAGCGATGCGGTATACGCACTGGCGTACGCGCTGGGGTCGACCTCCGCCGTGTGCATGTAGTAGCGAGCCTTCAGTGTGTAGGCCAGCTCCGTCCACTTCGTTCGCGAGCCGCCGTAGACGAGGTCGGTGCCTCCGGGTCCGATGTTGGTGGGCCCCGTGGCAGCGAGGTTGGTGATCGCCTTGCTGAGCAGCGTCTGCAGGTCCGCGTACACCTTCATCTGTCCTTCGAGCGGTGGATTCGGACCGGAGTATGCCTGATCGTACACGATGTCGCCGAAGACGTCGGCGGCGGTACCCATCAGCATGGCCTCTTCGACCTGCGCGACACCGAGGAGGGTCGAGTCGCCCACGTCGGTCGCCGCCTGCTGGATATTACGCAGATCGTAGAGGTTTCCGCCGCTGTAGATCCCGGTGTAGAAGCCGCCGGCGGTACCCTCGTCGATGCTGTACTGGTAGATGGCCTGATATTGGCGTTGTGCCCCCAGCATCTGTTGCATGAACATCGACGCGTTGCGATCGAGATCGCTACCCATCTCCGCCCAGAGATTCGGCTGCGTCGCTTCGAACAGCAGGAGCGGCGTCGCCGTAACCACGCGGGTCGGGTCGGTGCTCAACTCGCCACCCGTGAGGAAGTTGCGGCACGCCGTGGGCATGGTCAGCAACACCAGCACTGACAGTGCCGTGGCAATCCGTTTGATCATTTGAGAAGTCTCCATAAGGCCTGGTCGCCGTGGCTGCAGGTCGGTCCGGCGAACCGGACCGGCCTGCTACCCGCTGCGGCTACCGGTTCAGGGTAAGCGACAGGACGAACGACCGAATGCCGGGCAGTCCGAAGTAATCGATGCCCTGCGACGAGGACGACGCGCCGGCGAGGTTGGTCTCCGGATCGGTGCCGCCGTACTGCGTCCAGGTGTGGAGGTTCTGTCCGGCAAAGTGGATGTCGATCGACGAGAGGCCGAGGTTGCTGCGCACCCACGCCTGGTCGAGCGTATACGTCACGCCCAACTCACGCAGTTTCGCATAGCCACCGGGCTCCATGAACTGCGCCGAGACGCTGCCGAAGCCGCCGCCGTCACCCGTCCACCAAGCCTGACCCGCTGTGAACGACGTGCCGGCACCCGGGCCGGCCACCCGCGGATAAATGTTCGTGAAGTAGTCCTTCCCGTACGTGACCTGCTGACCTCTGATGGCGGTTCCGGCGGCGGTGCCGAAGTAGTACAGCGCACCCTTCGTGCCGTCCCAGTTCTGGCCGCCGTGCCGGATGTCGAGCAGGGCATTGAAGCGCAGGTTGCGTCCGACACGGAAGTCCGTGCTCACGCTGCCGATCCACTTGGCGTTCGGATCCCCGATCACGCGCTGCGTGGGATCGACCACCGGCAGACCGTTGGCCTGGATATAGAGCGCGCCCTTGGAGTTCGGGCCGCACCCGGCATCGATGTCGACGCCATTGATCACCAGGCCACGCCCGCAGATCGCGAAGTCCTGTCCCTGGAGCACTCCGTACGGATAACCCTGGGTGGCCGAGGAGGTCGCGCCGGCGAAGCTGGCGCCCGAGAAGACGTAGTTCGCTCCCGCCAGGCTGGCCACCATGTTCTGGTTGTGCGCAAAGTTGACGTTGACGTCCCAGCCATAGCGCCGCGTGTTGAGCACGTGGGCGGCAAGGGTCACTTCCGTCCCCTGGTTGTTGATCTGCGCACCGTTCACGAGCGCACTATTGAATCCCGTCGCGTCGGGCGACGTCGGAAGCCGCAGGATGATCTGCGTGGACTTCTTGTTGTAGTAGGTGACGCCGAGCTCAAGGCGCTGATCGAAGAAGGCCAGATCGCTGCCGACTTCCATTTCCTTCGTGCGCTCTGGCTTGAGCGTGCTCCCGCCGCCCTTCGACCCGCTGGTCGCCAGACCGGCGTGTCCCTGCTGCGTGCCGTTCAGGCCGTCGCCGAACCCGGAGCCCGTCCCTCCACCGGAGAAGCCGGTAGCGTCCGCGTATGCGGGCGGTTCGTTACCCGTCTCGCCGTACGCGGCCCGGAGCTTCAGGTAGCTCAGCAGACCGGTATTGTTGGTGTTGCCCATGAAGTTCGTGACGTTCCACGCGATGCTTGCTTTCGGATAGTTCGCCGTCCGGTTGGAGGCGCCGAACGTGGAGTAGCCGTCGTTACGCACGCCGGCCGTCAGATACAGTTGGTTCCACAGATCCAGCGAGCCCTGCACGAAGTAGCCCTCGATGTGCCGGAGGCTGCGACCCTCGCTGGGCGACCACGAAGTCGTGTTCTGGATGGCGAAGGGCTGTGGTGCCGCCAGGTTCGAACCCCCGATGAACAGCGATCGATCACGCCGCGAGTTCAACTCCTGACCCACCACGAGCTGCGCCTGATCGCTGCCCTGGAGCTGCTTCGTGAAGGTCAGCAGCAGGTTGTTGTCGAGTCCGAGGTAGAACGCGTCCTGACGGGTCACCGATCCGGTGGGCGCGCCCGACGAGCTGAGCGGCAGTGCCTCGAGCCGGTAGTCGTCGTACGAGTCCACGCCGAAGTTTTCCTTCAGTGCGAACCATGAATTCGGTGCCCAATCGAGGTTGGCGTTCCCGATGAAGCGGCCCAACTCGCTCTGTGCGCCGTCGTTGTTGGCGACGAACAGCGGATTGTCGTAGCCGCGGCCACGGGTCTGATCGCTGCCCGTGGGAGACGGGTAGCGGTACGAACGCTGTTCACCGTACGTCGGATCGAGATACGGGAAATTGTTGAAGTTCGGCGGCGTGCGGTACGCACCGAGCAACAGACCCGAGACGTTCGATCCGCGCTGGACATAGCCACCGCGGCTGTCCACGTAGTTGGCGTTGCCGCCGATGTGCAGTGTGCTGGTCAGCTCGTGGTTCGCCTTCAGGCGGACCGACGTGCGATCATAGTAGTTGTTGGGACCAATCACGACGCCGTTCTGATTCGTCTGGCCCGCCGACAGGAAGAAGGTCGTCGCGCGGTCACCGCCGGAAATCTGCAGGTCGCTGTCGTAGGTATGCCCGTCGTGCAGCATTTCGCGGGCGTGATCGAACGTCGGACCCGAGATGGCGGGACCATAGCTCACCGAGGTGAGACTGCACCCCGGCCCGCCGCAGGTGACCCCGTTGCCGTTGGAGCCCTGTCCGAATTGCGTCTGCAGCGGCTCGTATTTGATCACCTGATCCGTCGTCCCCATCATCTTCAGCGTGTAGCGCGTCGCGCCAGCCTGGCCCGACTTCGTGGTAATGAGGATTACGCCGTCGGCCGCGCGGGCGCCGTAGATGGCCGCCGCCGCCGATCCCTTCAGGATCTGAATCGACGCGATGTCGTCATCGTTGATGTCGGCCGCCCGGTTCGGGGCCACCGTGCCACCGAGGTTCGACGTCGTCATGTTCGTCGAGTTGTCGATCGGCGTTCCGTCGACGACGAACAGCGGCTGGCTGGAACCCAGAGTCGTGAATCCACGGATGCGGATCGAGGCCGAAGAGCCCGGTTCGCCGCTCTGGGTGTGGATCTCGACGTTCGGCGCCTGGCCGGACAGCGCGCTCACCACGTTCGGCGCGGCCACCTGTGCCACCTGGGCACCGCTCACGGTGTTGATGACGTTGCCGAGCTTCTCACGTGTCGTCTCCGTGCCCGATCCGGTCACGACGACCTCGGAGAGGCGCAGCGGCGCCGACACCAGCGAGAAGTCCTGGGTCATCGACGTGCCAGTGAGCACGATCGCGCGCGAAACCGCCGTGAAGCCGATCGCCCGAGCGACGATCGTAACGGTCTGTCCTTGCACGCGCGCCGCCGGAACATCGATCGCATAGCGACCATCGGGCCCAACATCGGCGCCGATGCCCATCCCTTGAAGCGCGACGGCCGCCCCGGGGGTCGGCTCGCCCTGTGATCCCTGAACACGCCCCGTGATGCGCAGGCCTTGGGCTGCCGCTACACCAGGTAGGAGCGCCACGGCAATCACACTGAACACTGTTCGCCAATGCCGCAGTTGCATGGTTGAATCTCCGTGACAACTGAAAGGGGGAAAATCCCAGCGTCGGCGTCCACTCGGACACACGCGCCTCGCCCGCGTTCGCCTCGCTTACGCCAACATCCGGACGCGCGGGAAGGATGATGCTGGCAGGTGATGCTTGTTGCACCGCAAACAACTAATGAATGCCTAGCGTGTGGAACGCAGTACTTCTGTCTCTTCTCACAATTCTGTTCGCTGCAAACGCGGCCCCTGCAACTGCTCATGGCCCGCCAGCGCCGACGATTATGACACGCGGTCCAGAGTGGGGCAAGGACGCACAAAGATTTCTTAATGTCGGCCTCATGCGACCAAATTCGCCGCCTCGAGGCCCAACCATCTCGTTGCTCGCAATCCCAGGACTCGTACAGCGTAACTCACGGAGTCGACCGCTTTGTCACATTATGGACGTGGGACCGTCGAAATCGATTCCGGACGTTTGATCCCTTTATCGATTATTGAATGCCGATCGAACACATCTCGGACACTGCGCGATGGGTCGCCGTCTATCGCGCCATGGAATCCGAACGCCCAGACGCCATCTTCCGCGATCCGTTCGCCCGCGCCCTGGCCGGTGAGCGCGGCGAGGAGATCGTGCGCACGCTGAAGCGGGGCCACTCCAGCGCATGGGCGATGATCGTCCGCACCGCGCTGTTCGATGAGATCATCGCCCACGCGGTCGCGTCCCGAGGCATCGACACGGTCGTGAACCTGGCGGCCGGGCTCGATACGCGGGCCTGGCGCATGGACCTGCCGCGCGACCTGCACTGGGTGGACGTAGACCTGCCAGCGATCCTCGCCTACAAGACAGAGGCACTACGCGACGAGACGCCCCGCTGTCGCTACGACGCGATCCCCACCGACCTCACCGACGACGCAGCGCGGCGGGCGCTGTTCGACCGGCTCGGCGGCGAGTCCACGCGTGCGCTGGTGGTCAGCGAGGGGTTGCTCATCTATCTGAGCGCGGAGCAGGTGGGGGCGCTGGCACGGGACCTCCGTCGGCAACCGAGCTTCGCCTACTGGCTGATCGACCTCGCGAATCCGTGGCTGCTGAAGTACATGACGAAGTCATGGGGCAAGGCGGCCGAACGGGGAAATGCGCCGTTCCGATTCGCCCCGGCCGAGGGCACGGCGTTCTTCGAACCGTTCGGGTGGCGCGAAGTTGAGTTCCGATCGTCGATGGAGGAGGCGCACCGCCTGCACCGCGAGATGCCGCTGGCCTGGCTCTGGCGGTTCCTCGGTCGACTCGGCTCCGCAAAGCGAAAGGAAGAAACGCGCCGGATCTCGGGGTCGGTGCTGCTTGAAGCGGTAGATCGGTAGAAGGGTAGGTCGGTAGGTCGGTGAGACTACGAACGCAAGCCGCCGTTCTACCGACCTACCGTCCTACCGACTCACCGACTCACCGACCTACCGCAGTTACGAGATCCCTTCGTCTCCCGTTGCCGGCGGCTCCTCGGTAGTCGGCACCACCGGTGCCTGCCCCGCCGCCTTCAGCGCGGCGTTCACGCGGTCCAGGTACAGCTTCATCACCTTGTCGAGCCGTGTGAGCTGCACCTGCAGCAGCGGGTTCAGCGTGTTGTACACCTGGTAGGCCTGCGGCGGAGGACGCCGCTCGCCGTTCTCGACGAAGCCCATCAGACCGGCCAACTGATCGTTGAGCCGCACCGGGAAGTTGAGCGGGTCCTCACCGCTCTTGTTCTTCGTCTGATAGAGCGAATCCTCCACGCCGCTCAGGCTGTCGGCGAACGTCTTCGCGAGCCTGCCGAACGCCGCGTCGTCCTTCATCGCCGGCGCGCGTGCGTCGAGCTGGCGCTTCACGCTACGGATGCGCTTGACGCCGTCGTTGGCCGCGGTCAACCGGTCGCGCACGCGGATGGCGAAGTCGTGCTGCTCCACGAGATCGGCGTCGGTGGCCTTGGTGCGGGGATCCTTCTTCACCGTGAAGGTGCGCGACATCGGCGTCGCGTCGCCCACGGTGACGCGCACCGTGTACGTGCCCGGCGCCGCGTCGGGACCGGTGACGCCGCCCGACCAGAGCAGCATCCCCTGGAAGCTCGACGCGTCGTCGTAGCGCATGTTCCACGCGTAGTGGTTGAGCCCCGCGCGGTCGGTCACGCGCGCCGGCGCGCCGAATCCACCCCGCCGTCCGCCGCGGCCGCCACGTCCCTCCGGCACCTTGTCGGTGGAGCTGAACTTCTTGATGACCTTCCCGTTCTGCTCCAGGAACTCGATGCTCACCGGCTGTCCGCCCTGCGACAGGCGGTAGTCCACGTCCACCGTGGTGCCCTGGTACGTGGTACCCGGCTTGTAGAGGAAGTCATGACCCGCCGCGGCTTCGGCTTCGGGCGCCTGACGGAGCTGCGAGATGCCCTCCATGACCCAGAAGGCGCGGCCGTGCGTGGCGATCACGATGTCGTCGTCGCGCAGCGCGATATCGTGCACGGGTACCTGCGGCAGGTTGCGCTGCAGGCTCTGCCAGTGCGCGCCGGCGTCGTACGACAACCACATCCCACGCTCCGTCGACGCGTAGAGCATGTTCGGCCGGACCAGGTCTTCGCGGATCGACCGGGTGTACACGTCGCCCGGAAGCCCGTCGACGATCTTGGTCCAGGTGTGTCCGTAGTCGGTGGTCTTGTAGAGGTACGGCGCGTAGTCGTCCATCTGGTAGCGGTTGGCCGCCACCCAGGCCGTGCCCGGCGCGTGCGGCGACGGGTCGATGATCGAGATGCGCGTCCACTCCGGCAGCCCATTGGGCGTGACGTTGGTCCAGTGCTGGCCGCCGTCGCGCGTGAGGTAGATGAGCCCGTCGTCCGACCCGGTCCAGATGAGCCCAGGCGTGATCGGCGACTCCTGCACGGCGAAGATGGTGCCGTAGTACTCGATGGACGTCTGGTCCTTGGTGATCGGGCCGCCCGAGGGACCGAGCGTGGCCGGATCGTGCCGCGTGAGATCGGGGGAGATCACCTTCCAGGTGGCGCCGTCGTCGGACGACTTGAACAGCACGTTCGACCCCACATACAACACGTGCGGGTCGTGGGGCGAGTTCATGATCGGGTACGTCCACTGGAAGCGGAACTTCGAATCCTCGGCGCTGTGGCCCATCGGGTTGAGCGGCCACGGATCGAGGCGCACGCTCATGCCGGTGGCGTGGTCCATCTTCTCCAGCACGCCGCTGTAGTTGCCGCCGTAGGTGATGTCGGGATCGAGCGGATCGCCGGCCACGTAGCCGGACTCGCCCCCGGCTATTCCATAGAACGTGGAGTAGGGCGACGCTTCGGCACCCCCGCGTCCGCGGCCGCCGAACCCGCGCCCGCGGCCGCCCTCTTCACGCACCGGACCGCACGACGACCCGGCGTCCTGCTTGGCCCCGCAGACGTGGTATGGGAAGTGGTTGGTGAGGTAGGCGTGGTAGAACTGGCCGGTGGGAATGGCCACGCGCGTACTCGTTTTGCCGCCGTCGGTGGTGATGATCGCGCCGTTGTCGTGGCCCACGATCATCCGCTTGTCGTCGTTGGGCGCGATCCACATCACGTGGTTGTCGCCGCCGCCGAACGAGCGCTTGAACGTCTTGCCGCCGTCCTGCGACCACTCGGGACCGACGTTCGGCGCGTACACCGTGTTGCTGTCCTGCGTGTCGGCGAACAGCATCGAGAAGTACCAGGCCCGCTGGCGCAGATCGCGGCTGTCGTTCAGGTACTGCCAGGTGGCGCCGCCGTCATCCGACCGGTAGACGCCGCCCTTGGGTTCGTTCTCGATGAGCGCCCACACGCGGCTCGGCTTCACGGGCGACACCGCGAGCCCGATGTTGCCGATCACGCCACTGGGCAGCCCCGGATTGCGAGTGATCTCGGTCCAGTGGTCGCCGCCGTCGGTGGTCTTGAAGATGCCGCTGCCGGCGCCGCCGCTGATCAGCAGCCAGGGCTTCCGCCCCGCCTGCCAGAGTGAGGCGTAGAGCACGTCCGGGTTGCTCGGGTCCATCACCAGGTCGATGGCGCCGGTGGAATCGTTGCGGAAGAGGATCTTCTTCCACGTCTTCCCGCCGTCGGTGGTCTTGAACACGCCGCGTTCGGGGTTCGGCCCCCACACGTGGCCGAGCGCGGCGACGTAGACCACGTCGTTGTTGCGCGGGTCGATGCGGATGCGCCCGATCTGCTGCGTGGCCTCGAGACCCATGTGCTGCCAGGTCTTGCCGCCGTCGGTGGTCTTCCAAACACCGTCGCCGTACGAGACGTTGCCGCGGATCGGCGTCTCACCGCCGCCCACGTACACGATGTCGGGGTTGCTCTCGCTCACCGCGATGGCGCCGATGGATCCGCCGAAGTAGCCGTCGCTCACCGGTTCGGCGGTCTTGCCGCCGTCGGTGGTCTTCCAGACGCCGCCGCCGGTGGTGCCCATGTAGTACTCGTCGGGGCGGGCGGCGGAGCCGGCGACGGCCACCATGCGGCCGGCGCTGTTGGGGCCGATGTTGCGCCACTTCACACTGCCGAAGTAGGCGGTGTCGACGTGGGTGGGCAGTGCGGCAGCGCGCTGCGCGGTCAGTGCGGCAGGAGCGACCGGACCGAGCGACACCGCGAACGCGGTGAGTGTCGCGAGGGAACGGAACCGAGATATCTGCATGGGGCCGGGAGGAGAGAGGGGCTGCCGGGGGGCGGCGGGGGAAGCGGGATCGAGGGCCGGAGGGTCCGGGTCGTACCGTGAGAACTACGAAAGGAGAAGGCAAACTGCTGGCGGTGGCCGCCCGGGCAGTGGGGTTCCCCATGTCGAACGGATCAGGACATGGGGAACCGCCCACCGGAGCGGCCGGCGTTTGGCCTCACGTCGTCAACGCACGTGGTCCTCGGCGGCCGTGGCCTTTGCCTTGTCTACCTGCGGCACGCCGTACTTCATCCAGCTCGGCGCCGGCGCTCCCTTGAGGTAGTGATCGAAGAACTGCTTCATGCGGATCTGGAAGTCGATCTGGTTGGGCTTCCTGGCCAGATGGTGCGGCTCGCCAGGGTACGACACCCAGATGACCTTCTTCCCGTTGCGCCGGGCCGCGTTGTAGAATTCCAGCCCCTGATCCCAATCCACGGCGCCATCGGCGGTGCCCTGGAGGATCATGAACGGCGTCTGGATCCTGGTCACATTGAACACCGGCGACTGGCTCTCGTAGAGCTTCGTCGCGTTCCACGGCGTGACGTCGGCGCCCATGCGCCCCTGGCTCGTCTCGAGAATGCCGCCGTTCCACGCCCCGCTCTGCTTGTACAGCTCGCCGTACATGCTGATCAGGTCGGTGAGCGGCGCGCCGGTGACCACCGCCGCGAACATGTTGGTCTGGGTGAGGATGAACGACGACTCGTATCCACCCCAGCTGTGCCCCTGCAGACCGATGTGTTTGGGGTCGGCGTAGCCGAGGTCGATGACCTTCTTCACACCCGCCGTGACGCAGTCGAGCGCCGACGAACCCGGCTTGCCGATCTCGTACACGATGTCCGGCGAAAAGACGAGATAGCCGTCGCTCGCATACTCGCTCATGTGCGGCCGGTCGTCGTACACCGGCATCGAGAACTGATGGTGCGTGTTGGACAGGATCTCGTAGATGTACACGATCATCGGGTACTTCTTGCCCGGCTGATAGTCGGCGGGCAGGGTGAGCGTGCCCTGCAGTTTCTTCCCGCGGCTGTTGGTGAAGTTCACCAACACACGCCGCCCCCAGGCGTACTCCGAGATCTGGGGATCGGCGTCGGTCACCTGCCGGGGGGACGAGAACTTCTCGTCGCTCACCCAGTAGTCCGGAAACTCCCGGAACGTCTGCTCGGTGAAGATCACCCGGTCGGCGTGCTTCGCCTTCTCCGCCTGGCCGATCATCTTGTCCTCGTAGATGAGCGGGGTGGCCCTGCCGCCTCCGGCCGGCATCTGGTAGTACCCGGACTTCTTGGTCCACTCACCGTACGCGGTGAGCGTCTGCGGCTTCGAGAGGTCCACCGCTTCGGCGGGGCCGCCGCCGAAGCTGAAGCCGCCGCGTCCTGCCCGGCCGCCGCCCTCCAGGTGCGCGAGCCGCAGTTGAATCTGCCCCGCGGCACCGGTGCCGGCCGTGAGATCCCGGCCCTTTGCCCCATCGAGCGGCAGTGACCAGACGTCGTACTTGTCGTAGAGCAGCACCGACTTCCCGTCGTTCGACCAGCCGGCCACGCCCCAGATCGGCTTCTCGGCGGCGTGATCGTCGTCGGTGTCGATGAAGCTGTGCCCGGTGGCGGCATCCACGTTCACCGTCTTGCCGGTGGCGAGATCGTAGCCCATCACGTGCCCGGCTTGCAGGTAAAGGAACCAGTTGCCGTCCGGCGAGGTGCCCATGGTGCGCAACAGGTGGCGGGCGATGAGCGTGCGCGCGCCGCTGGTGGTGTTCACGCGGTAGTAGTCGGCGCGGTCGGGTTGTCCCTCCGAGAAGTCATGCTCGTACGGCGTGGCATCGCGTCCGATGGCCCACCGGCCGTCGGCCGTGGGCGTGACGCTGTCCATGTTGGTGTCGGCCAGTTGCACGAACTTCCGCGATGCCACGTCGAACGCCGACGCCAGGGTGGCGCGGCGCAGCCGGTTGATCTGGATCATCTGCTGCGACTGGAGTTCGACGTCGTCGTAGTGCCAGACGTCCACGTCGGCCTTCGACTCCTCCTTCTTCGGCAACACGTCGGCCTGCTTCTTGATGCCGACGAACAACCGCGCGCCGTCCTTGCTCCACTGCGGTGCAGCGTAATCGCTGAGCACGAAATCCTTGGGAAACGTCGCGTCCCGCGCCGGATCCCATTCCACGGCCGGCTGCGTGCTGCCCGCGTCGGTCCAGGCGAGGAGCACGTTGGCGCGGAGTTCCCTGTCCTTGGGCTTCTCGCCACGCAACGCCACCAGACTGGTGGACGAGTCGCGCCACGCCAGGCCGTCGTATTCCATGGGCTTGCTGTCGAGCGCCCGCGTGGCGCCGCTGGCGAGATCGATCACGTACACGCCGTTGCCCAGCCGGTCGGCCGCGTCGACGGTGTAGGCCAGCAGGTTGCCGGCGGTGTCGAAGTCGTACTCATTCACGTTGCCGATGTTCTGGGTCACGCCGTCCGCCAGCCGCCGCAGCAGGAGGTCGCTGCCGCGGTGCGACGTGTCGCCGCGCGCCGGCGCGATCTTGATGGCCAGATAGCGAGATCCGCCGGCGAACTGGAAGCCGGCCGGATCGGGGACGTCGAACTTGGCGCCCGAGGTCAGGTCGAGCAGTTCGAAGTGCCGCGTGGTGCCGCCGGTCCCGGCACCGTTCGCGCCACCGCCCCGCCCCTCGCGCCCAGCGCGTCCCGCGCCGCGTCCACGGGATTCAGCCGCCTGAGCCGGCGGGTTCACGTAAAAGCCGATCCAGTGCGCGTCGTCGGAGAACTGCACGCTGCCACCGCCGGCGCCGCCCCGGCCGCCGCGTCCACCGCCCGCCGCTTCGCCAACGGGCACCCGGTAGAGCTTGTCGCCGTCGAGTTGCTTGACGAACAGCGTATCGTCGCCCTCGTTGGGCGTGTACGTGTAGGTCATCCATTTCCCGTCGTCGCTGATCGACGTATTCGTGATGCGCTTCCACGACGGATAGTCAGCCAGCGTGAGCACCTTCTTGCCGTCGGGCGCCCGCTTGTGCGCCGCCGTGGAATCCTGCGCCGCCGCGTGCGCGGCGGGCACGAGGGCCAGAGCGAAGGCCAGTGCGAGGTGGCGCGACGCGAGGCGCCGCCGGATGGACATACTCATCGGATGGGTTCTCCCTTGTCGACCTGCGGCACGCCGTCCTTCATCCACTCCGGCATCGGCGCCCCCTTGAGATAGTGATCGAAGAACTGCTTCATGCGGATCTGAAAGTCGATCTGGTTTGGCTTCTTCGACAGGTGGTGCGGCTCGCCCGGATACGACAGGAAGATCACCTTCTTGCCGAGCCGCCGGGCGGCATTGTACAGCTCGAGCCCCTGGTGCCAGTCCACCGCGTTGTCGGCCGTGCCCTGCAGGATCATGAACGGAGTCGTGATCTTGGGCACGTTGAACAGGGCCGACTGCTCCTCGTACAGTCTGGTGTGGTTCCAGGGCGTGACGTTCTCGCCCATGCGCACCTGTCCGACCTCGGTGATGCCCTGCTGCACGGTGCCGGTGCCCGGATACAGCTCGTCGTAGAAGCTGATCAGATCGGTGGGCGGAGCGCCGGTGACGATGGCCGCGAACATGCTCGTCTGCGTGAGGATGTAGCTGGACTGGTAGCCGCCCCAGCTATGCCCCTGCAGTCCGATGTGGGCAGGGTCGGCGTAGCCCATCTCGATGACCTTCTTCACGCCACTGGTCACGCAGTCCAGCGCCGAACTGCCGGGCGCGCCGATCTGGTAGCGCACGTCGGGTTCGAAGACCAGGTATCCGTTGCTCGCGTAGGTGGACATCTGCGGGCGGTCGTCGAACGTCGGCATCGAGAACTGGTGGTGCGTGTTCGACAGGATCTCGTAGAAGTACACGAGCATCGGGTACTTCTTGCCGGGCTGGTAGCCCGCCGGGAGGGTGAGCGTGCCCTGCAACTTCTGCCCGCGGCTGTTGGTGAAGTTGATCAGGACCTTGCTCCCCCACGCGTAGTCCTTGAGAAACGGATCGGCATCCGTCACCTGCTGCGGCGCATGGAACGCGGTGTTGCTCACCCAGTAGTCGGGGAACTGGCGGAAGGTCTGTTCGGTGAAGATCACGCGGTCGGCGTCCTCGGCCTTCGACGCCTGGCCGATCATCTTGTCCTCGTAGATCAGTGGCTTGGGCGCCTGGCCCGGCTGGAGCGTCCAGTAGCCCGACTTCTTGGTCCACTCGCCGTACGCGGAGAGGGTGATCGGTTTGGAGAGATCGATGCCGTGGTCCTCCACGCGCGGGCCGGCGGCGAATCCGCCCCGCCCGCCACGCCCCCCGCGCCCGCCGCCCCCCGGCAGGTCCAGCCGGACGACGCGGAATTCGATCTGCTGCGCCTTTCCCGTGCCCTGCGTGAGATCCACCGGCTTGCCGCCGCCGTCCAACGACAACCGCCACACGTCGTACTTGTCGTAGACGAGCACGTACCGGCCATCGCTCGACCACCCGGCCAGCCCCCAGATGGGGCGCTCGTATGCGTGGTCATCGTCGGTGTTCACGAAATCCATCCCGCCGTCCACCTGCGTGCTCGTTCCCGACGCCGCGTTGTAGGCGTAGATGTGCTGGTCGTGCAGATACAGGAACCACTTGCTGTCGGGTGAGGTGCCCATGGTGCGCCAGAGCTTGTCGGCGATGAGCGTGTGCGTGCCGGTGGCGGTGTTCACGCGATAGTAGTCGGCGTGACTGCCACCCCACGCCACCTCGCCGCGATACGTCGTGTCGTTGCGTCCCACGCCCCACGAGCCGTCGTCCGCCATCTGCACGGTGGGCATCGCGCTGTCCGCCAGTTGGACGAACCGGCCGGACGGCACGAGCACGGACGACGCGAACGTTGCCCGCCGCTCCTGCTGGATGCGCACCATCTGCACCGACTGCAGTTCGGCGTCCTTCCAGTGCCAGACGTCCACGTTGGCCTGCGGTTCCTCGCTCTTGGGCAGTTCCGCTTCCTGCTGCTTGATGCCCACGAGCACGCGTGAGCCGTCGTCGCTCCAGTGCGGTGTGGCGAATTCGCTGAGCACGAATCCCTTCGGGAAGTCCGATGCCTTGGAGGGATCGTACACGGTCTCGGTTCCGGCGCCGGCGCCGAGGCCGGTCCAGGCGAGCAGCACGTTGTCCTTCTGCTTCATTTCCTTGGGCTTGGTTCCGCGAAGGACCGCGAGATCGGTGCCCTTGTCGCTCCACGCCATGCCGGCGTAGTCCTCGGCGGTGGCGTCGAGCGCGCGTGTGGCGCCGCTGGCCAGATCGATGAGGTAGACGCCGTTGCCCAGGTTGTCGGCCGCGTCCACGGTGTACGCGAGCAACTTTCCGGCGTCGTCGAAGTCATACTGGGCCACGTTGCCCACGTTGCGCGTGTTCCCGGTGGCCAGATCGCGCAGCAGCAGATCGGAGCCGCCGTGCGTGGTGTCGGTACGCGACGCTCTGGCCAGGTGAACGGCGAGGGACCCCGACCCCTTGGCGAATTTGAACTCCTGCGCGTTGGGCGCCGACCACTTGTCGCCAGTGGCGAGATCCAGCAGCTCGAACGTACGCGGGCCGGTATTGCCGCCGCGACCGCCGCGCCCTTCCGGCGCCGGCGGCGTCGGGCCCCGTCCCCCGCGACCCCCACGGCCGGTGGGCTTCGGCGGACTCACGTAGTAGCCCACCCAGTGCGAGTCGTCGGAGAACGCCGGCGCCGCCCCGCGCGTGATCGCGTACACCTTGTCGGTGCCGAGCTGTTTGACGAACAACGTGTCATCGCCGTCGTTCGGCGCGTAGGCGTAGGTCATCCATCGCCCGTCGGGCGACAGGTCGGCGGAGTTGATGCGCTGCCATCGGCCATAGTCGCCGACGTTGAGAATCTTGAGGCCGGTATCGGGCTGCGCGGACGCCTGGCCCGCGGGCCGGGCACGACGAGCGCGCTGTGCCGAAGCCGATGTGGGAACGGCGACACCGAGCGCCAGCAGAAGCGTGAGGGCCGACGTCGAGCAGGAGGGGCGACGCATGGGAGACTCCGGAAGCGAGCCGAGGGTGGGGATGGGGATGCGGGCGGAAGGTGCGACCGCCAAGCCAACATCATGGAGCCAGGTACACGCGCGTTCAAGCCGGGGGACTGCGGATCCGCGCAACGTAGGCGATGGTCGCGTTCCGTCGTATACTCCCAAGAGGTGGGACGCCACGAACCGTCTTGCGGGAGCGTGTGAGCGTGACTCGGAAGGATGCGGCAGCCGCCCGATCGCACGCGGCCATCTGGGCGCGGGCTGCCATGCTCGCCCTGCTGTGCATCGGATTGGCCCTGGCCGCGGCGTCGTCCAGCCTGCACGCGGGATTGCTCCGGTTACTCGCCGACACCGAGGCGATCATCGTCCATCATCCGGTGGGCGGCCCGATGCTGTTCTTTTTGCTCGCCGCGCTGTCGGCCATGCTGGCGTTCTTCTCGAGTGCCGTCCTGGTGCCGGTGGGGGTGTATGCCTGGGGCAAGCTGGCCTGCCTGGGGCTGCTGTGGGGCGGATGGCTGCTGGGCGGGCTCGCGGCCTATGCCATCGGGCGGTACCTGGGGCGGCCGGTCGTCGCCGCGCTCATGTCGGCCGACGTCCTGGAACGCTACCAGCAGCGGATCTCCGCGCGGGCACCCTTCCGGCTGGTGCTGCTCTTCCAACTCGCGCTGCCGTCGGAGATCCCGGGTTATCTGCTCGGGCTGGCGCGGTACAACCTGTTCAAGTTCACCGTCGCGCTCGCGATCGCCGAACTGCCGTTCGCGCTCGGGACGGTGTATCTGGGCGCCAGCTTTCTGGAGCGGCGCATCCCGCTGCTGTTGGCGATCGGCGCGCTGGGCATCGGGTTCAGCGTGTGGGCGGCGCGCCGGCTGCGCCGTCAGATCGCGGCCTGATTACCGCGCACGCAGGTGATAGGGTAGGCCCGCCCGCTCGAGCGCGGCCTCCTCGTCGTCGCGGAGTTGGAGAATGCCCTGCCCTTCGCGGGTCACGACACGCAGCAGCGTCTCGCCCCCGCGGTAGACGGTGAGATCCTCGAGCGACGAATCGCCGGGGTTGAACGCGAACAGTCCCCCGGTGAGCACGTCGTGCAGCACGGCCGCCGTCTCTCCGGTGAGGAGCCAGCGGTCGCCGGCGCTCGCCACGCGGCGGCGGAAGGTGGCGAGCAGTTCGTCCACCGCGGCCCACGGCGTGTGGGCCAGATAGGGCGGACCGAGGAAGGCGAGGCTGAACTCGTCGGCGCCCCGCCCCCGACACCAGTCGAGCAGGCGCCAGCTCTTCTCGGGCGTGTAGTCCTCGCGGCGAACGAAGAAGGTCTGCATGGGGGGATGCGTGGCCTACTGAGATACGTCTATTCGGGATGCTGCGAGGCGCTCGCTTTGGCCTGCGCCAGATATCCCGGCTCGAGGTCGAGCAGATTGGCGATCTTCCGCGTCAGGTACTGTTCGCGCTCGGCGATCTTGCCGTCGGCGAGCACCAGCCCCCACATGATCTCGGCGAGCACCATCTTCTGACCCAGGTCGTAGTTGCGCTGGAGCACCGACGTGAAATGGTAGTAGTCCACCGAGCGAATGCGTTCGCGTTCGGCGAGGTCGATGAGATGGCGTCCGGCCTCCGCGTCCAACCCGAAGTGCCGGGCGAGCACCGACTCCAGGTGCGCGCGCTCGGGGGCTGTGAATTCGCCGTCGGCGTACGCGATCTCGAGCAGCAGTGTGCACGCCGCGAGATGAACGGGATCGACCCCGGCATCCGCCGCCGGATCCGCGGTTCGGGTCTGGGGGGCTCTGGCGTGCAGCAAGGCGCGAATGGAATCGACGAACATGGGCAGTCGGCTCGGAACGTGGAACGGAGAGAGGGCGCCTGCGCGCCTCCTCTATATGTAATCGCACGCGTCGCCCCGCCCTAGACGGCGCGCGCCTCCGCCAGCCAGTCCCATGGCAGTCGCGCGTGCATGCGCCGCGGCGGCGCGAGCGCCTCGGTGCTCCAGCGGTAGTTCACCCGAGAAAGCCGCGACACGCCGAACCCGGCCAGAGCAAGCGTCGCGCGGAGTTCGTCGGCGGTGTAGTGCTTGGTGGGCACGCCCTCGATGCTCACCGTGCCCGCCTCGGCACGAGGTGTGCCCGGATGGAAGTCGTACGCCGTGGAGCGCCGGGGCGTCGTGCGCCGCCGTACGAACTCGCAGTACGCGGCGGACTCCAGCGACGGCACCACGAACACGCCGCTGCCGCCACGCTTCACAACGCGGCGCATCGCGTTCCAGAGCGGGCGCCGCACTCGGCCGTCGGGATGGATCACCACGTTGGCGGCGACCACGCACCCGAACCCGCGCGCCAGACGGGCCAGTGCGCGCGGCGTGTTGCGTTCCACCGTCACGTTCGGCAGGTCCGCGGCGCACGCGCGGGCACGCGTCACGCAACGCGCCGACCAGTCGATGGCGTGCACCGAACCGAACCAGCGCGACAGGAAGGGCAGATATCCGCCGATCCCGCATCCGAAGTCGATCACGTTGTCGGCACGGCGCGCGGCGGCACGAATCGCACGGCGAATCACACCGCGCACGTCCTCGCTCAGACTGTCGAAGATCTCCTCGTCCCAGTAGTCCGCCTGGCGATCCCAGTAGTCGCGGTTCACCGCGGCCGCACCACCCGGCCCCCCTGCATCACGAGGCGAACGTCACGCGTGTTGTCGATGTCGGCGGTGGGATCGGCGCCGAGCAGTACGAGGTCGGCCACCTTGCCGGGCACCAGCGTGCCCACCGAGTCGGCGATGCCGATGGCCCAGGCCGCGTTGGCAGTGGCCGCGGTGATGGCCTGCGTGGGCGTGAGCCCGGCGTCTCGCACGAAGGTCTCGAGCTCGCGGTGCAGGATGGGGAGCGAATCGACCTTCGCGTCGTACATCTCGTCGGTACCGGCGACGATGCGCACACCGAGTTGCGCCGCGCGGCGGGTGACGGCGTACATCCACGGCGTGCGGAGCCGCGCCACGGAGTCGTGCGGCAGTTCGTTGGCGAAGATCCAGAGGGTGGGATTGAGTGCCACGCCGCGGTCGCGCATCGACTCCAGCAGCCGTTCGATGACGGGTGACCCGGCGGGAACGCCCCGAAAATCTCCCTTCGCGCGGTCGGGCCAATCGTCGGAACGCGGACTGCCCTGCCACACCAGATACGGCGTGTGGGCGAGCATGTCCGCACCGGCCGCGACGAGATCCGACGGCCTGCCGGGGAAGGTGGTGGCGTGCGCGATCACGCGAAGCCCCTGGCGATGCGCTTCGGCGGTGGCCCGCGTGACTTCCAGCGAGTCGAGCGCCGCGTAGAGCTTGAGCCCCGTGGCGCCGGTGCCCCTGGCCATGGCCACCGCGTGCGCGAAATCCGTGGTGTCGGTGACCGCCTGCATCCAGGGCGCCGTGCCCGGGGCATACCCGCGCGACGCGTCCAGGGTACGGAGGTCCTTGAAGAAGCCCGGACCGCCGAACAGCGCTACATAATAGATGTGCGGGCCCGCGATCTGCCCGGCGAGCACGGCCCGCTGGAGATCGCCGGTGGCGCGGGTGTCGCCGGCCAGTTCGAACACGCTGGTCACGCCGCCCATGAGCGTGTGACGCAGCGCGTCCGCGCGGTCGTTCCACGGATCCGTGCCCAGGTGCACGTGCGCGTCGATCAGCCCGGGGATCGCATACAACCCCCGGCCGTCGATCACCGAATCGGGAACCGGCGCGGTGTGCGGCTGTGCGCCGGCGGCGTCGATCTCCGCGATGTGTCCGTCGCGAATCACGAGGTTCACGCCGGCACGTTCGGGAGCGCCCGTGCCGTCGATGAGCGTGACGTTCCGGATGAGGATCGGCACTGCGCGCGCCATCGCAGGCGCGCGCTGCTGCGCCGTCGCGGCGGGCGCCAGCCACATGACGGCTGCCCAGGCAGCCACCGCTTCACGAATTCTCATGCGGAGAAGCTGTCACCACCGGAGACGCCGTGCAACGCGGCCGTCGGCCTCACCAGGCGGCGCCCACCGCACGGCGTATGCGCACGAGCCGGCGGATGGCGGCAATGCCGAACAGCGGGCCGAGGGCCAGGATGGCCAACGCCCAGTGCCAGCCCACCGACGTCTGCACGGGCGGCACCAACTGGATGGAGACCATGGTGAGCAGGAAGCCCATGGACGTCTGCACCGACAGCGCCGTGCCCACGGAGTGCGGCGGTACGGCCTCGGTGACCAGCGTGCTGAACTGCGCCGAGTCGGCGACGACGAAGAAGCCCCAGACCACGGCGACGACCGCGGGAATCCAGAAGGGCATGCCGAAGGTGAAGCCGATGAGCACGGCGCAGGTGCCGCTGGCCGCCATCGCCACGGTGACCAGCCATTCGCGGCCGCGCTTGTCGGCGACGAGTCCGCCCCAGATGCAGCCGGCGCCCCCGGCCGCGATCGCGAAGAACGACACCAGCGACGCGACCTCGTTGGTGCGCGCCCCCGCGGCCATGCCGCTCGCCGCCGCGCTCGCGGCGAGGAACACCGGAATCCACGTCCACATGGAGTACAACTCGAACATGTGGCCGAGGTAGCCGCCGATCGCGAGCCGCCAGCGACGCGCGCGAAACACCGTGCCCACCAGCGACCAGGAGAACGGCCGCGACGGAAAGGCGTACGGTCCGTCGTCGTAACCCAGCGTGACGAGGACCGCGCCGAACACGGCGAACCCGCTCACCGTGAACAGCACCGTGGCGACGCCCGCGCCGGGAAAGGCGTGGACGAGGTACGGACTCGCCTTGCCGATGGTCAGCGCGCCCACGATGGTGCCGATGCCGAGCCCCCGCTGCGAGCGAAACCAGGTGGAGATCATCTTCATGGCGGGCGGATACACGCCGGCCAGGGCGAACCCGGTCACCAGGCGCAGGCCGAGCGCGGCCTGATACGTGGGTGCGTGGACGAGCGCGGCGTTGGCCGCCGCGCCGATGAGTGCCGCGCCGGCGAACAGCCGCTTGGACGGGATCACGTCCGCCAGGTTGAGCACTGCCGAAACCGCGGTGCCGAGGACGAATCCGAACTGCACGATCGTCACCAGCCATCCCGTCTCCGACTGGGTGAGCTGCCAGCGCTCCGCGAACTGCGGCCCGACGGCGGCCGCCGCCAGCCAGAGCGACATGCCGAACAGTTCGGCCGACGCGAGCAGGGCGAGTTGGCGCCAGCGGCGGGGATGGGAATCGGGGGCGGAGTCTGTCACGGGGATGGAAGGCGGTATGGCGGTGAGGCGAAGGGGATAACTCTGTCACTTCCCGCTCCGGCCCGGTAGACTTGCCCCCACTACCCGACCCGCTTCGCATGGGAGGACCGGACGATGTCAGCCTTACGAATCAGACGAGCGTCGATATGGTTTCTGGTTGCCGCGGCGGCGTTGCCGGGCGCGGCGGGCGCCCAGCGGGCCGGCGCGGCCCCGACGCCGACCGCGGGACTGCCGTCCGATTCGGCGGTGCTGAGCCTCATCTCGCAGCGGGTGAAGGAGGGACGGAGCGCCGGGATCGTCGTCGGCCTGCTGGACCCCGACGGCAGCACCCGGGTGGTTGCGTTCGGCGATCCGGGGCCGGGCCAGCCGCCGCTGGACGGCAACTCCGTATTCGAGATCGGATCGATCTCCAAGGTCTTCACGGCCACCGCGCTCGCCGAACTCGTGCAGTCGGGCAGGGTGAAACTCGACGACCCCGTACAGAAGTTCCTCCCCGACGACGTCACCGTCCCGTCACGCGACGGCAAGCAGATCACGCTGTTGAACCTCTCGGAACAGAATTCCGGGTTGCCGAGGATGCCCAGCAACTTCCATCCGAAGGACCCGAACAATCCGTACGCCGACTACACGGTGCAGCAGTTGTGGGACTTCCTCTCTCACTACACTCTGCCGCGGGACCCCGGGGCTCAGTTCGAGTATTCCAACCTCGGGGTTGGCCTGCTTGGCCAGGCGCTCTCGCGCGCCACGGGAGAGTCGTACGAGGCGATGGAGCGGCGGATGGTGTGGCAGCCGCTCGGCATGACGCACACCGCCATCACGTTCACGCCGTGGATGAAGCAGCACCTGGCCCTCGGTCACGATGCGAGCGGCAAGGTCACGGCCAACTGGGATCTGCCCACACTGGCGGGGGCCGGCGCCATCCGGTCGACCACCGACGATATGCTCAAGTTCCTGGCGGCCAATCTCCATCCCGAACGTGGGCCGCTGGAACGCGCGATGGCGTTCGCGCACGAGGAGCGTGCGCCGGGCGGGAATCCCGTCATGCGGATCGGGCTCAATTGGTTCACGCTTCACGCCGGCAGCGATACCATCGTCTGGCACAACGGGGGCACGGGCGGCTATCGGACGTTCATCGGCTTCGAGCCCTCGCGGAAGGTCGGCGTGGTGGTGATGACGAACAGCGGCGGCGAGGGCGCGGACGACATCGGCCAGCATCTGCTCGATCCGGCGCTCCCCCTCACGCCGAAGCCGGAGGAACATGTCGCCATCGAGCTGCCCGACAGCGTGATGGCCCCCTATGTCGGCGTCTATCGGTTGGCGCCGAAGTTCGACATCACGATCACGCTGGAGACGCACGAGTTGTACGCGCAGGCCACGGGTCAGGAGAAGTTCCGGGTGTGGCCGTATTCCGACCGCGACTTCTTCGCGAAGGTCGCCGACATCCAGTTGCGATTCGTCGTCACACCCGAGGGGCGTGTATCCGGCGTCGTCCTCCGTCAGGCTGGGCGGCCGGCGATCGCGAAGAGGATCAGGTAGTCTGGCGCCGCTCCCGAGCGGTCACAGCTCGTCGATCGACTTCGGCCAATCCTGCTTCAGCAGGCGAGACAGGGCCCGGTCGGCGAGCAACCGGCCCTCGGTCTGACAGCGGGCACAATAGTTGGTCTCGTTGTCGGCGTAGCGGATGCGCTGTACGGGAGTGCCGCACACCGAGCAGGGTTGGCGGAAGCGCCCGTGCACGGCCATGCCCTCGCGGAACGCCGTCACCTTGTCCGGGAATCCGTCGCCGACCTCGGCGCGCAGCCGGTCGGTCCATCCAGCGAGCGTGCTTCGTGCCGCCTCGAAGAGACGCGCGACCTCGTCGTCCGTGAGTTTCGACGTCAGCCTGAGCGGCGACAGGCGGGCCGCGTGCAGGATCTCGTCGGAGTAGGCGTTGCCGATGCCGTCGAACAGCCGCGGATCGGTGAGCGCCCGCTTGAGCGTGTGGTTCTCGCCCCGCAGACGAGCCGCGAGTTCGTCGGGCGGGGCCGTGAACACGTCGAGCCCGCCGCGGTCGAATGCACGCAGCCCGTCGCGGCCCCGCACCAGGTGTACCGATGCCCGGCGTTTGGTGCCGGCTTCGGTGAGCAGCAGCGATCCGTCGTCGAAATCGAGGGCGAGCAAGGCGATCCGCCCGGGCGGCTTCTTGCCGCTTGGCAACCACCGCAGGCGCCCGGCGATCATGAGATGGACGACGAGGAACAGCGCGCCGTCGAACTCGACCACGATGCGCTTGCCGATGCGCGACGCGCCGTGCACGCGGCTGGCGTCGATGGCGGACAGCGGCGGGTCGACGGTACGCAGCACGAACGGGCTGAGTAGCCGTGCCCGCACCACCGTGCGGCCAACGATGCGCCGGCGTAGCGCCTCGACGTAGATCGTGATATCGGGAAGTTCTGGCATCGATGCACCGTATCATCGCTTCCATGGCGGCCCGAACGCGAGGGGTGTAGTGTCCGGAGCGCTCATGCCGTCCCTCCACTTCAGCTCCTGGCTCTTTCTCGCGTTCGTCGCGCTCGGGCTTCCGTACGGCGCCGTCACGACGGCACAGCGGACGCGCAGCGCCGAGGGGCCGGCGCATATCGCCTCGCGTTCGCAGTTGTATCTGAATGCGATGGCCACGCACCTGCTCATCTTCGGCATCGCGTGGTACGCGGGGCTGCTCCAGGGGCTGCGATTCCTGGGACCCGTTCACCTCACCGCGCGCGACTTCCTGGCCGGCGCCGCGGCGCTCGCTGTGATGGGCGGCATGGCATGGCTCTCTCAGCGCATGCGCCGCGAGGAGGAGCGGCGGCGCATGTGGGTGTTGGGGTTCCTCCCGCGCACGCTGCGGGAAGGCGTACCGTTCACGCTGCTCGCGGCCGCCGGCGCCGTTTCGGAGGAACTCGCCTATCGCGGTGTCACGTTCACCTTGTGCACCATGCTCACCGGCAGCGCGGTCGCCGGCGCGCTGATCGCCGCGCTGGTGTTCGCGGCCGCGCACTTTCCGCAGGGCGGCAAGAGCATGGCGATGATCTTCGGCATCGCGCTCGTCAAACAGGAACTGGTGGTATTCACCGGTACGCTGTGGGTGGCCATCGGCGTGCACTTCACGTACAACGTGCTCACGGCCGTACGGATGGCGCGGCAGGCGAGAGAGTTCACGCCGTCGCCGGCAGGGCCCCCGGCCGATTGACGCCACGGCGATCACGGCCGAGTTTCCTTCTCCTCGCCTTTCGGATGGAGATGCGCGCCGATGATCGCCTGCGTTCTCGCTCTCGCGGTTCTGCTTCAGGCCCCAGGAGATTCCACGGCGCTCGCCGGCGCGCGGAATCCCGCGTACGCGCCCGACGGGCGGATCGTGGTGGCGAGACACGGCGATCTCTGGGTGCGGCAGACCGGCGGCCAGTGGACGCCGCTGACGCGCGGCGCGTTCGTCGATCGGGAACCGGCGTGGACGGCGCATGGCGACTCCGTGGTGTTCTCGTCCAACCGCGGCGGGGGGTTCACCCTCTGGGTCGTCGGCGCCGCGGGTGGTGAGCCGGCGCGCCTCACCGACGGTCCCGCCGACGGCGAGCCGGCGGTGGCGCCCGATGGACGCGTGTTTTTCATTCGCGGCTCGACGACGGTGGGCCGCCTCTGGGAGCGCGAACCCGGCGGCGCCGAACACCGCGTGACCGACAACGAGGACGCGGAATCGTGGCCGGCGGTCTCGCGCCAGGGCGCGCTGGCCTACGTGACGTCGCACGACGGCACGGGGCACCTGCACGTGCGCACCGCCGGCGAGGCAGGACGCGACCGCGACATCGTCGAGGCCCGCGGGATGGACCACCCGGCGTGGTCGCCCGACGGCAAACGGCTCGTCTACACCGCCGCGGCGCCGAGCGCGGGCGTGTACGTGACGTCGATCGATGGCGCGTACACGAACCTCGTCAGCACCGAGAACGCCGAGGCCGCGTGGAGCCCCGACGGGGCACACCTGCTGCTCGTGCAGCGCCCGCCCCCCGATGTGTCGTACAACGGCGATCCCAACCGGTTGGGCGATCGCGACGCGTACGACGCCTTCTCCGACGACGGACGCATGTGGACGGTGGATGCCCCGGTGGCCCCCGATGCCGGACTTGCCGCACTTTCGCCGGCGCCCGTGAATCGCGCGGAGCGCAACGCCGAGGTCTTCGACCGGTTCTTCGCCCGCCAGACGAAGCTCTACTATTCCGGCCGCTCGGCCGCCGCCCGCCGCGCCCGGTGGGATGCGCTCCGCGCCACGTACCGGGAACGCGCCGTGGCCGCCAGCAGCGACGACGAGCTGCGTACCGTGTTGCATCAGATGCTCGAAGCGCGCCCGCCGCTGCGCAACGACGCCACGGGACGCGCGGCCGTCTCGAGCGCGAGCCCGGTGGCCACGGCCGCGGGGCTCGAAATCCTGCGCGAGGGAGGCAACGTGGTGGACGCCGCGGTGGCCGTGTCGTTTGCGCTCGCGGTGGCGGAACCGGACGCCAGCGGACCGGGCGGCTACGGACAGATGCTCGTCTTCCAGCGCGGGATGGCGAAGCCGCATCTGATCGAGTTCATGACGCGGGTGCCCGAAGACGCCTCGCTCTCGAATCTGCCGGGCCTGCCGGACGAGCGGCCCGGGATGACGAACGTACCCGGCACGGTGGCCGGGATGTACCACGCGTGGGAGCAGTTCGGCAGCAAGAAGATCCCGTGGGCCCGCCTGCTGGCGCCGGCCATTCGCGCCGCGCGCGACGGCTACGTGGTGAGCGACGGGTTGGCGACGACGCTCGCCACGGAGCGCGACCAGTTCCTCAAGTATCCGGGCGCGCGGGCGCTGTTCTTCCGCCACGGAGAGCCGCTGCACGCCGGTGACACGCTCCAGAACCCGGACCTCGCATGGACGCTGCAGCAGATCGCGGACAGGGGCGCCGACGGCTTCTACACGGGTGAAGTGGCGAAGCGCATGGTGGACGATCTCCGGCAGCACGGCAATCTGATGAAGATGAGCGACATGGCGCGCTACTTCGCTGTCGATCGTGATCCGGTGAGCGGCACCTATCGCGGGTACACGCTCTATTCCACCGCGCCGCCGGTGGCCGGAGGCGCCGAACTGGTCTCGACGCTGAACATGCTGTCGCACGTGACCACGCCGCGCCCCTATACCGACGACATCCACACGCTCAACGCGATGATCCAGGCGTGGCAGCTGGTGCCCTCCACGCGCGGCCGCATTGCCGACCCGAGTCTCTGGCCGGTGGATCTCGTGCCCTTCACGAGCCGTGACACGGCCGACGCCCGCTGGCGGTGCAGTAATCCCGACCATGCCCTGAGCATCGACGCCATTCGCGGGGATTCCGTCGCCTGTGACGGCCCGGGCGTCGAGCGCCCGAACGAGGTCGACGTCGACACGCCGGAGCCGAACTGGGACCCCAAACGCTCCACCGGCACCACGGCGTTCATGGTGGCCGACGCGCAGGGAAACATCGTGGCCGTCACGCAGACGCTCGGCACCTGGGGCGGCACGTTCTACGTCACGCCCGGGCTCGGCTTTCTGTACAACGACAAGCTCGGCTCGTACTCCACCGACTCCACGGCGTACGGCGCGCGCCTTCCGTTCGCGCGCCACGGGAGCACCATCGCGCCGACCATCATCTTCCGGGGCACGGGTCGGGAACAGCAGCCGTTCGCGGCGGTCGGCGCGGCCGGCAACGCGTGGATCACGGCGGGCGTGTATCAGACCATCGTCGGGATGCTCGACGATCACCTGGGACCACAGGCGGCGTTGGAACTCCCGCGTTTCCTGTTGAGCGGGGGCGGCGGGCGCCGGGGCCGCGGCGGCCCACGAACCGCGCCGAGCGGGATCACGGTCCAGATGGAGGACGGGTTCAGCCCCGAGGTGATGCGCGAGCTCCAGGCGATGGGCTATCGCCCGCGCCTGGTATCACTCATCGGCGAGTTGCGCGAGGGGTACGGGGCGGCCGTGATGATCCACGACGGCCAGGTGACCGCCGGCGCCGACCCGCGGCGCAGTGGGACGGCCGGAGCGATTCACTGACGCCGACGCGCCGCCGATCCGTGCACCGGGGCGCGCCGTTTCCCTTCAAAGAGTCCGTTTCTGTCCGTTGCTCTTTCCGTTCACTCCGTATGCTCAGGCGTAGAAGGCCGACCGATCGAGCTCCTCGTGGAACACGATGATCTCCACCGTTCGAGCTTCAACGATTCTGGATACGGACTGAACGGAGACTACAACGGACTGGAACGGATTCTCGACGGTGCAACTACGGGGACGCGCATTGCCGGCCGAGCACTGCGGACTGCGCGTCGAGAGTGCACGGTCCATGGTCGACGGTGAACCGATGACACTCAACGCGTAGTGGTCATCCGCGGCCTACCGTCCACCGCCAACGGTCTTCGTGGTATCCGGCGCCGGCAGGTCGGACAGATGCTCCTGGATGATCACCCACTTCTGACCTTGACGGACGAACACGGCCGTCCACGCCCCGCCGATGTCGTGCGGTTCACCGCGCGGCGTATGGTGCGGAATGTGGTACGTCGCGGTCATCACCGCGGCGTCGGGCGAGAGTACGTCGATGATCATCTGCTTCCACACCCATCGTGGTTTCTGCATGTACCGGCCGACGTTGTCCCAGAAGTAGTGAATGCCGCCGGCGAGGGAGTCGAGCGACGTGATGATCTTGCCACCAGTTGCCGAGACGATCCGACCCGAGTCGGGATAGAGGCTGAGCATGTTGGCGGCGATGTTGGGGCGCGACAGGTCGTACGCCTTCGTCACCTCGTCGCGGATCTCGCTCCGGATCTCGTCGGCCTGGGCGTGCGTGAGGCCCGAGCGCTCGGGAGGTGGGGCAGCGCAGGCGGCGACGACCAGCGCCAGCGCGGACAGCAGGCGTACGCGCAATATCCGGTGCATGGCGAACAGTCTACGACGCCCCGTCTCTGGTGTACATGCCGAGCGGCGGCGCGGTCTGCCGCGCCCGGATGCCGGACGCTCGCTGGAAGTCGTTTCGATACACCGGGTACGCCGTCGTCCCCGATGCCGGACAACATTCCAGACTAAACCCGCGAGGCAGAGCGTTTGTGGCTGGCGTGATGCTTGCGGGAATTTCCGTATAGCGTATTGTATACAGCCTGCACCACCCACCCCGCAGGTTCCCTGGAGACGCCGTGCGAAACTCCATCATGCTCGCGCTCGCCGTCCCGTTCGCCCTCGTGTCGTGCGGCCATGCGGACCGTGCGGTTGGAGGCAACGACGTGGACCTCCAGCGCGATCTCAAGCTCGCCGCCACGAGCAACATCGACCTGGCCCAACCGCAGGTGAATCCGGCCAACTTCGATCGGCTGGAGACCGCGCCGCAGACCGAACTCCGGGCGGCGCCGCGTGTCCGGAAGAGCACCGGCCCCAAGGCCGTGACATCCAAGACGCCCGATCTGCGCGCGACGGCGATCCCGGAAGCTGCGGCCGCGGAGAACGTGCCACAGATCGAGACGGTGGCCCAAGCGCCGGCGCCGATCGGCAATTCCGACCCGGTGGCGAGTCTGCCGCGGCCAGGGTCGGCCGGAAAGATTGGTGCCGGCGACTACGGACCAAGCGCCGCTGGCCCGAACGGAGGAAAGGAGGCCGGGGGCGGGGTCTTCGGTGGCATCGGCCCGATCATCGGCGTGGTGATCCGTGGCGGCGGCGTGGATGGCGATCACTGCGAACCGCACGGCCGGGGCCAGACGCCGGGGGTGTATTTCCCACCGCCGGGCGGCTTCGGGGGCAACACGCGCTTTCCGGTGATCCCGCGCGGCGGGCGTCAATAGCCGGACGCACCGCGCTCGTTCATCCGCGCCAACGCATGAACGCCGCCGGACGAATCCGGCGGCGTTCGCCCATTTGCGGCACCTGCGACGGTGCACGCGTGCGCGGCGGTTCCCCCCACGGAACGGGGGTCTTACAAAAGCCGTGCAGATGCCGGCCGGGCGCCTGTCTCTGGACTCAACTCCGCGCTCTGCATCCGGTTAAGCGTTCGTCGAAACGCGGAATACGGGCGGCGCCGCCAACTTCCCGTGATCGACCCAATTGACGTGTGGATCGGTTGTCTTCATCGTGCGGCATGACGCCGGCGCGCGGCCCGCCGCCCGAGACAAACCCCAGCGGCCGAGGACACGTCGTCACAGGCGTCCCGCGCGGGAGGTGCGCATGAAAAGGGCATTTCGAGTCGGGATGGCGAACCGGTTCGTCGCCGTCGCCTGTGTCGCCGCGGTGTTCGCCGTGCCCGGTGGTGCGCAGAAGGCTCCCGCGAGAACCGACACCGTCGCGCGCGCCGCCAAAGCGGCGGCCGATACCGATTTCCAGTCGGCCGACATGCAGCAGTTCGAGGCACGCCGCGAGCGTGGCGCCGGCTACTTCCTCACCGGCGCGCAAATCCGGCGGGATCGCAATCGGCTATTGGGCGACATCATCACGACGCACATCCCCGGCCTCCGGGTGCAGTACGGCTCCCATCTGAATTCGCAGTACCTGGTCAGCCTGCGCGGCGAGGGGCCGAATGCGCTCGCCTCCAACGGCGGGGGCGCGTCGCTCTGCTACGTGCAGGTCTTCGTGGACGGCTCATTCATCATCGACGGCGATATCAGCTGGATCAGCCCGGACAACGTCGCCGGTCTCGAATTCTACGACGCCACCCGCGTGCCACCCGCGTACCGCCGCCCCGATGGGGAGTGCGGGGTACTGCTGGTCTGGTCCCGCGCCGGCGGCTGACACCTCCGGCCCCGGTCTGCCGTAGTCCACGCAGCGGCGGCGCCGCTGGTGTTCGGATGTGGGACGCCCAATCCCACTTCCGCACACGGGGTTCAAACCTTTCCGCGCCGCCCGGAGTCTAACCTCACCAAACACAGGCACTTGGCGCGTATGCCCACTGGCACGCGCCTTGCCCTACCGAGGGGGACGTTGATCTGAACCCTCTCGACGAGAACTCGCGTGGACATTGCTCGCCCCAAGCAGAAGAACACGAAGAAGTACGTGACGTATGCGATCGGCGCCGTGGCCGTCGTCGCGATCACGATCTTTCTGTCGCGCCTCAAGCCGGCCGCGCCCACCGTGGACGGCGGCACCCTCTGGACCGATACGGTGAGCCGGGGCAACATGGTGATCCAGGTGCGCGGTCCCGGCAACCTGGTCCCGGAGCACATCCGGCAGGTGACGGCGGCGGCCACCGGCCGCATTGACCGCTTGGTGGTGCAGCCCGGCGAGCACGTGACGCCGCAGACGGTATTGATCGAGATGTCGAATCCGGACGTGGAGATCGCCGCGCTCTCGGCACAGCAGGCGTGGGCTCAGGCGCGCTCGCAGTTGATCCAGATGCAGAGCGACCTCAGGAGCGCCCAACTGTCGGAACAGGGCACGATCGCGACGCTCAAGACGCAGTACCTGCAGGCGCTGAACAAGGCCCGGTCCACCGATTCCCTCGCCATCAAGGGACTGGCGGCGGCGAACGACGTGTCGGAGAACCGGCAGTCGGTGCAGGAGCTGGCCGATCGCACGAAACTGGAAGAGCAGCGGCTGGCGATCATGCGGCAGCAGGCGGACTCGCAGATCGTCGCCCAACGCTCGCAGGTGCAACTGCTCAGAACGATGGCCGAGGCGCAGGAGAACAAGCGCAAGGGGCTGATGCTCCGGGCCGGCGACTCCGGCGTGCTGCAGGAAGATCAGACGCTCGAACTCGGGCAGTGGGTGACGGAGGGCCAGCTCGTGGCCAAGGTCGTCCAGCCCGGCAAGCTGAAGGCGGTGTTGCGGATTCCCGAAACTCAGGCCAAGGACGTATCCGTAGGGCAGAAGGCGCAGGTGGATACCCACAACGGGATCATTCCGGGTCATGTGGCGCGGAAGGACCCCACCTCACAGAATGGTACGGTCACGGTGGACGTCGCCCTCGATGGGCCCCTTCCGGCGGGCGCGGTGCCCGACCTGAGCGTGGATGGGACGATCACCATCGAGAGTCTGAACGACGTGTTGCATACCGGCCGGCCGGGCTATGGGGCCGGGTCGGGAACCGTTGGGCTGTTCAAAGTTGTCGAAGGAGGGAACTACGCGGTCCGGACCCAGGTGGAGCTGGGCCGCAGTTCGGTGAACACCGTGGAGATCAAGCGCGGGCTGGCGGTCGGTGACACGGTGATCCTGTCGGACATGTCACAGTGGGATGCGGTGGATCGGGTGAAGTGCAGCCCGAAGTGCCGCGTGGGGCAGTAGCGCGGTAGTCGCGCATCGGGACGACGTCAATCAATCGGAGAGAACCATGGCAACAGACGGGCAGGCGCTGATCCAGCTTCAGGGTATCAAGAAGGTGTTCTATACCGACGAAGTGGAAACGCACGCGCTGGCCGACGTGCATCTGGAGATCAAACAGGGCGAGTACATCGCCATCTCCGGTCCGTCGGGCTGCGGCAAGACGACGCTGCTCTCGATTCTCGGATTGCTCGACACGCCGAGCGATGGCGAGTACCTGCTCGACAGCCGACCGGTGGCGGGGCTCGACGCGGCCGACCGCGCGCGCGTGCGCAACCGGCAGATCGGGTTCATCTTCCAGGCGTTCAACCTGATCGGCGATCTCACGGTGTACGAGAACGTGGAACTCCCCCTCACCTACCGCGGCATGAGTGCCAACGAGCGCAAGGAGCGCGTGCACGCGGCGCTCGATCGCGTGGGCATGTCGCACCGGGTGAAGCACTTTCCGGCGCAGCTCTCGGGCGGCCAGCAGCAGCGCGTCGCCGTGGCGCGCGCGGTGGCCGGCGACCCGGCCATCCTGCTCGCCGACGAGCCGACGGGTAACCTCGATTCCGCCAACGGCGAGCAGGTGATGGATCTGCTGCGCGAACTGCATCGGAACGGCGCCACGATCTGCATGGTGACGCACGATCCGCGCTATGCCGCGCACGCCGACCGCTCGGTGAACCTGTTCGACGGGCGCGTGGTGGACGAGCAACCGACAGTGCCCGCCCATACCTGATGATCTCCCTTCGCAACGTAGAAAAGAGCTATCCGATTGCCGGCGGGCAGAGTTTCGTGCTCCGCCAGATCACGGCCGACATCAACGCCGGCGAGTTCGTGACCATCATGGGGCCGTCGGGCGCCGGCAAGTCCACCCTGCTGGCGATCCTCGGCATGCTCGACGGCTCATGGAGCGGCGAGTACTTCCTGTTCGACCACGCCGTGCACAAGCTCGACACGAGGAAGCGGGTGGCGCTGCACAAACAGTACGTCGGATTCGTGTTCCAGCAGTACCACCTGCTCGATGACCTGACCGTGGCCGAGAACCTCGACATCCCGCTCTCGTACCGCGACATCAAGAAGTCCGAGCGGCAGGCCATCGTGGCCGACACACTGGACCGGTTCGGGATGGTGGCGAAGAAGGATCTCTATCCCCGCCAACTGTCGGGTGGGCAGCAGCAGTTGGTGGCCGTTGCGCGCTCGGTGATCCATCAACCGGCCATCCTCCTGGCCGACGAGCCCACCGGCAACCTGCACTCTGCACAGGGCGCCGAGATCATGGAACTGTTCACGCGGCTCAACAAGCAGGGCACGACCATCGTCCAGGTGACGCACTCGGAAGTGAACGCCGGGTACGGCAACCGGATCATCAATCTCAAGGACGGCTGGATCGTCTGAGCGGATACCCGGCCCAAGTGCGAGTTGTGGGCCGGCCGGCCAATGCGCTCATGCCAAATCCGATGGTCGCGCTCCGCTACGAGTGATCATCGGCAAGCCTGCAGCCCTTCCCTTCTCGCCGGTGCCCGTTCCCGTTCGGCCGATCGACGCACGGTTATACCCAACGCTTGGGATGATCACGAACGGCGTCGTGCCTCCCCGCCTGTGGCCCGCCGCCCGACATTCGCATAACGTTCCCGGATGACTCCGCCCGCCAGCGCCCGCATTCTCGTTGCCGACGACGACCGCGACGTCCTCGAAGCCCTCCGCCTGCTGCTCCGGGGCGAGCGGTACGACGTCGAGACGGCGGCTTCCCCCCACGCCGTGGTGGCGGCGGTGAGCGCGAACGACTTCGACGCGCTGCTCATGGACATGAACTACACGCGCGACACCACGGGCGGCGTGGAGGGCCTCGACCTGCTCAGCCGGCTGCAGTTGCTCGACGCGACGCTCCCCGTAATCGTGATGACGGCGTGGGGGAGCATCGAGGGCGCCGTGGCCGCGCTCAAGCACGGCGCCCGCGACTACATCGAGAAGCCGTGGGACAACGCGCGACTGCTGCACGTGCTGGCCACGCAGATCGAACTCGGGCGCGCCATCCGCCGCAGCCAGCGCCTGGAGAGCGAGAACCGCGCCCTGCGGCCGGAGGGCGCGCCACAGCTCATCGCCCAGTCGGCGGCCATGCAGCCCGTGCTGCGGCTCATGGAACGCATCGGGCCATCGGATGCGAGCGCGCTGATCACCGGAGAGCACGGCACCGGCAAGGAGGTCGTGGCCGGGTGGCTCCACGCCGCGTCGGCCCGCCGCGCCCGGCCGATGGTGACGGTGAACCTCGGCGGACTTTCCGAAGGCGTGTTCGAGAGCGAGCTGTTCGGACACGTGAAGGGATCGTTCACGGACGCCAAGGCCGATCGGGTCGGCCGCTTCGAGTTGGCCGACGGAGGAACGCTCTTCCTGGACGAGATCGCGAACCTGTCGGCCGCCCAGCAAGCCAAGCTGCTGCGGGTGCTGCAGACGGGCGAGTTCGAGCGCGTGGGCTCGTCGAAGACCCGGCGCGTGGATGTTCGCATTCTCGCCGCCACCAACGCCGACCTCCGCACCGAGGTGGCCGCCGGCCGGTTCCGCGAGGACCTGTTCTTTCGACTCAACACGGTGGAGATCCATCTTCCGCCGCTGCGCGAACGCCGAGACGACATTCCGCTGCTCGCCAAGCACTTTCTCGACCGCTTCGCCGCGCACTACCGCCGTCCCGTGCGCGAATTCACCCCCGCCGCCATGCAGGCGCTCCTCCGCTACTCCTGGCCCGGCAACGTGCGCGAACTCGCCCACGCCGTGGAACGCGCCACGCTCCTCGCCCAGGGTGAAGCGATGGAGGCCGCCGACCTGGCGCTGCAGCCCTCCACGGCCGCCACGCCCTCGCTCGAAGACATGAGCCTCGAGGACGTGGAGCGCGTACTCATCAGCAAGGCGATGGCGCGCTACGAGGGCAATGTGAGCCAGGCCGCCAGTGCGCTCGGCCTCTCGCGAAGCGCCCTCTACCGGCGCCTGCAGCGCCACAACCTCTAGCGGGCAGCCATGGCGTCACACGAACGCCAGGTGACTCTGCTCGCGCTGCTTTCGCCGCTGCCCGCGCTGGTCATCGCGCTGGCCCTGCTCTGGACCGGCGGATTCGAGCCGCGCCTGCAGTGGACCCTCACCGTGTTGCTGGTGGCCCTCTGGCTCGCGCTCGCGCTCATGCTGCGCGAGCGCGTCGTGCGGCCGCTGCAGACACTGTCGAACATGCTGGCGGCCATTCGCGAACAGGACTACTCCCTGCGCGGCCGGCGGGCCAGCGCCGATGACGCGCTGGGCCTCGCCATGCTTGAGATGAACACGCTCATGGACGAGCTGCGCGAACGCCGGCTCGGCGCGCTCGAGGCCACGGCACTGCTGCAGCGCGTGATGACCGAGATCGACGTCGCCGTGTTCGCCTTCGACGACGCCGGCGCGCTGCGCGTGGTCAACGCGGCCGGCGAACGACTGCTGGGCGCCGGTCCGGAGCGCCTGCTCGGCCGGCGCGCCGAGGAGCTGGGACTCGGCGAGTGTCTGCAGGGTGAGGCACCGCGCGTGGTCGAACTCGCGCTCGGCGCGCAGCGCGGCCGCTGGGAGGTGCGGCGCGGCGACTTCCGGCAGGGTGGCCGCCCGCACCAGTTCGTGGTGCTCGCCGATGTCAGCCGCGCGCTGCGCGAAGAGGAGCGGAAGGCCTGGCAGCGGCTCATCCGCGTGCTCGGTCACGAGATCAACAATTCGATTGCGCCCATCAAGTCGTTGGCCGAACAGTTCCAGACCCTGCTCGGGCGTCAGACGCCGGACGACGACATGCGCGACGACATGCGCCGCGGCATGGGCGTCATCGCGAATCGCTCCGAAGCCCTGACCCGTTTTCTGGCCTCGTACACCAGGCTCGCCAAGCTCCCGGCGCCGCGGCTGGCGCCGATCAGCGTGGGCGCCTGGGTCAACCGCATCGCGCAGCTCGAGACGCGGCTGGCCGTGGAGGTCGTGCCGGGCCCCGAGGTGACGCTGCTGGCGGACGGTGACCAGCTCGACCAGTTGCTCATCAACGTGATCCGCAACGCGGTGGACGCGGCGCTCGAAACCGGCGGCGGGGTGCGGCTGTCGTGGTCCCGCACAGGCGCGCAATTCGAGTTGGTGGTGCAGGACGACGGCCCCGGGCTGCCGAGGACGAGCAACCTCTTCGTGCCCTTCTTCACCACGAAGCCGGGCGGTACGGGTATCGGGCTCGTGTTGTCGCAGCAGATCGCCGAGGGACACGGCGGAAGCCTGACGCTCGTGGACCGCTCCGACACCCATGGCTGCGAGGCAAGGCTCGTGTTGCCCTGCTGAAGGTCCGACCCTGGGTCAGAAACAGCATACCACAGAACACGCAGAGCACACAGAACACTGCACCCCAAACTGCGACTGCTCTTGGGGGAACTGCACACGCATTGAGATCTCGAGCCGCGTGCAATTCACCTGAGTATTTCGGAGTTCTCTGTGTAGTCTGTGTGCTCTGTGGTGAGCAGTTCTCGCTGATCTGCGCGAAACTCTACGCCGCGGAGCCGCACTCGCGGACCAGGCGGATGACGGCATCGACATCGGCTTCGGTGGTCCGGTAGTTCAGGATGCACAACCGCAGGGAGTACGCGCCGTGCAGCCGCGTGGATGACATGAGCACTCGCTGCGTGGCGTTGACGGCGGCATTCACCCGCTCGTTGAGCGCGTCGAGGGCGGCCGGATCATCGAGCCCCCGCGGATGTACTCGGAAACAGACCACCCCGAACTGCGCCGGCGACAGCACTTCGAGTTCCGGCGCTCCGCGGACCAGCCGCTCGGCATGACCGGCCAACTCCATGCACCGGTCGATGGCACCGCGGATGGCGGCCAGCCCGAAGTAGTTCACCGACATCCACACCTTGAACGCCCGCGAGTACCGCGTGAGCTGCTCGCCGTAGTCGGCGAAGTTCACGTCCTCGTCCCGCGCCTCGACGTCTTTGAGATAGTCCGCCAGCACGTGGAACGCGGCGTGCAGCCGAGCCGGTCCGCGCACCATCAGGCACCCACACTCGAAGGGCACATACAGCCACTTGTGCGGATCGAGCGTCACGCTGTCCGCGCGTCCGATGCCCGACAGCAGCGCGCGGCCCCGCTCGGTGAGAACCGCGAAGCCGGCGTAGGCGGCGTCGATGTGATACCAGAGGCCTTCGCGCTCGGCGAGGTCGGCCAGATCATGCAGCGGATCGACCGCACCGGTGTTTGTGGCGCCGGCACTTCCGACCACGAGAAATGGATGCAACCCCGTCGCCCGATCGTGCCTGACGGCTTCGGCGAGCGCATCCACTCGCAGGCGGAAGCGGTCGTCGCTCGCCACGGCGCGCACGTTGCCGCGCGGAATGCCGGCGATCCACGCGGCCCGCGCCACCGACGAGTGCGCCTGGTCCGACGCATACATCACCAGCTTGGAGAGATCGGTGTGCCCGGCGATCTCCGCGGCATGGCGCGCCGCGACCACCGCGGTGAGCGTGGCGGCCGAGCCGCCGGAGGTGAGTAGTCCGCGCGACCCCTCGGGCATCCCGAGCCACTGGCGGAACCACTCGAGCACGGTGAGTTCCACGGCGTTGGGGCCGGCCGCCACCGACCAGACGCCGGCGAAGAAGTTGTACCCGGTCGCGATCCAGTCGCCGAGCACGGCCGGAAAGGTCGGGCTGCTCGGCACGTAGCCCATGAACCGCGGGTGCGGTTCGCGCGCGTGGTACGGAAAGATCCGCTCGCGCAGCACGGCGACGATCTCGTCGAAGGGGGCGCCCTGCTCCGGCGCCTGCGCGGGGAGCGCAATCTGCTCTCGCGCCGCCCGGCGGTCGAGCGGGTGCTGCACCGGCTCGTGGCGCACCGTCGCCAGGTGCTCGGCCACCAGATCCGCCACCTGACGGCCGAGCCGGCGCATCGTCTCCTCGTCGAGTTCGAGGGGAGACGACATTACCGGCGTCCCGCCCGGCCCATCAGCGCCGCTTGCCGTGCTTGGCTGCTTTCTTGGCCGCGGGCTTCCGGGCACCCGCCTTCTTCGCCGGCTTCTTCGCGGCGGGCTTCTTCGCGGCCTTGGCGGCGGTCTTCCTGGCTGGGGCCTTCTTGGCCGGCTTCTTGGCGCCCTTCTTGGCCGCCGTCTTGGAGGCCTTCTTCGCCTTGGGTTTGGCCGCCGGCTTGGCGGCGGCTTTCTTGGCCGGCTTCGCCACCGCCTTCTTGGCGGGGGCCACCGCCACGGCGGCCTTGAGCGGCGGAGGCGGATTCTTCCGCGGACGTCCGCTCTTCCGGGCCGCCTGTCCTTCCGCCATCAACTTGTCGAAGGCGGCCTTGGCCTCGGCGAGGAGCTGCGCGTGCGTGGAGCCGCGTTCACTCTGCGAGCGCTCCTTTTCCGCGCGGAAGAGATCTTCGGGTGTGTTCGACGTCATGGGTTTGGCCCGTGGTATGGTGAACCGGGTTGGATATCCCGGTGGTCCAGAAAGCCCCTGAGGGACTGCGCACCGAATATGTCACGAAAGGGACGGTGTGCCTATGGGGGCGTGTGGAATTCGTTCTCCCGAGACGATTAGGTCTTACCATGGTCGAGGACGCACCGCTATGCTCTACCGGCCACACCGCAGCCCGGCCATTGGACGTCCCTCGTTCCCGCCCCTCCCGGCCCCACCGTGGAGTTCGAACTCATGACTCGACCCTCCCATGTTCGTAGCCCCCGCGCCCAAGCGCGGCTCGGCCTTTCGGCGGCACTGGCTGCCCTTCTGTTCGCGATCGCGACGCCGGCCGCCCACGCGCAGATCGCCCCGACCCGCTTCCGGGTGAGTTTCCCGGCCGGCGCCGTCGGCGAGCCCGTCACCGGCCGCGTATACGTGATGATCTCGCGCACCGACGAGCGCGAGCCGCGGCTGCAGGTCGGGCGCACGGGCATTCCCTTTTTCGGCCACGACGTGGAACGCCTTGCTCCTGGAGCCTGGGCCACCATCGACGGCCGCGACCTCGGCTACCCGGTGGACAGCATGGCGGCGCTGCCGGCCGGCGACTACTACGTGCAGGGGTTCGTGAACCGGTACTCCGAGTTCAAGCGCGCCGATGGCCACACGGTGTGGATGCACGACGACCAGTGGGAGGGCCAGCAGTGGCGCATCTCGCCGGGGAACCTGTATAGCGACGTGCAGAAGGTGCACCTCGATCCGCGGCAGGGGTGGACCATCGACCTCGTGGCATCTCACGTGATTCCGCCGGTGCAGGTGCCCGCCGACACGAAGTGGGTGAAGCACTTCCGCATCCAGAGCCCGATGCTCACCAAGTTCTGGGGGCGCCCCATCTACCTGGGCGCCACGGTGCTCCTTCCCAACGGCTACGACGGCGACACCACGCACTACCCGGTGTTGTACGAGCAGGGCCACTTCTCGCTCAGGCCCCCGCTTGGTTTTTCCGACGGCAACGACCTCTACCAGCAGTGGCTGGCCGGCGACTTTCCACACGTGATCGTCGTGACCTTCCAGCATCCGACGCCGTATTTCGACGACTCGTACGCCGTGAACTCGGTGAACGTCGGCCCCTACGGCGACGCGCTGCTGCAGGAGCTGATTCCCGAGGTCGAGAAGCGGTTCCGGACCATCGACCAGGCGTGGGCGCGCTGGCTCTCCGGTGGATCCACGGGCGGCTGGGAATCGCTCGCCCTGCAGATCTTCCACCCCGACTTCTTCGGCGGTACCTGGTCGTACTGCCCCGACCCCGTGACGTTCACCAACGTGGAGGGCTACAACGTCTACGAAGACACCAACGCGTACGTGCGGCAGCGCGGTTGGGTGGTGACGCCGATTCCCAACTCGCGCGAGACCGACGGGTCGATCCGGACCACCTCGCGGCAGCGGAACTACTTCGAGTTGGTCTCCGGCACGCAGGGCCGATCCGGCGAGCAGCAGGATATCTGGGAAGCCGTGTTCGGTCCGCTGGGCGGCGACGGCTACTTCAAGCCGGTATTCGACAAGCGCACCGGCACCATGGACCATGCCGTCGCCGAGTACTGGCGCGAGCACTACGATCTGCTGGAGTACCTCAAGCGCAACTGGAGCACCGTTGGGCCCAAGCTACAGGACAAGATCCACATCTACGTGGGAACGATGGACACGTACTATCTGGACGTGGCGGTCCGCCAGCTCCAGGCGTGGATGAAGACCACGCAGAATCCGCACTACGAAGGCTTCTTCGAGTACGGGTTGTTCAGGCCGCACTGCTATACGGGGAGTGTGTCGAGCGCGGAGCGGTTGCGGGAGATGGCGGCGTTCGCGGAGGCGCACATGCCGGCGGGGAGCAGCACGGCGTGGTGGAAGAAGTAGGGCGAGCTCGGATATCGCCTCAACCCCGCGGAGACGCGGTTCTCGCTGGCCGAGCACGGCCTCGGCCATGGCGCGTCCTACCTGGCAGGCTAGAATACGAGATATGCGCTCGCTCGGCTTCCCGACTCTGCTTTCCGTCGTCGCCGGACTGGGCGTCGCCGCCCTGGGCGCTCCGTCGTGCTCGTCCACCGAGGTCCCGGGCCGTGTGCCGACGGGCAACTGGGGCGGACTGCACGCGGGGATGGTCGTCTCCGACACCGGCGCCGACATCGAGTACGACTGCGCGGCCGGCCGGATCACGGTGCCGATGTTGCTCGACGCCCACGGCAACTTCAATCTCCCCGGGCTTTATATCCGCACGGGGCCGGGACCGGTTCCCGCGAACGACTCCCTGGTCCCGAAGTTCCCGGTTCGCTACACCGGACACACCGACGGCAAGACGATGACGTTCACCGTGAGCGGGGACTCGGTGCTGACGCAGAGCTTCGACGTGACGTACGGGGGAAATCCGAACGTCATGAAGTGCGTATAATCGACGACTGTCAACTGAACGCTGAGAGTGGCCGGTGGTCAGCGACCAGCCGCCGGGTACCGCGGCTCAGCGTCCGTACTTTTCCAGAATCATCTTCACACTGTCGATCGGCACCGGCTTCACCGTCCGCCCGCCATTCGTCACCGCGGTCGCCATGAAGAGTGAGTTGTAGATCGCCTCTTCCGTTGCTTCCACCACGCCCTCGAACAGCCCGGACATCTCGTCGTTCGTCAGCTCGGTCACGTCGGGCCGCCGCTGGTCGGCGCCGCGCACGAGCGCTGGATCCGCCGAGAACGCGATCACGTAATCACCCGACCCGTTCGACGCGAACGACCCCGTGCGTGCCAGCCCCATGATCGCCCGCTTAGCCAATCGCCGCAGATTGCGATCGAGAATCGGCGCATCGGTGGCCACCACGATCATGCACGATCCGTCGCCGTGCGGGTTCTGCATGTTCCGCCTGAACGAATACTGCCCGAGTTCCTTCCCCACGGGCGCACCGTCCACCTGCAGGATGCCGCCGTAGTTGGTCTGCACGAGCACCCCGACGGTCCACCCGCCCAGTGACTTCGGCAGCACGCGCGACGACGTCCCGATACCACCCTTCCAGCCGAACGCGATGGTGCCGCGCCCCGCGCCCACGCTTCCCTCCTGCACCGGGCCGCCACGCGCCGACTCGATGGCGTGCACCACGTCAGCCGGCGCGATGGGTCGCGAGCGAATGGCGTTGAGCGTGCCATCGTTGGTTTCCCCCACTACCGGGTTGATCGACCGTACGCTTTCCATGCCGGGCTGGGCGAGCATCCAGGCGACCATCGCGTCGGCGGCGCGCCAGACGCAGAGCGTGCAGGTGAGCAGGATCGGCGTCTCGATCTCGCCCAACTCGCCCACCTGCGTGACGCCGAGAAGCTTGCCGAAGCCGTTGCCCACGTAGATCGCCGCGGGCACGCGCTGCAGGAACATGTTGCCGGCGTGCGGCAGGATGGCGGTGACGCCGGTGTGAATCGAATCGCCGTCGTCCACCGTAGTCTGACCCACGAGCACGCCGCTCACATCGGTGATGGCATTGTCGGGGCCGGGCGCGAAGATGCCGGGCGCTACGCCAAGTTGGCGCGCGCGCACGGGCGTCTGGGTCTGCGCCTGGAGCGCGGTGGATGCCAGCGCCAGGGCCGCGCCGGCACGGGCGAAGCGTCGTGCGATCGACATTGCGTGCCTCCTCACTCGTTGCGGCGCGGCGGTGCGTGCCGCGCGGGTCCAATGTACCTTGCAGCAGCGCGTCGCAGAACGCCGGCGTCCCGTCCCCGTCATGGATCTTACCGAACACTCCCCCACAGCCGCCGGCTCGCCGTCTCCGATCGTGGCATTCCTGGCCGTACTCGTGCTCGGCGCGGGTGCCCTGGGTGTGGGACTGGTTTCGGCCCCGTACAAGAGCTTCGATCTCGACCGGTTCTTCGTCCCCAAGGAGCTGGTGCTGCACGCCACGGCGCTGCTGGTGGCGCTCCCGCTCGTGCTCCGGCGGCGGCGCCTCGCGCTCTCCGGCATCGACCTGCTGCTGGCACTCTTCCTGGGGCTGAGCGTGCTCTCGGCGTTGTTCGCCGCCAACTACTGGCTCGCGGCTCGTGCTCTCGCGGTGACCTGGTCGAGCCTCGTGCTCTTCTGGGCCACGACGGCGATCGCCGCGGGCCGCCCCCGGCGCGAACGGACCATCGTGGCGGTGTTGATACTGGCGGTGCTGGCCACGGTTGGCACGGCGCTCGTCCAGGCGTACGGCATCGACTCCGTACACTTCAGCCTCAATCGGGCGCCCGGCGGAACGCTGGGCAACCGCAACTTCGTGGCCCACCTGGCGGCGATTGCCACGCCGTTGCTCGTCGTCGCCGCGGTGGGTGCCCGCCGCCGGTTCTCGTCCGTGGTGGCCACGGTCGCGCTGGCGGTCGTCTCGGCCGTGCTCGTGCTGTCGCGCACGCGAGCCGCGTGGGTGGCCCTCGCCGCGTGCGTCGTGGTGCTCCTGCCCGCCGTGTGGAGGGCGCGTGTCCGCTGGCAGGTGGTTGGCATGCGGCGCCGCCTGCTGCTCAATGTGGCCGTCGTGGCGGTCACGGTCATCGGCGCGGTGTTCGTTCCCAACTCGCTCGACTGGCGGAGTGCGTCGCCCTACCTGGACTCCGTGAAGAGCATGACGGACTACAAGGCAGGGAGCGGCCACGGCCGGCTGGTGCAGTACACGAACTCGTTGCGGCTGGCGCTGCGGCATCCGGTGCTCGGCGTGGGGCCGGGCAACTGGTCGGTGGAATATCCGGCGATCGTGAAGCGCGACGACCCGTCGCTCAGTCAGGACACGGGAATGACCGACAACCCCTGGCCGAGCAGCGACTGGATGGCATTCGTCTCGGAGCGGGGCCCGCTGGCGGCGATCGTGCTGGCGCTGGCCTGGCTGCTGCTCCTTGCCGATGCGGGGCGACAGATGCTCGTGGCCGAGGAGTTGGACGCGTATCTGCGGGGGCTGGCGCTGGCCGGCGTGGTGATCGCCACCGCGATCGTCGGCATGTTCGACGCCGTGCTGCTGCTGCCGGCGCCGGCCCTCATCGTCTTCTCGGCGCTCGGCGCGCTGCGCAGTCCGCCGCGGCGGCGGGCCCTCGAACTCGGTGGGCGCGCCCGCGTGGCGCTGGTTGGTTCGGTGGTGGTGCTCGGCGCGCTGGCGAGCGCGCGGAGCGCGCTCATGCTCGACGCCATGCGGCAGTACGAACGCGGCGCCGTGGCGGCGGCGGCGCGCGAGGATCCGGGCAACTATCGCATTCAGATGCGGCTGGCCGAGGCGGCGCAGGCGCGCGGGCGATGCGACCTGGTGAAGGTGCATGCCGGCGCCGCCCGGTCGCTATTCCCACACGCCCTGCAGCCGCGCCGACTGCTCGCGGAGTGCGCGCGCTCAGCGGGCCGGTGAGCTCGCCCGCGCCGCCGAGAAGTTCACGCCGAACACGTAGAGGGCCCGCGTACTGTCCACCGGCACGAGCCGCGGTCCCGCCGCCGTGTCGGCCGCCAACGTGCGGGCCGCGTCCAGTTCGTCGGTGGCCTGCACCACCAAGTAGCGCGCGCCCGTTGCCTCCAGTATCCGCCGCAGGTCGTCGGCGTTCTCGCGCGGCGTGCGGGGCCGCAGATACTGCACCGCCGTGAACGCCGCCGACGGAACGGCCTGCCGCTCGGCGTACAGATAGAGCATCGGCTCCCCAGCACCCGCCACGACGTCGTCGCGCTGGACATGCGCGCGCACCCAGCGAATGACCGGCTCCGCCTGGCTGGTCGTGGAGCGTGGGATGCTCTCCCACCAACTGCCGCGATACCCGCGCACGTTGTACCGCAGGAGGCCGGGCACCAGTAGCAGCGCGACCACGGCGACGCCGATGCGCAGCGCGGATGGGTGTGCGGCACGAGCCTGCAGCACTTCGAGCGGCACCAGCAGCAGCGCCATCAGGAACGGCCAGATGCCCCAGACGAAGCGAAGCGGCTGGTTGGGCCACACGATCACCAGCCCGAGATAGAGCGCCAGGAAGAGGAGCGTCACCGGCGCCCGGCCGCGAGCGCGCCACGCCCCGTAGCCCAGCATGAGCCCGAGCGCCAGCGCCGTGCCCGCCGCGACGAACGGCGCCGATGCGTACTGGAACGACGTGGCGACGCCCAGCAGCAGTGTGTGAACGTTCACACGCGCGGTCGCGATCACGAACGGCAGGCCGCCGGTGTGCACCCCGCCCAGAAACCATCCCAGATAGCTGCCATACGAGCCGCGGAGCACCGGCGCCACGTCGCCGGCGTGCACCGACGACCAGAGCAGCCAGGGCGAGGCGACGAGCAGCGCCGCGCCCAGATACCAGGCAGCCGCACGCCAGTGCCGTCGCACCAGCCACACCACCAGCACCGCAACCACGAGCAAGACGCCGATGCTGCGCACCAGCATCACCGCCCCGCTCAGCGCGCCCAACACCGCGGCGCCCCGCCGCGTGGGCGGCGGCTGCCGCGTCATGCGCTCGGCCAGCAACAACGCCGGCAACAGCAGCGCCAGGAACAACGGCTCCGACAACACCAACGTGGCGAGCACGAGCATGGGAATCGTGATCGTGCCGAGCAGCGCGGCCAGCATCGCGACCGCGGGCGAGAGCAGGAGCACGCGCACCGCGAACCGGCAGGTCATCCAGGCGATGACGCTGAGCAGCAGTACGTTCAGCAGCTTGAACCAGAGTACGTTGGCGGGGAATGCCGGCCCGAGCTTCCAGATCACGGCCAGGAGCAACGGATAGCCGGGCGGGTAGTGCACGGCCGCCGGCGTGCCTGGCAGATTGAGGAATCGATAGCCCTGTCCCGTAGCCAGCGACTTTGCGAGAATCGTGTAGAGGCCGTCGTCGTAGAAGCCGCCCACCGGCAGGTAGTTCAGCGCGATCAGCCCGACGATGGCCGCGATGATGGCCACCGTGGTCTCGGCGGGGATGACGATGCGATCGGAGTCGCTCACGAAGCCCGGTACCGAAAACAGGTCACGAGATGGTCGTTCACGAGACCCACGGCCTGCATGAACGCGTAGCAGATCGTGGTGCCGACGAAGCGAAAACCGCGACTCTTGAGATCCCGGCTCAGGGCATCGGAGTGCGCGGTGCTCGCCGGCACTTCGCGGGGCGACCGGCGCCGATTCACCAGCGGCGCCCCGTTCACGAAGCGCCAGACGTACGCGTCGAAGCTGCCGAACTCCCGTTGCACGTCCAGGAAGGCGCGGGCGTTGCCGATCGTGCTCTCCACCTTGAGGCGGTTGCGGACGATGCCCGGGTTGGCGAGGAGCTGCTGAACGCGGGCGGGCGAGAAGCGAGCGACCGCCGCCGGGTCGAAACCGGCAAACACCTTGCGATATGCCTTGCGCTTGCGAAGGATGGTTTCCCAGCTCAGTCCGGCCTGCGCGCCCTCGAGCGTCAGGAATTCGAACAGCACCCGGTCGTCGTGGACGGGGACGCCCCATTCGGCATCATGATACGGGATGCTGAGCGCCGACGTCGCCCAGTGGCACCGCACGGGCGCGTCGGGCCGCGGGGCCACGGACTCAGCGGGGGGCGCCGGAGCGGACGCAGTGGACGATCGGCGCGGCCGGGTGTTGGACATTGGCTAACAACCTGGGCCCGCCGCGTCGGAAAGTAAACGGCGGGCTACTCGTGCCGGATGGCCTCGATGGGTGAGAGCCGGGCGGCCTTGATGGCCGGGTACAGCCCGAACCCGATGCCCACCGCCAACGACGCTCCGGCCGCCACGAGCAGCGTGCTCACGGACAAGCCGGCGTATATCGTGGCCCGCGTCCGCATCCGCATGAGCGCCGTGACGGCATACGCCGCCCCCACGCCGAAGCCGGCGCCGAGAACGGCGCCGACTCCCGAGATGGCAACCGACTCGGCGAGGAACTGCATCATGATCTCGCGCTTGCGGGCACCGGTCGCACGGCGGATGCCGATCTCGCGGGTCCGCTCGGCCACGCTGGCCAGGAGCACGTTCATGATCCCGATGCCGCCGACGACGAGTGAGATGCCGGTGAGCGCTCCCATCAGGAGCTTGAACAGCAGCAGCCCCTGCTGCACCTGCGCGATCCGGTACTGGTTGGTCGCCACGCTCACCCGGCTCTTCCACGCCGTGTCGCCAGCGGCCAGCCACCGTTCCACGGCGGCGCGCGCCGCCTCCACCTGGTTCACACTGTCCACGTGCACCAGCATCGCCGGCACGCGACCCGAGGCGCTCGCCGTCATGGCGTTCTCGGCGCCGGTGAGCGGCACGAACGCCTGCAGGGCGGTGGAGTCGGCGCCCGGCGCGACGATGCCAATCACCCGGCGGTCGCCGCCCTCGATCGTGACGGTGGAGTCGCGCAATGACGCGACCGGCGCGTCACCGGCCAGGGCGCGCGCCAGCCCGTACGAGAGCACCACGACCGGACTCCCGTCACGCGCTTCCTGCGCGTTGAGGAACCGGCCCGCCTCCAGCTTCAGATCGCGCATCGCGGCCAGCGCCGGTACGGTGCCCAGCACGGCCGCGCCGCGCGCCGGCATGGCGCCGCGACGCACGAGCGCGCTTCCGTTCAGCAACAACCCCACCTGCGCGGGCACCGGCAGCATCCGCTGCAGGCTGTCGGCGTCGGCGATCGTGAATACACGGACGTCAGGGCGCGGAAACGACTGCCCGTCCACCTCGCGCGTAGTGAGCGCGCGCACCTGGACGTACTGCAGCGACGATGTCTGATCGATCTGCGCGCGTGCGAAGTGCTCCATGCCGTCGCCGAGCGACAGCACGGACACCAGGGCCGCCACGCCCATGACCACGCCGAGCGTGGAGAGCATCGTACGGAGCGGGTTGGCGCGGAGCGCGGTGAATCCGACTTTCAGCGAAGCCGTGGTCATTGAGCGCGGGAAGGGGACGGGTGGGGCGTGGCCGGCCTCAGCGTCTTACGACGATCAGAAGCGCGCCGTCAAGTAGAGGTCTGCCCGCCACTGCTTGCGCGGATAGAGGCCGCGGGCGAGGTCGAACCGGATGAGCCCATCCAGGACGCCCAGCCCAACTCCGACGCCGCTCATCGGACGTCCCACCTCGCGCAGGCGCGTGCGGTCGCCGGTCCAGCCGAGGTCGCCGAACAGAGAGGGTTGCACGCCCTCGTGGTTGAGGCCCAGTTCGGCCCGCGTGAACCAGTAGGCGTTGCCGCGCTGCAGCGTGTCGGGCTGCTGGCCGCGAATGGTGTGGGCCCCGCCCAGATACCATAGCCGCTGCGCCGGCACCGAACCCACCGAACTCCCGCCCGACAGCGTGATCGTGCCAGCCAACGGGCCGGCCGCGTCGGCGAAGCTGAGTTCCAGCGAGCCGCGGCCATACGACGAGTCGCCGGTGGCCGCTTCGAGGCGCAGATCGGAGAGCACGCGGAATCCCTGGGGATCCTCGCCGTGGCTCCCGCGCACCCGCAGGGCGCCGCCGGCATAGTTGCCACGCCGCGCCGTGATGTTGGGAATGAAGGGCGCGCCCAGCGACCAGTGGTTCTTCACCGCCGCACTGCGCTCCTGTTCGGCGAATAGCCGCCAGTCGTAGTCGAGACCTCGCGTGTTGGTGCCCGTGAGTTCCACGCCCGAACTGCGGTAGTAGAACCCCTCGTCGCGCCCGAACAGCAGGGCCGAGAGGGAACTGCCGAAGCTCAGCGGGTCGCCCCAGTCGCCCACGGCGTTGAGGCGGTTGTAGCCGGTGAGGCCGATGGTCGTGGCGCCGTTGCTCCGGTTCACGTTCAGTTCGGCGTTCGGCTCCAGGTCGGCGACGCCGAGCCGCGCCGTGAGCGATCCCGCGTATCCGGCCCCGAACTGTTCATCCACCCGCGCCCCCAGCGACAAGCCCTCGATGCGGTTGAAACGCAGCATGTCGAGGCCGTAGTGCAACGTGGGGGGCATGGGCGAGAAGTGCGCCTGGGCCGAGAGGGACAGTGCCTGGGAGATGAGCGCGTCGCGTTCGGCGGCGCCGGCGAGCTCCTCGCCCGGATCGTAGATCGACTTGGGCAGCAGTGGCGACGTGGCCAGGTGGGACTGGTCGCAGGGCACCTGGTAGGCCACGCGGAGCAGGCCGTCGTGCTCCAGGCGTGTCCGCGTCATGAACTTCGCCGTGTCGCACTGCGATACCGGTTGCGGCTTCAAGCCTTTGCGAATCGAGTCGCGTTCCGCGCGCTCCTCCGCCCGGCGCTGTTTGCGAAGGCTGTCCTTCACCGCCTCGGGCAGCGAATCCGGAACTGCGGGACGTTGCAGGGCGATCTGCGGCAGCGAGTCGCGGCCATTCACCGAGGCGTACTGGTAGCTCTGCTCCATCTTGAACGGGACGTGCATGAAGCTGACCTGGGCGTCGCCCTGCGCACTCTGCAGCCTCGGTAGCCAGAACCGCCCGTTGTAGAGTCCGTATTCGATGGCGACCGCGGTCACCTGCGCGCGCATCGGCGACATCATGGCCTTCACCCAACCCGGAACGTCGTCCTCGTTGTCGTTGGCCTTGGCCTCCTCATCGACCACCGCCCAGATGTCCATCGGGATCGACATTCGGAACGCGGCCCGTACGAGCTGCCCGCTTGAGACGTCGAACCAGAGCGATCCGACGACCACATTCCACTTCGGGTGCCGCGGGCGCACTTTGAGTTCACGAAGCCGAACGACCTTTCCGTCCGGGAGACGGAAGCTCATCGAGTCGCCGCTGGCATACGTGTAGTAGGCCTCTGCTCCACCTGCCAAAGGGTGGACGATCTGGCGCTCGTCCACTTGCGCCTTGGCCACGCCGCCGCCGATCCAGAGCGATTCATAGCCCGGATAGTACGGAATGGTGCCCATGTCATCTTCGTTCATGCCGGCGTTCGCCGAGTCCTCCGCCTCCGCCGGCGCGATCGGGATCGCCGTGCGCGCACCCTTGAGTTCCACCCAGGCGCCGACGCCGCGCTGCCAGCGCACACGTGTGGCGTCCTCGTGGCGGAACATCAACCGGTCGCGGCCGAAGCTACCGATGCCCAGCCCCGCGGAGATGCGCTGGTACGTGGTCGCGTCGTAGGAAACGAGCGCGGAGTCCTGCTGCATCCGTGCCGCGCGCGCCCTGAGCAGCAGGGTGCGCGCTGCCGAATCCTTGAAGGCGGTGCGCAGTAATTCCGGCGTCAGGGGGATCCGGCGCGGGAGGTCCTTCTCACGTCGGGTCGTGTCGGCCCCCCCGATCGAGATCGAGACGGAGGCCGAGTGCTTCTTGCTGGAATCACGGCCCGCGTGGACCTGCACCTGCATGGCGAGCGCGGCGGCGGCAACGAGTGCGAACATCGTGGTGGGCTTGAGGTTCGCCGCTCCCTACGCCCGGGGCCGGGCCGGTGTTTCAGCGGCCGGGCTGGGGGCGCTTGCGGCGCGAGGGCAGTTGCGCCTCCCGCGGCTTCCGGCGGCGCCGGGTGATCAATCCGACTCCAGCACCTCCACCGTCCGCTCCTCGACGTGGCGGCGCCGCGCCACCAGGTACACGATCACGCCAACCACCACCACGGCCACCATGAACGCGACATGGTACTTCTTGGGGTGCCAGCCGAGCGCGCGGCCGGTGCGGCCTACGAGCCATCCACCGGTGGTGAACACCAGCGCCCAGAGAATCGAGCTGATGGCGCTCCCGATGAGATAGAGCGCCAGCGGCAGCCGCGCGGCACCGCAGGCGACGGGGAGGGTGAAGCGGAGGCCGTACGCCCAGCGGACGGCGAGCGAGGAGCGCCACGGATGGCGCCGGACCACGCGCAGCGAACGGAGAATCACCCCGCGCAACACGGGCCAGCGCTCGCGGACCCATCGCCCGCGCCACCGGCCCAGATAGTACAGCACGAGATCGGCACTCCAGACCCCTGCGGCCACCCACAGGACGACGAGCGTGAACTGCAGGTCGCGGTTGTGCGCCGCCAGCCCGCCGACCATCGGCGAGGTCTCCTCGGTGATGATCCCGGTGGCGGCCAGGGTGACGTACGCCCACAGCCGCTCCAGGTGCGTGGAGGACTCGCTCAGGTGGGAGAGCGTCTGCAGCAGCAGAGGGTGGATCGTCGGATCTCCAGCTCGGGGAACGGGGCCGGCGGGCCACCCGCCGGACCCGCAATTTAGCCTCCCGAACGCCGGGGTGGCGTCGGGAGAACCCGGCCCGGCGTCTCGTCAGTCGTCGCCCATGGCCGGCTGGCCGGCCACGCCCGGCGGCAACTGGTGCTCGGCCGTGTGCGGCGGGTTCAACCCGAACTTCCGGGCCATGCCCGATCGCCAGCCGTCCATGATCTCATAGAACGTCGGGATGACCAGCAGGGTGAGCAGGGTGGACGTGATCACTCCGCCGATCACCGCCACGCCCAGGGGGGCGCGGAATTGCGCCCCTTCCCCGCGGCCGAGCGCCACCGGGATCATGCCCGCGATGAGCGCGAACGTGGTCATCAGGATTGGCCGCAACCGGATGGCGCCGGCCTCGATGAGCGCCTCGCGCAGCGGCGTGCCCTGTTCCTCGCGCGACCACTTGGCGAAGTCGATGAGCAGGATGGCGTTCTTGGCCACGATCCCCATGAGGAGGATCACGCCGATGAGCGACATGATGTTCACGGTATTGTGCGTGAGGGCCAGCGCCAGCATCACCCCGATGAGCGACAGCGGCAGCGAGATCATGATCGCCAGGGGATCCAGGAACGACCCGAACTGGACGACGAGGATCAGGTACATGAGCCCCACGGCGATGCCGAGCGCCGTGAAGATCTGTCCGTAGACCTCGGTCTGGTTCTGCGTGTCGCCGCCGTAGGTGAGCTCGACACCCGGCGGCAGCTTCAACTTCGCCAGCCGCGCCTGGATGTCGGCCGAGACGTCGCCCGAGGCGCGCCCCGAGGTGTTCAGCTCCACGTTCACCACGCGTTGCCGGTCCAGGTGGTCGATGATCGCCGGCCCCACGCTGTCGCGGATCGTGGCCACCTGTCCCAGCGGCAGCGTGGTGGGCAGCCCGTTGGCGCCCACCACCACCAGCGGCAGGTTCCGCAGGTCGGCCGCACGCCGGCGGGCGTCGGGGGCGAGCCGGACCTCGACGTCGCGCGGCTCGCCGCTCGGGTCGATCCAGTCTCCGGCCTTGAGTCCCGCGAACGCGGGGCGCAGCGACTGCGCGATCTGTCCCACGGTGATGCCGAGCGAGCCGGCGATGCCGCGGTTGAGTTCGATGTTGAGTTCCGGCTTCTCGCCCTTGGTCGACAGCCCGACGTCCACGGCGCCCGGCACCTGCTTCACGATCCGCTCCACGGTATCCGCGGTCGCGTTGATCGTCGCCAGGTTGTCGCCTCGAATCTGCAGTTGCAGCAGCTTGCGGCCGCCGCTGAAGTCGTCGGTGAACACCGACAACGTGACGCCCGCCACGTGCTTGGTCTCGTCGCGCAGCATCGCGGCGTACTGGGTGACGCTCACCGATCGATCTTCGCGCGGCACCATCTTCACGTAGATGTCGCCCTGGTCCACCTCGCCCGTGGTCTGCGTGCCGAGCGTGGAGTAGGTATGCCGCACGAGGGCGGTGTCGTCGCGGATGTAGCGGGCCACCTCTTCGGCCTTCAGCCGCGTGTACTCCAGATTCGAGCCCGGCGGCGTTTCGATGTGCACCGTCAACTCGGCGCGATCGTCCTCGGGCATGAACCCCAGCCCGACCGCCCCCATGGGGGGCACGAGGCGCGGCAGGACCACGAACCCGGCGACTCCGGCCAGTCCGATCACCGCGCGGGCCGCCCCCGGCAGCCGCTTGCTGCCCAGCGCATAGACCACGAGCGCCAGCCCCACCATCGCCGCGCCGAGTCCGCTCAACCCGCGGCTCGGCAGCAGGAACGCGGCGAAGAAGGTCCCGACGGCAATGGCCACCATGGCCGTGCGGTGATCGAGCGCCCAGGCGACCACCTGCTTGTAGTTCTGCGCCTGCTCGTTGAACCAGTGGTTGAACTTGAGGAGCTGCCGCGAGATCCAGGCGCGCTCGTGCGGCTCCTTGTGCGGATCGGCCCAATACGCCGACAGCATCGGGTCGAGCGAGAACGAGACGAACAGCGAAACGGCGACCGCGCACGCGATGGTGAGCGCGAACGGTTTGAACCACTGGCCGCCGATGCCCGGCATGAACCCGATGGGCACGAACACGGCGAGGATCGAGAACGTCGTGGCCGCCACGGCCAGCCCGATCTCGTCGGTGCCGTCGTGCGACGCGGTGTAGTGATCCTTCCCCATCTCCACGTGGCGCACGATGTTCTCGCGCACCACGATCGCGTCGTCGATCAGGATGCCGATGGCCAGCGACAAGCCGAGCAGCGACATCGTCTCGAGCTTGAAGCCCATGGCCCACACGGCAATGAACGACGCCACCACCGACACCGGGAGCGCGAGCCCCGTGATCACCGTGGATCGCCACGAATTCAGGAACAGGAACACCACGAGCACGGTGAGCAGCGCGCCCTCGAGCAGCGCCTCCTCCACGTTCTTCACCGCCGCCGTGACGCGGACGCCCGAGTCCTTGACGACCTCCATGCGCGTGCCGGAGGGCAGCGTCTTCTCGATCCGGGCCACCTGCGCGCGGATCTTGTCGCTCACGTCGGTGGTGCTGTACCCCTGGGCTTTCTTGATGTCGATGCCCACCGCCTGGCGCCCGTCGTAGAGCGCCATCGTCCGCGCCTCGGCGGTGCCGTCCTTGATGTCGGCCACGTCGCCCAGGCGAATCACCCGGCCCCCGCGCTCGGCCACGATGAGCTGCTTGAACTCGTCCGGCGTCTGCAGGCGCCCCTTGAGCCGGATCGACCGCTCGTCGAGCGAACCGATGACGCGCCCGACGGGCGCCGCCAGATTCTGCGCCTGCAGCGCCGCCACCACCTGCGCCACGCTCACCCCCGCGGCCTGCATGGCCGTGGGTTGCACCTCGACGGTCAGTTCCCGATCGACGTTGCCGAACACCTCCACGTCCGCCACGCCGGGGATGGCCCGGAGCTGCCGCGTGATGTCGGGGTCGGCCAGCCGCGTCAGTTCGGCGGGCGAAAGCACGGTGGACGAGAGGGCCAGCGACACGATGGGCCGGTCGGTGTCGTTGAACTTCTTGATCACAGGTTCCTTCATCTCGTCGGGCAGATCGGAGCGGATGGACGAGATCGCGTCGCGCGCCTCCTGCGTGGCGACGTTCAGGTCCTTGCCGAAGTAGAACTCGATCAGCACGCTCGCGTAGCCGTCGTACGCCTGCCCGGTGACCGTCTTCACCCCGTTGATGGCCGAGATCTGGTCCTCGACGGGCTTGAGCACCTGTTTCTCGACCACGTCGGGCGAGGCGCCCGGATACGGAATGCCCACCGAGACGTAGGGCGGCGCGACGTCGGGAAACTCGTCGGTCTTGAGCTTGAACAGCGACACCAGCCCGAACACCGCCAGCGCCACCATGGTGACGACGGTGATCAGCGGCCGCTTGATGGCAAAATCGGAAATGACCATGAGTCGCTCGCTACTCCTTGACGTCGGTGGGCGCGCTCACGTTCACCGGCGTGCCCGGCGAGATGCCGCGCGCGGCCCCCACGAGAATCGTGTCCCCGGCCGCGAGGCCGCTACGGATTTCCACGGTCTCGGCCACGTTGTCCCGAATGCCGAGTTCCACGGCCACCGGCGTGGCCTTGCCCTGGCGAAGCACCGTCACCGTGGGGCGGATGCCCTTCTGGTCCACCGCCGACAGCGGAATCACGGTGGACTTCCGGCTCTGCGTGGACACGCGCCCCTCGGCGAACAACCCGCCCACCAGCGAGTGGCCGCCATTCGGAATGCGGGCCACGAGTGACACCTGGCGCGTAGCCGGATCGGCGGTGGGATTCACCCGCGTGATGTGGCCGGAGAAGCCACGCCCCGGATAGCCGGTCACCTCGAACCGCACCGGCATGCCGACCTTCACCTCACCCATCTCGTTGGCCGGCACCGATGCTTCCAGGCGCATCGTGGCCGGATTCACCAGCGAGAACATCGCGCCTCCCGGTGACATGTAGTCGCCGCCGCTCACGTTGCGCGCGCTCACCACGCCGTCGAAGGGCGCGGTCACCCGCGTCTTGTCCAGCGTCTTCTGCGCGTTGACGTACACGGCCTTCGCGTTGTCGAGCTGCGTCTGCGCCGCCATCGCCGCGTTGCGCGCATTCTCCAGATCGCGATCGGCGATGGCGCCGACTTTGATGAGCGCTTCGCTCCGCTGGAGGTTGCGCTGCGCGATCTCGTTGGCGTTCTGCGCCGTGGCCACGGCCGACTTGGCCGAGAGCGCCTGATCGCGGAATGCCGTGTCGTCGAGCCGGGCCAGCAACTGGCCCTGGTGCACGCGCTGTCCCGCTTCTGCGTACGTCTCGAGCACGGCGCCCGCCACCTCGGCGCGCACCACTGCCTGCTGGTCGGGCTCGAGCGACCCCGAGATCACCGGGCCGGTCTCGATGGTGTGCAGCGCGACGACGACGATGTTCTCGGGTCCGATCGTCACGCCGGTGTCTGCCGGCTCGGCGTCCGCTGCCTTCCGACTGCATCCCGACGCGCCGAGGACGACGGCCGCGGCGAGCGCCAGGACGGCGGCTCGCGTGGTCTGGACCTTCACGTTCATGGAGTGTTGCCCCCGGATTGCCCCGCCGTGCCGGCGGTGGACGGTATGGTGCCCTGCGTCGCTGCCGCGCCCTGGCCCGGCACGGTCGTCGTCATGGTCTGCGTATTCTGTTGTGCGGCCGCGCCGCTCCCCGCCGACGCCCCCTGCTGCAGCGGCAGGTCGCGCAGCAGCGCCAGCCGCACGCGCGCCACGGCCATGTCCCGCGCCGCCTGCGCGCGATTGGCCGATGCCTGCTGCAGGAGCAGCCGCGACTGCGCCAGATCCGTCTGCGTGGACAGGCCCTCGCGGTACCGCACCTCGTCGATGGAGTACGCCTTCTGCGCCTGCTCCGACGTGCCGGCGCTCGCCTGCCACGCCGCCTCGGCCTGTTGCAGCTGGCGGAGCGCCACCCGCGCGTCGAGCGACGCGTAGCGCCGAGTCTGATCGAGTTGCGCGCGCGCCTGCTCCACGTTCGCCTGCGCGATCATCTCGTCGCCCCGCGTGCGCCCCCCGCTGAACAGGGAAACCTGCGCGCTCACGCCCACCGTCCAGTTCTCTCGATAGTCGCTCCACGTGGGGAACGCGTTCTGCGGGAAATACAGCCGCTGGTAGCCCGAGGTGAGCGCGATGGCCGGATACCGCTCGGCCCGCGCCACCCGGAGCAGCCCCTGCTGGGCGCGCACGTTCTGCTCCGCCTCGCGCACCGCGGCCCGCCGGGCGGCCGCGGTGTCGGGCATGCTCGCGGTCGCGATACCCGTGAGCGACGGCACCGGCGCGTCCTCGATGGGCGTCGTCAATTCGATCGAATCGTCGAGCGGCAGCGCCAGCATCCGCTTGAGATTCAGCAGGGCTACGTCACGGTTCGTCTCTGCCTGCAGCAGTTGCGGCCGCTGGTTGTCACGCGTCACCTGCGCCTTGAGCAGATCGAACTCTGAGGCGTTGCCCACCTGCCGCGCCACCTGCGTCTGGCGCAGCAGTTCGTTGGTCTGAGCCAGCGACGAGTCGGCGATCGCCACCAACTGCTGCGCGAGCACGGCGTCGTAGTAGGCCTGCGTCACATCGAGCGCGAGCTGGGCGCGCTGCGCGGTGAGTTCGATCTCGGCCACCCGCTGCCCCGCCTCGGCCGCCGTGCGCTGCCCCGTGAGCTTGCCCCACGTGAACAGATTCTGCGACACCGAGAGCCCCAGCACGTACTGGTTCAGGGCGCCGAAGCCCACCTTCTGGAAGCTCGAGAGTCCGCTGCTCGACGACTGGCAGGTGACGGCCTGCGCCAGCGCCGCGTTGCGTTCGGCCGCGGTGGCGTTGGCGCCGATCTGCGGGGCGCAGAGCGCCGCGTTGGTGTTGGTCGTGGTATCCGCCCCACCGCCGATGTTGAACCCCGAGAACTGCGACCGCAGGGTGCGCGTGTAGCCGGCGGTCGCATTGAGCTGCGGCAGGAACTGGCTGCGCGCCTGGTAGAACTGCCCGGTGGCGCGCGTGACGCCGGCGCGAGCAACGCCGATGACGCCGCTCTGCTGTTCGGCGGTGTGAATGGCGTCTTCGAGCGACAGCTTCCGCGGACCGGGTGCCGTTCCCTGCGCGGCGAGCGGGGAGGCGCTCAGGGCCAGGGCGCCGAGCAGCGCGAACAGGCGCGCGCGTCTGGCGATCGGTTGTGGCATGAGATCGGGAGTTGAAGGGTGGTGAAACACGCGCATCAGGCCGCGGTGGCGTTCGACGTCCGGCTCGCGCGCCGCGGAACGCCGACGGCACGCAGGAAGCAACTGGCGTAGCGTGCCGGGGCCTCCTCCGCGGGTTCCGGAAACGCGCCCGGCATCATCTCGCGGCACATCGCGTCGCCGAACAGCGACGACATGAACATCGAGATGGCCGTGTCCGTCTCGCCTTCCGGTTGCGCGAGGTGGTGCGCCTTGAGGGCCTCGACGTAGCGGGCGAGCACGTCGCCCGCGCAGTGCGGCCCCCGGCACGCCGCCTCGGCGGCGAGCGGACGCTCCTCCATTTCGCTCATCGATTTACGGAGGAAGGAGCGGTGTTGTGTCAGGTAGTCGAGCACCGACCGGCACCATTCGGTGAGTTCGCGCGCGGGATCGACCGGGGCCGAGGGCAGTTCGGGCACCACGGCGGCGTCCGCCTGGCCGCGGGTCAGTTCCTCGAACAGCGCGTCCTTGGACCCGAACGTGCGGAACAGCGTGACTTCGTTGACACCGGCTTCGTTGGCAATGAGCCGGGTGGTGGCGCCGCGGTAGCCATGGAGGGCATACACCCGCGCGGCGGCCTCGAGAATTCGGTCGCGGATTTCCATGAGGACCCGGAGGCTAGCGAGTCCATATTCCGAATGCAAGTGGGTACTTGCTTTCTGCCTACCGGCTCATCGCTTCACGATCCCGACCGCCGGTCGCGAGATGGACATCAACCGGAATTCCCGCCACACGGCCCAGATGACCACCAGGTCCGCCACCGTCAGCGCCGCCATCGCCAGCGAATGCCCGAGGGCGAATCGATACGACTGATAGACGACGAATGCGCCCAGCACCACCAGCGCCGTAGGAAACGCCCAGTGCTTCCGACGGAGCAACCCTGCCGCCAGCAGCAGTTTGACGAGTCCGTGGGCCACGAGGTAGATGGTGGCGAATGCGGCGATGTCGCTGGTGAGATGCGCGGCCGCGTGGCGGAGCGCGTTGGCCACGACGTCCGCCGGATCCTCCGAGATCTCGTTGGCGGTGAGAAAGCGTACCGCGGCGTTCAAGGTGCGGGGATCGACGCTCAGGAACAGCAGGCCGCCGGCGATCTCCAGCAGTCCGTCGATCCCCTTGAGGATCACACCGACCGTGAACACACGGTCGACGACGCGCGACCGCGAACCGCCGCTCCGTGCGGGCCGACGGCTCACCCGCCGCGTCCCCGTCCGGGTCCGCGTCCGCGGCCTCCGCGTCCCCCACGCCGCGATGGCTGGAGGCCGTCATGCACCTGCTGCAGCGTGCCCGCGGCCACGCGGCCGGTGTAGCAGCCGAGTGTGTAGGGGTACTCGCGCGTGAGGTGGTAGGCGTAGGCATACGTGCGCCCGTCCACCGTGACGCGTTCGGCGCGTCCGTGGCAGGCGTCGAGTTCGGCATTGGTGATCCAGGCGCCGGCGGCGTCCTTCATCCCGAGAATGGGGAAACCGTCCAGCGCCCATCCGACGACGCTGTCGGTATAGACCCGCGGGATGCACGGCGACGCGTTGTGGTAGTGGTACTGCGCGTTGGCCTGCGGATGTCCGTCGCAGTCGTCCTGCACCTCATGCGCGGCCGCGTCGCGCCCCGCATCGTCGAGCGCGTTGTAGAACGCCACGCCGGATACGGTGAACCCGATCATCCCCATGGGGAGACACTCCGGTTCGGCGGCCGCCGTGGGATTCGCGGGGATCTCGAAGTTCAGATGCTGGGGCGCGATATGGTTGGGGTTGGTATCGTAGCGATACGCGCTGTCGGCGGGTGAGATCGGGAAGAACCCGGTTGGCTCCTCGACGGGAAGCCCGTTGCCCTGGAAGCGCAGGTCCGTGCCCTGCCGGGTCAGCGTGAACGCGGCGTCCGGCCAGAACACGCGTCCCGAAACGTGGGGCTTCTCCAACGGGTTCCAGGTGTCGCCGTGGAACCAGGCACCCGCATGCCGCGCGCCGCCGGCGCGAAAGGTGGATCGGCAGGAATACACATTGCCGACGGCGGGATGGTCGGTCACGTGGCCGTCGCCCAGCGGAAGGCTCTGCGCGTGCGCGGCGGGTGGCACGACGGCAATCGTCATCGCGACGAACAGGACGCGGGTCCGGCGTCCCGGCCGGGGGAATGGTTCGTTCATGGCGTGGGAGGATGGAGTGGGAGGGCGCGCGCAAGCGTGGTGTATCCGGCAGACGCGATACGAGGCGCCGCGTTAATGCGGTCTTCGGGTCGCGTCGAATTCGGCAACCAATCGCTTGGGCGCGACGAGGCGCCACGCATCTTCGAGGATCTGGGGAAGGTGCCGGCGTTCCACCACCGGGAGCCTGAGGAGCACGTACGGATAGTCACGGTAGTGCTCGGTGAGACACCACAACTCCGGATTCGATCGAAGCACGTACTCCCGACTCACCAGATCCATGCGCAACACGAGTGTCTCGCCGTCCTCCCGCAGGCGGGCAATCAGCTTGCCCCTGACCTTGAGCGCCGGGGTGCCGTACGAGGTCGCCTCGACCACGCCGGGAAGCAACTCCTGCGCGACGGCGCTCACGGTCTCGAAGGTGACGCCGGAATCAGCGGACGTTCGCCGTCGAGCGGGCATCAGAGGAGCTTGGGCACGAACGCCTTCGTGGTGCGCACGTATTCGGCGTAGTCGGGAAAGCGCGCCTTCAGCAGCGCGTCCTCTTCGTGTACGCGCACGCGGAGCAGAAGGGTCAGTCCGATGCCGATGGCAAGATTCAACGCCGTGGGACGATCGGCGATGGCGGCCCAGAAGAAGAGAAACGCCGCCGAATACATCGGATGCCGGACATACCGGTACGGGCCGCGCCGCATGAACGTCTCTCCGCCGGGCACCGGGCCCACGCGGAACGTCTTGGCCGGGAAGGACGCCCGGGCCCACAGATTGAACGCCAGCGCCATCACCTGAAGGGCGAAGAACACCGGCGAACGCGCAATGAGCGATCCCGTGACTGCCAGCGCGACGAGGGCTGCCACCAGCCCGATGGGCGCGAGGCGGGAGACGGTTTTCATGCGGTTGCGCTCCGATTGGGGGTTGGAACGGGGTCAGCCTCCGTGCGACTTCACCATGCGCACACCGAACACCGGCGCGATGCGGCCTTTCTCACCGGCGTCGAATTTCACCGTCACGCGCGCTCCTGCCGTGCGTTGCCGCGGGTGGGACCGGATACCGCGCGTCGTAGAATCCCTTCGCGGCGGCGTCGGGGGTGAAGCTGGCCACCGCCGTATCGTCGACGAGGATCCGGAAGTCGCCTGTGGTCGGGGTGAGCCCGGGATCGTTGTAGTACGTGACCACCAGCGCCATGGCGGCCGATGGATCGACGGCCACGTTGTACGAGAACCACCCCGGCCCGCCGCGCGCCGAGCGTCCTTCGGTGCGTACCGTCTGCCGTGCCGGAGGCTCGCTGCGGTACGCGTACTTCGCGTCGTCGCCGCTGTTGCCTGGCCGCACGAACGACACCGTGGCCGCTTCGAGTTGCCGTTGGCGCTCCGCGGCGGCGGCCAGATCGGCCACGCGCTCGTCGAATTCGGCCGGTGTCCAGAGGTCGAAATACACGCTGTAATTGCGCTCGTAGGTCCGGTAGAAGGGCTTGAGTTCCAGATCGGCGGGCGGCGCGGGCTGCTCGGCCGCCCGCGCCACCGCGTGCGCCGTGAAGTCGCCACGCGCCGCGGCGGGCTGCATCCACTCGTCGATCGGGCGGCCGGCCGCCACCAGCGCCGGCACCGGCTTGCGGTCGGTGTACGCCGCGCGCCCCTCCAGTCGCGGCCCGTGATCGGCCGCGAGCGCGAGCGGCCCCCACATGATTGCCGTCACCTTCGGATCGTCCGGCGTGAATTCGAAGCGCAGTGATTTCGGGAGCGCGAGCTCCACCGTGTCCCCCGACTGCCACGTGCGCGTGAGTTCCACGAAGGTGCTCGGCGGCAGCACGCGCGGATCCTGGCTCACCAGGCGCCCGCCGGCGCGGCCCGGCTGCAGGCTGGCGAGCGGGGGCTGGGAGACGTCGCGCCCGTTCACCTTCACGGCGAAGCCGTCGCCCGCCCAGCTCGGCCGCCGGACGGCGAGCGTGAACGTCTTCGAGGCCGGCATCGTGAATGTGAGCGTCGCCCGATCGCCATCGGGGAAGCTCGTCTCCTGCGCCACCGCCACGCCGAGCCCGGGCACGCGCGCCGTGGACGGCGCGAAGATGTTCACGTACAGCGTATCGGGGGTCTCGTAGTAGATGCCGTAGCCGTGCAGCGCGTGGTTCTCCATGCCCGTGCCCACGCAGCAGGTGAAGTCGCGGTACATGTCCTGATATTCCTGCTGCTCGCCACGCCCGATCGGCACCATGTACGACATGTCGCCGTTGGTGGGATCGATGGACGAGAGCGCGTGGTTGAACAGCGCGCGTTCCTGGAAGTCGGCGTAGAAGGGATCGGGACGCAACGCGAACAGCCGCCGCGAGAGCTTGAGCATGTTGTACACGTTGCACGACTCGCAGGTGCGGCCGTCGATGCGCGTGCTCCACCGGTCGGCGGGGCCGAAGTACTCGGACAGTCCGTGCCCCCCGCTGGCGTAGGTGTGGTGCTGCACCACCGTGTCCCAGAAGAACGACGCCGCGAGCAGATCGCCCGCGTCGCCCGTGTAGCCGAATCGCTCCGCCGAGCCCACCAGCTTGGGGATCTGACAGTTGCCGTGCTTGCCGTCGAGGTTGTCCTGCCCGCGCTTGAGCGCGTCGGTGAACGCGTGATGCTCGAACCGGAGCGACAGCGTGAGCCAGCGCGCGTCACCGGTGTCGGCCCAGAGGTCGGCGAGCACCTCGTTCATGCCGCCCTGCTCGGTGTTGAGCATCTCGGCGAGTTGCGCCTCGTCCAGCGGCGCGAGGATGCCCTCCGCCCAGCCGGCGAACTTCTTCTCCACCTCGAGCGCCGTCGCGTTGCCCGTGTGGCGGTAGGCGTCGCGCAGCCCGGCGAACGTCTTGTGCAGCGTGTACCAGGGCGACCAGAGCCCGTTGAGGTCGAACGGCTGCGACCGGATGATGCCGTCGTGCAGTTCACCAAAGGCCTTGCGGCCGTTCTCGAGCGCGCAGAGATAACCGTCGCCGTTCTTGTCCTGTACTTCCTCGAGGCCGGCCACCAGGTAGTCGGCGCGCTGCTTGAACCGGTCGTCACCCGTGGCCTGGTACATGAGGCTCACCGCCGACAGGTGATGTCCCGCGATGTGCCCGGTGAGGTTGTGCCCGTCGCCGTCCCAGCCGGTATAGCCCGGCGCCTTGGGCGTGAGCCCGGCGCGAATGCGGTAGTAGGCGAGCATCCGGTCGGGATCGAGTGAGAGCAGGTACTTCATGTCCTGCTCCTGCGCGTTCTTCAGCGGGCCGCCGGTGAGCCGGACGTTGGCCAGCGGAACCGGCCGGGCGCGGATCATCTTCTCCGGAATGACGCCGTTGGCGAGTGCGGCGCGCCGGGCCTCCACCGCGAGAGCCTCCGCGGACGCGGTCCCGGGGCGTATGCCGAGGCTGAGCGCCGCGGCGGCGGAAGCGGAGAGAGTGAGGAAATCGCGTCTGGACGAAGGCATGGCGACTGCGGGGTGAGAGACTACGGTGGCGCCACCGAGTCCGGCGTGGCCGGCGTGAAGCGGCGCTCAATCATACCGACTCCCGGCGGGGGTCGCGAGCGCCCTGCAACGTGCTGCCGGACGCCGCCCCGGCGCCGGTGTGCCGGCCACCGGGCGATCGCGCCGAAATCGACCAGCCCTATTGCATACAATCATGTCGACATTATCTTGGGTCCGTCGAGCCGCGCCACCGTTCCTCTCCGTCACCGACCATGCTCGCTCCCACCTCGCTCCGCCACGCCGCCCGCCGCCTGCTCCGTGCGCCGGCATTCGCCGTCGCCGCCACCCTGACCCTCGCACTCGGCATCGGCGGCACCATCGCCGTCTTCACCGTAGTCAACGGCGTGCTGCTGCAGCCGCTCCCGTACCCGCACGCCGACCGGTTGGTCGACCTCTCGCACACGCTCGCGCTCGCCGGCCTCACGCGTGTCGACCAGTCCGACGCCACGTTCCTGCTGTACCGCCGCGACAATCGCGTGTTCACCGACATCGGCGTGTACCGCTCCACCGCCGTCAACATGCGGGTGATGGGCGCCACGCCGGAAAACGGTGCGCCTGCGGAACGCGTATCGGCCGCGCGCGTGACGCCGAGCGTCTTCCGTGTGCTCCACGCCACCACCATGCGCGGGCGCGTCCTCACGGACGCCGATGCGGCTCCCGGCGCGCCGGCCGTTGCCGTCATCTCGCAGGGCCTGTGGCAACGGGACTTCGGCGCCGACCCAGCCGCCGTCGGCCGCCACCTGTCCATCGACGGCGTGGACCACGAGATCGTGGGCGTGATGCCGGCCCGGTTCACCTTTCCCAATGCGCAGGCGGCGCTCTGGATTCCGCTGCACTTCGATCCGGCGCACACGAAGTCGGCGGCCTTCGACTACCGCGGCATCGCGCGCCTGCGCGACGGCGTGTCGCTTACCACGGCAACGGCCGACCTGCAACGCCTGCTGCCGCAGGTGCCGGTGGCGTTTCCCGGACGCCTCACGGCCGCGGCGATACGCGTGATGCACATGACGGCGGAGGTGCGGCCGTTGCGCGACGTCATGGTGAGCGGGGTGTCGCGCATCCTGTGGATCGTGCTCGGGTCGGTGGGGGTGCTCCTGCTCATCGCGTGCGCCAACGTGGCCAATCTGTTCCTGGCCCGCGCCGAAGGCCGCCAGCGCGAGTTCGCGGTGCGGCGAGCGCTCGGCGCGGGACGCGTGGCGTTGATCGACGACTGCGTGGCCGAAGCGGTGTTGCTCTCCGCCCTGGGCGGGCTGCTCGGCCTCGCCCTGGCGACGGCCGGCGTGGGGCTGTTGCTGCGGCTACCCATGAGCGCGAGCATCCCGCGGCTGGCCGACGTGCACGTGGATGCCGCCGTGGTGGGGTTCGCGTCGGGCGCGTCGCTCCTCGCGGCGCTGGTGGTGAGCGCCATGCCCGCGCTCCATGCGGGACGCGTCTCGCTCGCGACGCTGCTCGCCGCGGAGGGGCGCACATCCACCGGCGGACGGCAGCGCGCGCGGCGGATGCTCGTCGTCTCGCAGGTAGCGCTGGCGGTGGTGCTCCTGGCCGGCGCCGGCCTGTTCGCGCGGAGCTTCCAACAGCTTCGCGCGGTGAATCCCGGATTCGACGCCGGCCAGACGCTGTCGTTCCGCCTGGCGCTGCCTCCCGCCGAGTACCCCGGCGCCGGCGATGCCGCGCGGACGCTGGTCGAAACACTGCACTCGTTGCGCTCACTCCCCGGCGTTCGGGCCGCCGGCCTGGCCACCCGCCTGCCGCTGGATCAAGAGGCCGCGCAGGACAGTGCGGTGTTCATCGAGGACCACCCCACGCCGCCCGGCAAGATTCCCGACATCCACCCCATGGTATTCGCCACCCCTGGATACTTTGCCGCCATGAAGATTCCCGTGGTGTCCGGCCGGCTATTTGCGCCGCCCGACCCGTCGTCGGACCCTGCGCACATGCCGCGCGAGGTGGTGGTCAGCGCGGCATTCGCCGAGCGCTACTGGAACGCGGCAACGGCCGTCGGGAAGCGCATTCGCATGAACCCCGCCGGTCCGTGGTCCACCATCGTGGGGGTGGTGGGCAGCACGCGCGACGATGGGCTGGAGAATCCGCCGGCGCAGACGGTGTACAGCCCGCTCGTGACCAGTTCGGCGACCGGCGCGCCGTGGTCGCCGCGCAACGTCGCCTTCGTGGTGCGGTCCGGCGGAGACGCCGACGCCCTCCGCACGGCGGTGCGGAGCGCCGTGCGCGCGTCGGTGCCCGGCGTGCCGCCCTATCGCATGCTGCCGCTCGGCGAGCTGCTGTCGGATGCCGCATCTCGCACCACGTTCACCCTGCTGCTCATCGGGATCGCGGCCCTGGTGGCCACCGCCGTCGGCGCCGCCGGCATCTACGGCGTGATCGCATACCTGGTGGCGCTTCGCACCCGCGAGATCGGCGTGCGCCTGGCGCTCGGCGCGCAGCCGGCCGACGTGCGGCGCATGGTGGTGGGCCGGGCCGTGGGCGATGCGGCGAGCGGCGTGATGGCGGGACTGATCGGCGCCGTGGTCGCCACCCGCGCCCTGGCGAGCCTGCTGTTCGGCGTGAGCCCCACCGATCCGGTGGCGCTGGCCGGCGCCGCATTGGTGCTGCTCGTCACGGCGGTGGCCGCCAGTTGGCTGCCGGCGCGCCGCGCCGCACGGCTTGACCCGGCCATCGCGCTGCGCGGCGACTGACCGCTCTGCGGGTCAGCCGCCGCCGCTGCCCACGGGGCGCACCGTGGTGCCGGCGGGCATGAAGACTTCCACCGAGACCTCGAACGAGCGGCGCTCGTTGGGCTGCATGGCGCCCACGCCCACCACGTGGCGCGACACTTCCTGGCCACGCTCGTCGCGCACCGAGACCATGACCGAGTATTCCCACGGCTCGCCGACTTCCGGGTGCTGGATCGTCCCTTCCACGCGCAACGGGGAGACGGCGGCCGCCTCCGTTCCCGTCCCCGCCGTGGTGCGGGTGCCCACCCGCAGATGGTGGCGGCAGACGGGGCAGACCGTCGCACTCTCGAGAATCGTCTGCCGGCAGTGCGGGCAGACACGGGTTGCACCGGGCGCGCCCTGACGCGCCGTCGCCATCACGCGGAGCCGCTCTCCATCCTCAACGGCGACTTCTTGGACGACGCATCCGCTTCATTTCCCCACCCGAACTCCACCCGGCCGCGCATGCGTGAGCCGGCGGCCACGGTGAGCGACCCAGCCTTGAGATCGCCGGTGAGAACGCCGGTCTCGAGTAGCTCGACGCGCGACGCGCTGCTGATGTTGCCGTCCAACTCGCCACCCACGGAAACCGTTTCCGCCGTCACGCCACCGACCACCTTCGCACCGGCCTCGATGGCCAGATTGCCCTTGACGTTCACGTCGCCCTGAAAGCGTCCCGCGATCCGGATGTGGCCCGACCCCTCGATCTTGCCCTCGATCGTCAGGCCGGCGGTGAGCAACGATTCCTTGAGGTTGGGGTCTGGTGCTCGGCGCGGCGGCGCATACGCCGGTGACGGCGACGCGCCGGGGGCCGGCGCGAGATCGAGCCGCTGATCCGGCTCGCGGCGGGGCGACGCCTCGGCCGGCGTGGCTTCGTCTTTCTTGTGCGTGGTGGGTTCCTTCCAGATGGCCATGATGCGGAGATCCTGGTGGGGGTGGGATGCGCGCGATCGCGCACGCGTGGCGGGCGTTCGGAGGTCGTTACCCCACTCGATTGGGCGAGTGCCCAACTGCCGATTCCGGGGGTCGGCCATTCGAGGCGAACTGACGCGAGGGCATCCACTCCGGTCCCGGCCGGCCGGTCCGGGGAATCCCCTATTCCGGACCTTTCGATTCGGCGTTGAGTATCGTTCGGCGATGTCCACGATCCGTTCACGACCCGAATTGGCAGGCAATTGGACGCTCCATGCGCCGCAGCGGCCACGGCGACTCGCTGCGCCCGCTTCCGGGTCGTCATCCGGCGGCCGGACCCCGGAGTAGGCATGACGCCGGCGTCGATCCGTCTGCTGCTGGTCGAGGACTCCGAGGCCGACGCGGATTTGCTGGTGAATCTGCTGCGCCAGAGCGGCTATGCCGTGCACTCCCGGCGGGTCGCGAGTGAGACCGCGTTGCACGAGGCCCTCGACGAGTCCGCCTGGGATCTCGTGATCGCCGACTTCTCCATGCCGTCGTTCAACGGCCACCGCGCGCTCGAGCTCGTGCGCGGCCGCGGATTCGAGATGCCGTTCATCTTCGTCTCCGGGACGATCGGCGAGGAGGCCGCCGTGAACGCGATGCGCGCCGGCGCCCAGGACTACGTCCCCAAGCACGATCTCCGACGCTTGGTCCCCGCCGTTGAGCGGGAACTGCGCGAGGCGGTGGCGCGGCAGGAACGCCGGCGCGCGAGGGCGGCACTCCGACGCAGCGAGGACCGGATGCGCCGCCTGCTCGATTCCAACGTCATCGGCGTGTTGTTCTGGGGCCGGCACGGAGAGGTATTCGACGCCAACGATGCGTTCCTGACGATGCTCGGCTTCACGCGCGACGATCTGGAGGCGGGGCGCATCGACTGGCGCCGCCTCACCCCGCCGGAGTTCACCGACCGCACCGAAACCCGCATCACCGAGATCCTGACCACCGGTGCCTGCCGGCCATTCGAGAAGGAATTCTTCCACGCCGACGGACATCGGGTGCCTGTGTTGATTGGCGGCGCGCGACTGGACGACGACACCAGCGATGCGGTCTCCGTGGTCCACGATCTGTCGGAGATCCGCCGGGTCACGCGGGCGCTGCGCGAGGAATCCGAGATGCGGCGCAGCATCCTGGACGCCACGCCGCTGCCGGTGATCGTGCTCGACCCCGACGGCATCGTGCGGGTCTGGAATGCGGCCGCCGAGCGTGTGTTCGGGTGGAAGGCCGGAGAAGTGCTCGGCCGGCCGAACCCGGCGCTCCCGCCGGGTGGCGTGCCCGAAGCCCGCGCCCGCGTCGACCAGGCGCTCACCAGCGAATCGTGGATCGGACTCGATGCGCGGCGGCTGGCCCGCGATGGATCGTGGGTGGACGTGCGTGAGTTCACCGCGCCCACCCTGGACGCGAGCGGGACCGTCGTGGGAGTGGTGAAGGTGCTGGAGGACGTGCGGGAATCGCTGCGACTCGAGGCGCAGCTGCGGCACGCCCAGCGCATGGAAGCCGTGGGGCTGCTCGCCGGGGGGATCGCGCACGATTTCAACAACCTGTTGACCGTGATCCTGGGCGAGGTGGAGTTCGTCGAGATGGCCGAGCGCCTCGAAGAGTCCGCGGAGAGCCTGGCCGCCATCCGCAACGCCGCGCAGCGGGCATCGCTCCTCACGCGCCAACTGCTCACATTCTCGCGGCGTCAATTGATCGACCCCAAGCCGGTAGACGTGAATCGCATCATCGACGGCCTGCATCAGATGATCGTCCGGCTGATCGGCGAAGACATCGAAGTGCAGCTGGCGTTGGATGCGCAGGTGCCCCCCGTCGTGGCCGATGCCGGCCAGGTGGAGCAGGTCGTGATGAACCTCGTGATCAACGCCCGCGACGCGATGCCGGATGGCGGGAGGCTCATGATCGAGACCGCCGAGGCGCGGAGCGAGGAGCCGACGCCGGGCGACTACGTGGTGCTGACGATACGCGACACCGGGGTCGGCATGAGCCCGGAGGTGCAGTCGCAGATCTTCGACGCCTTCTTCACCACCAAGAGCGCCGGCAGGGGTACCGGCCTCGGCCTCGCCACCTGCCGCGACATCGTGGCGCGCGCGGGGGGACGCATGGAAGTCGAGAGCGTCATGGGACGCGGCACGGCGATGCGTGTCTACCTGCCGCGCTCCGCGGAGGCCGCCTCCGCCGTGCCCGACCGCAACGCCAGCATCCCGCGCGGAAACGAGACCATCCTGCTGGCCGAGGATGATGACGGCGTGCGCACCGTGACGATGCGCATGCTGGCGCCCCTCGGCTATTCGGTGATCGCGACCGAGAATGGCGATCAGGCGTTGGCGATGCTCGAGCAGCACGGGCGGACGATCGACCTGCTGCTCACCGATCTCGTCCTGCCCGGCATGAGCGGACGCGTGCTGGCCGAACGAGCCCGCCAACTGTTGCCCGGTCTGCGGGTGCTGTTCTCGTCCGGATACACCGACGACGTGATCGTGCAGCGGCAGTTGCTGGAGCACGGCGCCTCGTTTCTGCAGAAGCCGTTCTCGCCGCGCGCGCTCGGCGAGAAGGTACGGGAAGTGTTGGACGGCCCGTAGCCACCCTACCGGCTGCCCGTGCATGTGACGAACTTTCGCCATTCCCGGCGTGCCCCCAAGCCCATCACGCACTCAATCGAGGACCGTGCCGACATGACCCATCGTGAATCGCGGCGCCGGCGGCAGCCCGGCGTTCGCCTGTCCCTGTTGACGCTGACGCTCGCCGCGCTGGGCCTGGCCCCGGCACCGGCCGCCGCGCAGTCGCTGTACATGCCCCGCGCGATCACCCAGACCTACCGGAACGGCACGCGGTCCATGGACGGCCTTCCCGGCGCCAAGTACTGGCAGAATCGCGGCCGGTACGCGATCACGATCTCCACCATGCCCCCGGATCGCCGGGTGTCGGGCACCGAGCAGATCGTCTACGTGAACAACAGCCCCGACACGCTCCCCGTGCTGGTGATCAAGCTGTTCCCCAACTATCACAAGCCCGGCGCGCCGCGCGACGGCGGCACTTCCGAGGATTTCCTCACCTCCGGCATCCACATCCGCTCGTTCGCGGTGAACGGCACGGCGACGACGTGGGACGACAACCCGCGCTACTTCACCTGGCAGCCGGTGAAGCTGCCCACCGCGTTGGCCCCGCACGACTCGGTGCGCCTGGCATTCAGCTGGTATTACGACCTCTCCAAGCAGCCGGGCCGCGAAGGCGTGATCGATTCCACCACGTTCTACGTCGCCTACTTCTATCCGCGCGTGGCGGTGTACGACGACTACAACGGGTGGGACACGATGGACCACGCGGGTCACGAGTTCTACAGCGATTTCAACGACTACGACGTCACGGTCAACGTGCCGAAGAACTTCGTGGTCTGGGGCACCGGCACGCTCACCAACGCCGCGCAAGTATTGCAGCCCGGGCCGCTGGCCCGCTTCACCGAGTCGTTCAGCACCGACTCCACCGTGCACGTGGCCACCGGCACCCAGATCCACGCCGGAGCGGTCACGGCGCAGGCGGCGATGAACAGCTGGCACTTCACGGCCAACGACATCCCCGACATGGCGTTCGGGCTGAGCGACCACTACGACTGGGATGCGGCGAGCGTGGTGGTGGACGACGCGGCGCACCGCCGGGCCAGCGTGCAGGCGGCGTACAACGACACCGCCTCCGATTTCCACCAGATGGTGCAGTTCGGCCGGCATTCGCTGGACTACCTGTCGCACCAGTGGCCGGGCGTCCCCTATCCCTACGAGAAGACCACCGAGTTCCAGGGCGGGGCGGGCATGGAATACCCGATGATGGCCAACGACGAGTCGTATCCCGACCCGGCGTTCGCCGAGTTCGTGGCCGCGCACGAGATCGCGCACACCTACATGCCGTTCTACATGGGTACCAACGAGACGCGCTATGCCTTCATGGACGAAGGCTGGGCCACGACTTTCGAATACCTGATCAACCAGGTCGACATGGGCGTGGACAAGGCCACGGCCCTGTTCAAACAGTTCCGCGTGAACCGCTGGGCGCACGATCCGTCGCCACTGGAGGATCTGCCGATCATCACGCCGGCGGACGCCCTCACCGGCGGCGCCTACGGCATCAACGCCTACGGCAAGCCGGCGCTCGGCTACCTGGCGATGAAGGACCTGTTGGGCGACGCCCTGTTCCGGAAGTGCCTCCACGCCTACATGGACCGGTGGCACGGCAAGCATCCCACCCCGTGGGACTTCTTCTACACGTTCGACAACGTGTCGGGGCGGAACCTGAACTGGTTCTGGAGCAACTGGTTCATCAGCGACAACTACATCGACCTGGCCGTGCAGGGCGTCAAGAAGTCGGGCAGCAACTACGCGGTGACCGTCGACAACATCGGGGGCATGGTGGCGCCCTTCGACGTGGTGCTCCACTTCACCGACGGGAGCACGCAGCGGACGCACGAGACGCCGGCCGTGTGGGAGCGCAATGAGAAACGGACCACGGTGTCCGTCCACTCCGGCAAGAAGCTGCAGTCCGTGGTGCTGGACGGCGGCATCTGGGTGGATGCCAATCCGGCGAACAACACCTGGACGGTGAAGTAGCGATCGCACGCCGGCATCGAGGCACGGCGAGACGGCGCTCAGGCCGTCCGCCGCGCTTCGGCGCGCGATGGCGCAACGGCCGGGTGTGCAGGCTACGACGAGGAACTTCCGGCACGCCGAACTTCGCGCACGACGCCGTACCCCAGACCCACCAGGAATCCGGCCGGCCCGGTAATGAAGATGCCGAGCAGCGGACCCTGGTTGGCTCCGGGCGCCAGCAGCATCGGACCGAGGAACCCGGCGGCGAACGCAATGCCGCCCACCACGACCGCCGGACCCAGCGCCCGTCGCACGACCCCACGCCAACGCTCGCCGAAGGCACCGTAGTTGAGCAGCACGGCCAGAATCAGCAAGGCGAGGAATGCGATTCCCATGACACCCTCCGGAGTGGCGGCCGGCTTCCTGCGGAAGCCGGCCGCCATCATGCACCGGAGGGCGGATTACGTCAATGCGCCTGGTCGGGCACCGAGGGCGCGGACCTCGGGTCGGGCGCCGGTGCTCGCGGTATGCCGAGCAGCATGGGGGTGCGCGCCCTGTATTCGCTGTACGCCGAGCCCAGGTAGTACGCGTGGTCGCGCTCCTCGAGCATGACCCCGATCAGGATGTACGCGGTGGACGCGACGGCGAACGCGAATCGCGCCGCCCCCATCGTCGGCGCCGCCCAGAACGCAATGATGAATCCCAGCATCAGGGGGTTCCGCGTGAACCGGTAGTACATCGTGGTGACGAAGGGCGGGTGCGTGTACGGACGGCCGCGGAAATTGAGCCACACCTGCCGCAGGCCGAACAGATCGAAGTGGTCGATCATGAAGGTGCCGGTGAGCAGGAACAGCCAGCCAAAGGCGAACAAGACCCACAGTACGTCGCGTCCCGCCGCCGACTGCACGTGCCACACCGTGCCCGGAATCGGACGCCACTGCCAGAACAGAAGATCGAGCACCAGGCTGGCGATCAGCACGTAGGTCGATCGTTCGGCCGCCACCGGGACGATCTTCGTCCACCATTGCTTGAACCACCGCCGCGCCATGATGCTGTGTTGCACGGCGAACGCGGCGAGGAGCAGGGCGTCGACGACGAGCGCCTGTGCCACGGGCGTCGTGGCAGCCCCGTCCACGCACCTCGGCACCCCGACGCACCCGACGAAGCCGATCGCATAGAGGAAGGTGAGGAAGAAGACGGCGTACGCGAGCGTTCCATACAACAAGAGAACGGATCCCATCGGTGCCTCCCGGTGTCTGGGTTCACTGCATCTATTCGAAACGCGCGAAGGTCAGCGTTTCGCTTCGAGCAGGAGGCGGTCGAGCGCGTGTCGTGCCCGCCGCTCCGCCTTGGGATCGTGGAACAGCCGATCGGCGTGGTTGTAGCCGAGGGTAATCGCGTGGAAGTCGTGCGCGAACTGCTCGCAGTCGAGGTGCTTGCGGAAATCGCCGTCGGTGACCGCCCGCCTGGCGGCGCCTTCGATGATCGCGTACCACTCTCGATACGCGGCGACGAGTTGGTCGCGCACCGGCCCCGGCCGGTCGTCGAACTCCACGGCCGCCGTGACGAACAGGCATCCGCCGTCGAGCTTGTCGTGCGACCAGCGAACCCAGCCGAGGAAGAGCGCGCGCAGCACGTCGACGCCGCGCCGGCGACGCTGCGCGTCGGCGACGACGACCTCGCTGAAGGTGCGAATGCCCCGGCGGAGGATGGCCATCTGGAGCGCTTCCTTCGAGCCGAAATGCGCGTAGAGCCCGCTCTTCGAGAGTTGCATGCGCTCAGCGAGATCGCCGATCGAGAGGGCGTCGAGCCCCACGACACTGGCCATCTGGATGGCCTGTTCGAGGATCAATCCGCGGGTGCGGTCACCCTTCGCGAGTTTCACGACGCCAGAAATAGCACGAACGTTCGTATTCGTCAAGGACGCGTCGATGCCGCGCAACGCCGGGGCTACTCCCCGTCGGGATCCCCCGCCGCCCACTCCGACAGATCACCCGGCGCTGGCAGGTCGTCGCGCCCGTCCCACTCCGCCCACCCGGTCCGGCGCGCGAGAACGGTCTCTGCCGCCGCCGCGGGTGAATGGAACGACGCGAGACGTGCGTTGCCCACTCCGAGGCGCACCCGATCCGGGAATTCTTCGTGCGGCCGAATCCAGAACGTGCCTACGGCCGTCCGGTAGTAGTACATCCGCCGTCTCCCCTCCACACGCTGTCGGTTGTCGTTGCACGCGCCGCGCACGCGGGGATCCGCCGGCGCAGCGGCGGTCGTTGCACGGTCCGCGCCTCATTATCGACGTATGCTCGCCGGCGCCGCAAGGGAGCGCGGGCTGGAGCATTCCCTCGACCACGGGTCCGCCGCATCTCCCGCGCGCGCTGCCGCTCGGGGCTGGCCAATCCGGCGTTCCGGCGCGATTCTGTGAACGCGTCAATCACCTGCCCATGCCCAACCGCTTCCGGAGAGTCACTGTGAGCAATCCCGAAGATCTCCTCGAACAGACACAGGCCGACCTCGAGGCCACCGACTTCGACGAGGAGGCGTTCGGCATCGACCGCCGGCATTTCGTCTTCCTCTCCCTCGCCGCCGCGGCCGCCTCCACGCTCGGCGCCCCCGCCGCCGCCCTCGCCCAGGGTCGCGGACGCGCCGGCGCGGCCGCCACGGGACGGCAGGCGCTCCAGCAACAGGAGCCGCCGGCGCCCCTCGGCAACGGCGAACCGCCGGCCCTCCAGTTCCAGCCGTATCCGGGCGGCACCGGCGCCTTGATGGAGAAGCTCGTCCGCGAGCGCGGCGCCACGGCGTTCGATCGCGGCCATTACGCACCGGAACCGTGGACGGGCGCCGTCCCGTCGTCGGACGACGAGATCGCCTTTCTCCCGGCGCACCGGCTGTCCGCCATGCTCAAGGCGCGCCGCATCAGCTCGGCGCGGCTCACCGACATCTACCTCGCGCGGCTCAAGCGCCTGAACCCCACACTGCTCTGCGCCGTCACGATCATGGAGGCGCAGGCGCGCGCCGAAGCGGCGCAGGCTGACCGGGAGATCGCGGCGGGCAACTATCGTGGCCCGCTGCACGGCCTGCCCTACGGCGTCAAGGACCTGTTCGCCACCAAGGGCGTGCCGACCACGTGGGGCGCCAAGGATTTCGAGCACCGGATCATCGACGAGGACGCCGAAGTCGTGGTTCGCCTGCGCAACGCCGGTGCCGTGCTCATCGCCAAGCTCGCCACCGGCCTCTTCGCGCAGAACGACCAGTGGTTCCGCGGGCGCACGAACAATCCGTGGAACCTGTCGCAGGGGTCGAGCGGGTCGTCGGCCGGCCCGGCGTCGGCAACGGCGGCGGGATGCGTCGCCTTCGGGATCGGCACGGAGACGTCGGGCTCGATCGTCTCGCCCACCATCCGGTGCGGCCTGAGCGCGCTGCGTCCCACCTTCGGCAGCGTGAGCCGGTACGGCGGCATGGTGCTCGCCTGGTCGCAGGACCGCGTGGGGCCCATCGTCCGCACCAGCGAGGACGCGGCGATGGTGTTCAACGTCATCCACGGCGTGGACGAGAAGGATCCCTCCACGGTGACCATGCCCTTCCAGTTCAACCGCAACATCGATCTCGCCACGCTGCGCATCGGCGTGGACGACCAGGCCCCGCCCGAGTTGGTGAACAAACTCAAGGAGCTGGGCATGAAGCCGGTGACCATCGGCGCGCGTCCCACCGTGCCCGGCATCAGCGGCACCTCGGGGGGCCTCAACACGGAGTACGCGTCGGCGTTCGACGCCTACGTACAGCAGAAAGCCAAGGAGATAGGGCTCGACCTCAACGATCTGCCGGCGGTTCCCCCGCGCCCGGCGTCGGGACGAGGGATGCTGCCGTACGGTACGCCGAATGGCAGCCCACCGCCCACCGACCCCCAGGCGCCGGCCGACTGGAATCCGCGCTTCGTGTACGGGCGGACGATTCCAGGATACGAGTTCCTGAACACCGAGCGCCGGCGCTACATCCTGATCAGCAAGTGGGCCGAGTACCTCAAGGACGTGGACATGTACATCGGCAGCCCGTTCGCCGACGTCGGCGAGTGCGCGCAGACCGGCTATCCGAGTGCGGTGCTGCCGTTCAAGTTCGGCGTCCCATCGGTGTTCGGTCGTGGCCGCGGCCGGGGCCGGGGCGGCCGGGGTGGCGCCGCGGAATCGGCGGCCGCCGCGCCCGAACCGAAGCTCAACCCGCAACCGATCTGCGGGCAGATCATCGGCACGCTGTACAACGACGACCTCATCCTGTCGGTGGCGCACAAGTTCCAGACGCACGACGACACGGTGAACAAGCACCCGGCGCTCTAGCGCGCGCGACCGGCAAGCCCCGGCCGCGGCGGAATCTTGCCGCGCCGGGGTTACTCGCGGCTCAGCACTTCCATGGGCGCCACGCCACTCGCCTGCCGCGCCGGCAGATAGCTGGCCACCAGCGCCACCACGACCAGGAGCGCGGGCACGGCGGCGAACGTGGCGGCGTCGGTGGGCTGCACCTGGAACAGCAAGCCGCGCATGAGGTGGCCGGCACCCCACCCACCGGCCAGACCGAATACGACGCCGATAGTGGCCAGTCGCATCGCACCACCCACGAATGCACGGACGATGCTGCCGGGCGCCGCGCCCATTGCCATGCGAATGCCGATCTCGCGCCGGCGCTGCGCCACGTTGAACGCCATCACCGCCGAGATCCCACTGGCGGCGAGCAGCAGCGCCAGCGCCGCGAAGCTGGCCATCAACAGCAGGTTGAATCGGGGCGCGGCCATCGCGTCGCGCCGGTTGCGCGCCAGGGGATGGACGTCGGCCACCGGAAGCACCGGATCGAGCGTGTGGATGGCTCCGCGCACGGAGGCCGCGAGCAAGGCGGGATCTCCGCCCGCGCTGCGCACCACCAGCGTCATGGCTGACATCGGCACCTGATTGTACGGGACGTACAACATGGGCTCCGCGTCGGTTTGCGGCGCCACGTCCCGCACGTCGCCCACGACGCCGATCACGGTGCGGGGCGTGCCGCTGGTGCCGCCCCAGAACAGCTGCTTGCCGACGGCGTTTTGCCCCGGCCACAGCCGGGCCGCCAGGCTCCGCGAGATGACGACGATCGGCGGTCCGTTCCCTGCATCCGACGAGGTGAACACGCGTCCACGCGTGACCGGGATGCCCATGGCCGCGAAGAACTCCGGCGTCACGCTGCGCCACCCGGCCTGCATGAATCCGCTGGAGGGCGCCGAAGCCGCGCGGTCCTGCGGCGTCACGTCGTTCACGTAGTTCCACCCGCTGAACGGGTCGACGGCACTCGCCCCCGCGGCGCGGACGCCCGGCCGTCCACGCAGATCGGCCGTTAGCCGGTTGAAGAAGATGGCGCGCGCCTCGTCGTCGTAACGCTGGGGCGGGAGATTCAGATTCACGGCGAGCACGTGCTTGGCATCGAAACCGGTGTCCACCGCACTCAGCCGCCCGAAGCTGCGCAGCATCAGCCCGGCGCCGGTGAGCAGCACGATGGAAAGCGCCACCTGAAAGACCACGAGGACGTCGCGCTGGCGCCGATGACTCCGCGATACGCCGCCGCGCGCTCCCTCGCCCAGCACAGCCGCCGGATCCACGCCCGACGCGCGCAGCGCCGGCAGCAAGCCGCACGCGAACGTGGTCAGCACACTGAGCAGGAGCGCCGCCCCGATGGCACGGCCATCCACGCCCACCTCTTCCAGCCGCGGAATGCGACCGGAGCCGAATGTGCGCACGGCGGTCATTCCCCACGTGGCTGCAATCACGCCGGCCACCGTGGCGATTCCGGCCAGCACCCCGCTCTCGATCAGCATCTGCCGCACGAGCCGGGACCTGGTGCCTCCCAGGGCAGTCCGCACGCCCATCTCCACCTGGCGAGTGCTGGCCCTGGCGAGCAGGAGATTGGCCACGTTGGCGCAGGCGAGAACGAGCAGCAATCCGGTGGCGGCGAGCAACACCCACCCGGCGCGACGGAAGTTGTCGTCGACGAGCACGTGCGACAGCGGCTCGAGGCGTGTGCCCCATCCCTTGCTCATCGGATAGATCGCATCGATTCCGGCGGCGATGCGATCAAAGTCCGTCTGCGACTGCTGGATCGTCACGCCGGGTTTGAGCCGGCCCACCAGCGACAACCAGTGGTCATCGCGATCCGAGCGCGGGTTGGCGTGCAACGGGACGTAGACGTCCGCTTCGGGAAAGTGCACCGCCGCCGGCATCACCCCCACCACCGTGTAGGGTCGGGTGTCGAGCGTCACGGTGCTTCCCACGATGGCCGTATCGGAGCCGAATCGGCCGCTCCAGAGCGCATGACTCAGAATCACGACGCGCGAGGAATCGCCGGCGGCGTCCTCGTCCGGACGGAAGGTGCGGCCGAGCGCCGCCTGTACGCCCAGCACCGCGAACAGCGCGTGGCTGATGGCCATGCCGTGCAACTGCTGAGGTTCGCCGGTGCCGGTGAGCGCCAGGTCGGCCCGCTTGTACGCCGCCAGACCGGCCAGCGAGTGATTGCGGGCGCTGAAGTCGAGAAAGTCGGGATCCGAGGCAACGAAGTCGCCGCCCTGCGGCGATGTCTCCCAGACCTGCACCAACCGGTCGGGTGCTGCAAACGGAAGGGGGCGGACGATGACGGCGTCGACCACGCCGAAGATCGTCGTCGTCGCCCCGATGGCGAGTGCGAGCGTGAGGACCGCCGCGACCGTGAATCCGGGACGTGTACGCAGCGTGCGAACCGCGTGTCGGACTTCCTGGAGCATCCCCCGAACCTCACGAAGAGTGGAGCGGACGGAACCATCGGCGTGAAGCATCCGTCACGCTTCAACCGGGCAATACCCGTGCCACCACGCGTCGGGGCTACGCCACGGGAAATCAACGAGTTGGCGTCGGCGGCCGGTAGCCGAATGTGTTCGCAAATGGGACGGCGTGTCCGGAGACGGACACTCCGTCCCTCGTCAGAACCGGTAGCTCACCGACATGAAGTTCTGCGAATTGTGGAACGCGCCGCCCATCTCGCGATACACCGACAGCATCAGGTAGACGTTCCGCCCCACCGCCCAGTCGGCGTCGAAGCTGCTCCAGGTCGTGCGCGTCGAACCCAGTCCCATGCCGAGCATCGTGGCGTTGGACGTCCGGAGCCCGCCGGTGGCCTCGAGATGCACGAGGTTGAACGGGTTGATTTCCAGCGAGGCGGACTGCAGGTCGCCGCTGGAGAGCTGGCCGGTGTAGTGCGTGTCGCGAAGGTGGACGCCGAGGTCGATGGCGGTGAGCCGCATGAGGCCCATGGAGCCGGTGTACGACCGGGCGGTGCCGGCCGGGCCGCCGCTCGTGGTGCGCGCCTCGCCACTCATCCGGAAGCGTCCCCGGAGGTTGAGGGTCGCGCCGCCCCACATGCCCTGGCGAAAGCTGTTGTCGAACACCGTTTCGGGATTCACGAAGTCGCGGTACAGGAGCACGTTCCGCCGGTTGTCGACCCCGCCGTCGAGACTGAGCGCGTCGGTGATCGAGAATTGGAAGTTGGCGAATGTCGACGTTGGCGTGGCCGCGGCGTGTTCCTGCGCCGCCTTCCACCCGCGATTGATGTCCAGTTCCTGCGTGACGTACGCCGTGAACCGCGACGACATCACCATCGCCGTGGCGTAGGTGAATTCGCGGTCGATCTGGCCCATGGTGTACGCGCCGACTCCGCCCAGGGTGAACGACCAGACGGGCAGATGCATCGACACGTTGTGCCACTGCACGTACGCGCCGTACTCGCGCGTGGAGTCGGAGAATCCGAAGTTGTACCAACTCGGCTGCAGTCCGCCGAAGGCGCCGACGCTCCAGCGCCGGTGGGCGACGTCGACCGCCACGCCGTCGAACAGCCCCACCGAACTGCTCGTGGTCGAGAACTGGCGACCGATGGTGACCGTGGTCGCGCTCCCGACGGGGTTCCACTGCAACGCCGCCTTGTACACGCGCGTCAAGTTGAGCGGATAGGTGGGAGCCGGGTGCAGACTGTCCGGGGGCTGCATGATCGAGCGCTGGGCGCGGACGTCGACGGTGACCCCCACCGGCGAGTCGCCAAGGTGCGTCCCGTCGAGGCGCAGATCGAGCGCCGGCTGCGTGACCACGCCGGCCGGCCCGGTGCCGGGGTCGACCATCAGGTAGCGGACCCCGAGGCGGCCGCGAAGCCGGTTGGCCGGTCGTCGGGTGAGGCCGGCGCCCGTGCGCTCCGGAAGCGTCGCCGTCGGCGTGGCCGCGACGGCCTCCACCACGGGCGTGAAGCGGGCGGAATCGCCGGTGGCGACGGTGAGCGACGACGCGCGCACGATCGTGCACGCCGCGCTGCTCGACGAGATGTACTGGACGGCCAGTTCGGCGACGAACGTCGTGTCGCGCAGCACCGTCAGATGCGCGCCCTGTTTGAGGCCGGCGCGCGTACCGGCGTCGAGGTACACCGTCGGGCCGCTGATGTAGGTCACGTGCGCCCAGGCGGTCGTCGAGTCGGACCCGGGCGCGGCCGCCGGCGGCTGCGCGTGCGGCGGCCCGGTGACCGCCTTCTGGGCAGCCGCGGGAACACTTCCGCCGACGAGGGCGAATGCCATCGCCGCCAGCGGCACTCGGCGCATGGGCATCATCCCGACCTCCCTCTCGGATGGCACGAATAGCAGTGGGCCGCATCGTACACGTAGCCGGACACGCCGCCATGATGGGAGTCCGTCGTGCTCTTGCCGTGGCATCCGCCGCTCATGCAGGTGAACGCCGCGTAATTCGACGGCGAGGTGTGGCAGTCGGAGCACTGGTTCCAACGTCCGTTGTGGGTGCCCGAATAGATCGGGAAGAAGCTGTTGTCGTGGTCGAAGGTGGCCCCCGCCCAGGTGGTCGTCGTGTGGCACTGGTCGCAGGTCTGCCCGAATCCGGCGGCGGCGTGCGCTGGATTGGTCGTGCCGTTGTAGTCGGCCAGGTGGCAGGATACGCAGGTGGTCGGTTTGCCCTTGTACACGCCGTCACCGTGGCAGGCGGCGCAGGCAACGCTCACATGCGCGCCCGTGAGCGGGAATGCCGTGTTGTTGTGGTTGAACGTCGCGCTCGTCCAGTTGGTCGTGCTGTGGCACGTTTCGCACGTGGTCGGGAAACCGGCCGCCACGTGGCCCGGGTTGGTCGTGGCGTTGTACTCGGTCTGATGGCACGACACGCAGAGCGTGGACTTGCCCTTGTACACGCCGTCGCCGTGGCAGGCGTTGCAGGCCACGGCCTGGTGCGCCCCGGTGAGCGGGAAGCTGGTCGTGCTGTGGTTGAACGTCGCGCTCGTCCAGTTGGTCGTGCTGTGGCAGGTCTCGCAGGTGGTGGCGAAGCCGGCTGCCGCGTGGGGCGGGTCGTTGGTGTTGTTGAAGTCGGTCTGGTGGCACGACACGCAGAGCGTGGACTTGCCCTTGTACACACCGTCGCCGTGGCAGCTCTGGCAGCTCGTGGTCGCGTGCACGCCGGTGAGCGGGAAGTTCGTGGCGTTGTGGTCGAACGTCGCGCTCGTCCAGTTGGTCGTGCTGTGGCAGGTCTCGCACGTGGTCGGGAATCCCGACGCGGCGTGCGGCGGGTTCGTGGTCCCGTTGTACTCCGGCTGGTGGCACGACACGCACAGCTTCGACTTGCCCTTGTAGACGCCGTCGCCGTGGCAGGCGGCGCACGCGGTGGCCAGGTGGGCCCCGGTGAGCGGGAACCCGGTCAGGTTGTGATCGAAGCTCGCCCCGTGCCAGTTGGTCTCGCTGTGGCACTCGGTGCACACCTGCGGGAAGCCGCCGCCCACGTGGTCGGGATTCTTCGCGTTCCGGTAGTCGGTGGCGTGGCAGCCGAAGCACGTCGTCGGGCGGTTGGCGTACTGCGTCTGGCCGGGCGCCGACGGCAGGTGGCAGTCCTCGCAGGCGGCGATGGCGTGCGCGCCGCGCAGTGGGAAGCGCGTGAGGTCGTGCATTCGCCGCATCGCGGCCGGGTCGACGAAGCTGCGCGTGGTGTGGCAGCGCGAGCACTGGTTGCCGAACTCGCCGTGGTGCACGTCGGTGTGGCACGAGGCGCAGGCCGTGGACGTGTTCGCGAAGTCGAGGGTCCGATGGCAGGCCGTGCACGGAGCCTTCTGGTGCGCGCCCTCGAGCGGGAACACCCCCGGCGCGTGGTGGAAGTCCTTGCTGATCGCCACCGGCTTCCAGCCGTTGGCCCGGTGGCACATGCTACAGGCGCCGATCGCGGGACCGTGGGGATTGTCGCCGCCCTGGGCGGCGGCGGCCGGCGCGGAGAGCGCCAGCACGGCCAGCGCCAGCAGCCAGCGGGAAGCAGGGGGGAGCTTCATGGGATTCTCCTCGGCGTGGTACCGCCGTGACAGCTGGCGCAGGCGGTGGACAGCGGCCGGTAGATGACGCGGGTCTTGCCGTTGGCCAGGGTCTGCGTCTTATGGCATGCCGCGCAGGCGACCTTGGCGTGGGCGCCCGTGAGCGGGAACGAGGTATCGCGGTCGTGATCGAATTTCGAGGCCGGCGTGAACGACGCGACGCCGTGGCAGGTGCCGCAGGCGCCGCCGTCTTTTCGCTTCGCGAATTGATCGCCGTGCGGATCGTCCGCCTTGTGGCACGACTCGCAGTTGGTGGCGCGCTTCTGCGTGAACGGCAGCTTGGCCACGCCCTTCGGGGCTGCGATGAGCGTCGAGGCGGCGGCGGGGCCGCGCATCTCCGCGTGACAGGCCACGCACGGCGTGGCCCGGTGGGCGCCGTCGAGCGCGAAGCTGAACTGCGCGTGGCGGTCGACGTCCACCGTGGACGGGCGAAACGCGCGGGCGTTGTGGCAGGTGGCGCAGCCGTCCTTCATCGGCATCGCCCCGCCCTTGAGGTAGCGTCCGCCGTGGGGATCCACGTGGCAGTCCTGACACGCGGTCTCCGGCACCTGCAGCACCACCTTCGCCGGGCCGTACGACGCGGCCCGCTTGGGCAGCGCGGGCAGGCCGGGCCGCGTGAGCCCGTGGCACGCGGCGCACTTGATCTGCGCGTGACGGCCGTCGAGCGGCAGCCGCAGCTTGGCGTGCGCGGCCAGGGAGAAGGTGCTGGGCGTCCAGCCGGCATCGGTGTGACAGGCCTCGCAGCTCCCCTTGTCGGGGCGCGACGCGAGCTGGCCGCCGTGCTGGTCGGCATGGCAGTCGGCGCACTTGGCGAACGGCATGGTCAGCCGCGTCACCGCGCCGGTGGTCGTGTGGCAGGAGGCGCATTTCACGCTCGCGTGCTTACCGGTGAGCGGATACCGGGTGGCGGCGTGCTGCGCGAGCGTGAACGTGGAGGGTGCGAATCCCTGCACGCGGTGACAGGCGGCGCAGTCGGCGGGCTTGCCGTTGAGCACGGCCTGCCCGGCGTGCGGGTCCTTATGGCACGACGCGCAGGTCGCGAACGGCGGGTCCTTGATCTTGAGGTTCGGTCCGTGGCACGCATCGCACTTCACGGACGCGTGCTTGCCGACCAACGGATAGCGCGTGGCCGAGTGGTCGAAGTGGGTCTGCTCGATCACGTGCCAGCCGCGCGTGGTATGGCAGTCGCTGCACCGGCCGGCCATCCGGGTGCCGTGCGGATTGGCGTGACAGTCGCTGCAGAGCTTGAACGGCAGTGGCTTGAAGCGGGGGATCAGCTTGCCCTCGGCGTCGGGGACGATGCCGAGCGACTTCGCGAGGTGACACTGGTCGCACTTCACATCCACGTGCTTGCCGGTGAGCGGGAAGGCGCTGCTGTCGTGCACGAACTTCGGCGCCGGCTTCCACCCCTTCGAGTCGTGGCAGCGGTCGCAGCTCTCGCCCAGCGAACCCTTGTGCACGTCGTCGGCGCGGTGGCAGGAGACGCACGTCGTCTCGAGCCCCACCCACCCGGCGGAACCCGTGCGCTTGGACAGCGCCGCAGCCTGACCCGTTCGGAACTTCAGCGTATGACAGTCCTCACACTTCGCCTCCGCATGCTTGCCTTCCAGCGCCCATCCGGCCAACTGATGGTCGAACTTGTCGCGCGACCCGCCCGGCCAGGCGATGAGCTTGAAGTCCGTGCCCGCGTGATCCGGATGGCAGCTCGCGCAGTCCTTCTTCTCCATCGTCACGACACGCGCGTGATAGCCCCGGTTCTGGTTCAGGAGCCAGGCGATCTCCTTGTGACAGGCGAGGCACATCTGGTTCATCGGCTCGCGGTGCAGGCCGTGGCATTGGGCGCAGTTCGTCGGCCCTTCCAGGTCGTGATGTGCTCGCGCCAGCGGCCCGGGCGAGATCTGAGCACGCGCTCGCATCGGCAGGGCCAACAGCAGCAGTCCGCACATGAGGAGACATTTCCGCATTCACCCCGCCCGCGCCTGCGATTGGGGAATCGGCACGTCCTTCTCGACGATGCGGATGCCAAGGCGTTCGAGGAACGCGTAGGGCGCCTCACCGCCGATGCGAACCACCACATAGTCGGCCGGCAGGATGCGCGACTGCCCCTCGTGCGTGAGCACCGCGACGTCGTCGCGGATCTCCTGGATCTGGCTCTTGAAGTACGGCGTCACCTTCCCGGCCGCGATCGCCCGCTCGATCTTCTCGCGGTTCCGCTCGGCGATGCGCTGGAACGCGTCGCCGCGGTAGGAGAGCGCCACCGTGGTGCCCTTCTGGTTGGCGAGACCCAGCGCCGACTCCACGGCGCTGTCGCCGCCGCCCACCACCACCATGCGCTTCCCGGCAAACGCCTCCATCTCCACGATGTCGTAGAACACGTGGTCCTTTCCTTCACCGGGCACCCCGAGCCGCCGCGGGCTGCCGCGGCGCCCCATGGCGAGCACCACACGGCGCGCCAGATACGCGCTGTTCGCCGTCTCCACCCGGAACACGAGCCCCTCGCGCTTCACCTGCTGTACCTTCTCGCCGGTGCGCACGTCGAGTCCCGTGTCGGCGACGATGGTCTCCCACACCTGGAGCAGCGTTTCCTTGGAGCCGTCGGCCACCCACAGGTCGCCGTACATCGGGATGCGCACCGGCTCGGCCAGCAGCAGCTTGTGCCGCGGATACTTGCGCACGGTGTCGGACAGCGACCCCTGCTCCAGCACCACGTAGCTGAGGCCGGCGCGCAGCGCTTCGAGTCCGGCGCTCAGCCCGGCCGGGCCCGAACCGACGATCACCACGTCCACCGCGGCGGCCACCCCGTCGGCGCGCCGGCTCCCGGGCCGCAGCGATCGGGCCACGTGCTCCATGGCCATCTTGCCTTCGTTGACCGCGTTCTTGATGAGCCCGCGGCCGCCGAGTTCTCCCACGATGTACAGGCCCGGCACGTTGGTCTGGAAGTTCTCGTCAAGCAACGGCACGGTCACGCGGTTGACCGCGGCGCCGCGAGTCACGAGGATCGCCCCCACCGGGCATCCGCGCACGCACTCCCCATGTCCCTTGCACAGCGCGTCGTCCACCACGGCCAGCTTGCCGCGCAGCGTGATGGCGCCCGGTTCCGGACAGGCGCCGACGCAGGTGCCGCAGCCCACGCACATGTCGGCACGCACCAGCGCCTTGGGGTCGCCGGTCGCCTCCGCCGCCGCTTTCGCCACGGGCGCCCGCACCATTTCGAACACCTGCATCGGCGCGCCGCACTTGGGACACGAGGCCGCGTCGGCGGGAACGGGCGCCCGGCAGCGCGGGCAGGGCACCGGCCGCGGCTTGGCCGATGCCGGCGGCTTGGTCGCCCGCAGATGCCAGAGAATGGCCAGCAGCGTGATGCCGAAAAAGGCGATCGTGGTCGTCGACATGCGCGCTATCGGAACCAGGTGGCGCCCACGGCGACCACGACCACGACGTGGATCACCACCGCGACCAACGCGGTCAGGGCAAAGGGACGGTGGGCCACGTGCCAGTAGCGGAACACCCGGTGCGTGGCGTTGAGCATGCGCGACTGCTGCTCGAGCTTGAGTTCGAGCGTGGCCAGTCGCAGTGCTTCACGGAGCTGCTTCTCGTCGAGGCGGTGATTGCGGGGGGTCAGCGCCACCCAGCGCGCCCGCAACTGCCGCATCCGGCGCCACCGAAAGAGATCGGCCGCCACCAACTGCACCAGGACGCGAAGTGGATTGCCGTCGGCGTCGGCGGTCTGCCCGCCGTGCAGCGTGCTCTCGAGCACCTGGGGCGTGAGCCCGGTGGCCGCCGCCAGCTTCTGGATCAGTTCGCGACGCTGACCCGCCACCTCGTCGCGCGTGAGTTCGATGCCGCTCCGCGCGCGCGGGATGCGGGTGTAGAGATAGCGGCCCACGATGCCGCTGGCGATCACGACCATCATGGCCAGCAGGCCGAGGCCGATCACCCCGTCGGAGCGCCAGGCCGCGTGAATGGCGAGCAGCAGGGGGAGCGCGAGCGCCGTGGTCACGTGCACGTCCAGCCACTTGCCGATGGACCCGGTCCACCGCAACGCCTTCCACTTCTTCCGGAGTGGATACAACCACAGGAAGACGAAGATCACGAACGCGGCGATGCCGGCGGACTGGCCGATGTACCCCGACGGCTGGAGCCAGGCGCGCCACGGGTGACGGGCCCGGACTTCGAGCGGTGCCGTGTAGAACGGCGCGCCGACGATGTTGATGGCGAGCAACGGCAGGCAGATTACGATCAGCGCAATCGTGCTCTTCCGGAGTCCCGGACTGGTGTCTTTCATTTGCCCGGCTGGTGGGAGCGCCGGGCGAGGGGTGCGGAGGGCATGCCTCGGGCTTGCTTTGGGGGAGTTGGCGTGCTTCGCAAAGCGGCAGCTTCGCGGCTTCGAGAATTCAGTACACGCGTCAACCGTTCTTGCTCCAAACGCGCGAACAATCGCGCTCGCAACACCGAACAAAGGCCTCGTGTGACGGACATCATCACGCTGGCGGTGCGAAGCGTCACGCGGCGGCGGTCGCCGGCGCCGGCGACATTCGCGTGTCGGGCGACTCCCGACTCGTCGGCGGGGCAGTGGCCGGCGGCGAAGCAACGATTGATGCCGCTTTTGACAACCCTGCGCCTCCCCCGTTGATTCGACTCCGGCGCTGGCGCATCCCCCACGATCCCACATGGCCGCGACATCGCGGAGCTTCAACACCTGTCCGGTGCATCCGTGTTGCTCATTCTCGCCTCCGCCTTCGTCCTGTCCGGCGCCGCCGGCCTCATCTACGAAACCATCTGGACGCGGTACCTGAGCCTGTTCGTCGGCCATGCCGCCTACGCCCAGATCATCGTCCTCATCATCTTCCTCGGCGGCATGTCGCTCGGGGCGTTCGCGGTCGGGAAGCGGTCGTCCCGGCTGCGACAACCGCTGCTCTGGTACGCCGGCGTCGAATTCGCGGTGGGCGCCATCGCGTTCCTGTTCCACGGCATCTTCGTGGGCACCACCAACTTCGCGTACGCCCACGTCTTTCCCCACCTGGGCGGCGGCGTTGGCGTCATGGCCGTGCAGTGGTCACTGGCCGCGCTGCTCATCCTCCCACAGTCGGTGCTGCTCGGCGCCACCTTTCCGCTCATGAGCGCCGGTGCCGTGCGCCTCGTCCGCGCCGAGCCGGGACGGGTGCTCGGCCTGCTCTATTTCACGAACAGTATCGGCGCAGCCGCCGGCGCCCTGATCGCCGGCTTCTACCTCATCGGCGCTTTCGGCCTGCCGGGCACGCTGATGGCCGCGGGAACGCTCAACTTCCTCGTCGCCGCCGGTGTCACGGTTGCCTCACGCGCCTTTTACTCTGCCGGCGACCCGGACGCCGAACCCCTTCCGCCTCCGCTCGAACAGAGTGACACCCGGCCTCGGGAGTGGCGGATCCTCCTCGTCGTCAGCTTCGGCACGGCGCTCGCGTCGTTCGTCTACGAGATCGCCTGGATTCGCATGCTGTCGCTGGTACTGGGGTCGGCCACGCACTCCTTTGAACTCATGCTTTCGGCGTTCGTGCTCGGCATCGCGCTCGGGGCCTACTGGATCCGCGGGCGGGCCGACGCGATGGAACGGCCGATGTACGCGCTGGGGATGGTGCAGTGGATCATGGGCGCGCTCGCCGTCGCTACTCTGCCGCTGTACATGATGTCGTTCGAATGGATGGCCGCCCTGATCCACATGTTCGGCCACACCGACGCCGGCTACGCCGGATTCGTGGTGTCGCGCTACCTCATCTGCCTGGCGATCATGCTCCCGGCCACCTTCTGCGCTGGGATCACGCTTCCCCTCATCACCAAGGTCCTGATCCGGCGCGGCGCCGGTGAACGCGCCATCGGCGTGGTTTACGGCGTGAACACTCTTGGCTCGATCGCCGGCGTGGTCATCGCCGGCCTGATCCTGATGCCGGTGTTGGGGCTCAAGCTGCTGTTGATGAGCGGTGCGGTGGTCGACATTGCGCTTGGCGTGATGCTGCTCCGCCCGAGCGTGCTCAGCGACGACCAGGGCGCGCGGCGCCGGTTCGGCTACCTCTTCGCCACCGTCGCCCTACTGCTGTTCAACGGGATCTTCGTGCACTTCGACCGGTGGAAGTTGTCCAGCGGCGTGTTCCGGGCTGGCCTGCTGCCCACGGCCGATATGTTCTCCTTTCCCTTCTATAAGGATGGGCGCACGGCCACGGTGAGCGTGCGCCGCGACCGGTCGAACGGGTATCTCACGCTGGCGACCAACGGCAAACCCGACGCGTCGATAGATCCGTTCTGGGAAGACTCCACGATCGACCCCGGTGGGCTCCATGCCCTCGCCGGGGATCAGGCCACGCAGGTGCTGCTCCCGCTCATCGGCCTGGCCCACGCGCCCCAGGCCCGCGAGGTCGCGGTCATCGGCCAGGGCTCAGGAATGACGTCGAATGTCCTGCTTGGCAGCCCCCACGTGAAGCAGGTGGTGACGGTGGAGATCGAGCCGCAGATGGTGAACGCCTCGCGCGCCTTCCGCCCCGCCAACGACCGCGTGTTCGACGACCCGCGATCGCGCATCGTGATCGACGACGCCAAAGCGTACTTCGCGTCCTCCGGCCGCAAGTTCGACCTCATCATCTCGGAGCCGTCCAACCCATGGGTGAGCGGGGTGTCGGGGCTGTTCACCACGGAGTTCTACCACCGGGTGCGAAACAGTCTCACCGCCGACGGCGTGCTCGGCCAGTGGCTGCACCTGTACGAGATCAACGATTCGCTGGTCACGGCGGTGCTGGCCGCCATCGATCGGAATTTCCGGTCGTATCAGGTGTTCTTCACCTCGAACAGCGACATCCTGATTCTCGCCACCAACCGGTCGACGCCGCTCGTGCCCGACTGGAGCGTCGTGCATTACCCGGGCGTGGCGCACGACGTGCGGCGCGCGCCGCCGTTGACTCCCGAAGCGCTGAACGGCATGCGTCTGGCGGGACGCAGCCTGCTGCATCCGTACCTGCTGGAGCACGCCCGGGTGAACTCCGACTATTTCCCGGTGCTCGATCTCGGGGCGGAACGCACGCGGTTCATGCATGCGAATGCCGTGGGGTTGGAGAACCTCGGCAAGGGCGCGTTCAACGTGGTGGCCGCGATGGCCGGGCGGCGCCAGGGCTTCGGCACCGAGCCGCTGGCGGTGACACCGGAGATTCCCCGCGTGTACGATCTGGCGCTGCAGGTGCGCCTGCGCCGCGTGCTGGCCATGACGCCGGCTCAGCGCGCCGGCGTGCCGCGCGATACGGCGCTCTCCCACGCCGTGTACCGGGTGTCGCAATTCTACCAGTTGATGACCGACGGAAAGCCGCCCACCAGCTGGCACCGGTGGATGGCGTCGTTCACCGACGCCGAGGGCCTGTTGCATGCCGGATCGGCGGGCGTGGCCGACACCGGGTTCTTCCACGCGGTATACGCCTACCTCGACCGGGCGCACGCGCCGTTGGACGCACGCGCCGCCGTGGACTTCACCCACGGGCTGGCCGCGTGGAACTTTCCCCAGGTCTCGCAGGCGGCCGACACGTTGATCGGCGAGTTCCTGCGCGATTCGCTACCCTGGATCGGCATCAACGACCTCCGCAACGGCACCGTGGTCGCCCGTTTGAAACTCGGTGACCTGAACGGGGCGCAACGCGCCTTCAAGGCGTTGGCCCCCGCGACGGCCCGGTCCGACTTCACCGCGCAGCTGCTGGCGGCCGACCTGGTCATGCGCCGGATCGCCCCTGAAGACACGCTGCCGCCGCCCTGATCAGTTGATCGGTTTGCCCGGGGTCGGAAGTTTCGATTCGTCTCCCGCCCAGACCACGTACATCCGCGAGGGATCGATGTACTTGCGGAACGCGGCGTTCACCTGGTCGAGCGTCGCCGCCTCGATGTGGGCGTCCCCGTCGGCCTGGAAGTGGAAGGTGCGCCCGAGCAGCATGTCGGCCGCCAACTGCTGGGCCAGCACCGCGTCCTGTGATCGCGTGAGGCGGTTGAGCTCGAGCAGCCCCGTCTTGGCCTTGGCCAGTTCGCCGGTCGTGAACCCGTCGGCGCGCGTACTGTCGATCACGGCGAAGAAGTCGTCGCGCACCTTGTTGCCATTCTGCGGCGCGTGGATGGCGAGCCCGATGAACTGGGCGGCCGGCACCCGGGCGTCGGCTCCGAATACCGACTGCGTGGCGTAGCTGAGCCCGTCCTTCACGCGAATCCGCTGGGTGAGTCGCGACGTCAGCGTGCCGCCGCCGAGCATGTAGTTGGCCAACTGCATCGCCGCATAATCGGGGTCGTGATCGCTGAGCGGGAAGGTCGTGCCGGCGATGAAGAGGGCGTTCGCCTTGTCGGGCGTGTTGATCTTCTCCTGCGCCGCCTGCACCGGAAACAGTCGGGTCACCATCGGCGTGTACGGCGACTTCGACCGCCATCCGGCGAACATCGTGTCGAGCTGCGCCCGCACGCGCGTGGTATCGAAGTCACCCACCACCGCGATCTCACCGGCGCCGGCGCCGAAGAAGTCGCCATATGCCTTGCGCACGTCGGCCAGCGAGAGCGCCTTCAACTCGGCCTCCGTCTCGGCGATCGTGCCCACGTGCCGCGGGTCACCCTTGGGATAGCGCAGGAACTGCCGCTGCACGGCCAGAATGCCGAGCGCCGTGGGCTCCTTGGACACCGCCTCGGCCTGGGACAGCTGGGCATCGATCAACGACGAGAACTCCGTGGAGTCGAACGCCGGGTGTCGCAGCACCTCGTCGGCGAGCGAGAGCACCGCGGGGAGTGCATCGTGCGTGGTCTGGATGGTCACCGTCACGAACGGCCCGGTGCCGCTCGCCGTCATCCGCGACTTGAGCGCATTGAGGGTGTCGGTGAGCTGCTGCCGCGTGTGGCGCGTGGTGCCGCGCATCAACATCGACGCCGCCATGCTCAGCGCCTCGCCGTGTCCCTGGAGCGTCCGCTCGTTGCCGAACCGCAGCGTGATCACCGCGTGGACGCTGGCGTTCCGCGTCTTCTTGGCCAGGAACGCGGTGCGGAGCCCGGCCCGGGTGGTGAACTGCGTCGTGTGCGCCAGGATGTTGGCGGGCGACGGATCGAAGGCCTCGCCGGCGTCGGCCACCGTCTGCCCGTGGTAGCCGGCCACCAGCTTCGCGATATCGGGCGCCGGCGGGATCTCGGCCCGATCGGGGTGCTGGGTGGGCACGAAGAACCCGAGCGTCTGGTTCGACGTCTTGAGGTAGGCCGCGGCCACCCGTTGCACGTCGGCCGGGGTGACCCGCTTCACCTCGTCGCGATGGAGGAAGAACAACCGCCAGTCGCCCACGCCCATCCAGTCGGACAGTGCCAGGCCGACATTGGCCGTGTTGTCGAGGGCCAGCGCGTACTGGGTGGCGATGGCGCTCTTGGCCCGATCCACTTCCTGGGCCGTGGGCGGCTCGCTGGTCGCGATCGCGTGAATCGCGTCGAGCATTGCTGAGCGTGCCGCGGCCAGCGAGTCGCTGGGTTTGAGCGATGCAACGAGCAGGATCCCGCCCGGATCGTGCAACTGCAGCGGGAGGTCGCTCACCGACGCCGCCTTCTTCGTCGTGACGAGCGCCTTGTACAGGCGGCCAGAGGGCGCGTCCACGAGCACGTGTTCGAGAACGTCCACCGCCGCATCGTCCGGATTCGACGCCGCCGGCGTGTGGTAGAACGCCACCACGTCCTGTTGGGCGCCCACGCGCCGCACCCACACCTCGCGCTCCCCATCCTGCGTGGGCTCCACGGTGTAACTCGGCACCAGCACGCGGGTCGGCTTGGGAACGGCGCCGAAGTACTTCGCCACCAGCGCGAGCGCTTTGTCCGTGTCGAACTTGCCGGCGATCATCAGCACGGCGTTGTCGGGTTGGTAGTACCGGTGGTAGAACGCCTGCAGCCGGTCGATGGGCACGTTCTCGATGTCGGACCGCGACCCGATGGGCAGCCGGCCGTAGGCATGGAACAGGTAGGCACTGCCGAGCACGCGCTTGATCGTGACCAGGGTGGGATCGTTCTCGCCGCTCTCGAACTCGTTGCGAACGACCGTCATCTCCTTGTCCAGATCCGTCTTGGCGATACGGCTGTTCACCATCCGGTCGGCTTCCATGTCCAGCGCCCAGTCGAGCATCGAGTCGGATGCCGAGAACACCTCGAAATAGTTCGTGCGGTCGAACGACGTGCTGGCGTTGTACTGCGCCCCGCGATCTTCGAGCTCCTTGGCGATGTCGGGATGCCGGATCGTACCCTTGATCATCATGTGCTCGAGCAGATGGGCCATGCCCGTCTCGCCGTACCCTTCCTCCCGCGACCCGACCAGGTAGGTGACGTTGACCAGGGTCTGCGGCTTGGTGGCGTCGGGGTACAGCAGCACGCGCAACCCGTTGGACGGCATCCGGTATTCGGTGATTCCCTCCACCGACGCATCGCGCACGAGCCCGGAGGAACTGTCCTGCTGCGCGGCGGCGGGGACGGCGATCGTGAGTATCGCGAGCGCGGCCCACCGCGACCGGCGTGAATGGCGGAGCGACATCTGAAGAACTCCCGAAAAGGACGGAGGGAACGACGCGCGGCGTTCACCCGTGTGGTCGGCTGACGCGGCGGCGCCCCTCGCCCAACTATATGAATTCTGAACCGCGGGGCCAGTCCGCCGCTGCGCCAGAACCCGGTCTCCCCGGGTGGGGATCGGGACGTGGACCCTTGAAGCCCGAATCGCAACCGTCGAGGTTGCGGGGACCGCCTCCACACGGGAGCACCACATGCCGGAACTCACGCTCGACCCCGCCACGACGGCGCTGGTCCTCATCGATCTCCAGCGGGGGATCGCGATGACGAACACCCTGCCGCACGCGGCGGCCGACGTCATCGCCCGCGCCGCGCAGCTGGCCCGACGCTTCCGTGACGTCGGGGCCACGGTCGTCCTCGTGCGCGTCGACCCCGGCCCCCGTTGGGAGCTGTTCCCGCGCGTCACCGCCGACCGCCCGCGCCCGATGCCCACCGGAGCCCTGCCCGACGACTGGACCGCCATCGTTCCCGAACTCGGTCCTGCGCCGGGCGACGTGCTGGTCACCAAGCATCAACCGGGCGCGTTCTTCGGGACCGATCTCGACGTGCAGCTTCGCCGCCGTGGTATTCGGACCATCGTGCTCGCGGGCATCTCCACCAACGTCGGGGTCGAAGCGACGGCCCGCGTGGCGTTCGAGGCGGGATACGAGCAGGTGTTCGTGGAAGATGCGATGGCGGCCCGGGAGGAAGACCTGCACACCCACACCGTGACTCGGCTCTTCCCAACGATCGGCCGGGTGCGCACCACCACCGCCGTGCTCGCAGCCCTCGCCTGACGCGCGCCGCATCCGATCCCAGCCCCCGCCGCATGCGCCGATGACGTCCCGACGCCTTCCGGTCATCGCCCGCGCGCTGGCCCACCGCAACTACCGCCTGTTCTTCAGTGGTCAGAGCGTTTCACTCGTCGGCACGTGGATCACGCGCGTCGCCACGAGCTGGCTGGTGTATCGGCTCACCGGCTCGGCCCTGCTGCTGGGGGTGGTCGGCTTCTCCGGCCAGATCCCCACGCTCGTCATGGCGCCGGTCACCGGCGTGCTGATCGACCGCTGGGACCGCCATCGCGTGCTGGTGATCACGCAGGTGGCGTCGATGCTGCAGTCGGCAGCGCTGGCCGTGCTGGCGCTCTCGGGGATCATCACGGTCGGCGAGATCATCGCGCTCCAGGTGATGCAGGGCATGATCAACGCCTTCGACACGCCCGCCCGGCAGGCGTTCGTGGTGAAGATGGTGGACGACCGCAACGACCTGCCCAACGCCATCGCCCTCAATTCGCTGATGGTCAACGGCAGCCGCATCATCGGCCCGTCCGTCGGGGGCGTGCTCATTGCCGCGTTCGGCGAGGGGTGGTGTTTCGCGATCGACGCCGTGTCGTACGTCGCCGTGATCGCGTCGCTGTTCGCCATGCGGGTGGCGCGCGAACGGCCGATCCGCGCCGACACGCACATTCTCGAGGAACTGCGCGAGGGGTTCCGCTACGTGTCCGGTTTTCTGCCGGTGCGCGCGGTGTTGCTGCTCCTGGCCCTCACCAGCATCATGGGCATGCCGTACAGCGTGCTGATGCCGGCCGTCGCCCGCGAGATCCTGCACGGCGGCCCGCACACGTACGGCATTCTGCTCACCGCATCCGGCATCGGCGCGATGGGTGGTGCGCTCTATCTCGCGTCGCGTGCCTCGGTGGTGGGACTGGAGCGTGCCATCGCGTTTGCGGCGTGCACCTTCGGCGCCGGGCTCATCGCGTTCTCGCAATCGCGGGCGCTGTGGTTGTCGCTCCTCCTGCTCCCGATCGCCGGCGCCGGCATGATGGTGGCGATGGCGTCGACCAATACGTTCGTGCAGACCGTGGTCGAGGAGCGGCTCCGCGGACGCGTCATGGCGTTCTACGCGATGGCGTTCCTGGGCGCCGCGCCCATCGGGAGCCTGCTCGCCGGCGTCGTGGCCGACCGCATCGGGGTGCCCACGACGATCCTCATCGGAGGATCGGTGTGCATCGCGGGTGGCAGCGCGTTCGCCCTCTGGCTCCCGCGGTTCCGGGCGCTCGTGCAGCCCATCTACATCGCCCGCGGCATCGTTCCAGACCCCGCCCAGGACGCCGTCGCAGGGCACTAAGAAAGTGTGAGAAAACAACTTGGCTAATTTCGCTGTGACGAATCCCGGCTATACTGGGGTCTGTTGCTGTGAAGGACCGGAACACTGGTCCGAGCAGCAAACAGAACCACCAGCCTAGTCGTACTGAGCAAGTGTAGGACAACCCGGATCCGGCGAGCGCGGGGTCAGCGTACTTTCAGGTGCGTGTTTGGGGGGGATTCCCGCCCGTCCGGGTCCGCGGTTCTTGCTCTGGAGCAGTGGGACGCATACGGCTAAGGCAAATCGCGGCGACGGCGATGAGTACTTCTCGCGCGATCGTCAGCAGATCGAACTCCACGAAGAACGCCGCTGGCTGACACGGATCCGTCAAGGAGACCGTGAAGCGTACGGCTTGCTCGTGACGCGCCACCTCGACCGAGCGTTGGCGCTGGCCGTCAGGCTGCTCCACCATCGCGAAGATGCCGAAGACCTGGTGCAGGACGCGTTCCTCGCCGCCCTCGAGCACATCGACGCGTTCGACGAATCCCGACCATTCTGGCCCTGGTTTTCGCGCATCCTCGTGAACCGCGGATTCGACCTCGCGGCCGCCCGCGCCGTTCGCGTCACCGAGCCGCTGCCCGACGAGGTGTTCGACCGCCACCAGGATCCGGCCGGCGCCGCCGAGCGCGCCGAGATCCTCACGCGGTTCCGGCACGAGCTCGCCCTGCTTCCGCCCCGTCGCAAGCTGATCATGCAGCTGTTCGAACTCGATGGGTACTCGGTGGCCGAGATCTCGCAGTTGCTGGAGTCATCGCCGGCCACCGTCCGCTGGCACCTGCACGCCGCACGGCGCCAACTGCGCCTGTCCCTTTCTCCGTTGCGGGGAGACGGTCCATGAGACACGACGATCTGCGACCCGACCACGAACTGCGCGACCTCCTGCGGCGCTTCGACTCGCCCGACATGGCGACGGACGCCCAACGACAGGCGCTGGCGCGGCGAATTCTCACCGGCGCCGAGCCGCTGCTCGCGGCGCGCCGCGGCGCGCCGCCCGCCTGGTGGGAGTTCACCGCCATCTGGTCACGCACGCTCATTCCGATCGGCGTGGCCACGGCGATCGCGGCCGCGGCCGCCATCTTCTGGACGTCGCGTCCGGCGCGCCGCGCGGAGCTCCCCACTGTTACGACCCAGGACTCACTGGTCGGTGCCGTGCCGCACGACCCCACGTCGCGCCATCTGCTCGACCTGCTGGTGACTCCGTCGCCGCCGCCGAGGAAGGGGCGTTGACCCGCCGCCGGCGTGGCGCGGTGCGGATGCCGCCGCGCGTACTCGCCATCGTCGTGCTGTGCGCGCTCGCCCTCGGCAGCGCCCTGGCCGGCGTGGCGGTGGACCGCACGCTCCTGCGGCCGACGCAACCCGCGGTCGCGTTTCCCGACACATCGTTCCACCCCATCGAGTCCATTCTCCGTTCGCCCACCGATGCCGACCGCCGCGCCATCCGGCGCGAGCTGACGCTCCAGTTGAACCTCACCGCCGCGCAGGCGGACTCCATCGACAGCATCATGAACCGTCGTTCCGGCGAATTTCGCGCCCTGCGCGCCGAGCTCCGGCCGCGCGTACAGGGCCTGGTGGACTCCGTCCACGAGAGCATCGAACAGGTGCTCACGCCGGCGCAGCGCGAGCTGTTCCGCCGCCTGCAGCCCACTCGCGACTCGAGCACCACACCGTGAAATCCCGTGCAATCATAGGAAGCATTACCGCCCTCGCGCTCGCGGGATGCGTCAGCGCGCCACCCGCGATCGACGGCGTGGCCGCGGCGCCGCCGCAGCCGAACAGCTACTGGAAGCCCCCCGCGTCGGTCACGGCCCCGCCTGCATCGAACCCCGCCCCCGCGGCGCGCGCGGCGGCGGACACCGCTGCCGGCCCGCTCTCCGCACAGACACTGCGGAGCCTCAGCCTGGCCGACGCCGTGGATATCGCGCTGCGCAACAACCCCGCCACCCGCCTCTCGTGGGCGCAGGCGCGCGCCGCCGCCGACGTCTACGGCGCCAGTCGCGGCACGCTGTTTCCCACGATCACCGGCAGCGCCACCATCACCCGCTCACGTTCGATCGCCGTGCCGGGGCGCCTGGCCGGCGAGCGCACCCAGTACGGCCCGTCGGTCAATCTCTCGTACCTCGTGTTCGACTTCGGCGGCCGGGCAGGCGGCATCGAGGCGGCCCGGCAAACCGCCATCGCCGCCGACCTGGCGCACAACGCGGCCGTGCAGAACACCGTACTCCAGGTGGAAATCTCCGTGTTCTCGTACCTCGCCACCCGCGCGCTGCGCGACGCGCAGCGCGCGACGTTCGATGAGGCGACGGCGAACCTCTCCGCCGCCACCGATCGGCACAACGTGGGGCTCGCCACCATCGCCGACGTCTTGCAGGCTCGCACCGCCCGCTCGCAGGCCCAACTGGACCTCGAAACCCTCGACGGGCAGCTCAACGTCACGCGCGGCGCGCTGGCCGTGGCCATGGGATTGCCGGCCAACACCACCGTCGACCTGCCCGACGAGGCGGCGCCCGATACCTCGGCCGTCGACGCCGTCACCGAATCGGTGGATTCGCTCATCGAGACGGCGACCCGGAACCGTCCCGACCTGCTCCAGGCCCGCGCGCAGGCAAAGGTGGCCGAGGCGCAGCTCGCCCAGGCGCGCGCCGCGTGGCTGCCGTCACTCGCCTTGACCGCGACCGGCGGTCACACGCAATCGGATCTCAGTGGATTCGCCGGTAACAGCTACACGCTCAACCTCGGCCTCTCCGTCCCACTGTTCACCGGGTTCAGTCGCCTGTACGATCAGCGCGCCGCCAACGAACAGGTCACGGCCGCGAACGCGCGCACCGAGCTCGCCCGGCAGCAGATCGCGCTGCAGGTGTTCACGTCCTTCTATGCCATGCGCACGGCCGGACAGCGCGTGCGCACCTCGGCCGACCTGCTGGCCAGCGCCGACCAGTCGGAGCAGGTGGCACGCGGCCGTTACACCGAAGGCGTGGGCAGCATCATCGATCTGCTCATCGCGCAGAGCGCGCTGGCCAGCGCCCGCGCGCAGGCGGTACAGGCGCGCTGGCAGTGGCGCACCGCCCTCGCTCAACTGGCGCACGACGCCGGCGTTCTCGGCATTCACGGCGAAGCCCTGGCGCCGCTCACGACTACCTCCTCCGGCATCAACCGATGATCCACGCGGCTCCCATGCTCCGCGCGCGTACCGCCGCGCTGCTCGCGCTTCCGCTCCTGTTCGCCGCCGCCTGCGGCAAGCCCGCCGCCGAGCGCCAGCCGACGGTGCCGGTCCGCGTGGCGTCGGTGCGCGCCATCGCCGCCCCGTACACGATCACGGCCAACGGCGTCGTCGAACCGCTGCAGACGGTGACCGTCGAGGCACAGGTGGGCGGCATCCTCGACGCAGTCACCTTCCGGGAGGGCGACGAGGTGAAGGCGGGGCAGGTGTTGTTCCGCATCGACCCACGTCCCTTCCAGGCCGCCCTGCGCCAGGCGCAGGCGGCGCTGGCCCGCGACGCGGCCCAGGCCGAGAATGCCCGCCGCGACGCCGACCGGTACCGCGTCCTCGTGGCCAAGGACTACGTCACCAAGTCGCAGGCCGATCAGGCCGAAGCGTCGGCGCGCGCCCTTGGCGCCACGCTGCAAGCCGACAGCGCCGCCGTCGAGACGGCGCGGTTGAACCTCGCGTACTCCGTGATCCGCGCCCCGATCGACGGCCGCACCGGCAGTCTGCTCGTGCGGCGCGGCAATCTCGTGAAGGCCAATGCGCAGCCGCTGGTCGTGATCAACCAGATCCATCCCATCCTCGTGCGCTTCCCGGTCACGCAACCCGAGTTCCTGACCCTCGAGCGCCGCTCGGCGCAGGGCTCGCCGGTGCCGGTGCGCGTGGCCACGGCCGACAGTCTGCCGCTGGACGAGTCGGGAACGCTGACCTTCATCGACAACGCCGTGGATTCGCTCACCGGCACCGTCACGGCCAAGGCGCGGTTCGCCAATGCGACGCGCGTGCTCTGGCCCGGTGAATTCGTGCGCGTCACCGTGCAGCTCGGCGTGCAGCAGAACGCGCTGGCGGTGCCGTCCGCCGCGGTGGTCTCCGGCCAGGACGGGAACTACGTGTTCGTGATCGACCAGCAGCACAGCGCGCAGGTCCGGCCCGTGGTCGCAGGACGCGCCGTCGGCGCACTGACCGTGATCGACAGCGGCCTCGTGGCGGGCGAGCAGGTGGTGACCGACGGGCAGTCACGGCTGGTGGCCGGCGCCAAGGTGGAAGCTCGCCCGGCCACCGTGGAGGCCGACGGGCCAGGAGCGGGCTCATGAACCTCTCGGCCCTCTTCGTGCGTCGCCCGGTCATGACGGTGCTCGTCATGATCGGCATCGTCGTGTTCGGGATCAGTGCCTACCGGCGGCTGCCGGTGAGCGACCTGCCGACGGTGGACTACCCGACGATCTCGGTGAGCGCCAGCCTGCCCGGCGCCAGCCCCGAGACGATGGCCGCAGCGGTGGCCACGCCGCTGGAGAAGCAGTTCTCCACGATCGCCGGCATCGACAACATGACGTCCACCAGTGCGCTCGGCTCCACGTCGATCACGCTCCAGTTCTCGCTGGACCGCGACATCGACGGCGCTGCGCAGGACGTGCAATCGGCCATCGGCGCCGTGCTCCGCCAGCTGCCCCCCGGTATCATCCCGCCGTCGTACCGCAAGGTGAACCCCGCCGATCAGGCGATCATATACTTCGCGCTCACGTCCAAGTTGCTGCCGCTGTCCAAACTCGACGACTACGCCGAGACGGTCATGGCGCAGCGCATCTCGATGGTGAACGGCGTGGCGCAGGTGCAGGTGTACGGCGCGCAGAAGTACGCCGTGCGCGTGCAACTCGATCCCAACGCGCTCGCCTATCGCAAGATCGGCATCGACGAGGTGGCCAGCGCGATCAGCGCCCAGAACGTCAACCTGCCCACCGGCATCCTGTGGGGGCCCAATCGGGCGTACACCGTGCAGGCCAACGGCCAGCTCCAGAACGCGGCGTCGTTCGCGCGCCTCGTGGTCACCTACCGCAACGGCGCGCCCGTGCGGCTGGGCGACCTGGGCCACGTGCTCGACGACGTGCAGGACAACAAGACCGCGAGCTGGTATTCCGGCACGCGATCGGTGGTGCTCGCCATCCAGCGCCAGCCCGGCACCAACACGGTGGCCGTGGCGACGGCCGTGAAGGACCTGATGGAGCAGTTGCGCAGGACCATCCCCGGCACGGTGGAGATCCACACCCTGTACGACCGGTCGCTCTCCATCCAGCAGTCGGTGCACGAGGTGAAGGTCACGCTGATGATCACGCTGGGGCTCGTGATCCTGGTGATCTTCCTCTTCCTCCGCAATCTGTCGGCCACCGTCATTCCGAGTCTGGCGCTGCCGATCTCGGTCATCGGCACGTTCGCCGTCATGTACCTGTTGGGGTACAGTCTCGACAACCTGTCGTTGATGGCCCTCACGCTCGCGGTGGGGTTCGTGGTCGACGACGCCATCGTGATGCTCGAGAACATCGTGCGCCACATGGAGATGGGAAAGCCACCGATGACAGCCGCCTTCGACGGGGCCCGCGAGGTGGGATTCACGATCCTGTCGATGACGCTCTCGCTCACCGCGGTGTTCATCCCGATCCTCTTCCTGGGGGGCATCGTCGGCCGTCTGTTCCACGAATTCGCCGTTACGATCGCGGTGGCGATCCTGGTCTCGGGATTCGTGTCGCTCACACTCACGCCGATGTTGTCCAGCCGGTTCCTGCGCCCGCACAGCGAGGAGCGCCACGGACGGTTCTTCAACGCCACCGAGCGCGCCTGGCTCCGCGTGATCAACGCCTACGAGGGTTCGCTGCACGTGGTGATGCGCCACCGCCGCGCCATGATCGGCCTCTCGGCGATCGTGCTCGTGGGCACCGCCGGGCTGTTCGTGCTCGTGCCCAAGGGCTTCCTCCCCGACGAGGACACGGGCCAGGTGCGCGTCACCACCGAGGCGGCGCAGGGCGTGTCGTTCGACGACATGGTGAAGCACCAGCAGGAACTGGCGGCCATCGTCCAGCGTGACACCGATGTGGCGGGGTTCATGTCGGCCGTCGGCGGCGGGGGCTTCTCCTCGTCGTCCAACCAGGGGCGGATGTTCATCAGCCTCAAGCCGCTCGGCCACCGGCTGAGCGCCGACGAGTTCATCGCCGAGATGCGCCGCAAGCTTTCGCAGGTGCCGGGCATGAAGGTGTACATGTCCAATCCTCCCGCCATCCAGATCGGCGGACGCGTGGCCAAGGGACAGTATCAGTTCACCCTTACGAGTGCCGACATCCAGTCCCTCTACCCCGCCGCCCAGCAACTCCTCGACTCGATGAACACGCTGCCGCAGGTGCAGGACGTGTCGAGCGACCTGCAGCTCGGCAATCCGCAGGCGAGTATCGAGATCGACCGCGAGCGGGCGGCGTCGCTGGGCGTCACGGCGTCCCAGGTGGAGACCGCCTTGTACGACGCGTACGGATCGCGGCAGGTGTCCACCATCTACACCCCGAACAACGAATACTGGGTGGTGATGGAGCTCGAGCCGCAGTACCAGACCGACCTGTCGGCGCTGTCGCTGCTGTACGTGCGCTCCAACACCGGTACGTTGGTACCGCTGAGCGCGGTGTCCACGGTTTCCAAGACCACCGGCCCCCTCACCGTGAATCACGCCGGGCAGTTGCCGGCCGTGACGGTGTCGTTCAACCTGGCCCCCGGCTTCGCCCTCGGCGACGCGACGACGGCCGTGCAGCGCATCGCCAACGCCGTGGTGCCGTCCACCATCAGTACGGCGTTTGCCGGCACCGCGCAGGCGTTCCAGGCGGCGCAGAGCGGACTGCTGGCCTTGCTGGCCCTGGCGATCTTCGTGATCTACGTGGTGCTCGGCATACTATATGAAAGCTTCATCCACCCGCTGACCATTCTCTCCGGGCTGCCCTTCGCCGCGTTCGGGGCGCTGCTCACGCTGCTCGTGTTCCGGGTGGATCTCAGCGTGTACGCGTTCGTGGGCATCATTCTGCTCGTGGGACTCGTGAAGAAGAACGCGATCATGATGATCGACTTCGCGATCGACGCCGAACGCACACAGCACCTGCCGGCCGAGGACGCGATCATCCAGGCGTGCGTGATCCGCTTCCGTCCGATCATGATGACCACGATGGCCGCGCTGTTCGGCACCCTGCCCATCGCCCTGTCTGTGGGCTCGGGCGCCGAAGCGCGCCGGCCGCTGGGCATCGCGGTCGTGGGCGGCCTGTTCTTCTCGCAGTTCATCACGCTCTACATCACGCCCGTGGCCTACACCTACCTCGACGCCGTGAACCGGCGGGCCGGAGCCAGGTTCGCGCGGCGGCGGGCGGCCCGCGGGATGGAGCCGGTCGCGGCGGACTGAACGCGGGCCGGGCATCAGGATCGATGTGTCTGAACGAGATGATTCAGGATGCCCCGGGTGAGGCGGATGAGCTCTGACGGGACTGGGGGGTGAGATCAGGCCCGGCGGCCAGCGCGACCTCAACGCGAAGCCCCATCAAGGGATCCGGCCGTTTCCGTCTCGTCCTGAATCATCGTGTTCACATGCTCCGATCCCGATGCCCGATCGGTGCACCGAGGCCCTCCATTCCTGAAGCCCCCAACGGCTCGCTGCTGGCAGCCCAGCCGCCGCTCCACCCCTTGTGTATCGCTGTATGACCAACTAGTTATATAGCGTCTCTGCGGTGGCCGGCCGGACGGCCTGCTGCCGCACTCCGTACTGACGAATGAGGCTGCCATGACCCAGACCACGAATTCCCCAGCTACGCACGACCAGCAGGCGCTCGGCGTCGTGCGCTGTCCCTTCTGCGGCGCGCTCACCAGCGCCGACCTCAACGCCGGCAACCCGAACTGCTCGGGATGCGGCAAACCCGTGCTCGCCGACCGGCCGATGCCCGTGACCGACGCCGACTTCCATCGGATCGTCGCCGACAGCAAGCTGCCGGTGCTCGTCGACTTCTACGCCGACTGGTGCGGCCCCTGCCGCATGATGGCGCCGGTGCTCGACGACATGGCCCGCGAGTTCAAGGGCCGCCTCCAGATTCTCAAGCTCGATACCGACCGGTACCCCGAGGTGTCCGCCGGCCTCGGCATTCGCGGCATCCCGACGATGATCGCGTTCAAGAACGGCAAGGAAGCCGCCCGTGTCGTGGGCGCCGCTCCGAAGCCGATGCTGCTTGATCAACTCAAGTCGGTGCTGAGATAGCGGCGGACCGGCGGCAGTCGGCAGTTGCAGTGCGCCGTTCCCAGTCCACCTCGCGCTGCCAACTGCTGATTGTCGATGCCCGACCGGCAGCTACCGGATTCAACACTTCACTGTCCGTTCATATTCTCATTGCGTAACTCATGAAATTCAGTTCCCTCGCGATCGCGACCCTGACGATGTTCGCCGCCGCAACGCCGGCGCGCGCCCAGGCTCCGATCGATCTCCAGCACGCCCTCGCGCGCGCCGACTCGCTGGCCTACGCCAACCGCATGGCCCGCGGGTCCGCCGACGCCCGTCACGCGCAGGCGATCGCGCCCCTGAAGGGCATTCTGCCGTCGCTCAGCTTCGACGGCGGCTATACGCAGACCACCGATCCCATCGGGGCCTTCGGCACCACGCTCCGGCAGCGCAGCGCCACGCCGGCGTCGTTCGATCCGCACGCGCTCAACTTCCCCGCGCCGGCCCGTGACTACGCCGGCGGCGTGGAACTGCAGCAGCCGCTATTCAACGCCGACGCCTGGGTCGGTCGCCGCGCCGCGACGCTCGCCGCGCAGTCTGCCGACGCCAGCGCGCAGTGGACCCGCTACTCCGTTCGGGCCGACGTCGTCCGGGCCTACTACGGCGCCGCCGTGGCCGACGCCCAGGTCGTCGCCCTCGACTCCGCCGCGGCCGCCGCCCACGCGCACGTACGCGCCGCCGAGTCGATGGAACGCAACGGGATGGTCACGCGATCCGACATGCTGCTCGCCTCGGTGCGGGCCAACGAACTCGATGCCCAGCTCGCCGCCGCCACCGGCAATGCACGCATGGCCCGGCGCCAGCTGGCCACGCTCATCGCCATGCCCGGCCAGACCGTGGACATCGAAGCGCGGATTCCGAGCGCCGCCGAATTGCGGGTCGAAGCGACGCCCGACACGGCCGCCGCCGGTCCCGCCGCGCGCGCCGACCTCCGGGCCGCCACGCTCGGCGCCCGCGCAGCCGGCGTGGACGTGAATCGCGCGCGCGCCGCGTATCTGCCGCGGCTCAACGCCTTCGGCCGCTACGATTGGCATTCGCTCTCGCGCCCGTACGGCGGGCTGCCGAGTTGGACGGCCGGCGTCATGCTCTCGTGGTCGCCCTTTGCCGGCGGCTCCCAGCTCTCCGACACCCGCCGCGCGCAGGCCCAGCGCGCCTCGGCCGACGCCGCGGCCGACGGTGCCAGCGCCCAGGCTCAACTCGACGAGGCGCAGACACGCACCAACCTCGTCGTCGCGCTGCAGCAGATGACCCTGGCCGAGCTTTCGGCGGTGCAGGCCGTCGAAGCGCATCGCATCGTCACCCGCAAATACGAAGGCGGCCTCGCCACGATCGTCGAGTTGCTCGATGCGGCGGCCGCCCAGGCTCGCACCGCCGTGGAACTCTCCGCGGCGCGCTACGCCGTCATCACCGCCGACGCGGCACGCCGTCAGGCGCTGGGACGCGATCCGGGGTCGCTGGCCGATCTCGACCGCTCCCGTTCCGCTCCGTCCACGACCCGCTGACTCCAGAGGACTTCCGTAATGCAGATCCACTTCGTTCGGGCCATCACGATCGGCGGCATGATCTTCGCCGCGGCCTGCTCCGGCTCCAAGCCCGAGCAGACGGCGACCCGGGCTGCCCCCGCACCGGGCACCACCTACCTGGTGGCCGACTCCACGATCGAGGCGACGCTCGAAGCCGCCGGCACCGCGCAGCCGATTGCCGAGGCGACGCTGTCCACCAAGCTCATGGGCACGGTGACCGCCGTCCTCGTGCACGAGGGAGACCACGTGTCCGCCGGCCAGGCGCTGGTGCACATCGACGCCCGTGATCTCGTGGCGCGGGACTCGCAGGTACAGGCTTCGATTGCGGGCGCCAAGGCCATGCAACTCGACGCGCAGACCCAGGCCCGGCGCATCCGCGCGCTCTACGCCGACAGCGCCGCTACCCGTGCCCAGCTCGACGCCGTGGAGACGGCGCTCGCGCGCGCCAACGCCGGCGTGCAGGCGGCCGAGGCGGGCGCCAGTGAACTCGCTGCCACCCGCGCCTACGCCGACGTGCGCGCGCCATTTGCCGGCGTCGTCACCCACCGGTTCGTCGACCCGGGCGCCTTCGCGGCGCCGGGCGCGCCGCTGGTCACCGTACAGAACGTGTCGCGGCTGCGCGTGAGCGTGAACGCGGCGCCGGAGGACGTGCGCGGCCTCAAGCGGGGCGCGCACGTGATGGCCACCATCGAAGACACCACCGTGGGCGCGACCGTCGAGGGCGTGGTGCCGTCGGGCAGCAACGTCTACACGGTGAACGCCATCGTGGAGAACCCGCGCGGCGCGCTCATGGCCAACGGCGCGGCGTCGATCGCCATTCCGCGGGGCCGCCGCCAGGCGGTGCTCGTCCCGCTTGCCGCGATCCAGCGCGAGGGCGATCTGACGGGCGTCCTCATCCGCGACGCTTCGGGTGAAGACGTCCGATGGGTGCGGCTGGGCGAGACCCGCGGATCGTGGGTCGAGGTGACGAGCGGATTGGCCGCCGGCGCCACGATCGTGGTGCCTCCCACCACGGCCGGCGCCCAGGCGCTGGTCGGGGAGAAGTGAGATGGGAGTCGCCGGCCGGATCGCACGCGCCTTTCTCAAGTCCAAGCTCACGCCGCTGATCACGGTGGCGTCCCTGATCGTGGGCGCCATCGGCATCATCGCCACGCCCCGCGAAGAGGAGCCGCAGATCTCCGTTCCGATGATCGACGTCATCACGGCGATGCCGGGATCGACGCCGCGCGAGGTGGAGAATCTGCTCACCCGTCCCATCGAACGGCGCATGTGGGAGATCCCCGGCGTCGAGTACGTGTACAGCGCTTCCAGCGAGGGGATGTCGCTGGTCACCGTGCGCTTCAAGGTGGGCGAGGATCAGGAGACGAGCGTCAGCAAGGTACAGGCCAAGCTGTTCGCCGACGCCGATCAGGCACCGCCGGGCGCCACGCCGCCGCTCATCAAGCCGCACACCATCGACGACGTGCCCGTCCTGGCGCTCACGCTGCACGGCGGCGGGTACAGCTCCAACGAGCTTCGGCAGATGGCGCTGCACCTGGAGGAGGAGATCCGCACCATTCCGAACGTCGCGCAGACGTTCGTGGTGGGCGGCGAGCCCAAGGAGATGCGGGTCATCATCGACCCGGTACGTCTCGCCGCGAGCGGGGTGACGCCCGGCGAGGTGATGATGGCGCTGGGCGCCGCCAATGCGCGCCTGCAGGCGGGGGAATTCACCGCCGCCGATTCGGTGGTGCTCGTGGACGTGGGCGCACCCCTGGTGACGCCGGCCGACGTGGGCAGCGTGGTGATCACCAGCCGCGGGGGCCACCCCGTGTACGTGCGCGACGTGGCCACCGTGAAGGAGGAGTTCGGAGAACGCACCAACTACGTGTCGCACGCCGCGCGCGGTGGAACGTCCGAGGCCGCCGTCACGATCGCCGTGTCGAAGCGCCACGGGTCCAACGCCACCGTGATCACGAAGGAAGCCATCAGTCGGGTGAACGCCACGCGCGGACGCATCCTCCCGGCCAACGTGTCGGTGGACGTCACCCGCGATTACGGACACACCGCCGGCGAGAAGGCGCAGGAGTTGATGCTCCACCTCGCACTGGCCACGCTCTCAGTCACCCTGCTCATCGGATTGTTCCTGGGGTGGCGCGAAGCGCTGGTGGTGCTCGTGGCCGTGCCGGTGACGCTCGCCCTCACGCTGTTCGCCTACTACGCGCTGGGGTACACGCTCAACCGCATCACGTTGTTCGCGCTCATCTTCTCCATCGGCATCCTGGTAGACGACGCGATCGTGGTGGTGGAGAACATCTACCGCCATCTGCGTCTGGGCGACCGGGCACCGGACGTGGCGGCCATCGAAGCGGTGGATGAGGTGGGCAACCCGACCATTCTCGCCACGTTCACGGTGATCGCCGCCATCCTCCCGATGGCATTCGTATCCGGGATGATGGGGCCGTACATGCGGCCGATTCCGGTGGGCGCATCGTTCGCCATGCTCGCCTCGCTCGGGGTGGCTTTCATCATCACGCCGTACGTGTCGTACCGGCTGCTCAAGGGGCACGTCGCCAAGACACAGGCCCCCCACGACGCGCTGCACGAACCCGAGGAGGCCACGAAGTCGGCGCACTGGTACTCGCGCCTCATGACGCCGCTCATCGAACGGAAGGGTCTCCGTCTGGCGTTCTACGGCGCCACGGTGGTGCTGCTGTTCGGATCGGTGGCGCTGCTGTTCGTCGGCGCCGTGAAGGTGAAGATGCTGCCGTTCGACAACAAGAGCGAGTTCCAGGTGGTGCTCGACCTCCCCGAAGGCGCGTCGCTCGAGTCGAGTGCGGCGCTGGCGCAGGAAGTGGCGGCCTACGTGCGTCAGACGCCGGAGGTGGAGAGCGCCGAGGTGTACGCGGGCACGGCGGCGCCGTTCAACTTCAACGGGCTCGTGCGCCACTACTTCATGCGCCGCGGCGACAACGTGGCCGACGTACAGGTGAACCTGCTCCCCAAGGGCGAGCGCAGCCGCCAGAGTCACGCCATCGCGGTGTCGGTGCGTCCGGGCATTGATTCGATCGCCCGCCGGTATCGGGCGTCGGCCAAGATCGCCGAGATCCCCCCGGGACCGCCGGTGCTCTCCACGCTCGTCGCCGAGATCTACGGGCCGAGCGACAGCGTGCGGCTGGCCACGGCGAAGTACGTGAAGCACGTGTTCGAGACCACGCCCGGTGTCGTCGACGTCGATTGGACCATCCAGGCGCCGCAGCACAAGGAGGCCTTCCGCGTGGACCGCGTCCGGGCGGCGCAGGCCGGAGCGAGCGTGGAGCAGATCACGCAGACGCTGGCCATGGCGCTCTCCGGAGCCCCGGCCGGGTTGGCGTCGGAGCCGACCGCGCGCGAGGCGGTGGAGATCGTGCCTCGGCTGGCACGCGATCGCCGTTCGTCGGTGGATGCGCTGCTGTCCATTCCGGTGGCCACGGCCAGCGGTCCACAGCCGCTCGCCCGATTCGTGAACGTCGTGCCCGAAACGCTGCTCACCCAGCGCATGCGTAAGAACCTGCGCCCGGTGATCTACGTGACCGGCGACGTGGCGGGCGCGGTGGAGGCGCCGGTCTACGCGATTCTCGACATGAACAAGGCGCTCGACACCATGCGCATCGCTGGGCAGCCGATCCAGATCTACAACGCCGTCCAACCCGACAGCCTGGACCAGACGGCGGTGAAGTGGGACGGCGAGTGGCAGGTGACGATCGAGGTGTTCCGCGATCTGGGCCTCGCGTTCGCCGTGGTGCTGATCCTGATCTACGTGCTCGTCGTCGGCTGGTTCCAGTCGTTCACGATCCCACTGGTGATCATGGCGCCCATTCCGCTCACGCTCATCGGCATCCTGCCTGGCCACGCGATCACCGGTGCGTTCTTCACGGCGACGTCGATGATCGGCATGATCGCGCTGGCGGGCATCATCGTGCGCAATTCGATCCTGCTCGTGGACTTCATTCAGCTCGCCGAGACACGCGGCCGTTCGCTTCGCGAAGCGGTGATCGAGGCGGGGGCGGTACGCTTCCGGCCCATCGCGCTCACCGCGGCCGCGGTGGTGGTGGGCGGCATCGTCATGGTGCTCGACCCGATCTTCCAGGGCCTCGCCGTGGCGCTGATGAGCGGCGCCGTCGTGGCCACCATGCTCACGATGGTCGTCGTGCCGTTGCTGTACTGGGAGCTTCGCTCGCGCCAGGAGGCGCAATCCTGATGAAGACGATTTTCATCATTCACGCGGGGGCCGACGAGCACCGCGTTCCCCGGTTGCTCGAGAAGCACGGAGCCAGGGGCTACACGCAGATCGGCCAGGGCACGGGGGCCGGCAGTTCCGGGCGGCTCCAGGGCACCCGGGCCTGGCCCGGCCATGCCACGCTCTGGCTCACGATCATTCGCGACGAGGAAGCCGACGTGCTCGTGAAGGCGCTCCGCGAAGTCAAGGAGCATCTGGAGCCGGGGGAGCATCTGCACGCCTCGGTGATGCAGACCGACGATTTCATCTGACCGGCGGCCCGCCCCGACCGCCGGGGCAGGGACCGGTCGAAGCACCCGCTGTGGAGACTCGATATGTGTGACGACAAGGTGATCCGGCGCATCGCCGGAATTTTCGTGATGACCTCGGTGGCCCTCGCCTGGTGGGTGTCGCCCTGGTGGCTGCTGTTCACGGCCTTCGTGGGCCTCAATCTGTTCCAGTCCAGTCTGACCAACATCTGCCCGCTGGAGCGCGTCCTCGGGCGGTTCGGACTGGCCGGCTGCAAGCCGCGTTGAGCGCGGTGGGGTTGATCGTGGCCCGGCTCCCGGTGCATGATCAACCATATCGCCAGATGGTCAATTCACACCGGCCAGAGTGTCCTCGCATGAGCAACGCCAAGATGACCCCGGAACTGCTCTCGCTGATCGCCGACCGCTTCAAGGTGTTGGCGGAACCCGCGCGGCTGCAGATCCTTCAGGCCCTACGCGCCGGCGAACGCTCGGTGAGCGACCTGGCCCAAGACACGGGACTCGGACAGGCGAACCTGTCCAAGCACCTGCGCAGTCTGTTCGACGGCGGCTTCGTGGAGCGCCACCGGGAAGGATTGTTCGTGATCTACCGGCTGGCGGACAAGGACGTCTTCCGCATCTGCGACCTGATGTGCGGCCGGCTGGAAGAACTCAGCACGAAACGAAGGAAACTGTTGGCCACGCGGTAGCGCATGGAAAACGCGGAGATCGCCCGGCTCTTCCGCGAGATGGCGGAACTGCTCGAAGTCGAGGGGGCGAATACGTTCCGCATCCGGGCGTACCGCAACGCGGCCCGCGTGGTCGAGGAGCACACCGAGCCGATTGCGGAGTTGCTCCAGCGCGACGGAAAGAAGCTGCAGGAACTGCCGGGCATCGGCGCCGATCTGGCCGGAAAGATCGAGGAGATCGTCCGCACCGGATCGCTACGGGCGCTCAAACAGGCGCAGCGCGCGGCGCCCAGGGGTGCCGTGGAACTGATGCGCGTGCCCGGCATCGGGCCCAGCCGCGCGCGCACGCTGGCCGAGAAGCTCGGCATCCGGTCGGTGGCCGGTCTCGAGAGGGCCGCCAAGGCGGGGAAGATCCGCCGGCTCCCCGGCTTCGGCGCCGCCAGCGAGCAGAAGATCCTCACCGAACTCGCGGCGCGCTCCGGGGGCGAACAGCGCATCGCCCGAGCGACCGCCGCGCAGTACGGCGAGTCGATCCTCGCCCATCTCCGTGCGTTCCCGGGAGTGAAGCGGGCCGACATCGCCGGGAGCTTCCGCCGGGGACGCGAGACGGTGGGCGACCTCGACATCCTGGTCGAATGCGCCGACGGCCAGGCCGTGTCGGATCACTTCGTGGCCTATCCCGAGGTCCGCGAGGTACTGGCGCATGGATCGACCAAGGCATCCGTGGTCCTGCGATCCGGCCTGCAGATCGACCTGCGCGTGCTCGACGCGAAGTCCTATGGCGCGGGCCTCTACTACTTCACCGGGTCCAAGGCGCACAACATCGCGGTGCGGCGTCTGGGGCAGAAGCGCGGGCTCAAGATCAACGAGTACGGCGTCTTCCGCGGAGCGAAGCAGCTCGGCGGCCGGAACGAGGTGGATGTCTTCAGGTCGGTGGGACTGCCCTTCATCCCTCCGGAATTGCGCGAGGACCGCGGCGAGATCGAGGCGGCGCGGCAGAAGCGGCTCCCGGCGCTGGTGACGCTCGACGACATCCGTGGCGACCTCCAGATGCACAGCACCGACAGCGACGGGCGGGTGTCACTCCAGGAGATGGCCGAGACCGCCGAGTCCATGGGATACGAGTACATCGCGATCACCGACCACGGGCCGATGATGCGCATGGTCCAGGGGCTCGACGACGCAGGATTCAAACGCCAGCGGAAGCAGATCGACAAGCTCAACGCGAAGCTGCGGAAGCTCACCGTGCTTGCGGGTGCCGAGGTGGACATCCATCCGGACGGCACGCTCGACCTCAAGGACGACACGCTGGCCGCGCTCGACATCGTGTTCGTGGCGCTGCACGCCAAGCTCGATCTCGAGCCGGCGAAACAGACGGAGCGCGTGCTGAAAGCGCTCTCCCATCCGAACGTGGATGTCTTCGCGCACCCCACGGGCCGCCTGATCAACGGCCGTCGCGGGGCACGATTCGATTTCGACCGCATGGTGAAGGCAGCGGTGGATCACGGCGTGCTCCTGGAAGTCGATGCCCAACCGGAGCGGCTGGACCTCGACGACGTGTCGGTGCGCGCCGCGATCACGGCCGGCGCGCGGATCATCATCGACACCGATGCGCATTCGCCCGCCGAGCTGCGGTTCATGCGGTGGGGTGTGGACCAGGCCCGGCGCGGCTGGGCCGAAAAAGCCGACGTGGCGAACACGCGGCCCTTGTCGCGGTTCGTGAAGCTCCTCCACGCGCACCGCTGAGCGAGAGGAGCATCAAGAACGGAGAGTCCGAACCAGAAACTGCCGGATCATTCGGATGAAACGGATTCTCTTGGGGGGCCGTTGGAAAGATCGGCATGGCCGGCCACCGCGATCTCAACCCCGACCCCTCCTGAGAAATCCGGCCGTTTCCGAATCATCCTGAATCATCTCGTCCACACACGTCGTTCCTGAAGCCTGGACGCCACGCCGATCAGGGCGCGACGCCCGCGCTCCGGAGCAGTTTCAGAAACTGCTGCTCGCTCATCTCGCGCACCCCGTACTTCCGCGCGTCGGCCAGCTTCTCCCCGGGCGACGCGCCCACCACCACGAAGTCGATGGTGGGCCCGACGCTCTCGCCCACCCGGCCGCCGATCGACTCGGCGAGCTTCTTCGCCGCGGGCCGGGTGAGCGAAGCGAGCGCGCCGGTGAACACGAGCCGCTTGCCGGAAAGCGGTCCGTGGCGCTTCGGTTCGCCCTTCACCTCCACACCCGCCTTCAGCAGCCCATCGATCACCCGCTTCGTCCTGGGGTCGTGGAAGAAGGCATACACGTCGGCGGCCCGCTTGGCGCCGAGCCGCGGCGTCTTCGCGAGTTCGTCTTCACCCGCGGCGCGCAGCGCGTCGAGCGTCCCGAACCGGTCGGCCAGGTCGCGCGCCACCGTGATCCCGATGCCCGGAATGCCCAGCGCGTACAGGAAACGGTGCAGTTCCAGCCTTCGCGCCGCGGCGATCTCGCCCACCAGCTTCCGCGCCGACTTCTCGGCGAATCCCTCCAGCTTCTGCAGATCGTCGGCGGTCAGCGTGAACAGGTCGGCCGGTTGGTGGACGAGTTCGTGGTCCACCAGCGCGTTCGCGGTCTCCTCGCCAATGCCCTGCACGTCCAGCGCCCCCTCCGACGCGAAGTGCTGCAGCGAGCGCTTGAGCTGTGCCGGGCAGCCGAACCGGTTGGGACAGGACGTCATGGGCCCCTCGGTCACGACGCGCGTGCCGCACGCCGGGCACCGCGCCGGCATCCGGAAGGGTGCGTGTCGTTTGCCCCCCTTCTTCTCCACCACCTCGACGATCTCGGGAATCACGTCGCCGGCGCGGTACACGCGGACCGTGTCGCCCACCCGGATGTCGCGCTTCTTCACCTCCGCGGCGTTGTGGAGCGTGGCACGCGAGACGGTCACGCCGCCCACCTCCACCGGACGCAGCAGCGCCACCGGGGTGAGCAGTCCCGTGCGCCCCACCTGCACCGTGATATCCTCCACGCGGGTGACCTCGACGCGCGGCGGGAACTTGTACGCCAGCGCCCACCGCGGATGGTGCCCGGTGGATCCCAATCGGCGGCGCTCCGTCAGGTCGGTCACCTTGATCACGATACCGTCGATCTCGTAGCCCAGGCGGTCGCGGCGTGCGGCCATGGCCGCATGGTAGCGCTCGATGTCGCGCACGCTGCGTCCGTGTTCGGTGAAGTCGGTGGTGCGCAATCCCCAGTCGCGCAGCGCCGCCAGCACCTCCTCGTCGTCGTCGAACTCGGTGCCGTCCACCGCCAGCACCTCGTAGGCGATGAAACGCAGGGGACGCTCGGCGGTGATCCGGGGATCGAGTTGGCGGAGCGATCCCGCGGCCGCATTGCGCGGATTGGCGAACGGTTCCTCGTCCCGCTGCACGAGTTGTTTGTTCAATCGCTCGAAGCCCCGCAGTCCCATCACGATCTCGCCGCGGAGTGAGACGTACCGGGGAACCGGGCGGGCGTTGGAGCGCAGCGTGAGCGGGATGGAGGGAATGGTGCGGACGTTCGCGGTCACGCCTTCGCCCTCGACGCCGTTGCCGCGCGTCACCCCGCGCACCAGCCGGCCGTGCTCGTACACCAGTTCCATCGATGCGCCGTCGAGCTTGGGTTCGAGCAGGTAGCGGAGCTTCGGGCCCAGCGCCTTGCGCATGCGTTCGTCCCACCGCACGACGTCGTCGCGATCGCGCGTCGAGTCGAGGCTGATCATCGGCGCCGCGTGGCGCAGCGTCTCGAAGGCGCTCGTCGGCCGGCCCGCCACCCGCTGGGTGGGCGAGTCCGGGGTGATGAGATCCGGATGCGCTGCCTCGAGCTTCCGCAGGCGCACGACGAGGCGGTCGTAGGCGTCGTCCGAGATGGCGGGGCGATCGCGCACGTAGTACAGATAGTCGTGACGGCGGATCTGCTCACGCAGCCGGTCGGCATCGGCGCGGAGATCGCGCTTGCGAGCGGGCATGGGGGCCTCGACGGAACCGGGTGACGCGGGTGACGGCTCGGCGATGGAATCTCGCTGATTGTGCGCCGCACCGCGAGCGAAATGGCGTCGTCGCCGTTCCAATTGGTGGCGAATTGAGCTATATTGTGAGAGCGTCTGCACCTCCCTCGGGAAACGAATCCCACTGAGGCACACGCGACGCATATGCGACGACAAGTCCCTTCAAGGTTCGGACCCCTGCCGTCGCGTCCCGTCTTCGGAGGTTTCTTTTCGGGAGGACACCATCATGAATACCCCCACCACGAGCGGTCTCGTTGAAGACCTGTTCCGCCAGGCCGGCCGCGAACGGCGCCGCGTGCGCGCCACCTTCCGGTTTCACGGAGAGGCGGGCATGAAGGAGGTCGAGCGACACTGGGAACCGTACGCGATTCGCGATGGCCACGCGTTCGTGTTCTCGTACTTCCGGAACGAGTTCCGGACGGTTCCGCTGAAGCATATCGTGAACATCGAGATTCACGAACGCGAATTCGAGCCGCGACGGCCGATCGAGTTGTAACCGCACAACCGCTGCGCATGCTCCTGTCGGGCATCACCGGGTAGTGATTCGGTGAGACGCCCGGCAGTCGAGAGCGCTGGCCCCTCACAACCGTACCGCCCTCTTGCAACGCAGGCGTTCCCGATCGCGGAACGTCTGCGATTCCGGCAGGCCGTCGTGGCCGAACGCACCCGTCCGCCCATCCACTGCGGCCGGTGCCGGCGCCGGTGGTCAGGCCGGCCGGACCGGAGTCAGTTCAGACAGCCGGTCGAGCACGCGGACGCCTGCCGGTGCGAGATCCTTGCCCAACCCCGCGGCTCCCGAACCGCCAACCACGAGGTCGACGCCAGCCGGCAACCCGCCGCGAATCGATTCGAGTTCCCGTAAGATCTGCCCGCGGTCGGCGAGCGCCACCACGCTCAGCGCCACCACCTTCGCGCCGACGGCCCGCGCCGCCTCGGCGATGTCGGCGGCCGGGAGATCGGCGCCGAGATAGGTCACGCCCCAGCCGTGGGCCATGGCAACCGCGGCCACGAACAGCGCCCCCACTTCGTGGCGCTCCCCGGCCAGCGTGGCCACCACCATCCTCGGCGCGTCGGCGGGCGCCGTCCCCACGGCCATGGCCCCGATGATCACGCGCCGCACCGTGGAAGTCGCCAGGTGCTCCTGTGCCACCGAGACCCGCCCAGCGTGCCATTCGTCGCCCACCCGGCGCAGCAGGGGGGCCCCGACCGCAGCGATGAAGTTGACCACCCCCATCTCGGCGAGCACCCGGCCCAGCAACCACTCGAGCCCGGATGCGTCAAAGGCGCGCACGAGGGCAAGCGCGTGAGCTACCGATTCGCTGCCCGATCCAACGTCGGCCGGCGCGGCCGCATCCACGCGTGAACGCGCACTCGCATCCTCCTCCACGAGCCGCGACAGTTCGCCGGTGGACAGCCCCACCACCTGTGAGATGCCCCGTCCGGGGATGGTGGCCAGCCGAAGCAGCCGGAGGCGTTCGATGTCGTCATCGGAGTAGAGGCGTTGACGCCCCTCGGAGCGGTCTGGCGAGACTGCGCGGTAGCGGCGCTCCCAAACCCGGAGCACGTCGGGGGTGAGACCGGTACGCTCGGCGGCTACCCCGATGGGGTGCTTGGGAATCGACGACTGTCTGGAATCCGGCATGGGCCAATTCTGGCGCATTGTCCATATAATGTCAATAGATATATATGGACATATGATTGACACACGATTTGCGTCTGCCTAGCTTCCTGGACAGTTGCTGGACAGTGGGCGACCACGAACGTGTCGTCCGGCCCTTCACATCGATCAACGACTCAACTCTCGTCTTATGAGCACCGCCATCCACGCCGGCAGTCTGAGAACCTTCGTGGGCGCGCTGAAATCGGCCGACCTCGTGAACATGCTCGAGGGGAGGGGACCCTTCACCGTGTTCGCGCCCACGGACGCCGCATTCGACGCTCTGAGTGATGGCCCGCTGGCGTCGCTGATGTCCGATCGCAGTCGGCTGACCGAAATGGTCAGCCGTCACCTCGTGCCGGGAACGCTGCTGGCGGCTGATCTGCTGGACCGGGGCTCCACCGGCGCGACGACCGTGAACGGGACGACCCTCCGCATCGTGACCCGTAACGGCAAGGTGCTGGTGAGCGGCGCCGAGGTGCTGGAGGCAGACATTCGGGGTTCGAACGGAGTAATTCACGTCATCGACAGAGTCCTTGTGCCTGAGGGGTAGGGCCCGGGGCAGGCCTTCTATAGACTTCGGGGGTGGTTGTTCCGGCGGTTTGCGGAGCGGCCACCCCCGTTGCATTTGTCAGTGTTTCCCCGACATGGACTCGGGCGGTTGCCGATGGCGACGCGGAATGCCGAGTCTTAGCATCAGCTTGTCGTTGCGGGGCTTTCCACACATCCCGGACCAATGGTTACTGCAAAATCTGAGTTGGCGATCGAGGCCCAGGGTGTAGCGCGCCGCTTCGGCGCACGGTGGGTGCTCCGGGGAGTGTCGATCGAGCTTGGTCCCGGAGAGATCGTCGGACTGCTCGGCGCCAACGGCAGCGGCAAGACCACGCTGCTCCGGATCTTCGGCACTCTGCTCAAGCCGACCGCGGGCGCGGCTCGCATCTACGGACACGACGTCACGCGGGAGACCGATGCGGTGCGTTCGGAGCTCGGGTTCATGGCGCACACGCCCGGGCTCTACGACGACCTCACGGCGCGCGAGAATCTTCGGTTCGGCGCGATGATGCTGGGCCTGCCCGTGGGGAACAACCTGGACGCCGCGCTGGAGCGCGTTGGCCTGGGTCACGTGATCAACGAGCGGGTGCGCGGATTCTCGGCCGGCATGCAGCGCCGCCTGGCCATGGCGCGCCTGCTGCTGCGCCATGCCCGCGTGCTGCTGCTCGACGAGCCTTACAGCAATCTCGACACGGCGGGCATCAAGCTGATGAACGAGATCATCACCGAAGCCGGCGCGGCCGGTGGCGCGGCGCTGGTGGTGCTGCACGAGCTGGCGCCCGCGGCGGGTGTGCTCGACCGTACCATCACGATCGTGAACGGACGCGTGGCGGAGTCGAAACCGGCGCCCATTCCTCGCGTGCGCCTCGTCCCGAGCGAGCGTGCCGCGGCCACGGCGGGAGGGAACGGCTGATGGCGTTCCGCGACGACGTGCGCCGGATTGGCGCGATCGCCTGGAAGGATCTCACCACGGAGCGCCGCTCCAAGGCCGGATTCAACAGTGTGGCGGCGCTCGGGATCACCATTCTCGTGCTGTTTGGATTTGCGCTGGGGCCCGACGCACAGGCGCTGCGCGACGCGGCCGCCGGTGCGCTCTGGCTCTCGGCGCTGTTCGCGGGGGTGCTCGCGTTCAATCGCAGCTACCAGGTGGAGTTGGAGAGCGGCGCCCTGGATCAGTTGCTGCAGTATCCGGGCCCCCGCTGGGTGATTTACGTTGGCAAGTTGATTGCCAACTCGCTGTTCGTGGGGCTGATGCTGGTGATCGTCGTGGCCGTGGGGATCGCGCTCTTCCAGGTGCGCATTCCGACGGCGTGGCCGTCGCTCATCGGCGTGTTCGCGCTGGGCGCGGTGGGGTTGGTCGTGCTGGGCACGTTCTACGCGGCGATGGCGAGCCGCAGCCGGGCCCGCGAGGTCCTGCTCCCGCTGCTGCTGTTTCCGATGCTGGTGCCGGTGCTGCTGGCCGCCATTTCGGCCACCAAGGCGTTGCTGGTGGGGGACCTCATGCACGAGGCGGGGGCCTGGATCAAACTCCTCGGTGCGTACGACCTGATCTTCCTCGTCGCCACTCTCTGGGCATTCGAATATGTCATCGAAGTCTGAGGCCGTTTCCATGACCAATGACGTGCAAACGATACAAGTACCCCGTCCGGGCGGCTGGGCGGCGTTCGGTGTGGTGAGCATCGCGGCGTTGATCGCCACGCAGGTGTTCGCCTTCCTGACGTCGCCCCCGGACGTCAACATGGGACAGCTGGAAAAGATCCTGTACGTCCACGTACCGGCGGCATGGGTCATGTTCCTCTGTTTTGCCATCGTGCTCGTCTACAGCCTCCGCTTCCTGTGGAAGGGGCGCGAAGAGGATGACCTGCTGGCCGCCGCGGCCGCCGAAGTCGGCGCTATCTTCAATGGGCTCACGCTGATTCTCGGGATGATCTGGGGCAAGCCGGCCTGGGGCGTCTGGTGGGTATGGGAAGCGCGGCTGACTTCCACGCTGGTGCTCTTTCTGGTGTTCGTGGGGTATCTGGCATTGCGCGCGTTCGTGGAGGACCCGCAGCGGCGTGGGCAGTGGAGTGCCGCGGTGGGCATTCTCGGCGCGCTGAACGTGCCGATCGTCTGGGAGTCGGTCACCTGGTGGCGAACGCTGCACCAGATGCCGTCCACCATGCAGGACATGGCCAAGATCTACTGGGTGGGGATGTTCGCGAACTTCGTCACCATGACGCTGGTGGTGGTCTACTTCATCCGGCGCCGGTACGAGGCGGCCGCGATCGAGCGCGCGGCGGAGCACGCCGCGCAGGCCGCGGCCCTTGGAGGGGATGAGTGATGCAGGCATCGAACTGGAATTTCGTGATTGCCGCGTACGTGGTCACGTGGGTGGTGATCGCCGGATATCTGGCATACAGCCAGCGGGCACTGAATCGCGCGCGCGCGGAGTATACCCGAGTTACGGGCCACAAGCCCGGTGAAGGAGAGGCAGTATGAGTAAGAAGAACTGGGCGATTCTGGTCGCCGTGGTGCTCGTCGTGACCTTCGGATGGCTGCTCTACGGCGGCCTGAACAAGAACGTGGTGTTCTTCCTCACGCCCAAGGAACTGCTGGCCAAGGGCACGTCCGCGTATGACGTGCCGGTTCAGCTCGGCGGGCAGGTCAAACCGGGCACGGTCCAATGGGACGAGAAGACCATGCATCTGCAGTTCGAGGTGACCGACGACTCGGGCACCGTGCTCGTGCACGAGACGGGGGCACCGCCCCAGATGTTCCAGCCGGGCATGGGCGTCGTGGTCGCGGGTAAGCTCGACCGCAACAACGTCTTTCAGGCCACGAACCTGATGGTCAAGCATTCCAACCAGTATCATCCGCCGAAGCCGGGGGAGAAGCCCGAAGAGATCTACAAGACCTTGATCAAGGGATCGGCGCAATGACAGGCATGTTTGCACACGACGCGCTGCTGCTCTCGCTGATTGCGGTCCTGTTCGGCGCCATCGTCGGCACGCTGGGAATTCGCGGGCACCGCCAGGACTGGGTACAGCTCGCCTTCGGCACGATCTACGCCAACTTCGCGCTCGTCACGATCGCGACGCTGGCCATGATCTACGCGCTCGTCACCCACGACTACTCGGTGTCGTACGTAGCGCAGGTGGGTAGCAACGAGACGCCGCTCTTCTACACCGTGATCTCGCTGTGGGGGGCGCTCGAGGGCTCCATTCTGTTCTGGGCGTGGGTCCTGGGTGCCTACTCCACCGCGGTCGTCTGGATCAACCGCAAGCGCCCGGGCGATCTCGTGCCCTGGGCCGCGGTGACGCTCCTCGTGGTGGCGCTGTTCTTCGCCATCCTTCTGGTGGGACCCGCGAACCCGTTCCATTCGGTGTTCCCGGTGCCCACCGACGGCCCGGGCCCGAATCCGCTGCTGCAGAATCACATCCTGATGGCGGTGCACCCGCCGCTGCTGTACCTCGGCTACGTCGGGATGTCGGTACCCTTCGCGTTCGCAGCGGGTGCCATGTTCTCCGGCGAGGTGGCCTCGGACGACTGGATCAAGATCTCGCGCACCTGGACGATGATCGCCTGGGGCTTCCTGTCGGCGGCGATCATCGCCGGCATGTGGTGGTCGTATGAGGTGCTGGGCTGGGGCGGCTACTGGGCGTGGGATCCCGTGGAGAATGCGTCGTTCCTTCCCTGGCTCACGGCGACGGCGTTCCTGCATTCGGTGATGGTCCAGGAGCGGCGCGGTATGCTGAAGCTCTGGAACCTGAACCTCATGGTCGGGACGTTCGTGCTGACCATCCTCGGCACCTTCCTCACGCGGTCGGGAATCCTGAGTTCGGTGCACGCCTTCACCACGGGCACCATCGGGTACTACTTCCTGACCTTCATCGCGATCGTGCTGATATGGGCGCTGGCGATGGTGGGCGGGGTGTCGGAGAAGCTTCGCACCAAGGGGCACCTCGAATCCGCGACCTCGCGCGAGACGGTCTTCCTGCTCAACAACCTGTTCCTGACCGCGTTCTGCTTCACGGTGCTGGTGGGAACGCTGTTCCCGCTGGTGGCCGAGGCGGTGCGGGGCATCAAGGTCACGGTGGGCGAGCCGTTCTTCAACAAGATGACGCTGCCCCTGATCACGGCGCTGATCTTCCTGGTGGGCGTGGGACCGGCGTTGCCCTGGGGCGCGGCGTCGCGGGACGTGCTCAAGCGCAAGCTGCTGCCGCCGATCGCCGGCGCGGTGGTGATGGGCGCCGTCGCGCTGGTGTGGGGGGCGCGCAATCCGTACGCGGTCCTGATCTTTGCCTTCGTGGGCTATTCGGCGTTCTCCAATCTGCGGGAGTACTGGATCGGCATGAACGCGCGCCACCGGGCCCACGGGGAGAACTGGGGGCTGGCGCTCTCGCGGCTGGTGGGCGGCAACCGGCGCCGCTACGGCGGCTACGTGGCCCACCTGGGCGTGCTGGTGGTGGCGCTGGGCATCGCGGCGTCGCAGAGCTTCCGCACCGAGCGCGAGGCGACGCTCGAACCGGGACAGACGCTGACGGTGGCGGGCCACACGGCGCGCCTCAAGGAAGTCTGGGGCCGCCAGGAGCCGCAGCGAGCGGTGATCGGCGCCACGATGGAAGTGGTGAAGGACGGCAAGGTCGTGGCGACGGCGGATCCGCGGATGAACTTCTATCCGACGCAGTCGGCGCCCGTGCCGACCCCGCAGGTGATCAGCTCGATCAGCGGCGACCTGTATTTCAACCTGATGGCGTTCGACCAGAACGGCGCGCACGCGACGGTGAAGCTCATCGTGCAGCCGCTCGTGCCGTGGATCTGGTTCGGCGGCGGCATCGTGGTGCTGGGCGCGATCATCGGGGTGTTCCCGAAGCGCAAGCGCCGCGCGGTGCTCGCCGAGGCCCGACAGCCGGTGCCGGCAGTACCGTTGCCGCTACCGACCACTGGAGGAGGCGAAGCATGAACTGGAAGCGTGCGACAATAGCGTCGCTGTTCGCGGTGCCGCTGATCCTGCTCTTCGTGTGGGGGATGGGGATCGCGGCCAAGGGAGAGGTGAACAACATCCCGTCCCCGCTACCGGGGCGGATGGCGCCCGACTTCCGGCTGCCGGTGTTCGCGCCCGGCGAGGCGCCGACCACGCTGCCCGTGGGCGACACCGTGCACCTGGCGAGTCTGCGCGGCGAGGTGGTGGTGCTCAACTTCTGGGCCTCCTGGTGCCTGTCGTGCCGGGACGAACACCGCGAGCTGAGCGCGTTCGCGCGCCGCTACGCCGACAAGCCGGTGCACTTCCTGGGCGTGCTCTACAACGACTTCCCGAAGCCGGCCATCAACTGGATCAAGGAGATGGGCGGGCAGCAGTACCCGTCGGTGGACGACGGCAATGCGCACACGTCCATCGACTACGGCCTCTACGGCGTGCCCGAGACGTACTTCATCGACGGCTCCGGACACGTGGCGTACAAGCAGACGGGCCCCGTCACCGACGCCATCCTGACGCGGATCGTCGATTCGCTGATCGCGGCGCTACCCCCGTCGGCCAAGACGGCGGCGCCGGGCGACACGGCAGCTCATGTGCTGACGCCCGCGGCCCGCCCGAGCCCCAAGGGAACGGGAACGACTCCATGACGCGGTTCGCAAAACTCGCGCTGGGCGCGATGGTGGCGGCCTATGCCGTCATGCCGGTCGCCGCGGCAGCGCAGCAGGCGCCGGCCGGCACGACGAGCACCGCCGCCCCACTGCCCTCATCCGCCGATTCGGCGCTCGACGCCAAGACCACGGCCGTCGCCTCCCAACTCCGGTGCCCGGTGTGCCAGGGCGAATCGATCCAGGATTCGCCGTCGGAGTTGGCGCACGAGATGCGGGAGCTGGTCAAGTCGCAGCTCGCCGAGGGCAAGACACCGGCCGAGGTGAAGGCGTACTTCGTGTCGAAGTACGGCGAGTGGATTCTGCTGGATCCCAAGGCGCACGGGTTCAATCTGGTGCTCTACGCGGCGCCGTATCTGCTGCTGGTGGCCGGATTCGGGGTGATCGTGGTGGCGGTGAAGAAGTGGACACGAGGAAGCGGAGAAACGGCGGAACCGCAGAACGGCGCAGGGCAATAGCGGCGACACCGCGATACGGCGCAGGGCCGATACGGCGCAGGGCCGATACTACGCAGGGCCGATACTACGCAGGGCCGATACGGCGCAGGGCATGGACAGCGCAGGGCCGATACGGCGGGGAAAGGGAAGTGGGTAAACAGCGAATGGGGCGGGGCGATCGCATGCGATCGTCCCGCCCCGTTCCGCATTCTGACTGTCTGACTGTCTGACTGTCTGACTGTCCGACTGTCCGACCGTCCGACCTACCGACCTACCGACCTACCACGTTGCCCAGCACCTCGATGAACTCGGGCTTCGCATTGGGCAGTTCGGTGCGGTGCAGCGTCATGCCCAGTTCCCTGGCCTTGTCCTTGGCTTCGATGTCGATGTCGAACAGCACTTCCAGGTGATCGCTGACGAATCCGATGGGCACCTGGAGTACGTTCTTCACCCCTTCCGCCTTCAGCGTGTCGAGATAGTCGAGAATGTCGGGGCCGATCCAGGGCTCGCCGGTGCCGCCGGCGCTCTGCCAGGCACGGCGGAAGCCGGGGAGGCCGGCGGCCTTGGCCACCAACTCGGCGCTCTCCTGGAGCTGTGATTCGTACGGATCGTTCCAGGTACGGATGCGTTCGGGGAGGCTGTGGGCCGTGAAGACGACCGTCACCGATCCGCGATCCTTCTCGGGGAATTGCGTGAGCCCCTGCTTCACCGTATCGGCCATGAACCGCACGAAATCGGGCCGCTCGTACCAGTGGTCCACGAAGGTGAACTCGAACGGATTGCCAAGCTCGGCCTGCTTCTCGTCGATGGCGTGGCGGTACTGGCCGATGCTCATCTTCGAGTAGTGAGGGGCAAGCACGAACGCCGTGAACTTGCGGATCCCGTCGTCGTACATGGTCTGGAGCGCTTCGGCGATGTACGGATGCCAGTGCTTCATCCCCATGTACACCTTCCGCGTGTCGCCCGACGCCGAGAGCTTCGCCGCGAGGGCGTCGCGGACATCCTCGGTGAGCTTGAGCAGCGGCGTGGAGCCGCCCACGCGCTCGTAGCGCGCCTTCAGGTTGGCCACCGCCGCGGGCGGCGGGGTGCGCCCGTGGCGGATGTGGGTGAAGTACGCCTCGACGTCGTCGAGGGTACCGGGGGTGCCGTACGCGAGCACCAGCACTGCGTTGTCGTTCTCCATCTAGCGGCCTCCGGCCGTTGCGGGTGATGCCCCGGGGTCGGAGGAGGTGGGGGCGGGGGTGCCGCCGCCGGCGCGCCGCGTCCGGGCGCGCACCGTGGCGATGGCGTGTTCGATGTTGGCGACGGGGGTGTCGGGCAGCAGTCCGTGGCCCAGGTTGAAGATGTGCCCGGGCCGGTCGGCGGCGCGGTCCAGGACGTCGTTCACTTCACGCGCGATGACATCCGGGGTACCAAGCAGCACGGCGGGGTCCAGGTTCCCCTGAATGCCCTTTTCGTGGCCGATGATGTCCCACGCGCGGTCGAGCGGAATGCGCCAGTCGGCGCCGAGGATGGTGCCCCCGTCGGTGGCCATCGCGTCGAGCAGCGTCGCGGTGTTCACGCCGAAGTGGATGAGCGGCGCGCCCAGGGGCGCGAGCGCAGCGAAGATGCGGCGCGCGTAGGGCTGCACGTAGCGCACATAGTCGTTGCGCGACAGCGCGCCCACCCAGCTGTCGAACAGCTGCAGCACGTCGGCGCCCGCCGCCCGCTGGGCGCTCAGGAATGCGATGACCATGTCGCTGAGCCGGCTCATCAGTTCGTGCCAAGTGTCCGGCGCCGCGTACATCATGGTCTTGGTGCGCAGGAAATCGCGCGATGCGCGCCCCTCGATCAGGTAGGCAGCGAGCGTGAACGGCGCGCCGGTGAATCCGATGAGCGGCGTGTGGTCGCCCAGCTCGGCCTTGAGCATCCGGATCGTATGGAGCACGTACGGCAGACCGGCCTCGGGATCGAGCGGACGCAGCGCGCGCACGTCGGCGTCGGTGCGCACCGGCGATTCGATCACCGGCCCCACGCCGTCCACGATATCCAGCGGCACGCCGGCGCCGATGAGCGGATGCATGATGTCGGCAAACAGAATCGCCGCATCCACGCCCAGGCGCCGCACGGGCTGGAGCGTCACCTCGGTGCACACCTCGGGACGCTTGGTGATCTCGATGAGCGAATACTGCTCGCGGATGGCGCGGTATTCGGGGAGCACGCGCCCCGCCTGCCGCATGAACCAGACCGGCGTGCGCTCCACCGGCTGGTGGCGGGCGGCGCGCATGAACACCGTGGAGTCGATCGTCAATTCGTAGTCCCCAATTCAGTTGGATGCCGCCGGCTCAACAGTTCGAGCACCTGGTCGGCCGCCGCCACACCCGACCGCACGCAGTCGGGAATGCCGACGCCACCGAAGGCAGCGCCCGCCACCGCCAGGCCAGGATTCCGGGCTGCCTGCGCCCGGATGCCGGCCACGCGGTCCAGATGTCCCACGTGGTACTGCGGCATCGCCCGGTCGTAGCGATTGACGCGCATCAACTCCGGATCGGCGGTGATGCCCATGACTTCGCGCATCTCCGTGCGCACCACGTCGAGCAGTTCGTCGTCCGTGCGCTCCACGAACGAGCCGCGACCGGCGCCGCCGAGGAACAGGCGAAAGAGCGAGTGGCCGGCGGGCGACCTGCCCTCGAATTTACTCGAAACCCAGGTGCAGGCGAGCACCGGCCGCTGCTGGATGCGGGGAACCACGTAGCCGGTGGCGTCGAGGGCGCGGGGAACGGCCGACTCGGGGTAGGCCACCGAGATGGTGACGGTGGAGGCATATTCGATGCCCCGCAGCGCCGACGCCAGCTCCTCGTCCACCGATCGAATGATCGACGCCGAGTGATAGGCCGGGGCGGCCAGAATCACGGCATCCACGGTGAGCACCTCGCCGTTGGCGAGCGTGATCACGAACTCCGGCGCCGTGTCGTGACCAGTGCCCACGCGTTCCACGCGCTCGGCGCGGGCGCCGGTGCGGATCACGGCGTTCCGCCCCGCGGGGTCGCGGCGCCGGACTTCGCGCTGGATCCCGTCGATCAGCTCCTCGAGCCCGCCGGGCAGCGAGATGAATCCGAAGGCCGGCTGGCGCGGCGGCTGGCCGGCCGCGGTGGCGGCGCCGGGCGTGGCACCGGCCGCCTTCCTCGCCTCTCGCTGCCTGCGCTTGGTGGCCAGCATCCCCTTCACCAGCCCGCCGTGCTCGCGTTCGTACGCGCGCAGCTGGGGGAACATCGCCTCCATGCTCAGCTTGGCGCCGTCGCCGGCCGAAATGCCGCTGAGCAGGGGCTCCACCAGGCGCTCGTACATTTCGCGTCCCAGCCGTCGGGTCACGAAGCTCTCGATGGACTCGTCGGGCGCGTTCCGGTGCGGCGGGATGAAGTACTCCATGCCCACGCGCAGCTTGCCTAGCGGCGACACCAGCGGCGTGGTGGCGAAGGGCGTGAAGCGCGAGGGCACCAGGCCGGTGAGCCCGTCGGGCATCGGGAAGAGCCGCTTGCCGCTGAGGATGTACGAACCCTTGACCGACGGATTGGTGCCGTGCAGACGCTCGCCGAGCCCCACGCGCTTGGCGAGTTCCACGGCGGCAGGCTTCGCGGCGAGGATCACGTCAGGGCCCGCTTCCATGAGAAAGCCGCCCGAACGTTCGGTGCGGATGTGCCCACCCAGCCGGGGCGCCGCTTCGAGGAGCGTGACCTGCACCGACGGGGCCACCCGTGTGAGTTGCTCCAGCGCCGTCAGCCCACTGATCCCGCCGCCGATGATGGCGACGCGAGCGGTCATTGCTTCAATCCGAAGAGGTGCCGGACGGCCATCGCATAGCCGGCCACCTGTCCGTTGCGCGCCTCCTGGCGCAGCCGCTGCATGGGCTCATGGAACAGCCGGTTCACCAACGACTCGGAGAACGCTTCGATGTGCCGGCGGTCGTCGTCGCCGAGATGCGCGAACTGCCGGCGCGCGCGGTCGAGCGCGGCCCGGCGCACGGCGTCGGTGTGGCCGCGCAGGTCGGCGATGAGCGGCTGCACGTCGAGCTGCTGCAGGGCGGCGATGCACTGCCTGGCCTCCTCCTCCACCACGGCCTCCACACGCGGCACTTCGGCTTCACGCTCGTGCAATCCTTCCTCGATGCGCTGTTCGAGTACGTCGAGGTCGGTGTACGTCACGTTGGGCACCGTGCGCACCTCGGGATCGATGTCGCGCGGCACGGCGATGTCGATGAGGAGCATCGGCCGGTCGGGACGGAGCGACATCGACGTGGAGATCATGTCGCGCGTGATCACGTGGTGCGGAGCGGACGTGGAACTGATCACCACGTCGGCGCCGTCGAGGGCGTCCTGCAGACGTTCGAGCGGAACCGGGCGTCCGCCGACATGCGCGCTGAGGCGGTCGGCGTGCTCGCGGGTACGGCTCACGACGGAGATGTCATTCACTCCCCGGTAGTGTAGCGCGGACACGGCCAATTCCGCCATCTCCCCGGCACCCACCACCACCACCGACGCGGACTGGAGATCGGCGAGCGCCGAGCCGGCCAGCCTGACCGCCACCGAACTCACGGTGGTGGGGTTGCGGCTGATCCCGGTTTCCGAGCGCGCGCGACGGCCCGCCCGGATGGCGCCACGGAAGAGCGTGGACATCATGTGGCCGGCGGCGCCGTGCGCGGATGCCGTGGCGAATGCCTCGGACACCTGCCCCAGGATCTGCGGCTCGCCGATGACCATCGATTCGAGGCCGGCGGTGGTGCGGCACAGATGCCGGACCGCGTCGTCGCCCGCCAGCACGTAGGCCACGGGCTCCAGCTCGGCGCGCGATACCCCGGTGGTCTCCTCGATGAGGGCGAACACCGCCTGCCCCGCCTGCTTGCCACCGGCGGCGTACAGTTCCAGCCGGTTGCAGGTGGAGAGCACGACCATCTCGCTGATGGCGGATGGGCGCGCCGCGTCGCCGCATCCGAAGCGCGAGAGCGCGGTCTCGATGGCGGACTCGGGAACGGCCAGCCGCTCGCGCAGCGCCAGCGGCGCGGTGCGGAAGGAGATCCCGACGCACAGGAGTCCGCCCTCGGACGGGTGCGCGCGCGGAGCGCCCGCCGGGTGCTCGCCGGATTCGACGAGCGCCAGCGGGCGGGCGGTCTCTGGCGATTCGTGGGGGAGTTCGGTGTCGTGAAGAGCGGTGGCGCTCATGCGGCGCTCCCGTTCACGAATGCCTCCACGTCGGCCACCGGGAGATTCCGGCGGTAGCGTGCTTCGAAATATTCAGTCACCGGTTCCGCCTCCCCGCGCTCCACCATCGCCGCGTACTTCCGCGGGATGTGCGCGCAGAAGGGTTCGGATTCCATGAAGTCACCCGTCATCCCGTAGGCGCGAGCGCGGCTGCCCCCGCAGACCTTGAGATACTCGCACACACCGCACTTGCCCTTGATGTCCTCACGGTGACGGAGCTGGGTGAAGATGGGAGATTCGCGATACACCTGCACCAGATCGTCGTTCCGGATGTTGCCGGCCACGAGGGGCAGGAAGCCCGACGGCATGATCTCGCCCGTGTGGCTGATGAACATGAAGCCGTCGCCGTCGTTCACGCTCCGCGCCCGGCCGATGCCGTCGGAGAGCGAGAACATCACGCCGCCCGTCATCACGTCGGGCTTCTCCTCGCGCGACCCGGCGCGGCGCTCGGCCACCTGGCGCTCCATGATCACGCGCGAGTACTGCGGCGCGGCCGTGGCCTTGATGTCGAAGGGCGCCGTCTTGGACAGGTCGTACATCTTGTTGAAGATCTTCTCGTATTCCTCGGCGCTCGCCACGTCGCCCGGCTTGGCACGGCCCGTGGGGACGAGGAAGAAGACCTCCCAGAACACGATCCCCAGCCGCTCCATGAGCGCCGCCAGGTTGTCGAAATCGTCGATGTTGTGACGCGCGATGACCGTGTTCACCTGCGTGGAGAGCCCGATGCGCCGCGACTCTTCAAGAATGCGCATGCCCCAATCGAACGAGCCGTCCACTCGGCGAAACGCGTCGTGGATTTCAGGGGTGGAGCCGTCGAGGCTCACGGCAAGCCGGGAGAGGCCTGCGTTCTTGAAGTTCTGGATCGCTTCGGGGGTTGCCAGAGGCGTGGTGGCCGGCGTGACGCCCATGCGCAGGCCCAGCTTGAAGCCGTAGTCCACGAGATCGAACACGTCGGGACGCTTGAGACAGTCGCCACCGCTCATCACGAACACCACGTTGCCGAATTCGCGGATCTTGCGGAGCATCGCCTTGGCTTCGTCGGTGCTGAGCTCGGCGGGGTTCCGGTAGGGCACGGCCTCGGCGCGACAGTGGCGACAAGCCAGGTCGCAGGCGCGGGTCGTTTCCCAGATCACCACGAAGGGTGACTTGTTGAAGTCGAAGTCGGCGATGCCGGCGCGCCCCTTTCCGGCGGGATGCCCGTTGCCATGGCCCTGATGTGGGTGCATCTGACCCATCTCCTCGGTGAATAACCCGATGTCCGACAGCGTGTTGCCGCCGGACGGGGACAGAATGCCAAAGGGGGGGCCCGGACGGTGTCGGGAGATGGAGGAAACGGATGGTGGGGACGACTACGGGGGTGTAGGGTGATCCCCGACGTCGGGCACGATTCGCGATGGATGGCTGGATTGGCGGTCCGGCGGCCTGATGCGTTGCGCAAGCCGCCCCCTATTCCTGCGGCCGCGTGATCTCCTGGGGCACTTCGATGTCCGCCGCGGCCTGCTCACAACCGGAGCGTTCCGGGCGGATGGGATCGTCGAGCGAAGCCGTGAAAATCTCAACCCCCTCCACCCGGAACGCCGCGGCCGGATCGGGCCTCAGACCGGCTCATGCCAGAACGAACACCTCCCCGCACCGATTGCACATGAATGACTGCTCCCAGCGAGCGTAGAGCCCGGGATACTCCTCCTTATTCCACTGAAAGCCCTTGAGCGCGAAGCGCCCGGCCAGCACCGTGGCGCCCAACAACAACAGACTGCCCAGGGAAATGGGAAAGAAGCTGGAGAGCGTCCAGATTCCCATGATGACGGCCGCGATGCTCCACAGGATCGCGTGCTTCTTTCCTGGAGGCGACGCTTCTTTCGAGAGCGCGGTCTGCTGCTTGCCGGTCGTGGTCGCCGACCCGCGGCCGGACCCGAAGGCCACCCCACCACCGCCCACCGCCATGCCCGATCCTGCGGACTGCGTCCTGGTCGTGATGATGGAAAGACCTTCCTTGTAGATCATCGACAGTTTCCGCACCTCACCCGAGGTGCACTTTGGACATGCGAGTTCCATGGGAGCCTCCCTCAGTAAGTGACGTCGATCTTGCCGTTGGTGACGACCTTCGTGGTCGTGGGCACGGGAGAACCCGTGAACCCGGGCGCGCTGAAGCTGAACGTGCCCACGATGTGATTCGCCGTGCGGGACGTGATGATCACGGAGCCACTGCCCTGGATTGCGCTGGCCGCCCAGCTCTCCGAGCCGTTCAGCGAAAGGGTGAAGTTGGTGATGAGCTGCTGCTGGGATATGGCGTACGTGCCGGGTCCCTGGTCGGGGAACGCCATGCCGATGGTCAGACCAGAGGCATCGGCTGCGCCGATCGAGAGGACTCCGTTGGCGGATCTGACGGTGCTGGCTACCGCCGTCCAGTGGGCGCCGTCGATGTCCGCGCTCAGCCCTCCGTTGCCGCCGCCGGACGGGCTGGTGGTGCCGCTGCCGCCGCACGCGGCAAGCAGGAAAAGTCCGGCTGATACCGTCAGCCGGATGAGGTTGCGCTGCATGGACTTGCCCTCCGAAAGGGGTGGTGAGGAGCCGTGGCCCGTAGCGGTTCCGCTTGGCGGGCGCGGGACGGGGGCGCATCTTGGGGGCACACCGCTCCAACTCAGGTGGTGGTGAACCACTCCGCATTGCGCGGAAACCCCGGAAAAACCGTCATGCCATCTGCGGCCAAGTCCCATCCGGGAGAAGATCCACCTCCGTTGCCCGTCGAAGGCCGAGAGGGGCTCGACCGGCTCTTCAGCGCGACCTACGAAGAGTTGCGACGCCTGGCCGCGCGGGTTCGCTCCGGCGATCCCGGCGCCACGTTCACTCCCACCACGCTGGTAAACGAAGCGTGGCTCAAGTTGGCAGCGAGCCCCAACGTCGGTTTCGAGTCGCGGCTGCATTTCCGCCGCATTGCCGCTCGCGCCATGCGCCAGGTCCTGGTGGAGGCCGCGCGCCGCCGGCATGCCCAGAAGCGGGGCGCGGGTTCGGTCGTGGTGACGTTCGATGAATCCCTGGACGCTCCCGCCAGCACCGCGCGCGACGTTCTGGGTCTCGACGCCGCGCTCGACGCGTTGGCCCAGATCAGCCCGCGGCAGGCCGCCATCGTCGAGCAGCGCTTCTTCGGCGGGCTGAGCGTGGCGGAAACCGCCGAGTTGCTCGATATCTCCGACGCCACCGTCTTGCGCGACTGGCGCCTGGCCCGCGCCTGGCTCGCCCGCGAACTGCGCAACTTCTGACCCCGTGGACGCCCATCGGTGGGACCGGATCCAGGAGTTGTTTCACGCTGCGGCCGACCTTCCCCGGGGCGAACGCGAGGCCTGGCTCCGCACCGCCTGCAGCGACGACCGGGACCTTCTCGCGGACGTGCTCGCCCTGCTGGCCGAGGATGACCGCGACGGCACGATTCTGGACGAGGAGCTCGCCGTTGTGGCCGAGCGCACCCTGGAGCCCGGAATACCGCCGGCCCTGCTCGACCAGCGGTTCGGACCGTGGCGCATCGTGCGGGTGCTGGGCGAAGGCGGGATGGGCGTGGTGTACCTGGCCCGGCGGGACGATCTCGGGAGCCTGGCGGCGGTCAAGATCCTCCGGGACGCGTGGCTCTCACCCGCCCGGCGCGAGCGCTTTGCCGCAGAGCAACGGACCCTCGCGCGGTTGAACCACCCGTCCATCGCGCAGCTCTACGACGCGAACACCCTTCCGGACGGCACGCCCTGGTTCGTCATGGAGTACGTGGATGGATCCACGCTCACCGACTACTGCGCCCACCACGCCGCTTCCGTGGCCGAGCGGCTCCGGCTCTTCCGCGCCGTGTGCGATGCGGTGCAACACGCGCACCAGCACCTCGTCATTCATCGCGACCTGAAGCCCTCCAACGTGGTGGTCAAGGCGGACGGGAGCCTCAAGCTGCTGGATTTTGGCATTGCCAAGCAGCTCGACGCACTGGACGATCCGGCCGATCAGACGCGGACGGACATCCGCTTCATGACCCCGGCCTACGCGGCACCCGAACAGATCCGCGGTGAGCCCGTTGGTGTGCACACCGACATCTACTCGCTCGGCGTCATTCTCTACGAACTACTCGTCGGGCGCCTGCCGTTCGATTTCGCGCACCGAACGCTGGCCGATGTCGAGCGCACGATCACGGAGCGTGAGCCGGAACGCCCGTCGGCGGCAGCGTCGCGCATGCGCCGCCTGCAGGGCGAGGCCCGCGGCGCGGTCTCAGCCGGCCGCTCGGCCTGGGCCGACCTCGACGTGCTCTGCCTCACCGCCATGCACAAGGATCCCGCCCGCCGGTACCGTTCGGTGGAAGCGCTGATTCGCGACCTGGACCATTTCATGGCCGGCGAGCCGTTGGAGGCGCGGCCGGATACTTGGAGCTACCGGCTCGGAAAGTTCTCGCGGCGCAACTGGCGACCGCTGGCGGCCGCCGGAATCGTGTTGACGATGGTGGTCGGACTGGTGGCCTTCTATACATATCGGCTCGCGTCCGCCCGCAACAACGCGGTGACCGAAGCGGCCCGCACCACGCGGATTCAGGAATTCATGCTGAGCCTGTTCAGCGGTGGCGAGGCCGATGTCGGACCCGCCGACACGCTTCGGGTGATCACGCTGGTAGACCGTGGACTGCGAGAGGCGAAGGCCCTGGAGGGAGACACATCGACGCAGGCGCAGCTCTACGAGACCCTGGGCGGGGTCTACCAGCAGCTGGGCAAGCTGGGGCGAGCCGATACCCTGCTCCAGGCCGCCCTGGCCGAACGGCGGGCGTTCTACCGAGGCGACAGTCACGAGACCGCGCAGAGCCTGGTCGCCCTCGGCCTGCTCCGGCAGGCTCAGGCCGAATACGAGGAGAGCGAGCGGCTGATCCGGCAAGGTCTGGCGATGCAGCAGCGGATCTCGCCGCTGGACGGCGCCGCCGTCGCCCGGGCGGAGATCGCACTTGGCGAAGTGCTGCAGGCGCGCGGCGACTATGACGCCGCCATTCCCCTGCTCGAAGTGTCGGTCCGGTTGCTCTCCGCAGACAGTGGAACCGACCTGTCCACGGCGCTCACCGACCTGGCCAACACCCACTTTTACGCCGGCCACTACGGCGTAGCCGACAGCCTGAACCGGCTGGTGCTTGCCATGGACCGCCGGCTGTACGGCCCGCGCCACCCGAATGTCGGCGAGGATCTGGTCAACCTCGGCGCCATCGACGCAGAGGCGGGACGATCCGTCCAGGCGGAGGCGTTCTACCGCCAGGCCATCGATATCCTGAGCGCCTGGTACGGCAATGACAACCCGGAAACGGCATCGGTGCTCACCATGCTGGGGCGCGTCATGGTGGGTCAGAAGCGCTACGACGAGGCGGGCGATATCCTGCAGCGGGCGCTGGCGATCCAGGAACGAGTATACGGCCCGATACATCCGCGGGTCGCGTCCGCACTGAACGAGTTGGGCAAGCTGGCGGAGCAGCGCGGTGACCTCGACGGAGCCGCCGCCGACTTTCGCCGGATGGCCGACATCTACCGCCGCGTATATGGGGGTCACCACTATCTGCTGGGGATCGCGCTGTCCAACCTGGCGGGCGTCGAGCAGCGGCGGAAGCAGTTCGCCCGGGCGGAAGAGCTCTTCCGACAGGTAATCCGGCTATACAGCGAGGTGCTGAGCCCGGAGCACCAACTCATGGGGATCGCCCGGGTACGACTCGGGGCCGTGCTCGAGGACGAACACCGGTACTCCGATGCCCTGACCGAGAGCCGCGAAGGCTACCGCATCCTGACGGCGCAAGCGTCGCCGCCGCGCGACTGGGTGGAAACGGCGCGCAAGCACATTGCCGATGACTACGACGCCCTAGGGCAGCGCGACGAAGCCGCGCGGTTCCGCACGGCACTGACGGACTCCGCCGCGCATCGTTGAGGGCCCCTCCCCGCTCACCGCCCTCCCCCGCTGCCGCCTCTGCCGTTGTTGTGGAACGACTTGTCCGGATACGGCGGCGGTGCCGGCACGGGCCGCGGATCGGCCTTGATCTCGGCGCGCAGTTCCTTGATCGCCGCGGCGAGTTGCGCGTCATGCCCGTCGAAGGTCGCGTGCGGCAGGTTGTCCACCGTGATGTCAGGATCCACCCCGTGCCCCTCGATCATCCATGTTCGATCGGGCAGATAGGTGCCCATCTCGGCCGCGCTCGCGATGCCCCGGTCCACCATCACGTTCTGCTGGCTGAGCCAGATCTCCCCGCCCCACGTGCGCACCCCGATCACCTTGCCCAGCCCGAGCTGCCGGAACCCCTCGGCGAACGCCTCGCCGTCGGAGGCCGTGTGCGCGTCGGTGAGCAGCACGATGTGTCCGCGGAAGGCGTACTGCATGTTCCAGGTCGGATTGCCCACGCGCGACTTGAAGTAGAACCAAGCCTTCCGGATCAGCTTCTCCAGGATCCAGCTGTCGATGTTGCCGCCGCGGTTGTGGCGGTCGTCGATGATCAGGCCCTGGCGCTGGAACACCGGATAGAAGTCGCGCTCCCACTGATTGATGTCGGCCGTTCCCATGGCGCGCAGGTGGATGTAGCCGATCGAGTCGTGGGCAATGGAATCCACGGCCAGCCGGCGCGTGTATTCCCATTCCGAGTAGCGCAGACTCGATGCGTCGCGCTGCGTGATAGGCTCCACCACCACCTCGTGCTCGGCGCCGTTTCCGCCCGTCTTCACGGACAGCAGCATCTGGCGTCCCGCCTCGTTGCGCAGCAGCGCGCCGAGCGCCGGCGCCGAGAGCGTCGGCACGTGGTTCACGGCGGTGATCACGTCCCCTTCGTGCACGTCCACGCCGTAGCGGGCCAGCGGTGAGAGTTCGTCCGGTCCGTCGGGATCATTGTGATAGATGTGCTGCACGCGATACCCGCCCGCCGCTTCGTCGCGCACGAACTCGGCGCCGAGCGCAGCGGGGTGGATCGAGTCGTCGGGGGTACGCATGTCGCCGCCACGCACGAAGGTATGCAGCGTGGACAGTTCGCCCATGGTCTGCGAGAGCAGGTTGTTCAACTCCGACCGATCGGTGACGCGGCTGACGAGCGGCTCGTACCGCTGCCGGATCAGCTTCCAGTCCACGCCATTCATGGCCGGATTGTAGAAGTAGTCCCGCTCCAGACGCCAGGCGTCGATGAATTCGTCGTGCCACTCGTCGCGCGGCACGATGCGGATGGCCCAGTGGCTGAGATCCACCTTGTGCTTCCCACTGTCGTTGGGCGCTTTGGCGGCCGCGTCGTACACGAAGAACTCGTTGCCACGGCGCACCATCACCTTGCGCCCGTCCATCGACAGTTCGTACTGGCGCACGCCGCTGGCAAAGGCCGTCGGTTTGGCCGGCGTGTTGCCGATGGGATAGGTCATGAGCCGCGCGCCGCCACCACCGCGGCCATCTCGTCCGGCACCTGCCGCGCCGCGTTCCAGGAAGTAGAGGCGCGTGCCGTCGGTGGAGAGATCGCTGTAGTCGCCGGGCGCCAGCGGGAGTTGGACGAGCCGCTGCTCGATGCCGGTGAAGTCGATGCTGACGTTGGCGGGAGCACGGGGCGCCGCGCGCCCACCCCGGGCCCCGCGCATCTGTTCGCCGCGCGCCGGCGCGCTGTCTTCGGACGCGAGCGAGCGCACCGGATCGGTGAGTTCGTTGGCGGGCGCGAAGGGCGACGTCGCATCGGGCTGCAGCGCGAGCCCGTACATCTGGGTCGTATGGTCGAAGTAGGGCTCGGGCTGCCGCGCGCCCCACGGCGAACCCACCGCGCTCTGGAAGTGCCGGTCGGAGAGGAAGTACAGCCACTTGCCGTCCGTGCTCCACACGGGGCTGTAGCTGCTGTACCGGTCGGTGGTCACGCGCACGCTCCTGCCGCTGGCGATGCCGTAGATCCGGATCTGGTCGAACTGGTTGTCGGCAGCCGCCACGTACGCCAACCACCTGCTGTCCGGCGACCATGCATAGTCCATGATCTGGCTCGCGCTGTCCTCGGCGATCAGCGTCTCGCGTCCCGTGGCCAGATCGAGCAGCCAGAGGCGTTCGTTCTTGTCGGAGTGGGCAACGTATTTCCCGTCGGGCGACGGCATGCCGTCCCAGCGCAGCTCGGTGGCGCCGGTGGTGAGCTGCTTCTGGGCGCTCCCGTCCATCGGCACGTTCCAGAACTCCACCTCGCCGCTCTTGTCGGAGAGCGTGAGCAGCGATTTGCCGTTCGGCATGAAGCGCGCGATGCGATAGCGCACACCCTGGTCGTGCGTGGCCTGCGCCAGCCGACCGCCGGCGTCGCCGGTGGCCGCGACGAACACCTGGCCGCGCGCGTCGAGCACCAGCCGGTCGCCGGTGGGGGAAAGGTGCGCCGAGGTGAGGAGCGCCATCGGGTCGGTGTCCCAATTCTCGCGCGTCTGATCGAAGTCGGAGAGGAGCCGGATCGGGATCAGCGCGTCCCTGCCCGATGCGATGTCGTACACGCGGAGATCGGCGCCGAGTTGGTACACGATCTTGCCGTCGCCGAGCGAGGCCGACTGGATGTCGTACACCGGATGGTGCGTGAGCTGCTTGAGGTCGTGCCCCTGTTCGTCCATCGACCAGAGGTTCATGATGCCGTCGCGATCGCTCAGGAAGTAGATGCGCCCCTTGTACGGCATCGGATCCTTGCTAGTGCCGGCGTAGTCGGCGGTCAGTGGCTGCGCCTCGGCGCCGTTCCGGGCGAATCGCCAGATATTCTGCGCGGTGCCGCCCTTGTAGCGCTTGGTGTGACTGCCCTGGAAGGGATAGCGCGTGAAGAAGAACGTTCCGTTGGCGTCGTAGTTTCCGTCGGCCGCCTGGGCCAACGGCACCAGCCCGTGCGACCCGTCGGCGGGGTTCACCCATCCCACCTCCATGTCGGGGAGCGTGGCGTAGTCGTTCGTGGCATAGAGCACCTTGCCGTCGGGTGTCCATCCCACGACCGTGGCCACGCCGCCCTCGTAGGTGAGCCGTTTGGGCGGCCCGCCGTCGATGGACATGACGTATGCCTCGGTAGGGCCTTCGTACGCCGCGGAGAACGCCACCTGCTTGCCGTCCGGAGAGATGGCGGCGTTGGTCTCCTCGCCGAGCGCCGTGGTGAGCCGCGTGGCCGTGCCGCCGGCGACGGGAACCTTCCAGAGGTCGCCCTCGGCGGTGAAGACCACCGTGTTGCCGTGAATGGCGGGGAAGCGGTAGTAGCCGAGCTCCGTCTGCTGCGCCGAGACGGCGGAGAGCGGGAGGCAGAGCGCGATAGCAAGAGAGGTGAGCCGCATCGGGACGAATCCGGGTGGAAGAGTCGGAGCCAGATATACGGGCTGGGCACGGGACTTTCCACCACCGGTGAGTGGCGGGGTGCGGCCGACCGGTCGTGGCGGAGGCCGCGGATGAAAGGGAGGCCGACCCCGCCACCCCTTCACTTTTCACGGCCGCCCGCCTACGTTATAGACCACTTGGTCTATAACACTGGTCTAGTCATGGTCCGCGATCGCTTCGACAACCTCGACCCCGACAAGCAGGAACGCCTCTTCGAGGCGGCCGCCGACGAGTTCAGCGACCACGGCTTCGAGGGCGCCTCGCTCAACCGCATCATCGACCGCGCGGGGATGAGCAAAGGCTCGCTCTACTACTACTTCAACGACAAGAGCGACCTCTACGCCACCGTCGTCGAGCGCGCCACGGCCGCGGTGGTCAAACTCGTCGGCGGATTCTCGCTCGACGAGCTGACCGCCGAGACCTTCTGGCCCCAGTTCGAGGGCGCCGTACGCCGCTCCGTGGACTACATGCAGCGGAACGAGTGGTTCGTGCGCCTCGGCCGTTCCTTCTACCGCATGCGCGGCGGCAGCGGCCGCAAGGCCACCAAGCGCGTCTTCGACTGGATCGGCACCTGGACTACACGCGTCCTCGAGCGCGGCCAGCAGCTCGGCGTGATCCGCACCGACATGCCCATCGAGTTTCTCGTCGAACTCGCGCTGGCCGTGGGCGAGACGGGCGACCGGTGGCTGCTCACGCATTGGCACGACATGAGGAAGAAGCAGCGCAACGAGGTGCTGAACGCCGAGATGGACGCCTTCCACCGTTTGCTCGAGCCCCGCCCATGAACCGTCTCCGCACCGCCACTGCCGCCGCCCTGCTCGCCCTCGCCGCCGTTGCCCCGCGCCTGGCCGCGCAACAGGTGAACCCCGACTCCATCGTCGACCGCGTGGACAAGCTGCTGCGCGGCACATCCAGTCGCGGCACTGTCTCCATGCAGATCGTCACGCGCCAGTGGAAGCGGACGCTCGACATGGACATCTGGTCGCTGGGCAACGACTACGCGCTCGTCCGCGTGACCGCGCCGGCCAAGGAAGCGGGCACGGCCACGCTCAAGGTGAAGAATGACGTCTGGAACTACCTGCCGCGGGTGGATCGCACGATTCGCATTCCCCCGTCGCTCATGGCCGCCGACTGGATGGGTTCGCACTTCACCAACGACGACCTGGTGAAGGAGAGCCGGCTGGTGGTGGACTACGACATCACGCTCGGCTTCGACGGGGTGCGGGACGGCACGAAGGTCTGGGAGTTCCGTCTCACCCCGAAGCCCAACGCCGCCGTGGTGTGGGGCCACATCGAGATGCGGGTGCGCCAGGCGGACCTGATGCCGGTGTGGGAGCGCTACTACGACGACGCCGGCAAGCTCGCGCGCACGATCACCTTCTCCGACTACCGGGTGATGGGCGGTCGCAAGGTGCCCGCCGACCTCACGGTAACCCCGGCCGACAAGCCCGACGAGCACACGACGCTCACGTACCACCACCTCGAGTTCGACGTCGGACTCCGTCCCGACTTCTTCTCGCTGCAGAACCTGAAGCGCCGGTGAGTGTCGACGGCCGCGGGATCTGGTGGCGGATCGCCGTCCGCAACCTCGGGCGCAACCGCAAGCGCACCGTGCTCGCCGCGGGCGCCCTGGCGTTCGGGTTCGCGGCCGCGGTGGTGATGGTCGCGCTGTCCAACGGCATCACGGCCGACCTCATCACCAACGGCACGCGCTCGCTCGCCGGGCAGATCCAGATCCACGCCCGCAACTACCTGCCGGCCCGGCACACGTGGGCGACCATCGGCGCCGACAGCGGCGTCGACCTCGCCCGTGCCATGGCCGCCGTGGACGCGGAGCCCGGCGTGGTGGCCGCGGCTCCCCGCGTATACGGAGGCGGCCTGATCAGCGCCGGCGATCACACCGTTGCCGGGGTGCTGCTCGGCGTGGACCCGGCGCGCGAACCGCGCGTGAGCGCGCTGCTGAGCGCCATGGTGCAGGGCCGCGACCCGCGCGCCGGCACGCACGACATTGCCATCGGCACCGAGACCGCGCGCCGGCTGCATGCGGCCGTCGGGGACACGATCGTCGTCGTGGCGCCGGCCGCCGACGGGTCGCTGGGCAACGATCTCTACGAGGTGAGCGGGATCTACCACACCGGGCTCGCCTCGCTCGACGCCGGCATGGCGGTGATGCCGATCGGCGCGCTGCAGTCGCTGCTCGTGCTGGCGCCCCACCGCGTGCACGAGATCGCCGTGACGCTCCGCGATCCATGGAGCGCCGGCGCGGTGGCCGATTCCATCGCCGCGCTGCCCGTCTTTGGGCACCTCGGGGTGTCCGTGGAACCGTGGATGAAGTTCCGCCCGGAGCTCGCGTCGTACGCCGACATCGCGAAGGGCGAGAACGGCTTCTTCATCGCCATCGTGTTCCTGATGGCCATCTTCGGCGTGACCAATACGCTGCTCATGAGCACCTTCGAGCGGCGGCGGGAGTTCGCCGTGGAGCAGGCGCTCGGCGTGGATGCCCGGACGCTCGCACGGACGATCGTGTACGAGGGCATCGTGCTCGGGGTGGTGTCGCTCGTGGCCGGTGCCGCGATCGCGGCGCCCATCGTGTACTGGTGGCACGTCTCGCCGCTCGACCTGAGCCGATTCGTCGGGAACATGACGATGTCGGGCGCGCTCTTCCGGCCCGTGTTCCGCACCGATCCCACCTGGGGCGCGCCGCTCGCCGCCGCCGTGGCGTTGCTCGTGACGTCGATCCTCGCCGCGCTCTACCCGGCCTGGCGCGCGACGCGCGTAGCGCCGGCCGATGCGCTCGGGGGCCGCCAATGAACCGCTTCGGCATTCTCGCCCGGCTCGCGGCGCGCAACGTGATGCGGCAACGGCGGCGCAGCGCGCTCATCGCGCTCGCCATGATCCTCGGCGTCGCGCTGCTCATCTTCTTCCTCGCGCTGGGCGACGGGATGCACGCGCAGTGGATCGACGCGGGCGTGCGATTGGCCGACGGGCACGTGGCGGTGGAAACGCCCGCCTTCCGGCGCAGCGCCAGTCTCGACGACCGCCTGGACTCGACGGCCGCGGCGGCGGTCGCCCGTGCCGTGGCCGACCCCGTCGTGGCGCGCTTCATCGCCGCCGCCGCGCCGCGCCTCACGGTGAGTGCGCTCGCCAGTTCGGCGTCCTCCGCCCTGCCCGTGCAGGTGCTCGGGGTGGATCCCGCGGTGGAGTCGCACTTCTCGACGCTTCCGGAGAAGCTCGTCGGCGGCCGCTGGCTGGCCGACTCGGACGTCACGGCCGCCGTGGTGGGCCAGGGGCTCGTGGACCGGCTGGGCCTGTCGCTCGGCTCGCGATTCGTGATCACGGCGCAGACCACGCGCGGCGACGTACAGGAACAGCTCGTGCACGTGACCGGCATCTTCCGTACGGGCATCCGCGAGGTGGACGAGGGCATGATCGACGTGCCGCTCGCCACGGCGCGGCACTGGCTCGCCGCGCCGGGCGCCGTGACGTCGGAGGCGATTCTGCTCCGCGACGTGGCCGACCTCGGCGCAGCGACGGACGCGCTGCAACCGCTCCTGCCGGCGGGCGCCCGCGCGTTCACCTGGCGCGAGACGTCGCCGGAACTCGACGCCGCCGTGCGCGTCGACAACTTCGGCAACTACCTGTTCAACGGCATCCTGCTCGCCATCGTCGCGCTCGCCGTGCTGGAGGCCCTGCTGGTTTCCGTGCTGCACCGGCGGCGGGAATTCGGGGTGATGCATGCCATCGGCCTCTCGGCCCGCGAGACCTCGGTGATGGTGCTCATCGAGGGCGTGATGCTCGCCGTGGTGGCCGGCGCCGTCGGGATGGGCGTCGGGTGGGGCGTCGTGGCGATTCTCGGACACACGGGACTCGATCTCACGGCGGCGTTCGGCAACCAACTCTCGATTTCGGGCGCGGTCGTCAGTCCAATCGTGTACCCGGTGGTGCATCTGGCCCGCGCCTGGCAGGGCGGCTCCGTCGTGCTCGCGCTCGGCGTGCTCTCCTCTCTCTATCCCATGTGGCAGGCGTCGCGCATCGACGTGGCCGAAGCCATGCAGGACGAACCATGACCCAACCATCCTCCGCCGAACTCGCGGTCCGTACCGAGGACCTGTGGAAGACCTACCCGCAGGAGCCGGCGCCGGTGCAGGCCGTGCGCGGGGTGACGCTCGAGATCGCGCGCGGCGACTTCGTCGCCCTCGCCGGGCCGTCCGGATCGGGCAAAACGACGCTGCTCAACCTGCTCGGCGGGTTGACGCACGCCACGAAGGGGCGTGTCTGGATCGACGGGCGCGAAATCACCGGGCTCTCGGACCGCCAACTCACGCACCTGCGGCTGGAGAGCATCGGTTACGTATTCCAGGCGTACAACCTGCTTCCCGTGCTCACGGCGCTGGAGAACGCGGAGTTCACCCTGCTGCTGCGCGGCGTGCCGCACGAGGAGCGGCGCGCGCGGGTGCGCGCGCTGTTCGAGCGCATCGGCATGACGGGGTTGGAGGACCGACGGCCAGGCAAGCTCTCGGGTGGACAGCAGCAACGGGTGGCGGTGGCGCGCGCCGTGGTCGGGCGTCCCGCTCTGGTGCTCGCCGACGAGCCCACGGCCAACCTCGACTCCGTGACCAGCGAGGCGCTGCTCGATGTGATGGAGCAGTTGAATCGGGAGGAGGGCACGACGTTCGTCTTCTCCACCCACGATCAGCGCGTCATGGATCGCGCCCGCCGGCTGATCCAGCTCGTGGACGGAAAGGTTGCGAGTGACGAGCGACCGGATCATGCGACGTAACGTCCGGCGTTTCATCACCACGACGTTGCTCGCGGTCGGCAGCCTGCAGTTGGCAGCCGCCGCCATGACCCCGCTCCATGCGCAACTGCCCGACTTCTCCGGCTACTACCAGAACGTCGGCATCGGCACGGCGTCCGCCGCGGGCGCGGGCGCCGATGCGTTCGACGCGCAGCGCGCCCGGTTGATGTGGACGCCGTCGGTCGGCCACTGGTCGCTCGACGCCGCGTACGAGCACACGCTGTGGTGGCGCAGTTCACCGAACGCCGGGATGGGCGGCGGACTGTTGTCGAGCACGCGGCCCGGCGGCGACTGGCTGCACCTGGGGTGGACGGTGTATGACGGCGCGCGCGTGAGCTGGCAGCAGCGGTTCGATCGCCTGAGCGTCTCGTACACGCGCGGGCCGGTCACGGCCACCGTGGGACGGCAGGCGGTGTCGTGGGCCACCACGCTCCTGCTCACGCCGGCCGATCCCTTCGTGCCCTTCGACCCATCGGATCCGTTTCGCGAATACCGCACCGGCATCGATGCCGCGCGCGTGCAGTGGTTCGCAGGCGCGTTCACGACGCTCGACTTCGTGGTTCGGCCGGCGGACACGCCCGCCGGGCGCACGCTCACGGCGTTGCTGCGCGGCAGAACGGACGTGGGCGGGTGGGAACTCTCGGCGTGGGGCGGCGCCATTCACGATGCGCCCGGCGGCGCGGTGGGCATCACGCGCCCGGTGGCCGGCTCCGCGGTGCGCGCCGAATCCGAATTCCGTCGCGACACCCTGGGCCACGTGGTGGCGAGGGTCGCGGTGGGCGTGGACCGTCGATTCAGCGTGTTCGACCGCGACCTGTACGGGGTGGTGGAGTACCAGCACGATCCGTTCGGCGCCGCGCGACCGGCGGACCTTCAGGCGGTGTCGCTGTCGCGGGCGGCCGGCCGGCGGGAGCTGCAGGTGCTGGGACGCGACGAGTCGGCCGTGCAGTTCACGTATCAGGTGCACCCGCTCGTGTCCGCCGAGCTGATGGCGCTCTGGAATCTCCGCGACGGCAGCGCGCTCGTTGCGCCGGCGGCCTCGATCTCGTTGAGCGACGAGAGTTCGGCGCGGGTCGGGGTGTTCGTTCCCGCGGGGCCGGGGTTCAATCGCCTCGCCGGCCCGCAGTCGGAGTACGGACCGGTGCCGTTCACCGGCTACGCGGGGCTGAGCGTCTACTTCTGAGGCCGCGAATCCGCTCCGCCCGCACTCACCCTTCCCAGCTCTCTCCCGCTCGGATTTTCGGGTGCACCGAGAGCAGGAACGCCGCCATGGCGGCGGCGGCCGCGAAGCCCGCCGTCCAGATCGCCCAACCGGAGATCGCCTCCTGCACGGGGATGGCCAGCGCCTGCATGGCCGCCACGATGTGGAAGGCGATGAAGAAGAAGAAGAACAGCCCGACGTACCAGAACTGCGTGAAGCGCTCCGACACCGACGCCAACCAGGCGCTCACGAGGCCGAACACGAGAAAGACCGCGAGGTGCGCGCCGTTGTACGCGAACACGTATTCCGCGGTCACACTGATTTTGGCCGGATCGTGGATCCCGTAGAACAGCGACCCGCCCAACAGGGCCGCCGTGTAGAAGACCGAACGCCCCGCGAGCAAATTCGCGAGGCCGAACACCGCCGCGACCACCGCGTAGCCGATCAGTCCCGCCAATACACCCTGGCTCAGGATCTTGGTCTGTTCTTCCCGCATGTGCCCCCCCTGAGTGCGCGATCGCCGATTCCGATGTCTACGCTGGGGAGGCCACTTCCCTACGTCTGTAGGGCATCGGGGCGTGCACGGTAGGGGAAGCGCCCTCTGGACCCCACCTTCCCGCGCGGCGATCCTCACTTTCGGGACCTCACGCAGCACGCACGCCGTCCATCACTCTCGCGCCCATGTCCGAGCACACCTTCGACTTCGTCATCATCGGATCGGGCTTCGGCGGCAGCGTCACCGCCATGCGGCTCGCCGAGCGCGGGAACCGCGTGCTGGTGCTCGAGCGGGGCAAGCGGTTCCGCGACGAGGACTTCGCCCGCTCCACCTGGAATGCGCGCCGCTATCTGTGGGCCCCGGCGCTCCGCTGCTTCGGTATTCTGCAGGTGAGTCCCTTCCGCGACGTGTGGGTGCTGCACGGCTGCGGGGTGGGGGGCGGGAGCCTCGGCTACGCCAACGTCCTGATGCAGCCCACCGACGCCCTGTTCGATGCGCCGGCCTGGCGCGATCTGGCCGACTGGAAGACGATCCTCACGCCGCACTTCGCGACGGCCAAGCGCATGCTCGGCGTGGCGCCCAACCCGCGGCTCTGGCCGGCCGACCGCGTGCTCAAGCAGATCGCCGAGGACCTCGGCACGGGCGACAGCTTCTCGCCCACGCCGGTGGGCGCGTTCTTCGGCGAGCCGGGGTGCGAGGGCGAGGAGGTGGACGACCCGTACTTCGACGGCGCCGGTCCCAGCCGTCGCGGTTGCATTCATTGCGGCGGGTGCATGGTGGGGTGCCGGCACAACGCCAAGAACACACTGCCCAAGAACTACCTGTACTTCGCCGAGCAGCACGGCGCCGAGATCCGCCCGGAGTGTCTGGTGCGGGACATCCGCCCCCTGGGCGACGGTCGGGGAGACGGCGCGCGGTACGCGGTGGTCTACCGTCGTTCGACGGCGCTCCTGTCGCGCCGCACGACGACGGTCCGCGCCCGCAACGTGATCGTCGCCGCCGGTGCCCTCGGCACGGCGCGCCTGCTCTTCCGCTGCCGCGACGTCACCCGTTCGCTCCCCGCCCTCTCGTCTCGACTCGGCGACTCGGTACGCACCAACAGCGAGAGCATCCTGGGAAGCGTGAGCCGACCGCGCGACGTGGACTATTCCAAAGGCGTCGCGATCACCTCGATCATCAATGCCGACCCGGTGACTACCGTGGAACCCGTGCGCTATCCGGCCGGGTCGTCGCTGATGCGCTTTCTCAGCGGCCCGCTCACCGAGGGGCACACCTTCCTGGGCCGCGCGCTCCGCTCGCTTGGTCAGATCTTCACGCGCCCGGTGGACTTTCTTCGCACGCATGTGGTGCCCGGGTGGGCCGAGCGTGCCACGGTGCTGCTCGTGATGCAGACCGTGGACAACCGGATGCGCCTGCGCCCCGGCCGCGGCCTGCTCACCGGGTTTCGACGCGGCCTGGTGAGCCATCCCGACGCCGAGAGCGAGGCGAGCGGGTCGCCGGAACTCGGGCGCGCCGTGGCGCGCACCTTCGCCGAGCGCACCGACGGTGTGCTCACGGGGTCGATCAACGAGGGGTTGTTCGGCGTGCCGATGACGGCCCACATCCTGGGCGGCTGTCCCATGGGGCGCGACGCGAGCCAGGGCGTGGTGGACCTCGACTGCGCGGTGCACGGCTACCCGGGCCTGTTCGTGGTGGACGGATCCATCGTGCCGGCGAATCCCGGCGTGAATCCGAGTCTCACGATCACCGCGCTCGCCGAGTACGCCGCGGAACGGATTGCAGCGCGCGTGGAAGACCGCTGACCGTCTGACGGGCCGACGGCATGCAGTCCCTTCCCCTACCCCGCATCATCACTGCCCCTACAGAACCTCCTTCGCAAGACACGCACCTTTCACAGTGCAAACGCAGGTGCGTCCTGCGCACCAGACATTCCCGCGCGAGGGAATTCAACGGTCCCCTCGAGGCGAACTTTCCGACAGAAGGAGTGGACCATGCCGAAATCACTGATCAAGTCCCCCCAGCTCCCCGCGCTCCGCGATTCTGCGTACCAGATCTGGCTGGCCGGATTGGGCGCGCTCTCGATGGCCGAGGATGAGAGCGGGAAGATCTTCAAGACGCTCGTCAAACGGGGCAAGACCTTCGAAGCGGCGAGCAAGGATCGCCTGACCAGCGTGCGGAACGCCCTCGACATCCGGAAAGCGGCGAGCGACACGATGAGCCGCATCACCGACAACCTGGACGACGGGGTGAACGGGGTGCTGGGTCGTCTGGGCCTGCCGAGCAAGAAAGAGATCGATGCGCTCGGCAAGCGGGTCGACCGGCTCACGAAGGCGCTCGAAGAGAAGCCGGTGAAGCGGGCACGCCGGGCGCCGGCGAAACGTCGCCGCGCGGCGACGGTCTGATGACACGGTAGGTCGGTAGGTCGGAAAGTCGGTAGGTCGGAGAACGACGAACGTGGTTGACGTTCGGACGCGCCGACCTACCACCCTACCGATGCACCGACTTTCAGCCGGCACGAACTCGGAGATTGCCATGCCCTCTTCACGCAAGCCGAAGATCGGTCTCGCGCTCGCCGGCGGCGGGCCGGTGGGTGCGATGTACGAGATCGGCGCGCTGCGCGCGCTCGAGGAGGCCGTGGACGGGCTCGATCTGAATCACGTGCACAGCTATGTGGGCGTGAGCGCCGGATCGTTCATTGCCGCCTGTCTCGCCAACGGGCTCACCACCACGCAGATGCTGCGCGCTGCGCTGCGCGACGAGCCCGGCGTGAACCCCCTGCGTCCCGAGATCTTCTTCACGCCGGCATACCGCGAGTTCGTGCGTCGCGGATTCAAGTTGCCGCGGCTGGTTGCGGAATCGGTGGCCGAATTCGTCCGGCGACCCGGGGCGCAGGGGCTCGGCTCGGCGATGAACTATCTCATGCAGGCGCTCCCCGTCGGTGTGTTCGACAACGAACCCATCCGCGCCTACATGCACGAGATCTTCTCGATGGAAGGGCGCACCGACGATTTCCGGGAACTCGGCGGCCGGCTCACCGTGGTTTCCGCCGATCTGGATTCGGGGCGTGCCATCCGGTTCGGCGGTCCGGGGTGGGACCACGTGCCGATCTCCACCGCAGTGCAGGCGAGCACCGCCGTGCCGGGTCTCTATCCCCCGGTCTGCATCGAGGGGCGGCAGTGCGTGGACGGGGTGCTCCTCAAGACGGTGCACGCGTCGGTCGCGCTGGAGCAGGGCGCCGACCTGCTGTTCTGCATCAATCCCATCGTGCCCATCGACGCGGCCGCCGCCGCCGCGGCGGGGCGGCTGCCCGAGGACGTCGTGGTGCAGTCGGGCCTGCCGGCCGTGCTGTCGCAGACCTTCCGGACCCTCATCCACTCGCGGCTGCGCGTGGGCTTCGCCCGATATTCGACGCGCTTTCCCGATGCCGACGTCGTGCTGCTGGAGCCCGACGAGGTGGAGTACGAACTGTTCTTCGCCAACGTGTTCAGCTTCCGGTCGCGGCGCCACATCTGCCGCAGCGGGTACGAGGCCACGCGTCGCATTCTCCGCCAGCGCTACGAGGAACTCGAGCCGGTGCTTGCGTCGCACGGCCTGGACCTGCGCGCCGACGTGTTGGAGGACCGGACCCGCGATCTCTGGACCAGCGCGGGGTTGGCGCCCGACACCCGGCCGCGCGTGGCGTCGCCCAGCGTGACCGATGCACTCAGTCGCGCGCTCGATCGGGTCGAGGAGGTAGCGGCCGCTCGCACAGCCGCCAGATGAAGGTGCCCTGGGCCTCGCAGCGCTGTTCGCGGGTCATGCCGCGGTAGCCGCAGGGCGGCCGGCGCAGCCACCGCGCCAGCGAGAGCAGCGGCCATCCGAACGGCAGATAGAACGCCAGCAGGTCGAAGTCGCGCAGCGCGGCGTGGAGCCAGTTCCGCGCCGGCGGACGCCGGCGGTCGCGATCGTTGCGGATGAACGTGACCGGCCATCCCGTGGGGAGCACGTGCCGCAGGATGCCGCGCGCCCCTGCCTTGTGCAGCCCGGTGCGCAGCGACCGCCAGTTGTACGGCCGCCGGCCATACTGCGCCACCTGCGCGTCCAGTTGCGCCTGCATCAACTTGCGGAACCGGTGCGCCGCGCGGTCGAGCGCGTTCCGATCGGGCTCGTCGTGATCGGACACGCCCACCTCGTGCAGCACCGACCAGACATCGATCGGATCGCCGATCACAAACGTCATGTGCGCGGGCAGCGCCAGATACCACATCCACGGAAAGATCACCGCCAGCAGCCCCGCCGGCAGCGGCAGGAACGGCACGTGGAAGAAGCGCTGCATCACGCGGTCCAGCGGCGGGAAGGTGACGTGGAAGGGCATCACCCATTCCGCGTTCACCACCGACACCGGGTAGATGGGCACGTCGTGGCGCGCCGCCAGCCGCACGAAGCTCGTCCGGAAGCGCTGCAGCTGGTAGCGATGCTGGAAGCCCTTCCCGATGCCCGGTACGCCCTCGGGGTAGTAGATCACGCGATCGCCGCGCTCGAGCAGGCGCTCGAAGTTGTCGAACGTCATGTCCACACCGCCGCCGCGCCGCCAGAGGTTGTCCACTCCAAATGGCCGCATCCACCACGCCAGCGTGAGTTCCTTCTCGAACACCGAACGGCACTTGGCCTCGGCGCGCAGCCCGTCGCGGCGCCAGAGCGCGAAGTCGAACACGATCGCGTCGTATGGAAACGCGGTGCCGCTGTGGTTCGTGGCGATCACAGCCGGTCCCTCGGCCGGCAGCTTCTCGGCGCCGATCACGCGCGCCCGGAAGTAGTAGTCCGAGAGCGGCCCCACGGCGTGCTTCAACAGGTCGCGGCAGTAGTCGGGCTCGAACGGCTCATAGTCGTTGGCCGTACGCGCTTCGCCGGCCGGCGGGAGCATGGTCGCGGTGGGCGTCATCGGATCACCCGCCGCGCCGGAAGGCCAGCAGCACGGCCGCCGCGAACAGGGCCGCCCACAGCGGCCACGCGCCGCCGAACGCCATGATGATCGCGCCGGCCACCAGGCAGAACCCCGCCAGCAGCGTGGCCCGCACGCCCTGCAGCGGGTTCTCCGCCGGCGGCCGCGTGCTGCGCTCCAGTACGCGCACGCCCTCGGTCACCAGCGACGGCAGTTTCACCGCCGCATCGATCAGCTCGGGCGCTCCCCGCAGGCCCTCGTGCACGAAGCGGAAGGGACTGAACTGCTCCAGGAACACCGTGCGGATGTGCCGCCGCGACACGTCGGCCACGTCGAAGTCGGGGAGCAACACGTGCCCCACCCCCTCGAACGTCACCAGCGCCTTGACCATGAGCACCAGTTCCACCGGGAAGTACATCCGGTACTGCGCGCCGCGGGTCACCGACTCCAGCACCAACTGGGCGAGCGAGAACGAGTCGAAGCTCGACGCCCGGTGCCAGCGGGCCGAGATTTCCGACACATCGCGGCGGAATCCGGCTGGATCACCGTCCCGGCCCGGCTCGGCCACCGCCGCCAGGTAGCGCGCCGCGTTCTCGTGGTCGCCGGTCACCAGCGAGTAGTAGTAGTACAGCAGCGCCCGCCGCAGGTCGCTCTCGAATCGCCCCACCATGCCGAGGTCGATGAACCCGATGCGGGCGCCCGACAATACCAGCAGGTTGCCCGGATGCAGATCTGCGTGGAAGAAGCCGTCGCGATAGAGCATCCGGATGATCGACTCGGAACCCAGGTCCACCAGGTGATCCCGTTCCTCCTCGCTCAGCGCCAGCGCTTCCGGCGAATCCGGCCGTACGCCGTCCAGGTATTCCATCGTCAGCACGCGCATCCCGCTGCGGTGCCGGTCGACCGTCGGGAAGACGACGTCCGACATGTCGCGGAAGTTGGTCGCGAAGTTCTCGGCGTTGTCGGCTTCGCGGCGCAGGTCCACCTCGCGGAGTGTGTACTCGCAGAACTCGGCGATGATGCGTTTGGGCTGATAGCGCGGGATCACCGCCTGGAGGCCGGCGCCGAGCACGCGCAACAGACGCGCGTCACGCTTGAGCGTCTCGGCCACGCCCGGCTTCACCGCCTTGATCACCACGTCTTCACCGGTGAGCGTCGTCGCCCGATGGATCTGGGCGATGGAGGCGGAGCCCAGCGGCTCGGGATCGATCCACGAATACAGCCGGTCCACCGGACGGCCGAGGTCCCGCTCCACGAGCGCTGTGAACTGCGCGAACGGAATCACCGGCAGCCGGTTGAGCAGGTTGCGCAGTTCGGTCGTCACCGAATGCGGTAGGATGTCCTCACGCAGACTCAGGATCTGCCCGAGCTTGATGTACGTGGGACCCAGCAGCTCCAGCCGGCGGCGGAACTGCTGGGGAAAGGGCAGGTCCACCAGGTCGCGCCGCAGCAGGGGGTGCGTGACGGCGCCGATGGCCCGCGCCAGTGCGTACTTGAGGCCCTTGGCGGTGGGCGCGTCGCGCTGCGCGCGCGTCCAGGCGATGATCGCACCGAACAGCAGACCCGCCAGGTGGCGGTTGGTGCTCATGGCGCGGCGCACGATGCCCGGCGGCGGACGAGTGCTCGCCTGCTCGACCACGGCCGCCGGTTCATGCCCAACGGCCGACTGTCGACTCGCCGCCGGCGGCCGCATCTTCACCGCCGCATGCGCCGTCATCGATTGCGTCCCAACTGCTCGTGTGCCGACACCCACTCGAGCGACGAGATCGCCGACGCCAGCGACAATTCGCCGGCCAGCACGGTGGCGGCCACGATCTCGGCCAGCTTGTCGACGTGGCCCTTCCCCCAACAGCCGAGCATCTGCAGGCACTCGCGCTGTGTGGGCAGGTGCGTGCCACCGCCGTGCGTGGCCACGATCAGGCTCGGGATGGTGATCGAGAAGTACAGGCTGCCGTCGTGTGTGATCTCCGTGTAGGTCGTGGCCGCCGCGCCCTCGGTCACGTTGGCCACGTCCTGGCCGGTGGCGATGAACATCGCCGTGATCGCGTTGGCGGAGTGGAGCCCGTTGTTGTTGGCACCCGAGAGCAGCGCGGCGACGTTCGCCACACCCCAGTGGTAGGCCAACTGCTCAGGTTCGGCGTGCAGATGCTCGCGGAGGAGATCGTGCGGAATCGTGGCCTCGGCCGTCACACGCTTGCCGCGCGGATGCAGGATGTTGACGCGCGATGCCTTCTTGTCGGTGGCGAAGTTCGACTCGAGGTACGCGCGGCGCACCGCGTGGTGGTTGGCCAGGATCCACTGATAGGCCGCGTACGTCGCCTTGCCCACCATGTTCTGTCCGGCCGCGTCGCCCGTGGTGAAGTTGAACCGGAGAAACGCGAACTTGTTGGACAGGAAGGGCTCGATGTGCGTGAGCCGGGCCACGTGCGACGTCGCCTGGGCCACGGCGCGGATCGCGTCCATGTGCGCTTCGATCCACCCCAGGAAGTCGCGGGCCTCGCGGGCCGAGTCGAAGATGAACACCGGCGCCCGCTGCATGCCGTCGCCGGACACGGTGGTCTTCACCCCCCCGGCCAGACTCACGACCTTCATGCCCCGGCTGTACGACGCCACCAGGGAGCCTTCGGTGGTCGCGAGCGGGATGAAGAAGTCGCCGTGCGCATGCTCGCCGTCGATGTACAGCGGCCCCGCGATGCCGAGCGGCACCTGCGCTACTCCGGTGAAGTTCTCGATGTTGCCCCGCGTCTCCGCGGGTGCGACCGAGTACGACGACACGTGTTCCAGACGCACGCCACATTCGCGTTCCACAAACGCCTGCCGTGCGGCGATCAGCGCCGGTTCGTAGTCGTCGGGCCGACCCTTGGCATGTGGGATGTGGTCGACGTCGGCGTTGTGAGTCGCGGAGGCGGCGGGCGCGGACCCGCGATCGACCAGGGAGGATGGCGTACCCATTGGTCCCTCGTGGATGGACACCGTAGGATGTGCGCGAACGTCTGCCCCAGGTATCAGGTGCGTGCGCCGGATCTGTAGGCCGTTCCCTCACGCTCTCCGGGTCGGCCGTTGGCGGTCGGCGGTTCGGCGTTCGTCGCTGAGTGCCGACGGTCGACCCTCGACGCGAAACACCCGATTGTTCGCCGCCACCCGTTCCCTCCGCTCTCCCTACGCGGCGTCCTCCTGCCGCATGAAGAAGTTCAGGGTTTTCCTGAATTGGCGGAGATTTCGAAAGGGGCGAACTTCACCTCGTGTTCGCGGACGGGAATACCGCGAACGGAGCCAACCCGCGGGATACCGTCGGCTGGCAGCGCGGTGGGAGTTCGACCCCAACTGCGCAGGTTGTGAGGTCGCTGGACACAACTGTAGTCCCGAGAGCCAAGGGGCACCTGAATCGGTCCCGTCCGATGAGGGTAAGATTGCCGGCCAGAACACCTGTTCGCATGTCTTCAGTGCCGTCGCTCAGGTGAAGCCGAAACGACCGACCGGTAATCGCCAGCGGGTCAGAACCCTCGCCGGAGGCAGTGATGCCGACGACGAGGGTTCGCCACATCCGGGCCTCGCGTACCGAGCGTGATCACCACGTCGCACGCACACGGAGGTGAACGATGAGCTTCGGTCTCACGACGCTCCCCGTGGGCGAGTGGCGCGTGGAGTTGCGCGGCAACACGCGCGACGACCTGTTCAGCCGGGTCGCCACGCTGATTGCGTGCGCGTCGGGCCGGACCAATGGCACGTATGGCACGTGGGAGCCGGTGGCGCTTTCGGCGCGGGATGACGTCGCGCTCCTCACCGGCTGGGCCAACGAACTCATCGGACGCGGCGAGGCCTCGGGCATGGCCTACGCCGAGGTGCGCAACATCGAACTCACGCCGCCGGGGGGCCGCGCGTCTCCGGCGTGGCATCTTACCGCGGAGATTCGCGGTCGCCCGGTGGACGATTGGCGATCGTCGCTCAAGGCGGCCAATGGCCGCCGGGCAGAACTCGAGCGTCGCGGCGGCCAGTGGCACGCCACGTTATCGTTCGATATCTGAACAATCCGGCGGCCGCGGGAGATGACATGCGGCCCGTGGAAGTGATCGAGACGTGAACGGCCAGGAGCACGTGGTCCGGATCGTGCGCGATCTGGCGCGCGAACTTCACGGCGATCGCGCCGGCAATTTCTCATCTATCCAGTCGCACCAATTCGGTTTTCAACGCGTCGAGTTCGCGGCGCTGTTCCAGCGTTGGCGGATAGAGCGTTCCCGAGAGCGCTCCATTGCCGTTGAACTGGCCGGCCAGCGCATACGCGCGTCGCTGGAGCCGCATCGCCGAGCGCCGCTCCGCCGCCGACGACTGGTGCGCCAACGCATACGTGCGCTGCTGGACGTCCAGCAACTCCACCAGGAACGCTTCGCGCTCGCGATACTGCGCGAGCGTGAGTGGCATCTTGGGATCGGGCAACACCTGCATCGTGCGGCGCACGGTCACGCCGTTGGCGGTGAGCGCCACGGTGTACGTGCCCGGCGAGACGAACGGACCGGCCGGGGCCAGCGAGCGCGGCGGACGGGGCAACGCGTCGAGATTGTAGCTGTTCGTATCGGGCGTGGAGGGCGGCGGGGTGTGGCGCAGGTCCCAGACCACACGGTGCACCACGCCGGCGGCGCCCGGCCCGTCGAGCGTGCGCACCAGCTCGCCCCGCGCGTTGGTCACGGTGATCTTCACGTCCGCGGCGTCCTGCCCCACCGCGTAGTCGATGATCGCGCCGGCGGGCGGATTCTCGCCCGCGTAGAAGTTCTGGCCGCGATAGGAGTAGTCCTCCCAGTACTGGAAGATCGTGGCCGGCCGGATGCCGAACAGGTGCGCCGGTTCCGCCGCCACCTGCGGCGACCACTCGGCCAGCGCACTCCCGTGGTCCAGTATCCAGAGGCTGCGCCCGTGCGTGGCCACCACCACGTCGCCGGTGCGCGGCTGTACCTGCACGTCCATGTACAGTGTGGTGGGCAGATTGCTGCCGAGTGGATTCCAGTGCGCGCCGTAGTCGGTGGAAACCCACAGGGCATGTTCGGTGCCGAGGAACACCACGTTGGCGTGCTGCGGGTAGGCGGAGATCGTGCGCACCGAGCCGTCGTCGGGCAGGCCCGCGGTGATCGGCGTCCACGTGTGGCCGAAGTCCGTGGTGTGGAAGGCGTACGGGCGGAAATCGCCGCGCCGGTGGTCGTCGAACGCCACGTACGCCTCGCCCGGCGCGTTGCCCGACGCCGATATGCGGCTCACGTACGTGCCATCGGGCACGCCGTGCACGTTGTGCCCCACCTCGGTCCAGGTGGTACCGCCGTCGCGGGAGAGCTGCACGTTGCCGTCGTCGGTGCCCACCCACAGGATGCGCGCATCGAGCGGCGACTCGTCGATGGCCGAGAGCGCGCTGAACGCCGTCTGTCCGTCGTTGCGCGAGTTCACAATCTTCGCGTCGGGCACGCCCATCACCGTCACCGTGTCGCGGTCCACCTCACGCGTCAGGTCCTTGGTGGCGCGCCAGGTGAGCCCGCGGTCGTCGGTGATGAACAGCCGGTTGCCGCCGTAGTAGTACACGCCGGCCGCGTGTCGCGACGCGAGTCCGGGGGTGATCCATTCGAAGCGGTACGGCGGCTGGCCGGCCGGCGCCTGCGGGTGGATGTCGGCGCGGTCGCCGGTGTACGCGTCCACGCGGGTGAGGTCGCCGTCCACGGCGTTGCTGTACACGTAGTGCCGGCCGTCGCGGTCCACCGTCGACGACACGCCGTCGTTGAATCCGATCTCGCGCCAATCGTCGCCGACGATGCCCAGGTAGTGCCGCGTGGCGCTCGGTCCGAACCACGAGTGGTTGTCCTGCATGCCGCCGTAGATGTGGTACGGCGTCTCGTCATCGAGCCCGACGCCGTAGAACTGCCCGATGGGAATGTTGTTGATGCGGACGTAGGTGGCCCCCATGTCCCAGCTCTGGTACAGGCCGCCGTCGCCGGCCAGATAGAAGTGGCTGGGATTGCCGGGGTCGATCCACATCGCGTGATAGTCGCCCTTGAGGCCCACGTCGTACGTAGGCTCGGTGGGCATGATGCGCCAGTGGGCGCCCGCGTCGTCACTTCTATAGAAGTAGCGCGCCATCATGTACACGCGGTCGGCGTCCGTTGGGTCCACGGTGATCGAGCTGTAGTACATGGGCCGCGGGTCGAGCGCATTGAGGCGCGTCCAGTGGTCGCCCCCGTCGTCGGTGCGGTACACGCCGCCCGCGGTGGGATGTTCGATCACCGCGTACACACGCCGGCCGTTGGTGCGCGCGATGGCGAGACCGATGCGTCCGGTGTTGCCGGTGGGGAGCCCGCCCGCGAGCCGCTGCCAGCTGGCGCCGCCGTCGGTGGTGCGGAAGATGCCGCTCTCCTCGCCGCCGCCGTTGAAGCAGCAGGGCGTGCGCAGGCGTGCGTACGTGGCGGCGTACAGCGTGTTGCTGCTGTCCGGATCCATGACCAGATCCACGGCGCCGGTGAGCGTGTCCACGAACAGGCTCTTGGTCCAGGTGCGTCCGCCGTCGGTGGTCTTGTACACGCCGCGGTCGGGCGACGCCTTCCACAGGTTGCCCAGTGCGGCCACGTAGGCCACCGCCGGGTCGTGCGGATCGACGACGATGCGTCCGATGGCGCGCGTGCTGTCGAGTCCGACGTGCGTCCACGTGGCGCCGCCGTCGGTGGACCGGTACACGCCGTTGCCCCACGAGCTGCTCTGCCGGTTGTTCTGCTCGCCGGTGCCCGCCCACAGTACGTTGGAGTCGGAGGGCGCGACGGCGATGACGCCGAAGGCGGACGTCGGTTCGTGGTCGAAAATCGGCGTCCACGTGGTGCCGTGGTTGGTGGACTTCCAGAGCCCGCCGGTGGCCGAGGCGATGTACACCGTCGAGGGATCGTTGGGGAGCGCCTGAACGTCATGGATGCGGCCGCCCATAACGGCCGGGCCGATCGAGCGCAGGTCGAGTTCCCGGAAGGGGCCGGCGGACGTCTGCGCGCCGGCCGGTGCGGCGAGGGCGAGCAGCACGAGCACGGCGAGCGGGCCCAAAATCGCGCCGCGCTGGCAGGGATTGCGGAAGCTTGAGATCACGGGACGGTCCGGCGTTGCGGGGTTGGAGTCAACGCAGTCGGTATTACGCTCCGGTCCACGGTGCGTCAACGGCAATGATTATGTTATATTATAAGATGACTTACGGCCATTGTCTGGCAGAAAGGCATATTATATTATAAGTCATGCAGAATTCGATCCGCCGTTCGCTCTCCGACCCCCAGATCCAGACCGTCCTCGGCGAGCGGCTCCGCACCTACCGCAAGGCCCACGGCCTCTCCCTCGACGCACTCGCCGAACGGAGCGGACTCTCCGCGCTCACCATCCACAAGGCCGAGCACGGCGGCAACTTCACCATCCGCACCCTGCTCCGGGTACTGCGCGCCCTGGACCGCCTCGAGCAGCTCGACGCCTGCCTGCCACCCGCCCCGCGTTCCCCGCTCGACCTCATCGACGAGGAGTCCTCCGTTGGCTGACCGCATCGCCGCGCGCATCGTGCTCTGGGACCGCACCGTCGGCGCCGTGGCCGAGGAGCCGTCGGGACAGGTCGTGTTCCAGTACGACCCCGCGTTCCGCCGCAGCGGACTGGAAATCTCGCCGCGGCATCTCCCGCTCTCGCTCGCGGCGCCCATCGCCTTTCCCGCGCTCCGCCACCTCGAGGCGTTCATGGGACTCCCCGGCGTGCTCGCCGACGGACTCCCCGACCGGTTCGGCAGCGCGCTCATCCGCCAGTACTTCACCCGCGAGGGCACGCCGGAGAAGGCGGACCGCCCCATCCAGCGCCTGCTCTATGTAGGGCGCCGCGCCATGGGCGCGCTCGAGTTCCTCCCAGCGCTCGACGTCGGCCCCGCGGTGGAGGAGATCATCCAGCTCAAGCACCTGGTGGACGAGGCGCGGATCGTGGTGCAGGGGAAGTTCGAGGTCGCGGTGCCCGAGATGATGCGCATGGGAACTTCGGCCGGCGGCGCGCGCCCCAAAGCTCTGATTCTCTGGAACCGGAAGACGAACGAGGTCCGGAGCGGATTCGCCGCGCCTGGCCAGGGCGACGAATCGTGGATGCTCAAGTTCGACGGCGTCGGGGAACTCGACGCTCCCAATCCGCACCCGCAGCCCTATACGCGGATCGAGTACGCCTACACCCGAATGGCCCGCGCCGCGGGACTCTCGACGACCGACGTCGAACTGCTCCCCGACCGGCGGCTGCATCATCTGCTCGTCAAGCGGTTCGACCGGGACGACGCCGGGCGCCTCCACTATCACAGCCTCGGCGGGATCGACCACGCCGACTACAACGCGCCCGGCGCCTATTCGTACGAGCAGTACCTGCTCGTCTGCCGCGAACTCGGCCTCGGGCCGGCCGAGCTCGACGAGGCATTCCGGCGCGCCGTGTTCAACATCGCGGCCGTCAATCAGGACGACCACGTGAAGAACTTCGGCTTCCTCATGGATCGCCACGGCCGTTGGGCGCTCGCCCCTGCCTTCGATCTCACCTATGCGCAGGGCGCGGGATTCACGCGCCGGCACCAGATGACGCTGAACGGAAAGACCGACGGCTTCACGCGCGACGACCTGCTCGCGTTGGGCCGCTCGCTCGGCGTCAGAAAGGACGGGGCGCTCGTGATCGACCGGGTGCTCGACGCAGTGGGCCAGTGGGCGCAGTTCGCCACCGAGGCCGGGGTGCCGGCCGATCGCCTACGGGCCATCGGCGCGGCGCATCGACGCGCCACGCTCGCCGCAACGCAGTAGGCGTTCGTACGGCCGGCGGCACTGCGGCCAACGCCCGGGGCGCGGTGGCCCCACGCATCACCGTCGCCGAGCGATCGCGATGCGCAGGCCGAACGCGGCCGGTCCGGTCCCACCCGCGCCAAGCAGCGACAGCGTCTGGCCTGCCGCCGCGTTCGTGGTCAATTCGTACATCGCGAAGGCGCCCCCGTGAATGCCGGCGTTGTCCACCGCGAACGATCCCGCCGGCAGCGCCAGCGGCGTGAGCGGGAAGGGCTGCGGGAAGTAGCTCGAGAAATCCGACGACATGCCGGCGTAGATGTCGCGCGTGTTCCAGGTGGGGAACTGAACGTCCGGATTGGAGGCGAAGGCGGCGTCGCCGTCGAGATCGAGTGACAGCGTCCAGTGCCCGAGCATGTCGTCCACGGATTGCCCGGTGAGCGCCGAGATGCTGGCCATGCCCGTGGTCGTCGTGGCCTGCGTGATCGCCCGCAGGAACGAGGCGTCGGATGTGGCATACCGATCGTCCGCCCAGCGAGAGAACGACCAGGCGAGCGCGTAGAAGTTGAAGTCGTTGTCGGCCACTCGGCCGAACAGTGACGACGCGCCGGGCGACCTCAGTACCGAATAAAGGGGATTGAAGTGGCCGAACATTCCGTACGGCTTGCCGGCGCATTGGGGGAAACTCGGACGCACGTCGCAGTACAGTGTGTTCGCGTAGCGCGCGTCACCCTTCCACGCCACGTTGTAGACATTGTTCCGCAGCCACACCTCTTCGGCCTCGCGCGCCATGCCCTCCTCCAGCCACGACTCCTCGAGGCTCGACGCATGGTTGGTGAGGCGCGCGCCGAATGACGCGATGTGCTTGACCTCGTGCACCACCACCGTGCGGATGCTCCACAACCAGGCGTCGGCCGTGCCATTGTTGCCGAACCCCGTGCCGGCCACCGTGGGCACCACGGCGTAGAAGAACTCGCCGAAGTTGCTCGACGGATCGTTCACGGAATCGCGGGGGAACAGGTCACAGGACGTGACGAATCCGGCGAGGCCGGTTGGCACGGCCGGTGTGAACACCATGTCCAGGTGATGGTCGCCGTCCGTGTACGGATCGGTGACCAGGGGGTCGCCGAAGTAGGTCGAGTCGCTCCGGTACATCGTGGAGTCGAATTCCTGGCCCAGCTTCGCAAAGTAGCTGTCCATCGTCCCCGCCAGCGGCGCCGCCACGTCCTCCCAGATGATGCTCTTGGTGCCCACGTACGCCACGCGCGCCGTGATCTCCTTGTACGACGAACAGCTCCCCGTGGCGCCGAGCGTGGTCGTGAACTGATTCACCCGGAAGGTTCGCGTCGCGCCCACGGTCGGCACCGACGCGAACGCCGGCTGCCCGGCGACGGCACGCGACAACGACGGCCGCACGTGATCACTTCCGCGCAGCATCGCGAAGGCATTTCGGCTGGCCTCCAGCACGCGCAGATGCATGGCCGGGTTCTCCGGCAGTCCCACCGTGCCGGCCGGCCATGACGGCGCGGCCGCCGGCCGCGCCAGCGCCTGCCGCATCATCACCGGCGCCGCGCGGTCGGCGGAGGCGCCCCCCGCTCCACCCGCCAGGCGGAACGGCGCGATCGACGTGGGCGCCTGGAGGTCGCTGAACACGCTCACCACGTAGTCCCCGTCTGCCAACGGGAGTTCCAGGCAGGCGAGCGCGCTCGCCGAGGTGATCACCAGCGACCCGCCCGCCAGCAGCGGCTCGGGCGTGCCGGTGCGCAACGCCTGGGATCCGGTCGCCGAGTGCCCGCCCACGGTCACCTGAACGACGGCGCCGTGCGTGGGCGCGCACGGGAGCGCCGTCGGCACCGTCACCGAGAGTTGCGTCGTCGAGGCCCCCGTCACCACCGCGCTCACACCGTCCACCGTCACGGAATCCAGGACGCGCGTCACGCTGAAGCCGGCGCCGGTGATCGTCATCGTTACACCGGGCGTGAGCGTGGGGGGTGATATCGACAGAATGGTTGGGGCGCTGCCCGGGGGAGGCGCCGCGATCACCGAGATCGCCGAGCTGTCAGACTCCGACTCGCTTGTGGCCATGATCGTGGCGTTCCCGATGGAGATGCCGGTCACCAGCCCGGTGCTGTCCACCTTCGCCTTGGCCGTGTCGGACGACGTCCAGACCACCACCCGCCCCGTCAGCACGTTGCCGTTCGGGTCCAGCGTGGCCACGGTCAGCTGCTGTGTGGCACCGGGCACGATCGATGCCGTTGCCGGCAGCACGTTCACGCGGGCCACCGGCAGCCGCTTCACGGTCAGCGTCGCCTGCGCCTGCTTGGTTCCGACGGCCGCGATCACGGTGGTGGTGCCGGGCGCGACGGCCGTCACTCGTCCATCGCTCGCCACGGTCGCCACGCCGGGCGTTCCCGTGGACCAGGCGACCGTGCCGGTGGCGATCGATGCGCCGTGCTGGTCGGTGGCCGCCGCCGACGCGGTGACGCTCGATCCCACGTACACCGAAAGCGCTGAGAGGGTTACCGACAGCGTCGTGAGCACCGGGGGATCCGGTGCCACCAGGTGGTCGCTGGTTCCGCCACCGCAGCCGCTGATGGCGACGGCGAGTCCCATTCCCACCACTTCTAGCATCCGACGGAGCATCGTCGCCCTTGGATTTGCTGGTGTCTATGCGCAGAAAGTCCGGCCGCGCGTGGGGGCTACGTGTCCCGCGGCCGAGTCATCAATACCATCCGGGAAAGATACCGTCGGCGGCCGCTGGAATGCCATGCATCGGGTCGTGCGCGAGGCGTTTCGTGCGCTGCATCACAACGGCAGCGGGGCCCGCCTTCGCCCTTGGCGCCCCACCGGCAAGGCGCTAGACTGGCCCCACATGTTCACCATCCCCCTCGCCGCGCGCGCAACCACGTTCCCTCCGGCCGACGGCGGGCGGCGCTGATGAGCGGTCCCGGCACCGGTCACGAGCGGCTGCTCGCCGCCATCCGCCGCCGGCGCACCTTCGCGATCATCAGCCATCCGGACGCGGGCAAGACCACGCTCACGGAAAAGCTGCTGCTCTATGGAGGCGCGATCCACCTGGCGGGGTCGGTCAAGGCCCGTCGCGCCGATCGCCACGCCACCTCCGACTGGATGCAGATGGAACAGGAGCGTGGCATCTCGGTCACGTCGAGCGTGATGCAGTTCGAGTACGAGGGGTACGTCATCAATCTCCTCGACACGCCGGGGCACGAGGACTTCTCCGAGGACACCTACCGCACGCTCGTCGCCGCCGACAGCGCCGTGATGCTGCTCGACAACCGCAAGGGCGTCGAGGAGCGCACCCGGCAGCTGTTCGCGGTCTGCAAACGTCGGCGCACGCCCATCTTCACCTTCGTCAACAAGTGCGACCGGTGGGGCGAGGATCCGCTCAAGCTGATCGGCGACGTCGAGTCGGACCTCGGCATCAACTGCCACCCGATCACCTGGCCCATCTTCAGCGCCGAGGACCTCTCGGCCGGGTTCGTCGGCGTGTACGACCGGCGGATGAAGCAGATCCACCTGTTCGAGAAGGACGAGTCGCGGGGGGCCCGGCGGTCGGTGGCCCGCGTGGGCCGTCTGGAAGGCGCGGAGGCTCGCGAGCTGCTGGGCCCGACCACGCACGAGCGGCTGGTGCACGACATCGCGCTGCTCGACGAGGCAGGCCATCCGTTCGACGAGCAGCAGGTGCTGGCCGGCGAGCTCTCGCCCGTATTCTTCGGCAGCGCGCTCAACAACTTCGGCGTCGAGCCGTTCCTGCGGGAGTTCCTCGAACTGGCCCCGCCGCCGGCGCCTCGCGCTTCGAACGCCGGCGTGATCGAGCCGGCTCGCGACGCGTTCAGCGGGTTCGTGTTCAAGATCCAGGCGAACATGGACCCCAAGCACCGCGACCGCGTGGCCTTCGTGCGGGTGGTCTCCGGCCGCTTCGAGACCGGCATGCAGGTGATCCACGAGCGCACCGGCAAGCCGATGCGGCTGGCGGCGCCCCAGACGTTCATGGCCCGCGAGCGCACGGCCGTGGAGGATGCCTGGCCCGGCGACATCGTCGGCATCATGGACCGGCGGGCGCTGCGCATCGGCGATACGCTCTCCGCCGAGGGCGGCGTGGCGTTCGCCGACATTCCGCGGTTCGCTCCCGAGCACTTCGCGCGCGTGATCCTCACCGACCCGATGCGGCGCAAGCAACTCGATGCCGGCTTGCGGCAACTCACCGAGGAGGGCGCGGCGCAGGTGTTCTTCACCTCGGGCACCGACACCACGAGCCCGACGCCGATCGTCGGCGCCGTGGGGCAGCTCCAGTTCGACGTGATGATGCACCGGCTGGCGCACGAGTATGGCGTGGATGCTCGGCTGGAGCGGATTTCGGCGCGCTACCCGCGCTGGGTCACCGGCAGCCCCAAGGCCATCGAGCGCGCCGCCCGCGATTCCGGGCGGATGCTGCTGTTCGACGCCAAGGGCCAGCCGCTGCTCCTGTTCGACAGCGATTGGCAGATGCGGTGGGCGCTGGACCACGAACAGGACGTCGAGCTGCACGACATCGCGCCCTGAGCGGTCCGCGCGCCGCATCTCGCCTCGGGGTCAGGGCGGCGCCGAACGGACGACGAGCCACAAGCCGACGCGGCATCGCCGGGGGCCATCGGCCCACCATTGCGCGCCGAGCGCGGCCCGCGCGAGTTGCCCGGCCACTCGTTCGGTGATGATCTCGTCGAATTGATCGGTGGGCGGCGCGCCGCGACGCTCGAAGGTGCGGAACACGCTGCGACTGTCGATGTGCAGACCGACCAGTTGGCGCACCAGTTCGCGCTCGGCGCGCAGACGCGCGACCGTGCAGACACTGGCCGCGTTGGTGCTGTCGGCAACCGCGGTGCCGACCGCGACCGCGATCGAGTCGCGCCCGACCAGCACCAGCAATGCGCCGTCGCCGTCGGCCAGCGGGGGGCGCGCGAACTCGGCGCGCACCTGGAGGGGCACCGACGGCGGCATCCCCGCCGCGGTCTGCGCGCCGAGCCGTGACGCGACGAGCAGCGCCGCGGCCAACGTCGAGAGCCGACTCATGGTCCGGTGCTCCCGAGGGGCCGCCGGAAGTCGTCCACCGGTGCCGGGTGATCGCACACCCGAACGGAATCGGCCGTTCCGTTCGGCCAGTGTGCGAACGCCACGCGACACCGCACCGGCGGCAGGCGATGGTCGATCTCGAGCGGTTCGATGCGCAGTTCGCGCAACGACGCCAACTGCGGTGGCGTGAACCAGAGATCGAGGACGGCCGTGTCGGCGCGTATCGCCGCTCCCACCTGCACCCAGAACACCACGTCCTGGGCTCCCGCCACGACGGGGGTTCCCGGTCCCCCACGGGTACGCTCGCGGAACGGACGCACGAGCCGTACCTGGACCGCCGGCAGGGAGTCGGCGGTGAGCAGCACGGGGTCGAAGGCGCCGCTCCACGGCGCACGGAAGACCTGACGCAACGTCACGGCGCGATCACCAACGACGAGGCGCATCCGTGCCTCGTCGACCACCGTGCGCAGGTAGTCCACCACGGCAAAGAACGCCGCGGTCGAGCGCAGGTGCACGTAGCGCGCGCGCTCCGCGGCCCGGTCCACGAACGCCACCGCGAACCCGCCGGCGGTGCTCAGCGCGGGGAACAGCGCGGGGACGCGGTCCGGCGCACCCGCCGTGACGACGGGGGGATCGAAACCCGCGAAGCTATCCGTCGGCGCCAGCACCGCCCGGGCATCGAGCAGCCGGCGACTGTCCGGACCGCAGCGGGAGACGCACGGATGCACCATGCGCACCTGGGCGGTGGTGGGCGGATACCGCAGCCGGCGGTCGCCCCCGGGCCCGGCGATGGCCGCGAGGATGGCCTCCGCCCGTTGCATGGCGGCCGCGTAGTTCGCGTTCGGCGTGCGGATGAGAAGCACGCGCATGCGCAGCCGGTCCCCGTCGGGTACCGCCGGACCGGGGGCCACCCGATACGCATAGAGACCGGGCTGGTGCTCGATGTCGGCGAAGATGGATTGGACGATCTCGCCTTCCGCGCGGCGCCGTTCGGCGTCGATCGCGTCGCCGGCCGCCCAGAGATCCCCGGGCACGCGGACGCTGGTGCCGGGAACCGGCGTGAGCGGCTGCTCGCGAATGCGCGAGACCATGGCGAGGATCCGCACGTGCACCGTGCCATCGCTGCGTGTGCTGTCGAGCAGGACGTAGCGGGTGACGATGCCGCGACTCACCGTGTGGATGGAATCGCTGACCACGCGATCGCCGCGTACGGTGGTGGCGCTGGCGAGCATGGCGCCGGCCCCCGACTCCACGGCCATTCGAACGGCCTGCGCCAGCGCCGCGGCGAAGCCGGTGCCGCTGCCGACGGCCACCACCGGGATCGGCGGGTCGGCGGCGGCATCCGGCGGATGACGATCACCGCGGGGCGGCACGCGTTGGGCCGCGGCGCGCGCCGCGCCCGCGACCAGGATCGCGCCGATGGCGATCCATCGCCATCGCCTGCGGACGCGGGTCACGGCATCGAATCGCGCGGGATCGTACGCTCGAGCTCCCGGTATGCCTGCGTCGCGCGCAGACGCGTATAGAGCGCCTCGTTCGCCTTCAGCTCTCGCAGCAGACGTTCCGTCATGTCCGCCCTGGCGGCCGACATCAGGACGAACGCGCGGTAGCCGCCCGGTTCACGTTCGAGATACTGCGACCGGGGGGCGGTGTTGACGAGCGTCGTGTGCACGACCCCTTCGACGGTGCGCGTGAACTGGTCGAGGAGTTGCGTGGTGGAGTCGCGCCCCACCTCCTCCGCAAACTGCTTGTTCAGCACGTCGTAGGTGGCCTGCATCTGCTCGGCCAGCGTGGCCCGCGCGATCGTCTGCGCCTTGGTGAGGGCCAGCTGCATGTCCTCCGACGTCGCCGACGCCGTGGCAACGATCGTGCGGTCGTCCCGCGGCGGGTTGACGTACCAGGCGGGCACCGTACGTCCGGCGGCGGCGGGTTTGACGTCGGGCAGCGTGGTCACGTGCGTTCCCTGATGGCAGCCCCACGCGATCGCGGCGCTCACGAGGAGCGCGACGGGCACGAACGGACGGTGGCGCGGAACACTTCGATACATTCGGGGCTCCTTGCCGCGGGGCCGGCGGTCCGCCCCGCGTGGCGAGTATGGTCCTTCGCCTCACGAGTATCGACCGTTGGGGCGCGCGACTTTAGCCGCCGGACTCGAGCATTCAAGTCCGCACGGTATCTTGCCGATACTCATCAACGCGGGGTCTGCCCGGTGGCGCTAAGCGGCGGTCAGCACCTCGCGAGCCCAGGTGCCCGCGTCGGTGTACCAGCCGCCCAACCGGTCGCCCACGCCCAGTCCGTCGGCCATCGCGATCAATGGCTCCCACGACCCCCGGACGTACGACGAGGCGATGTCCAGGTACGGCGTCAGTGGGCCATTGGCGTGGAGCAGTGCGGACGCGACGTCGCTCGACACGTGCACGTGGCGCAGCAGGTCCCGCATCGTGATTCCCAGAATCGAGTCGAACTTCGAGAGCAGGCCGGCCAGGAACGCCGAGGCGGCCGCCTGAGGCCGGCCCGAGTGCATGGCGAGCAGTTCGCACATGCGGGCGAGTTCCAGGGCCTCGAACGCCAGTTCGCGCTGGACGCCGGTGCCGCGGGGCAGCGCGCTGGCCAGCAGCAGCGACAGCCAACGGTGCAGCGTGCTGCGTCCCACGATCTGCACGGCGCGCTGGATGGAATCGATGCCCACCCCGCCCACGGCCGCGGAGTTGACGATGCGGAGCAGCTTGAGGCTCAGGCCGGGGTCGGTACGGAATGCGCATTCGAGTTCGCGATCCGTGGTCCGGGGATCCGACACCAGATTCATCAGCCGTGCGATCGCGCCGAGGCCGGCGGGAAGGTCGCGGCCGGCGACGGTTTGCGGGCGCTGAAAGTAGTAGCCCTGGAACATGCTGAACCCCAGCGACCGGCAGAGCCCGTAGGTCTCGGGGTCCTCGACGCGCTCGGCCAGCAGCCGGGCCGGGTGCCGCGCGAGCCGATGGGCCACGGGGGCGAGCGTCTCGCGGGTAGCGCCCAACACATCGATCTTGACCACCTGTGCCAGTTCGAGCAACGGATCGTACTCGGCGCCGCCGCAAAAGTCGTCGAGCGCGACGTCGAATCCGCGGGCGTTCAGGGCGCGAACCGCCGCCACCGTCTCGCGGTCGCAGGTCACGGTCTCGAGCACCTCGACCGTCACCTGGTGCGGATCGAGCAGTTCGTGCACGTCGCTCAGCAGCAGGTCGCGCGGGAAGTTCACGAACGCCCGTGACCCGTCCACCAATCGGTCGAGGCCGATGGTGAGCAGCGCCGCGACGAGCGTGGCGCTCGACATGCCCACCGGCGTGGCGCCGCCGGCGCCGGTGGCCGTGCGCGAGTCGCGGTACAACAGCTCATAGCCGACCAGTTGATCGTCGAGATTGAAGATCGGCTGCCGGGCGACGAAGACGTCCGACATCGGGAGCGCCTAAGCCGCCAGCATGTTGCGCGCCCAGGCCCCCGCCTGCGCATACCAGATCGGCAGGTCGTCGACCACGTCGAGCTCCGAGGCGAGGACGAGCGCGTCGTCCCATTTCGCCTGGCCGTAGAGGCGGGCGAGCGCGAGGTATCTGGCGTACGGCCCCGAGTCGTGGAGCAGCGCGGCCTCGACGTCCAGCGACACGTGGACCTGCCGCAGCAGTTCGCGGGGGGAGACCCCGAGCATGGCATCCACCGCCGAGAGCAGTCCCGTGAGGAATACGGAGGGCGCCGCACGGTGGTCGCCGTCGTTGATGGCCAGCAACTCGCACAGGCGTCCGCGGGCGAGGGCGGCGACGACCAGTTCCCGCTCGACGTCGCTGGATTGCGGGATGGTGCCCGAGAACAGCACGGAGAGCCACCGGTGCAACGCCGTGCGCCCGATGAGGCGCACGGCGTGCTGAATCGACTCGATGCCGACGCCTCCGATGGCGGCGGAATTGACGAGGCGCAGCAGACGCAGGCTCAGCCCGGGATCGACGCGGAACGCCTCTTCGATCGCGCGGTCGGTGGCGGTGGGGTCCTGGACCGCGTTCATGACGCGGGCGATGCCCGTGACCCCAGTGGGGAGATCGCGGCGTTTCACGATCTGCGGACGGCTGAAGAACTTCCCCTGGTACAGCGCGGCGCCGAGGGCGCGGCTGGTGTCGGCGGCCCGCGCGTCGTCCACGTGGTCGGTCAGCAGCCTGAGGCCGTACTTCGCCGCGCATTGCGCGGCGCCGGCGAGCACGTCGTCCGCGTCGTGCGTGGCGTCCACGCGCATCAGTTGCGCCAGCCGGAGGACGGGCCGGAACTCGGCGGCGGTCGCGTATGCGCCGACCGCCAGCGTGAACCCCGCGGCGCGCAGCGCGGCGATGGCCCCCAACGCCTCGTCGTCCGCGGGAAAGGGATCGGTCAGTTCGATCGCCACGTGCCGCGGGTCAAGGAGTTCGAATGCGCGATCGAGCAACAGTGCATGGGGGAACCGCACGTACGCCGGCGTGTCCCCGACGAGCTGTTCGAAACCGACGGTGAGCAGGCCGGCGATCAGGGCGTGGCCCTGGCGGCCGGCGTCGCTCTCCGCTGCGGCGCCGACGGCCCGATACAGCAGTTCGTACCCTGCCAGCTGATTCCGGGCATCGAAGATCGGCTGTCGCGCAATGAGAATGTCGGGCACGGTTCGGGTCTCGGTTCGGGCGCGGCGGGGCCGCCGCCGGTGACGTGCGCCGGTCAGTATCGACCCGTGGACCGTGTCGCTTGACCGTTCACGGCGACCCGCGGCCCGGGCCCGGCGCCGACGAGGGGTCGGGAAGCGCCGTCGTGGCGGTGCCGTCGGGGAGTTGATGTACGAAGGGGAGCAGAATCGTTACCCGCCGGTTGGCGGCGCTGAATGGGTGCGCGGGATCGCGCAGGTCGCGATCGGCCATGCCCTTCACTTCGGCAATGCGGCTCTCGGGCAGGCCGGCGGATTCGAGCACGCGGCGCGCCGCGTTGGCGCGGTCCGCCGACAGTTCCCAGTTGGTGTACGTGCTCGTCCCGTACGGCGCGGCGTCGGTGTGCCCCTCGATCTCCACCGGGTTCTGGAGCGCGACCAGTTCGCTCCCGATCATCGTGACCACCCGCAGACCGATGGGCGTGAGCTGCGCCGATCCACGGGCGAAGAACGTGTCGCCCGAATCGCTCTCGACGAGTTCGATGCGCAGCCCGTTCTGGCCGACGACGATCTCGACGTTGGCGGCCACCTTCTGCAGGCCCGGAGAATTCGTGAGTGCCTGCTTGATCTCGCCGCCGGTGACCGAGAGCTGCTGCTGCTCGCGCATGTACGCCACCGTGCGGAACACGTTGGCCTGCAGGGCAGACGGGGAATTGCCAGTCGAGAGCGGGCTCTTGCCGCTCCCGTAGCCGTGGCGGTATCCGACCGGGTTCGAGAAGTAGCCCTCGACGGCGCGCTTCACGTTCTGGTCCATGCCGACGATCCACATCACCAGGAAGAACGCCATCAGTGCCGTGACGAAGTCGGCGTACGCCACTTTCCACGACCCGCCGTGATGCGCGCTGTGAGCCGCCTTCTTCTTGACGACGCGGATGATTACCGGCCGGTCCTCTTTCCGATCGCGCACCCTACGCTGCCTTCCGACGGGTGAGCGCTTCGAGCTCCTCGAACGACGGGCGGTGCGTGGGTTCGATGTTCCGGCGCGCGAATTCGGCGCAGGTCATGGGCGCATCCCCGCGCGAGAACGAGAGGAGCGCCGTCCGGATGCACGCCAGGTACGCCGACTCGCCGCGCACCCGCGTCTCGATGGCCTGGGCGATCGGCGCGAAGAACCCGTACGACAGGAGGATGCCGAGGAACGTCCCGACGAGGGCCGCGGCGACCTTCGAGCCGACCTCGGCCGCCGTCCCGTTGATCGACTGCATGGTCACGACGACGCCGAGCACGGCGGCCACGATCCCGAACCCGGGCATCGCGTCCCCGGCTCGAGCCAGGGCGCCCGGCACCACCGAGGCCTCTTCGTGATGCCGCTCCAGGTCGAGGTCGAGGATCTCGGACAGGTGGTGGTCCTCGACCGTTCCGCTCAACATGACCTTGAGCGTGTCGCACAGCAGCCGCACCGCGTGTTCGTGGCTGCTGAAGATCGGATACTTCTGGAACAGCAGGCTCGCGCCGGGATCCTCGACGTGGGTTTCCAGCGCGATCAGCCCGTCCTTCCGCGCCGTCTGGAACACCTCGAACAGCATCTGGAGCAGTTCCGCATACGCGGACTCGGAGAAGTGACTGGGCTTGAGCAGCCCGAGCACGTCCCGGACGATCGCCTTCAGCACGGAGGGCGGATTGCCGATCACCATCGCGCCGACGCCCGCGCCGCCGATGATGATGAACTCCGAAACCTGCAGGAGTACCGCCACGTGGCCATCGTGCATGGTGTAGCCGAGCAGAATACTGCCGATGACGATGACGATGCCGACGATAACAGTCACGGGGCACGCTTGGGTCGAGGTCCGAAAGAATTTTCTCCGGCGGTGAGTATCGACCGGTCACCGAAGAAACTGGACCCCGATCGGAGGGATCGGCCCAACGTGCGCTGCTAGGCCGAGTTGCGACTCCCTGGCGGATCGAGCAGGGCGGCCCAGTCGGAACCTGCCCGCGCGCGGCGATTCTCCTCGGCGATCTCGATCACGATTTCCTCGCGCTGGATCCCCACGTGCGCCGGCGCATCGATCCCGATGCGCGCGCCCCCGCGGTCGCAGGCCAGGAGCACGATGCGGATCTCCGATCCGATCATGATCGCCTCCCCCGGGCGGCGGCTCAGGATGAGCACCTTATGGCACCATGTTGAGGATGGCCTGCGCCATGTCGTTCGCCGCCTGCACCACCTTGGCCGCGGCCGCGTACCCCTGCTGGAACTGCATGAGCTTGGTCATTTCCTCATCCAGCGACACGCTGCTCACCGATTGGCGACGCGCATTGGCCTGCTGAGCGAGCGTCTGATAGGTCGACGCGTCGTTGCCGGCCGAGCTCACGTCCGCGCCGAGGCGCGCGACCAGCGACTGGAAGCTGTCGCCGAACGAACTGTTGGGCGGCAGCCCCACCTGGGCGGCGAAGGCGGCAGCGCCCATCGTGGCGCTGAGCGCCGTGGCGCCGGTGCCGTCGCGGAGCGCGCCAATGGCCAGCGCTACCGAATTGTCCCCCGTGGACGTGGTCCCCGACGCGATCACCGAACTGTCGGCCTTGACGGCCGACGACAGCTTGATGGTTTCCGCGGTGGTCGCCGTCGGATCGAAGAAGTCGATGCCGCTGCCCGTGGCGCCGACGGGAGGCGCCCCATTCGCGACGCGGATGGCGTCGCCCGATGCCGTGTATCCGGTTTCGTGAATCGTGTTCACGGCGTTCACCACGCCGCGCGCCAGCACGTCGAGTTGGCTGCGTACCGACGGCAGTTCGGTCTGGAGGAACGTGACCAGGGTGCCGAGCGACCCGCCCACCGGCGGAAGCGGCGTGGAGTCGCCGCTGACGGTGAGCACGGGGGCGCTGGGCGTGCCGCCCAGGCTGAGCGTTCTCGCGTCGGCGCCGCTGACCACCGACACGCCGCCCAGCACCACATTCACCCCGCCGTTCGTGCCGTTCAGCACCCGCACCGGCGCCAGCTGCGACAGCTGGTCGAGCAGGCGGTCGCGCTGGTCGAGCAGGTCGGGCGCCTGGTGGCCGCCCGACTCGCTGGCGGTGACCTGGCGGTTCAGATCGCCGATCTGCTGCGCCAGTTGGTTGAACGACTGCACGTTCTGATCGAGTTGCGAGGCGGCGCTCGCCTGGGCGCTATCGAGTTGGCGCGCGTCGGTGTTGAGCAGGTTGGCCAGTTCGCCGCCGCGAGCGCGGACGACCGACTGGGCCGATGGATCGCCCGGGTTGTTGGACAGATCCGACCATGACGACCAGAAGGCGTCCAGCGATGCGGCGAGCCCGGTGTCCGACGGTTCGTTGAAGATCGACTGGACGCCGGTGAGCAGGTCCTGATGCAGCGAGGCCGCCGAGCTGTTGGCCGACTGTTCACGGTACGTGGCGTCGAGCAGCGTGTCCCGCGCGCGGGTGACGTCGGCAATGGTGACGCCGGTGCCGAACACCCCCTGCGGCGTGACCATCGGCGGGGTGGCCGAGAGTTCCGCGCGCTGCCGCGAGTACCCGTCGGTGGATGCGTTGCTGACGTTCTGCGCCACCACCTGCATGGCGCCCTGCTGGGCACGGGCCGCGGTGCTGGCGATGCTGAGAATGCTCGTGAGCGATGACATGGTCTGGCCTCAGCCGCACCGGTTGACGAGGAGACCGCTGCGCCCGGCGGCGGTCGCCGGGGCGTCGCCATAGGTCAGCGCCGGTACCGCGCCGGTGAGACGGGCGGCGTGCGCATCGTTGGTGGCGAGGGCCGTGCGCAGGACGCGCCGCGTGACCTCGACCTCGGCCGCCAACCGGCGGGCGGACGCGCGGAGCGCCACCCGCGCGCTTCGCACGTCGTCGGTCATCCGGTCGCCGAGGAAGTCCTCGATGTCGCCGATCGGGATGTCGGACCCGCCGAGGAGCCGGCCGATGCTCCGCCGGCGGTGCCGGGCCTCGTGCAGCGTGAACAGCACGCGCTGCATGGCGTGCGACGTCCGGTCCACGGTCTCGAGGTCGTCGGCGCCGATCGCCGAGCGCTGCCGTGTGACGATCGCGGTCAGCTCCTCGACCAGGCGGCGTTCGGTGGCGAGCACGTCGTGAATGGCGTCGACGGCGCCCGGGGGCGCGTGGGAACCGGGCGTGGGTCGCACTTCGGTGGACTGGTGCATGCGCTCAGCGCCTCGACGCCGGAGGTGGAATGGTCTGCGCGGCGTCGAGCGCCGCGTCGTTCCCGGCCGGCGGGGCTCCGCCGGGAAGCCGGCTCGCCAGTTGGCGGTAGACGCTCTCGGCCAGGCCGTCGTGCCACTGCTGGGGTGCGGCGTCGGCGATCTTTTCGTCGAACAGCCCCGTGAACATGTCCTCTCCCGCGCCACCGTCGGCGTATCCGTCGTGGGGCACCGTCTGGCGCATGGCCTTGAAGAGCTGCTCCACGAAGACCCCCTCGAGTTGGTGCGCCGTGCGCCGGAGCCCGGCCTCGGGCGTCTGCGCGGTCGACGCGGCCGCGCTCGCGTTCACCGTTGTCATCGTACGATCACCTCGGCCGTGATCGCGCCCACGTCGCGCAGGGCCTCGAAGATCGCGGCGATCTGCGACGGTGGTGCGTTCACGGCATGCAGCGCGGCGACGAGCGTCTGCACGCTGCTCCCCGCCGCCAGGTCCACCTGGCCCTGACGCCGGACAGTATCGGTCGGAAGGGCGCCGATCCTTAGCGCAATGTCGCCGGCGCTGGCCACGCCCTCGCCCACCGTCAGGTCGCCCCCCGCAACCACGGTGCCCGACCGGGCATCGATCACCACCCGACCGCTTCGCGCCGGCGCCACCTTGAGCTGTGCTACGCGCGTCATGGTGGCCGCGCGCTCGGCGGGCGTTCCCTTGAGCGCCAGGGACACCTGCCCCGGATCGTCCACCACCGCCACACTGTCGGCCAGCGCCTGGTTGATGGCGGCGGCAATGCGCGCGGCGGTGCCGGCATCGGGTTGCCGGAGTGTCAGATGCGCCGGACCGCCGGACGGGAGCGGGGTGCGCGGCAATTCCGCTTCCACGAGCCCCCCCGTCGGTACCCGCGCGCTCGCCACGTCGGACGCCCGCATGCCGCCGGTCCAGGCGCCGGTCCAGGCGCTGCCCGCGGTCGGCCGGTCGGTGCCCACGAGCAGCGTGCCCTGCGCGCTACCCACCGGGGTGCCCCCCACGTCCATCACGAGCGGTGTCATCCAGAGCGTGCCGCCGCGCAGCGACCGGGCATCGCCGATCGACGACACCTGCACGTCGAATCGACCGCCGGGCCGCAGGTACGGCGACACCTCGGCGGTGACGAGCACCGCCGCCACGTTCCGCGTGTTCAGCCAGTCGGGCGGCACCTGCACGTTGAATCGGCGCAGAATGTTGGCCACGGACTGGACCGTTTCCACCGAGCCCCGGCCGGTGGCCCGGTCGCCCGTGTTCGGCAGGCCGACCACGAGTCCGTAGCCCATCAGCCGGATCGGCACGGCCTGGTCGGCGATCACCAGATCGCGCACGGCAACGTCCTGCGCGCCGGCGGAACCGGCGGCCACCGCGGCGGCGACGGCAAGCATCAGCAGTCGCTTCATGGCCACAGCGCTCCCAGAATCCGAAGCAGCAGGTGTCCCTTCGGCTTGTCGATGTCGCCGGTGGCGTGGTACGTGAGCTGCGCGTCGGCGATCCGCCACGATTCGATGGTGTTCGTGGGCGACACGTCGTCGGGCCGGATCCAGCCGGAGATCGCCAGTTCTTCCTTGGACTTGTCGAGTTCAACGAGCTTGGTGCCCTTCACCTGGAGCAATCCGGTGGGCGACACGGCAACCACGCGGGCCGTGATCGCCCCCACGAAGTCGTTGGTCCGCGACGCCTGGCCCTCGACCTGGGAATGGCCGTTGTTCTCGCTGTTGATCGAGGCCTGTGGGCCGAGGCCGGTGGGGCCCTGCGCGGCGGCGAAGCCGAGGCTCCGGCTGCGCTGATCATCGGCCGCGTTCTTCCGGTCGGCGCTCGCGAGCAGGTGCTCGTCCACGTTGACGGTGATGATGTCACCGATGGCGAGTGGCATCCGGTCGGCGGTCCAGCTCTGCCGTGCGGCGCGGACTACCGGTGCGCCAACGGGCGCCGAGAGCGGCGCACGGACCGACGACGAGTCGGGGCGGGCCTGCTGCGCGGCCGCCGTGGCGCCCGGCGCGGCGAACACCACCGCGACGGCGAAGAGGAAGCTCCACGAAAGTCTGCGAGTCATGGGTCGGGTTCTCATTGATGGGAGTTGAGCGTGGCGCGATGGGGGCCGGCGGCGATTCCGGCGAGCGTTCGCCCGCCGGACAGTCGGACGGTGACCGGATCGCCGGCGACCGCCGCACGCCCCGCCGCGATACCGTGCACGACCAGTCGAATCCGGTCGTGCTGCCAGACCAGAGCGATGGAATCACCCGCCGCGATGAGCGGGGGCGGCTGGACCGCCGGCGATTGCAGAATCTCGCCGGAGCGGATGGCACGCTGCGCCACCCAACCGAGGCGGGCCGGCACATGCCGGGCCGGGCGACCCCAGCGCACGATCTCGGTGTCGACGGCAACGGCACGCGTCACCATCGCATCGCGCGGCAAGGCGGTACGGGCGACCCACGTCGATTCGGCCACGCCGGCGCGCACGCGCCACCGTGCCACGTCGGGGCCCGTGACTGCCGGCAGGGCGACGCTGAACCAGCCGCCGCGTTCGGCGACGAGCGCTGCGCGGGAGGCCGTGGTATCGATGCCGGCCACGGACCCCGTGGTGGCCCAGTCGAGCCGCACGGCAGTGGCCGGTACCTGCCAGCGCGCGGCCACCAGCGTGGCAACACGCCGGGTGACGGGCTCCGGCACGGCCGGCGCCTGCGCCAGGGCGGGGGCGCCGCGCAACCAGTGCGCGAGCAGGACGGGCAGCACGAACCACGAACGCCGGTGCATCATCGAATCAGGTTGTCCGCCATCTGCTGCATCTGATCACTGTTCGTGATCGCCTTCGAATTGATCTCGTAGGCGCGCATGGCGGTGATCATGTCGACCATCTCCTGCACCACCTGGACGTTGCTGCCCTCGAGATTTCCCTGGAGCAGCTGACCCATGCCATTGTCGCCGGGATAGCCGGTCACTGGTTCTCCGGACGCCGGCGTGGCCGAGAAGACGTTCTGACCGTCGGCCAGGAGGCCGGCCGGGTTGGCGAAGGTCGCGAGCTCGATGCGGCCCAGATCCACCGGCGTGGTGTTCGAGCCCCGTGTGGCGCTCACCTCGCCGGTCCGTGAGATCGTGAGGGCGGTCGCGTCCTGCGGAATCTTGATTCCGGGCACCACGGCGTAGCCGTCCTGTGTGACCAGCGTTCCCTGGTCGGACACGTTGAAGCTGCCGTCGCGCGTGTAGGCCGTTTCCCCGCTGGGCATCGAGACCTGGAAGTAGCCCGCGCCTTCGATGGCGATGTCGAGATCGCGTCCGGTCTGTTCGAGGTTACCCTGCGTATCCAGGCGCTGGACGCCGGCCAGCCGCGTGCCACGGCCGATCTGGATGGGTGGCGCGGTCTGCGCGTCGGGCGAGCCGAGGATGGCGCCGTTCTGCACGTTCTGATAGAGCAGATCTTCGAAGTCGGCGCGACTGCGCTTGAACGCGGTCGTGTTCACGTTCGCGAGATTGTTCGCGATCACATCAGTGCGCGTCTGCTGCGCCATCATGCCGGTGGCGGCGGTGAGAAGTGCGGGATCCATGGTCAGTCCAGTGAAGAGGGATGAGTGGTGGAGTCCGTCGGCGTCAGACGGGCTTGGCGAGGTCGTTGCTGATCGTGCCGTTCACGCCGTCCATGGTGATCATCGCCTTCTGGACGGCGGCGTAGGCGCGCTGCACGGCAATCATGTCCACCATGCTGCTGATGGTGTTCACGTTGCTGTGCTCGAGACTCCCTTGCTGCACGTGCCGCGCCGATGGCGGCACCGGCGTGGTGGTGGACGGCGGAATGAACAGCGTACCGGCGGCGTGCTGCAACGCGGTGCCTGGCGGGACGGCTTCCACGCGGAGCCGATCCACGAACTGGCCGTCGGCGTACACGCCGCCGGCGGGATCGATGTGCACGGCGCCCCCGAGAATGCGGATGGGTCCGGCGTCGCCGAGCACGTGGTTTCCGGATGCGTCGGCCAGATACCCTCCGGCGTCCAGTTGCAGCGATCCGCCGCGCGAGAGCCGATTCCCCTGCGGCGTCTGAACGACCAGAAAGCCGCGGCCGCCGATGGCGACGTCAAGCGGATTTCCGGTGGGCGTGATGGCGCCGGCGCTCATGTCGGTCGCGGCCGCCGGCGCCGTGGTGCCGTCGGCGAGCAGGGTTCCGAACACGCGCTCGGCCTTGAACCCGTCGGTGTCGGCGTTCGCCAGGTTGTTGCTGATCACGTCCTGCCGGCGCTCCCAGTAGTGGAGGGCGGCGGCGGCGCTCGCCATCGGGTCGACGGGGCTCATGCGAATTCTCCGGCGTCGTCCTCGGTTCCGGCGGGCACGAGCAGCGCCACCGCGTCGTAGGCAAAGCGGGTCCGGCGCACGATCTCGTCGCGTGACAGTCCCTGGGCGGCATACGCACAGATGGCGCGGCGCCGGCCGTGCGGGGAGAGCGACCGCGGCGGTTCCGCGGCCGGGGCGGGCGCCGTGCCGGCCTCCGGCGTCCGCCGGCGCAATCCCGAGATGAGCATGGCGATGGGCGTCATCCGACCATCTCCAGCGGCGTCAGTCCGCGCACCGGGCCCATACGAGCCCGCAGCTTGTCCAGCGCGCGCGTCCGGATCTGCGACACCCGCGACTCGGTGACCCCGAGCACCTCGGCCACCTCGTGCATCTTGAGTTCTTCGTGGTAGTACAGCACCAGCACGTGGCGCTCCTGCTCCTTCAACTGCTTGAGCGCTTCGGTCATGATCGCGATCTCCTGATCGCGCGTCATCTCGTCTTCGACCGTGGCCATGCTGTTGGTGCTCAGCTCGTCGAGGCCGCTCACCAACTCGCCGTCTTCGGCCGTGAGGGATTCCTCGATGGAGACCCGACCGGCCCGGCTCGCCGTGGCCGACCACCGGTCGAACGTGGCGATGTCGATGCCGAGGTGTTCGGCCACTTCCTGATTGGTGGGCTGGCGGCCGTTCTGTTGAGCCAGCGTTTCGCGGGCGCCGGCGAGTGCGCGCATCTTGCGCCGCACCGAACGGGGAACGTGGTCCTGGCGGCGCAACTCGTCGAGAATCGCCCCGCGGATGCGGGGCACCGCGTACGTACTGAACGCGAGGCCGCGGGCCGTGTCGAAGCTGTCGAGGGCCGAGATGAGCCCGAGTGTGCCGTACGACACCAACTCGTCCATCTCGTGACGTGTGGAGAGGAGGCCGCACACCTGCTGCGCCACGTGGTAGACGAGCGTGAGGTGCGCGTCGAGGAGCGCGTCGCGGGCCGTCGCGCTGCCGCGGGCGAATTCCTTCCAGAGTCTAGCGTGTTGCATGACGGGACCTGCCGGTGGAAGATGAGTTGGAGCGCGAACCCGGGACGTCCAGAGCGCGCCCGCCGATCTCGGCGAGCGCCATGAGCGCCGGTGAGACGCGCGGATCGCCGGACGGCGTGTCGGGCGTACGCCCCGCGAGGAGCGCGGCCAGCGCCGGATCGGCGGGCACGGTGCCGGCGTATTCGAGGGGCCGGCCGAGGAACTGCTGCGTGGCTCCGCTCAGAAGTTCGCGGATGCCGAATGCGGTGACGTCGTCCTGCATGTTGCCCACCACGCGGACGTCGATCTGCGGATGCTGCAGGTGGAGCAACTTCTCGAGCGCGTAGGCGCCGGCGGCGGCGATGCGGTCGTCGGTCGTGACGACGATCGCCGACGCGGACGGCGCCGCGCACGCGGCCAGCACGGCGGCGGCGCGCGATCCGGCGTCGACGACGACGGTCTCGAAGCGGTCGTACATCGATTCCAGACGGCGGTGGAGCGTGGCGCGCTGGGCCGCGGACAGCGCCGGCAACGCCGGATCGCGGCCGGCGACCAGCGTCAGGTCGCCGCCAGCCGGCGTGAGCACCAGCTCCGGCGTCGTGGCGAGCAGCAGATCGCCGGCCGTCCTGGGGGCGTCCACACCCAGCATCCGGGCAAGGGAGACCGCGCCCTCATCCACTTCCACGAGCAGCGTGGTGCGCGTGGAGGCAAACGTCGTGGCCAACCCCGCCGCCAAGGTCGACGTTCCCACGCCGACCTTGCCGCCGGCCACCACGAATACGGGCGGTCTCATGCGGCCACCATTCGCGTGTCGGGATGCGCGGTTCCGAGCGCGGCCAACACCCGGCCGTGCGCGAGGTCGAGGTCGTGGGGGATGTCCTGCCCGGTGGTCACCCAGCGCGCCGGCAGGGGCACGGCGTCGCTGAGATCCACCAACGCCGACTCGTCGTGCAGTTCGTCCACCTTGGCATACAGCGCATGGGTGGGACGGCACGCGGCGTATTCGGTGACCAGCGCGGCGGCCAGGTCCGGGCGAAGCCCCGAGGGGATCATCAGATGCACCTCGTCGGGACTCACCGACTGCAGCATGCTGCGCCAGACGCCGTTCACCTGTTGCGCATGCGGGCTGCGTCCCGGTGTGTCGATGATGACGACGTCGCACTCATCGAGCCGGGCCAGCGCCCGGAGCATGTCCTTGGGCTCGTACGCCACTTCGAGGACGAGATCGGCGAGCGCGGCCAACTCGCCGATCTGCTCGAGCGCGCCCACGCGATACGTATCGACCGTCAGCACGCCCACTCGCTGGTTCCGGAACGCGGAGGCATTGAGGGCGAGCTTGGCCACCGTCGTGGTCTTGCCGGAGCCGGTAGGTCCAACGAGCGCCATGACGAACGGTCCGATGTCGCCGCGTCCGTAGGGGCCGCGGCGGAAGACCGGGGCCGGCGTATTCAGGCGGCGACGCAGCGTCTCGACCTCGTCCATGGGCGCGACGGTGAGTTGGAACCGGGTAGCACCCTCGTGATGCAGCACCTCGGTGCGCAGAATCACAGCGTCCTCACCGAGCGCGGCGCGCGCGTTTTCGAACACGTGTCGAAGATGGGCTCCGCTGAACACTTCACTTCGCATGGGGAAGCTCCCAGGTGGCAACGGCGTTGAGTTTGACGGCGGGTGGCAGCTCGGCGAGCGACAGCACCGAAACGCCGGGTAGAACGGGCTCGAGCAACCGGCGGACCCCGACGCGGAGTGACGGTGGCGTGATCAGCGGCGGCATCCGCCCCTCGCTCGCGAATCGCGTGGCGAGCCGGTCGAGATCGCGGAGGGCCGCGCCGAGCGTGTCGGGGGTGAGCACGGAGTGCTCGGCGTTGGCCCGCGGGCTGAGCAGGCCCATGAGCGCGGCTTCCAGCCGTGGGCCGACGGTGAGCGCGGACAGCGCGCCGTCCGGGGTGGTGAACTGGCGGGCGATCACGTTGGTGAGCGCGCGCCGGGCATATTCCGTGAGCGCTTCCGCGTCCTTCGTCTGGTCGGCCGCGTCTCCGATGGCTTCGAGAATCGTCACCAGGTCCCGGATCGGCACGCGCTCGCGCAGCAGGCGTTGCAGGACGCGATGGAGCACGGCGAGCGGCACCTTGTTCGGGATCACCTCGTCCACCAGGGCCGCATGCGTCTTCTTGAGCGTCTCGACCATCCCCTGCACATCCTGACGGCCAAGCAGTTCGGCCGCGTTGGCCTTGAGCGATTCCATCAAGTGCGTCGCGATGACGGTCGTCGGCTCGACGACCACGTATCCGTTGGATTCGGCGTCCACCCGGCGGGCCGGCGCGATCCACCGCGCCGCCATACCGAACGACGGGTCGATGGTTTCGATGCCCTCGATGGCCCGCTGTACGGTGCCGGTGTCGAGCGCCAGCAGGTACCGCGGCATCACCTCGGCGCGGGCGATCTCGGAGCCGCGGAGTTTCAGCAGGTACTCGTTGGCAGGCAGCCGGATGTCGTCGCGGATCCGCACGGGGGGAATCAGGATGCCCACCTCGAGCGCCGCCTGCTTGCGCAGCAGTTGGATGCGCTCCAGCAGATCGCCGCCCTGCTTCTCGTCGACCAGCGGGATCAGCGCATAGCCGACCTCGAGTTCGATGGCATCGATCTGCAACAGGTCGTGCAGCGGGTCGGCCGCCTGCAGCGCCGGCGCGGCCGCGGCGGCCGCTTCCTGCTGCGCGTGTGCGGCACGCCGGCGCTCGTCGGTGCGCGCCAGGCGGGCCATCACACCCATGCCGCCGGCCAGCAGCAGGAACGGCAGCGCCGGGAGTCCCGGCACGAACCCGAACACGGCGAGCACGCCCGCCGACAGGCCCAGCGAGCGCGAGTTCCCCAGCTGTGCCGCCACCTGCGCGCCCATGCGGGCGCCGCCCGACGCGCGCGTAACCATGATGCCGGCCGCGGTGCTCACGATCAGCGCCGGGATCTGTGTCACGAGGCCGTCGCCGACGGTGAGCAGCGTGTACGTCGAGGCCGCGCGGCTGAGCGGCATGCCGCGCTGCAACACCCCCACCACCATCCCGCCCACGATGTTGATGCCGGTGATGAGCAGGCCCGCGATCGCGTCGCCCTTCACGAACTTGGAGGCACCGTCCATCGCGCCGTAGAAGTCGGCCTGGCGGGCGATCTCCTCACGCCGCCGACGCGCCTGCCGTTCGTCGATCAGTCCCGCCGACAGATCGGCGTCGATCGCCATCTGCTTGCCGGGCATGGCGTCGAGGGTGAACCGCGCCGATACCTCGGCCACGCGCCCCGCGCCCTTGGTGATGACGATGAAGTTGATGCCGACGAGGATCAGGAACAGCACCACGCCCACGGCGTAGTTGCCGCCGATCACGAACTGGCCGAAAGCGTGAATGACGCTGCCTGCCTCGCCGCGCCCGAGGATGAGCCGCGTACTGCACACATTCAGCGCCAACCGGAAGAGCGTGAACAGCAGCAGCAGTGCCGGGAACGAACTGAACTCCAGCGCTTCGGTGGTCTGGAGCACGGTGAGCAGCATCGCGAGCGACGCGCCGATGCTCGTGGCCAGGAACAGATCGAGCAGGAAGGGCGGCAGGGGTACGACGAGCAGTGCGATCACGAACACGACCGCGGCCGCGAGCGCCAGCTCCGCCTTGCGGCTCGCCGAACCGGCCTCGATGGGCAGCACGGCCGTACTCACGCCATCACCTCCTGCAGCCGCTTGCCGCGGACGATGCGGCGGCGGATCACGAACGCGAGGATCTCGGCCACGGCCACGTACAGCTCGGCGGGGATCATCGTGCCGACGTGCGCGCCGGCCAGCAGGGCGCGCGCCAGCGGCTTGTTCTCCACCAGCGGGACGCCGGCCTCGCGCGCGATCGCCTTGATTCGTTCGGCCACCTTCCGCTGGCCCATCGCGACGACCAGGGGCGCCGGCGCCCTGGCGGGATCGTAGACCAGGGCCACCGCGATGTGGGTCGGATTGGTGATCACCACGTCGGCCGATGGGATGGCGCGGAACATCTGCCGGCGCGCCATGGCGCGACCCATACTCCGCATGCGCTGCTTGATGAGCGGGTCGCCTTCCGTCTCCCGCGCCTCCTGCCGCAGATCCTCCTTCGACATGCGCAGGCGGCGCTCGTGCAGCCAGACTTGCCAGAAATAGTCGGCGCCGGCGAGCGCCAGGTAGCTGAAGCCGGCGGTCACGAACAGCTGTACGGTGCGCCGGGCGATGACGCCGGCCAGCGCCAGTTCGGATTGCTGCGGCAGGGCCGTAATGTCGGCCCACGCCGCGCGCACGGTGGCTCGCATGGCGAGGCCGATCACGACGAGCTTCAGCGCCGCCTTGAGCAGCTCGCCGATGCCCTGGGTGCCGAATACGCGCTTCACGTTCTCCAACGGATTCAACCGGCCCGGCTGAGGCTGCAGCGGCTTCCACGACAGCACGCCGCGCGCCTGCGCGCCGGCCACGGCGACGGCGATGGTCGTCAGCGCCGCGAGCCACAGGCTGAGCGCGCCGAGCGCGCGCCAGCCGACCCAGCGGATCAGGGCCACCAGGCCCTCGACGCCCAGGTCCGGCGTGCCCGACGCGGAGAGCCCGACACCCACGATGTCGCGCAACGCAACCGCCAGCGTGGGCCCCACGGTAGTCACGACCAGCGCCGACCCGAGCAGCAGGGCGACGGTCGTGAGGTCCTGGCTGCGCGCCACCTGGCCGTCGCGCAGCGCCTGCTGCCGCCGGCGGGGGGTCGCGGCCTCGGTGCGCTCCAGATCGCTGCTTTCGGACATCTCAGCGGCCTCGGGCGCCGGCCAGCGCGCGGAATGCGTGGGTGATCATGGCGTCGTACTCGCCGCGCCATCCGTGCAGCCAGCCGGCGATGAACGGCAGCGCGGCGCCGAGCGCGAACACGCCGACGGCGATCTGCAACGGGAACGAGATCGCGAGCAGATTCATCTGGGGCGCCACGCGCCCGAGCACCGACAGCGCCGCGTTCACGACCATCACGGCGGCGATCACCGGCGACGCGAAGCGCATGCCGAGCACGAACAGACGCGTACCCAGGCCGACGAGCGCCGATAGGCCGGCGTCGAGGTGCATCACGGACCCCACCGGCAGCCGATCGAGACTCGTGGCCAGTGCCTGCAGCATGACCAGGTGCAGGTTGAGCGACAGCAGCAGCGCAATCGTGAACAGACTCGCGAACTCGCTGAGCGCCGAACTCTGGCCCTGGCCGAGCGGATCGACGAGCGCGGCGCCCGAAAGGCCGATCTGAATGCCGAGAATCTCGCCCGCGGCCTCGGCGGCCCCCACGATGAGCGCGGCGCCGGTTCCGATGACGATCCCGACCACCGCCTCGCCGGCCACCGCGGCCGGCGTGAGCACCGGCGTGCCCACGGCGCTGGTCAGCGCCACCGGTACCAGCAGCACCGAGATGAGCACCACGAGCAGCGTACGCACCGGAACCGGAACCGTGCGCGCGCTGAACACGGGAGCCGTGAGCACCACCCCACCCACGCGCGTCGACACGAGCACCAGCATCGTCGCCGCACCGGGCGCGAACGGATCGAAGGCGGTGGCGATCACGACACGAGCCCCGGAATGCCGCGGAACAGTTCCGTGGCATAGCGCACGACCAGTTCGAGCATCCACGGCAGCGCGATCAGGAACACCACCGCCACGGCCACGAGCTTGGGCACGAAGGAGATCGTCTGCTCCTGCACCTGGGTGAGCGCCTGCACGATGCTCACCAGCAGGCCCACCACGAGCGCCGTGAGCAGCATCGGCGCCGAGAGCAGCACCGCGGTGAGGATCGCGTGGCGGGCGAGGTCGACGACGAGGGCGTAGGGCATCGCGCGCTCAGCGGAAGCTGTGGACGAGGCCCTGAATGACCAGCGACCACCCGTCGACCAGCACGAACAACAGCAGCTTGAAGGGCAGCGAGATCATCACCGGCGGGAGCATCATCATCCCCATGCTCATCAGCACCGCCGACACGACGATGTCGATCACGATGAACGGCAGGAACAGCGCGAAGCCGATCTGGAATGCCGTGCGCAGCTCGCTGGTCACGAACGCCGACATCAGGGTGACCGTGGGGATGTCGTCCACGGTCTTGGGCTCCGCCTCGCGGCTCATCTCGACGAACGCCTGCAGATCGGACTGCCGCGTCTGGCGCAGCATGAACTGACGGAACGGCGTGATCGCCGTCGTCATCATGGTCGCCTGGTCCATCCGGCCGTCGAGCCACGGCGTGAGCGCCGTGCGATTCACCTCGGTCAGCGTGGGCGCCATCACGACGCCCGTGAGCAACAGCGCCAGCGCCGTCACCAGATGCGCGGGCGGAGCGGCCTGGGCGCCGATGGCCTGCCGCAGGAAGTTCAGCACGACGAGAATGCGCGTGAAGCTCGTCATCAGCAGGAGCAGCGTGGGCAGCAGTGTCAGCAGGCCCATGAGGACGATCACGCCCACGGTACCGCTCAGGTGCAGCCCGTCGGCGGCGCCGGAGGCGCCGTTGTTGAGCCTGAGGTCGATCTGCGGCATCGCATGGGCCAGCGCTTCCACGGTGGACGGGGCGAGCGCCGGGGCCGGGGCCGGGGCCGTGGTGGGCCCAACGGCGGAGCGGCTGGGCGCCTGGGACGCGGGAGGCGGCGCGGCCTGCGCGCGGACAGCGGCCGGCCACAGCAACGCAGCAGCCACCACCGTCATTGCGGCCCGCGTCCCCATCCGGCGCGCGCGGATGAGACCCGCCGCCAGTAGCCGACGGAAGTCCGGCGCCGCATCCGGCGTGCCCGCGGCGCGATCCGCCACCTCCGCGGCCTCGAGTTCCCGCAGCACGTGCACCCCACCCTCCCCGAGCGAGACGGCAACGTGGCGTGCGCCGATGCGCACCACCGCAATGCCCTGCCGCGGGCCGAGCCCGATGCGCTGCACCACCTGCAGACGCACCGCGCCGGTGCCCGAAGGCGTCACGACGTACCGCCGCAGCAGGCGCAGTGCCACCGCCGCCAGCGCGAGCACGAAGACCAGGGTCAGCCCGATGCCGACCGCGCTGCCGAAGCTCACGATGCGGCGCCCGTGGAGGGTGAGGAGACGAGAATGCGGGTGACGCGAACGCCGAAGTTTTCGCCGAGCACCACCACCTCTCCCTCGGCGAATCGCCGGTCCCCGACGTACACATCCACCGGCTCGCCGGCCAGCCGTTCGAGCTGCACCACGGAGCCGCGGCCCAGGCGCAGGATCTCCTGAACGGTCATCGAGGTGCGCCCGAGTTCGATCACCACGGGCAGCGTGAGGTCCATGAGGGCCGAGAGCGGAAGCTGCCCCTCGGTGGTCGGTTGGCTCGCGAGGTCGCTGAGCTCGGTCGGCGTTGCGGACATGGCGTCGGTCATTGAAGCACTCATGAGATGCGGGGAGTCGGGGCCGCGCCGTTTCTGGCGGCATGGTCACTGGGATCGGTGGCGTCGATGGGGCCGGCGATCTGGACGCCAATGCGTCCGTTCACACGGCCGGCGGTGCCGCTGAACCGGGGAGTGGCGCCGACGTACACCTCGAGCGGCGCGTTACGCGCGATACCCGTGGGCATCACCCGTCCGACGGTGAGCGACTGCAGTTCGCGCATCGACACGCGGAACTCGGGCAGCCGCGCCGCCACCGCCACGCGTGAGGCGCGGAGCGACAACTCCGACAGTTCGCGGGTGGCCGCCTGCTCGTCCGGACTGCCGGTCATCACGATGCGGCGCGTGTTCGTCGTCGAGAAGAACTTCTCGACCGCCATATATGGAAGGCAGATCACGAAGAGACAGGTGTGATCGGCTGCCGTGACTTCGAAGTTGGCCACCACCACCGGGTCTTCGTGGTTCGCGGCGCGGAGGATTTCGGGAATCGACTCGAAGCCGCTGAGCTCGAGTTCCAACTCCACGTGGTCGCGCCACACCTCGGCGACGTGATGGACCGTCCGCTCGGCGAGCGTGCGCACGGCCATTCGTTCGATCGGCGTCATCGGCCGCTGCGGAATGGTCGGCGTGCCGCTCCCGCCGAACAACCGATCGACGAGGAAGAACGCGAATTCCGATCCGATGTCGATGACACCCTGCAGCCCGCCGACCGGCAGAATGTCGAAGGTGTACGCCGCGCACGGTGTGGGCAGCGAGAGCACGAACTCGCCGAAGCTGTACTGCTCGACGCTCTGCAGCCGCAGGTCGACCTGTCCGCGCACCCGGCCCAGGAGCCACCCTTCGAGCGATTTCGCCAGGCGTTCGTACATCGCTTCGAGCGTCCGCAGCTTCTCCTTCGAGACGCGGTAGGGACGCCGGAAGTCGTACAGTTGGGCGTCCGTCCCGGCCGGCGGCGGCGCGACGGCGGGCGCGGCCGGCGCCGACCCCTGCCGGAACAGGGAGTCGATCTGATCCTGCGTGAGCGCTTCCTTGGTGGCGCGGTCGCTCATTGGATCACGAACTGCGGAAAGTAGATCTGCCGGATGGCGCCGGGAGCGAACAACTTGCTCAACCGGTCCTTGAGTTCGCGGCGCAGCGCCACACGCTGGCCCACGTCCGCCAGCTGGTCCACGGTCTTGCTGCCCAGGAGCTGCAGCGCCTGATCACGAACCTCGGCGTCGCGGTCGTTCATCTGTTGGTTCACCGCGGCGTCGCGCACTTCGATGGCCACCGTCACCATGAGAAAGCGCGTGCCACCGGTGCCGGCCGGATTGAGCACCAGGTTGTCGATCTGATGCATCACCGTCGAACCGGCGTCGGCCTTCGCCGAGTCGGATGCGTGGGCGGCCGCTGCGGCCTGGAGCCGCTTCACCACGCGCGGTCCAACGAGCCCCGTCCCCAGGCCACCACCCACGAGTAGCGCGACCGCGCCAACGACGATCGTGAGCACCTTGGACGGGCGTTGTGGTGCTGCGACTTCTTCCGGGGACGCAGTTGCTTCTTCAGCCATGTTTCCGTACCGAGGGGGTTCAGTGCAGCCATTGTCGCGCAGCGTCTTGCGCCCCCCAGTAAGGCACACCGCGTACCACGTGCGCCCGCCGATGCCACGCCGCTGGCACGGATCGAACCCGTTGTCAAACAACGAGTTGGCGGAACGCCCCGACGCCCCCCCGCCCCCCGGCACCATGCGCACCTTCTTCCCGTCGGCAACAACTTCCCAGCGCACTCGGCGCACTCTGCCGGTCTCCCATCCCCCGGCCGCTCCACCCGGAAGCAGAGCGGGGCCGGACGAGTGTCCGGCCCCGGTGCGGAGTGAATCTTTCGGAACGCCCCTGGATTTACTGTTTCAGATTCACGACCTCCTGGAGCATCTGATCGCTCGTCGTGATCACGCGGCTGTTGGCCTGGAAGCCACGCTCGGCCACGATCATGTTGGTGAACTCGTTGGCCAGATCCACGTTCGACATCTCGAGCGCGCCGCTGGTGATGAACGACTGGCTGCCCTGAAGGGGGAGGCCCAGCACCGCGCTGCCCGAGTTGCCCGTGGTGGTATACATGTTGTCGCCCGACCGCATCAGCCCGCTCGGGTTGTTGAAGTCGGCCAGCACGATCTGCCCCAGCGGCTGCGTGACGCCGTTGGTGAACGACCCGGTGATCAGTCCCGTGCGGTCGATGGAGAAGCTCTGGAGCGTGCCGGCCGTGAACCCGTCCTGGTTGCTCATCACGGCGGTGGTGCTGCCCGAGAAGCTCGACAGCCCGTTCACCGTTCCACTCCCCGCATCGAGCGTGATCGACATCGGCTGCGCGCCCGGCGGCGTGAACGTAATGGCCGGAATGGACGACGCGGCGGTGTCGAGCGTGCCGTCGTTCTTGAACACGAACTTGCCCGGCCCGAAGTTGGTCGGCGCGGTGTTGTCGTAGTTCAGGTTCGTCGGATCCACCTGCCAGTCCCACTCGTCGGGCGCGGTCTTCCACATCGTGACCTTGAGGTCGTGTTTGTTGCCCAGAGTGTCGTAGGTGGTGATGGTCGTGTCGAGGAACGCGCCGGCGTTGGCCGGATTGGCGAGGTCGGCGGCGTTGTTGACGTTGCCGGTGAAGATCGGCGCGCCCGCATCGATGTTGCCCGACAGCGTGACTTTGGTGGTCGCCGAGGCCGACGTCTTCTGGCCGAACGGCAGCTTGATGTCCTGGATCTGATCCGTCATCTGGCCGTTGACCGCCAGCTTGCCCTGGACCACGAAGCCGTTGGTGGGCGACACCAGCCGGCCGTCGGCATCGAGCTGGAAGTTGCCCGACCGCGTATAGAACTGCTGGTTGCCCTTGGCGACGACGAAGAACGCGTTGCCCTGAATGGCCATGTCGGTGTTGACGCCGGTGGTCTCGATGTTGCCCTGGCTGAACAGCGTGTCGATGCTCCCGATGGCCGAGCCGAGGCCGATCTGGATGGGGTTGGTGCCGCCCGATTCACCGGGGGGGCGGCTGGCACCCTGGAGCAGCTGCGCGAACGCTTCCTTGAACGTCACGCGGCCGGACTTGAACGCCACCGTGTTCACGTTGGCGATGTTGTTGCCGATCACGTCCATGCGGGTCTGGTTGTCCTGCAAACCGGAGACGGCGGCGAAGAGGGAACGCATCATGGGAAGAACTCTCCTGAGGAGGAAGGAAATCAGCTGCCGCTGATTGCGGTCACGGAGCCGAAGGGGATGGTGAGCGGGCCGGCGCCGAGAACTGGGCCATTGGCGGTCGCCTGCAGGGAATCGATCTTCGCGACGGTGTACGTCGTCACCGGCACGCTGGCGCCGGTGGAGTCGGTGACCTCCACCTGGTAGGTGTAGGCCCCGCTGGTCAGCCCGGCGGCCGTCGCGCCGAGGGTGATCTTCTGATGGCCGCCGTTGAGCGAACCGAGGTGCTCGGTATCCACCTCGGCGCCGGCGGCGTCGAAGATGTGGACGGTCGCATCGCCGCCGGTGCTGCCGACGTCGAAAGTGATCGTAGGCGCGGTCCCGTTGGTAACCGCGACCTGATTGCCGGTGGCCGTCACGGTGCGCCCAATGGTCGTGGCGGCGGTGTTCATCGTCACCGCCTGTTCGATGCCCTGCGACGCCGTGTTCTGCGCCGACAGCGCCGAGTTGATGTCGACCAGTTGATTGAGACTCGAGAACTGGGCGAGCTGCGCCGCCAGGTCCTTTCCGTCCATGGGATTGGTCGGATCCTGATTCTTCATCTGGGCGACGAGCAGCTTGAGGAAGTCGTCCTGACCCATCGACGTGTTCATCGACGTGGACGCGGCCGCTGATTGCGTCGCGCCCGCCGAGGAAGACGTGGGCTGGATGGGAGCCGTCATGATGCGGATTCTCCGTGTGGTTTGGGCTGGGGTGATCGCCGGCCGGGGTTTCCCCACTGGCGGCGGGGCTGGCCGGCGTTCGATCCGCCCGACCCGCGTGAACTGCCTCGCGGAGGGTCGCCGCCTCCGCCCGGATTGCCGTTGGAAGCCGTGGCCGGCGCGGCGTCGGGAATTCCCCCGGCGCGTGCCGTCGCGTCGTCCGTACGCGACGCTGCCGATGCGTCGTGCACGCGAAGCGTCCCGACGTCGAGGCCATGCTCCTGGAGCGTCGCGCGCAGCTGGCCCATGTCACTGGTCAGACGCTGCGAGAGAGTGCGGTCCTGTGTGCCGACGGCCATCTGCACCGTGGCACCGCGCATGTTGACCCGAATGCGGTCGGTGGCGCCGTTGGGGCCGTCGAGGCGCAATACGATCTGCGAGACCGGCTGCGCCATGACGGCATCGTGCGCGGCGTCGATGCGGGCGATCTGCGCCCCGATCGACGTGCGCGGGGCCGGCGCCTCGATCGGCGCCGGCGCCAGGATCCCGTGGTTCATGTCGTGCGCGGGCGCGGCAGCGCGGTCGGGGGCGGCAACCACCACCGGTGATTGACTGGCCGTGACCGGGGGCGACTGGTCGCGACGCGGCGCCCGGTCGTCCGGCGCGCTGCCGTCCGGGTTGGTCCCGCCCTGTTCGTGTGCGGAGTTTGCGGACGCGGCGCTCGATGCGGCCGCGTTCGATGGAGACGGCGCCTGCAGTCGATGCCCCGTCACCGGCGCGGCCGGCGTGCCCTCCGCTCCGGCTACCGCCACCCGTGCCACTGCCGCCACGCGGGCAACCGACGCGACGGAGGCGACGGTGGCCACGCGCGCCACGCGTGCTGGCTGTGCAACGGCTGCGGGTGGCACAGCAGGTGCGGCGGGTGCCGCGCTCGACGGCGCGGCGGCGGGCGCGGGTGCGAGGTCGGAGGCTGGAGCGGCGGTCGCACGCCCCGCGATCGCGCGCGGGACGTCCGAACCCTCCGGTGTCGACTCCACATGCCCCGGATCCTGCGGGCCGAGCGTCCGCAGTCCCAGCTGCGCCGCAACCTGCGCCAACCGTTGATTGGCGAGCGCCGGATCGGGTGCGTTCGTGATCGCCAGATCGGCGGCGAGGCCCTGCGAATGCAGCGAATGGTCGGTCCAGGTGACGACCGGGCCCGGCGTGGTGCGCCCCTGCGCGAACAGCTGGTCCTGCCGCGCCTGCGTACGGTACGTCTCGCGCACGTCCACATCGTACCCGTAGTCGTGGCTCAGACGTGCGATGACCGCCGTGAGTCTGTTGCGAAACGCGGGCTGCAGCGCCGCCATGGATCGGATGACCGCACCGGCGGCGCCAGTGGATGTGGCGGGCGCCGCGGACGCTGCGAGCGTCGCCAACGCCGGCGGCGGCAGCGGCGCGTCGGCGGACGGATCGAGGGCTGCGCCCTGCCCGCCGAGCAGCGTGCCGAGCAGCGTGGCTGGCTGCGGACTCGCCGCCGGCAACTGCACCGATTCGACGACCACATCGTCCAGCGAGAGATCCCGGAGCGGCGCGGCGTCGGCGAGTGACGCGAGCGACACATAGCCCGCAGCCGGCGGCGCGTAGCCGGTTGGCGGCGCGCCGGCACGACCGCCGGCCGGCGGTGCGAGGGTCGCCGGCGCGGGCGCCGGGAACGCCACGGGCAGAAAGCTCGCCAGCGCCACGGCGAAGATCGGTACCGGGGCTGGGTCCTTGCCGTCCGCTTCCGGCTTGCCGGGGTCGGACGGATGGCTGCCGGCGAGTGCCGCGGCGGGCTCGAAGCCGGACGCGAGCGCGGGGGCCGCGACCACGATGGCGGGAGGCATCATGGCAGCGGGGGGCGGAGGGTGAGCTGGCTCATCGCCGCCACGCGATCGGGCGGAAAGTTCGAGAGGATGTCGGCGGCGTGGCGGTTGTCCATTGCCGAGATCACCAGCTGCGCGTCGGCGTTGCTCATCTGGACCAGCACCTTGGCCGCGTCGCGTGCCGGCATGGCCGCGAAGAGGCGGGCCAGGCGGCCCACCCGCGCCGTGTCCACGCGCTTCACCGTGTCGCGCGGCAACGCCGCCGTGACGATGCCGGCCTTCATGACGTGCCGCAGGTCGACCGGCGGCGTCGAGTCGTGGTGTGCGGCGAGCGCGGCGGGATGCCGTTGCGCGGGCTCCGAATCGGCGGCCGGCGGCGCGGCGGAATGTGCCGCGACGGGCTTCGTCGCAACGGGGCTCGTCGCGTCGTGTGTCGTGGAATCGAAGGCAACCGAATCGGCCGCCGTCGCCGCGTGCGACCCGGAGTCGTTCGCGGCTCGCTTCGCGGCCGCCGTTGCCGCGGTCGAGTCGGCCCGCGGATGAGGCGCGTGCCGGCCCAGGGCGACGGCAACTCCCGTGCTCCCGCCCAGGCCCACCACGAGACCCAGCACGGCCATCACGATCAGGCGCTTCATCAGCGGTTCCCCCCGGCAGCCGAGCGCGGGTGGCCCTGGTTGAAGCGCGCCAGCGCCACGGCGTCCATCGCGACCCGGTCGGCCGCGGCGGCTTCGAGGCGCACCACTTCGCGGTGGCGTTCGTGCAATCGATCGAGCGCGCACCGGTCGCGCGATGCTTCGTCGTGCAGTTCGCGCGCGCGCGCGGCGATCTCGTGTGCCGTGGCCACCGCCGCCTTGGCGGCGTCGAGGCGCGCATCGATGGACGTGAGCACCGAGGAGAGCGCGTGCAGTTCGCCGATCGTGGCACCGGCGCGCGCGGCGGCGGCAATCTGCGTCTCGCCGGTGACGCGGGCGTCGCACACGGCGTCATGGGCGGCGCTCGCCCGGTCCACGTCGCGACGGGCCTTGACGAGTTCGGCGGCAACGCGTTCTTCGCGTTCGATGCGCAGATCGTGGACGCGCTTCAGGGAGAACTTCTTCACGGGACCACCGGAGTGGAGGTGAGGGCGCTGGCGCTGCCGGCGATGGCCGTCAGCGAGGCGCGCGTCTGGGCGAGCGACGAGCGCTCGTCGGGGCGTTGGCGGAGCAGCTTGGTGATCGGGTCGCGCAGTTCGAGCGCGATGTCGACCGCGGGCCGGCTGCCGCGCTGGTAGGCGCCTACGAGGATCAGGTCTTCGGTTTCGCGGTAGGCCGACTCGAGGGCCAGCAGCGTGTCGGCCGCCGCCCGATGTTCGGCGTCGATGATCTGATCGCGCACGCGGCTCTTGCTCTCCAGTACGTCGATGGACGGGAAGTGCCCCGCCGACGCGAGCTTCCGCGTGAGCACGATGTGTCCGTCGAGAATCGAGCGCGTGGCGTCGGCGATCGGTTCGTTGAAGTCGTCGCCGTCCACGAGCACGGTGTAGATGCCGGTGATGGCACCGGAGCGCGAGGGCCCGGCCCGCTCCAGCAGGCGGGGCAGCGCGGCGAACACCGACGGCGGGTATCCCTTGGTCGTGGGGGGCTCGCCGACGGCGAGCCCGATCTCGCGCCACGCCGTTGCCACGCGTGTCACCGAGTCGACCATCAGCAGAACGTGCTTGCCCTGATCACGGAAGAACTCGGCGATCGCCGTGGCCACCAGCGCGCCGCGGGCACGCACGAGCGCGGCCTGGTCGCCCGTGGCGACGATCAGCACCGATCGCGCCAGCCCTTCGGGTCCGAGCGAGTGTTCGATGAAGTCGCGCACTTCGCGGCCGCGTTCCCCGAGAAGCGCGATCACGTTCACGTCCGCCTTCGCGTGCCGGGCGATCATACCGAGCAGCGTGCTCTTGCCCACGCCCGATCCGGCGAAGATGCCCACGCGCTGGCCGCGGCCGATGGTGAGCATGCCGTCGATGGCGCGGACGCCCGTCTCGAGCGGTTCGTCCACCAGGCGCCGCTCCAGCGGATTGGGCGGTTCCGCGGATAGCGGCACCCGCTCGTGCGCGTCGAGGCGTCCCTTGCCGTCGATCGGACGCCCCAGACCGTCGAGCACGCGGCCGAGCATTTCCGGTCCCACCTCGGCGCCCGACAGGCGTCCCAGCGGCTCCACGGAACTGCCCGCGTGCAGGCCGTCGAGTTCCCCGAGCGGCATGAGGAGAATGCCGCGCTCGTGAAAGCCGACCACCTCGCCGAGCACCGAGTGGTCGCCGCCGGTGCTCGTGATGCGGCACAGTTCGCCAAGCCCGAGTTCGAGCCCCACGGCTTCGATTACCAGGCCCACGACGCGCACCACGCGGCCAAAAGCGGCGAAACGCGCGCACTCGTCCACGGCACGGAGGGCAGCTCTACACGTCATACTGTGCCACCCGCCGGTAGAGGCGTTCGAGCGCCGTGTCCACGCGTCCGTCCACGATGCGTTCCGGCCCCTCGACCACGCATCCGCCCGGTACGATGGTCGGGTCGGCCACCCACTGGTCCGTACGGCTCGGAACGCCGCTGGCGGCGTCCACGATCGCCATCGCGGAGAGGTCCGATGGATTCACGCGCACGCGAACCGGCTGATCGACGTCGAAGTCGTTCCGCGCGCGCTCCACCAACTCATGGAGCAGCGTGGGGTCGGCGCTCAGTTCGCGCTCCATCAGGTGGCGCGCGATCGCCGTGGCCAGTGCGCAGAGGTTGTCCTCGAACGCTTCCGCCCACGCGCTCTGGTTGGCGGTCATCCGGCAGAGCGCCTCGTTGGCTGCCTCGACGGTGGTGTGCAGGCGGGCGCGCTCGGCGCGTTCGCCCGCCAGCCGGCCCTCTTCGTACCCGCGCTTGAACCCTTCGGCGGCCGCCCCGGCCACCGCGGCGTCGGACTTCGCACCCGGTACCGCCTGGCCGGCCACGATCTCGGGAATGTAGGACAGGTCGGCCAGCTGCCACGCGTCGGGCGCAGCCACGAACTGCGGCTCCGTGGGCCCCGGGAATTCAGACGACCACATCGTCATCCGCTCCGTTCACCACGATCTCTCCTGCTTCCTCGAGTTCGCGCACCTGGGCCACGATGCTTGCCTGTGCGGCTTCCACGTCGCGCATGCGAACCGGTCCCAGCAAGTCCATTTCGTCGTTGAGGGCGGTCACGGCGCGCTGGCTCATGGCCCCGGTCACCTTCTCCTTCAGTTCCGCGCTCGCCGCCTTGAGGCTGAGCGCGAGCGCCTTGACGTCCACGTCGCGCAGTACGCGTTGCAGCGATCGCGAGTCGAGCGTGCTGATGTCCTCGAACACGAACATCAGGTTCTTGATCTCCACGCAAAGCTCCGGATCACGTTCGCCCACGCTGTCGAGCAGCGCCTTCTCCAGCGAACCCGGCACCAGATTGAGCACCGAGGCGACGGCCGCCGGCCCGCCCGACGTGCTCATGCCCTGGTTCACCGACAGATCCGTCTCGTCGGCGATCGAGCGTTCGATGATCTGCAGCAGGTCCGGCGCCACGCGTTCCATGCGTGCCATGCGGAACACCACTTCCGCGCCCGTGGCCGGATCCAGTTCCTTGAGCACGGCCGCAGTCTGCGGCGAGTCCAGGTGTGCCAGGATCAGGGTGGCGGTCTGTGGGTGCTCGCCGCGCAGCATCGTGCCGAGCTGCTGCGGATCGGCATTCCGCAACCGGTGCAGGCCCGCGGTATCGGCCAGCTGACTCTGCACGCGCTCCAGCACCTGTTGAGCCTTCCGCGCGCCGAGCGCTTTCTCGAGAATCTCACGCGCCGCATCGATGCCGCCCGCGGCCAGCGATTCGGCTGCCATGAACTCGGCGAGCCATTCCTCGACGATGGCCTCCACGGCCTGTCCGTCCACGCGGTCCAGCCGGGCGATCTCGAAGCCCAGCGCTTCGACTTCCTCGGGTGCCAGCCGCTGCGTCACCTTGGCGGCGGCTTCGGTGCCCAGCACCAGACAGAGCACGGCCGCCTTCTGGCGGCCCGTCATCGAATCGGTGGGCGCGAGACGCGCAATGGCGGTCGCCATGCCGTCACGCCTCCTTCAGCCAGGCGCGCATGAGGCGCGCCGCGTCTTCGGGTCGCGTGTCCACGGCCGACGCGACGCGATTGCGTACCGCCATCGTGGCGCTGACCGCCGCCTCCGTCATCGCGCCGGCGGCGGTCGACTCCAGTTCCAGCGCGGGCCCCGGAAGTGCGCGGGTCTCGTGCTTCCGTGACGCCGGCGTGCGGAGGGCCCGCACGGCGAGCAGGGCGATGATGAAGGCGAAGATCAGGCCCAGCGCGCCGACGCCGAGCTGCTGATAGGGGCGGATTTCGTCGAGCACGGTCGGCTTGAGCACCGGAACCGGCGCCGGTACCGCGGCGTCGTCGAACGGCAGGCTGACCACCGATACCACGTCGCCACGCGCCGAGTCGATACCCACCGCCGTGCGGACCAACGAATCGATGCTGGCCAGTTCCGCTGGCGAACGCGGGGCGAACTTGGGTTTGTCCGGCGTACCGACCTGCCGCTCGTTCACGAGCACGGCCACGGTCAGCCGGCGGATGGTGCCCGCCGCAGGCGTGAATGTTTCGGTCTGCTTCGAGTTCTCGTAACTGGTGGCCTGATTGGTGGAGCCGGCGCCGCCCTGCGCTCCCGGCACGATCTCCGCCTTCTGTTCGGTGGACACGGCCTGCTTGGAGGGATCGACCGTCTGCGTGGTCCGCTGGAGCTGGTCGAAGTTCATGTTCGCCGACACCTGCACCCGCGCGTTGCCGGGGCCCACCAACTGGGACAGGAGTGTGGTAGCCTTGCCGCGCAGGTACGTTTCGAGCTCCTCCTCCACGCGCAGCTGGTGGCTGGTGAGCGCCGTGGCGGAGGAACTCTCCGCGGCTTCCGACAGCAGATGCCCTGCGTCGTCCACGATCGTCACGTGGTCGCTCGTCAGCCCATCGACGCTGCTCGCCACCAGGTGCGCGATGCCGATCACGACATCGGAACTCGGCGTCCCGTTGGTCGTCTTCAGCACCACCGACGCCTCTTCGGGCGCCGTTCCCGACGCGTACGCCGTGGTCTCGTTCAGTGCCAGGTGGACCTGTGCGCTCTCGATGCCGCGCATCTTGCCGATGGTGCGTTCGAGTTCGCCCTCCAGCGCCCGCCGGTAGTTCACGCGCTGCGTGAAGTCGGTCATCGACCACGACGGCTGATCGAACAGCTCCATGCCGGGCCGCCCGCCGTCGGGAATTCCGCCGTCGGCCGCCAGCGTTACGCGCGCGCGGGCCAGATCCGGGGCCGCCACCAACACGCCCGTGCCGGTGGCATCCAGTTGATACTTGATGCCGGCCTGGTCGAGCCGGCTCGTGATCTGCCCCATGCTCTCCAGCGGCACGCCGCTCACCGCCGGCAGCATGGCCGGCTGCGCGGCCCACCGGGCGAGCAGCACGATCGCCACCACGGCCATCGCCGCCACCCCCAGCGCGACGACGCGTCGCGTGCCGCCGACGCGGTCCAGCATCTCTTCCAATTGGTCGGGCATTCGGTCAGCTCTGCATGTTGACGATGGTCCGATACGCGTCGGTCAGCTTGTTGCGGAGTTCCACCAGCATGTTGATCGTGATGCCGGCTTCCTCGGTCGCCGCCATGACGTCGTGCAACTCCACGGGCTCGCCGCGCACGAAGCGCTGCATGTAGTCGGTGGCGCGATCCTGCGTGGCCGAGGCCTCGTTGAGCATGTTCTTCAACTGATCGGCGAACGACGGACCGTTGGACGCGCCGGCATCGAGCGTCACCGCCCGCCGGCCGTCCAGCCCCGGCGTCTGCTGCAGGCCGCGGAGTGCCGCGGCGCCGATCGGGTCGCTCATGTCACGCCTTGAGGTCGAGCCGGACGCCGCGCGACACCGGCGCATCCGACGGTGTCGGGGCGGCCTGGGTACGCGACAGATATCCGTAGGTGAGCGGACCGCGCGCACCTGCCCGCGCGAAGTGCTGCCGTTCGTCGGTGGTGAGGATCTTCCACAGTTCGGGGTCGGTGCCGGCCGGCGCTTCCGCCGGCAGCGCGTCCTGGCCGGCGCGTGCCGCCTGGAGGCGCGTCGCCGACGGCGGGGCGCCAGCAGGCGCCGGTTCCGCGGCACCGCGCCCGCGTTCCGGCGTGGTCGTCCGATTGAGCGACGCGCCGCCGATCAGGCCCGGTGGCAGGTTTCCGATTCCGTTGACACTCATGGTGCTGTTCCTCGGGTCGTCAGATGTCGATCGCGCGACGCAGCATGGCCTTTCCGGCCTCGAACGTGGTCGCGTTGGCTTCGTACACGCGTCGTGCGTCCATCATGTCCACCATCTCGGTCGTGATCTCGACGTTCGGATAGCGCACGTAGCCCTGCGCGTTCGCGTCGGGATGTCCCGGGTCGTACACGAGTGGCCCGGGGGTGGGATCGGTGGCGATTGCCGCCACGCGAGTGCCGGCGCCGGTATCGGCGGGAGTGGCGGTCGCCGCCGTCGCGGCCAGCGCATCGCGCGCGGCGCTCGCGAAGTCGGGCCCGTTCTGCGCCAGGGGCAGCAGTTGCGGAATCGTCGCCTGGGGTGTCGCCGTGCCCGGCTGCAGCGAGACCACCTCGCGCTGGTACGGCTGCCCACCGGGACCGTGCGTGGTTTCCGCGTTGGCAATGTTGTTGGCGGCCACTTCCATGCGCACCCGCTGAGCCGAGAGCCCGCTCGTGGCGATGGCGAGCATCCGGAACATCGGGGGCGGCGCCGACGTGGTCGGCGCATTGAACGGAAGGAGCGGCAGCGCTCCGGGGATCGTCGACGCCATCGCGCTAGTGGTCCTGGAGCCCGGCGTTGATCTGCTGGTACGTCTTCTGAAGCAGCGAGGCCACGGCGTCGTACCGCACCTGTTCGTCGGCCAGCGACGTCATCTCCGATTCCAGATTCACGGGACCGCTCGCGCCGGCCGCGGCAGTGCCGGGCAGCGCGAAGCCGGTGCCACCGTTGGCGGTCGCGTTCGCGACGCGCTCGGCGATGGCCCGCGTTCTCGCGCTGCTGGCGTCGAGCGCCTCGCGGAGCGACGACGCGGCGGACACCCGGTCGATGAAGCCGAAGAGCATGAGAGTTCGGAGTCGAATGAATGGAGCAACTCACCGGAGCCACGTCGCCCCGGCGCGACCCGTAGGAGCAAGGTCCGGACCATGGCACCACGCGACACGGGCGCCGGTTCCAGAGTCGGAACCGGCGCCCGCACGTGCCACGCAACGTGTTGTGCCGAGGTGGGTTATCGAAATGCGATCGCGCGCCGGATGGGAGGGCGGTCACGCGTTGCGGCCGGCGGCAGTACTCGCCCACTCGGCGAGATCGGCCGCCACGACCGGGTCAAATCTGCCGCGTCGATCGCGTCAACTGTCCGCGTCGCCCTCGGACGCCGGCGTGTTGAGCTTGGAGCGGAGCGTGCGAACACTGATGCCGAGCAACTTCGCTGCCTGCGTCCGATTCTGCCCCGTGCGATCCAGCGCCTGCTCGATCAATACCCGCTCCGCCTCGTTGACGTTGAGCGTGGTCAACACCACGCGGTCGTCGCCCGCCGCGCCCTGGACCGCGGGCATGCCTTCGAATGGCGTCGGCGCGCGGGGAGACGTCGCCGAGGGAAGGAACCGCGGACCCGACGTCGCCACGTCGAAGCTGCCCCGTTGCAACACGGCTCCCACCGACAGGATCACAGCCCGCTCCACCACATGCTGCAGTTCTCGCACGTTGCCCGGCCACTCGTATTCCTGCAGCAGCCGCAACGCGTCGGGGGCGATGGCGGTGATCTCCTTCTTCATTTCCTGCCCCGTCTGCACGGCGAACCGTAACGCCAGCAACGGGATATCGTCCGCGCGATCCCGCAGCGGCGGCAGGAACAGCGGCAGAACGCTCAATCTATAGTAGAGGTCTTGCCGAAACCGGCCGGCGGTGACTTCCTCGGCGAGATCGCGGTTCGTGGTCGCGATGATGCGCACGTTCACCTTGATCGGCGTCGTGCCGCCCACTCGCTCGAACTCCTGTTCCTGCAGCACGCGCAACAGCTTGGCCTGCAGCTCCAGGCGCATCTCGGTGATCTCGTCCAGCAGCAGCGTGCCGCCGTTGGCGCGTTCGAACGCTCCCTCGACGCGCTTGATCGCGCCGGTGAACGCGCCCTTCTCGTGGCCGAACAGCGCGCTCTCCACCAGCCCTTCGGGGAGGGCGGCGCAGTTGAGCTTGATGAACGGCTTGTCGCGCCGGTCGCTCTGGTCGTGGATGGCGCGAGCGAACAGCTCCTTGCCGGTACCGCTCTCTCCCTGGATCAGCACCGTGGCGCGCGTGGGCGCGGCCATGGCGACGGCCTGCAGCACGCGCCGGATGGGCACGCTGTCGCCGATGATCTGGCGCGCATTCCGGAGGCCCATCACCTCCTCGCGCAGCGCATCGTTCTCCCGACGCAGGCGAACCACCTCCAGCGCCTGCTCCACGGCGAGTTCCACCTGTTCGGCGCGCACCGGCTTGGTGATGTAATCCACCGCGCCGGCCTTGATGGCCGTCACGGCGTGCTCGATGCTCCCGAACCCCGTGAGGACGATGAGGGGAATTTCATAGCCCTCGTCGCGCAGCAAAGCGAGAAATTCGAGCCCGCTCACGCCCGGCAGCCGGTAATCCGAAATGATGAGATCGACGGATTCGCGGGTGAGGAGCTTGAGCGCCTCGGCGACGGTGCCGGCCAGCACCGGGCGGTGCCCGGCCCGCTCCAGCACGCGGTCCAGGGTCAGCCGGATTGCTTCGTCGTCGTCAAGACAGAGGATCGTCGCCATCGACTGCCGCCCCGCGTGGTCAGGTTGCTTCCCCGCCCGCCGGGCGAAGCCGACTAAAGTATGACCAGAAGCGTCCGAAAATCCAAGACAATGGACGTGTGTCCACGTTTCGCGGAGCCCGCATGCGTATTACATCGAATATGATGGCCAGCAGCGCGATCCTGGGACTGCAGCAGAATCTGGCGCAGCTCACGGCCGCCCAACAGCAGGTGTCCACCGGACTGCGGGTGCAGGCGATGTCCGACGACCCCGGCGCCGGCGCCCAGATCATGCAGTCCAGCCGCACCCTCCGCGCCCTCGATCAGTACAAGCGCAACATCCAGGCGGGGACCACACGCTCGCAGGCCGAGGAGACGGCGCTCAATTCGCTCACCAATCTCCTGACCCGCGCCAAGGAGCTCGCCATTTCGCAGGGCACCGGCACCGCCGACGCCAGCACGCGGCTCGTCACGAAGTCCGAAGTCGACCAGCTGCTCGGCGAGGCACAGTCGCTCGGCAATTCCCAATTCGAGAGTGGATACCTGTTCGGCGGATTCGATTCCAACACGCTCCCATTCCCGTCCACCACCCCACCGTTCGCGAACGCCACACCGCCCACCGGTCAGGTCACCACGGAGATCGGGCCGGGCCAGTACTCCGACGCCAGCCACGACGGCAAGCAGGTCTTCCTCGACACCGGCGTCCTGCAATCGCTCTCCGATCTGTCCAACGCCCTCGGGTCCAACGACGTGGCCGGCATTCAGCAGGCGGTCGGCAGCATCAGCACCGCCTTCGACGGCGTGCAGCGGCTGCTCGGCGACGTCGGGGCCTGGCAGAACGGCTTCCAGGTGGCATCGTCGAACATCGATGCCCTCAACGCCAATCTGACCACGCTCAAGTCGAGCCTCTCGGACGCGGACATGGAGAAGTCGATGACCGACCTGTTGAGCCGCCAGAACAGCTATCAGGCGGCGATGCTCGCCACCTCCCGCATCATGAGTCTCACCTTCACCGACTACATGCGATGACCCCCGTGATCGACGGCACCGCCGTGCGTCGCGACGACGACGAGATGCTTGCCGTTGCGTCGCCCGTCCTCGGCCCGCTGGAAATCGCCCCCGCCGACGTGCGGACGTTTCCCCACGGCCTGCTCGGCTTTCCCGAGTGCCGGCGGTTTGCCCTGCTCGCCATCGACGGCCGCGGCGGGATGTACTGGCTGCAGTCCATCGAGCATCCCGCGCTGGCCTTCCTACTCGTCGACCCCTTCCGTCTGGTGGACGACTACGTCGTGGAGATTTCCGATCTCGACCGGCACGAACTGGCCGCCGACGATCCGGCTGAGGTTCTGGTGCTCGCCATCCTCACCCTGCCGGAGCGACCCGGCGCTCCGTGCACGGCCAACCTCCAGGGGCCCGTGGCCGTGAACCTCCGCACCGGCGTGGGCCGGCAGCTCGTGCTCGCCGATGCGCGCAACGGCGTGCGTACGCCGGTCGATCTGGCGCGGCTCGCCGGCTGACATCTCGTGGCGACCCCTAAAGTCCCCCGGACGATCCTCCGATACGTGCTCGCAGCGATGACCAAATGGGGTCGCCGCACGGAGCACGGACGCTCCAAGAATCGTTAAGGGAGGAACACGCAGATGCGCATCAACACGAACATCGCGGCGCTCACGGCGCAGCGGAACCTGAGTCTCACCGAGACGTCGCTCCAGAAGTCGATGGAGAAGCTGTCGTCGGGATTCCGGATCAACAGCGCGTCGGACGACGCGGCAGGGCTCGCCATCTCCAACAAGCTGGGCGCCACGGTGCAGTCGTTGACGCAGGCCTCGCGCAACGCCGACCAGGCGAACTCCGTCATGCAGATCATGCAGGGCGGCGCGTCGCAGATCGAGAGCATCCTCCAGCGCATGAAGGAATTGGCCACGCAGTCCAACTCCTCCACGGTCGACACCGCCGCTCAGACGCAGCTGAACAACGAGTTCACCTCGCTGAAGAACGAGATCGACCGCATCACCGGCACCACGCAGTTCAACGGCAACAACCTGCTCGATGGCAGCTTCGGTTCGAGCGTGGACACGGCCACCGGCGCCGGCCACAGCACCCTCCTGGCAGCGGGCATGGGCGTGTACGGCGCCGACATCAACGGCGCGGCCGCCGGTACCTACACCGTCACCGACGTGACCGGCGCGGGCAGCCAGCTCAAGATCACGGACTCGGTGAGCGGCACCTCGCAGGTGGTTGATGTGAGCGCGGGCGCTCAGGACGTGAATTTCAGCAAGTTCGGCATCACGCTGCACACAACGGCCGACTTCGCAGTCAACTCCGACGGCGCAGCCGGCAACACCAAGGCCTCGGGCGACGTCGTCGTCGCCGGCGCGGGCTCGGGCAGCTTCATGGTCAGCTCCAGCGGCAACTACGGCAGCAAGGACCTGCTCACCATGAGCGCCGTGAACCTGACCACGACCGGCCTCGGCGTGAACGCGAGCACGATCAGCTCCGCCACCACCGCCCAGGCAGCGCTGACCGCCATCGACACCGCGCTGAACACGGTCAACACCCAGCTCGGCACCATCGGCGCCCTGCAGAACCGGATCGACTTCGCGAACCAGAACACCAAGTCGCTGATCCTCAACACGCAGGCGGCCGTGTCCACCATCAAGGACGTCGACATGGCGTCGGAGATGACCAACTTCTCCAAGAACCAGATCCTGCAACAGGCCGGCACCGCGATCCTGGCGCAGGCCAACCAGAGCGCCCAGAGCGTGCTCAAGCTCCTCGGCTGATTCCTCTGGCTTCACCACTCCCGGGGGCCTAGCGCCCCCGGGAGTTCTTCGCTTCACGCAGGCACGGAGCCTACGTCATGACAACACCGGTCAGCCAGATCAGCGGTCTCGCCAGCGGCATCCAGTGGCAGGACATGGTCACCCAACTTGTCTCGCTGCAGTCGCGGCAGCAGCTCACACCGCTCACCGACAAGCAGACGGCCGACAAGAACGAGGAGAGCGCCTGGACCAGCTATCAGGGATTGGTCAGCGCGCTCCAGAGCGCCGCCGACCAGATCGCGAATCAGTCCGCGCTCTCGGGTACCACGGCCAGCGCCGGCACCAGCGCCTCCGGGCGCTCGTTGTTCTCGGCCACCACCACGGCGACGGCCGCCCCGGGCAGCTACTCGGTGGAAGTCGATGCGCTGGCGGCCGCCGAGAAGCTCTCCGGCAACGTCGTTGCCAGCGCCACCACGGCCCTTGGCCTTTCCGGCACCTTCTCCGTCAACGGCGCCGGCATCACCGTGGATGCCACCGACACGCTCAGCTCCCTGCGCGACAAGATCAACGCCGCGAACTCGGGGGCCACGCCCAGCAACGTCACCGCATCCATTCTCACGAGCGCCGACGGTTCGTCACGGCTCACCCTCGCCACCAGCGTCACCGGCGCCGATGGCATCCGCCTGGAAGACGGCACCTCGGCGGCCGGCGGCGTGCTGTCCCAACTCGGTTTCAACGACGGCACAACCTCCATCAACACCATCGCCGACGGCAGCGTGCAGAGCTACGGCTTCTCGTCCACCAAGGCCGCCATCGCCAGCATGCTCGGCGTCGCCGTTCCGCCGGGCACGTCGATCACCGTGGATGGCAACACGATTCCCATCGACCTGTCCGTCGACACGCTTGCCACGATCGCGGCCAAGATCTCGGCCGCCGGTTCCGGCGCCAGCGTCACGACGGCCACGGTCAACGGTGCGTCGACGTATCACCTCGACATCGCCGGCTCCGTGGGCGGCGACCAGCGGACGCTCGAGTTGCTGGGCCTCTCGCGCGCCGGCCGGAGCGCCGTGCAGCAGTCCCTGACCACCAACAGCGTGCTCACCGACAGCACCACGGGCAGCACGGCCACCTCGTCGTCGCTGCTCACGAACCTCGGCACCGGAGGCGCCTCTGCCAACGTCGCCGTCGGCGACACGATCACGGTGCAGGGCACGCGCGCCGACGGAACGGCAGCCGTGGCCACGCTCGTCGTGTCCAGTGCGTCCACGGTGCAGGACCTGCAGACCGCCATCGCCGGTGCCTTCTCCACCAGCGGGCGCCCCGTCAGCGTCGGCTTCAGCGGCGGCCAGTTCCAACTCACCGACACCACCGGCGGCAGCTCGCAGTTGGCGCTGACCCTCGCGTCCGACAACGCCGGCGGCGGCACGCTCTCCTTTGGCGGCACCACCACCACGGCCGTGGGACGGGCGCGCGAACTCGTCGCCGGTTCCGATGCCACCATCAAGGTGGACGGCACCACGCTGCAACGGTCGAGCAACACGATCTCGGATGCCATCAGCGGCGTGACGTTGAATCTCCAGGCCGCCGAGATCGGATCGCCGGCGGAGCTCAACGTGGCGCGCGATACGTCCGGCGCCGTCGCCGCCATGCAGAAGTTCGCCAGCGCGTACAATGCCGCCCAGGCCTTCCTGGGTCAGCAGCAGCAGTCCGGCGGTCCGCTTGCGCACGACTCCACCCTGCGTTCCACCCTCAACAGCCTGCGCAACGCCATCATCGGCAACGTTGCCGGCCTCTCGTCGACGAACGCCTACACCAACGCCTTCCTGGCCGGCGTCTCGCTGGACAAGACCGGCGTGCTGCAGGTGGACACCACGGCGCTGACGAATGCGCTCAACACGGATCCCACCGACATCCTGCAGCTCTTCACCACGAGCGCGGCAACCAGCGGCCCGACGCTCGTGGCACCGGCCTGGACCGACGCCACACAACCGGGCACCTACGAGGTGAAGGTCACGCAGGCCGCCACGACCGCCGGCTTCGCCGGGACGGCGCCGGTGAGCGGCAGCTATACCGCCGCCGGGAGCGGCGACACGTTCAGCGTGCTTGACAGCACGTCGGGTGCCACTGCGTCGGTGGACCTCGTCACCGGCGATACCGTGGACAGCGTCATCTCCAAGCTGAACGCCGCGTTCCAGAGCGCCCGGGTGAGTGCCGTGGCTGCCAAGGACGTGAGCGGCAATCTCACGATCACGGGAACCGCGTACGGCAGCGCCGCCACCCTCACCGCGGGTGTGGGCAACACGACGGCCGCCGCGTGGCTCGGCGTCGCCGACCAGACCTCGGCTTCCGGCACCGACGTCGCCGGTTCGTTCACGTCCAGCGACGCGCAGGGCAACGTGACCACCTACGCGGCCACCGGCTCCGGCCAATCGCTCGTCGGCGCCACCGGCACCGCCGTCGATGGACTTCTGGTCAGCTACGCCGGCCCGGCGCCGGCTACCGGCCAGACACTGGATGCCGGGTCGGTCTCGTTGTCGCTGGGTGTGGCCGGCATGATGCAGCGCGCCGCGGACGCCATCGCGCGCACCGGCGACGGGACCATCGCCATCCACAACGCCTCGCTGGAGCAGCAGATCTCCGACCTGGACACGCAAGTCGCGAATGTTCAGGAGCGGCTGAGCCGATACCAGACTTCGCTCACGCAGCAGTTCACCGCCATGGAGACCGCAATGGCTGCCATCCAGGCCCAGAGCAACTGGCTCGCCGGGCAGATCGGCTCGCTGCCCTCCATGAGCAGCGGCAGTTCCTCCTCGTCGTCATCCTCCAGTACGGGCTGATCATCATGTCCTATACGTCACACGCCGCCCGCTACCGCGAAGTCGCGGTCTTCTCCGCCTCCCCCAGCCAGTTGGTGGTACTCACCTACGACCACCTGCTCCGGGAACTCCGGCGGGCGGGCACGGCGCTCGAGCAGGGCGACGCGGAACTCCGGTGCTCGGCCCTGGACCGGAGCCGCGAAGCGCTGCGCGAACTGTTGACGGCACTCGACGCCGAGCGCGGCGGCCGGCTGGCGGACAACCTCTCGGCGCTCTACACCTTTGCCCTCGCCGAACTGGTGGGCGTGCGGGACGGCCACGACCTCCCCCGGGTTCGGCGGCTGACCGCCATGTTCCAGGAGTTGCGCGACGCGTTTGCCGCCGCCGCAGACCAGTGCAAGGCGGGAGCGGCGTGATGCGTCGCGGCCCGGCGCCCAGCGCAACGGCGATCCTGGACGGGGGTCCGCTGCTCGATCGCCTCGCCGCGGTCACGGCCCGGGCACTCGACGCGTGCCGGTGTGAGGACACCGACCGGCTCATGCAGGCCATCGGCGAGCGCGCGAGCGCGGCGGCCGATCTCGAGCGGTTCTTCGTCGCCGCCCGTCAGGCGCTCACGGCGGGTACGGCCCCGGGCGCCGAAGACCCCGCACTGGCCACCGTGGTCCAACGCCTGCGCGACGCCGACCACCAGGGGCGGGAACTCGAGGAGGCCGTGCGGGCCCGGCGCGACGAACTGGCGCGTCGACTCGCCGCGGCCCGGCGCGACCGCACCGCCATGCAGAGCTACCTCGGCGCCGAACCGGCCCGCCGGCCTCGACTCGACCGGCGATTCTAGCCGGATCCTGGTCACCCTCCGCTCAAGTTCTGCCGCCCGGGTGCCGATACGGACATCCGGAACCTCTGGAGAACCTATGAGAATCAATGCCAACCCCGCGGTCGAGCCGGCGGCCCGCGTCACACGCGACGTCCCGGAGCCTGGAATCGGCGCCGACCAGAAGCGTGCCAATGGCGGCACGCCAACCCGTGATTCCGTTCACATCTCGGACGCCGGCCGTGCCAGGGCCGCCGGTACGTCGCAGCCGCTCACGCCGGAACGGGTCCAACAGATTCGCCAGCGCGTGCTCAACGGCGACTACGACAGTGTCGAGGTGCTCAGCAACACCGCCCGTCGGATTCTCGGCAGCGGAGACGCCTGAGCGAATACTGCTGGAGATGGTGACAAATGAAATTCCTCGTCGTGGATGATTCCGCGACCATGCGTCGCATCATTGTCAATTCGCTTCAGCGCATCGGCTACACCGACTGCGTCGAGGCGGCCGACGGCGCCGAGGCGCTCGACCGATACTCCTCGACCATCGGCTTCATCATCACCGACTGGAACATGCCCAATATGTCGGGGCTGGACTTCGTGCGCGCGCTGCGCGCCCGCGAGGACGGCCAGGCGGTGCCGGTTCTGATGGTCACCACGCGCAGCGTGCGCGAGGACATCATCGTCGCTGTCGAAGCAGGCGTCAACAACTACATCGTGAAGCCATTCACGCCGCCCGTGCTCAAGGAAAAGATCGACGCCCTCCTTCCGGGCGCGGCGGCCACCGCCACCTGACCCATGTCGACCAGTCACGCGGAAGATTCGTTCTATACGTCCGAGGCCGCCCTGCGCCTCGTCGACGCGGCACTCAGCGAACTCCGCGACGAGGGCGAGGAACCCCTGTCCGTGTCCCCGGGCGGTGTCGGGGAGCAGGGCTCCGCGTCGATCGGCCTCGTGGGACTGTCGCGGATTCTCGTCCGCGCCTACGGCGAGATCACGAGTCTGCTCCACAACCTGCAGGAGAGCCGGGCGATGCTCGAAGACGCCGCCGTGGAGCGGCTCCAGCACACGCACCACAAGCTGCAGGAGGTCTCCAACGTCACCGAGATTGCGGCCACCGACATCCTGAATCGACTCGAGAAGGCGGTGGGGCTCGTCGACGTGCTCGAAGGTGCCGATCGATCCGACCGCGCCGAGACCGCGAACGCGCTGCGCGACGAATTGTTCGCGACCATGAGCGCCATGCAATTCCAGGACATCACCGCGCAGCAGCTCAACTACGCGTCGAGCGTCCTGACGGAGATGGAACAGCGCATGGCGCAGCTTGCGCGGATCTTCGACCCGGCGGCCTTCCAGACCGAGGCCGGCCGTATCGAACCGTCCGCCGCGGCGTTCGATCCCAACGCGTCGACGTTGAATGCCGACGTGCGTCAGGCGGTTGCCGACGCGATCGTCGAAACCGCCGGCCGCTCCGCCTGAACGGCGCGCCCCCATCCCCTCCGCCTCCCATTTCGCTGCACGACTCCCATGGCCTTCTCCATCGACGACCTCATCGCCCTGCTGATGCAGGCAGAGCCGGGCGACCGGGCCATTCTCGGCGAACTCCGGGCCATGCTCGCCGGCGCGATCGTCGAGCCGAGCCTCCCCGACGACGTGCGCGTGCTCTTCGTGTCGGCGGCGCAGGCGGCCAGCCGCGGCGCGCTCGCCGATGTCAAGCGTCTGGTGACCGCCGCCGCTGACAAGCTCCAGGCCGCCGCCGAGCCGCCGGACGCGCCGGCGCCGGCCAACCCCGACTTCGACGCCGCCCTCGTGGCCGACTTCGTGACCGAGGGATGCGAGTACCTCGAAGGCGCCGAGGCCGCGCTCCTGCACCTGGAGACGAACCCCGGCGACACCGAAGCGATCAACACGGTGTTCCGGGCGTTCCATACCATCAAGGGCACCGCCGGCTTTCTGGGGCTCGACGCCGTCGCGTCGCTCGCCCACCGGGCCGAGTCGCTGCTCAGCCGTATTCGTGATCGCGAGATCACCTGCGCGGGCCGCTACGCCGAACTCGCGCTGTGTTCGATCGATGCGCTCAAGGCGCTGCTCGGCGAGGTGGCCGCCCCCCCGCCGGCCGGCGCGACCGCCAACCGATACGCCGAACTCACGCACGCCCTGGAGCATCTGGACGACGTCCGCGCCCCGGAAGACACCGGCTCCCAGGACCTCGCGGGCTCGACCCCGACGCCGACGCCGGTGCGAGAGCCAACGGCCGACCATCGCGCCGAGCGAACGGAATCCTCCGTGCGCGTCCGCACCGAGCGGCTCGACCAGCTCATCGACATGATCGGCGAGCTCGTCATCGCACACGCCATGATCGCCGAAGACGAACTGCTCGCCACGACCGCGGTCCACACGCTCGCCCGTAAGGTCACGCACGCCGGCAAGATCGTCCGGGAACTGCAGGACCTGAGCATGGGCATGCGGATGGTGCCGCTCAAAGGGCCATTCCAGAAGGTCCTGCGGCTGGCCCGCGATCTCGCCCACCGGTCGGCCAAGCAGGTGGATGTCGTGCTCGACGGCGAGGACACCGAGATCGATCGGAACCTCGTCGACGTCCTCTCGGATCCACTGGTTCATATGGTGCGCAACGCCCTCGATCACGGGCTGGAACCGCCCGATGCGCGCGTGGCGGCCGGCAAGCCCGCGGCCGGGAGACTCTCCCTCTCGGCATACCACGCCGGCGGCAACGTCGTGGTCGAGATTCGGGATGACGGGCGCGGCCTGGATCGGGAACGGATTCTCGCCAAGGCGGTCGAGGCGGGAATCGTCGCCCCCGGCGCCGCCATTTCCGACCGCGAGATCTACGAACTCATCTTCGCGCCCGGATTCTCCACGGCCGAGGTCGTCACCGACATTTCGGGGCGCGGCGTCGGCATGGACGTCGTACGCCGGAACGTCGAGGCCATGCGCGGCCGTATCGAGATCGAGTCGCATCCGGGCGCCGGGACGCGGTTCATCATCCGCCTGCCGCTGACGCTGGCCATCACCGACGGCATGCTCGTGCGCGTGGGCGGCGAACGCTACATCGTGCCCACCGTGCACATCCAGCTGAGCTTCCGCCCCGACGAAAACGCGCTGTCCACGATCGCCGGCCGCGGCGAGATCGTGATGCTGCGGGGCGATGTGCTGCCGCTGGTGCGCCTGCATCGGCTGTTCGGCGTGCCCGATGCCGAGCAGGATCCCACGCGCGGCCTGTTGATGGTCGTCGGTGACGCCGGCAGGCGGGTCGCCCTGCTGGTGGACGAGCTGCTGGGGCAGCATCAGGTCGTGGCGAAGTCCGTGGGCGACGGTGTGGGCCGTGCCCCCGGTGTATCGGGCGGCGCGATTCTCGGCGACGGGCGCGTCGGGCTCATCCTGGACGTGCACGAAATCCTGTCCATTGCGCGCGGCCATGAGAGCCGCGCGCCCCGCGTCGCCTGATCGCCAGAGTCTCAAGTAATCGGGCGCCGATCCGATCCTGATCTCCAGGCCCGCAGATCGCGGAGCCCACGGAACCTGTTCAGGAGTACGGACCATGAGCGTCGGCGAGGCTACAACGGCCCTGCGTGCGGCCCCCCAGGCCGGCAAATTCCTCACGTTCTACCTTGCCGGCGAGGAATACGGCCTCGAGATCCTCAAGGTGCACGAGATCATGGGAATGCTGCCCATCACGCGCGTCCCCCGCACCCCGGAGTTCGTGCGCGGCGTGATCAATCTGCGCGGCAAGGTCATTCCCATCGTCGACCTCCGCCACAAGTTCCGGATGGCGCACGATGGCGCCGAGGAAACGTGCATCATCGTCGTCCAGGTGCGCGGCGTGCAGATCGGCATCGTCGTCGATCGCGTGTCGGAAGTGCTCGACATCCGCGAGGGCGACATCGAGCCGCCCCCCGAGTTCGGTGTCGACGTCGACACCGGCTTCCTGCTCGGCCTCGCCAAGGCCGATGGCCGCGTCCGCCTGCTGCTCGACATCGACAGCGTGCTCTCCACCGCCGATGTCGCCGAACTCACCCCCGCCGCACACGCCGCCGTGTGACGCTCCGGCGGCACCGATCAAGGTGCCGCCGTTCTACGACCCCCGCCCCCGGGGCGGGACCACTCTCGCAGTGCACGAATCAACGGAGAAGGCAATGCTGCAGAATCAGAAGATCGGAACCAAGCTCATCGGCGGATTCCTGGCCATTGCCGCCCTCTGCGCCGTGATCGGCGTGATTGCGAGCATCGCCATGAGCGGCATGAAGAATAGCGGCGACGGATTGGCACGCAATCAGATTCCGTCCCTGGAGGCGCTCAACAAGTTCGAGACGGGCATCGTCGAGGCCGCCCGGATCGAGGGTGCGGTGCTCGCCGCCCGGCAGGTGAACAACGCGCGGGTGCTCGACACCCTCCGGGCCAGTTACGCGACCGCGCGGACGGACGAGATCGAGACGGGCCGGAAGAACTACGCGGCCCTTCCCATGACTGCCGACGAGGACTCCACGTGGAAGGTGGTCCTGGCCAAGTACGCCGCCTTCAAGAGCCATATGGACACGGCGATGACGGTACTCAGCACCGCCGATCTGAAGCGCGGTACCGCGGTGTTTCAGGAGGGACGGACCCAGTACCTCGCCATCAAGACCGACCTCGATCGTCTCGAGGCGCTACAGGACAAGGACGCCAGCCAGAACGTGCTCGCCTTGCAGGACGCCAAGAGCAAGGCCGCCGTCGAGATCTGGGTTGGCGTCGCCATCGGCATCCTGCTCGCTATCGGGCTCGGGCTGCTCGTCACACGGGCCATCGTCGCCCCGCTGTCCGTCGTCGCGGAACGCGCCGAACGCCTGCGCAGTGTGTGCGTAACCGACCTGAATCGGGGAATCGCCGCGCTCGCCAAGGGCGATCTGTCGGTGACACCGGTCGCGTCCACCAAACCCATCGAGAGCAAGTCCCGCGACGAGATCGGCGACATGTCGCGCACCGTCGACGCGATGATCCTCGCCACCCAGGCCTCGATCGCCGCGTTCGCGGAATCCCAACAGGTCGTCCGGGCGCTCGACGCCGAGACGCGCACGCTCACCCAGGCGGCGAAGAACGGCGCCCTCACCACGCGCGGCAACGCCACGGCCTTCGAGGGCAGCTTCCGCGAGATCGTCGGCGGCATCAACGAGACCCTCGACGCCGTGCTGCGCCCGATCGAGGAAGCGGCCACGGTTCTCGATCGCGTCGCGCAGCGCGATCTGGCGGCCCGCGTGACCGGTGACTACTCCGGCGATCACGCGCGCATCAAGCTGGCGCTCAATACGGCGGTCACCAATCTGGACCAGGCCCTCGCCGATGTGTCGGTGGCCAGCGAGCAGGTCGCCGCGGCCTCCGATCAGATCAGTTCCGGCAGCCAGGCGCTGGCCCAGGGCGCCTCGGAGCAGGCCAGTGCCATCGAGGAAGTCTCGTCCAGCCTCCAGGAAATGGCGTCCATGGCCAAGCAGAGTGCGGCCAACGCCAAGGAGGCACGGGGGCTCTCCGTCGGCGCCCGCGAGGGCACGCAGTCCGGGGTCGAGAGCGTGAAGCGCCTCGGCAGCGCCATGGACAAGATCAAGGCCTCGTCGGATGCTACGGCCAAGATCGTCAAGACGATCGACGAGATCGCGTTCCAGACGAACCTGCTGGCCCTCAACGCGGCGGTCGAAGCCGCCCGCGCCGGCGACGCCGGCAAGGGGTTCGCGGTGGTCGCCGAAGAAGTCCGCAGCCTGGCCATGCGGTCGGCCGAAGCCGCCAAGAACACCGCCTCGCTCATCGAGGAGTCGGTGCGCAACGCGGAGCAGGGAGTCTCGGTGAGCGTGGAGGTCGGCAAGAGCCTCGCCGACATCGAACAGCGCGTCACCAAGGTCGCGGAAGTCATGGGCGAGGTCACGGCCGCCAGCGAGCAGCAGACACAGGGCATTGCCCAGATCAACTCGGCCGTGGATCAGATGAACGGGGTCACGCAGCAGGTCGCGGCGAACTCGGAAGAGGCCGCCTCGTCCTCCGAGGAACTCTCCAGCCAGGCCGAGCGGATGCGCGGGTTGGTGGAACAGTTCAACCTCTCGGCCACCCGTGCGTCGTCCGCCGCCCCTGCGCGCGCGGCCGCCGCACCGGCCCCCGCCAAACGGGAAGGAAAGCGGGCCGACACGCCCAAGCCTGCCCCGCGCCGCGCCGTCGCGGCTGCGGGGGCCCGGTTGAGTCCCGCCGAGGCCGAGGCGCTGCTGCCGATGCACGACGACGGCGATGATGAAGTCCTCGGCCAGTTCTGAACGCCCCACGTGCCATCCGGTCCCCGAAGGCTTTCGGGGACCGGACGGCATGCCGGCACTGTCCGCCGCCTCGCTGAGTGCGGCGCAATTCGACACCGTCCGGCAACTCGTCTATCGCGTTGCCGGCATCCACCTGTCCGCGGGCAAGGAAGGATTGGTCCGGTCCCGGCTCACCCCACGACTGCGCGCGCTCGGACTGCGCGACTTCGATTCGTACCTCGCGTACCTGGACGGGGATGCGTCGGGCGCCGAGCTCGTGCAACTCGTCGACCTCATCACCACGAACAAGACGAGCTTCTTCCGGGAGCCGGAGCACTTCGCACTCCTGCAGCGCACCGTCCTGCCCGCGCTCGCCGAGCGCGACGGGCCCATCCGGATCTGGAGCGCCGGCTGCTCCTCGGGCGAGGAGGCGTATACCATCGCGATCATCGCCCGCGAGGTGATCCCCGCCGGCGCCGACCGCGTGCGCGTGCTCGCCACCGACATCTCCACCCGCGTGCTGCGGCGCGCGCGCGCCGCCATCTATCGCGACCAGCAGCTCAGCGACGCACCGCCGGCGATCGCCGGGCGGCACTTCGTACACCACGCGCCGGTCCGCGACGAATACCGCGTGATCGACGATACCCGCCGCCTCGTCCAGTTCGCGCGGCTGAATCTGATGCACGACTGGCCGATGCGCGGACCGTTCGACGTCATCTTCTGCCGCAACGTCATGATCTACTTCGACCGCCCGACGCAGCAGCGGCTGGTGGACCGGTACGCCGCCCTGCTCGCTCCGGGGGGCTACCTGTTCGTCGGGCACTCCGAGAGCCTCACCGCCCTCGACCACGGGCTGCAGTACGTGCAACCGGCCGTCTACCGGAGGCCGCAATGACCTCGGCGCCGCCGTCCCGAGTCGTCGGCGTTGGAGAACTGGTCGTCTCGGCCGTTGCCGACGACGAACTCGTGACGTATGCGCTCGGCAGCTGCCTCGGCGTTGCCGTTCACGATGGCGAGGCCGGCGTGGCCGGATTGCTGCACGCCATGCTCCCCGAATCGACCATCAACCCGCAGGACGCGCGGCGGCATCCCGCACGCTATATCGACACCGGCGTCCCCGCGCTGTTTCACGCCTGCTACCACTTCGGCGCGCGCAAGGATCGGATGACGGTGACCGTGGTGGGCGGCGCCTTCGCCGTCGCCGAACCGGACGGCGACCACTTCCAGATCGGGAAGCGCAATCTCGTCGCGCTGCGCCGGTTGCTGTGGAAGAACGGCGTGCTCATTCGCGCCGAAGAGACCGGCGGCCAGCAGGCGTCCCGCACGGTGTTCCTGCAGGTCGCCACCGGCCGCGTGCGGGTCCGCGCCAACGGCGCCGAGCATCCACTCTGATTCCCATTCCCCCGGAGCAGCGCATGACACTCACCGTTCTTCTCGTCGACGACAGCGCCGTGATGCGGCGGATGATCGCGCGCACGCTGGAACTGAGCGGGGTGCCCCTCGGCGGAGTGGTGGCGTGCGCCGACGGCCAGCAGGCGCTCGAGGCGGCGCGCACGCAGCACGTCGATCTCGCGCTCGTCGACATCAACATGCCCATCATGGACGGCGAGGAACTGCTCGATTGCCTGCGCGCCGAACCGCGCACCGCCGCGCTGCCCGTGATCGTCGTCTCCACCGAGAGCAGCCCCGCCCGCGTCGAGCGCCTGCAACGGAAGGGCGCGCGGTTCGTGCACAAACCGTTCACCCCGGAGATGCTCCGGGACGTCATCCACGCCATACCGGGACTCGCCGATGCCTGCCGACTTCACGCCGCCGCTCCAGCGGGCGGTGATCTCGACTTTTGAGAATCTCGCGCTCCTGCTGCCGGCCGAGGGGAATGGCGGCGGCGACGACCGAGGCCCCGATCGCGCGCGCCGTTCGCGTGGAGTTCGACGGACCGCGGAGCGGCTTCGTGGAACTGCGCGCCTCCGCCCGCGTGATCGCCGACGCGGCGCGCAATATGCTCGCCGACGATCAGCCGGCGCCGGACCTCGAACTCGACGCGCTGGCCGAGATCGCCAACGTCGTCTGCGGCAATCTGGTGGGCGAGCTGGGCAGCCCGCACGACGTCTACCGGCTCGCGCCACCGGTGGCCGTGCCGCTCGAGCCGCTGCCCGCGGCCCACGCGGCCGTCGTCATCCGTCTCGAGCGAGGACGCGTCCAGGCGCGGCTCGCGTTCGGCCCGGCTGCATGAGGCGCCACCGTGATCCGCGTCCTGGTGGTCGACGATTCCGCGCTCGTGCGCAGCGTCCTGTCCGAAGAGCTCGGGCGGTTTCCCGATATCGAAGTCGTCGGCACGGCCACCGACCCGTTCGTCGCGCGCGACCGGATCCTCGAACTCCACCCCGACGTCCTGACGCTGGACGTCGAGATGCCCCGCATGGATGGGCTCTCCTTCCTCGAGCGCCTCATGCGCCACCACCCGATTCCGGTAGTCATCGTCAGTTCGCTGACCCCCGAGCACAGCGACGCGGCCCTTCGCGCCCTCGACCTCGGCGCCATTGACGTCGTCAGCAAGCCGGGGTCTGCCTACTCCGTCCCCGAGGTCGGCCGCGATCTCGTACGCGCCATCCGTGCCGCCGCGCACGCGCGGCTTCCGAAACCGCGCGCGCACGGCGGGCTGCCCGCGGCACCAGCGGCTTCCAGCTCGAACACGGGAGACGCCCTCGCCCGTTTGCGCACCACCAACCGCCTGCTCGCCATCGGCGCCTCGACCGGCGGCACCAAGGCCATCGAGACGGTGCTCCGTGCCCTGCCCGCGTCGGCGCCCGGGACCGTCATCGTACAGCACATGCCGGCCGGATTCACGCGCGCGTTCGCGCAGCGCCTGAACGGCGTCTGCACCATCGAAGTGCGCGAGGCGGCGGACGGCGACCTCGTCACGCCGGGTCTGGCGCTCATCGCCCCCGGCAACCAGCACATGGTCGTGCAGCGCAACGGCGCCCAGTTCGTGGCCCGGCTCAAGGACGGCCCTCCCGTGCATCACCAGCGACCGGCCGTCGACGTCCTGTTCCAGTCGGTCGCCCGCGCCGCCGGGCGCAACGCCGTCGGGGTCGTCCTCACGGGCATGGGCGCCGACGGCGCCCGGGGCATGCGCGCCATGTACGACGCCGGCGCCTGGACCATCGCCCAGGACGAAGCCAGTTGCGTCGTGTACGGCATGCCGCGCGAAGCCGTCGCGCTCGGGGGCGTTCACGAAGTGAAGCCCCTGGATCGCGTCGCCCACGCGGCGGTCGCCGCGTTACTCGCCGATGCCTGATCCCGAGCGGAGGCGTTAAGACTTGCCCGGCGCGTGACGACACTGGCGGGCGGAGAAACCTCGACATGCCCACCGCCGCCAAGTGCACCCCGACCACCAGCGACGTGGTCTCCGTTGACGTGTCAACGGAGTTCGCGCACCTCGACGCGTTGCCCGTGGCGATCGCGATTGCGACCGCCAACGGCATCTACGTCAATCGCGCCGCCGAAGGCCTCACCGGCTACGCGCGCGACGACCTCCGAACGCTCGCCGCCTGGGCCGACATCCTCGATGTCGGAGAGCCGGCGCTGGTCCGGCGGCTGTTCGCGCTCGACCACGCCGACGGGCCGCGCGGACGGTTCGTCGCCACGCTCCACCGAAGGAACGGCACCCGGCGGCTGGTGGAACTGATGGGGCGCCAGGAAGTCGGGCGCGTGTATTGGACCCTGCACGCCGCGGGGAGCGAACTGAATCCGCGCATCGAGGAGAACGATCGGGCGTTCCGTCGCGTGGCAGACGAGACGCCCGCCATGCTGTGGATGTCGTCCACCGCGCACCCCAACGTTCTGATCAACCGGCGACTGGCGGATTTCCTGGGGGTCGACGCCACCGATCTCGGCGATACCTGGTCCAGCTACTTCCACCCCGACGATGTCGCCCGCGTGGAAGGCGAGGTGCAGGCGGCGATCCGCGAATCGCGCGACCTCTTCGTGGACGCCCGCGTGCGCCGGTACGATGGTAGCTGGCGCCGGATGCTCGACATGGCGACGCCACGGTTCGCGGCCGATGGCGCCTTTCTCGGCGTCTCCGGCTGCCTCGTGGACGTCACCGAGTGGCGCGCCGCCGAACACGACCGGCGGCTCGAAGCCGAGGCCGGGGCGTTGCTCGCCGGTTCCTTCGATGTCGACGAACTGCTCGACCGTCTGGCCGGGCTTGGCGTGCCGCTGTTGGGCGATGCCTGTCTGCTCGACTTCTTCCGTGATGGCCGCTACGTCCGCCGCATCGCCGCGCACTGCATCTCCGACGGGCGCCGGCCGCTGATGGACGAGATGCTGGCGCGCGCCAATGCGGCCCGGCCCAGGGACAGCCTCGTGGATCAGGTGCTGACCTCGCGCGAACCGCTGCTCGTGCCGGTGGTCGGTCAGCAATTCATCGCCGACGTGGCGGCGCGCGATCGGCGGCTTGCCGAGATCATGGTGGAGGGCGGGCTGCGCTCGTTGATGATCGTGCCGCTGCTGGCGCGCGGCGAGGTGCTCGGCGCCATGACCTTCATCGTCGTGGAAGACGATCGGCACCTCGGGCCGCGCGAACTGTCGCTCGCGCTCGCCGTCGCCGGACGCGCCGCCGTCGCGCTCCAGCACGCCGAACTCTACGCCGCGGCGCGCAGCGAACTCGCCGAGCGCCGGCGCGCCGAGGCGGAATGCGCGGTGAGCGACGCCACGTTGCGCGGGTTCTTCGACGCCCACGGCGTGTATGCCTGCGTCTTCGACATCGACGACGAGGCCGAAGACTTCATCGTCGTCATGGCCAATCGCTCCTATGCCGCAACCTACGACCGGACGCCGGAGGATTTCGTCAACGCGAGCGCCCGCGCGTACGGCGTTCCCGAAGACCGCATCACCTGGTTCCTGAGCCAACTCCGGGCCTGCCGCGATCGCGGCGAGCCCATCACCGTGGAGTTCGCGCCCACCAGTGCCCTGCGCCCAGTCTTCCATCTGGGCAGCATCAACCCGATCCAGCGTGGGTCCGACGCCAGGACGGTCTTTCTGTACGTCGGCACCGACATCACCGAGCGCAAGCAACTGGAGAGCCAGCTCCTCCAGGCCCAGAAGATGGAGGCGGTGGGCCGCCTGGCCGGGGGCGTCGCCCACGACTTCAACAATCTCCTCACCGTGATCAGCGGATCCGCCGAGTTCCTCCTCCAGGACCGGACGGAAGGCGACACCGTCTGGCAGGACGCGATGCAGATTCGCCAGGCGGCCGACCGCGGCGCCGCGCTCACGCGCCAACTCCTCACATTCAGCCGCAGTCAGGTCATCCGGCCCCGACACGTCGATCTCAATGGACTCGTCGGGGAGATGGAGAAGATGCTGCGCCGCCTCATCGGCGAGGACGTCGCGCTGCACATCACCCTCGCCCCCGACACGCCCTGGGCGTACATCGACCCGGGCCAGTTCGAACAGGCAGTGTTCAACCTGGCGGTGAACGCACGCGACGCGATGCCCCGGGGAGGATGCTTCAGCCTCGCCACCACCCACACGGTGTTCGATGCGTCCGATGCCGCCATGCGGCCCGGTCTGGTCGCTGGCAAGTACGTCGTGATCACCGTGAGTGATACCGGCGTCGGCATGGATGCCTCCACCCAGGCCCGCATCTTCGAGCCGTTCTTCACCACCAAGGAGGCCGGCAAGGGCACCGGCCTCGGCCTCTCCACGGTGTTCGGCAGCGTCAAGCAGGCCGGCGGGCACATCGTCGTGTACAGCGAGCCCGGTGTCGGCACGACCTTCCGCATGTTCCTCCCCGATGCCGGCGCCCCCGCGTCGGTCCCCAGCGTCTCCCGACGCGCTGCGGCCTGTCGCCGGGGCACCGAAACGGTCCTGCTCGTGGAGGACGAGCCGGTGGTGCGCCGGCTCGCCTTCCGGGCGCTCACCGAACGCGGCTTCCGGGTGCTCGAAGCCGCGTCGGCCGACGAGGCGCTGACCGTGGCCGCCGAATGCCACGCGGCGATCGACATCGTGGTCACCGACGTGGTGTTGCCCGGCGCCAACGGCCGCGAACTCGTGGAGCAACTGCAGCGCCGGAGTCCCGGTATCAAGGCGCTGTTCATGTCCGGATACACGGCCGACGTCCTGCTCCATCATCGCATCGCCGATCAGTCCGCGCCCTTTCTCGAGAAGCCGTTCACGGTCGAAGGGCTGGTGGTCGCCATCCGCGACGTGCTCGACGGAACGGAGATCCGACCCCCGTCCCCACGGGATCGCGCGGACGGCGACGCCTGACCGCGCCCGCAACGCCGCGCGGTGCTATCCTCCGGCGCTCAACGCCTGCGCCATCGCGCGCAGCAGGCTGCCCGCGTCGAACGGCTTCCGGATGAATCCGGCGACGCCGGGCTCGACGTCGTCCGGCAGCGGCAGTCCGCTGCACGCGACCACGCGAACGCCGGCATCGAACCCCTTGAGCGTCGCGATGAGGGCCGACCCACCCATGACCGGCATCGCGAGATCCGTCAGCACGACGGCGATCTCGCGGCGATGGCGGGCGTAGAGCGACACGGCTTCCGCGCCGTTGGCCGCCACCAGCGCGCGATACCCGGCCGCGAGTAGAATCCGTTCCGCCATCGCACGAATCGCGTCCTCGTCGTCCACGATCAGCACCAGCTCGCCCCGGCCGCGCGGCAGCTCGGCCGGCGCGCCCACGACATCGCGCCGGGCGGGCTCCGACTCGGCGGCGGGCAGATACACCGTGAACGCCGTCCCACGGCCGACCTCGGTCTCCACATCCATGAACCCGCCGTGGCTTCGGACGATGGCGAGCGTGGTTGACAGTCCGAGTCCGGTGCCCACGCCAACCGGCTTCGTCGTGAAGAACGGATCGAAAATCCGGTCGCGGACATCCGGGGCGATCCCCGTACCGTCGTCGGTCACGCGCGTCACCACGAAGGCGCCGGCCCGGGCGCCGGGGTGCCGGGCGACGTCGGCGTCGCGCATCGTCACGTTCTCCACGTCGATCGACAGATGGCCGCCGTTCGGCATCGCGTCTCGCGCGTTCACGCAGAGGTTCAGCAACACCTGGTGTAACTGCGTGGGATCGCCGATCACGATCCAGGAGTCCTCGGGCAAGGCGTGCTGCAATTCGATCGACTTGGGAAACGTCTCCGTCATGATCTGGAGCAACTCCTGCACCACATGCGGCAGGCGCACGGGCAGCCGCTCGCCCTCGACCCCGCGCGCGAAGGCGAGCACCTGGCGCACGAGGTCGGCCCCGCGCTCCGCGCTGCGCCGCATCGATTCGATCATGCGCCGGTCCTTCTCGTTGGTCGCGAGTTCCTTCAGGAACCCCATCGCCATGACGATCGGCGTCAGCACGTTGTTGAGGTCGTGGGCAATCCCCCCGGCGAGTGTGCCGATGCTCTCCAGACGCTGCGAACGCCGGAATTGCGCTTCCAGGTTCTTGCGTTCGGTGATGTCGCTGTCGATGGCCAGCACGGCGGCGGGAATCCCCGCGTGGTCGCGGACGAGCGTCCACCGGCCCTCCACGATGCGGCGTTCGCCGTCGGCCCGATCGGTGTTCAACTCCCCCTCCCAGTCTCCCGCCTCCAGCACGTGGCCCCGCGCCGCATCGTACTGCGGCTGCTCCACGCTGACCATCTCTGCAAATACGCCCCCGAGCACGTCCGCGGCCGTTCGTCCGTAGACCCGTTCGGCCCCCCGATTCCAGTAGATCACCCGGTCGTCCAGGTCGCGCACCACGATCGCTTCGTGCGTCGCATCGAGCAGGGCGGCCTGATCGGCCAGCCGGTCCTCCGCCTCCTTCGCCTCCGACACGTCCTCGGCAATGCCGACCACGCGGTAGATCTCGCCGTGCGCGTCGCGAATCGGGAACGCGCGATCGCGGATCCACCGCACCGCGCCGTCGGACCGGACGATGCGATAGCGCTCGTCGTACTCGCCGGCCGCCTGCTTGGTGCGGGCGGCGTCCACCACGCGCGCCCGATCGTCCGGGTGCACGGCCTCGTACCACGCCTGCGGCGCCGATCGGAGTTCGGCCGCCGACCGGCCCCAGATCTTCTCATATCCGGGACTCACGTAGTCGACCGTGGTCTTCGCGGGATCCGTCACCCAGAACACCCCGCTGATGTTCTCCGCGAGCTGCCGGAACCGTTCCTCGCTCTCGCGTAGCGTGATCGCCGCGCGCTCCCGCTCCAGAATGTCCGCCTGCAGCGCGCGGTTCATCTCGTCCAGCTGCCGTGACTTGTCTTCCAGCTTCCGGATGAGCGCTTCGCTGTACTGTTTGAGCACCCCGGGATCGTCGGACGGTGGCGGCCGGCGGCGCGCGGGCGGCGCCGTGGCGGCCCGCGCCATCACCTCCCCGATGCGCGCCATGAACTCGTCCGGCTCCACCGGCCGCACGATGAATGCGTCGGTGCCCAGATCGAGGGCCAGACGTTCGTCGCTCGAACTGGTATACGTGGAGGTGTACACCACGAAGGGCACACCCTCGAGCCGGGGGTCGCCCTTCCACTCCCGCAGCAGCGAGTAGCCGTCCATCACCGGCATCAGCAGATCCGAGATCACGAGATCCGGCACCGTGCGGCGCGCCCGGACGAGCGCCTCCGCGCCGTCGCCCGCCGCGTCCACCGTCCAGCCGTGGCCCTCCAGCAGCGCACGCAGGTAGTAGCGGTTCGCGTCGTTGTCGTCGACCACCAGGGCGCGCGTCAGGCGGTCCCCCCTCGGCCGGTCCCCGCCTGGAGGAACCGCGTCACCTCGTCCACGAACGTGTCCGGATCGATCGGCTTCTCCAGATACCCGTCGCAGCCGGCCGCCAGTGCCTTCTCGCGGTCGCCGACCATCGCGAACGAGGTAAGCGCCACGATGGGCGTGTCATGCAGTACGTCGATGTCCCGAAGCGCGCGCGCCACCGCGTGACCGTCCATGCCCGGCAGTTGAATGTCCAGCAGAATGAGCGCCGGACGATGGGCGTGCGCAGCCGCGATGCCGCGCGGGCCGTCGACCGCGGAGAACACGCGGTAGCCCCCGCGCTCCAGCAGAAAGGTGGCGAGATAGCTGTTCTGCTCGTTGTCTTCGATCAATAGGACGGTGTGGCTCATGGCGCCGGCGTCAGTCGGACCGGAACGGTGACCGTGAATGTGCTGCCCTTCTCCCATTCGGATTCCACGGTGATCTCGCCCTCGAGCAGCGTGGCGAGGCGGCGGCAGATCGCCAGGCCGAGGCCCGTTCCCTCATGTCGCCGCGTGAGACTGGAGTCCACCTGCTGGAACGGCTGGAACAGCAGCGCCAGGCTCTCGGGCTTGATCCCGATTCCCGTGTCGGCCACCCGCACGCGCAGGGCCGGACCGACCTCGGCCTCGGGCGCCGCCCGGAAGCCGTTCACGAGCTCGGCGCTCACCCCGACGCTGCCGCGTTCCGTGAACTTGACCGCGTTGCTGATCAGATTCAACACGATCTGCTTCAACCGTCGCTGATCGGTCACCATCTGACCCAGCTCGTTCCGCACCATGAGCGCCAACGCGAGCCCCTTCTGCTCGGCCTGCGGCGTGAGCACCTCCACCGCGCGCTCCAGCATCCTGCGCGCGTCGAATGGCTCGGGAGCGACCTCGAGCTGCCCCGCCTCGATCTTCGAGAGATCGAGAATGTCGTTGATCAGGGTGAGCAGATGGTGCGCGCTCCCCCGCACCATCCCGAGCTGCTTGCGCTGCTCGTCGGTCAGCGGCCCGGCCAAGCCCTGCAGCACGATTCCCGTGAACCCGATGATGGAATTCATCGGGGTACGCAACTCGTGCGACATCGTCGCCAGGAACGCGGACTTCAGCCGGTCAGCGGCCTCGGCCCGATGCAACGCCTCCTGCAGTTCCATGGTCCGGGTGGCCACACTGACCTCGAGCGTGTCGCGCAGCTCGTCTTCCGCGGCCTCCGCCCGCTTGCGCGCCGTGATGTCTTCCACCATGTCCACCGCGAACTGCGGATCGCCGTGCTCATCGTAGACGATCGTCGACGTGAGTCGGCCCCACATGACCTCGCCATTCTTGCGCCGGTAGCGGCGCTCGAGTTGCAGCCGTCCGTCCGTGCGGATCGGCCGCTCGGCTTCCGCCTCCCGGCTGTCCGGGTGCACGACCTGATGCACCGTCATCGCGCAGAGTTCCGCCACCGTGTACCCGAGCATGTCGGCCAGCGACTGGTTGCACTCGAGAATGCGGCTCCCCAACACGCGCACGATGGCGATGCCGATCCCGGCCTGCTCGAAGATGGCCCGGAACCGATCCTTGCTGTGGCGCAGATCTTCCTGGCGCGAGAGGTTGTCCAGCGCAAACGATACGTCGTCCGTGGTTTCCTGCAGGAGCGAGGTCTCGAGGTCGCCGAAGAAATCCGCCACGTGCGAGTAGCCGTTGAGCGTCGCGCAGATCTTCCCGCGCACGCGAATCGGAAACGCCGCCACGGCGCGCCACCCGTGTCCGTCGAGCGCCCGGCGCCAGGGCGCGATCGCCGGATCCTGGCGCACATCGTTTACGACGTACGCCCGCCCCTCCCGAAACGCCTTCCCTGCCGGCCCCCGCCCCTCCGGCCGCTCGTCGGCGTACACCCCGATCTCCTGCAGATAGCCGTCGTCGCCCCACGCGGCCACCGGCATCAGACGCTGCGTTTCCGGCGCGTGCCACCCCACCCACGCCATGTTCACCCCGTGCTGCTCCACCAGAATCCGGCAGATGCGCTGCAACAGCGGGTCGCGTGCCCGGGTCCTGGCGATGGCCTGATTGATCAGGCTCCGCGTCTTGTAGCGTTGCGAGACGCGGGCCATGGCGCGATCGCGCTCTCTGATGTCCTCGATGTCCCGCGCGATCTTCGACGCCCCCACGACCGTGCCATCCGCGCCCCGAATCGGCGAGACGGTGACCGACACGTGGATCGACCCGCGGTGCTTGGTCTGGCGCACCGTCTCGAACGGTGGCACCCGTTCCCCGCGCCGGATGCACGTGAGGATCCGCTGCTCCTCGTCCACGCGGTCGTCGGGGATGATCCGCCGCAGCGGCGACCCGATCATCTCGCCGGCGGAAAAGCCGAATATCCGCTCGGCACCGCCGTTCCAGCTCGTGACGATGCCGTTCAGATCCTTGCCGATGATGGCGTCGTGCGACGACTCGACGATCGCCGCCAACTCCGAGATCGCGGTCACCGCATCCTTACCCGGTTCCGCCATCTAGACCACCGGCATACCCGGGGAACCCGCGACGGCATCCGAAGTCTTCGTCTGCCGCGTGTCACCGCGCAGGGTTGCGGAGCGCCATGAGCGCTGCGTAAGAGTGCTGACCATCGACGACATCCTGAGATGGGTGGACCGTCGGGGGGAGTGACCGGCGCACTGGCGTTCCCGAGCCCCTGCCACTCTGCTTCACGTCACAACGGTCCGTGTTCCGCCCAGCAGGACGACCTGCGCGATACGCCGCGCGCCGCCAGACCACGGCCCGGCGCGTTGCCGCGTGCCCGCCATTCACCGAATCTAGCCTTCGGTGAACCGGACGGAATGGTCGGCTGGAGTCTCGACCGACCCATCGTCGGGTCTGTCCCGGAGTGAACTTAGCGGCGAGGCGCGACCCCCACCACTCGCCGCCCCCGCAGGCCGACCAACCCGGGTGCCCAGGGACCCACGATCCGCGAACGGCCGCCCAGGAACTTAGCACCTTCTCAATGGGGGGGGCCGCCGCCAGCGCATACGTGTCCGCTCAATCTTCATGCCACGTATCCATGCGTTTCGTCCACGCGCCGGGCTGGGTAATATTGCCTGTGGGGTCGGGCATCGTCTACCAGTGTGATCCCCGAGCCACAGTGAGCCGCTGCCGCGCAGCGGGTGGGAGTCGTTGGAATGTCGCCGAAGCGGAAACGTACACCTCCGATCGCAGCCTCCGAGCACGCCCAGGCTGACTTCCCCCTCACCCCGGGGCAGGGACCGGTCGATGCGTTTTACCGGGAAGCGTTCGACCTGTCACCCGACGGCCGGATGCTCGTCGACGCCGAAACCCTGCGTCCCATGCTGTTCAACGATTCGGCGTGCCGGCAATTCGGATACTCGCGCGACGAGTTCGCCGGGCTGACCCTCACCCACCATGCGCCGCCCGGCATGGAGCACGTGCCACGGGAGCACGCCCGTCGCATGCTCGACGTGGGCATGTCCGAGTTCGACATCGTCGTCCGCACCAAGGCCGGCGAGGACCGGATTCTGCATGTCTGGGCCCGATTGATCGACTTCGGCGACCGACCCGCCTTCTATGCCGTCCAGCGCGACGTCACCGAAGACCGCCGGGTGCATGAGGAGGTCCGCCTCCAGAGCGCCGCCCTCGACGCCGCCGTGGACGCCGTGGTGATCACCGACGCCACGGGCACCATCGAGTGGGTCAACCCGGCATTCGGCAGGCTCACCGGCTATTCCGCCGCGGAGGCCGTCGGTCGGAACCCCCGCGAGCTCCTGCGCTCGGGCAGGCATTCGCGGGAGTTCTATGCCGAAATGTGGACCACCATTCTGTCGGGCCATGCCTGGCACGGCGAGGTCGTGAACCGCCGCAAGAACGGCACCGAGTACACCGAAGAGCAGACCATCACCCCGATCGTGGACGCCGGGGGCAGGATCACGCATTTCGTCGCCATCAAGCGCGATGCCACCGAACGGCTGGTGCTGCAGGCACGCCTCCGCCAGTCGCAGAAGATGGAGACGGTCGGGCAGCTGGCCAGCGGCATTGCGCACGACTTCAACAATCTGCTCGCGGTGATCATCGGCCTCGGAGAGCTGGTCGCGGGCGACCTGGCCGAGGTCGATCCCATTCGGGACGACATCATGCAGATGCTCGACGCGGCCCAGAGCGCGGCCACCCTCACCAAGCAGCTGCTCGCCTTCAGCCGTCAGCAGCTCCTCAGCCCCGTCGTGCTCAACTTCAACACGGTGCTCACCACCTCGGAGCGCCTCCTGCGCCGGTTGCTGCGCGACGACATCGAATTCGTGGTCACCCCGGCGCCGGACCTTGGCAACGTGTATGTGGATGCCGGGCAGATGACGCAGGTCATCGTCAACCTGGCCGTCAATGCCCGGGATGCCATGCCGGATGGTGGCCGGCTCAGCATCAGCACGCAGAACGTCACCATCGATGCCGAATACGCAGCCCAGGCCGAAGCGGATGTGCCGCTGGGCGACTACGTACGGATTGACGTGACCGACACGGGCATCGGGATGGACGACGCCACGCGGCGGCGCGTCTTCGAGCCCTTCTTCACCACGAAGGCCGCGGGAAAGGGTACCGGCCTGGGGCTCGCCACGGTCTACGGAATCGTGAAGCAGAGCAAGGGCTTCATCTGGGTCTACAGCGAGCCCGGCCAGGGAACGCGATTCCACATCTACCTGCCGATCGTGGACGACGCACCCGGCGTGGTGGCCCCCCGGCTGGCCGGATCCACCGCGCGCGGCAGCGAGACGATCCTGCTCGTCGAGGACAACCGGAGTCTCTTCGATCTCACCAAGCGTCTGCTCGAGTCGGGCGGCTTCGCCGTGATCGGCGCAACTTCGGGAGCCGAAGCACTACGCCTGATCGAACGCCAGGAACAGCCCATCCATCTGCTGCTCACCGACGTCGTGATGCCGGGAATGAGCGGGCCGCAGATTGCCGAGGACGCCACGCGCGCCCGCCCCGCGCTCAAGGTGGTGTACATGTCGGGCTACACGGACGACGAGGTGGTGCGCCATGGCGTGCTCGATTCGAGCATCGCGTTCATCAACAAGCCGTTCACGCGAGACTCCCTGCTCCTGAAGATCCGGGAAGTCCTGGACCATTAGCGACGGCGTTTGCGGGTCGCCGGCGTGACCCGACGGTTCGCGGCATCATTCCGCGCGCTCAGCGGCGCCTTGTTCGATCGCGCCGGGGCCGCCAGCCGCCAGAACTGCCGTTCGCCGATCACCGTCACCTTGTGCCCCAGCGCTGCCAGCCGGCGCACCTGGATCAGCTTGGATCCGCCGCCCTTTCCGGCGATCTGCAGGGCGTTGGGTCGCCCGCGCACGAGGATGTCGGTGGACTTTCCCGGCTTCGACTGGACCGTCGCCCCCGCGCGTTTGGCCGCCTTCACGGCTTCCGCGCGCGGGCGGTCCAGAAAGCCGGTGAACGACACACGCTTCCCGGCGAGACTCTTCACACGGCCAAGCCGCGGTTCCTTGGGCCGGTGCCGGAGCGCCGCGATCACCTCGCTCGCCGACGCATAACGCTGGCCGCGGGAGCCAAGGCAGCGGTGGATGACCTCCTTGAGGTGATCCCCACACGGCAGCTGGCGCACGTCCTTGCTGCTGACCGCGCTGGTGATGTCTCCGCGCAGCAGCATCGCGGCCAACAGCCCGATCTGATAGATGTCGTCGCGCTTCTGCCAACGGCGCACCCGACCCCAGGCGATCTCGTTGGGCACGTGGAACAGGTTGAACGCGTCGGCGGTCACCCCGCGCCGGCTCACCTGATGTGCCGCGATCCCGAAGTCGCCGAGCTTGAGCCGCTCGCCCGTGCAGACGAACACGTTGAACGGCGTGAGATCGCGGTGCAGGGCCTGTCCGCGGTGCAGCGTGTCGAGCGCGCCGAGTATTGCCGCGATCTCCCGCCGCACGAATCGCTCCGACTGCGCTCCGTGCTCGCCGAGCCACGCGCCGAGGTCCCCGTACTCGGCGTACTCCATGGCCAGGCAGTACCGCATCTGGCCCCCGTCGAGAGTCACGAAGCGATCGTAGACGCGAAGGGCACGCGCCTCGCGAGCCAGGAGGTCGGCGAAGTATGCCTCGCGCAGCCACCCCGCCATGCGATCGCTGATCTTCACGCACACCTGGGCAGGCGTCGTGTGCCCGGCGCTGGTCGTGGCGAGATACACCTCGCCGAACCCGCCCTTTCCGATCAGCCGGTCGAGACGGTAGGTGCGTCCCGATTCCGGGCTGTACACGCTCGCCGCTGGGGGTGCTGCGGAACCGACCGGCGATGCCGCCGGAGTGCCGCCGCTGTGTTCGCGCGTCGGGCGGGTGCGTCGCGTGGCGCGTGGGCCGTGCTGGGTTGGCATGCGGACTCCGGCGGGAAGCGTCCTACATATATACAGGGTCCCGTCGGATCGGAGCGAGCGGAGCACCGCCACCCGCGCGCCGCAACACCGATCCCCCGATCAGAACCGAAGCGTCGGCCCGACGACCACTGCGTACGCAACGGTCACGGCCACCGCGGCTCCGATCCACCTCCAACTGCGCGGAAACGCCAGTCCCGGCCCTGCGACGGTGCGGTGCCTATCCAGCAGTTGCATCATCCAGAGAAGACCGGACGTGCCGCCCACACTGGAGGCAATGGCCGACGTCGCGACGATCACGAATCCGTGTGGGTTGAGAAGGCCGATCGCGGTGAACACGCTCGCTCCCGTCAGGTAGGAGGTCAACGCGATCATCCGGCCGCTACGGATGCGGCGGGCACCGGCCCCGCTCACGCGCGCGTCCACCCGGTTCGCCGCCAGTCGCACCACCCACCAGTAGGCAACCCCACCCACCACGGCGAGGGCCAGCCGCCATATCCAGGCAGGCGCAGCACCATGGAGCACGCCGTCCGGCCCGTCGCCGAGGTCACCGATTCCGGAAATCCCGGAGAACAGGAGATAGCCGGCCGCAGACATCAGTCCCAGGCTCCCCAGCAGCCACGTGAAGTAGAAGGCAATCCGTGCGTCGTCGCGTAGGCGCCGCAGCATCCAGAAGCTGACGATTCCGGTCAGGGCGCTCACCACTGGGCCCGCGGCCGCCACGGCTTTCACGCCCCAGCGACTCATGCCGGCATAGTTACAGTTCACGTAGAACGCGCCCAATTCGGTGACGCGGCCGCCGAGAAGCAGGCACGCCGTCGTGTGGCCGAGATGCTCGTGCAACGCGACACCGATGACGTAGGCGAGGGCCGAGACTGCGATCAGCGTCGGACGATCAGGGCCCGATGCACTAGGCGGCGCTTCGCGCCGGAACGGATTTGCGGTGGTGTGCATCTGGGACCTCCTTGGGCGGTCGACGCCCACCAGAGATTGGCAGCCCCGTGGCATCGGCCCCATCGTCTGGCGCCGCTGTTCGGTCCGATGTCGATTGAACGTACCACGCGGCGTCATGAGGGTGGAAGCATCGACTCACCTCTTCTACGCGGAGATCCCATGCGCTACACCCTGTTGCTCCACTATCCGGAGATGACCCCGGCCGACATCGGCGAGGCCGCGATCGAGGCCGGCAAGCAGGCGTTCCACCATTACGCCAAGGCCCTGGAGGACGCCGGCGTGCTCGTCTCCGCCGAAGTGCTTCAGCCGTCCGCAACCACGACCACGGTCGCCCTGCGCGACGGAAAGCTCCGCATCCAGGACGGTCCCTACGCCGACACCAAGGAGCAGGTCGGAGGAACCTTCGTCATCGACGTCCCCGATCTCGACGCGGCGCTCGCTTGGGCCGAGAAGTGCCCCGCCGCGACGTGGGGTACGATCGAGGTCCGGCCGTCGGCGGTCCGATTCGTCAACGGGACCTGGATCGCCGCCTCGTGACCAACGACGAGGCGCGGGGGCTGGCCCGCCACCACGTGGAGTTGGTGGCCCGCGCCTCGTACGGGCGGTTGCTCGCCATCCTCGCCGCGCGCACCGGCGAGATCGAGATGGCGGAAGACGTGCTGGCCGACGCGTTCGCGAAGGCGCTCGACACGTGGCCCACAATTGGCGTGCCCGTGAACGCCGAAGCGTGGTTGCTCACGGTGGCGCGCAATCGACACCGCGACACACGACGGTCATATGCGCGTCATCCCCTCGTTTCACTCGCCGACGCGTCGGCGGCGCCGGCCGCCGATCCGACCGACGATCTCGATCCCGACGCGATTCCCGACCGCCGGCTCGCCTTGCTGTTCGTCTGCGCGCATCCCGCCATCGATGCCGGCGCGCGCATGCCGCTCATGCTGCAGACCGTACTCGGCTTCGAAGCCAGGCACATCGCCCGCGCCATGGCCATGCCCACCGCCACACTCGCCCAGCGGCTCGTGCGCGCCAAACGCCGCATTCGCGATGCGCGCATCCCGTTCGTCGTGCCCGATCGCACAGCAATGTCCGAGCGGCTCCCGCCGGTGCTGGAGGCGATCTACGGTGCGTACGCCATCGACTGGCAGCAGGTATCCGGCGTCACCTTGCGCGAATCCATGGCCGCCGAAGCGCTCTTTCTCGCCGAATTGCTTGCCGGTCTCCTCGAACGGGAGCCCGAAGCGCTCGGCCTCGCGGCACTCCTCTCCTTCTCGCTCGCCCGCGCCGAAGCGCGCGGGTCGCCCGTCGAGTTCGTTCCGCTCGACGAACAGGATCCCACGCGCTGGGACGCGACGCTCATTGCGCGTGGCGAAGCCTACCTGCGACGCGCGCGGACACTGGGTGCGGTCGGGCGCTTCCAGCTCGAAGCGGCCATTCAATCGATACACGGCACACGGGCGAGGACCGGCGTGACCGACTGGCGCGCGCTTCGTACGCTCTATGCGGGTCTCGTCGCGATCGCGCCGACGCTCGGCGCCCGCGTCGCCCACGCGGCCACGGTCGGTCGTCTCGACGGACCGCAAGCCGGGTTGACGGCTCTCGAGGCGATCGACGATCCGGCGCTGGCCCGATTTCAGCCGGCGTGGGCCACGCGGGCGCATCTGCTTGCCGCGGCGGGGCGAGGGGCCGAGGCCCAGGCCGCGTACGCGAAGGCGATCACGCTCACCACCGAAGTCGGCGTGCGACGGTATCTCGAAATGCGAGCCGCCAACCTGGGGTGACGGGCGAGCTCCCCGTGATCGTGGGCGTCGGGCGACGGGTGCGCGCGGCGGCTACTCGGCGTCGGACAGGTCGACCGTCCACACGAAGTCGCCCCACGCCATGCGCAACTTCGCGCCGGAATCGGTGCCGACGACCGCGATGGTGAAATCTTCCTGCACCGGCTGTCCGCGCTCCACGCGCATCGGCACGCGCGCGATGTCGCGGGTGGAATCGTAGTTGGTGCCCCATTGGCCGTGCTGGCCGTTGATGATCAGCGTCGCACGATCGCGCTCGGGGATGGTCCATAGCGTATAGGTGCCTGCTGGAATGCGCCTCCCGCCGACGGTCACGGGCTGATTCACGATCAGCTCCGTGGCGGCGTTGGCGCCGGTACGCCAGACCTGGCCGAACGGCACGGTCGCGCCGAGGATCTCCCGTCCGCGTCGTCGCGGGCTGCTGTATTGAATCATCACCGACGCGGACCCGACCCGGCCCGTGACGAACACCGAGGGCGAGAGCACGCCAACGCTCTTCCCGGCCCGATCGCGCTGTGTGAAGACCGCGACCGCCGAGTCGATGTTGATGGGCCCCGTTCGAACCGAGTGCGTCTTCTCCGTGGTCGCGGACGCGTCGGCGCGCTCGATCCGGCCCTCGCCGTCGACCGTCAGATGGGTCCAGGCGATGCGGAAGTAGTCCACATCCACGTCCGTCGTGCTCCGCCGGACGATGTGTTTGGTGCGGAGGGCGCCGGTGGCCGCATCGATCACCGGTTCGTCCACGACCACATCGAGCGCCGGCCCCAGGGTGGCGGCGATCGCCTGATACATGCCGAAGGAGATGTAGAGCCCATAGTCCGAACCGAACCCGGTCATCAAGCCCGGCATGACGTTCGGGGCGACGGCATGCTTCGATGTCGTCGCCACACCCGAGCTGTCGATCTCCACCAGAGCGCTGTCGCCGCTCACCGTGATCGTCGTGCGCATCTCGGGGCCGTTGTTCATTCCGGGGGTGGTCAGGTCAACCACCGACCGTGCCAGTCCGCCGTCGGGCCGGTAGGTGATGACGTAGTGGTATCGGACGGTGCGCGGCGCACGCAGCAGAATGTCGCCCTGCAGGTGGAGCGGCGTTCGCTGATACGTCTCGATGGCGACCGTGTCTCGCCCCAGCGTGGTCACCAACGCGGCGGTGTCGGGCACCGGAGGCATGGGCCGGGGGCCGACCGCCAACGCGAACAGCGATACCAATGCAGTGAGCATACGGACTCCCGGAAGCTCGACCAGAAGATCACCCTCGTCAGGCTAATCCATCCGAAGGAGGATGGAGAGGCCGTTCGACCGGCTCGAACAGTTCCCGTACAGTCCGGCGACGAGACGCAACGACCGCCAGTCGGTGCCGCACCTCAGGGCGGCTCCGAGGTAGTGGTATGTCATGACTTGGTGCTTCTGGTCACTCCACCCCCGCGCGCGCAGCCGTCAACCGCTCCGGTCGTGCGCTTCGCCCGCCCGCGCCAACAGCAGCTCCCGCTCGCGCCGATTCTCCGTCAGCGACGCTGCCCGTTCGAACTCGGCGCGGGCCTCGTGGAATCTGCCGAGCTTGAACAGCAGATCGCCGCGCACGCTCGGCAACAGGTGATACCGCGCGAGCGCGGGCTCCTCGGTCATCGCGTCGAGGATGGCCAACCCCTCCGCCGGTCCGAATGCCATCGTATAGGCCACGGCGCGGTTCACTTCGATCACCGGCGACGGCGTCAACTGCGCGAGCGCGTCGTAGAGGGCCGTGATCTGGGTCCAATCCGTGTCTTCCGGTGTCCGGGCGCGCGCATGACACGCCGCGATGGCGGCCTGCAGTACGTAGGGTCCGGGCCCACTACCCAGACGCGTCGCCCGATCGAGCGCCGCCAGTCCGCGCCCGATCAGCACGTGGTCCCAACGGCTGCGGTCCTGATCGAGAAGGAGAATCGGCTCGCCCGACGCGTTCACCCGCGCCCGGAGACGCGACGCCTGAATCTCCATCAGCGCCATCAGGCCGTGCACCTCGGAGTCGCGCGGGTGGAGTTCGGCCAGGATACGGCCCAGGCGTAGCGCGTCCTCGCACAGGGCGGGCCGCACCCAGTCGTCGCCGGCCGTCGCCGAATACCCTTCGTTGAAGATGAGGTAGATCACCTCGAGCACCGAATCCAGGCGCGCGGCGAGCTCCGGACCGCGCGGCACCTCGAACGGCACGTGGGCGGCGGCGAGCGACCGCTTGGCGCGGACGATGCGCTGCTGCACCGCCGGCACCGTGGTCAGGAAGCCGCGCGCGATCTCGTCGACGGTCAATCCGCCCAGCAAGCGCAGCGTCAGGGCCACGCGCGCCTCGACACTCAACACGGGATGGCAGGCGGTGAAGATCAGCCGCAGGAGATCGTCGCCGATCTCGTCGTCGATCGCCGCGTCCAGCTCCGCCTCGACGTCCTCACGCGCCCTCACCTCCGCCTCCCATTGGGCGTGCTTGCGATCCAACATCTCACCGCGACGCAGGTGGTCGATGGCGCGGCGTTTGCCGGCGGCCATCAACCAGGCGCCGGGGTTGTCCGGTACGCCGGCCTCCGGCCACGTCTCGAGCGCGGCCACGAGCGCGTCCTGCGCGAAATCCTCGGCGAGCCCCACGTCGCCCACCATCCGCGCCAGGCGGGCGATCACCCGAGGCGACTCGATGCGCCATACGGCGTCGATCGCGCGATGCGTAGCGTCGTCCGTCACGCGCCGCTTCCGTTCCACCGCAATATCGGGCCCCCGGGGCCTAGTGCCCCAGGGGTTCGTCGGCGATGGGGCGGACCACCGAGCGCCCGTCGCCCGCGATGTTCACGAATCTCGTGCTCCAGTCGACCAGCTCCTGCCGGGTCGCGAACCGCATCACCGCAAACCCTCCGATGATTTCCTTGGCCTCGGTGTACGGACCGTCCTTCACCGCCACCTTCCCCTTCTTCCGCGTGATCACGGTGGCCGGCGCGTCGGGGTCCCACCCGCCGGTGTCCAGCAGCACGCCGGCGGTCGCCGCCTCCTGGATGAACGCGCCCATCTTCTGCATCGTCTCCTGCGTGGGCGCGCTGATGTCGCCCTCGGGGTACCACAGTGCCAGAACCCGCATGTTCGGTTTCTCTCGATGTGAAGGAATGGTCAACCCCGCGCCGCGGCCTGCACGTCGGGCGGAAAATCTTCGAGCTCCGCGATCTGGCGCACCTCGATGATGTCGCCGTCGAGCATCGGCGCCCGTCTTGCCCACTCGATGGCCTCGTCGCGTGACCTGACCTGGATGATCCAGTACCCGCCCACCAACTCCTTGGACTCCGTGAACGGGCCGTCGCTCACCCGCGGCTTGCCCCCTCCGAACGAAACGCGGGCCGCCTTGGCGGGGGGCGTGAGGCCGTCGAGTCCCAACAGAACGCCGGCCTTGCTCAGCGAATCGTTGTACTTCGTCATCCTGGCCACGAGATCGGCCGGCGGCACGAAATCGGCTGTCGCGGTCTCGTACGCCTTCGGAATTACCAGCATCATGAACCGCATCGTCTTCATCCTCCCAGGTTTGCGTGACTCGACCACACCGGCTTGCAATGATACGTCGAACGAGCCGCGGCGGAATCGACACGCGGCGTTCCGGCGGCGCGGCCCTCGGCGCACCCCCCGAGACCGGCGAGCCGGGCGTTATTGACCCCCGACGGTCCCGACCCCATGTTCGCGCCGTTCCGAGCAGCCTCCACCGGCCCGACCCCCCGCCGCCGCCGGACGTCCCGAACGCGGACGCACACCGGGGCCTGCGCAGCCCACTCATCTTCGTCTCGGCGGACCCATGAAATCCACCACCCTGGCCATCGGCACCGTGGCCGCACTCGTCATCGCAGGTGCCCTACCCGCCAACGCCGGCGCGCAGCAGCGCGGCCGGGGTCGCGGCGGCAATCCGGGCATGCCCACCACCGCCGCGGCGGCGCGCGGCGAGTCCCCGGGCGGCGCCGCCTTCCCGCAGATGCCGGCCGTGGACAGCACGGTCGTCACGCACCATTCGGCGACCATCGGCGGCCAGAAGATCAACTACACGGCGACCACCGGCACCTACGTGGTCCGCGACGACGCCGGACGTCCCAAGGCGAGCTTCTTCTTCGTCGCGTATACGAAGGACGGCGTCACGAACATCGCCGATCGACCGGTCACCTTCGTCTACAACGGCGGGCCCGGCTCGGCGTCGCTGTTCACGCACATGGGGATGGGGCCCAAGGAGGTGGTGCTCACCGACGATGGACACGGCATGCCGGCGCCGTACCACATCCGAGACAATGAGGACTCCTTTCTCGATGCCACCGACCTGGTGTTCATCGACGCGGTCTCTACCGGATACAGCCGGCCGGCGGCCGGGCAGAACCCGTCGCAGTTCTACGGTGTGACCGAAGACGCGACCATCTTCTCCGACTACATCTACCAGTACATCACCCGCAATGGCCGCTGGGATTCGCCCAAGTTCCTGCTCGGAGAGAGCTACGGCACCACGCGCTCGGCGGAGCTGGCCGGTGTGCTCCAGCACCGCCACCAGATCTACCTCAATGGCGTGATGCTGCTCTCCACCATGGCGTTCGCTCCCTGGGGGGCCGACGACCGTACGGAGTTCTTCCTGCCCACCTTCATCACGTCGGCCTGGTACCATCACCTGCTGGCGCCCGACCTCGAGCGCGAATCGGTGGACCAGATCGCCCAGACGGCGCGCACCTTTGCGCACGGCGAGTACGCGCAGGCGCTGGAGCAGGGCGACGAGCTGCCGGCTGCCGAGAAAACCAAGGTGGTGGCCGACATGGCGCGCCTGACCGGCCTCTCCAGGGCGTACATCGAGGAGACCGACCTGCGCGTGAGTCCGCAGCGCTGGTTCGCCCAGCTCATGCGCGACAAGCGGCTGATCGTCGGGCGGCTGGATTCACGGTTCACCGGGATGAACCGCGACGCGGCCGCGGAGCGCGCCGAGTACGACCCCAGCGAGGCGAGCTACGAGGGAGCGTTCACGGCGACGTTCATGGACTACGTGCGTCGCGACCTGGGCTGGACGAGCGATGCCTTCTACGCGGTGAGCGGCAACGTCCGCCCCTGGGACATGTCGGCGCTCACCAACGTGGCCGAGACGCTCCGGTCGGCGATGACCGAAGAGGGCTCACTCAAGCTGCTGGTGCTGTGCGGCTACTACGATCTGGCGACGCCCTTCAACGGCATCGAGGAAACGGTGTCGCACATGCAGCTCGAGCCATCGGTGCGCAAGCACGTCAGCTTCGACTACTACGCGTCGGGGCACATGGTCTACATCGATCAGAAGGCGCACGACAAGCTGCACCACGACGTGGATCAGTTCATCGACTCCAGCTACAAGCACTAGCCGGCCAGGCGGCCGGCCGGACCGCAGGGTTCGGCCGGCCGCCGCTACGGGCCCGCTCGGTGCCCGTCATGGCTGCCCTTTGAGGCGAGCCTCGGGAATCGTCGGCTCGAAGAGTTCGATTGGGTTGCCGGAAGGATCCTCGATGAGGATCTGCTTTCCGCCCACGCCCGTCACCATCGTGTTGCGGAACTTCACGCCCGCTGCGCGCAACTGTTCGACGACGACGGCAAGATCCGGGACCTCTATGGCAAAGCGGTTCCACCCCCCGGGCTCCGGCTGCCGTCCGTCCGGCATCGCCTGCCCCCCGCCCCCCATGGGATTGGGAGCGCTGAGTACCAGACGGAGGTCCCCGAGGGACAGCATGGCAAACGGGGGCGCCGGATGCATCTCGAGCGTGAAACCGAGTCGCTCGGTGTAGAACGCGATCGCGGCACTCACGTCGCGTACGATGTAGCGGACTTGAACGGTGGCCATATGACGTTACCGCGGGAGTGCGGTCCGGCGCAGCAGCGGAGTCTGCAGACTCTCGTGTTCGAGTCGTCCGGAGTTTCGCCGGCCCCTGGTCCAGATATGGCCGCCCGTGGGGTGCCGCGCAACTCGGATCGGCAACCGCATCCACCCGGCGCGGGGACGTGGCAGGGCGTCGGCACTTGCCGACCCTTTCACTTGAGCGCACCTTGACCCGTCATCCCGCGCTTCCCGCCTTTCCCCCAGGGGTTCGAAGCCTTCTGAATCGCTCGGCGTGATCAAGCCGCAAGAGGCTTACTGAGAGAGGGACCCCTGCCATGTTCACAGCACCTCGCGTTCTCCTGCTCGCCTGTCTGTCGCTGGCTGTGCCGGCGGTGTCCCGGGCCCCTGCCCCCGCCCCGGTGACGCCGGGGCGACTCACCGGTGCCCTGCGCTGGCGCAGCGTGGGCCCGTACACCGGCGGACGCGTGACGGCGGTAGCCGGCGTCGCGGCCGAGCCCAGCGTGTTCTACATGGGAACGGCCGGCGGCGGCGTCTGGAGAACCGACGATTACGGCCACAACTGGAAGAACATTTCGGACAAGCAGTTCAAGACGAGCAATATCGGCGCCGTCGCCATCGCGCCCTCCGATTCGAGCATCATCTACGTGGGCACGGGCGATTCGGGCCCCCGGAATACGGTTCTGACCGACGAGGGCGGAATGTACCGGTCCGCCGACGGCGGCAAGACGTGGACGTTCGTCGGACTGGACGACACGCACATCATCACGTGGATCGTCGTCGATCCCGCCAACCCCGACGTCGTCTACGCCGCGGCGCTCGGTCATCTGTTCGCGCCCAACCCGGAACGGGGCGTGTTCAAGACCACCGATGGCGGCAAGACCTGGAAGAAGATCCTGTTCGTCAACGACAGCACCGGCGCCAACGCGCTGGCCATGGACCCGGCGAATCCCGACGTGGTGTACGCGTCCATGTGGCAGATGTCGCGGAGCCACTGGACGTTCTCGAGCGGCGGGCCGGGCAGCGGCATCTACAAGACCACGGACGGGGGCGCGACCTGGACGAACATCTCGCACAACGCGGGACTGCCCACCGGCATCTTCGGCAAGGTCGGCCTCGCCGTGGCGCCGAGCAGCCCCAACACCGTCTACGCGCTGATCCAGGCGGACTACAAGGGGCAGGCCGGCGGACTGTTCCGTTCGGAGGACGGCGGCCAGAGCTGGACACTCATCAACAACAGCATGGATATCACCCAGCGCGCCTTCTATTACATGAACGTGTATGTCGACCCCAAGGACGCCAACACGATCTACCTGCCCAACGTCGGCGTGTACGTGTCGCACGATGCGGGGAAGACGCTCACCGCGCTGCATCCGCCGCACGGCGACAACCATGTGCTGTGGATCAACCCGAACGATCCGCAGACCTTCATCGAAGGTAACGACGGCGGCGCGACCGTCACCCTGAACGGCGGGAAGGCATTCAGCTCCGAGGACAACCAGCCCACCGGGCAGTTCTATCACGCCAACCTCGACGACCAGTTCCCATTCCACATCTACGGCGCGCAGCAAGATCGGAGTTCGGTGGCCGGGCCGAGCGACGTGCCGCCGCCGGTCTGGACCAACATCCAGGGCGGAGAGATGAGCTGGGTGGTGCCCACGCCGGGGCGGCCCTGGATCACCTACGGCAGCGGCTACTACAGCAAGGAGTGGAGGGAGAATAGCCGGACCGGACTCGTCACCAACGTGAGCCCGTGGCCATCCTACCAGTTCGGTCTCGCAGGATCGAAGATCCGGTACCGCTACGGCTGGAACCATCACCCCGTCGTGTTCGCGCCCCACAATCCCAGGGAGCTGTTGATGGGCGCGAACGTGTTGTTCGAGACGCTGGACGAGGGCACGCACTGGAAGGCGATCAGCCCCGACCTCACGCGGAACGACAAGAGCAAGGAGGCGCGGCCCGGCGGACCGATCAGCGCCGACGTGACCGGTGAGGAGATGTTCGGCACCATCTCGTCGATCGCCGTTTCGCCGCTCACCGACAACGTGATCTGGACGGGCTCCGACGACGGTCTGGTCCACCTGACCACCGATGCGGGCGCGCACTGGAGCGAGGTGCGCCCGCCGACGCTGCCCGAGTGGTCCACCATCACCTGCATCGAGCCGTCGCACACACACGCCGGCACCGCGTATCTGTCGGCAAGCCGGTACGACTGGGACGACTTCCACCCGTACGTGTACAAGACCACCGACTACGGCAAGCACTGGACGGCGCTCACCACCGGGCTGCCGGACGGCCAGTACGTGGAGAGCGTGCGGGAGGACCCGAACCAGTCGACCCTCCTGTTCGCGGGCACCAGCCGGACCGTGTACTTCAGTCTGGATGGCGGCAAGCAGTGGCAGCCGCTCGGCCTCAACCTGCCGGCGGTCCGGGTGAACGACATCGAGGTCCAGCCCGCGCAGCACGCCGTGGTGCTCGCCACCTTCGGCCGCGGCTTCTGGGTGATGGACGACCTGCAGTTCCTCGAGCAGCTCCACACGTCCCACGTGACGAGCCAGGCGTCGTATCTGTTCAAGCCGCAGCAGAGCTGGCTCGTGTCGCGGCGCGGTGGCGGGTTCGGCCGGGGCGGGGCGGGAGGGTCCAACCTGGCGCCCGGCGTCGCGGTCTTCTTCAACGTGCCGGCAGACTACGATGGCAGCACGCCGGTGAAGCTCAGCTTCACCAGCGCCAGCGGCAAGGTGATCCGCAGCTTCACGCTGCACCCCAAGACCCACGCCGCATCCGGCGCGTCTTCACGCAGCCCATCGGCCGGCCGGGCGCAACAGGAAGCGCGATCGACCGCCATCGAGCCCGGCGTGAACCGCTTCCAGTGGGATCTGCGGTACCCGAACGCGGTGGACGTGAAAGGCATCTTCAACTCCGGCTTCTCGGCCGGCGTGCCCGTCGGTCCCGAAGTGGTGCCGGGCACCTACGACGTGACGTTGACTTACGGCAGCAGCACGCAGAAACAGTCGTTCGCGGTCAAGCTGGACCCGCGCCTGAACACCACACAGGCGCAGCTGCAGCAGCGCTTCGCGTTGCTGATGCGGATCCACGGCGCGCTGGCGCGGCTCGATTCCACGTTGAACCAGGCCATCGACGCCCGCAGCGCGCTCCAGACGGCCGTCGCCAAGGGAACCATGTCCGGCGATCAGGTGCACGCGGCGCTCGCCGACCTGAACCGCGACGTCGACGATCTGGTGGACCTCAAGATCCAGTCGGGCGAAGGCGCGCTCGTCTATCCCGGTCGGCTGCGGTCCTGGCTGACGTCGATCGCGGCGCAGGTGGATCTGGCGTTCGTACCGCCCACGCCGGCCATGGTGCAGGTGGCGAATGGGTACATCCACGAGGCGGGAACCGGCGTCGCACGCCTGCAAGCCGATCTCGCCGCGGCCCATAAGCTGGTGAACCCCTGAGCGCCGGCGGGCGGCAGATGCGCGGATGAACGAGTGGGCCGGCCGCGACGGGCCCGGCGGTATCACCGCCGGGTCGTCGCTCGGCATGCTCCGCCTCAACCGCTATCGACCGCCGGCCGGCCCTTCCATATAAGGGGTGATCATCCGGGGAGCGCCTTCACGGCAAGGGAATCGCCCGGCGCGCCGTTGCCCGGGTCGGACGGATCGAGCCCGCCCGCGGGCGTGAGTCCGCCGTGTCCGCCTGGCCCCACCTGAAACACCGCGCCCGTGGTATCGGCGCGCCCGCCGCCCAATACGAGAACACCTATCGACGGTCCGCCACCTCCGCCGCCGCCGTCGGCGCCCGGCCCACCGAAACCGCCATCGCCGCCCTTGCCGCCGGCGCCCGCGCCACCCGTGCCGCTGCCGCCCGCGCCGCCCGCGCCGCCCAGTTGGCCCGCCGTACCCTCACCGCCCACGCCGCCGTTACCCCCGCCCAACGTCTTCACCACGGCGTGGTCGAGGGTCAGGTCGCTCGCCGGCCCGACGACTACGGCGATCGATGCCCAGCCTCCGTACGCTCCGAACCCGCCGATTCCGCCGGCGCCACCCTGGCCACCGCCGCCTCCGCCTCCGCCGCAGACTCCAACGAGATTCCCGCCGCCTCCACCGCCACCGCCGCCGCCGACTCCCGGGTATCCATCGGAGCCGGAGGCCCCGAGGGCAGCCTGGTACCCCGCGGCCAGCGTGAATTCGCCGAACCCGGCACCACCCTTGCCTACCGGCGGGCGCGAGTACTGGACGAGCGGCGTCGTTCCATCTGCGCCGTCCGAGAACGCGCCGCCGCCCGTTCCTCCGCCGCCGGCACCCGACCCGGAGCCCGCGCTGCCGTTGAAACCGCCGGCCAGGCCGCCGCTTCCGCCGGTGCCGCCCTTGCCGCCCCGGCCGCTGGATCCGCCCGCACCGCCGGCTCGCGCCGGCACACAGATGCCGGCCGGCGTGCCCCGTGCGCCGGCCGGCGCAGGGGTCGTGAACCCATTCGGATATACGGGAATCGATCCGCCACTGTCGCCGCGCGCCGCGACGATCGTCCCGCCACGAATGACGATGCCGCTGCTCGAGTCCAGTACCACCGTCGCCAGGCGTGAACTCACGATCGTCGTGAGCACGAGCCCGTCGAGGGTGACGTCGCGGACGTCGTGCCCGCGCACCACCATCTGCGAATCGTCCACTTCCGACGCGAAGCGCCCCGTGTCGCGCTGCCAGGTCGAGGGGTCGTAGCCGCCCACGATGGTCACATGCGAGCGGAGCGTGATCCGTTCGTGGTATGCACCGCCGGCCACGCGGATCGTCTGCCCGCTGTCCGCCGCGGCCACTGCGGCGCCGATCGTCGCGAAGGGGGACTGGCGCGTACCCGCATTCGCGTCGCTCCCTGTCGCGGGACTCACGAACAGATCGTGGGCCATGCTGTCCACCGGGCCGCCCGTGCCGCCCTGCGGACCCGTCGCATCGGCGGCGCCGCTGCACGCCGCCACGACATAGACGGCGGAGAGCAACACCGCGATCGCGCGGACGTGGGACCATCTGGAATCTTGAAGCATCGCCCCTCCCTCCTCGATTCGGGACCGCGCGATCCGACCGCGTGGCCGCGTACGTGGAAGAAGGGCGACGAACGGCCGGCCCGATGATCATCGAGCCGGCCGTTCTCCGTCCCCGCAACACCGTCAGTGCAGCACTTTGATGTTCACCGAGTCGCCGCGCGCGCCGGTCGCCGCCGTGGACGAACTGGCGCCGCCCGCGCCCGGCGCGCCGATGTGGAACACCACGCCGTTTCCGTTGAATGCGCCGTTCCCCAGCACGAGGATGCCAATCGACGGTCCGCCGCCTCCACCGCCGCCTTGGCCGCCGTCGCCCCCGTCGCCCCCAACGCCACCCCGGCCTCCGGCACCGGATCCGCCGGCGCCGGCACCGCCGGCGCCCCCGGGACCGCCGCTCGCGCCAGGCTGACCGAGTCCGCCCCGTCCGCCGGCTCCGCCGCCCAAGGTGACGACCACGACGCTATCCAGGTTCAGTTGGCCCGTCGTCCCCAGCGCAACGGCGACGGACGCATAACCCCCGCTGCCCGGAGTACCGCCAAGACCACCCATGCCGCCCTGGCCACCGCCGCCGCCGCCACCGCCGCACGTGAAGACGAGCGCGCCGCCCCCACCGCCCCCACCCCCACCACCGTCGCCCGCGGGCCCGGACGACCCGGTCGTGCCATCCGTGGGCCGGTAGCCGCTGCTCATGTCGAACGAGCCGACCGACGCCCCGCCGACCCCGGGCGGTCCACTGAGGGCCGGCGTCGACGGCGGCTTCCCCGGAGCACCGGCCGCGAACGCCGCGCCACCCTTCCCACCGGCACCACCGTACGGGCCCATTCCGGGTGCACCGTCGAATCCCCCGGCAACTCCGCCGGTGCCACCCGTGCCGCCGTGGTTTCCCCCCGGCGACACGATCGAGCCCCCCGCACCCCCATAGTGGCTGGGTGGGCACCCGCCGCCGACGCTACCCGACGCCCCCGCCTGACCGCTCAACGGGGACTGCACCGCGTAATCCGTCCCGTCGGTGCCGTCCGCGCCACGCCCGGCGGTGATCGTTCCGCCCCGAATCTCGATCCCGGTGCTCGAGTCGACCATCACCGGTGCATACTGCCCCCCGTCGCTGGTCGAGAAGTTGATCCCGTCCACCGTGTCGCCCTCGACGCTCACCGCGCCGAGCGCCACGCTCTCGCTCTGCACGTCGGTAGGGTGCTGCGCGGTATCCCGGGCCCAGGTGGACGGATCGTAACCGCCCACCAGTCGAAGGTGCGAGCGCAGCATCACCTTCTCCTGGTACGTGCCGCCGGCAATGCGAATGACCTGTCCCGAGTCGGCGTCGGCGATCCCGGCCGTGATGGTTGCGAGCGGCTGCTGTCGTGTCCCGGGGTTTCCGTCGCGCCCGGTCGACGCGCTCACGAACAAGTCATTGGCCATGCTGTCCACCGGTCCGCCGCTGTTGTTGCCGTTGCCGTTGCCCGGACCCGTCGCGTCAGCGGCGCCGCTGCAGGCGGCGATCGCGTATACCACGACCGCTCCGAGCAACAGGCCGAACCCTCGATACCATCGTGGGCTTTCGTGCATCGTTCCTCCCCGTCCGACGTGGTGCGAGCCCGCCACGGATGCGGCAGGCCGTCAGTGGGAGGGGCGACAAACGGCCGGCCCGATGATCATCGAGCCGGCCGTTCGTGCCGCGCGACTGGACGCTACTGCTGGCCGCCCGCCGCCGCGATCGCCGCCGCGTTGGCGTAGATCGCGACTTCCACGCGCCGGTTGAGCGCCATGCCGGCGTCCGTGGCGTTGCTGGCCACCGGTTCCGTCTCGCCGCGGCCCACGGTGTGCAGTCGTGACGCGCTCACGCCCTGCGACACGAGGTAGTCCGCCGCTGCCTGCGCCCGGCGCTCCGACAGCGCCTGATTGTAGTCGGCCGCGCCGGATGCGTCGGTGTGTCCGACGATCAGCACGTTGGTGTTCGGATACTGATTCAGGCTGACGGCCAGGTTGCTCAGATTCGTCGCCGCGGTCGGCAGCACCTGCGAGGCGTCGAAGGCGAACAACAGCCCGGAGGCGAACGTCACCTGGATGCCCTCGCCGACCCGTTCCACCGTCGCGCCCGTGACCGTCTGCTTGATGCCCTTGGCCTGCTGGTCCATCTGATTGCCGATGATGGTGCCGGCCAGCCCGCCGACCACCGCCCCGATGATCGCGCCGCGGGCCGTGGATCCGGTCTGGTTGCCCACCACCGCGCCGACGCCGGCTCCGGCGCCGGCGCCGATGAGCGCCCCATTGCCCTTCTTGCTCAGCATGGCGCACGCCGACAACGTCGTGGCGACTGCCAGGAGGGCCGCGGCTCGCGGTATCCTGCGGCTCATGGTGAGTATTCGTGGTCTGTTCATTGCGGCCTCGTGGAACGGGAGTCCTACAGTACCTTCCGGCCCTGGATCACACGCACCAGGACCACGATGATGGCGATGACGAGCAGGATGTGGATCAGCCCGCCCATCGTGTATGCGGTGATCATCCCCAGCAGCCACAGCACCACCAGGATGATCACGATCGTCATGAGCATGGGGCGCTCCTATTCGGGTTGTACGACAGCGGGCACGATCAACAGCTCGAACACCGCACGACGGTTGACGGCCTGGCCGGCCGCACCCTGCGTATTGGGAATCTGCTGGCTCTCACCCTTGGTCTGGATGATGATCCGGCCCGCGTCGATGCCCTGCGACACGATGTAGTCCTTCGCCGCCTGCGCCCGACGCTCGCCGAGCGCCATGTTGTAGGCGTCGGTGCCCACCACGTCGGTGTATCCGCGGATCACGATCGTCATCGTCGGATTGGCTCGGAACACGGCGACCTTCTCGTCCAGAATCGCCTTCGCCGAGTCGGTAATGGCCGACTTGTTGAATGCGAAGTGGATGCGGGCCTGCATCGTCGCCAGCGTGGCGGCCGATGTGACCGGCGCTGCCACTACCGGCGCGTCGTTCAGGGAGTCACGCAGCGCGCTGAGCGCCGCGTCGCGTTCGCGCAGGCGGCGCGTCTCCGTCGCGCTCACCGAGTCCTCGTTCTCGGGTCTCATCGCCACCGGTGCCGGGGTCACGACGGTGACCATGCGAACCAGTTGCGCGGGCCGGCGATACAGACTGAGGCCGACCCGTACGCTCCGATACGACTTCCAATCCTGATTCGCGAGCCAGTCCCACACGCCGTCGATGCGCAGCGCGGCGTTGTTGGTCAGCGCCACCTTCATGCCGACCAGTCCGTCCACGCCATAGCTGTGCAGAAAGTTGGTCTCCGTCGACACACCGGCGCCGCCGCCGAGCAGGAACGACACCGGGCCCGACCTGATGGGCACGGCGACCAGGCGGCCCGAGAGCAGGCCGACGTTCACGTTCGCGAGGCCGTTGGGGCGGGTCGCCCGCATCTCGGCGTCCTCGAACTCGATCGACCATCGCGGCGCGAGGTACATGCCCACCCGCCCGCCGCCGCCGAATCCCGTCTTGAGACTGAGGGCGTTGTCGAACGACGCGGCGCTTCCGAACGCGCCGAACTCCATCGTCCCCCGTTGCTGCGCGGCGGCCGGCACGGCGAACACGACCGCCGTCACCGCCGCTGCTATCGATTTCATGCGCATCTGATTCTCCTTGAAGACTGCAGCCCCGAAGCGGTGCTGGAGCCGGACGATCGTCCGGCCCCGGCACCCGCCGGCACTATGGCAGCGTGATGACGTTGTTGGTGCCCAGGGACACGCCGCCGTTCCGGGCCAGAGCGCGTCCGATCAGTGTGGCGTTGTCCACCAGCGTGATGCTGGTCAGGGCGAGGATGTTGCCCTTCCACTGCGACGCGGTACCGAGCGTGGCGGACGTTCCCACCTGCCAGTACACGTTCTTGGCCTGCGCCCCGTTGATGAGGACGACGTTCCCCGCCGTGATGAGCGAGGTCCCCGCCTGGAACACGAACGTCGCGTTCGGATCGCCGCCGCCGTCCAGCGTCAGCGTGCCCGTCACCCCGATCCCACTGGCGGTGCAGTACACACCAGCAGCCTTGGTCGTGCCGCCAAGATCCGCCACGATGGCGTTGGCCGGTGCGCACGGCAGTCCGAACAGCGTGTTGTACGCAGCCGTCAGATCGATCTGACCCTGCAACGCGACCCCGTCGGCCAGATGCTGCACGCCGGTAATCACGCACGGGCCGAAGCCGGTCACCGTATTGCCGGGGCTCACGCTCACGTCCGCGTTGATGATGCCGCCCGAGATGCACGTGACCGCCGTGCCCGCCATGATGCCGTTCGGCGCCGCCGTCAACAGATCCACCAGCGGCGGCGGTGGCGGCGCCGACGTGACGGTCACCGTTGCCGTACCCGTAATCGCGCCACTGGTCGCGATCACCGTGTTGTTGTAGGTGCCGACCGTCAGGCCCGCCGTGAAGACGCCGCTACTCGCGTTGATCGTCCCCCCGCCGTTCGCCACCGTCCACACCGGCGTGATCGGGACCACGTTGTTGCTCGCATCCCTGGCCACGGCGACGAACGGCTGCGTCGCGCCCGCCTGCACCGTCATCGGGTTCGGCGTCACCGTGATCGTCGCCAGCGCGCCTGCCGCCACCACGACCGTTGCCGTGGCTGACATGCCGCCGCTCGTCGCCGTCACGGTGTTGAGATACGACCCCGGCAGGATCCCGGCCGTGAAGAGCCCGCTCGTGCTGATCGTGCCCCCGCCCGCCGCTACCGTCCACGTCGGAACGATCACCACCGTCCCGCCCGATTGGTCGGTCCCGACCGCCGCGAACTGCTGGGTGCCGTTGATCGACATCAACTGTGGGTTCGGCGATATGGTGATCGCCGATAGGACTCCCGGCGCGCTCACGCCGTGCACATCACACGACGCCGTGAACACCCCGGCGATCGTCATCGCGGCGATGACCGAGATCATCGACCCGCGTCGCGCCAGCGTGTGTACCGCGCGGCGCGTAAGAGATGGTTTCATCGAACTCCTCCTGATCATATGCATGTGGACACGAACGGGCGCGGAAGCGCCCTAGTTCGAGGCGATTGTCAATGACTGCGTGAGTGTGAGCGTGATCCGGGTGCCCGACGCCACGACGACGTCGCGGTCAGCGATGGTCGCGGCGCGCGCGCCGCCGGCCACGGCGCCGATGGCGCCACCGATGATCGTGCTCTTCTGATTCTTGCCGATTGCCTGGCCAACTGCCGCGCCGACCGCGGTACCCACGGCCACGTTCCCGACGGCGCTCTTGGTGATGCCGCGTCCCTCGAGCGTGTGCGGCACCGTGCCCACGGTCGCGCCCAACGCGTACGTCGTCCCGGCAATCGTCACCGAAGTGCCGCGCAGCGCGATGGCGCCGTCCTTCTGGCCCGAATTCAGGGCCGGTCCCAGCTCCGTGATCGTCAGCACCACGGGCGAACCGCTCGGAATGACCACCAGGCCGGCGTCATCCATCACGTCGTCGCTCACGGCGCCGTTCACGTGCTGTCCTACGGTGTTGGTGCGCGACGAGATCGCGTCCTGAATCGTGACGGCCACGGCAGAGCCGTTGGACAGCACGCGGGGGGACGCGCTCGCGGCGTCCGCGGCCGCTCCACCCTTGCCGGACAGGTCCTTGCTCTCGGCACCGGCGCACGCGAGGAGGCCGAACGCGAGCAGTCCGGCAATGAGGGATCGTGACATGGGTCCTCGGCGCAGTGGCCGCGAGAGAGAGACACACGGGCCACCGGCCATGCCGGCACGCCCATCTCATCCGCGACCTTTCACGTCACCGGGGAGATATCGGGAGGTTAGGCCATCCGGCACCCGCCTCGTATCGCCTGATCAGGTGAAAGAGGGAGTAGTCCCTTCGAGGGACCAGGATAATCGCGGGCTGCCATGGGGGCCGGTGGACGCCGGCGCTTACCGACGGCTAGTCGTCGTCCTGGTCGTGCGCGTAGGCGGCGATCTGCAGGCGCGTGTGCAGCGCCAGCTTGTCCATGATGTTGCGCACGTGGCTCTTCACCGTATGAGTGGCGATGTTCAGCCGCTGCGCGATCTCCTTGTTGCTCATCCCCGCCGCGATCAGCCCGATCACCTCGCGCTCGCGTTGCGTCATCCGCACCGCTTCCATGGCCGCCGCCCCTCCCCGCTGTACCGCAGCCTTCGCGATCTGCGAGAACAACGTTCCCGTCATCGGGGGCGGCAGCACCCGGACCCCGTCGGCCACCGACCGAATGGTGGCCACGAAGTCGTCGAACGTTGCGTCCTTGAGAATGAAGCCGGCCACGCCCGCGTTCACGAACTGGGCGATCTCCTCGTGCATCGGCAGCAGATCCATCACGATCACCCGCGATTCCGCCATCTCCTTCCGCACGGTTTCCGCCAACCGGAGGCTGCTCCGGTCCTGAAGACCCACGTCGAGCAGCACCACGCGGGGATTGGCATCCTTCAACTTCTCGGTCTCCAGGCTCGTCGCGGCCAGCACCACACGCACGTCGGTCAGTTCGTTGAGCATGGTCGTCATGCCCTCACGAACGAGGCGATTATCCTCGATGATGGCGACGGTGATCACGCAGCACCCGGCCCGGGGCTATCGATTCGCGCGCAGCGGGGCTGCCGCGATGTCATGAGCCACCTTGATGAAGCCATGATTCGGAATCTCTGCGACTTCCGCCCGGATTGCTAGCCCGCGCGGGCACGCAGCTCCTTCCACCATCGTCCCCGATGGAAGGAGCCCGGCCAGTCGCGATGGAGCTACTGCAGGTAGCGGAACAGACCGACGAGACCGAGGATGCCGCTGCCCAACATCACGATCGTGCCGGAACGCCCGCCGATGACCGCGCCCACGATGAGCCCGGCGCCGCCCACCAGCATGAGCGCGACGTTCTGCGAGTTCTCGCCGTCGGCCGGCATCGCGACCATCGGTGATCCGGTGGTCGGGGCCAGCGCGCGCAATCCGACGGCGGACGTCTGGAGCATCGGGCCCACCGCCGGCGCGACCGGGGTCTGAATGGCCGGCGCGCTTGCGGCGACGGGCGCGAATTCGCGCGTGGTCGAGTCGAACGATGTCTGCTGGGCCGCCATGGGCACTGCCACCACCAATGCGGCGGCGAACAGGAAGAATCGGGTAGGCGTAAACATTAAGAGCACTCCGAACGTCGAGGGTGAACCGGCGGTCGCACGCGCCCTACATGGGCTCGCATCGCCGACCGGGCACTCTCGACCGTTGCGAGAGGCTCTTGATGTGTAGCGCCGAAGCCGCCCTCGATCCATCACACCAAAGAGCTACGTCCTCGCGGACGGGAATATCTTGGTTCGCCACCTATCATACCCACCCCATGACGACTACGCTCCGTATATGGTGAGTGGCGCGGTCGTTCGATGCGGCGGCCGTCGAGTTCGCAGGGCATCGTCATGAGGAGCAGTGCCGTGGTTCGCAGCACCGACGAGGTGGAGTCAGCGCCCATTGGCGAATCGGTCGCAGACGTATACGCGGCCCTCGGGCTGCTCGCCGACATCGTCGACACCGTGCGTGAACCCCTCCTCGTGCTCGACGCCACCTTTCGCGTGACTCACGCCAATCGCTCGTTCTTCAACACGTTTCAGGTCACGCCAGAGGAAACCATCGGCCAGGTGATCTTCACCCTCGGCAACGGCCAGTGGGACATTCCACCGCTGCACACGCTGCTCCGCGACACGCTGCCGCTCCACGCCCAACTCGATGACTACGACGTCGACCATGTCTTTCCGGGCATCGGTCGCAAGGTGATGCTGCTCAATGCGCGCCTCGTAGCGTCCGGTGCCTCCAATCCGCGGATGATTCTCCTCGCCATCGAAGACGTCACCGAGCGGCGGCGCGCCGAACACCAGCTCGCGGTCCAACACCGGGAACTGCTGCGGTCGAACGCGGCGCTCGAAGCATTTGCCGCCGTCGCCTCGCACGACCTGCAGGAGCCGCTGCGCAAGATCCTCGCCTTCGGCGAGCGCCTCGAGGCCAACGCGGGCCCGGCGCTCGACGCCGACGCCCGCGGCTACCTCGATCGCATGCGCAATGCCGCCACCCGCATGCGGACCCTGATCGCCGACCTCCTGCTGTACGCGCGCGTCACGACGCGTGCCCAACCGTTCGAACGGGTCGATCTCGCATGCCTGGTCCGTGATGTCATCGCCGATCTGGAGACGTCGATCGCCGAGGCAGGAGCAACCGTGGAAGTCGGGCACCTGCCGGTTCTCGACGCCGATCCGCTGCAGATGCGCCAGCTGCTGCAGAATCTGCTCAGCAATGCGCTGAAGTACCGCAGCGCCGCGCGGCCGGCATTCGTACGGATCGACGCCCACGCGGCCGGCGGGGGAGAGTACGCCCTCACCGTCGCCGACAACGGCATCGGCTTCGGCTCGCAGTACGCGGAACGCATCTTCGGGATGTTCGAACGGCTCCACGGCCGGGCGGAATATGAAGGGTCCGGTATCGGGCTCGCCATCTGCCGCAGCATCGCCGAGCACCACGGCGGCACCATCAATGCCGTCGGTACGCCGGACGCGGGCGCGACGTTCACGATCGTGCTGCCCGTCCGGCAACTCACCTCGGTGGACCTCTGACCATGCTCCAGGGAAATGCAATCCCGGTGATGATTCTCATCGCCGACGACGATGAAGACGATCGGCTGCTCACCCGTCAGGCGCTCGAGGAAGCCCATCTGTCGAACGACGTCCGGTACGTCGAGGACGGTGAGGAGTTGATGGACTACCTCCGCCGGCAGGGCCGATACGCCGGACAGGACGGCAGGGCACCGCGGCCGGGGCTGATTCTGCTCGATCTCAACATGCCCAAGAAGGACGGGCGTGAGTGCCTGCGTGAGATCAAGTCGGACGAGGAGCTTCGCGACATTCCCATCGTCGTGCTCTCCACGTCCCGCGAGGAGGAGGATATCGCGCGGAGCTACCAGCTCGGCGTCAATTCCTTCATCTCCAAGCCCGTCACCTTCACCGGCCTCGTGGACGCGTTGAAGGTCATGGGACGCTACTGGTTCGAGCTCGTCGAGCTTCCGCCGCCGCGCCCATAGGGCAGGCGGTGAGATCGGCGTGGGACGTTTCGCCATCACGCGCACCGCGTGCGATCGGCGCCATCTCCCGGAACGGCAAGCCCGCACGGCCCGAATAGCGCACGCACCAGTGGGCCACGCCATGCGGCGCGGCCCACTGGTGCGAGACGATCCAGCTGGAGACTCCGTCGACTAGAAGCCCAGCCCCACCAACAACAGAAACGACCGCGTCTTGTAGCTCGTGGTCGTCGTGATCGTGTTCAGCTTGAGATCGGACAGCCCGTAGATGTACCGGCCTTCGATCGACAGTCCGTGCAGCATGCCGAACGACACGCCAGCGCCGATCACCCCGGCATACGTCACTTTCGGCCGGCCCGAGTCCGGGCAATTGCCGCTGTCGGTGCCGCAGTTCAATTCGTACGAGCCCTGCGGTCCCGCGTATGCGAACGGGGTCAGGGTGCCCAGTGGGGCCGCCACCCGCACGTAGACCGGCACATCGATGTAGTCCAGGTGACGAGCGTCGGCGGCAATCGAATTGTCGAACCCGCGCTGCGCATACAGCCCTTCGATGCCCAACCCGATCATGCCCCCCGTGTTCGCGCTCACCCCGAGGGCGAATCCGGAGCGCTGCGCCACCGCACCGGGGAACGCGCCGCCGTTGGAGATGTTCCCGTACGACAGCCCGCCCTTGATGCCCAGGCCGCCGCCCTGCGCGTATGCCGTGGAACTCGTTCCCGCCAGGAGCAGGAACCCGATGACTGCCAGCGCCCGTTTCATCGCTTGTCGGCCCGGTTCATGATCTTCTCGCCGGCGTCCTTGAGCTGCTGGCCCGCCGCGTGCATCTGCTGCGTCGTCGCCGCCGCCGCGCGCTCCCTGGCGGCGGAAGCCTTCGCCGCGGCGCGCTTGGCCGTGGCGGCCATCTTGTCGATCCGGTCGTTGACCGTATTCCGTTTGGATGTCATGTCGCCCTCTTGACGTGGGTGTCCTCCCGGCGGTACGGCCCTCGGACCCGGAGCCCGTGCGTGCCGCATGGCAGGTCGTGAATGAGTAGCCGGGCCGCGTACGCCGAACCATCGCTCCAACGGACTACTGCCGGCCCTCAACCGCCGCGTCGGTTCCAACGCAGCGGCGCTGCAGGATCACGCACTGATGCGTGCAGCTGGTTCACCCACCCAGTATCCGGGTCGGTGGTAGTGTCCGTGCAGGTTGGTTTCGTAGTCCCGCGTAAGTGCGCAGTCCTCGGTGTATTCGGGCGACGCATGGATCGCGGCGCGGGAGAGTGTCACGTAAACCTCCGCGTCGGTCCAACTCACGCGATCGGCCCACTGGGGCGACACCAGCACCTTCTTCCCGGATCGCCACTGTCCCATATCGATCACCAGATAGCGGATCGCCCACGTCTCGTCGTCGATGATGAAGTCCTCGATATGGCCGATCTCGCCGTCGGTCGCCTGTACGCGGTAGCCGCTCACATCCCGGGTGCCGTGCAGGTGCCGGTTCCACACGGGCTCGGCCGGCGGGGTGCCGCGCCACTCGTCTTGCTCGCGAGCGATCCCGGGATAGGAGTCCCATGCGAACGGCCCGCCCCCGTGTTGCGGCCACAGGTACCCATAGTACGGTTCCTCGAACCGACGCCGCATGGGATGGTCGTCGTCCAGCCGCGGACTGTCCCCGAACTGCTGCTTCGTCAACCCGACGGCGATCTCCCGCGCGTCCCGGTCCACCGCGCGCAGGGTGTACGGGGAGAGCAGAACCTGGCGACCGGTGAGCCGGTGGCCCGTGGATGCGACCAGATACCGGATCGTCCAGTTCCGATCGTCGAAGTAGAACTCTCGCACGCACCCGATGGATCCGTCCCGGCAGCCCAACGTGAAGCCCTTGAGCGTTCTCGCGTTGTCCAGCATCGTGGCACTCCTCCCTCTCGTCGCGGCGACCGTGTCCCCTCGGGCATGCCCCGGGGCCGCCGACTCATTGTATCTGAACGCCGGTTGCCGACTCGTCGATCCAGTATCGGCGTCGTCCATAGTGTCCATGCAGCCGCGTCTCGTACTCGCGCGTGACCAGGAGCTGCTCCGTGTACTCAGGAGCTCCCCGAATGGCCTCGGCGGTGAGCGCGACGAAGATCTCCCACCGCTCCCACAGCACGCGCTGGATCCATTGCGGCGAAACCAACACCCGTTTGCCCGGCCACCAGTTCTCGGCATTGATGACGAGATAGCGAATCGCCCACGTGTCGTCGTCGATGATGAGGTCCTCGACGTGGCCCATCTCGCCGTCCATGGTCTGGATGTACGCTCCGTTCACGTCGTCGGTACGGCGCACCTGATGCGCCCACCGGGCCGTGCCGGTCGCACTCCCCGTCCCGCATCTCTGCGCGCGGTCCGGATAGGGTGAACGTCCCCACGTGTACGGACCGCGCCAGTACTGCGGCCATCCGTGGAAGGCGTAGTAGGTATCCTCGAATTGCGGCGACACCGGCTGGTCGGGGTCGAGCGACGGCGCGTCCTCGATCTGGCGCTTGGTCACGCCGAGCACGATCCGGTGTCGCTCCCGACTCACGGCATTCAACGCGTACGGAGAGATCAGCACCTGCCGCCCGGCAAGCCATGCGCCCGTGTCGGCGACCAGATACCGGATCACCCAGTGCCGGTCGTCGAAGTAGAACGCCTTCACCGGGCCGATCTCCTCGTGCTTGCTGCTCAGCTTGTACTCCAGGAGCGCCTTGGCTCTGTCGAGCATGGAACCGTCCCCCTCAGTGGATTCGCCGCGAACGACCCCTGAGTGTACGGCCTCGCCACCACTGCCTTCCATCGCTCGAAGAGGCGAGAATTGACGTAGCTCGAACGGGGTACTACCGGTCGAGCAGCTCACCCACCCGCGCCATCGCCGGCACATGGTCGCATACGAGCTTGGCGCACACGGTGAGCGGCACCGCGAGCACGGCTCCCGGCAACCCCCACAGCCAGCCGAAGAAGATCAGCCCCAGAAAGATCGCCACCGTGTTCACCGGCAGATGGCGCCCCAACAACGTCGGCGTCACGAAGTTCGACTCCGCCAGATGCACGAGCAGAAACACGGCCGGCGCCATCAGCGCCCGCGCCGGGTTGTCGATGCTCGACAGCGCTGCAAACGCAATGATCGTCGCCGTCGCGATCGGTCCGAGATACGGCACAAAGTTCAGCACCGCCGCGATCCCACCCCACAACAGCGGGTTCGGCACGCCCACCGCCCACACCGCCAGCGCGGTCAGCACCCCGACGCCGATGTTGATCACGGTGACGGTCAGCAGAAAGTGCGACGTCGCCATCTCGATCTGCGCCAACAGGTGCTCACGCGATCTCAACTGGTCGCTCCCCGGCAGCAGCCCCGTCAGCTTGCGCCGAAATAGTGGGCCGTTGGCCAGCAGGAAATAGGTGAGGAACACCACCGCCAGCGTAATCGGAATCAGCGCCAGCGTGTCGAGCGACGCCTTCGCGAAAATTCCGGGCGACGCCAACTGCACGGTCTTCGGCGCCTCCGACGTCGACGGCCCGGTGGCCTGCTGCATCCGGTCGGCGGATTGCTGCAGCGCTGACAGCGGTCTGGCGATGCGCCGTATCCTGGTTTCGAGCTTTCGCATCGTGGCCGGCGCCGAGGCCACCCACGCCACCGCCGGCGACACCAGCAACGATCCGGCCCCGACGCCCACCCCCAGCGCGCCAAAGACCACCAGCGCCGCCGCGACCCGGCGCGGGACGCGGAGCTTCTGCAGCCAGCGCATCGGCGCGCTCAGCATCAGCGTGAGGAGCAGCGCAACCACCACCGGCAGCACGAACGCGCGCCCCAGGCGGAGCGCCGCCACCAGCAGCAGCGTCAAGATCGCCACGGTCGCCGCTGACGACGGCGGCCTGATGTCCGACTCGACGCTCTGGCTCATCGTTCCTTCACCGCCGCCGTCGCGTGCCCCATCGCCTCGGCCCGCAGCACCAATCCCCGCCGCGTGACGTACACCCCACGCACCGACACGGAATCGATGCCGGCGGCCAACGTCATCGCGTCGCCGATCTTCCGGTTCAGCCCCTCGAGCAGCAACTCCCGGCCGCGATCGAGCGCCCGCCCCTCGGGCAGAATCGCCCGGTCGCGCAACAGCAGCCGCAACGCCGGAGACGCGAGCCACGAATACGCGTTGATCAGCGGGCTGGCAGTGTGCAGGTCGTAGTCGAGGTCCGGCATCGCGATGCCGTGCCGGGTCTCGTCGTGCCGCGGCACGCCGACCAGCACGAGCGTTCCCTGCGCGTCTCCGTGAAATCCCACCGTCAATCCGAGCCGCCCGCCGGATTCCGCCGACACCAGCACCGAGTCGATGCTCACCGTATGCCCCTGCTCGGTGACGACGGCGCCGCGCACCGCGTCGCTCAACACCTGCGACGCGGTCCCGTAGTCCACCACGCCTTCCAACAGGATGTGGAAGCCGTGGGCCCCCGTGTCCGCCGCCAGCGGTGGCAGCGGCAGTGCTGCTACCACCGGTTCCGAATCGGCGGTCACGATCCGCGGCCGCGCGTCGAGTCCCACATGCACGATCAACGCATGACCGTCGCCGCGGACGTCGCCCACGCGCAGTTGCGTCGGGCCCAACAGCAACCACACGCCGTCGGTCAGCCGGATCGGCCGGTTGAGCGATTCCCACCATCCCGTCGCCTGGTCCGTCAGGTCGACATCGCCGATCGTGCTGTCGATCGCCGCCAACCGGTCCATCAGCGCTCCGCGCGCGGCCTCTACGATCCGCTGGGTCACGTCGTAATGCAGAAATCGAACCTCACACCGGTCGCGGTCCGACCTCGACGCCGGACGGAGGCGCACCAGACGCACGTGCGACACGAGATGCCAATCGGGCGACAGCGACAGCGGCGTCGCGAGTTCCACCACCAGCCTCGGCGGCCGATCGGTGGACGTGCCGCATCCGGCGCTCACGGTCGGCGTGAACCCGAACTTGAAGAACCCCCGCGCTTCGTACTCAAGGGTGGCGCGGAGGTGGAACTCCGTTCCGCGACCGAATGCCGTGAACGGGCCGCGCGTCGCGTGGAACGCGTAGTGCTTGCGGTCGTCGTCGCCCACCTGATGCACGCTGTCCAGCGATCCGAACTCCGTGGGAACGGCGCGGTCCACCTTGCCCAGGACCTTCGTGATGTCGTAGGTGAGCGGCACGTCGAACCGCGAGAGCGGCAGGACCGGTGGCGGCGGTTCGCGCGCGTCGATGTCCGCATCCGGCGGCGTGGCCCGGCCTCCGCAGCCGGCCAGCGTGAAGAACACGGCCAGCAGCGCCGTGCCGAACGCGCGCGTCACCGTGCCGACCAACTCAACAGGTTCGACGGCGCCATGCCCGCCCGCACCCGGGCGATATCGGCCGGTTCCCGCCAGAGCAACTGCGTGCGATCGGCCGAGCTGAAACGAAGTTCCCACCGCGCCCCGCCTCGGGCGGGATTGAACGGCACCGCGATGTCGAGCCGGTACGTGCGCTTGCCGCCCGACGGGAACGCGCTCAGCAGCGAGATTCCCGCGGCGGCCCGGACGTTGGTCGTGACGCCGTACGGGACATCGCCGGCCCACAACTTGCCCGCATCGACGAAGCCCGCCACCGCCAGGTCGGCGCGCCGGCTCACCGACGGCAACAGGCGGCGCTCCTCGAGCCGCATCACCGCCCGGCGGCCGCCGGCGAAGGTCGCGTCCGGAAAGCCGCGCACGCCGCCGTCGTGATCGCGGAAGGTGAGTTGGAACGGATATGCGAGACGCTGGATGCCCGAGAGTTCGAGACTCGCGACCTGCGTGTACCGCGCGCCCGGCGTGGCGTACCAGGCCATGCGCGCGTCGCCCACCATCCCTTCCCACCGATGGGACGCGCGGTCGATGCGCCCTTCGCCGGTGAACCGCACGAGCATGAACGAGGACGGCTGTCCCAGGCCGGCGTACACGTCCGTCGAGAGAAAGACGTCGCTCCTGAGCGTCGAACCGAACACGCTCGGTCCGGCCAGCGCGCCGAATTGCACGCCCACGCCGACGTCCTGCGCGGCCGTGAGCGCGTCGAACCGTTTCACGGTCACGAAGCGTAGCGCGCGCACGCCTCCGATCGCCGCCAGTCGGGTCACCCGAAAGGCCGGGAAGCGCCCACCGAGCGCCGTGTCGGACGGAACGTCCACGAGTCCGGAGTCGGAGATGATCACCGGGCCGGGAGCGGTGCGCACGTCCTCGCCGAGGAGCGCCGCCCCCACCACCCCGATCACGCGTCCCCGGCCCACCCGCGTCACCGCGCCCGCGTCGTACGACGAGCGATGCACGGACAACGCGAGATCCTCGCCACTGGGACGGATCACGGGATAGTACACGCGTGACTCACCGGCCCCCGTGTGAAACGCCGTCCGCTCCAGATCGGTGAGGAACGGATGGGCGAACTCCACCGACCACTCGCCACCCAGTGGATAGCGCTGCGCGTTGGCGATGAGCGTATACGGACGTCCGAACGCCCCGTACTGCGCCACCCGCAAGCCGAAGCCGGAGCGGTACGCGAATCCGCGCTCGGCGCTCAGCGCCAGCGTCACGCCGCTGCCCGACACGTTCTCGCTTCCGACCGTCAGGCGCACCGGCGCGATTCCCTTCATACGCGCGCCGGCGATGACCGGCACCTCGTCCACCGTTTCCACCACGATGCGCACGCGTCCCGGGCCGTCCGGAACGGCGCGGACCACCGCCGACGTCAGATACGGCTGGAGACGCAACAACCGCTCCGACTCGCTGCGACTGCGCTCCGTGCACGGCCGCCCGACCGCGAGCTGCAGATACGCGGCGATCACGCGTGGCCGCGTCACGGTGAAGTGCAGCCCTGCCACGTCGGCGAGTCCGCGCCACGACGCGGCCAGGCCGCGCACCGGCGGCGGCGACGACCGGATGTCGATCGCCGAAATCGTCTCGCCATTGCACGCGCGGCCCGGTGGCGCACCTTGCGCCGCGGCCGGGGCGATCGCCGCGAGCATCAGCGCCGCCAGCTCCGGCCCTGTGCGCACTACCCCTTCTTGGCGGGGATCAACAGCAGCACCCCACCAACCAGAATCGCTCCAAGGCCCGCCCAGATCGGGATCGTCACCGTCTGCCGGTCCTTCACGGTCATCGAGAACGGCCCCATCTGCGTCTCGTGCGTGCTCCTGGTATACGTGAAGCCACCGTACGCCAGCCCGAGGGCGCCGGCCACGATCAGCACGATGCCCGCCGTCTTGATTGGGTTCATCCTTGCATCTCCGTCGATGGGATTACAGCACCTTCCGGCCCTGGATCACCCGCACCACCACCACGATGATCGCGATCAGCAGCAGAATGTGGATCAGTCCGCCCATCGTATACGACGTTACCATCCCGAGTGCCCAGAGCACGATCAGGATGATCACCACGGTTGTCAGCATATTCGCTTCCTCCGCGCTGTAAGGCGTTTCATGGAGAGTAGCCCACTCGCCGGCCGGCACGTATCGCCAAAACGGATGACGGAGGAGTAGGCCTTTCGAGCGATAGGCTTTGCGGGCCAACCGTCCGCGACGTTCAGCCGTCGCGGTGGGGATGGCCCCCGACCGCCTCCCGTGTTGAGACGCGGGTTGCGATATACGTCAACCATTTGCCGTTCAACCACTCGTTCGCTCTACGCCATTGGTGCGATTGATGCGCCGAGACATTCGACGTAGCGTGATACGAGATCCGGGTCACGTCCCGGCGTCGCTCTTCAATCGTTCAGGGGCCGCAAATGCTGATTCGCTCCCTCTCCATCGGGCACGCCGCGCGCCGGTTGCTGCTCGTCGCTCTCGCGACGGGCGCGACCGCCGCCTGCGCCATCTCCACGCAGCAGGAAGTCCAGCTTGGCGCCACCTACGCCACGCAGATCGACACCCAACTCCCGATGATCCGCGACGCCCAGGCCGAGAGCTACGTGACCGCGCTCGGCAATCAGCTCGCCGCCGTCACCGATACCCGGTCGCTCGACTGGCACTTCGCCATCGTCGACAGCAAGGAAGTGAACGCCTTTGCCGTGCCCGGCGGCTGGGTCTATGTCAACCGTGGACTCATCGCCCGCGCCGAAACGATGGATCAGCTCGCGGGCGTGTTGGCGCACGAGATCGGACACGTCACCCTCCGCCACACCGTGCAGCAGATGCAGCAGTCCGATCAGGTGAACGGCGGACTGGTGGCCCTCTGCACGCTCACCAACGTCTGCGACAGCGGCGCCGGCCAGGCGGCGATCAGCGTCGGAGGCTCGGCGCTGTTCGCGAAGTTCAGTCGCCAGGACGAAGCGGAGGCCGACGCCGAGGCCGTGAAGACCACGATCAAGGCCGGCATCGATCCCCACGGCGTTCCCGCGATGTTCCAGATTCTGCTCGACGAGCGGAAGACCAATCCCACCGCCGTCGATGCGTTCTTCGCGACCCATCCCCTCGAGGAATCTCGTATCACGGCGACCAACGCCGAGATCGCGACCTACTCGGCGACCCAGCTCCGCAACCTGACCGTCGACACCGACGCGTTCCAGCAATTCAAGCGCCGGCTGGCATCGCTCCCGCCGTCGCCGGCGCCCAAAGCCGCCGCCGGCTCGAACGACTAATGTCCTAGTACATCCCGCCCATGCCACCGCCGCCAGCCGGCGGTCCATGCAGCCGATCTTCCTTCATTCTCCACGATCAGTGCTTCCGTCGTCGGCAGCAGGGAGGCGATCGACGCCCGCACCTGCTCGACGACGATCGATCTCTCCCCACCCGCGTTCTGCACGATCATGCGGAGCGGCTCCTCGATCGCGCGCCGGATGATGGCGACGCCGATCTGCGCGTCGGCATCGCGGAGCTTGAGACGCACCAGCGCACGCTGGGCGCGGATGAGCGCCACCCCGCCTCCGGGGACGATTCCCTCTTCCACCGCGGCGCGCGTGGCGTGCAGCGCGCCCTCGACGCCCGACTCTTTCTCCTTCATCTCGCTCTCGGTCGCCGCCCCCGATGTTGATCACCCCTACACCGCCGGCCAGTTTGGCCTTCCGCTCCTGGAGCTTCTCCTTGACATGGTGCATGACCCGGTTGCGGGCGCGGGGCCGCCCTGGCGTGCGCGCCGGCGGCCACGCGTCCCCTCGGCGCCCAGCGGTTGATCCGGTCCTGCCGCCGCTCCTCGACGGCGAGGCGTGCCTGACGGTTCCCGTCTAGCCCGGAAGAGTGGGAGGGACCCCGTCCGGCGCCGGTGACTCCCGGGTGACCGCGGGGTGACCGGGGCTTCGTAGGCCCTCGTGTCGAGAGCACTGGGCTCCGACGGATCTCCCCCTTCACACGATGAGGACCCGTCATATGACACACAAACTCGTTCGCGCCGCCGCGGTCGCCGCCGCGCTGTCGTTGGTCGCCTCCCGGCTCTCCGCCCAGGCAGCGCTGGGCAGTCCGTTCATCCGCGACAACACCCTCAGCTTCCGGGCATCGGAACTCACCCGCACCGGCGCGGCGGAAATGACGACGACGTTCGGCGGCGTGTACGGCCACCGCTTCGGCCAGGCCGGCAGCCCCACCCGCGCGATCATGCAGATTCGGGCGAGTGCCCGTCCCTTCGACGACGTGCAGGCCGCCGTGCTCGACGCCGGCGCCACCGTGGGGATCTCGCGGCAGGTGACCGCGGTGTCCGGCCTCCAGGTGGCCGCGTCAACCGGCGTGGGGATGATGGGGTGGGCCGATGACGTCGCCAAGACCGGCCGCCTGCTGGTGACCATCCCGGTCAACGCCGGCCTGAGTTACGACCTGCACGTGAAGGGCGCGACGATCTCGCCGTTCGCCATTGGTACGGCCGGACGCTACGACCTGCGGACGTCGCTCGACGACGTGCGGCAGTCGCTGGACCGTGGATGGGACGCCTCGTACACCACGGGTGCGTCGCTCCGGCTGCAGGAAGTGGTGCTGACGTCGGCTCGGATCGTGGGCGAGTACGGCATGCCCAACCGGAGCCGCTGGACCTTCTCGGCCGGCGTTTCGTTCTGACGCCGCTGCCTGGAGCCGCCGACCGTGCGCGACGTTCCGCACGGGGGCACGACCGGCCCCCGGCCCGCTTCCACGCGGAGCCGGGGGTCGGGTCGCCCGCCCGATCCTCCATTACTTCCGGCGGGTCCCGGGCCGACCTATTATGGCACCGATGCCCCGCATCGGTCCGTTGTCGCCCCCCCGCGACGTACCTCAGCAGGCACGGTCGAAGGCGGTAATCGCCGCCGGCGCCGCCGGCGTGTGCTGCGCGTAACCACGTTCGGCGGACTGGCCCTGTACCGTGCCGACGCGCGCGTGCAGGGCGCGGCCGCCCAGCCCCGGCGCCAGGCCCTGCTGGCCATGATCGCCCGCGCCGGCCCGCGCGGTATTCCGCGCGACCGGCTCCAGTCCACCCTCTGGCCCGACGCCGACGACGAGCAAGGTCGACACGCTCTGAAGCAGGCGCTCTACGCCCTTCGTCGCGATGCCGACGCCGCCGACCTCTTCCTCGGCACCCGCGAGCTGCGCCTCAACCCCGATGAGGTCCGGTGCGACGTCAGCGAGTTCGAGGATCTGGTTCGCCGGAAGGACTACGAGCGCGCCGTGAGCCTCGTGGCCGGTCCCTTCCTGGACGGGTTCCGGCTCTCGGCGGTCCCCGAGTTCGAATACTGGATGGAAGAGGAGCGGCGCACGCTCGATGAGACGCTCGCCGTCGCGCTGGAGGAACTCGGCCGGACGGCCCACGCCCGCGGCGACCCGGCGGCCGCCGTGCGCTGGTATCGCCGCGTCGCGGCGCTCGACCCCCTCGACGCGCGCCGCACCGTGGATCTCATGCATGCCCTCCTCGCCGCGGGAGACCGCGCCGGCGCCCTGCGCCAGACCCGCATCTACGAAGGGCTCGCGTCGCAGGCTCTCGATGTTCCGGCCGACGACTCGGTGCTCGTTCTCGCGCGGCAGATCCGCGAGGGCAGCGTGGTGCCGGCCGTCCCGGTGGCGCCGGCGACACCAGTGCCGCATGCGGGGACCGCGGTTCCTTCGGGGCCGGTGGCCACGCCCCCGGCCTCCAGACCCGTCACGCCCGCGGAGCCCGGCCTCGCGGTGGCGGTGCTCCCGTTCGGCGCCATTGCGTCGCACGGCGACGTCGGCCACCTCTGCGACGGACTCACCGAGGAACTGATCTCCGAGTTGGGGCGGCTGCACGGCATGCGAGTGTTCCGCCGGCTGCCGAATACCGGACGCGACAGCGCACCCGATCCGCCAGCGATCGGCGTCCGCGACGGTGTCACGGCCGTGCTCGAGGGCAGTGTGCGCCGGCTGGCCGACAACGTGCGGGTGACGGCGCGCCTCCTCGCGGTACCGGGCGGCCTCGTGCTCTGGACGGACCGCTACGACCGCCGGGTGGACGACGCGTTGGCGCTGGAGGACGATCTGGCGCGGACGATCGCCGAGGCGGTCGAGCGCGCGCTGCGTACGGCCGCCGGTCTGCCGCGCGGCCCGAGTGCCCGCCAGCGCGCCGACGAGTTGTACGCTCAGGGGATGCGTGCCTGGACGCCCCAGGGGGCGGGCCTCGGCCAGGGCCTCGACCAGTTTCGTCAGGCGGTAGCGATAGACCCCGGACACGCGCGGGCGCACGCCGCACTCGCGGAATCCTACACCCAGCTCGCCTTCTATGGATTCCTTCCGGCACGCCGCGCAGCCGACCTCGTGGATGCGGCGTCCCGTGAAGCCCTGCGGCTGGCGCCCGACATCGCCGAGTCCCATGTCGCGCGCGGCACCTGCCTGCTCTGGGTGGATCGCCAGTTCGAAGAGGGCACGCACGAACTGGAACGGGCGCTGGAGATCGATCCCACGTACGTGGTCGCGCAGGCGCGCCTCGCTTTCGTCCGCCTCTGCCACGACGGTCCCGTGGAAGCCGAGCGGGCGCTGGCGCACCGGGCGGCGACGGTGGTCGGAGCCACCGGTCTGTCGCGCGTGATGTACGGGCAGCAGCTCCTCGCCGCCGCCCGATACGATGAAGCGATCGACGCGCTTCACGCCGCCATCGACATCGAGAGTCCGTCGTTCCTCGCCTACCACTGGCTGAGTGTGGCTTACGGGCAGAAAGAAATGGGTGCCGAAGCGGTGGCGGCCGCGGTCGCCGAGGCGAGCATCTCGGACCGGCATCCGTGGTCGCTGCTGAGCCTCGTGGTCGCCAGTGCGCTGGCCGGACAGCACCGCCGCGCCGAGACGCTCCTGGCGACCCTCACCGCGCGCGCGGCCACGGACTACGTGCAGTCCAGCGTCCTTGGCGTCGCGCACGCCGCCCTCGGGGACATCGAGACGGGCATGACGTTCCTCGAGCGCGCGGTGGAGGAGCACGATCCGTCGACGATGATGCTGCGCAGCTTCCCGATGTTCGCACCCTTCCGCCGCCATCCCCGCTTCCGTCCGTTGCTGCACCTCGCCGGCTGGCGCGACTGGGACACCGCCGAATTCCGGATCCCGCCCCCGTAGCGTGGACGCCCCGATTCGACGCGCCCGCTACGGCGTCACGAGCCCCTGCATCCGGACCACCTCGAAGTCGCTCCCGTGCAGCTGCGACAACGCGTGCAGGTCGTCGTCACTCCAGCGCGGATCGGGCGCGCCACTGAGATAGAACGCGCTGCCGTTGTCGGCGAGGAACATGCCGTACGTCTTCAGCGCCGTCAGGATGACTTGGACTTCCGGCGGAAATCCCGAGATGTCCACCGTGCTCTTGAGCCGCACGCGCATCCCCATCGGCGGCAACGTGGCGTCCGTACGGTTGCTCGCCCAGTGGCGCGCCGGGGGCAGATACGCCATGCGCGTCACCGGGCAGGTGAAGCGCAGCGCGTGCGCAATGCGGCCGAGTTCCACGGCCTCGTCGTACCGCACGAGCCCCGGGAAGATCGGCAGTCCCGCGGCGTCGGCCGACGTCCAGCCCGCGGGACGCAGCGCATTGGACGAGAGGTCGAACACGGCGCCGGAGCCGGCCTGCCAGCTCGTTCCGTTGTTCTGCGGATAGGCCGCGTACAGTTCGTAGAGCATCCACGCCGACGTGTCGACCACGATCACGTGCCGGTCGCCGCTCGAAGCCGCGCCGCCCTCGATGGGAGCGTCGGACGGAATGGGGTACGGCCCCGGATCGCTTTCGTCCGCGTAGTCGAACGCGACCGGCACGCGCGGCTGCCCCGACGCCACCAGTACGTACGGAATGCCATTGGGCGCGCCGTCGTACACCGTTCCGAAATCCGGATGGAGCGCGGCGCCGGCGCCGCAGCTCGCGATCAGCGCGTCGGAGTTGGGGTCCACCGCCTCGGCGGAGATATCGGTGTTCCACGGATTGTCGGCCGGGAACACACGGCGGCCATTCAACGTGCCGCCGCCGGGGTTGGCTCCTCCTCCAACGGCAATGCGCGGCCCCGTGGCGCCCACACGGCAACCGGCGGCGATGACGAGCGCGACCGTCGTGACGAAGATCTGGTGGCGGGAACACAGGCGCATGCGTTCCCGGACGGGGGCACGGCGCGTTTGGTAACGGCGGTGATACAGCGCACGAACCGGATGTGGGTTCGCCGACCAGACTACTTTCGCGCCGCCTTCCTGCCGACGTCGACCACGGGCTTGCCCAGCTTCTTCATCTGAGGACGAACGCCCAGGCCAGGCTCCCTCGACGCGGCCAGTCGCCCGTGCTTCCGCTGTGGCGCGCCGTCCGCGAACGCCACGGTCACGTACGAATTGAAGTCCGTGGACGAGAACAGGAAGCGCTCGGGCGTGCTGTGCGCCAGATGTGCGATCGCCGCTGTGGTGATGTCGCCGCCCCACGTGTCTTCGATGGTCATCGCAATGCCGAGCGACACGCACAGGTCGCGAATCTGCCGCGCCCGCGTGAGTCCGCCCACCTTGGAGATCTTGAGATTGATCACGTCCATGGCGTGGTCGGCCACCCCGCGCACCACCATGTCGATGCCGTCCACGACCTCGTCGAGTACGAACGGCCGGTCGGTGTGGCGCCGCACCGCCAGACACTGCTCGTAGGTCATGCAGGGTTGCTCGATATAGACGTCCACGTCGCGCACCGCATCGGCCACGCGAACGGCCGCGTGCTGCGTCCAGCCGGTGTTGGCATCGGCCACCAGCACGTCGCCCCGCGAGAGCTCGGCGGCGGCCGCGCGGATGCGATCGATGTCGGTGTCGGGATCGCCGCCCACCTTGAGCTGGAACTTGCGATACCCCTCCTTGCGATACCGCCCGATCTTCCTGGCCATCTGCGCTGGCGACTCCTGTGAAATCGCGCGGTACAACGCGAAGTCGTCGCCCACGTGGCCACCCATCAGCGTCGCAACGGGCAACCCGCTCGCCTTGCCCAGCAGATCCCAGCACGCCATGTCGATCGCCGACTTGACGTACGGGTGGCCGCGCATTGACCGGTCCATCAACTCGTTCAGTTCGCCCAGCGCCAGCGGATCGGCACCAAGCAGTTGAGGCGCCAGTTCGGCGATCCCTGTGCGCGCCCCTCGCGCATAGGCCGGCAGGTACGCGGGCCCCAAGGGGCAGATCTCGCCCCAGCCCACCAGCCCGTCGTCGGTCTCCACGGCCACGACGGTAGAGTCGAACACCGACACCGCGTTGCCCCCGGACCAGTTGTAACTCCCCTCGTGCAGGGGAAGATCGATCTGGTAGGCCCGAATCGCTGAGATCTTCATGCCGCACTGCTCCTGTCCTTGAGAGACGACATCCAGAGCGTGACGGCCGTGTAGAGCAACACCACGACCACCACCCATTTCACTACCGTCAGCGGCAACTCCTTGACCAGGAACGCCGCCACCAGCACACCGGGAATGCCGCCGATCGCGAGCCCGATGGCCGTGCGCCGGTGAAAGCGGCCCGAACGGTAGAAGCGGATCGCCGCCGCGGGGAGGATCACTGCCGCCGATGCCGCCATGACTGGGAACACGGCCTTGGCGTTCATGCCGAGCATGTAGGTGACGGCCATCGTGGGCGCGTAGTTGCCGATCCCCAGACTGGTGAGCGAACCGATCACCAGACTGGCGACGACCGCAATCACCAACGCCGAACCCGAAAGACCGATGGTGCCGGCGTCCAGCGACAGGCTCGCCATCAGGCGCATGGCCATGAAGCCCGCGGTGAGCAGCAGCGCGATCGCCATGGCGCGTTCGATGGTCCGGCGCGACAGGCGTACCACGATCCCCGCTCCCAACCACGCGCCGATCCCACCAGCGATCACCATGCTGACGATGGTCTTCAGGTCGATCAGGCCGCCGAGCAGGATGATGTAGATGATCGCCTCGGACACGGTGGGAATGGCCTGCCCCACGTTGAGCGTTCCGGGGATGTCATCGTCCCGGACCATGCGTCCGAGCACCAGGACCGCCGTCGTGGTGGCGAAGGAGCCGATCCCCAACGTGTCGAAGAAATCGGTGACGGTGCCCAGCCCCAGCAGGACGGGCATTGGGATGCGGCGCGGTTCGTTGGTGGGTGCGTCCATCGACACTCCGGACTGGGTGGGTACGGCACTCTTGCGGGAGGAATCACGCAGCGGCCGGCCGGGCGTCAATGCGTCGCGCAGCGCGGGCAGTGGAACTTGCCGTGAGTCGAGCCGCTGTCAAGCAGTGCGTCGATGCCGTTGCACGGGGCGTCGCTCGCGTCACCCGCCGCGCCAGATCCCTTCCGCGCGAGCCGCCACGGCACCGAGAAGCCCCTGCAGCGCCGCGCGCGCTCGGTTCATGGAGCGGGCGTACAGCGCGCGGTATCCCTTGAGGCCGAGGCCACCACCCGCCACGAAGCCAACCGCGGCGACGGCAGGGAGCAGCGGTGCGATCCCGATCGCCACGCCGAGCCCGACGCCACCAGCCAGCCCCGCGCCTCCACTGAGTGTCGACAGCAGCGTCCCCAGCGCGAAGCCGATGTTGTGCGACGTCACGGGGCTGTGCAGCGTCAACTCGCAGGACGCGGGTTCTCCCTCCACGGAACGCAGCGAGACGAACACCTGGCGGAGGCCCGCGTCTCTGGTCGCGAAACCGAACCCCTGATACGTGAAGGCGTGCGTACCCTCGATGTTGAAGGCGAGAACGCCTCCGTCGAGCGGATCACCCTGTTGGTCGGCAAAGCTCAGGCGGAAGGGTTCCTCCGGAAACACGGCCTCCATGGCCGCGAGCACGTCGCGGGGCGCGGCTCCGATCTCGCGCCGCACGCTGATCACGTTGGGCGGGTGCTTCAGGAACCGCCGGGCCAGAGCCGTGCTGTGCTGCAGCGACGGCGTCGCGCGCATGCCCCGCACGTCGGCCACCGCCGCGTCCACGAATTCGGCGGCAATGCCGGCCTCCACGGCCGCGGATCGTACGTGGGCGAGTGAGTACCCGGTCACCCGCGGTGCGGTCGACGCTGTGGCGTCGCGCGGTTCGGGCACCGGCGTGGGCCGCGGCCGGGAACCGGTCTGCGCCTGCAGGTCCGACGCGCGCGCCCAGATCGCCTGCGCTTCGGTTTCCGATACCACTGCCGGCGCCGCAGGATTCGCCGCTGCGCGCACGGGATCGCGCCCCACCTCGCCTTCCGCGCGCCGCAGCGCTTCGGCCAGTTCGCCACCCGACTGGAACCGCGCCGCGGGCGCCTTGGCCAGGCAGCGGTCCACGATCTCGGCCAGCGCCCGCGGCGTGTCCGGCGCCACGGTGAGCAGGGGGGGCGGCGCCTTGGTCACCTGCGCAATGAGCACTGCCGACGCCAGTGTCGCGTCGAACGGAAAGCGTCCGGCGAGCGCGAAGAAGCCCACCACGCCCAGGGAATACAGATCGCTGCGGCCGTCCAGTGGTTCGCCGGCCACCTGTTCCGGACTCATGTAGTACACCGTGCCGAGCACCTGGCCGGTGGCCGTGAGCGGCGACGCTTCGGCCATGCGCGCGATGCCGAAATCGGTGACCATCGCCCGGCCCGTGCTCCGCTCCAGGAGAATGTTCTCGGCCTTCACATCGCGGTGCACCACGCCGCGCTCGCTGGCGTACCCGAGCGCCGTGGCGACATCGTGCATCTGACGCAACACGTCACGCGGATCCAGCCGGTGCGCCGTACGCACGGCGTCTGCCATCGATACCCCGTCCACGTACCCCATGGCGAAGAACACGTGGCCGTCGATCTCGTCGGCACGATAGATCGGCACGATGTTCGGGTGCGACAGCATCGCCGCCGTGCGGGCCTCGCGCAGGAACCGTTCGCGGATGGCGGGGTCGGCCGCCAGGTGTGGCGGCAGCGTCTTGAGCGCCACCGGACGGTCGAGCTTGAGATCGCGTCCCAGGTATACGATGCCCATCCCGCCGTGGCCGATCTCGCGCTCCAGCGAGTACTGCCCGTCGAGGGCGCGCGCGAAGGCAGCGAAGTCGGGAGATGCGGGCATCGGCAATTCCGGGGGTGGGGAGGATTGGCAGCTACGATGCCGGGAGCGGACGCCCGCCCGACGTGGCGGCGGGCGCCATCGAGGCAGCCGACGGCTGAATCCGGGTCGCCAATTCTTCGTGGAGAATCCTCGACCCCGCCGCGGTCATGAACAAGGGTCGCTTCCATTAAGCGCATTCACAAGGATGCGAGGTCGATAACTGCCATCGCTCGAGCGCCACACAACCTGACGGATCGTGAACGGTCCCGTCCTCGGACTGGCTTCCGCTACGTCACCGGGCGCGGCTGATCGGCATTCGTGGCATTCCACTGCTTCAAGTGTTCTATATCAGAACACAAATACCAGTCGCGTCGGCCGACTTGGCCCAGCGGTCAGGGATGAAAGTCGGTATCGGTTTGCGCCGGCCAGGCTCCACGACACCACGTCATGGAGTCCTGGGACCCGGCATCAATTACCGTGCGGCGGTGCAGGAGCGCGTCACGACGCGCGTCTGAGTGAACTGGCGGTGGCCGTCGCGCCCCATATGAAAACCGTACCCGCTCTCCCGGGTCCCCACCCAGGGCGTGCCCTGCACGCCCCGGGGGGTCCGGTTGATGCCCACCATCCCCGCCTGCAGACGGCGCGCCACGCGCTCGGTGGCCACGGGATCGCTGCCGAAGACCACTGCTCCCAACCCGAACCGGGTCGCGTTGGCCCTGGTCAATGCCTCCTCCGCGTCGGCGACCCGGGTCACACACGCCACGGGTCCGAACGTCTCCTCCCGCGCGACGGCCATGTCGTCGGTGATCCCGGTGAGGACCGTGGGAGCGACGAAGTTGCCGCCGCGCTCCGCCTTGCCGCCGCTCCGCACGGTGGCGCCGCGGGACACTGCGTCTTCAATCTGCGCCAGGACGTGCGCCTTCTGCCGCGCGTTCACCATGGGACCCACGTTCGTGTTCGGCTCGCGCCCGTCGCCGACGACCAGGGCGTCAGTCTTCGCCACCAGCAAGTCCTCGAATCGCGCGGCCACCGCGTCGGCCACGAAGATGCGCTCGGTCGCGATGCACACTTGCCCGGCGTTGCGGAACGTATTGTAGGCGGCGAAGGCCGCCGCCTTCTCGAGGTCGGCGTCCTCCAGAACGATCATCGGGTCCTTCCCGCCCAGCTCGAGGATCACGCGCTTGAGCCCGGTGCTGGCCACCGACAGAATCTCCTTTCCCACCGCGCGCGATCCGGTGAACGCGATCAGATCCACGTCGGCGGCCACCAGCGCCCGGCCCGCATCGTCGCCGCCATGAACCACCTGCAACACGTCGGGCGGCAGCACCTCGAGAAGCACGTCGGCGAAGGCCTGGCCGCACAACGGCGTCTCCTGGGAGGGCTTGAACACCACGGCGTTCCCGGTGGCAAGCGCCGGAAAGACCATCCACGACGGCATGGACATCGGAAAGTTCCACGGCGTGATGGCCGCGCACACACCGAGCGGGTCATGGAGGATTACCGACTCTTCGTTGCCTCGCCGAAGCACCTCCGGCGCGATGGCATCCCGGATCTCGTCAAGATGTTCCTCCAGCCCCGCGGACAGCGACCGGACTTCGAGGAGGGCTTCGGACCGCGGCTTGCCCATCTCGGCGGTGATGAGGTTCGCGAGCCGATCGGCGTCCGACGAGAAACGCCGGCCCGCTTCGAGCAGCGCGCTGCAACGCTCCGCCACGGGCATTTGGCCCCAGGCGGCCTGCGCCGCCCGGGCCCGGGCGACGACGCCATCGACGGCGGCCGCCGGGGTCTGCTCCACTTCCCCGAGTGGCTCACCCGTCGCCGGGTTCAGCGATTTCAGCGTTGTCATATACCATCCCATCTGCATTGAGGAAACCAACAGACACCGGCTGCGCCGCCGTCCGGGCCGACCGGGGCGGCGAACGCCGTTCCCGCGGCGGTTGGGCAGGTACGCCGCACGCGTGTTCGGGAAGACGTAGTTAGCGTTAGCAAGATTCGCGCCACGTGGCCGGCGCCGCACCCGCCCGTACCGCGAATCTCCGGGCGCGGGGAGGCGTGACAGCCGCCCGGAGATGGCCCACGCGTGTTCCGGCGTTGTCGCTTCCCCCTCCGCGTCGTGCCGCCGGCCTACACCGTTTCGCGAGTCGCAGCGGCGACGACCGGTGCATTCTCCCTCGGAGCCAGCCGGTTCTTGAGCAGCAGGAAGCGCTTTTCGATCAGGTTCCACGACACGATCGCGAGCAGGGTGGAGAGCCCCAGGATCATGGCGCAATACACGAACATCAGTGCCATGCCTCCCCAGGATCCACCCCGGTTGACGATCGGTGCCGCCACGCGCCTCAGGACTATGTGCAATGGCATGTGGATGACGTAAATGGCATAGCTGTACTTCCCGAGAAAGCGCAGCCACCTGGCGGACATCCAGCGGGTCAACCGCGACTCGACCCGGTTCGAGGGACTGACCGTTGCGAACAGCGGGAACGCGAACACCATGGCGATCGCCGACTGGCCGACGACCTCGACGATCGGATCGTAGGGTTCGAAGCCGTGTGTCCACAGCACGACTGCCACCACCACCACGCTTGCCCAACCGAACAAGCGATATCGCCATCGCCACAGAGGACGGAACCAATCCGGGTTCCGCGCGGCGTATGCGAGCAGGGCGCCGAGCGCCAGTGCATCGCAACGTGCGAGCGTGGACCCGTAGAGCCACTCCGGCGATCCACCACCGTACAGGAACCACCAACGATAGGCGAACGCGCCTACGAAAATCGCGACCGCCGTGCGGGGGAACCAGCGGTCCCCGGTGACCAGGAGCAGGAGCGGCCACACCAGATAGAACTGCTCTTCAACGCCCAGCGACCAGAAGTGGGAAAGACCGACGATGCCTCGGCCCGATGGAAGCCAGTTCGGGATGTAGCTCCAGAACCACGCCTGGTTCCGGTGCACGCTCGCCACCCACGCGGCGCTCCCCAGAAGGGGCGCGACGACCACGAATGCGATGAGGAGCGTGACGTAGTAGAGCGGGAAGATTCGAAAGGTCCGCCGCAGATAGAAGTCGCGGAAGTATCGCGGTGAGCTGCGCGTGTCGAGCAGAATTCCCGTGATCAGAAATCCCGACAGGACGAAGAAGAGCGTCACGCCGGCCCATCCCGTGGCGAACAGCGTGCTCACCAGCATGTCGGGCACCGTGTGCTGGTGCTTCCACAGGAAGCTGGAGTTGTGCAGCACCACCACCAACACGGCCAGCCCGCGCCACCCGTCGAGCGCGGGCATGTGCCCGCGCGCGGCACCGCGGAGTGCCTCGAACTGCCGTTCGTCGCGACGATCAGAGTTCATCGGTCGGGTAGTGTAAGGGCCCAGTCCAACGACCCGATCGAATCGATCGGGATGGCCTGTTTCTTGCTACAGAGCGTGGGAATCCGAGACGTGACACACGCCGCAATGCATCGCCACGGGTACCCCTCAATGTGCCGCAACTTCAAGTCTTGCCGCTCGTTGCAGTACAACCTGGAGTCCTCCAGCCGAAGACTGCGGTTCACCTTTTTCGATGCGTCGGCTCCGACGCGCCTACGCGAGGAACATGAATGAAAGGCCTCATCGATCTGACGGGCAAGAACGCACTGGTCACGGGTGGCTCCAGAGGAGTCGGCCGGGCGACCGCACTCTTACTCGGCCAGGCCGGTGCGGCGGTGGGTATCGCGTATCGGAACCGCCAGGCCGACGCCGACGCCGTGGTGGCGGAGCTGCGCGGGATGGGCGTGACCGCCTGGGCCCAGCGGGGCGACCTGGGTGTGCCGGAGGATGTCGTCGCGCTCTTTCGGCGAGCCGACCAGGAGTTCGACGGGCTGGACATCTTCGTCGGCAACCATGGGATCTGGCCCAAGCCCGAAGTCCCGATCGCCGAGATGTCGAACGACCAGTGGCACGGCACCATATCGTCCAACCTGCACTCGATGTTCTACACCTGCCGTGAGGCCGCGCGCAGGCTGCGCGACAATGGACGCCTGGTGCTGGTGTCGAGTACGGCCGGCCAACGAGGCGAGGCGTTCCACGGGGACTACGCCGCGAGCAAGGGCGCGATGATCTCCCTCGTGAAGGGCTTCTGCGTGGAGCTCGGGGCTCGCGGAATCACGGTGAACTGCGTGGCTCCCGGCTGGATCGACACCGAGATGTCCGAGTCGGCGCTCCAGGGCGACGACCGCGCGCGGGTCGAGCGGGGCATCCCCATCGGCCGCGTAGCCAGCGCTGCCGACGTCGCGGGACCCCTCGTCTTCCTGTGCTCCGAGCTCGGTCGCCATGTGACCGGAGAGATCCTGAACGTGAACGGCGGCGCCGTGCTCGTGGGGTAATCCAGCCGCGGCCGGGGCCCCCCCGGCCGTGACTGGGTCGCACCCGCGTCCGGAGGCCTTCTCGAGGCACGCGCTACGCCTGCGAGGTGGCCTTCGCGGTCGGTGTACGCTCGCCCCGCAGCTCCGACCAGGACGGGCCGAACACATCGGGATCCTCGGTGTCGCCGATGAGGCGTTCATGGAACTCCCGAGCGATGGGCTCTGCCCGGTCCTCATCCACCACGAGCGTGAGGATCAGGCCGTTGGCCGCCTGGCTCATGAGATGGACGCGGTGCTCCTGTAAGGTCTCCAGCAGCGCCCCTATGCGATGGAGCTGGGCGCGCAACCCGATTCCCACCAGGCTCACCGCGGCGCACCCCTTCAACAGGCGCACGTCGCACCGGCGCCCGAGGCTCGCCATCAGCCGATCCAGGGAAGCCGTCGAGGTGAGATCACCCTGGGGATTCAACGACACCGTGACGGTCGTTTCGGAGGAAGACACCAGGTCTACGGAAATTCCCTCGTCGCGGAAACATCCAAACACGTCGGCCAGGAAGCCGACGGGCTGCCACATGGCTACCGTGTCCATGATCACCAACGTCACATCACGCCGGATGGAAATCGCTTTCAGTCGGGGTGGTGCGGCTCCCTCGTCGGCGGCGATGATCGTGCCGGGCTGCTCGGGGTGGAACGTGCTGCGAACGTGGATGGGGACCCCGGCCGTCCGCAGCGCGGGGATGCAGCCGGGATGAAGCACATGGCTCCCCGTCGTGGCGATCTCCTGGGCCTCGCGATAGTTGAGGCGCCGGAGCAGGCGTGCTCCCGACACGAGTTGGGGGTTGGCGGTGAACAGCCCCGGTACGTCCGTCCAGATCTCCAGGCGCGTCGCCTCCAGGTGAGCGGCCAGGTAGGCCGCCGAGGTGTCCGAGCCGCCCCGTCCGAGCACGACGGTGTCTCCCGCCGTGTCCCGGGCAATGAAGCCCTGGGTGACCACCGGCCCCGGCGCCTCCGCCAACCGCGCCTGGAACTTCGAATCCGGGTCGCTGGCGCAGGGCGCGGACAGATAGTGCCGCCACGGATTTCCCGGCACCGGAAGCGACCCCAGGACCTCCCGCACGTCGAGCCACGACGCATTCACATTCCGCATGCGCAGGGCCGCCGCGACGATGCGCGTCGAGAGGATCTCCCCCGTGGCGAGCACCCGGGCCCGGCTGCGGGGGGTGGCCTCACCGAGAAGGCGCATGCCCAACAGCGCCCCTTCCAACTGCCGCAGCTCGTCCCGTACGATCTCCTGAGTCTCCGACGGCAGGCTCCGCGCCTTCTCTTCATGAATCGTCCGGAGACGCGCAGCCGCCGCCGCGGAGTCTCCAGCCAATGCACCCGTGACCGCCTGCTCGAGCAGCGTGGTCACGCCGGAAAAGGCCGAGAGGACGACCAGCGGGCGTTCTCCTTCCTCCTCGCACCGGGCGACGATCGTTGCGATGCGGTCCCAGTTCTCCTCGGAGGAGACGCTGGTGCCGCCGAATTTGAGGACGATGAGAGGTTGGGCCTGCGTCTGGGGTGGTGCCATGGCGGGGGCGCGGGGGCGTCGGTGAACGGTTCGGGTCGGTGCGGCGTGTCCGCCCGTGCCTGGGTCGTCGGACGGCATAATTTAGCGCGCATCGGCGCAGGCCGTTGGGTGACGGAGATCACACTCTGGCGTGGCGACGAGAGAGCGGGCCGACTCTGCACGCCGGCCGGTGGCGCCATGCAGCACCAACCCTTAGTGTTCATGCGCCATCTGGCCCCAGACGGCGCCGCGGGTTTCGGAGGACGTCTCAGAATCCCGGCGTCCGCAGCAGGCTGAGCGCCGGACTCGTGACTTCCGCCGGCAGGCGTCGCCCCGACGCCACAGGATCCCCGACGCAGAGGAGAACAGGCAGATGTCCAAGAGGTCCACCATCGAATCGCTCTTCCAGCAAGTCGCCAGCGAGCAGGACCGGAAGCTCGCACCCCTGTCGGACGACCTGGAGCTGGCGGAGTGCGGTCTGGACTCGCTGAGTTTCGCCATCGTGGTCGCGCGACTCGAGGACGAACTCGGTGTGGATCCATTCAGCACGGGGGACGCGATCGAGTTCCCCGTCACGTTCGGCGACTTCGTCGCCATGTACGAGTCGTGATCGGTAGGTGGGGATCGCCCAACCCGTGCTGCTGAACGCTACGGGGGGTTCGCACGGTGGCTCCCTCCACGGCGTCGATGGGTCGGTCGCGCTCGCATCGCTGACCGGCTCGTCGGCGCTCGGGGAGCAGATTTCCGACCTTCGCGGGCGCGCGGTGCTCCTCGCAACCAAGGAGCAGCTTCCGGCTGCGCTCGCGCTCCTCGAGTTGGACGGGATCGCCCGACGCGTGGTGCTCTGCCCTCCGGACTTGGAGGCGGAACACTTCGCCCCCGTCGCGGCGATGGCGGAGATCGATGCGCTCGTGACCGACGGGTCCGTAGCCGCCTGCGCGGGCTTGGGAGTGCCGCTCCAGGTAGGCGTGCGGCGGGTGCCGGCGCCCGTAAGCGCCGACCGCACTCCATCGGGGGAAACCGAGTGGGTTCTCCTCACGTCGGGAACGACGGGAGTGCCGAAGCTCGTGCTGCATACCGTTGCCAGCCTGGCCGGCAGGCTCACGAGCACGGGCCCGCTCGACGAAGGCTCGGTGTGGAGCACGTTCTACGACATCCGCCGATACGGGGGCCTGCAGATCTTCCTCCGGGCGATGCTCGGAGGTGCCTCGCTGGTGCTCTCGAGCGCCAGCGAGCCTGCCCCCGACTTTCTGGCGCGGGCGGGCCACTACGGCGTCACGCACATTTCGGGTACGCCCACCCACTGGCGTCGGGCCCTCATGAGTGGTGCGGCGCACGAGATGTCCCCCCGGTACGTCCGCCTCTCCGGAGAGGTCGCCGACCAGGCGATCCTCGACGCGTTGCGCGCCGCCTATCCGAGCGCGAGCATCTCACACGCATTCGCCTCCACGGAAGCGGGCGTGGCGTTCTCGGTCGATGACGGGCTCGAAGGGTTCCCGGCCGCACTCGTCGAGGAGCAAAACGGAGCCGACATCGAGATGAAGGTCGTGGACGGCACCTTGCGGATACGCTCCGGCCGGAACGCCACGCGATACATCGGGGGCGAGCTCGACGCGATTCGGAGCGACGATGGCTTCGTCGACACGGGGGACCTGGTGGAACTGAGGGCGGACGGGCGCTACCACTTCATGGGCCGCCGAGGCGGCGTGGTCAACGTCGGGGGGCAGAAGGTTTTCCCCGAAGAGGTGGAGGCCGTGATCAATCGCCACCCGCGGGTGCGCATGTCGCTCGTTCGGGGCCGGAAGAGCCCGATCACCGGCGCCATCGTTGCCGCGGACGTGGTGCTCGAGAACGGCCAGGGCGACTCGACCTCCGAACGGGCGGTGAGGGAGGAAATCATCGCTGCCTGCAGACGCGGGCTCGCCCCGCACAAGGTGCCGACTTCCATTCGGTTCGTCCCGTCGCTCCAGGTGTCGGCGTCGGGCAAGCTGGTGCGGCCCGTTGCGTAACGTCGTCGTGACCGGCGGCAGCCGGGGACTCGGCCTCGCCATCGGGCGGGCGCTCGCCGCGGCGGGCTATCACGTGGTCGCCATCGCGCGCTCCCAGAGCACCGAGTTGCAGGCGGCGATCGAGGAAGCCGGGCGCGTGGGAGCCGGAGCGATCTCCTTCCGGGCGTTCGACCTGTCCGCCCGGGGTGCCATCCCCGATTTCGTGCGCGGCCTGCGGAAAGACGTGGGCCCGTTCTACGGGCTCGTGAACAACGCCGGATTGGGCACCAGCGGTGTGCTCGCGACGATGCCCGACCCCGCGATCGAGCAGCTCGTGCAGTTGAACACGCTGTCGCCGATCCTGCTCACCAAGTACGTGGTGCGCTCGATGATGGCCAACAAGGAGCGCGGTGGCCGCATCATCAACGTCAGCTCGGTGGTGAGCCTCACGGGGTACAACGCCCTGTCGGTCTACAGCGCAACCAAGGCCTCACTCGTCGGATTCACGCGCTCGCTGGCGCGTGAGGTCGGGCAGCTCGACATCACGGTGAATGCAATTGCGCCGGGGTTCGTCGACACGAACATGACGGAAGGACTCGACACTGAGCAACGGGCGAGGATCGCGCGTCGCAGCGCGCTGCGACGATTGATCGACGTGGAGGACGTCGCCCACACGGTGCGGTTCCTGGTGAGCGACGATGCCCGGAACATCACGGGAACCGTCGTAACGGTCGACGCGGGCAACACCGCCTAGCGCTTCGCACTGGACTGCCGGGCGCGGCCCGTCAGAGCCGCAGGGCGCCGGCCGTCAGCTGTGCGTACAGGCGCGCATCCACCGGGGTGTAGACGGCGCGCTTGCGGTCGTCGAAGAAGAGCGGATCGTCGATCCGCGCCGGATCGAAACCGTCGCGGACGAGATCCTGCTTCTTGGGCTTGAAGGTGGCGGTGACCTCGATCCCGGAGAGCATTCGGAGAAAGAGCGGACGCGCATACTCGGGCAGGTTCGCGGCGAGTCGTTCGCGCAGGGCGTCGAGTTCGAAACCCTGGTCGACGACGAGCGCCGCCATTCCCGCGCGGCCGTCGACGCCCGGAACGGCCACGCCGTACACGACGGCGTCGCGCACCCCCGGGCACGCCATCAGCGCACCGGCGACCTCGGCGCTCGACACGTTCTCCCCTTTCCAGCGGAACGTGTCGCCCGCGCGATCCACGAAGTGGAAGAAGCCGCGCGCGTCCCGACGCATCAGGTCGCCGGTGCGATACCAGCGGTCTCCCTCCTCGAAAACGTCGAGTAGCACCTTCTTTCGCGTGGCCTCGGCGTCGGCGTAGCCTTCGAAGCGACCGCCCGCGGAACCCTCCACGATGCGGCCGATGGCTTCACCGGGCTCGTCGGCGTCGGCGCGTTCACAGCGACCCGCCTCGTTGCGGAGCGGCACCTCGGCGTCGAAGTCGAAGCGCACGATCTCCACGGGCAGTCGATGCGACAGAAAGGGGGGAATCCGCCCGATGGCCCCCGGTTCCTCCTCGCAATTGTACAGGGAGAAGTTGCCCTCGGTCGCGGCGTAGAACTCGAGGATGTGCGGGATCTTGAACCGGGTCTTGAACGGCTCCCAGACGTCCGGCCTGAGTCCGTTGCCGCAACACAGTCTCAGGTGATGCTTGGTTTCGAGCGGGTGCGGCGGAGCGTTGACCAGATAGCGGCAGAGCTCGCCGATGTACTGAAAGAGCGTGCATCGCTCCGCCACCACATCGCGCCAGAAGTCGCTCGCGGAGAACCGATCGCGAAGCACGACCGCGCCGCCCCCTACCAGCGTCGCCGCCGTCGCGATGATGCCGCCCACGCTGTGGTACAGCGGCAGGCAGTCGTACATCCGATCCTCGGGCTGCGTATCCATCATGCCGGCGAACCAGTGGCTCCACTGCATGACGCGGCCGTGGCTCACGTGCGCGGCTTTGGGCAGGCCGGTCGTTCCCGACGTATAGATGTAGAGCGCGCGGTCGCGGATCGACGGCGGCGGGGCCGCGCGCTCCTCCAGCGGGCCGTCGCTCAGGCGCGCCACTTCGGCGGCCAGGTCAACGAAGCCCGCGCGCGTGCCGCCGTAGACGCAGAGGCGCACGGACTCCGGCAACGCAGCCCGAATCTCGTCGACTGCTCCCGCGAGACTCGCGTCCACGATCACGTGCTTCGGCCGGACGATGGTCACCGAGTGCGCGAGCGGCTCGCCCCGGAGGTTGGTGTTGAGGAGCGCGACGATGACGCCCACCCGCGTCAGGCCAAGCCAGACCGCGAGGTACTCGGGTCGGTTCGGCATCAACAGCCCCACCACGTCGCCGGGAGCCAGCCCCTGGGCGAGCGCCCAGCGCGAGTACTGCCGCATCCGACCGGACAATCCGGCGTAGGTGAGACCGCCGTTCGGCGCCTCCAGCGCGGAGGCGACGCCCCGGTCCCGCGCCATCTCCTCGATCACGATCGGGAGCGTTCGGTGTGTATCTTTCTCGATGCGAGCGGTTCGCGCGAGCGCCCGAACCCACGCGTCCAGAGGCTTCTGCTGTGATCTCATTGTAGCTAGTCTCCATCCTGAAACTGGCATGTCCGGCGTCCCAGGAGGCGCTGTGTGCCCTCGAAAGTGGTTGAAGTCGGGTGAATTGGCGAGGGGCCGCGGAGGGGCGTGGCTCCGGGCCGGGAGGGGCCCGCGGCCCGACGATCGCGAGGACGGCGAAGCGCGCGCGACTGGCGCGCGGCGGCGTGATCGCCGGTCGGCGTCAGCGGCGTCAGCGGCGTTGGGCGCGGGCGAGGACGAGGAGATTCGCCGCGAGCACCGCCGTGCGCACGTACGCGTGAAAGCCCGCGGCCCCTTTCCAGATGCACCGCGCCAGGCCGAAGACGCGTTTCAAGAGAGAGATTCCGCTCTCGATCCCGGCGCGGAAGCGGCGGAGCCGGTCGTACACCCACGCACTCCGGACCATGTCGCGCACGGCGAGCCCCCGCTTCTTGGCGAAGCAGACATCGGTGACGCCCCGCGCCTTGAGCGCGGCGAGATTGGCGTGGGAGGCGAAGCCGCCATCCATACTGACTTGCCGGGGCTCGTGGCCGACCACCCGGGCGAGGCGCCGCACCAGCGGCACCGCCCACGTGACGTCGCCGGGATTGCCCTGGGGCATGGCACAGTCGAGGATGAGCCCCGAGCGGCCGGTGGTGAGGAAGAGCTTATGCCCGTAGTAGGTGGCCCGCCGATCCTTCACGAGCACGGCGGCGTGGGCTTCGAAGAGCGAGACGAGCTTCTCGTCGGCCGGCACCGCCTCGCCGTGCAGCACGCGCCGCGTGGTTTGGTCGAGCACCTGCGCGACCCGCGGGAGCCAGGTGCGCAAGTGGGTGCGCACCCGCCCGCGGGCGGGCGTCGGCGGCAGGGCCTCCAGGTGGGCGAGCGCACAGGTCGCGTAGCTCGCGGTCGCGGCCGTGTACTGGAGCAACTCCCGATAGCATTGGCGCCGGCGCGTCGTGGCATGCGGGGGGAGGTGCGGGATCTCCACGGCCCGGCGCTTGGCCCGCCGGAGATGCCGATGATACGCGGTGAAGCCCGCGACGGCCTCACTCTGCCGCAGGCCGCGATCGAGCACGCGCACCGCATCCAGCAGCAGACTGGAATCGGTCGGCGGATGGATGGCCACGGGCACCACGGTCGCGTCCATGCGCACCGTCTGGGCACGTTCGATCGCCCGGGCGGCCGGACTCGTGACGAGAGCGGTGTTCAGCGCGGCCAGGGTCGCCGTATATACATCGCTGCCAACGCGGGCATACTCAAGGACTGCCGGAGGTTTCCAGCAATGAGGAACGAGACGGTCGCGATCCACGGCGGGTTCGATATGGACCCGGCGACGAAGGCCATTGCGGTGCCGATCTACCAGACCGCGTCCTACGGCTTCGAGAGCGCCGAGCACGCGGCGGCGCTCTTCCGGCTGGAGATCGACGGCTACCGCTACACGCGCATCGCCAATCCGACCAATGCCGTGCTCGAGGAGCGCGTGTCCATGCTGGAGGGTGGCGTCGCCGCGCTCAGCGTGGCGGCTGGACAGACCGCGGTGTATTACGCGGCCCTCAACGTCACGGGCCCGGGCAAGAACATCGTGTCGGTGCCGCAGCTCTACGGCACCACCCACACGCTCTTCACGCACATCCTCCCGCAACTCGGGGTGCAGGTGCGCTTCGCGGCCTCGGATCGCCCGGCCGACATCGAAGCGAAGATCGACCCGGACACACGCGCCGTCTTCTGCGAGTCGGTGGGCAACCCGGCCGGGAACGTCTGCGATCTCGAGGCACTCGCCGATGTCGCGCACCGTCACGGCGTCCCGCTCATCGTCGACAACACCGTGGCGACGCCGATGCTGATCCGTCCGATCGAGTACGGCGCCGACATCGTCGTGCATTCGCTCACCAAGTTCCTGGGCGGGCACGGCACGACGATCGGCGGCATCCTCATCGACGCCGGCCGGTTTCCGTGGACCGAGCACGCCGACCGCTTTCCCCAGTTCACACAGCCTGATCCGTCCTATCACGGCCTCGTCTATGCCGAGCATTACGGGGACAAGGCGTTCGTCGCGCGCGCCCGCAACGTCTATCAGCGGACGATCGGCGCCGCACTCTCCCCGATGGCGGCGTTCCTGCTCCTGCAGGGAATCGAGACGGTGGCCGTGCGCGTCGAGCGGCACGTCGAGAACGGGCGGAAGGTGGCCGAGTTCCTGCGGGACGACCCGCGGGTCGCGTCCGTGAACTACGCCGGCTTTCCGGAGCATCCATATTACGCGCTCACGCAGAAGTACCTCGGCGGCCGCGCCTGCTCGCTCATGACCTTCGACATCGAGGGCGGCCTCGATGCCGGGCTGCGCTTCTACGACGCGCTCAAGCTCTTCAAGCGGCTGGTCAACCTGGGTGATGCGAAGTCCCTCGCGTGCCACCCGGCGTCCACGACCCACGCCCAGATGACGCCGGAGGAGCAGCGCAAGGGCGGCGTCGGGCCCGGAAGCATCCGGCTCAGTGTCGGTATCGAGCACATCGACGACATCGTCGAGGATCTCGATCAGGCACTCGCCGCGTCGCAGAGAGGTTAGCAGCCGTGGCCGACGGGCCCCTGCCCGATCCGGTGACGGCCCTCTTCCCGGGGGCCGGCGAGCGCCGGCGCATCGACGACCTGCTCACGGTCCAGCTCGGCGCCGCCGCCGCGCGGGTCACGGCCGGCTCGGTGGTGCCAACGCTCGACATGGACGAGTTGGGCCGTGAACTCGCGCGCTTCGACTTCGTGGAGCGCCACGCGCTCGACGAGCTGCTGTCGTGGATCATCGCGCGCATGGAGCACGGCGTCGTCCACATCACGCATCCGCGCTACTTCGGCCTGTTCAATCCGCCGCCGACCTTCCCGGCGCAGTGCGCCGATCGCATCTCGGCGGTCTTCAACCCCCAGCTGGCCAGCTCGGCATCGTCGCCGGTGCCCGTCGCCCTGGAAGCGCATATGATCCGCGCGGTGGCGGCGCGGGCCGGTTGCGGACCCGACGCCGCCGGTCACTTCGCCACCGGGGCCTCCGAGGCCAACTTCACCGCGTTGATCTGCGCGCTCACGCGTGCCCATCCGCGCTTCGCCGCCGAGGGCGCGCGTGCATTCCCCGGCCCCGTGACGTTCTACGCGTCGAGCGAGAGCCACATCACGTGGCTCAAGATTGCGCACGAAGCGGGCGTAGGCCGCGACGCGCTCCGGATGGTGGCGACCGACGGCCAGGGCCGGATGGATCCCGCCGCGCTGCGCCAGGCGATCGCGACCGACCGCGCCCAGGGGCGCGTGCCGGTGCTGATTGCCGCCACGGCGGGCACGACGGTGGCCGGGATGGTCGATCCGTTGGAATCCTGCGCCGCCATCGCGCGCGCCGAGGACCTCTGGTTCCACGTCGACGCCGCCTGGGGCGGGGCCGCCATCGCGTCCGACCGCCTGCGCGGAGTGCTGGCCGGCATCGAGCTCGCAGACTCGATCACGATCGATGCGCACAAGTGGTTCGCCACCACGATGGGGTGCGCGATGTTCCTTCTACGCGAGGGTGGCAGGGGTGGCCGTGCGCTGCTGTCGGAGGCGTTCCACGCGTCCACCACCTACATGCCCTCGAGCGTGGCCGGTCTCGACCCGTACCTGAACTCGGTGCAGTGGTCCCGTCGCTTCCTCGGTCTGCGGCTCTTCCTCTCGCTCGGCGCCGCGGGTTGGACCGGGTACGGACGCCATGTGGAGCGCGCGGTCGACGTGATCGCGCGCGTACGGGAGGAGTTGGTCGCCCGGGGGTGGGAGGTCGTGAACGACTCGCGCCTCGCGGTACTATGCGTGGTGCCCCCGCCGGGTCTCGGCGAGCCGATGGCCATCAGAGAGCGCGTGCTCGCGTCGGGACGGGCGTGGGTGTCGGCGCCCCGGTTCGAGGGCCGCGACGTGATTCGCATCTGTGCGACCAGCGGCGAGACCACGCTCGGCGACGTCACCGAGCTCGTGGAGGCGCTGCACCTGAAGCCCTGACGGCGCCTAGCCGACCGAGATCCAGTCGCGCGTTTCGTTCAGCGACTTCTCGAACTTGGTGAAGAGCTCGTCGATCTGATCCGGTGTGATGATCAGGGGCGGGCAGAAGACGATCGAATCCCCGAGTGCGCGGAGGATGACGCCGTTGGCGGCACACCGCCGCTGGAGATAAAACGCGACCTTCTTCTCCGCCGGAAACGTCCGCTTGGTGGCCTTGTCTGCCACGAGTTCCACGGCACCGATCAGACCCACGCCGCGCGTCTCGCCCACGAGGGGGTGCTCGCCGAAAGCATGCAGTCGCTCCTGGAAGATCTTGCCCATCGCGACGGCATGGGCGAAGAGATTCCGCTCCTCCATCAGTTCGATGTTCCGGAGTGCCACGGCCGCGCATACGGGATGGCCCGTGTAGGTGAAGCCGTGGCCGAACATGCCGACCTCGGGACTCGCGGCGACCATCGGCTCGTACATGGTCTCCGGAATCAGAACCGCGCTGATCGGCAGATAGCCCGACGACAACCCCTTGGCGACGGTCATCGTCGACGGCTTGATGCCGAACGTCTGCGCCCCGAACGGGTTGCCCGTGCGGCCGAAGCCGGTGATGACCTCGTCGTCGATGAACAGGATGTCGTGTTTCGCGAGCAGCGCCTGCACCTTCGCGAAGTAGCCGGCCGGCGGCACGACGACCCCGCCTGCGCCCATCACGGGCTCGGCAATGAACGCTCCGACGGTCTCGGGGCCCTCGGCGAGGATGAGCGCCTCGAGGTTGCCGACAATGCGGTCGACGAAGGCGTCTTCGCTCTCTCCGGGCTCGGCGCCCCGGTAGTAGTGCGGGCAGTCCGTGTGCAACACCTGCGGGATCGGCAGGTCGAAGTGCTTGTGGAACGACGGGAGCCCGGTGAGCGAGCCCGTCGCCACGGTGACCCCGTGGTAGGCTCTCATTCGACTGATGATCTTCTTCTTCTCGGGCCGACCGAGGAGGTTGTTGTAATACCAGACGAGTTTGATCTGCGTGTCGTTGGCATCGCTTCCGGAAAGTCCGAAGAAGACCCGGCCCGCGTCGAACGGCGCGATGGACTTGAGCTTCTCCGCGAGCAGCACACTGGGCTCGTTCGCCTTCCCCCCGAAGAGCTGCGAGTAGCTGAGCGTGCGCAGCTGGCGCGTCGCGGCTTCCACCAGCTCCTCTTCGCCGTAGCCGAGCGCCGTGCACCACAGGCCCGACATCCCCTCGAGATATTGTTTGCCCCCCGTGTCCCAGATGTAGACCCCCTTCCCACGAGCGTACACCACGGGACCCTCGGCCTCGTGCTGCTGGAGGTTCGTGGCCGGATGCAGGAGGTGCTCCAGATCCTTCGCCTCCAGCGACTGCGGCGGGAATGTGGCCCGTGCGGATTCGGTCATGATGTCAGCTCCAGAATGAGCGCCGTGAGCGAGGCGATCGACAGAAAGTTGTCCGGGTTGATGTGCTCGACCGGGATCGTGATGTCGAATTCGGCCTCCATGGCCAGCATCAGGTCGACCATCTGGACGGACCCGAGGCCGAGTTCGCTGAGCGGCCTGTCGGTCGGGATCGGCCGCTCGGTCACGTCGACGTCGATGAGCCGCTCAACGAGCACACTGAGCCGCTCCCGCGTGTTGTCTGTCTGAGGCTCCATCCGGATCGGGTTGTGTACGTTACCGGGCGAGTGATGCGTTGGGACGGAGCCGGGCGGCTCCACGCTTCGCCACGAGGTATGCTAGCCAATTGCGATACAACCGAACACCCGGCTCCTCCCAGTCGCGCGTCAAGGCGTCCGCCGCTTCGACGAAGGGGAACGCGCCCAGACGAGCCGGATCGGGATCCGCGAGCGCCTCGGTACGGAAGGCCTCGAGCCTCGAGACCACGTGGTCCGGGAAGTAGTGCAACGGCAACGTCGGATAGGTCGCCCGCTCGCCCGACAGGAAGCGGCCGACATCCCGCTGATATTCCTTGAGTAGCGCGCGCGCATCGTACTCGGGGTGGCCCTGCACGAACACGAAGAGGCTGCGGCCGAACTCCTTCACGAAGAGGCCCGCACCGCTCTCGGGAGAGCGGGCCAGGATCGCGTAGCCCAGTTCGTCGAGCGACGCCGGCCGCAGATCGTTCCAGCGAGACTGCGGCATTGGCGCCGATCCGGCGAGCCCCGACGTCAGCGCATGCGCAGCGACGGCGTGCCTGAAGACGCCGCAGCATTTCTGATCGAGCGCAACACGCTCGACGCCGTCCAGGTGGAGAACCGCGGCGTGGGCGGCGAGACAGGACCAGATGCTCGACGCCGTATGCTCCTGCGCCCAGTGCATGAGGCGAACGAGGCCATCCCAGTATGCCTCACCCCGCAGGGAAGGCGTCCGGGGCTCCGCTCCGGTCACGATCAGGGCATCGAGCGGTGTGGACAGCAGGGTCCCGATCGGCCAGTAGCTCTCGCTCAGGCGTTGCGCCGCCGCGGGGCCGCGCGGCACCTCCGGAAGATGGGAGAAGCACAGATGCACCTGATGGGGGCCGGCCGCGGCCGCGAGGAGGCTCGAAAATTGCGATTCGGTGCCTTCGAGCGCCGGGTCCGGCATGTTGTTGACCAGCCCGATACGGATCGGAAGACGGGATCGGTTGGGGCCCCGCTGTGCCGGGATCGGCGTCTCCTCGCGGGGGGGGGCTTCTATTTGTAGCGGCATGAGGCCTCTCCGGCTCGGACCCTGGCGGAAGGTCTCCCCCTGGCGATCCGGCGTCCTGGTGGTTGCGGTGAACAAATGCCCGATTTTTGGGCCGGTGTGGCGGTATTGTTCCGTAAACCTGAAATTGGTGCAGTTGGCGGTATGGCCCGGATACTGCATCTTCCGTACCTACCCGCCACTTTCGGAAACACCCCCACCGGCCATTCCAGGAGGACAATCGGCATGGAAGCTCGAGCGAGCAGGGACGCGGCCGTGCGCTTGGTCAGCGATTCACCAGGCGAACTCCGGGCCCGCGCGAAGGCGGCCGCCGCCGTTGCGGCCACCCACGCCCCGGCCGTCGACGCCGGTCTTCGCTTTCCGACCGAGGCGTTCGACGAGATTCGAGCGCAGCGCCTGTTGGGGATCATGGTACCTCCGGAACTCGGCGGCGAGGGGGCGAGCCTTGGCGAGACGGTGGATATCTGCTACCAGTTGGGCCAGGCGTGCGCCTCCACCGGCCTCATCTACGCCATGCACCAGGTCAAGGTCGGCTGTGTCGTTCGACACAGCCACGGCCACGCCCCGATCGAGGGCGTTTTGAGACAGGTCGCGGCCGAGCAGTTGCTGCTCGCATCGTCCACCACCGAGGGGAAGAAGGGCGGGGACGTGCGATCGAGCGAGGCGGCGGTGGAGCACGACGACGGGCGCATCCGCCTCGAGCGGCAGGCGACCGTGATCTCGTACGCCATGGCGGCTGACGGCCTGGTAACGACGGCGCGTCGCAGCGATGATGCGGCCGCGACGGACCAGGTGCTCCTGGTGTTGCTGAAGAAGGACTACACGCTCGAACGGCTCCAGGGCTGGGACACGATGGGCATGCGAGGCACCTGCAGCGAGGGATTCACACTCCGGGTCGATGCCGATGCCGGGCAGATCCTGCCCGATCCGTACGAGAAGATCCATCCCCAGACGATGGTGCCGTTCGCTCACCTCCTCTGGGGAGGCGTGTGGGCGGGGATCGCCGCCGCCGCAACGTCCAAGGCGCAGGCCTTCCTGCGCAAGGCGTCCCGCGGGGGAAGCGGCCAGCTTCCGCCGGCGGCCGCCAAGTACACCGATGCGCTCACGACCCTGCGCACGTTGCGCGGGGTCCTGGCCTCGTCCCTGGACGCCTACGAGCGCGTCATGAACAACGAGAAGGCACTCGCGTCGCTCGATTTCCAGTCGATGATCACGCTCACCAAGGTGCAGGTGTCCGAGCTGGCCGTGACCACGGTCCTCAGCGCGATGCGCGCCTGCGGGCTGACCGGATATCGGAACGACAGCGAGTTCAGCGTCACGCGCCACCTGCGTGACGTGCTCTCGTCCCCGATCATGATCAACAACGAGCGGATCCTCGGGAATCTGGCCGCTCCGTCGCTGATGACGCCGATCCCGGCGACGATCCGTAATGACTGACACTTGGAGGACCCCCGGATGACGGCCACGCATGCCTCCACCCCACCGATGTCCGATCCGCTTACCCCGATCGCCGAGTCCCTCCTCTTTTCTCTGGGCAGCGACGGCGTCTACGCCCGCAGCGGCTTGTACGAGGAGATCCTCGAGCGTCTCGCGGCATTCATCACCAAGCAGCGCGACCCCGACGTGGAGGTGTTCCGCTTCCCCCCGGTCGTGAGCCGCACCCTCATCGAGAAGTCCGGATACCTCTCGAGTTTTCCGAACCTGCTCGGCTGCGTGAGTGCGCTCCACGGCACCGAGGCGGAGATCCGCGGTGCCGCCGATGGTTATGAAAAGGGGCGGGATTGGACGAAGTCCGTCTCTGCATCCGACCTCGTGCTGATCCCGGCCGCCTGTTATCCGATCTACCCGATGGTCGCCGCGCGCGGAGGGCCTGTGCCGGCGGGCGGGCTCCAGTTCGACGTCGCCGCGGACTGTTTCCGGCACGAGCCATCGACGAGCCTGGACCGTCTTCAGTCGTTTCGCATGCGCGAGTACGTGCTCATCGGCACCGCGTCCGAGATCACGGCCTACCGGGATCGATGGATGAAGCGCGCCGAGGCGATGGCGACTGAACTCGAACTCCCCCACGAGACGGTGGCGGCCAGCGATCCCTTCTTCGGGCGCGTCGGCCAGGTGAAGGCGGTGAGTCAGAAGCAACTGTCGCTCAAGTTCGAGCTCACGATCCCGTACTACGCCGGGGCCAAGCCCACCGCATGCATGAGCTTCAACTACCACCGCGACCACTTCGGCCAGGTCTGGGGGATCAAGGACGAGACTGGAGAACTGATCCATACCGGCTGCGTCGCCTTCGGAATGGATCGCCTGACCGTGGCCCTGTTCAGTGTCCATGGTCTGGACGTTGCTCGCTGGCCGGGCTCGGCTCGGCGGGCGCTCGGGCTCTGAGACGTCTTCCCGTGTGAGATCGGAGCACCCGCACAGCGCTGACGCGAATGCCTCTTGATCTCCGCGCCCGGCGGTTCCTGGACCTGCTGGCCGCAACGGGCCCCCGGAGCCCGCTCGAGTTGACCGTGCACCAGCGCCGCAAGTCGCTCGTGGACCTGACGAAGTTTTCCGGCCCACCTCCCTCGGTAGCCGCGGTGGAGGAATCGACCGTGCCCGGTCCGGAAGGCCCGATCACCATTCGCGTGTATACACCGAACGACGCGGGGGACGGTCCGTTTCCGGCGCTCGTCTACTTTCACGGCGGTGGGCTCGTGGCGGGAAGCCTGGAAACCCACGACGGGGTGAGCCGCGCGCTCGCCAACGCCACGGGTTGCCGGACGTTTTCGGTGGACTACCGGCTCGCTCCCGAGCACCGCTTTCCAGCCGCGATCGCCGACGCGTATGCGGCCACACTGCATGTGTCCCGGCAGGCAGGGGCCCTGGGCGTGGACCCCGATCGCGTCGTGGTCTGCGGAGACTCGGCCGGCGCGACACTCGCCGCGGTAATTTGCCAGATGGCGGCGTCGCGCGGGGACATGCGGGTCGCGCTCCAGCTCCTCATCTGCCCGATCATGGACTACGTCGGCAAGACGGAGTCGCGGCGGACGCTGGCCGAGGGCTACCTGGTCGACGAAGGCACGCTCGGACACGACCTCCTCCATTACCTCGCGCCCGGGACCGACCCTGCGGATCCACGAGTGTCGCCGCTGCGTGCCGGAGATCTCTCCGGCCTCCCGCGTACGCTCGTGCATACCGCAGAATTCGACCCGCTGCGCGACGAGGGGCGGGCCTACGCCGATCTGCTCACGAAGGCCGGCGTCGAGACCGGTTATACTTGCCATCCGGGAATGATCCACCTTTTCTATGCGCTGGGGGCGGTTATCCCCTACGCGCGTACCGCGTACGATATGATTGGAGCCGACGTCCGGGCCGCGCTCGTCTGAGCGCGACCCGGGCCAGCGGTGACGTGAGTCGTTCAGTTCACGTCCCGGTGCCCACGCGGGTGGGTGCCTTCAGTGGGTCTCCGAAGGGGGGAAGCGAATGACCGATCGTGCCGAGATGGAGAACTTGCTCCGGCGGCTTCACGGAGCACGCGTCGCAGGGGACTTGGCTGGCATCCTGGCCACGTTCTCCGACGATGTCGGCTTCCGGATTGCCGGCGCCAGTGACGGCAAGCCGATCTCGATCACGGCGAACGGTGTCAAACAGGTTCGATCGTGGCTCGCCGTCATGGTGAAGTCGTTCTGGATGACCGACTACGCCCTGATCTCCATCATCGTGGAGGGCTCCAAGGCCGCTGCGCTCTGGCAGGTGACGACGCATTCCCGGATCACCGGTCTCGGGGTGCCCACCGAGCTCGTCGACATCATCGAAGTCCGCGACGGCAAGATCACGTCGTATACGGAGTTCTTCACTCCGAGCGGCTCGGGCTCCAAGCAGGCACCCCCCGCGTGAGCGGCGGTCCCTGCACCGCAATTCGGAGCACTGCATGAAGCCGTCGGTCCGCGCGTCGACGCCGGACGATGCCCCTCAGATCGCCGCCCTCCTGGCCGCGGCCTTCTCGTTTGGACTCGACTCCCCCGCCGTCGATCCGCTCCGGATGCACTGGAAGTACTGGCAGGAGCACGACGGGTGGTCGGGCTCCCGATCCTACGTGCTGGCTCGGGGACACGAAGTGCTCGCGCACGGCGCGATCGTTCCCGGTACCTGCGCGTTCGGCGCGTCGCGCTTCGGGATCATCCACCTGATCGACTGGGCCGCGCGGCCGGGGGTTCCCGGCGCCGGGATGGCGATCATGAGGCACGTCGCGTCCCTCACCGACGTGCTCCTGGCGATCGGTGGCAGCGAGCAGACCCTGTCGATCCTTCCCGCGATCGGGTTCAGGCCGCATGGTGCGGCGACGCATTACGCTCGTGCGATCCGCCCCATGCGCGGGCTGCTGGCCGCGAGCGGCGTGGGCAGACGCGCGCTTCCCGGCTTGGTCTCCAAAGGCCTCCGAGCATCCGCAACGTCCAGCTTCCGCATCGGTCGCGCGTGGACCTCGCGGATGGTGCCCCGCGCCGAAGTGCGGAAGACGGCTCTGCCGCTGCCGCGGCCGACGGCTGACCTCGCCGTGCTCGAGCGCCGTCAAGGATTATTCGAGTACGCGCTCGATTGTCCGGCGGTTCGCATGAGCCTGCACGCGGTCGAGCGACACGGCCAGGTGCGGGGCTACTTCATGCTCTCGTTCGCCGACCGCCGCGCGCGGCTTGCCGACTGCTGGATGGACTCCGTCGACGCCGCGGACTGGAGGGCGCTCGTCGAACTCGCAGCTCTCGAAACCCGCAGCCACGACGACGTCTGCAGCCTGGTCGCGCTGGCCAGCGATCCGCTGCTCGCCCGGAGCCTCGCCGACTGCGGCTTCGTGCCCGGCCGCGTCGACCCCGTGCAGTTGATGCCGAGCGGTAAGGGGCCGGCTCTACAGTCCAGGCTCCGCGTGCAGATGCTCGACAACGACTACGCCTGGCTATAGGCACACGGTCTTCAGCGAAGTCCGAGCATCTTCAATAGGCGCTTGGCCTGGCCGATCACCCCCGACGGAAGCACCCGACGAGCCGTGGCAGTCGCGACGCCGACACCACGCATCCGCCGAATCGCGTTCGAGTCACCGAGGCGCACCTCCACCAGCGTGGGCCCGCGGCGGGCGACTGCGTCGCGAAGCACGGACGTCGGGTCGCCGTCGACCAGGCGGTAGTCCACTCCCAGAGCGGCTGCGAGCGTTTCCAGGTGGGGTGTCTCGAGACTCACGGCCGAGCCGGATCCTGCATCCCGGAGCTGTTGCATGCGGATGAGATTGAGGTATCCGTCATTGAACACCACCACCGTCACCGGCACCCGCTCCCGCGCTGCGCAGGCCAGGTCCATGGCCGTCATCAGGAATCCGCCGTCGCCGACGATCGACACCACCGGTCGGTCGGGTTTGGCGAGGGCGGCACCAATCGCGGCCGGCACACCGAATCCCATCGACTGAAGGTCGGACGGGGTCACCAGGCCACCCGGGCAGAGGACCTGGAAGTACCTCCGAGTCATGACCTGGTGCAGCCCGGAGTCGGTGACCACGATCGCCTCCGGCGGCAGCGCGGCCCTGAGCGCCTTGAAGAATGCCTCCGGCGACCCTCCCGGCACGCCAGCGAAACGCGGCTCAGGCACGCTCGGCGGACGTACCGTCCCGATATGGGCCTTCGCCTCGGCCAACTCGGCGGCGGTCCACTTCGAACCCGACTGCGAGGTCTCTCCGACCACGGCGAGCACGTCCTCCACACGAGCCTCGATCGCGAGGCGCGCTGGGTAGCTGGAACCGAGTGCTTCGGGATCGGTATTCACGTGCACCAGCCGGTCTTCCGGAAGCTTCAGCCGGAAGCCGGAGGTCCCGTTATGGCTGAACTTGCAGCCCAGCGCGAGGATCAGGTCGGCGCGGTCGAGCAGGTCGTTCAACTCGTTCAGCCCACCGCGGTCCGCGTCGAACGCCAACGCGCAGGGGTGATCTTCCGGCACCACCCCGCGCGCGGTCAGCGTCGTAAACACGGGCGCCGGCAGACGCTCGGCCAGCGCCTGGAGATCCGCCGCGCTCTCCAGCGCTCCCGCGCCGGCAAAGATCACAGGGCGCTCCGCGGACGCCAGGAGAGCGCAAAGTTCATCCGCCCACGGAGTTCCGAATGACGCGGGGGCGGGGTGCCCCGATGAGCTGGTATCCACGGCGGCGCCGACGGCACCCCGCAGCGCCTCAGGGGTCAGGTGGAGGAGCACCGGCCCCGGTTCTCCTTCCTGCGCGAGGCTCCAGGCTTCCGTGAGACGAAACGCGACCTCCGACGCCGAACCGACCTCCAGGACCCCCTTCATGAGGGGCCCCGCGATCCCCGCTTGGTCCAGCGCCTGATGCTGAAACCGCTGTGGTCCCCGTGCCGGCGTGCCCACCAGGTGCACGAGCGGAACGGAGTCCAGCCGCGCCTCCGCCACCCCTGCGATGGCGAAGGCGAAGCCCGGTCCCGGAATCGTCGCCAGCACCCCCACCCGCCCCGACGCCCGGGCGTACCCATTCGCCATGAACGAGGCGGAGAGCTCGTGAGTGGCGAGCACCGGCCGGATGCCATGTTCGGGCAGCGCGCTGTAGAACGGAGCGTTTTGCGTGCCCGGAAGGCCGAATACGTGGTCGACGCCCAGGCTCGCCAGTGCCCGGCAGAGTGCCTCGAGTCCAGTCATGAGCGCCGGAACACTCTGCGGGCTGTGCTTGCGGCGCCTGCAAGAAGGCGATGAAAGACCTGCTGGCCCAACTGCACGAAGCCGAAGCGGAGCGAGCGGGGCGCATCGAGTTCGAGCGACATGACGACGTCTCCTCCGAGTTGCCCGTTGAATTTCGTCACAGCGTTCAGGCTCGCATCCGTCAGGTTCACCCCGCGGTAGCCGCGCGCGTGCAAGGATTCTGCGAGCCCCTGACGATGCAACGTGCGGAACCACGTTTCAAAGCGCTCGTGCGGCAGGTAGGTGGCTCTGTCTTTACGGCCCACCGTGTCCAGGTGCAGCCGATGGAAGCTGCGGGTCCGCTCGTCGTGGCGTGCCTCGGAGAGCACGCCACACGCGTACGCGCCTGCCATGACTGGTCGTCCTCAGCCGGCCATGCGACGGCGAAGCCGCTGCAGCCTCCGGGCAACGATGCCCGGCGCGCGGCGGCCCCAATTGCGAAGTGCGGGGCCTGGATCATCCCAACCGAACACCGCCTGGTCCGCGCGGACCAGGTCCACGAGGAAGCGGTAGTGTGCGGCGAGCCTTCCCGGCACGAGGGCCCTGCAGGCCGGATGGTCGTAGTACGGATACATCATGGTTCGCCCCACCTCGTAGCGCTTGGGGGGTTCGAACGGCAGGCCCAGCGCCGCCCGATACGCGAGTCGGACCACGTCGACCCCGGCGCGTGCGGCGAATTCGACGTACCACCAGGGACGTGCGTTTACCTCGAGGATACGGAAGGTGCCATCGCGTTCGTCGCGCTTGAACTCGGCGCTGAAGATACCCCGGTAGCGGAGCGAGCCGAGGAGGCGGCGCACGGACGACACCGCCCCATCCGCCTCCTCCGGCGGCACCGTCACCATGAACGTGCTGTTGCCAAAATCCACCGGATACATGCGCAGCCGCCGTCGGACCAGCAACGCGAGAATCTCGCCGCCCTCGCCTGCGAACCCGTCCAGGAAGAAATGGTTCGACGCGGGCCCGGGGACGTACTCCTGCAGCAGGAGGCGGTGGCCTGCCGCCAGCAGTGCCGTGAGCCTGGACTGGAAGCCCTCGCGCGTCGCGGGGCGGAAGCCCTTCACTCCCACCTCGCGCTGGAAACTCTGCGAGTCCCGCGGCTTGATGAACATCGTCTGCAACTCGGCGTCCGACACCGCCTCCAGCGCCTCCGGGCGTTCCACCAGCAGTGTGCGTGGATGGGGCACGGACAGCGTTTCCAGCGTATGCAGGAAGGCTCCCTTGTCCACGAGTAGCCTCAGCACGGAGGCATCCGGCTGGTAGCTCGGGAACCGTTCGGCGAGAGGCGCCGGAAGCTCGGCCACCGCCAAGGCAAGCTCATCCGAGCACGGGATCAGGACGCCTCGCTCCAGGGGGAGCGCCTCGAGGTAGTCCGCGAGTCCGGAGGCGGCTCCCACCGGGGGGAGGTGCCCGGTGGTGGGCAGCCAGCGCGAGGCGGCGACGAGATCCCCCTTCGAGACGGTTGCACGCCTGGGGAGCCCCTGCCGGCCCAGGATCCGCGTTACGCCGAGGAGGGTGACACCGCAGCCCAGGACCAGGGCGGGAGGAGGATCGAGACGCAACGTGTACTGGGAAAGGGGAGGAATCGTCGGTACCGGCAGGCCGCCGGGCCCACGCGGGGCGCCGCGAAAGGTACATGCAGAGGGTGGCTCTGTCGACGCGGCCGCCGACGGCTTCCCCCGAGCTGCTCGACGCCCGAAGTCGCCGATCCCCCTGATTAGACTCGACCTCGAGCGCGTTAGCGGCGGTTGGGAAGGCGGTCTCCCCACGACCCGGGGACCAGGCTGTGGGGAATGTCCCTACGATACGAGCGGATCATGCCTGATGGCACTTGAAGCGCGTATGAGCGATTCTGCAACTTCCGGCTCTCCGAGCGCACACTTGACGATACTCTTCGGAAATCGACCGACGTGGCGTCTCTCGAACCCGACGTAGCCGGCCCTTCGCCGTGCCAGCTCGAGCGTATTCCGCAATTTGTATGCGCGCCGCGCCTACGCGACACACTCGCCTATGCCGTTCGGCGCCAGGTTCGGCGCGTGGGAGTCAGGGCGCGCAAGGTCCTGTCGGATCCGCTGATCGTCTACCGCAAATTGATCGGGCGACTCCGCCCAGGCGCCGCGGCTGACCCTCCGGTGGTAGCCGTTGCCGCGCGGTTACGCCCGGTCCCGCCACTGCAGGCCGGCGAGCTGGTCCGCGTTCGGTCGGTCGAGGAAATCGCGAGGACGTTGGACGCCGACGGCCGATGCGACGGCATGTCGTACCTCGGCATCGTCATGGATCGCTATGCCGGCCATACCTTCACGGTTCGCAAGCGTATCGAGCACTTCTTCGATGAGCGAAATTGGAAGATGCTGCGGCTGCGCGATGCCGTCATCCTGGACGGCGCGTACTGCGAGCCGCCGCTCGAAGCGGGTGTCGCCTGGGCCGGATGCAGCCGCTCGTGCTTCCTGTTCTGGAAGGAAGACTGGCTCGAGCGCGTGGATGCCTCTTCAACCTCCGGTTGACGCTCCGATGCTCACCGTTTCCAGCGTGTGCGGGCACGTCCACTTCACGGAAGTTGCCGCAGAGTGGGATGCACTCGTGTCCGCCTCACCCGACGGTTCGCTGTTCGAGACGTCGGAGTGGATCACCCGCTGGATGGCATCCTATTGGCCCGCGGGCGAGACGATGTTCCTTCTCGTCCGCGACGGACCGACGCTCGTGGGCGCCGTCCCCCTGCTCATCGATGAGGACGGCGAGATCGGGTGCAGCGGCACCCTGACGCTTCCGCGAAATTCCCATGTCCCGCACGCGAGCCTCGTCGCCGCGCCTGGCCGGCGCCGTGAAGTGCTCGATGCCGTGTTCGAGCATCTCGCTGTTGAGCGCCGCGTCACGCGAGTTATCCTCCCGGGCATGGAGCGCGACTCGGCCGCGTGGGATGACACCGTGGACGTCGTGCGTCGAAGGGATCTCCACTGGTTCCCGTGGGAGGCCATGGCCATTCCGCGCATCCGCCTCGCATCGACGTGGGACGAATACCTGAAGACGCGCGGTTCCCACGTGCGCAGCGAGTTGAAGCGCAAACTGCGAAACGTGGAGAAGACGGACGCCGTCGAATGGGTCGTCGCGACAACGCCGGAATCGTGCGCACACGTCCTGCCGGACGTCTTTCGGATTGAGGCAAAGAGCTGGAAGCAGGCCGCCGGCACGTCGTTTCTGTTGGACCACGGCGCCGGACCCTTCTATGACAGTCTCGCCCACCATGCCGCGGAACGGGGATGGCTGCGGCTGTACGTGCTCTATCTCGCCGGCAATCCCGTGGCGCATCTGTTTGGCATCGTTTACAAGAACGAATACCTGGCGCTCAAGACGTCGTACGATGAATCGGCGAAGTCGCTGTCCCCCGGAGCGGCGCTCATGGCGTACGCGCTGCGCGACGCCTTCGCCCAGGGGTACGACGCGTTCGATTTTCTCGGGGTCGAGAGCAAGTGGAAGGCGGACCTCGCAACGGAAGTGCGCCACTGGTCGCGTGCCTGCGTGTTCTCGCGGCACGCGGTCCGCTGCCGAGCGTGCCAGACGTACGAGGCCGGCGTGAAGCCATTTGTGCGAGCCCATTTTGACGGAGTACTCGGAGTTCGTCGCCGCCTCACGGAACTGCTGCCGAGCCGCGCAACACCGCTGCGAGGCGCGCCGGAACCGGCGAAGCCGGGCAGCACGCGGATGCAGCTCACGCATGGGCGGCTGCTCCAGGTGTCGGTGCATGACGGGTCCGACGCCGGGCGCCGGGAGTGTGAACGAGACCTCGCGGCCGCGGGGTTATTGACGTTGCCGAACCGATCCCTGTGGGAGCGCGCTCATGGACGCCCGCCATCGATGTTCGTCGCGGTGCGCGAGCGTGGTCGCTGCATCTATGGCCTCGCCGTGCGCGAGAGTCGGTCCCGGGCGATGCCTGGTCACACCATTCTCCGGGTCGAGCGAGTGCCCGCGACGCGGGACGCGGAGGTGATGACCGTTGCCATGCAGGCGCTGGCGGATCTCGCCCGCACGCGGCCACACGTCCTCCGGGTGGCGGTCGAAACCTTCGCCCTCGACGGTCCCTCGCTGCTCGCAGCGGACGAGGCGATGCGCTCCGCCGGCTTCGAGACTGCGGTACACGCTCGGTCGTACAGCCACACGATTCTGGTCGACCTGTCCCCAGAACCCGAGGGGATCTTGGCGTCGTTCCACCGCACGGCGCGGAGTAACATCCGAGCCGCCGCGAAACACCCGGTGGTCGTCCGGCCCGTGCCGCCGGGATACGGGGCGCGCATGAATACGCTTCTGCAGGAGTCGTTCGCAAGAACCGGCGGCTTGTTCCGTCCGCTCGACGCGGATGCGTTGGTCGCCGTGAGCGAACAGGACGCCGATGCGCTGCGGGTGACGGGACTCTTTCACACCGACGCCGGCGCCCCCGACGATCTCCTCGCGTACGCCGTCGCCTTCAATCACGGGCCCGTGGTCGAGTACGGGGTCGCCGCGTCCACGCGGCAGACGTCGATTCGCATGCCATTAGCCTATCCGATCGCGTGGGACCTCATCCAATGGGCCCGCGCCACCGGCGCGCGCTGGTTCGATTTCGGCGGCGTGACTGGCGGAACGCTCGCAGACGGAGATCCGCGCGACGGCATCTCCAGGTTCAAGCGCTACTTCTCGAGTCACGAAGCGAGGGTGGGCCAGGAGTGGGTCCTCGAGCCGCACCCGTCCCGCGCAGCGCTGGCTCGGCGCGTGAGCCAGGCCGCGGCAAGGGTGCGAGGACCCTAGAGGCCATGAAGCAGCGCCCGGCTGTCGGTCTCGTGTGGTGCGCGAGAGCTTGCCTGCCATCTGCATCGTCGGCCCATGAACATCGATCCTGCCCCCCATGCGCACTGGTCCCTGGCTCTCTCTACGAGCCTGGCTGAATTTCCAAGTCCGCTGATGGGAACCACCTCGTCACTCGTGAAGGCCGACGGCCCGGTACTGCGTCGGCAGGCTGGCGCATGTTGGGAAGATGCACGGTGCCAACTACTTGCCCGACGCCGGGCGAGCGGTGTAGAGTTGACGGTTCACACGGGCAATGCGAGGCGGAAATGTGGAACGGCGCGACGCGGCGGCGGTCGCCGCGGGTCACCAACCGGTTGGCCTGCCAGCAGCAATGACGCCGAACGGCATCGTCACCCGGCAGAGTCCCCACCCCCTCGACGAGACGGTCGCGCGGATTACGCATTTCGTGCAGGCGAAAGGCGCGACGGTCTTCGCGATGATCGACCATGCGGCGGAAGCTGCCAAGGTGGGACAGCACTTACGTCCCACGAAACTGCTCGTCTTCGGTGACCCACATGCCGGCACGCCCCTGATGATCTCAGCGCCGAGTGTCGCCATCGACCTCCCTCTCAAGCTGCTGGTGTGGGAGGCCGATGACGCGACGGTGCAGGTATCCTACAACAGCCCCGATTATCTGGCCGAGCGCCATGGCCTGCCGGGCCACCTCGCGGCGGCGCTCCATGCGGTCGAGGCGGTGGTGGCGGCGGTCACCAACCCGTGACCGCCGTCCCACCGGTCGACATCGCGGCGCGGCCGCTCGTCCGTGGACCAGTCGTCAGCGTCCTACGGCCGTCGGCCCCTTTTGAACCGGCCTGATGCCGGACTTCGTCACTGATAACCGCGAGCGCAACCAGTACGAGATCACGATCGATGGTTGGACGTCGGTGCTGCGCTACGTCCGGCGCCCGGGTGTGATCAATCTCATGCACACGGAGGTCCCGCCGGAGCTGCGCGGGCGAGGCTTGGCGAACGCCCTCGTGAAGGCGGCGCTCGACTCGGCACGTGACGCGGGGGTGCGCGTGATTGCGACATGTCCGTTCGTGACGGCGTACTTGACGAAACACCCCGAATACCAGCCGCTGGTCGCCCCGCCCCGCGATTCCGGAAGCTAGTGGCACACGCCGGCACGCGGACATTCGCCTGCATCCCGAGTCCGCCGCCACCCGTGGCTTGCGCGCGAACAGCCGGTAGGTAACACCGTTCGCGGAACGGGCCAGGCCGTTGAGTTCCATCGTGAACCCGGGTTGCCGGGGCCGGGCCGTCTGGGCCGGTACGAGAGCGACGGGGATCTGTGCTGCACTCCGGGCCGCCCGGTCCGGCACGGGCCAAAGCCCGGCGGCGGTTCAAGTTACCAACGCCGACTGGCACCAGTTCCGGGACCGCGTTACGATTGGAGCGTCCCCTCACCGAATCGGGCGATGCCGGTCCACGCCCTGCGTTCCCGTGATCGTACGACCATGCGATCCTTTCTCCCCGTTGCTGTCGCGCTCGTCACTGCGGTCACCCTCACGTCCTGTGGCGGCGACAGCACCTCTCCGCCGACGCCAGTTCCGACGTCGGTCGCGGTCGAAGTCACCGGACCCACGACCATGGACGCGCTGGGCACGACGGCGCAGCTCACGACCACCGTGCGCGACCAGAACGGAAACGTCATCGACCGGCACGTGGCCTGGACGTCGGACGCACCATCGGTGGCGACCGTTGCGTTTCAGGATGCGGCCAGCTCCGTGGTCACCGCCGTGGCAAACGGCGTCGCGCACCTGACGGGGACGGTCGGCACCATCTCGACGGAGCAGACGTTCACGGTGGCCCAGGTGCCGGCTGGCATGATCATCGTGAGCGGCGACTCCCAGACGACGGCGCTGAACGCGCCGCTCGGCCAGCCGCTCGTCGTTCATATGATTGACGCCCTCGGCCACTCAGTGCCGTTCGCCCCGGTCTGGTTTTCGATCCTGAGCGGGGGAGGCACGCTTGCCGCCGCCGCCGACACGACCGATTCCTCGGGGATCGCCACGGACCGATGGACCGCTGGTACGAAGGCGGGCACGGCCATCATCCTGGCGGCCCTGCGCCCGAACCACGGCATGACCTTCACCGAAACCGTGACGCCGGGCCCGGCAAGCGCGGTGACCACGGGCGCCGGCGACCACCAGACGGCGTTCCCATCGGCGCCGCTCGCCGATTCGGTGGCGGCGCGGGTCGTGGACGCCTACGGCAACCCGGTGGCGGGAGTCGGCGTCGACTTTCAGGTCGCCACGGGCGGCGGCTCGGTCAGTCCGGCGTCGGCAACGTCCGGTGCCGACGGCAACGCGTGGACGCACTGGACGCTTGGGCCGTCGGTCGGTTCGCAAACGCTGAACGCGAGCGGCACGGGGTTGACGAGCTCGCCGGCGACGTTCACGGCGACGGCGTCGAATCTGGCGATCCTGGCCGTCGCGCCGGATACCCTCGTCGAAGGGAACACGGCTACGATATCGGGGCAGGCCTTCGATCCCGTTCCATCGAACGACGTGGTGACCATCGACGGCGATACGGCGGTCGTCACGGCGGCAACGGCCACGCAGCTCACGGTCACGGTGCCTGCCTTCGACTGCAAACCGGCACGGGCGGTGAACGTCGGCGTCACGGTCGGGGCGGCCACCGCGGTTCCAGCGGCGGCCCTCGTGCGACCGGCGTCGTACCTGTCCGTGGGGGTCGGCCAGCAGGTCATCGTTCGTCCTCCGTCGAATCTCTGTCTGCAATTCCCGGGCGGCGGAACGAGCGGCGAGAGCTATCTGATCGGGGTGGGTGCGGCCGCCGAATCGCCGGGAGCGCTCAACGCGGTGGTGCTCTCAGGGGCCACAGGGCTGGGCGCGTCCGCTTCCCGCTTCGCCCTTCCGTCCCCGAGTACCGAACAGGTTTCGGGCGGCGCTCCGATGACGCCGAGCCCGTTGCAGCAGGAGGTCGCCACGCGATGGGAGCGCCAGTATCAGTCCGAGGCGCGGCTGCGCGCCCTCGAGGTGCCACTTCTGCGGCGCCTGCAGGCGCAACGCCGGCCGTCGGTCAACGCGCTTCCCGGCATCAGCGCCGTGACCGTGGCCCCCGACTCGGGTGCCCACGTGACCTACCGCGTGCCCCAGGGTCCGAGTGATCTCTGCGCGCAGTACGCGCAGATCGGTGGCGTGGTCAAGTACGTCGGACAGTCGGGGATCTGGGTATCCGACACGGCCAACCCGAAGACCGCCGACTCACTCACCGACGCCGAGATCAAGGGATACAGCGACACCCTGGATGCGAAGATCTTCGCCGTCGATACCTCGTATTTCGGCGCGCCGAGCGACATCGACCACAATGGCCGCATCGTGATCGTCCTCACCGTTCAGGTGAACAAGGTGCTGGGCGGCGGCGTGGCGGGGTTCGTGTTCAGCGGAGACCTGTTCCCGCGCGCTGCGTGCGCGTCCAGCGACACGGGCGAGATCTTCTACGGCCAGGTTCCGGATCCCGACAACGCCTCCGGCACCGGCCCGCGCAGCAAAGCGGCCGTCACGTTTCAGATGCCGTCTCTCATCGCCCACGAGTTCACGCACGACATCCAGTTCTCCCGCCGGTTCGTCCTCAGCCCAACCGCCGGCACCAACGTGAGCATGAATTCGTGGGAAGCCGAGGGACAGGCCATGTTCGCGCAGAACGCGGTGGGCGACGCCGTACTCGGCTACTCATCCGGCGCCAACAACGGCTGGACCGTGGCCCATACCGGGCAGGGCGACCGCTGGTACGGGCAGGGGTTCGACCTGCTCGCGTCGTACTTCGGATTCGCCTACACCTCGTTGGGGAAGAACGCCGACGCACCCGAACAGTGTACCCTGTTCGGGGGGGTCACGTCGGCATGCTACGGCGGTGCGTTCTACGGCGCGGCGTATTCGTTCGAGAAGTACGTCACCGACCGTTACTCGGCGGCGTATCCCGGAGGAGAGAAGGGACTCCACCACGACATCATCGACCGGAATCCTGGCCTCGCGGGGGCCGCCAACTGGGCGACGACGGTGGGATTCGACTTCGACAGCGTGTTCGCCCAGTGGGGTGCGATGCTCTACATGGACGACCGCGTCTCCGGACTTGCACCCGATCTGCAACTCCCGAGCTGGAACCTCGCCAACATCTTCAGTGCGAGCGGGTACAACAACAGCATTGCGTATCTGACCCCGTATCAGCAGGACTGGGCGGATTTCGCCTTCACGAAGAGCCTCCGCGACGGCAGCACGCTCTATACCGTCCTGTCGGCCGGCGGCCCGCACGGACCGCTTGCGGTGAAGGTGCGCAGCCAACTGGGCGCTGCCCTGTCGAGCGGCGATCATCCTCTGCTCTGGGTGGTACGGATTCGATGAGACGTGCAATGCTGGTCGCGGGCGCCGCGGCAGTGCTGGCCTGCGCACACGTGGGCTCGGCCGGTACACGGGGCGCGGTTTCCCCGCAGACGCCCGATACCACCGTGCAGGGGGTGGTGTACGTGGTGGGCGCCGACCCGTTCACGCACGTGGTCGTGCGCGGTCCGGGGGGCGACGTGGCCGTCATCGGTTCCCTGGCCGGCGAACTGCGGGCGTTGAGCGGCGCCGAGGTCCGCATCGCGGGTCGGCCCGCGGCACCTTCGATGCCTCCGCCGAGCCGCGCCGTGGACGTGACGGATTACACGGTACTGAGCATCAACGGCGCAACGCCCGCGGTGGGCGTCCTGATCGAGCGGAACGGTGCGCTCTGGCTGGCGGGTCGCGATACGGTACCGCTGGTCAACGTTCCGCCCGGCTTTGCGGCGAAGCCGGGAGACAAGGTGTTCGTCATCGGGCCGGTGGTGGACGGGAAGTTGTCGGTGTCGACGTACGGCGTGATCCGGTCGGGCGACGGCAGCACGTCGATGCACTGACGCACCGCCGACCGCAACGGCGCAGGGCGGCCGCACCTGGCCGATGGCTCCGCGGCACCGGGGGACATCCCCCGGCTTGACGCCGCCGGCGGTCGATTGAACATTGCGGAGTGCGCCTGGGGCGCCCGCGGGTCCGCGCGAAGGACTGAGTCCACCCTCCCAATCGATTGACTGCACGGCAGTCTCCGTGCTGGCCGGCTTGCGGACCGCTGGCATTCAGCATGGAGGTGCCATGACGGCCCAGCAGTTACCCGCACGTCCCAGCCTCGACCAACTCAAGCGTCAGGCCAAGGACCTGCTCCGCGCCGGCCAGGCCGGCGACCCCGCGGCGCTCGCGCGCCTCCGCTCGCTTCCCGCGTTCTCCGGTACGTCGGACGCGCCGTTCGCCCTCCGTGCGCCCGCGCTCCACGATGCCCAGTCGGTGATCGCGCGCGAACTCGGCTTCGACTCGTGGAACGCGCTTCGCGACCGCGTGGAGGAGCTGACGATGGAATTCGGCGCCGCCGTCACGCAGTTCATCGAAGCTGCCACCGACGGGCGCGGCGATCGAGCGGCGCGTCTGCTCGAGTTGCACCCCGGGATCGCCGGGGCCACTCTGCAAACGGCGCTGCTCACCGGCAACGACGCGGCGGTCGCATCGCGACTGACCGCCGATCCCACCCTCGCCACGACGCCCGGCGGCCCCCGCGATTGGGAACCGCTGGCGTATCTGTGTCAGAACGCGCTGCGTCTGGAGTCGCCGGCGCAGCAACAAGGCGTGGTGGCCATTGCCGAGCGGTTGTTTGCGCTCGGCGCCGACCCGGACGCCCGCTTTCCCTGGGTGCACCATGGGGTGCGGCGGCCGATGCTGTGGGGAGCCGTGTGTTCGACCCGCAGCCTGGCACTCGCCGACGCGCTGTTGCGGGCCGGGGCAAATCCGAGTGACGGCGTGACGCTCACCATCGCTGCCTCGGGCGGCATGATCCCGGCGCTCGATCTGCTGCTGCAATACGGCGTGGACGTGAACATGCCCTGGGCCACCGATGGCTCGGCGACGGTCTACGCGATTCTCCAGTGGTCGCGAACGCCGGAGGGCGTGTACTGGCTGCTCGCCCACGGCGCGGACCCCAACCCGGTGTTCGCGCAGAATGGCGAAACCCCCCTGCACGCGGTGGCCCGTGGTTGGGACGTGACGATGGCAGAGCGGTTCGTGAGTCGCGGCGCCGACGTCGCGCGCCGGCGCGGCGACGGCCGAACGCCCTATGCCTTGGCCGAGTTGAACGGCAACCGCGCCGTCGCCGATTGGCTGCGCGCGCACGGCGCTCCCGACGACCTGTCGGAGGTGGACCGATTCGTGGCGGCGTGTAGTCGCGGCGAGCGCTCGACGGCCGACGCCATGCTGGCGGCGCGCCCGGCGCTGCGCGATGAGATCGCCCCCGAACACTACGTCGCACTCATGCAGGCGGCAGAGCGGGGCGACACCCGGGCGCTCGACGTCCTGCTCTCCTGCGGATTCGACGTGAACTACGCCGACGACGAGATCGGGCGGACGCCCCTGCACGCCGCGGCGATGGAGGGATGGACCGACGCGGTTCGCGTGCTGCTGGCGCACGGGGCGTCAGTGACGGCGCGTGACACGGAGTTTCGCGGTCAGCCGCTGGTGTGGGCCGCCGAAGGGTTGCGCATGCACGGCGACAGCGCCCGCAATCACACGGGCGTGGGCAAGCTGCTCATCGAGGCCGGCTCTCCGACCGACTGGGAGGCCGGGGCCGAGCCGGCCGAGGGACTGCGCGACATTCTCGACGCGTGGCGCCGCGATTTTGGAGCCGGCGCCGCGTCCGCTTCCCCGCCGGTTCGCCGGCCCGGTCGCACGGACCGCCCGTAGACGCGGAGTCGGACCGCCGATACTTAGGTCTTGACCTTAGTATTGTCTCCGGCATATACTCCTGCTCCGCCGGAACGGGAGACCCAACCAATCCACGGGTGGTGCCATGGTTCAATCTGCAGTCGCCGACGACGTCTTCTATGCGCTGTCGAATTCGACGCGGCGGAAGGTGCTGGAGCAGCTGTCGGTCGGTCCGGCCACCGTCAGCGACCTCGCCGCGCCGTTCGATATGAAGCTCCCGTCGTTCGTACAGCACCTTGCGGTGTTGGAACGGAGCCGGCTGGTCAAGTCGAAGAAGCGCGGACGGGTGCGGACCTACGAGCTCGCCCCCCAACGGTTCAAGGTCGCGGAAGACTGGCTGACGGCGCGCCGTCAACTGTGGGAGGCGCGACTTGACCGGTTCGACCAGTACGTCAAACACCTCAAGGAAAAGGAATCCGAATCATGAGAAAGCAATTCGCGGTGGATCCGAAGCTCGATCTCGTCTTCGAACGGTTCATCGACGCGCCCACGCGGCTCGTCTGGGAAGCGCTGACGAAACCGGAGCACGTCAAGGAGTGGTACATGCCGCGGGAATGGGGGCGGGTGGCGCGCGCCGAGATGGACCTGCGACCGGGCGGCATGTTCAGCATCGACATCACGGTGGGAGACGGGCGGGAGGTTCCCAACCTCGGCTGCTTCCTGGACGTCGTCCCGATGGAGCGGCTCGTCTGGACCTCGATGTTGTTCCCCGGCTATCGTCCGGCGGTCTTCGACGACATTCCGATCACCGCCATCATGACCCTGGAGCGCGTGGGATCGGGCACCCGCTACGTGTTCACGGCGCTGCACCGGGACGAGAGCGACCTCGAGAAGAACAAGGAGTCGGGCTGGCAGCAGGGGACGGAGATCGCCCTCGATCAACTCGTGGCCCACGTGACGTCGATGAAGTCGTAACACCGATCGGGGCGCCGCCGCCGATTGCGGAACGGGATCGGCGGCGCCGCGATCGAGGTCGCGAAGCGCGACGCCTGCGCATCAGACGCCGAACTGGCGCAGATGATGGTCGAGGTGCCGGGCCAGAAGGCGACTGGAAAACCTGCCGGCGCACGCCCCCCACGTTGGATCGACGGGCCACGCGTCGGTGAGCGGCTTGCTCGCGAACCGTGCGAGCAATGCGTGGCACCGTGCACGCTCCGCTTTGAAGTCGTGGTGATCGGTTGCCACCGCGGACGTGTTCGTCGGGGCCGACCTGGGCATCGGCACGCGAAGAATCAGGAATCGCATGAGGGGCAGCGGGAGCGGCATCTTCTGCGGCTTCAGGCAATCGTCGCCCAGCGCGGCACCCAGGAATTGATTGACGTGCCAGAGCATCTGGTCTGCGCTCATCCGTCCCCACTGGGGCGGAGCGTCCGCACGCAGACGGTCGAGACGCGCCTCCAGGGACGAGCGAACGGTCGCGTCGTGCAGCATGCGCATCACCAGGACTCCGGCAGAGGGACGGAATGTAATTTACGCTGCGCATGCGCGCACCGCTCGGCTGAGCCTGCGGCCTATCGTGCAGGCGATCCGGGCCGGTGAGCAGCGTGCCCGCACCCCCCGCCCCGGCCCGGCCACCCCTTGCACTTCGACAAGAGGCGTGTCATCTCTTGTCGAAGCCAAAGGGGACTCCATGACCGACCCACGACTCGACCTCCCGCAGGGCACGCTCGACCTCCTCATTCTCAAAGCCCTGTCGCTCGAGCCGCAGCACGGCTGGGCGATCTCGGTGCGCATCCACCAGATCTCGCGCCAGGCGTTGAGCGTGCGGCAGGGATCGCTCTACCCGGCCCTGCACCGGCTGGAACGCCGTGGGTGGATCCGGGCCAGGTGGGGCGCGTCGGAGAACAACCGTCGGGCCAAGTTCTACGAGCTGACCAGGCGAGGCCGGGGGCAGTTGGCCGCGGAGCGGGACGCGTGGGAGCGATTGGCGGTCGCGGTCGGGCTCGTGTTGCGGACCACCTGAGGGTCGATACCCGATGTTCTCGGAGCTGTTGAGCGACCTTCGCTATCGCTTCCGCGCGCTCTTTCGGCGCGCCGAGGTGGAGCGCGAGTTGGCGGACGAGCTTCGCGACCATCTGGAGCGCGAGGCCGCCGCGAACCGCGCCGCCGGCATGGCGCCGGAGGAAGCAATGCGGCGGGCGCGAGTGGCGTTCGGCGGTGTGGAGTACACCCGGGAGCGGAGCCGAGACGTGCGAGGCGTGCAGTGGATCGAGATCGTCGTCCGCGATGCGCGGCTCGCGCTGCGCACACTGCGAGGTCAGCCGGCGTTCAGCGTGATTGCGATCGCGTCGCTGGCGATCGGGATCACGATGTCCGCCGGCATCGTGACCGTCCTGCGGTCGATTTATGGAGGAGGTCTGGCGTTCGCGAACATCGACCGGGTCGTCGCGCTGTATCAGCCGGTGCCGGCCGGCCGGAGCTACCGCTTTCGGGGCGCTACCCTGCGATCGGTCGTCGCTCGGGCCACGCAACTGAGTCAGGTCGCACTCTATGCCGACCAGTTGGCGACCATTCGAACCGACACGCTGGACGCGCACGTCCAAGCCACGGCCGCCACACCCTCCCTGATGACGCTGCTCGGCATGCGCCCTGAGCTTGGGCGGGCGCTCACGCCGGCAGACGGCGAGGCCGGATCACCGTCCGTCACCGTGATCAGCCACGACTACTGGGTCTCGCAATTCGGCGGCGCATCCACGGTGCTGGGCCGGGCCCTGACGGTCGACGGCCGCAGCGTCACGATTGTCGGCGTCCTCCCGCGAGACATGACGTTCCCGAATGGGACGGAGCTGTGGTTGCCCAGATCCGCGCGCGCGATGCTCGAGGATTCCGCAACGTTCGTCCGCGCGCTGGCGCGTGTGTCGCCCGGCACCGTCCCCGCGCGAGTTGACGCCGAACTCACGACCATCGCCCGCAGTGACTCACTCGCCACACACATCCACGGTCCGCTCCCCGCCGTGCGCGCGACCAAGTTCCAGACGTTCGTGGCCGACCAATTCATCGACCTGCTGTATTTCCTCACAGCCGTTGGTGTCGCCCTCGCGCTGATCGCTTCGGTGAACTTTGCCGCCCTCGTGCTCGCCCGCGGGATGCGCCGGCGTGAAGAGCTCGGCATCCGCGCGGCCCTCGGTGCGTCCACGGGCCGTCTGGTGGCGCACATGTTGGCCGAGTGCGTGTTGTTGGGAGCGGCGGGCGGCGCTCTTGGCGCGCTTGCGGCCCCGTTCGCAATCCACGGCTTCGACGTGCTGCTGCCTGGCGTCATCCCACCGTGGCTGCACCTGCAATGGGGGTTGGGAGCGGCGGGCGTCGCCATTGCTCTCGCGGTGGGCCTGGGACTCGTGTTCGGAATTGCCCCGGCGATCGAACTCGCGCGCCCGGCCGCGGCGGGGTTTCTGCGCACGGGCACCGGTGGCGCCATCGGACTCAAGCGGCAACGCGCCGGCCGGCGCGCGCTCGTCGTCTTCCAGATATTTCTGGCCATCGCGCCGGTCGTGTTCCTGTCGGTCCTGGTCGGCCCGGATCTGACCATGCAGCGCGCAGCCTCGGGCGTCGACCTGACCGGCCTGTACTCAGGCCAAGTCGGCGACCATGGCAGGCAGGACAGCGTGTTGTATGCGCCCGAAGTGAGAGCGCGCACGCTCGACATCGTCCGAGCGGTCCCGGCAGTGCGGGCCGCCGCGATCTCGACTCAGATGTACGTGGCGAACGCGAGCATTGAAGTCGACACGGCTGGCAACGGCGTGTTCGTTCGCAACGATGGGCGGGGAGGCCTGTGGCATGGAGTCACCGATCAGTTCTTCGAGGCATTCCGCCCCAGGCTCCTTGCCGGACGATTTCCATCCGACCAGGAACTGGCAAACGGTTCGGCGGTCGCCGTCGTAAGCCTCCACACGGCAACGTCGCTTGCCGGCCGGCTGCGGACCGGCTGGCGTATACGCATCGGCGCTTCCGGCTCAGACTGGGTTGCGGCAACCGTGGTGGGCGTCGTGGCGGACGTCGTACCCTATGGATTTGGCCAGGTGCCTGCGGTTGAAGTGTATTCGCCGCTGTCCGCCATCCACACCCGGCGGCGGTGGCCGGGCATCCTCTGGCTCCGCCGCGCCGATCATGCGGCGGCGATCGTGCCCGCCGTGTACGCTGCGCTCCACGCCCAGGCACCGAGCGTATCGATTACCGACCTCCAAGCCCGATCGGTTGCCACGGCGCGCGTCGAACATACGATACGTTCGATTCTGCTCATCGTTTTTCTCTCCTTCGGCATTGCCGTGACACTCGCCGCCGTCGGCATCTACGGCACCATCGCCTACTCGGCCGCCACGAGAAGAAAGGAGTTCGCGCTTCGCGTGGCGCTCGGCGCGGCCAGGACGCATATCGCCGTGCTCGTCACCCGCGAGGCGCTGGAGCACACGCTCGTGGGCGTCGGGCTCGGAGTCGTGGGCGGTGTAGCAACCGTCCTGTATTTTGCGCGCAGACCGGATTTGCTGGCAGCGCCGCCGGCGGGCATGATCGTCGCGAGCTGCGCCACGATGTTGGCCATGCTCGTGTTGGCCTCGATCGGTCCCGTCCGCCGCGTCTGGCGCACCGACGCCGCCACCATGTTGCGCGAGGATGGCTGACTCCGGAGGGGGGCCCGCAACATGGTGAGCCCGGGTAAGCGCCGGAGCGATTCGGCCCGTCATGCCGTCGGATATCTAGCCGTGCGTCACCCGTAGGTAACGTTCCGTGGAATCGGTGCTCACCAGCGTGTCGCCGTCCGTCGACAGCGTTCCATCGAAAGACTGGGGCTGTCGCTGCCCACCGTTCACCTCCGTCCACTGGAGCGACACGTGCGGATACTGGATCGTGCCCGTCACTCGGTACGATGGGCCGCACCCGCCCACCGGACCGCAGAAGGTGAACGTGCCGCTCACCGCCGTGTCGTGCTGCACGAGCGCGAACTCGGTGTGCGTGTCGACGCCGGGCTCGATCCAACAGCCGGTCACCGTCGACTGCCCCCCGCTCGTCGGCGAGCAGGAGGCAGCAGGCGCCGTCGTATCCCGGCACCCGGCAACGAGAATCGCCGCCGTCGCGACGAGCAGGGCAGACCACCGCGTCATCATCGGCCTCACAATGGTACGCCAATTGCACATCGGCAACCGCCCCTCCGGCACGACGACTGCCGTTACTTCCGTCCGGTCCTCGGACGACCCTGCTTCGCGAACGCGGGAATTGCCATCGCAGACCGGCGACCGAGCCCGGCGCGACTCGGCTACCCACTGCCGGCGCACCAACTTCCGATACGTCACCAGGCGCACCTGATCGGCATTCGACTCCTTCCGCTTCTTCAGATCGTCCATATAAGAACTGAATTGCCTCCCCGAGCGACGGGACCGGACACGTGGTTATGACGCCATCGCCCGTTCCTATCCCTCATGACCGGTCACCTCTACACTCACAGCAGAGTCGAGGGGCGCCCCTCCTTCGGCCTTATGCATTCTTGACGTCACGGAGCCGGTCAGCTAATTGATGATTGACGCACTCGACGGGCCTTCTATAGAACAGGCGGCGTCTGTCCCACCGATGTGCCCGAATTCCCCTCTGCGATCGGAGGCTTCATGGACAAGCGCACGTTTGTGAAGAGCCTGGGGCTGTTGGCGGCCTCAACGTCTATCCGCGGGCCACGTCTCGCGTCACTGCGGAAGCTGGCCGGGCTCGACGCGGTCGACGAGCTCCCCGCGGGGTGGAAGACGGACTGGGCGCTCAACATGGATGTCGTCGAGTCGTGCAGCTGTCCGGTGTTCTGCCGCTGTTTCTTCGTCGGATCGCCGCCACCCACGCCGGCTCAGCATCCGGAACGCGGCATGGTGATGGAGCGGGCCTGCCGCTTTCAGCAGGTCTTCCGGGTGACGGCCGGGCATGTGGGGTCGGTGCGTCTCGACGGCGTACGCTTCTGGTTCATGGGTAACGGCGGCGACATGAGCCAGCCCAAGAACCCGTGGGCGGTGTTCACGTACGACCCCACCGTTACTCCGCCACAGCGCACGGCCATGGAGACCATCCTCGCACGGTTGAGCTGGTTCCAGCCGGCCGGCTGGCAGTCGTTCCAGCAGGCCCCCGACGCCCCCATCGACTGGTCGCTGACCAACGCCGGTGCGCACCTGCTGCTCGACGGCGGACGTGTGGCCGAGGTGGCGCTGACGGCGGCGAAGGGTAAGCACGGCGCCCCCGTGACCGTCAACGGGTTCGGCTACTTCGGCTTCCCGCGGAACACGCCGTTCCGGGTCATGCCCAGCACCCTGCTCGCCTACCGACGGGGGCTGCACGCCTTCGAATACAAGGACCAGGGCACCGACGGGTTCCACAGCAACGTCGACGCGAAGGCCAGCGACTATCCCTCGTAGACGGCCGCGGCTACGCCCAGCCTTGTCCCCCTGTCCCTGACCCGCTCCCGACACGTCACCCCGTGCGGATGATCGGCATCCGGTCTCTTATACAAGAACGGCATTCCCCCTCGGTACAACCGGTTTCGCGGTTTCGTGTTGACGAGGCCACGGGTCCGCCGTGCTTTCTTCAACGCCCTGAACGGCGAGTTGCTTCGTCCGGCGTCCCATCCGACCACTCCGGCACCATGACCAGCGAGACGAGGATCGATTGCAGTCCCTGCATCTGGGACGGATCCGTCGGCGAGAAGAACCAGTACGGCGCCGACACGATCGGAGAACCCGCCGCACCCGAACCCCAGTCCTTCGCCTCCAGGCCGGCGGTATAGAACATCACGTGAGATGCGTTGTGGCCGCCCTGGTCGGTCAGATAGGACGCGTTCGACATCATGTAGCACATCGCACCGCTCTGGAGCGCCGGCAGCCCGCCCTTCGCGTACGCCGCCTTGATCGCGGACACGATCTCTGCCTTCGAACGGCCGGCCATCACCATCCCGCTCCGCAGGAACTCGATCGGCAGCAGCCAACGCGCCGCCTCGGCGTTCAGGCACGCGGCAGCTCTCACCTTCGGGTTCCAGAACTCCGGCCAGTCGAACGCCGCCATGAATCCCCGGTCCACCACGCACACGAACCCATTCCTTCCGTGCACGGCGGTTTCGTAGCCCTGCCGCCCCAGCACCAGGACCGTGGCGTCGCGGGAGATCGATGCGGGAGCGGCGCTTCGCGCCAATTGAACCTCGGCGCTTCTGGCCATCAGGTATTGGCCGATCGGTGCCATCGTCCGGTACGCGCCCGACTGCGCCGCGGCGTTCGACACGCCGCATCCCATCGCGATGACGAGAGCAACGCCGGTCGTGAACTCGAACGCGCGGCTCATAGCTCGGTCGAGCTGATCTGTCCGGCCTCGTCGGGCTGGTAGTACAGCTCCCGGACCTCGACCGGTCCCAGAATCCCGGCCGCACCCTTCCGCAGCCAGCCAAGCACCTCGTCCATGTTTTCGGCGTCCACCAGCATGAAACCGGCGATGTGCTCCTTGGTCTCCGTGTACGGCCCGTCGGTGACGAGCACCTTGCCGCCCTGATTCCGCAACGTCTTCGCGCTGCCGGCCGGCGAAACCCCGCAGGCGAACTTCAGCGCGCCCGCTGCCTCCATCTCGGCGTTGAGTGCGTGGATCGCCGCGCCGGTCTCTTCGGTAATGCTGGACGGGTCGAAGTCATCGGGGAGGTAGCTGGCAACCAGATACCGGGGCATGACTGCTCCTTGTTGGGTTCACCTATAGTCGTTGGAAAGGCGGAAAATCGACAGCCAACCCGGCTCTCACGTCAATTGGCGAATTCGCTCCTGAAGGAACCGCCGTTCCGGCTCCTGTTGCGTGAGCGCTAACGCCCGCTCATAGCAGGACTTAGCCTCGGCAGCCATACCAAGTCTGCGGTACATGTCGGCGCGGGCCGCATGCGCCAGGTAGTAGTTCGCCAGGTCGCCCCGGTCCAACAACGCGTCGATCTCCGCCAGCCCGGCCTCCGGTCCATCGCACATGGCAACGGCCACGGCGCGATTGAGCTGGACGACCGGTGAGGGCTGAATTCGCAGCAATTGATCGTAGAGGGAGACGATCCGCCGCCAGTCGGTGTCGGCCGCCGATCGTGCCTTCGCATGCACGGCCGCAATCGCGGCCTGCAGCGTGTATGGACCGACCTGGCGGGAGCCCAGCGCCTTCTCCAGCCACGCGCCGCCCTCGGCAATCTGGTCCCGATTCCAGAGCGAGCGGTCCTGCTGCTCCAGCAGGATCAGTTCCCCGCTCGGCGAGGTTCTCGCGGAGCGGCGGGATTCCTGCAGCAGCATCAGGGCCAGAAGGCCCATGGGCTCCGGACCACTGATGTCGGGCTCGGGCTGGAGCTCGATCAGCAACCGGCCGAGTCGAATCGCCTCGCCGGTGAGCTCGGCCCGCGTCACCTCGGCCCCCGCGCCGGCGGAGTACCCTTCATTGAACACGAGATAGATGACCCGAAGCACGGCGTCCAGCCGCTCCGGCAACTCTTCGGACGCCGGCACTTCGAATGGCATCGGCGACTCCCGAATCTTCGCCTTGGCGCGCACGATACGCTGCGCCAGCGCCGCTGGCGCAACCAGAAAGGCTCGCGCGATCTCCTCGGTGGTCAGGCCGCACACTTCTCGCAGGGTGAGCGCCACCTGTGCTTCCGCCGGCAGCTCGGGATGGCAGCACGTGAAGATCAGACGGAGGCGATCGTCTTCGATCTCATCGTCGCCCTCGCCGGAGAACTCCTCGTCGATCTGCGTTTCCATATGGAGCGCCAGGTCGCGCTGGGCGCCGTCGACGCGGGCGCGCCGGCGCATCGCATCGATGGCCTTGAAGCGTGCCGTTGATATCAGCCACGGGCGGGGCTTGTCCGGAACGCCGGTGCGCGGCCACGACTCCAGTGCGACCGCAAACGCCTCGTGCATCGACTCTTCAGCCAGGTCCAGATCGCCGAGCAGGCGCACGAGCGTCGCCAGCACCCGGCCCGATTCCGATCGGTACAGCGTGTCGATGGTCCTGCGGAAGTGCTCGGGTGCGGGCAGCGACAAGTGACGTGACCTCGGCTCTTCGGCCGTCCAATGACCGCCCTCGAGGCCGGGACAGCTGACCGGCTGTGGAGACGCTCAAGTTACGGAAGGTCCGGGTGGCGAGGCCACCCCACTGCCGGGACATCAATAGAACGGCTCCACCTCCTCCTGCGCCGCCGCCCATAACGCCAGCAACACGCTGATCCCGGCGATCGCCCGCTTCTCGTCGAGCGTGTGAATCACCAACCCGTAGGTGTCGGCCACGAAGTGCATGTTCCGCAGCACCCGCGCTGCGGCATCGCGCTTCACGTCGCCGTGCCAGAACTCCACCTGGTCGAGTATCATCGCCTGGTACCGACGGAAGAACTCGCCCATCGACACCACGCGCGCGCTCAGCGCCGTGCGCGGCCGGCAGATCGCGAGGAGATCGGCGAGATAGTCGTCCCAGTGCTCCGCCAGGCGACGGTGCTCGCGCTTTCGCAGGTAGCGCGCCCGGGCCAGCGAGAACCGCGCCCGCGTGTGCACGCGGACGCGCGGAATCACGGGGTACAGATCGTAGATGGTGGCGACGTACCGCTTGTCGTGCTCGTCCTGCTCGTGGTACGCCCAGATGCCGCGCAGTTGCCGCCAGCTGTAGATCGTCAACACCGCCGAGTCTTCGCTGTCGAGGACGATGAACTTGCCGGCCTCCGCCTTGACGACGGTGACCCAGTGCGCCCACTCCCGGACGCAGAGCAGACATGGGTGGCCGCGCCGCAGGTGACGGAGCAGCTCGCGGCGCGCCAGCTCGGACTGGTGGCGCCGGATCGGCGTCAGGTCACAATGAAACCGACGCGCTGCCTTGCGCAGTTGGCGCTCGTCCGTCCCCTCTCCCGGGTCCGTCCCCGCGATCTCGGTGATGACCCCCTCCGGCGCGAAGATGCCGAGGGTCACCAGGGCGTGCTTGAGCGCGAAGGGTCCGCATTGCCAGCGGTTGGGTTGTGGGTAGAGACCCATTCGGTTGTGGACGTGAGGAGGCGGACCGCCGGGGGAATGAACATATTACCCCATGGCCGATACACCCGCGACCCCGACGGCTGTGCCCGCCCCGACCGTGGCGATCATATTCAACCACGTCGGCGTCGACGAGTACGTCGCACTCAAGCAGGTAGACCCGGCCAGCCTCGACTTCACGCCCGAATACCCGATCGACGTCGCCACCGTGATCGAGGAATACGAGGCGATCCGCGACGCGCTGAACGAGGTCGGCTGTCGGGCCGAGCTGTTCAACATGGAGGACGACGTCGACGGGCTGATCGCGTATCTGCGGCAGCGCCGGCCCGACGTGGTCTTCAACCTCGTGGAGTACGTACGCGACGAGTCCGGGCTGGAAGTGGCAGTGGCCGGCCTCTACGAGCTGCTCCAGGTGCCGTATACCGGCGCCGGTCCGCTCGCCCTCGGCCTCTGCCAGCGGAAGGGCACTACCAAGCAACTGCTGCTGGCCAACGGTGTGCGGACACCGCGCTACCGGCTGCTCAACGGGCCGACGCTGCGGCGGCGGCATGGGCTGCACTTCCCGATGATCGTCAAGCCGTCGCGCGAGGATGCGAGCACCGGGGTCGAGACCGACTCGGTGGTCTACGAGTCGGAGAAGCTCCACGAGCGGATCGCGTACTGCTACGAGGAGTATGGCGCGCCCGTGCTCGTCGAGGAGTTCATCGAGGGGCGCGAGCTGCACATCTCCGTGCTGGGCAACGACCCGCCGGTCGCGCTGCCCCTCCTCGAGTACGAGCTGTCGGGGTTGCCGGCGCACCTGCCGCGGATCATCAGCTATGCCAGCAAGTGGGATCCGCTGCAGGAGGAGTACCACCACGTGCACAGCATCTGTCCCGCGAAGGTGAGCCGGGCCGTGGCGCGCCGCGCGAGGGAGGCCGCGCTGGCCGCGTATCACCTCACCAACTGCCGGGACTACGCGCGCATAGACGCGCGGCTGTCGAAGGACGGGAAGGTCTACATCCTGGAGGTCAACCCGAACCCGGACCTCACCGAGGATGTGTCGTTCATGGAATCCGCGGCGGCGGCGGGGATGACGTTCGGCCAGACGCTCAAGGCGATCGTGGACATGGCGCTTGCCCGGCGGCCGGAGCCGTCCACCGATGAGGGGTCGGCGGAGGCGCCGGTTGCTATCCGACCCTAACCCGGGCGCATCACATACCCGGCGAGCTTGTCGCCCGGTGCGAGGGCCATGATCACGTTGAGCACGGTCCCACTGCTGAACGACACCCGATACCGATAGACCGTGGTCCCCGAAGCTTCCTGCTCGCCACGGTAGATCCAGCGCACCGGCTCCCCGAGAGCCTGGAGTTGTGCCCCCGATGCCGAGAGCACCGCCGGAGTGAGCGCCTTGCTCATCTCCGGGGTGAGCCGGCTCCGATCGACCTTTCCACTCGTGAGCGCGGTCCACCATTGCTTCGCGAGTTCGGTGATCGCGGAATCCTCGCCCGCGACCGGCGTGTCTGCCGTCGAGACGATCTTGGGATTCAGCGCGTGGAACGCCGCCGTCGCGATGGCGGTCGGACCGGCGCCCGCGTCGTTCACCAGCACGATGATCCGTTCGTTCAGTCCCGGGAAGTTCTGATTCACCGACGCGAAGCCGAACGTCCCGCCGTTGTGCTCGATGCACGGCTGCCCGTCGTGGGCGTCGATCTCCCACCCGAATCCGTAGCTCGTGGGCGATCCGTTCGCGAGATGGCCCGGCGTGGTTGCGAGCTTGACGTCCGCCGGTGCGATCACGTGGCCGCCGAAGAAGGCGTCGTCCCACTTGGCCAGGTCCTCGGCCGTCGAGACGATCGACCCGGCGCCGAGCGCCCAGTTGCCCATTGGCCGCGAGGACGCGCGAGCGCCATGGACCCGGGAGTACCCGGTGGCAAAATCGCTCAGGCCACGCTCGTCCACGATGAACGTCGAATGCGTCATGCCTACCGGCTTGAAGATGTGCTCCCTGATATAGGCTTCCCACGATTCGCCCGACGCGACGGCGACCACCTGACCCAGCAGCGCGTAGTTGGTATTGCTGTACATCCACTTCGTGCCGGGGGTGAATTCCAGTGGTTTCGCGCGCACCAGATCGAGTACGCCCTCGATGCCCCCCGCGTGCGTCGTGGAGTAGGCCTCGAATCCGCGCACCGCCGTGTAGTTGGGAATCCCCGTGACCTGCCACAGCAACTGACGAAGCGTCACGTTCGCGCCGGCGGGGTAATCGTGCACGAACTTCCCGAGGGAATCGTCCAGCGAGAGTCTGTGCTGCTCGACCAGCTGCAGGATGGCCGCGGCGGTAAACTGTTTCGTGATCGAGCCGATCTCGAATCGGGTGTCGACGTCGACCGGCTGCTTCCCGGTGAGCGACTGGACGCCGAAGCCCCGATCGAGCACGATGTGCCCGTTGTGGGACACCAGCACCTGCGCGCCCGGCAGGTGGCCGCTCGTCACCGCGGCTTCGACGGCGGCAACGAGCGAGTCGGGCGCCGGATCCGGCTCCTGGGCACGAGCAACCCGGGTGGCAACAGCGACGACAACGGCGACGGCGAGCGCTCGAGAACTACCTCGGATCGTGAGCATGATGGTCTTGGTCGTGTGGAGGTACCTTGCAGTTCTACTACCGCTCGGCCCGCATCGCAATCGTCGGGCCAGCAGGGGCGGCCCTGGCGCCCTACCCCCACATCAGCTTTCGATACGTCACCCGGTGCAGCTGATCGGCATCCGGTTCCTTCCGTTTCTTCAGGTCTTCTATATAGGAGCCACAATCTCCCTCGAATTACGCACGCCGAAGTGTCGTTATGACGGGACCCGTGCGCCCTGCACCGGGAAATGGTGCGAGGCTATCTAGGTCACCCTTGTCACGAGCACCGGTTCGTGACAGGGGCACGTGTCACGGATCTGGCTCCACGACGGGCGGCCACGGGCTGGGCATCGGTGCTCGCCAGCGGCGACGATACGGGCTGGCCGCGCTACCGCGTGAACCGTTCGATCTCCCGCCAATGCTCCGCGACGAGGGCGACGGTCAGCGGCGCACCTCCAGCCCCGTGCGTCAGCTAACTGACGGTTTCGTCCAGCGCACCTCATACGCGAGTGGTGGATTCTCCAAGTCGGTGCATTTCAGCGACTCGCTCGACCTACTGCCGCTTCCGTCCCTTCTCTCGCTTCGCCAGCAGCGCTGCGGCGCCGCTTCGAATCCCAGGCCAAGGGTCATTCGCGGCGGCATGACGAAGCGCAGCCGTGACAGTCGAATCCGGGAACGCCGCCAATCCACTCATGGCACCCTGGCGTACAAAGCGATTCTCATCGGCGAATGCCTGCAAGAGCCCCTTACGGATGGCCGAACGACTGGAAGGATCCGGGACGGCCTTCGGGTCGCCAGCCATTCTAACGAGGGTCATCGTTGCGGCTACGCGCCGGCTTGAACTCTCAGCCCCGAGTGCCCTTTGAAGCTCCGGTATGACCCGCGGCCCAAACGAGGCAATGGCTCGCTGCGCAAGGCCGCCGGTCTCGAGTGCTCCCATCAGCGCGGGAATCGCACGTTGATCATGCAACTCGCCTACCGCCCAGATCAGGTCGCCGTGATACTCAGCGAATGCTTCTGCATCCGAATAGGACGGCGGCTTCGCGGGGGGACGGTTTGCCCGCTCGAGCGCCGCGATCAGAGCGGTGGCGATGCCCTCCTTGTCACCGGGATTGGCCTCGAGAACAGCTCGTATTCTGGCTCCGGCATTGGGTCCGCGACCAATCAGTTCATAGAACGCATGCATTCGAACGGAATCAACGTCACTCCGCATGCGCTGTACCGTTGCCTGCACAGACGCACGCTGTGCAGGCAGAGGCGTCGTCGCGACCACCAGGCAGACGCCAGCCATGCACAACATCCGACCCTTCGTAAGACCCGTCATTCGGTGGCTCCAGAAACCACGCTAATGATAACGTCAGTCTGCGTGGACGTGCCCAAGCTTCGATTGAGTCTATGGCTCAACGTAGTCCGCCAATGCGACGTTAGTGGCGTTGTGCATCGCCGGCCACTACCTACCTCGCATCAGAAGTCTCAGAAACCGACGCGCTGGAACGGATCAGTCTTGGGGACCCAGGCCGACCAAATGGATCGGGATGACGTGCAGCGGGAGACGCACGATCTTGAGCAGGACTCGGCGAGAGACATTGTAGGAGTTCAGCGAGGCATGTACGTTGGTCTCACGGCCGATCCGTGACTGGTTCGCTGAGATGTTGCAGCACGCCGTGATCCTGCCCACTTCAGAAGGTCGGGCTGCTGAGGCAAGCCTCAAGTGTCGCGGTGTGAGGCCCTGATTGCCGGACCCGGTGTCCGACCGTGCGGATGCACGGGGAGACTGGCTGGGTGGTGGAGTGCAAGCTCAGGCAGTCGGGAGCGCTCGAGAGGCTGCAAGAAGACTCTTCACGTTCAATGGACGGCCCCCCCTCCATGATCATACTCGGCGTCAACTACTTTTTTCACGATTCTTCAGCATGCATCGTCCGCGACGGCGAACTGCTGGTGGCGCTGGAAGAGGAGCGCTTCACGCGCAAGAAGCACACCTGGGAATTCCCTCGCATGTCTGTCGAACGGTGTCTCAGCGCGGCTGGCATCACGGCGGCCGACGTGGATCACGTGGCCGTTTCGATTGACCCCACGAAGGACTGGTGGCGCAAAGTCGGCTATGGCTTGGCGTTGGGTCGCCGCCTGAAGCCGTTCGTCAGGCACGAACTGTGGCGCGCCTGGAATCGACAGCGTGAGTTCCATGAGTGGTACAACGCCAAGTGGAGGGGGCAGCGGCGTCCGACGGTTCACTGGGTCGGCCACCACCTGGCCCACATCGTCGGGGCATTCTACGTGTCTCCGTACGAGCACGCTGCGTTGCTGTCGATCGACGGCTCCGGTGAGTGGTCCACCACCTGGCTCGGAGAGGCCAATGGCGGGCAAGTGACCCGCTTCAGCGAGTCGCTGTTCCCCGCGTCCCTCGGATCCTTCTACGAAGCCGCGACGGAATTCTGCGGCTTCATGCCGAACTACGACGAAGGAAAGACGATGGGGCTAGCGCCTTATGGCGACCCGGACCGCTTCTATCCGATCATGAGCCAGTTGGTGCGCATCGATGGCGAGGGTCGGGTGTGCGTGGATCCTTCTTACTTCGATTATCAGAACGATGGGCCGCGTCGCTGTAGCGACCGGTACCACGCGGCATTCGGTCCACCCAGGCGGAAGGGCGAGGGGATCCAGAAGCACCACGAGGACGTCGCGGCTGCGGCGCAGCGGGTGCTGGAGGACCGAGTGTTGGAGATGTGCCGCATTCTCGAGCGACGTTCCACGGCCGAGTACCTCGTCATCTCGGGCGGTGTGGCCCTCAACAGCGTGGTGAATGGGCGGATTCTGCGCGAAACCCGCTTCAAGGACCTGTACGTGATGCCAGCTGCCGGGGACAACGGGACGTCCATCGGTGCCGCCTACTACGTCCACAACGTCGTCCTGAAGGACCCACGCCGTTACCACCACGACAACCCATTCGTTGGATCCGAGTATTCCAACGACGAGATCGAGAAACTGCTCAAGAGTTGCAAGCTGGCGTACCGCTGCTCGGAGGACGTGTGTCGCGAGACCGCCGGCCTCCTCCGTGACGGTAAGATCGTCGCCTGGTTCCAGGGCCGGATGGAAATCGGCCCCAGAGCCCTTGGAAACCGGAGCATCCTCGCCGACCCCACGCTACCATTCATGAAGGACAAGGTGAACGCGGACGTGAAGCACCGGGAGGCGTTTCGGCCGTTCGCTCCATCAGCCACGGCCGAATGTCGGAGCGACTTCTTCGAGATAAAAGTCGAGGCGCCCTTCATGTTGAAGGTGTGCCAGGTACGGCCGGAGATCCGTTCGCGGTTGCCCGCCATCACACACGTGGACGGGTCTGCGCGGCTGCAGACGGTGCGGCGAGAGGTGAACCCCCGTTATCACCGGCTCATCGAGGAGTTCGGGAAGCTGTCGGGCATTCCGGTGGTGCTCAACACGAGTCTCAACATCATGGGCGAGCCGATCATCGAGTCGCCGGAGCAGGCGCTGCGGTGCTTCTTCTCCACAGGACTGGATGTACTCGTGCTCGGGGACTTCATCGTCGAGAAGTAGGCAGACGGCCCCCCTCCCAAAGAGTTGGACCCGGCGGACTGGTGGAATGCCGACCCCGGCGGGAGAGGTGAACTCATGCGCCGAGTGGGCAGCCGCTCGGCAGGGCGACCCGGTTCGCCCCGGGGACGTCCCTACCCCCGCACCAGCTTCCGATACGTCACCCGGTGCGGCTGATCGGCATCCGGTTCCTTCCGTTTCTTCAGGTCTTCTATATAGGAGCCACAATCTCCCTCGAATTGCGCACGCCGAAGTGTGGTTATGACGGGACCCGTGCGCCCTGCATCGGGAAATGGCGCGAGGCCATCTAGCGTACCCTGGTCACGAGCACCGCGGCGCCGCGCACGCTCGGTACCGACCGATCGTGTTCGCCCGCGCCGCCTCGAGCCAGCCCCACGCTAGCGGCGCGCGGTCCCACCTCGGTATCATCCGGTTATGCGGGTCACGCCCCCGTCCCCTCTGCCCACGCTGTTGATCGTGGATGACGAACCCAAGATTCGCGCGGCCGTTCACCACGCGATGGGGCTCGACGTCGGCCATTTTCTCGAAGCAGGAACCGGCGCGGAGGCGATCGACACCGCGCGACGCGAACGCCCCGACGTGATCGTCCTCGACCTTGGCTTGCCCGACATGGACGGCATCGACGTATGCCGGGCCATCCGCGAATACTCCCACGTGCCCATCGTCGTGCTCTCGGCGCGGCATTCCGAGGACGAGAAAGCGCGGTTGCTCGACGCCGGCGCTGACGACTACGTCACCAAGCCGTTCGGGACGGTCGAATTCCGGGCGCGGCTCCGCGCTCAGGTTCGCCGCTCGCGCCTGCCGTCGGCCGTGCAAGCCCCGATCGCGATCGGCCCCTTCGTGATCGACCTCGAACGGCGGACGGCGTCGCGCGATGGATCGGCCGTGCACCTCACGCCCACCGAGTGGTCGCTGTTGCAGGCACTGGTGGCCAACGCGGGACGCACGATGACGCACCGTCAGCTGTTCGGCGCCGTGTGGGGCGCGTCGCACGGGGATGCCCAGCAGTATCTGCGCGTGTACATGGGACATCTTCGCCGGAAGCTGGAGCCCGATCCGTATGTGCCCCGACACTTCGTCACCGAGCCGGGCATCGGATACCGATTCGAATTCGAAGCGGGACACGGCGATGGCGCGTGACGCCAACCGCCTCGGCCGCGCACGACTGGCGTGGGGCACGTCGTTTCTCGCCCTCGCCGCCGTCGCCACCGGCCTGTTCCTCATTCGCCCCGAAGTGGGCAAGGCGCACGTCGCGCTCGCTTTCCTGCTCGTCGTGCTCGGCGGGAGCGCGGCCGGCGGACGGCTGCTGGGCATCACGCTGTCGGTCACCGCCTTCGGCGTTTTCGATTTCGTCTTCCTGCCGCCGTACTACACCTTCGCCATCGCGAATCCGCTCGATTGGCTGGTGCTCGCGGCGTTTCTGATCACGGGCATCGTCGCCGCGCAACTGCTGGCGCGCGCGGACGAGCGGGCCGACGCGGCCCACCAGCGCGCGGTCGAGGTGGAGCGGCTCGCGATGCTCGGCGCCGAAGCGCTGAACGTCGGGCGCGCCGAGGCGGCACTGACCGCCGTCGCGCGCGTTATTCAGTCCACTCTGCGCGTCTCGTGTTGCGAGATCCTGATCCAGGGATCGGAGCACGGCGCGTATGTGCGCGCCGCTTCGGCGGGCGACTGCCCCGCCGCCGGTTCGGTGGACCCGGCGAGTCTCACCGCGTGGGTGGCGCAGGCGGGCGCCGCGGCCGCGGAGCGCGTGGATCGCACCACGCAACTCGCACCCCGAGGGGTGGCGTCGGACCACGCGCGGGCGGACCGGGCGGGTGCGCCGGGCTGGATTGCCGAGGGTGATGTGCGGGCGCTACTCATGCCGCTTCAGGTGCGGAGCCGCACCGTGGGCGTGCTTCGAATCTCGCACACGGCGCCCATCGCGCTCGTTCCGGCGCAACGCCAGTTCCTGGACGCGCTGGCGTACTATGCCGCGCTGGGCGTGGAACGCGTACGTCTCAGCGCCGAGGCCGAACGCGCCGAGGGATTCCGCCAGGCCAGTCAACTCAAGGACGCGCTCATAGCCGGCGTGTCGCACGACCTCCGCACGCCGCTCACTACCATCAAGGCGCTGGCGCACGCCCTTGCCGAACGTGGTGAGCCCGACGCGCGTTCCATCGAGGAAGAAGCCGATCGGCTGAACCGCATGGTGGCCGACCTGTTGGATCTCTCCCGCCTCAACGCCGATGCGATGCCGCTGGACATCGCGCTCAACCTGGCTGACGAGCTCGTGGGCGTGGCGCTCCAGCGTGTGCGCGGGCTCCGGGGCGAGCGGATGATTCGCGTGTCGGCCGAGGATGGCGCGTCGCTCGGCGCCCGATGCGATCTGGTGCAGTCGGTGCGCGTGCTCGTCAACCTGCTGGAGAATGCGCTCAAGTATTCGCCCGCTGGCCAGCCGGTGGACCTGACCGTGGCGCGACGTGACGACCGGCTGGAGTTCACCGTGGCCGACCGTGGGCCCGGCATCCCCGAAGCGGAACGCGAGCGCGTCTTCACGCCCTTCTACCGACCTCCCGCCACACCGCCCGACGTGGGAGGCGCGGGGCTGGGCCTCGCCATCGCCCGACGACTCGCGGAAGCGCAGGAGGGTCGCGTCTGGATGCGGCCCCGCGAGGGCGGCGGTTCGGCATTCTCCTTCGACCTTCCGTTCGCCGAGGTTCCGGCGCTCGATCCGGCGGCCTGACCGCGCGTCCGCTCAGCCCGGCAGGACCAACGACGCGCGCGGCACCAGCCCCTCGAACGGCGCGTACAGGGCATCGAGATCCGCGGCCGGCAGGTGGGCCGTCACGAGCAAGCCCAGGGCCGTCTCGGTGGCGGCGGCGCAGCCGAGTTCGAACGATGGCCGCTCGTGGGCAGTCAACCCCTGTCCCGTGCGCCGCGCCAGAAAGGCGGCCGTCTCCATCGCGTCGCGTACGCTCCACACGGCCCATGTGAGTTCCCGGTGCCAGAGCGCCGACAGCAGTCCCTGGCGCGCGGCGGAGTGGGCGGCCCATGCCCGCTTCGGAGCCTGGATGCGCTTGCCGACGTCGACCAGATCGGCACCGCGCAACTCCGCGATCCGACCCACGAACGCCATCGCGACCGCCAACGACGATTCGTCGTCGTCGGTCTGCGCGGCGGTGACGCCGCGCGTTGGCTGAATGCCGAGATCGGCGACTGACATGCCCCGAAGCTACCGGGCGCCCCATAAACGCCGCATGAACGTTGGCGTCCCAGCGCATGAAAATTGGATAAAGAGTTCGGTGGCCGAGACTGGCGAAGCACCGGGAGCATTGCATCGGCGCCCCTTCGTTTGTGCGGCCTTTATGTGTCTGCGCGTACGCTTCTGCACCGGCATTCGCAGAGGAGGCGTACCGTGACCGATGTGATCTACGTGCTGGCCAGTGTGCTGTTCTTCGTCCTGATGATCGGGTATGTCGCGGTCTGCGACCGGCTGGGTCGCGCCGCGCAAGCCGACGACGAGGGCGAGCACCGGCCGTGAATATCGCAAACCTGATCGCCGCCGGATTGGCGGCCGTCCTGATCGTCTATCTCGTCTACGCGCTCCTGCGCCCCGACCGGTTCTGAGAGGAGGCGCGCCCCATGACGCTCGACGGTTGGCTGCAAATCCTGTTCTACGCCGTGCTGCTGATGGTGCTCACGAAGCCGCTCGGCCTCTATATGGTGCGCGTCTACGACGGGTCCATGCATTGGCTGAGCGCGGTCGAACGGCCGATCTACCGCCTGTCCGGGGTGGATCCCGCCGAGGATCAGCACTGGACGCGGTATACGGCGTCGCTGTTGCTGTTCAGCCTGGCCGGAATGCTACTCACCTATCTGGTGTTGCGCCTGCAGGCGATCCTCCCGTTCAATCCGCAGCATCTGGCCGCCGTCACCGACCATCAGTCGTTCGAGACCGCGGCGTCGTTCACCACCAACACCAATTGGCAGTCGTACGGCGGCGAGACGACGATGTCGTACCTATCGCAGGCCACACAGCTGACGTATCACAACTTCACGTCGGCGGCCGCCGGCATGGCGGCGGCCATCGGCCTCACCCGAGGCATCGCGCGACACGGCGGGGAGGCCAAGGGACGGATCGGCAATTTCTGGACCGACCTCGTGCGTGGCATCCTGTACATCCTGCTCCCGCTGGCGCTCGTCGTGGCCCTCGTGCTCGTGCAGCAGGGCGTGATCCAGAACGTCACGCCCTACGTGCGCGTGACGACGCTCGAGGGCGCCCACCAGGTGCTCGCGATGGGCCCCGCGGCCAGCCAGATCGCCATCAAGCAGATCGGGACGAACGGCGGCGGGTTCTTCAACGTGAATTCGGCGCACCCGTTCGAGAATCCCACGCCGTGGTCGGATTTCATCGAGATGTTCGCGATCCTGCTCGTCGCGTCGGGGCTCACGTGGACGTTCGGCCGCATGGTCAAGCGGCAGGCCCACGGCTGGGCGCTGTGGGCGGCGATGTTCGTGATCTTCGCCGGCGGCGTGGTGACGACGTACTGGGCCGAAGGCCGGGGCAACCCGATCCACGCCGCGGCGGGGGTGGCCGTCGTGCCGTCGCCGGGCAATCCGGGCGGCAATATGGAGGGCAAGGAAGTGCGCTTCGGCATCGCGAACTCCGCGCTCTGGGCGGTGGCCACCACCGACGCGTCCAATGGTTCCGTGAACGCGATGCACGATTCATTCACGGCCATCGGCGGCATGGTGCCGCTGGTGAATATCCAGTTGGGCGAAGAGATCTTCGGCGGCGTCGGCTCCGGGCTGTACGGCATGGTGATGATGGCCATTCTCACGGTGTTCATTGCCGGACTGATGGTCGGCCGCACGCCGGAGTACCTCGGCAAGAAGATCCAGGCGCGCGAGGTGCAGATGGTGATGCTGTACGTGCTCATCTTCCCGGCGGCGATCCTGGTGCCCACTGCCGTATCGGTCCTGCTCAGGCCGGGGCTCGCCGGATTACACAACGCGGGCCCGCACGGTCTGTCGGAGATCCTGTACGCATTCACCTCCACCGCCGGCAACAACGGCAGCGCGTTCGCCGGGCTCACGGGGTCCACGTACTACTACAACACCCTGTTCGGCCTGAATATGCTCATCGGGCGATTCGCCATGATCGTCCCGATGCTCGCGGTCGGCGGGTTCCTGGCGGGCAAGAAGCTTGCACCGGAATCGTCGGGGACGTTTCCCGTGACGACGCCGCTGTTCGTGTTGCTCCTCATCGGCGTGATCCTGATCGTCGGCGCGCTGACCTTCTTCCCCGCCCTCTCGCTCGGTCCGATCGTCGAGCACCTGCTGATGGGCGCCGGCAAGGTGTTCTGACCATGACGCCCAACCCAGTGACCGCCAAGGCTCCGGTGCTGGACGCCCGCTCATCCGCGCACGGCGCCGCGGAGCGGCAGCGCGCCACGCGCGCCCGTCCGCTGTTCGATCCCCCCATCGTGCGCCGCGCGCTCGTGGACGCGGTGCGCAAGCTCGACCCGCGCCATGTGGTGCGGAACCCCGTGATGTTCGTGGTGTTGATCGGGGCCGTGTACACCACGGTGATGCTCCTGCTCGACGCCGGCCACGGCCGCGCCGACACCGGGTTCCTGCTGCAACTCGCCCTCTGGCTGTGGTTCACGGTCGGCTTCGCGAACTTCGCCGAAGCGATGGCCGAAGGGCGCGGCAAGGCGCAGGCCGATACGCTGCGCCGCTCGCGTACGCAGACCATGGCCAAGCGGCTGGCCGCGCCGGGGCCCGACGGCCGGTACGATCACTCGCGATTCGAGGAGGCGAATGCGGGAGCATTGCGCCGCGGGGACGTCGTGCTCTGCACTCCCGGCGACTTCATTCCGGGTGACGGCGAGGTGATCGAGGGCGTCGCCTCCGTGGACGAGAGCGCCATCACCGGCGAGAGCGCGCCGGTCATTCGCGAGAGCGGGGGCGACCGCTCGGCGGTGACCGGAGGCACGAAGGTGCTCTCCGACTATATCGTCGTGCGCATCACGGCGAATCCGGGCGAGACCTTCCTCGACCGGATGATCGCGCTGGTCGAGGGCGCGTCGCGACAGAAGACACCGAACGAGATCGCGCTGACCATTCTGCTCGCGGGCCTCACCATCGTCTTCGTGTTCGCCGTGGCCACCCTCAAGCCGTTGGCCGTCTACAGCGGCGCCGACACCAGCATCCCCATTCTGATCGCGCTACTCGTCTGCCTCATCCCGACCACCATCGGCGGCCTGCTGTCGGCCATCGGCATCGCCGGGATGGATCGCATGATCCAGCAGAACGTGATCGCCATGAGCGGACGCGCCGTGGAAGCGGCGGGCGACGTCAATACACTCCTGCTGGACAAGACCGGCACGATCACGCTCGGCAACCGCCAGGCGGCCGAGTTCCTGCCGGTGACGGGCATCGCGGGCGAGCACCTGGCCGACCGTGCGCAGCTCGCCTCGCTCGCCGACGAGACGCCCGAAGGACGCAGCATCGTGGTGCTCGCGAAAACGACGTACGGCCTGCGCGGACGGGAGGTGGGCGGCAGCCACGAGGGCCAGCGCGACCTGACCTTCATTCCGTTCAGCGCCACGACGCGCATGAGCGGCGTGGATGCCGAAGGCTACGAGGTGCGCAAGGGCGCGGGCGACGCGGTGCTGGCGTGGGTGCGCCAACACGGTGGCGAAGCGCCGTCGGACCTCAATGCGATGGTCGAGCGGGTCGCCGTCGCCGGCGGGACGCCGTTGGTCGTGGCCGAACGCACGCGGGCGGACGGCGCGGCCCGGGTGCTCGGCGTGATTCACCTCAAGGACATCGTGAAAGGGGGCATCCGCGAGCGGTTCGAGCGGCTGCGCGCCATGGGCATCCGCACCGTGATGATCACGGGCGACAACCCGCTCACCGCCGCCGCCATCGCGCAGGAGGCCGGGGTCGACGATTTCCTGGCCGAGGCGAAGCCCGAAGACAAGATGGCGTTGATCAAGCGGGAGCAGGCCGGGGGGCGGCTCGTGGCGATGACCGGCGACGGCACGAACGACGCGCCGGCGCTGGCGCAGGCCGACGTGGGCGTGGCCATGAACACGGGGACCCAGGCAGCCAAGGAAGCCGGCAACATGATCGACCTGGATTCCAACCCGACGAAACTCATCGAGGTGGTGGAGATCGGCAAGCAACTGCTCATGACCCGTGGCTCGCTGACCACGTTCTCCATCGCCAACGACGTGGCGAAGTACTTCGCCATCATCCCGGCCATGTTCGTCTCCACGTATCCCGTGCTGCAGACGCTCAACGTGATGCGGTTGCACTCGCCGGAGTCGGCGATCCTGGCCAGCGTGGTGTTCAACGCGCTGGTCATCATTGCGCTGATCCCGCTGGCCCTGCGCGGCGTCGCGTACCGTCCCGCGCGAGCATCGGTCATTCTGCGCCGCAACCTGCTGATCTATGGCGTGGGCGGGCTCATCGTGCCGTTCGTCGGGATCAAGCTCATCGACATGCTGCTCGTCGCGCTCCGCCTCGTGGCCTGACGGCAACAGGAGACTCTGCCATGCTTCGCAACCAGCTTCGCCCCGCCATCGTGATGACGCTCGTGCTCTGCATCGTCACCGGGGTTCTCTATCCCGGAGCCGTCACCGGCCTGGCGCAGGTGGTGTTTCCGCGCCAGGCCAACGGCTCGCTGGTGTCCGTGAACGGCCGGGTGGTCGGCAGCGCCCTCATTGGCCAGCCATTCGCGCGCCCCGAGTACTTCCATCCCCGCCCTTCGGCGGCCGGGTACGACGCGTCGGCTTCGTCGGGCAGCAATCTCGGGCCGACCAGCGCCACACTTGATTCGCAGGTCGTCGCCCGCATCGACACTGCGGTGACGGTCGACGGTGCGGTCAGGGGACACATCCCGTCCGACATGGTCACGGCGTCGGGTTCGGGCCTGGACCCCGATATCTCGCCCGCCGACGCCTGGCTGCAGGTGGCCCGTGTGGCGCGGGCTCGCGCCGTGGACTCCGCGGCGGTGCGCGCCATCGTGGACCGGCATACGAACGGGCCGCAATTCGGGTTCTTCGGCGATCCCCGCGTCAACGTGCTGCTGCTCAACATCGCGCTGGATTCGGCGTTCGGCGCGTCCACATCACCGCGCGTGGCGCGTTAGGGGAGCATTCGACCATGCGATCCTTCTGGTGTGCGCTCGCCCTTCTGCCCGCCGCGCCCGCGATGTGCGTCGCGCAGACGGCGGCCGATACGTCGCTCAGGGTCACCTTTGGCGGCTTCATCGACACCTACTACGCGTACGACTTCGGCCGGCCCCCGACGTTCGACCGGTCGTTTGCCGGGGGCGCGCCGTTCACGACGCAGCCCGCCAGGCACGACGAGTTCAACGTGAACCTCGCGTACGCCGAAGCGCTGATCGCCGGCGGCCGCATTCACGGCCGGCTCGCGATCCAGGCGGGAACGTCGGTGCAGGCGAACTACGCCGCGGAACCGACCCATGGCACCGTCAGCGGCCCATCATTGTCGCGCACGATCCAGGAGGCGTACGCCGGGTACCGCGTGGCCTCGGGTCTGTGGGTGGATGCGGGCATATTCTATGCCAATACCGGAATGGAGAGTTGGGCGTCGAAGGACAACCCGACATACACGCGATCGCTCGTCGCGGAGTATGCGTCGCCCTACTACTCCAGCGGCGTGCGGGTGAACTGGCAAGCGACGCCGGCGCTGGCGGTCCGCCTCGACCTGGTCAACGGCTGGCAGAACATCTCCGAGACGAACACGGACAAGGGCGTGGGGATGCGCGTCGCCTACGCGGTGTCGCCCGGTGCGACCCTCAGCTATTACACGTTCGTCAACAACGAGACCGGCGGACGGCTGCGGCTGTTCAACGGCGTGGGCGGTACGATCGCGCGCGGATCGGTGAGCCTGCTCGGGGAGATGGACTACGGGACGCTGGGGCCGTCGTCCGCCGGCGGCGCGCGGTCGGACTGGTGGGGGTTCACCGCTGTCGCCAGGCGCCGGATGACGCAGGCGCTGGCCCTGGCCGCGCGCATCGAGCGATACGCCGACCCCGGCCAGGTGAACTTGACCACGGGGCTACCGTACGCGTTCCAAGGGAACGGGGCGTCGGTGGGAGTCGACGTGTCGCCGGATGCGCCGATCATGTGGCGCACCGAGTTGCGCGGCTTTCGGGCCGACGCTCCGGTGTTCCCGAACGGGCGCCTGGCCCCACGGAAGACCGACGTCTTCGTGGTGAGTTCCCTGTCGTTGGCCTTCTGACGCCCCGCCGCTCCGCGTAGCTTCCGCCCATGAGCCCCGACCCGCTCCGCCCTGGTGCATCCGCGGCCGCCCCACCGGCCCCGACCGGGCGCGCGACGCCGGGGGGGCCGTTCGCGTCCGCGGACTTCCTGGCGCTGGTGCGACGGCGGGAGCGCGGGAAGCTCAAGGTGTACATCGGCTCCGCCGCCGGAACGGGCAAGACGTACCGGATGCTGCAGGAAGGCCACGAGTTGCGGCGACGCGGCGTCGACGTCGTGGTGGGTTATATCGAAACACATATGCGCGCCGAGACCGCGGCGCAGATCGGCGATCTCGAGGTGGTGCCGCGCACGCGGGTGGTATACCGCGGGGTTACGCTCGAGGAGATGGATGTCGATGCCGTGATCGCGCGTCGCCCGGTGATCGCGATCGTGGACGAACTCGCGCATACCAACGTGCCGGGGGCCCGCAACGGCAAGCGGTGGCAGGACGTGCTGCTCCTGCTGGACGAGGGCATCAACGTGATCTCGGCCGTGAACGTGCAGCACCTGGAGTCGCTGCACGACGTGCTCGAGCGCGCGCTCGGCGTCATGGTACGCGAGACGGTCCCGGATTGGGTGGTCGGGCAGGCGGATCAGGTGGTCAACCTCGACATCCCGGCCGAAGACCTCCGCCAACGGCTGCGCGAGGGAAAGATCTATCAGCCGGACAAGATCCAGACGGCGCTCACCAACTTCTTCACTGACGAGAATCTCACGACACTCCGCGAGCTTGCGCTGCGCGAGGTGGCCAGCTCCGTGGATCGGTCGCGCGAGGAGATCGTCCGGCGCGCCGAGGCCGGTGGGCCGGCCGCCGCGCCCAAGACGGTGGACCGGATCATGGCCTGTCTGTCGAGCAATCCGCCCCTGTCGCGCGTGCTGCTCCGCCGGGCCAGCCGGATTGCGGGCCGGTTGAACTCCGACTGGTTCTGCGTGTACGTGCAGACCCCCGATGAGCGGGCCGATCGCATCGACAGCACCATCCAGCGCCATCTCGTGGACAACATTCAACTGGCGCAGTCGCTCGGAGCGGAAGTCGTGAAGCTGGAGGGCACGGACGTGACCGCCGCCCTGTCGCGCTTTGCCGCGCAGCGCGGCGTGACCCTGGCCATCGTGGGCGAGACACGACGCTCCCGGTGGTACCGCCTGTGGAACGGATCGATCGTCGAGCGGCTGCTCGGCGCGAGCTCCGGGCTCGACGTGATGGTCGTCTCCGCCGCCGGGGAGGAGGAACCGGACGGCGCGAACCACGCGAGGCGAGCGGTGCGGCGCTCGGAGAGTCTCGAATGACCGCCCTCTTCGGAAAGCGGCGTATCTCCGTTTCGGTGGCGTGGCGGCTGGTCGCGGGGCTCCTGCCCACGATGCTCGCCGTGGCGCTGGTGGCCGGGCTCTTCTACTACGGGCGGGCGGGGCGAGAGGCGCCGCGCGTGCTGTTGCTGCCGGCCGCTCTCCTCACTGCGCTCTCACTCCTCATCACCTGGGCCAACGTGCGCTACTTCGCGAATCGGATCGCGCGACTCACCCAGGTGACGCATGCGGCCGGCGGGGCGCCGCGGCGGGCGGACGAGTTCGACCGCATCGAAGAGGCCGTGGGCTCGCTGGGTGCAGCGCTGAGTACGGCGGCCGATGCACGGGCCCGTGCGGAGGCCCTCGCCGCGGTGCAACGGCGCGATGAGGCGACGATGGTGGCGGCGGTGGTCGGCGATGCCATCGCGCAGCTCGACGGCGTCCGGCTTCCGCTGCACATCCTGCTCGAAGCCCCGTTCGGCGAGCTGAACGACAATCAGGAGGAGTTGCTGCGCGATGCCCGCACCGCCGCCGACGCCATCGACGCGGCGCTCCACCGCTTGGGCCAGGTGGCCGACGCCGACCGCGGCGCGCTGAGCGTGCAACGCGAACCCGTGCTGGTCAACGACGTCGTACGTTCGATTCTGCCGCTGGCGCGTGCCGCGGCCGACCGGCGGGGCGCGCGGGTGGACGTCGCACTCGATCCCTCCGTCCCCCGCATCGCGGCCGATCGCGCTCGCCTGGCCGAAGCGCTGGCGTTGCTCGTCACCGAAGCGGCAGAGGCGGCGAACGAGCAGATGCCGCTGTCGATCAGTACGGTCCGCGATGGCGGCGGCACGACCATCCGGCTAGGGCCGGCCGCGGGCGGCGCCCCGGCTGGCGCTGGTTCCGGGGCGGTCGTCTCCGCGACCTGGATTCTCATCAGCCGGCTGATTGCGGTGCAGCAGGGGGAGCTCGTGGCCACCGGCGATGGGTGCGAGGTGCGCTTTCAGAAGTGAGCATGCCGACACGGGATCGCAACGGCCGGTACGTCGAAGACGGTGGCAGACCGCCCAACCCCCGCACCAACTTCCGGTACGTCACCCGGTGCGGTTGATCGGCATCCGGCCCCTTCCGCTTCTTCAGGCTTTCTATGAGAATCGAAGTGTCCGTCGAACTCGTCTTCGACACCGTCGGCGGGGCCGCCCTGTCCGCGTTTGCGGAGTTCGTACGCCGCGGAGGCCGGATCGTGAGCGTGGCGGAGCAGCCGCCCGCCGGCCTGGACGGCGTATACTTCGTCGTGGAGCCGCGGCGCGAGCAACTCGAGGAGATCGGCCGCCTCGTCGATGCCGGCACGCTGGAGCCGGTGCTGGACGCGGTGTTCCCGCTCGCCGATGCGCGGGCCGCCTTCGAGCGGGTCGCGCAGCCCGGCAAACGCGGCAAGGTCGTGCTCGAGGTGACCAATGACGAGAGTTGAGAGGAAGGCCGAGGCGTTCCGCACGCTGCATGCGGGCCCGCCATTCGTGATTCCCAATCCGTGGGACGTGGGCTCGGCGCGCGTCTTCGAGGCGCTGGGATTCCACGCCCTCGCCACTACGAGCTCCGGGTTCGCGTTCACCCTCGGCCGGCTCGACGGCCGCGCCACGCTCGACGAGGTGGCCGCGCACGTCGAGGCGCTCGACCGCGCGACCGCCCTGCCAATATCCGCTGACCTCGAGAACGGCTACGGGGACGAGCCGGAGGGTGCGGCGCATGCCGTCACGCGGATTGCGTCGGCCGGTGCGGTCGGCGGGTCCATCGAAGACTGGGACGGCGCGCAGCACCGACTCTATGGTCGGTCGCACGCCGTGGAACGGATCGCCGCGGCCGTGGAGGCGGCGCGCGCACTCTCCTTCCCGTTCACTCTCACGGCACGCGCCGAGAACCACATTCGCGGCAATCCCGATCTGGACGACACGATCGCCCGATTGCGAGCCTTCGAACAGGCCGGAGCCGATGTGCTCTATGCACCGGGGCTGACCACGCTGGAACAGATCCGGGCCGTCTGCTCGGCGGTGACGAAGCCGGTGAACGTGCTGGCCAGGCCGGATCTCTCATTCGACCAACTCGTGGAGGCCGGCGCGCAACGCGTGAGCGTCGGCGGTGCGCTGGCGTGGGTGGCGGCGCGGGCGATGGCCGATGCGGCGATCGCCATTCGCGACCGGGGCGATTTCTCGGCGCTGTCGGCGCGCGTGCCGCTGGCCGAGTGGTTCACGTCCTGAAATGGGAGTACGGATATGACGCACGAAGACCTGCGAGCGCGGCCATCCGCGAGGTGTATGCGCAGATGATCGGGAAGGGGATTCGGTTTCAGGCGGAGGAGCCGTTGCCGACCCTCCAGCTCAGCGACATCGCCCTGACCGCCACGCCGGCTCGGGACGACGCCGGTGCACGGGCGCAGGTGGTTCGGCGAGAGGCCGACGGCGGCTGGGTGCGCGTGCTGGACCGGCCGGACTTCCGAGCGTAGCTGCTGTCGAGACCTGTGTGAGGGGCCGGCCGACTTGCCTTACCCCCGCACCAACTTCCGATACGTCACCCGGTGCGGCTGATCCGCATCCGGTCCCTTCCGCTTCTTCAGATCTTGTATAGACGAACCGCCATTGCCATCGAACTACGCACACCAAAGTGTGGTCATGACATGATCGGCACGCCCTTCAAAGGGGAAATCGCGGCAGGTCGCGTAGTTCACCTTTGTCACGGGCGCACGCTCGTGACGATGGATCTTGTTACGGACCTCGACGACCGCGACTACATCGTTCGCGGCTGATCGGCCCAGTGGCACCGATCCCGCCCGCCAATTCTCACCCCTCTCCCCGGTCGCTCAAGCGGGTGGGCTCAATGTGGCAACGCGACCAGCGTTCTGCGAAAGAACGCCAGCGCGTCGGCGTTGATCTGTGCGTGCACTTTGGTACGATCCACGCCCTGCGGATCGCGACAAATGTCGGGCACCGCCTTGGCCAACTGTGGCGAACAGGGCGACAAGAATACGTAATGTCCGGCCTTCGGAATCATCTTGATGCCGGCAAGGGTCTTGATGAACGGCGCGATTTGCACGACGTTCGCGGCCGGCAGCAGCACGGGATCGTCCTGCCCGTAGTAAAGGAATACCGGGCGATTGACCGTCGCGACTCCGGCCTTGTCGAAGACAAAGCTCGTCGGCGCCATGACGAACGCCGCCTTGATCCGTGGGTCGTCCGTGGCGCCCCAGCGATAGAGGCCCTTTTGCAACGTATCCAGATAAGCCTCTTCAGTCATGCGAGATCGGGCGGCAAGCTGTCTCGCGAGGCCACACGTTTCCTGGTCCTTGGGGTGCCGTCTGCAATAGCCGATTATAAGGTCGAAGTGCGGCACTGCGCCGACCAGCAGCAAGCTGGTGTAGCCGCCCATCGAAAAGCCGGCAACACCGATCTGGTTGGCGTCGATCAGCTTGTTCCAGTGCGGGTCGGCGAGCAGGTAAGTGATGATCGCCTTGACTTGGACAGGCCTGCCTGCGAAGACCGTCAAGTGGCCGTTGCCGCTCGCGTCGCGGAAATTGTCTTTGGGATGTTCCAGTGTGGCGACGACGAAGCCGTGACTGGCCAGGTACGCTGCCAAGTCATGGTGGCCGAGGTCCGAACCGCCATGGCCGTGCGAGATCACGACAAGCGGCTTGGTGCCGGGAATGGGAGGCGCGTCCGCAGTGGCGTGAAGTTCGTAGGGTCCAAGCCACGTTACGCCCTTGGCCTGCACGGATGGATAGAACACGTAACCCGGCATGGTACCGCCGCTAACCGGATCGTGGACGCTGATCGCACTGAAGCCAACCCCGGTAACGGTTTGTGCACAAGCAGCAACAGGCACCGTAATCAACGCCAATGCCAGCCAAAACGAAGGACGGGCACAACGGGGCGAGCGATTTGCCATTCGAGAAGGCCCTGCAACGGGTGTGTCCTGAGGGTTGAAATTCAGGCAATGTCGCTGTGAAGCCACTCACGCAGCGGCGGCGTTGGTGACAGATAGTCTGCGGTGGAGCACCTGCTTCAGCAAGGGAAGAACATCTTGCCTTTGAGCGGCATGCAGCCGCCATCTATGGAACCGCCAACGCCCGGGATCCCGCCTTGTGACGTTGCTGTGCGCTGGAGGCTGGCCCTACCTCCGCACCAGCTTCCGATACGTCACCGGATGCGGCTGATCCGCGTCCGGTCCCTTCCGCTGTTTCAGATCTTCTATATGCGAACCGAAGGTCCCTCTCGAACTAGGCACGCGAAAACGTGGTTATGACGGGATCGGCGTGGTCGCTAGGAATACGGCGGTCGAGCCCGCGGTGCGCCCGCGCGGCAACCGGGGAGCCGACGGCGGCTCAGGTCACGGCCTTCGCCGCTTGGAGCAGATCGGCGATCACGGCGCTCGCCGTCGCACTGCCGCCGGCGCCGCGTCCCTGCAGGCGCAAGACCCCGAGCGATTCGCTGTCGATGTGCACGGCGTTGTCTTCGTCGCGCACGTTCGCGAACGGGTGGTCGCTGGGAAGAGTGACCGGCCGCACCCAGGCGCGAACGCGACCATCTTCGCCGCACGCGGCGCCGGCCAGGTACTTCAAGACGCCTGATCGCGCTTCCGCCTGGCGCACAAACGGCTCGAGATCGAGCGGGAGCGCTTCCACCTGGACCTCCAGGACGGCCGGATCGACCCCCCAGGCGAGCCAGGCGAGGATGCGGATCTTGTCGGCGGCATCGAGCCCCCGGAGGTCGCGCGATGGATCGGCTTCGGCGAATCCGCGTGCCTGCGCATCCACGAGTGCGTCGGCGTAGCATACGCCGTCGGCGAGCGCCGTGAGCAGAAAGTTGCTCGTGCCGTTCAAGATCCCGGTGATGGCACGCACGCCGTGCCCGCCGAGTGCGCTCCGGATGGTGCGCACTACCGGCACGCCGCCGCCGACCGCCGCCTCGAACTGCAGCACGCTTTCGTGCGCGTCAGCCAGGAACTGGAGCGCGGGCCCGCGCGTGGCAATGAGCGACTTGTTGGCCGTCACCACTGGACGCCCGATGGCGAGCGCGCCGCGCACCACCCGCTCCGCCGGGTCGAACCCACCGATCACCTCGATTACGACGTCCGTGTCGGTTTGCAGGAAGTCGTCCGGCGACGTGGTGAACACCTCACGGTCCAACGCGATGCCGCGGTCCTTGGACCGATCGCGGACGAGGATGCGCGACAACTCGAATCGCACGCCGTGTCGAGACTCGATCTCGCCCTGCCGGCGATGGATGAGGGCCAGAAGCGCCGCCCCCACGGTGCCGCACCCGGCGAGCGCCACGCGGACGACACGCGGCGCTCGCGTTCGCGCGGCGACCGCGACCTGCACCGAGGCGCGGTCACTGGCGGTGACGATCATGCGATGTCCCTCCGTGCACGGGCGCGCGCCGATGCCCCAAGCGCCTCGCGCAGGATCGCGCCCACCTGCTCGTGCTCGAGCAGGAAAGCGTCGTGCCCGAATGCCGAGCGGAGTTCACAGTATGCCGCCCCGGCCCGCTCCGCCCACCGCCGCACGACGTCCGCCGAGTAGAGCTGGTCGCCGGGAACGCCGACAGCGACTACGTGCCCCGTGAGCGCGCGGAGCGCCGGCGTCAGTCCGCCACGCCCACGCCCGAGATCGTGCGCGTCCATGGCGTCAAGCAGCGCGCGATAGGTCGCGATGTCGAACCGCGCTTCGAGCTTCTCTCCCTGATGCCGCAGATAGCGCTCGACTTCGAATCGACCGTCGGGGCCCACCGCGCGACCGAACCGCGTCTCGAATTCGTGCTCGCTGCGGAACGCGATCATCGATATCTGCCGGGCCACCGCCAGCCCCTGATGGCCAGCGACATCCAACACGGCGCGCTGGACGGCATTCCACGCGATGGCGTGCGCTGACTGCGCCGCGGGGGCGGCGAGCACCACCGTCGCGCGCGTCCGGCCGCCAAAGGTCGCCGTCCACTCGAGCGCGACCATGCCGCCGAGCGAGCCGCCGGTGACGAGCGCCACGTCACGCACTCCCAGGGCGTCGACGAGATTCGCCGCGAAGCGGGCCTGGTCGCGCGGGGTCACCGCGGGGAACCGGCCGTGCACGTCGTCGGATGGACCGCTGGTGCCGTAGCACGAACCCAGCAGATTCGGTGCGAGCACCGCATACTGGCGTGTGTCGAGCGCGCACCCGGGTCCGACGATGCGCTTCCACCAATCGCCGGCCGCATCCGGCGTACCGGTGAGCGCGTGGAAGACGAGGACGAGATTGTCGCGCGCCGCGTTCAACGTGCCGTCGAAGTGGTACGCCTGGCGTAGGTCGCGCCGCACCTCGCCCGATTCGAAGGTGAACGCCGGCATGGCGAGGATCCGCGGCGTGCGCAGCCCGCCGATCATGCCGCGGCGGCGCTGCGGCGCAGCGCCTGATCAAGGTCGCGCAGGAGGTCCTCAACGTCCTCGATGCCCACGGAGAGGCGGACGAGATCGGCGGTCACGCCGGCCGCTGCCCGTTCGGCGTCCGACAGCTGTTCGTGCGTCGTCGTCCACGGATGGATGATGAGCGATTTTGCGTCACCGACGTTCGCGAGCAGCGAGAAGAGCTTCGTATGAGACGGAACGCGCCGCGCCGCGTCGGCGCCGCCGCGCACGCCGAAGGTGAGCACGCCGCCGAACCCGCCGGCGAGGTACCGTTTGGCGCGCGAATGCGTCGGGTGAGTCGCCAGTCCCGGATAGCTGACCCACGTCACCAGCGGGTGGTCGGCGAGGAACTCGGCGACCTGGAGCGCGTTGCGGCAGTGGCGCTCCATGCGGAGGGGCAGCGTCTCGAGCCCCTGCAGGAAGAGGAACGAGTGGAACGGCGAGAGCGCCGCGCCGATGTCGCGCAGCAGAGCGACGCGCAGGCGGATGGCAAACGCGATGTTGGCGCCGCCGACATTGGCGAACGCCTGGCCGAAACTGAGGCCGTGATACGCCGGATCGGGCTCCTGATAGAACGCCCTGAAGCGCCACGCATGCCCCCAATCGAACGTGCCCCCGTCGACGACGATGCCGCCGATGGCGGTGCCGTGCCCGCCGATCCACTTGGTGGCGGAGTGGAGCACGATGTCCGCGCCATGCTCGAGGGGCCGGCAGAGGATCGGCGTCGCGAAGGTGTTGTCGACGACCAACGGCAGGCCGTTCGCGTGTGCGATGTCGGCGAGGCCGCGGAAGTCCGGGACGTCGAGGCGCGGATTGCCGATGGTCTCTACGTAGACGGCGCGCGTCCGCTCGTCGATGGCGGCGCGCACCTCGTCGAGGTTGTGGATATCGACGAACTTCGTGCGAATCCCGAGGCGCGGGAGCGTGTGCGCAAAGAGGGCGACCGTGCCGCCGTAGAGCGCGGTGGAGGCAACGATGTTGTCACCGGCCTGGGCGAGGTTGAGGATGGTGAGTGTCTGCGCGGCCTGCCCGCTGGCGGTTGCCACGGCCGCCACGCCGCGCTCGAGCGCCGCCACACGCTTCTCGAAGACGTCGTTCGTGGGGTTCATGATCCGCGAGTAGATGTTGCCGAACGTGCGCAACGCGAAGAGATCGGCCGCATGCTCGGCATTTTCGAAGACGTAGGATGTCGTCGCATAGATCGGGACGGCGCGGGCGTTGGTGGCCGGGTCGGCCGATTCCTGCGCGGCGTGTACGGCCAGGGTGCCTGGACCGAGGGCCGGGGCCGGAGTGTCACTGGCGGAGTCGTGCGCGGTGGTCGTCATGGTGGAGTCTCTGGTGAAGGGAAAAGTGCGGAGAAGCAAAACGGCCTTCTCCGTGGAGGGAGAAGGCCGAGTGAGCGTCGCGACGTGTGGTTCGCTTAGTGCTCTGGAGGCGCCTCGATGCACGCCACCATCCGGCCGGCTCCCATGAAGGGAAGGCGACACATGCACATGGGCATGGCCATCGGGCGGAGGAGGAGGTCGTTGGTGCGCATTTGATGCGAGGGCAGTCCGTTGTTCTTCTGCCGCGGTCTCCAGCAACGAAAAAACCCGCAGCATGTAGCGCCGCGGGCAGAATCGCTTTTTAGCTCTTGTTTTACGAGGCAGCAATACGCGGCAAATGACCTCGGGACACTTCGATTGTGGAGGGGAAGGTAGCAACGGTCGGGCGGGCGGACAAGGGGGAGTCAGGGTCCACCATGCAGCGGCGGCACGCGCCGAGCACGCTGCCGAACGAGCGCCCAATTCGCCGCATCGGACTGGTTCTTCCGGAATCGCTTCCGACCCGGAAAATCAGACCAGATCGTCCGTCATTCCGCCAGCCGCCCTGGTCCAACGTTCAGGGAGGGGGCCCCGGCCCGCCGCAGTGAAGGTCGGCGGCGGAAATTCGAAGCAAGGCAGGAGGCCGCGCCGCGCTGGAGACTGGCCTTACCCTCTTACCAACTTCCGATACGTCACCCGGTGCGGCGGATCCGCATCCGGTCCCTTCCGTTTCTTCAAGTCTTCTATATACGAACCGAAATTCTCCTCGGTTCAACTCGCTTCGCGGTGTTGTTGTGGCTGGGCCAATTGGAAGGCAATGCAGCGCATGGGATTGCACGCCAAGCCGGGACGGCTCTCGTGCCAGACGAACCGGGCGGTTACAACCCCCGGTTGTATCGCGCCCGCGCCCACCGGTTACGTCGTCCCGACCTCTCCGCGCGCACGAACCGCGAACGCCAGAAAATAGCGCCGGAGTCCGGCAATCGAAGACGCGGGCACGGCGTCGCCAAAGAGGCATTCGCAGAATCCTTCCCGGGCCCGCAGGATCTCGCGGCGCCGCGGGCCCGCCCAGCGGGGGTCGGCAGCCGTGAGATCGAACAGTTCCAGCGCCCGGGCCAGCGCGAGGTCTTGGCGCGGCAGGTTGTCGGCCTCCTGCGCGCGAAACGTGCGCTCGACCTCGCTGCCTACATGCGCGAGCTGCTCGGCCAGCGTGAAGCGCCCCCAGCGGGCCGCGGCGTCGGTGTGATAGACCGGCAGCGCCATCAGTCGGCCACCAACCGGGAAACCACGGCGCGGATTGCCTCGCGAGCCGACGCATTCTCGACATCGCGGCTGCGATTCCCCTGGGAGGGCCTCACGTTGATCATCGAGTCGAATTCGATCCACTCGGCGTCGTCGACACCGGGATAGAGGTTGATCCCCCAGAGATCGGACTGCCGCGACCCGTCGTCCATCAGCGCGGCTTCGTCGTCGGCATGGAGCTCGCCGCCCACCGCCATGAGTCCGCGCTCGATGTCGACCACGGCTTTCACCATGTCTCCGAACTGCTGGGCAGCCAGCGTAGCCAAGTCGGCTCGTGCGATAGGCGTGCGAACGATGAACATGCCCGGAAACCTACCCCATCACGGCGCCTTTTCCAGGCAGTTGCGGCGTCCTGGGCTACCGGTCGCGCGCGGATTGCTGTCGACGCCCGAGCGAAGGCTCTCGTCTGAACGATTCCACCGCCTACCCCCGCGTCAACTTCCGATACTCACCCGGTGCGGCTGATCCGCATCGGGTCCCTTCCGCTTCTTCAGATCCTCTATATAGGAACCGAAATTCCCCTCGAACTACGCACGCGAAAATGTGGTTATGATGGGATCGGGGTGCCCTTCATAGGGGAAATCGCGGGAGGTCGGGTCGTTCACCCTTGTCACGAATCCGACCAAGCGATACCGGCCCTGACGCCCACGGGCTTCCCCGCTCTATCGGCTCGTCCAGGACCACGTTCGCACGCTGGAAATGGTCTACGACGAGCGCTTCGCGCCGGCAGGTGGTGCTGAGGATGATCGGACTGGCGTCGTTTTCGTGTACTGCTGTGTGGGGGCGTCCGATCGTCGAGGCCCGATGCACTCATCCCACAGCAGAAGCGCCAACATGAAACGAGCATCCTCGAACGCCGTGAGGCCCGCGTCAGGGGCGGCACACAGGGTTGCGAGAACCGGGGGGAAGGGCGAAGATGGGTCCGTATCCTTCCTGCCCGGCCCATGGAGCCAGACGCTCAGGCGCAGATTGGCGAAATCACCGCCGTGTTGCGCGCGATCGACCAGGGACAGCACGCGATCGTGGACCGGGTGGTGCCACTGGTTTACGATGAGCTGCGCCTGATGGCGCGCCGCCAACTCGCCGCCCAGCGCGTCGGCCACACCCTCAATACCACGGCCCTGGTACACGAGGCGTACCTCAAACTCGCCTCGGCGTCGCCACGACCCTGGCAGGACCGCGCGCACTTCCTCTCGGTCGCCGCGGTGGTCATGCGGCACATTCTCGTCAACTACGCGCGGGCGCAGCACGCGCAGAAGCGCGGCGACGGCCAGGCGCTGGTCACCCTCGACGACAACCTCGTGGGCGGTGATCTGCGTTCCGACGAGCTGCTGCTCCTGGACGACGCGCTCGAGCGGTTGAATGCCGCGCACCCGCGCCAACGGGCGATCGTGGAGTATCGCTTCTTCGGCGGCCTGACCCACGAGGAGATCGCGTCGGTGCTCGGCGTGTCCGTGCCCACGGTGCAACGCGACTGGCGCATGGCGCGCGCCTGGCTCGTGAACGAGTTGAAGGTCCGGAAAGAATGAGCGCCGACCGCTGGACCGTGATGCAACGGGTCTTCGAGGGGGCGCTGCTGCTGCAGGGAGACGACCGGCAGCGCTACCTCGACGGCGCGTGCGGAGGTGACGAAGCGCTGCGACGCGAGATCGACGCCCTCCTCGCTGCCGACGAGGAGGGCAACTCGCTCCTCGATGGCATCGCCGGCGACGGCCTCGCCTCGCGCGATGAGGACCTGGTGCCCGGCACCATGGTGGGCGCCTGGCGTATCGCCCACCGTCTGGCCGAAGGCGGCATGGGCCTGGTCTACCTCGCCCAACGGGCCGACGGCGCGTTCGAGCAGGACGTCGCGCTGAAAGTCATCAAGCGGGGGATGGACTCCCGCGAGATCGTCGCCCGCTTCCGGGCCGAACGGCAGATCCTGGCGCGGCTGCAGCACCCCAACATCGCCCGCCTCGTGGACGGCGGCGTGACGGACGACAGCCGCCCCTGGTTCGCCATGGAGTACGTGGACGGCAAGCCGATCGACGTCTACTGCGACCAGCAGCGGCTGACGGTGGCGCAGCGCCTCGACCTCTTCATCGAGGTGTGCGCCGCCGTCCAGTTCGCGCACGCGAAGCTGGTGGTGCACCGCGACCTGAAGCCGGACAACATCCTGGTCACGCACCGCGGCGAGGTGAAGCTGCTCGACTTCGGCATCGGCAAGGTGCTGGAAGCGGATGACAGTAGGCCGCAACTCACGAAGACCGGCATCCGTCTCAACACCCCCGCCTACGCCTCGCCAGAACAGCTCCGCGGACAGCCCGTCTCCACCGCCACCGACGTCTACTCGCTCGGCGTGGTGCTGTTCGAGATGCTCGTCGGGCAGCGCCCCATGCGCGGGTGGCGCGACGCCGAGCCGCCACCGCCGGACGCCGTCCCGGAAAGTCCGCTGGCCGCGCTGCGTCGGAGCCGTCAGGGAAGTGGCCCGGTCACCCTCCACGACGTGTGCACCACCCGCGACACCCGGCCCGACCGGCTCGAACGCCAGTTGCGCGGGGATCTCGAAGTCATCTGCGCCCATGCCCTGCAGGTGGAAACGGAACGTCGCTACGCGTCCGTGGAAGCCCTCGCCAACGATCTCATCCGGCATCGGAGCGGGCAGCCGGTGCTCGCCCGACCGGACAGCGTCGCGTATCGGGCTCGCAAGTTCGTGTCGCGCAACCGGACCGGGGTCATCTCGGCGTCCGTCGTGCTGCTGCTGATCTCATCTACCGTGGCCTTCTATACCGTTCGCCTGCGAACCGAGCGAACCCTGGCCAGCCGCGCGGCCACGCGTGCGAACGACGTTTCGACCTTCCTCGTCAATATCTTCAAGCGCGCGTCGCCGCAGAGCCCCCATCAACTGACAACGGCTCGTCAACTCCTCGACGATGCCGTGTCGGGTATCGATACGCTCGCCAGGGATCAGCCGGTGCTCTATTCAAACGTGCTCCTGACCACGGGAATGGTGTATCGCGAGATGGGCGACATGAAGGCCGCCGAGCCGCAACTCCGGAAGCTCGTGCAGGTGAACCGGACCATCTTCCACCAGCCCGCGGTACCCTCCATCCAGGCCAAGAGCCAGCTCGCCACGACGCTGGAGGAAGAGGGCAAGTTCGCGCAGGCTGAACCGTTCTTCGAGAGCGCGCTGGCCGAGGCCCGCGCGCTGCCCAACGATCCATACGCCGTCGCATACTGCCTCAACAATCTCGCCCGGCTTCGCCTTGACATGGCGCGGTACGCCGAGGCCGAACCACCGCTGCGCGAAGTGGTCGCGATTTACGGTCGACCCATCGCGATCCCCGCCGAGGGCGCTGCTCCGGCAGTCTCCCCCTTTGCGGCCTCCGCACCCTGGTTCCATACCGAGTGGCGTGCAACCGCGCTCCGCAATCTGGGCCGCGCCGTACGCCTGGAAGGGCGTTTGTCCGAAGCCGACTCCATCTTCCGGCTGAGCGTGATCGATTCGCGCGCGGCGGGTCCAACCGGAACGCCGCAGGTTGCCGAGACACTCTTTGAAGACGCCGCGCTCCAGATCGACCTCGGTCGCCTCGACTCGGCCCGGACGCTCGCCCTCGCGTCGCTCACCATGCGACACGCCAAGTTCCTGAAGGGGCACCCCACCATCGGGCAAAGCCTCGTGCAGTTGGCGTCCATCGCCCGCCGTCAGGGACGGCTGCGCGCAGCCGATAGCCTCCTCACACAAGGCGACTCGATTTTGCGCGCCATGCTGCCCGCGTCTCATGCCTGGATCGCCACGGCGGAATTCGAACGCGCCGAGCTGCTGCGTGCGCAGAAACGTCCCGCCGCCGCCGCGTACGATTCCGCGCTCGCCGGCCTCCGCGCCGCCCTCGGCGCGGACCATCCGGACTATGCGGAGGCGCTGGTGCGATACGGGGGCTACGTCGCCGAGCGACAGGGATGCGCGCGGGCGGCACCGGTGTTTGCAAAGGGACTCGGGATTCTGGCGGCCCGACTCGGCGCGGCGAATCCCCGGGTCGCCCGGGACCGGACGCTGGCCGGCCGGTGCGCCGTTCAATCCGCGCGAGGCCCAATGTAGACGCGGATGATCGGTTTTCGGGCGACTCCGTGTTTGGAGTGGCAGGGGGATGCAGTCGCGGTCCCCGTTCCCCACCCTCCGACCCGGAGCCCCTCCGATGCCCGCCCGTGCCACCGGCCATCGCCTGGCCACCCCGCACCAGCGGCGACGCCCAGTGCACGCCGCCGCGGTTGCCGTCCTCGCCCTGCTCTCCGTTGCCGGATGTGGTGGCGGTGCCGGTGGCGACGGCCCCACCGCGCCCGGCAACCACCCTCCCACGCTCGCCAGCCTGACTGTGACGAGCTCGAGCACGACCTATCTGCGTGCCGACCTGGCGGCCAGCGCCAGCGATCCCGACCGCAACCTGTCCCACGTCGTCATCGCCTGGGGTGACAGCACCACCGCCGATTTCACTTCCGGGTTGGACACGCTCGCCGCGACGCACGACTACGCCACTGGCGGCAGCTACACCGTGACGGCGACCGCGTACGACGACGCCGGCAACCAGGTAACCAGGGATACCTCGTTTCAGTTCGCCGCCCCACCCAGCGCCTGCGATACCGTGGTCGCGGCGCTCTACGTACTCGCCATCTGCGAGAAGGTGCAGTCCAACTTTGACGGCACCGACATCACCGCGAGCCAGGGTCATACGGCCGACACGGTCAGCGTGATGACGAGCCACGGGTCGTACGACTTCTTGATTGCGTTGACCCATCTCGATCCCGGCGTACCGTGGCAGGGCCCGCCCTGGACGTTGCTGCTCACCGCGAGCGGCACGTTCTCGAGAACCAAGGGCAAGAGCTCGGTCATCGTGACCGTCTTCGACTGCGACCAATTCGTCATCTGCAACACGGGGCCAGGCGAAGTGAAGGCCTTCTCGTGGTGAAGTCCGCGCGGCGCCCTGCGCCGGTTCCCGGCTCCCGGCGTCCAACCGTCCGACCATACGAGGATTTGAATTCCTGTTTCTGAGCGGACATCTCATCGAAAGGGGGAACGATGTCGCGGTATTCACGATGGACGCGCGGGCGAGCGCTGGCGCTGGCGGTCGCCGCCGGCTACGCGGTGGCGGCGTGCGGGGGGGCGGCCGATTCCACGGGGCCTGGCGACGGCAACGGCAACACGCCGGCGGCCAACGATCTGTTCGTGAGCGCCACGACGGGCAACGATGCCGGTGCTGGCACCCAGCAGCAGCCGTTCAGGACGATCGCAGCCGCGCTCGCGGCGTCCGATTCGGGGCAAACGATCCGGGTGGCCGGCGGCATGTACGCCGAACGGGTCGTGCTCAAGTCGCACGTGCGCATCGTCGGCGGATACGACCCGGCCAGCTGGCAACGGGACACCGTGCACGATTCCACCACCATCGGCGACTCGGTGATGACGGTGGTGGGGCTGCACGTCAGCGACGTCGTGCTCGACGGTCTCCATCTGCGCAATCTCGCGGGCAGCGTCTATGGGGTGGTCACCTTCGATTCGAGTGCCGGCATCGAGATCGTCGGGAGTACGATCTCGGCGCCCAGGGGATTTCCAGGGCGTGACGGCTTCTTGTGGGGTAACACGCGGCCGGCCCAGGCCGCTGACGGAAGCCCAGGGGCGGATGGAGGGGGCTGCGTCTCGAGCAAAGCCGGGGGCGCGGGAGGAACCGCGACGTGGGGTGGGAATTACGGCGGGAATGGCGGCGAGGGTTCACTTGGCGTTGGCACGGACGGGACGCCCGGACCACCGTCACCCATCGCCGACGGAGGTGTGGGCGGAACGGGTGGGTATGGGCTCGAGGACGGTTCGGCTGGGGGGTCTCCCTCCGTGATTCCGCCACCGGGCTCTGCCGGTGTTGGAGGCAGTTTGGGACTCGGGGCGTACTCCATCACCGACGGATACTCCGTGTTGGATGGTCGCTCCGGCGAACATAGCCGGGACGGCACCGGCGGCGGCGGGGGCGGGGGAGGGGGAGGGGACCCGTTTTTCTTTCAGTGTGGTGGGGGGGGGGGTGGTGGCGGCCAGGGCGGGCGGGCGGGGAACTCTGGTGCCCCGGGGAATGGCGGCGGACCCGCCATCGGGCTGGTCGTAGGGCGCGCCAGCGATGTGCGGCTGGTCAACTCGATGGTGATCACGGGTGGAGGCGGCACCGGCGGCGCGGGGGAGCTTGGCCAGCTCGGTGGTCTGCCCGGGGCAGGTGGCAAGGGCGGAGCGGCAAAGGGGACAGCCGGAGCAGGTGGCGACGGTGGCGCTGGCATCGAGGGCGGGCGGGGTGGCCCGGGTGGTGGCGGCGCCGGTGGGGCGTCCGTCGGCGTCCTCGTGTTCCCGAGTGGGGTGTACACCCCGACTGCCGTGGTGTACGAGGTCGGGCCTGGCGGCGCCGGCGGCGGGAGTCCCGTGGACACCTCGGTGGGCGCACCCGGCGACTCCGCGTCGGTCGAGAAGCTGCCGGGATAGCGGGGCGGCCCCGTCGGCCACTTCTCATGTGGACGCGGATGATCGGTTTTCGGGTGGTTCCGTGTTTGGAGGGTCAGGGAGATGCAGCCGGGTCTCCGTTCCTGATCCTCCGACCCGGAGCTACTCAAAATGCCCGCCCGTCCCACCGGCCATCGTCCGGCCACTCCGCACCAGCGGTGACGCCCCGTGCGCTCCGCCGCGGTCACCGTCTTCTCCCCGCGTTCCGTTGCCGGATGCGGCGGCCGGCGTGCCGGTAGCTGTCGCCGGGGTTCCGATTCACTGAGGCGGTATGACGGAAACGCTGCGGGCCGGCTCCCGGCGTCCAACCGTCCGACCATACGAGGATTTGAATTCCTGTTTCTGAGCGGACATCTCATCGAAAGGGGGAACGATGTCGCGGTATTCACGATGGACGCGCGGGCGGGCGCTGGCGCTGGCGGTCGCCGCCGGCTACGCGGTGGCGGCGTGCGGGGGGGCGGCCGATTCCACGGGGCCGGGAGCCGGCAACGGCGACAAGCCGGCGGCCAACGATCTGTTCGTGAGCGCCACGACGGGCAACGCTGCCGGTGCTGGCACCCAGCAGCAGCCATTCCAGACGATCGCGGCCGCGCTCGCGGCGTCCGATTCGGGGCAAACAATCCGGGTGGCCGGCGGCATGTACGCCGAACGGGTCGTGCTCAAGTCGCACGTGCGCATCGTCGGCGGATACGACCCGGCCAGCTGGCAACGGGACACCGTGCACGATTCCACCACCATCGGCGACTCGGTGATGACGGTGGTGGGGCTGCACGTCAGCGACGTCGTGCTCGACGGTCTCCATCTGCGCAATCTCGCGGGCAGCGTCTATGGGGTGGTCACCTTCGACTCGAGTGCCGGCATCGAGATCGTCGGGAGTACGATCTCGGCGCCCAGGGGATTTGCTGGGAGCGGCACCCTCGGGTGGGGCACGACGCGGCCGGACCGGGCCGCGGCTGGCAGCCCAGGGGCAAAGGGAGGGGGCTGCCTCGGGACCAAGGCCGGGGGCGCAGGGGGGAACGTGACGTGGGGTGGGCTTATCGGCGGCGATGGCGGCGCGGGACAGTTGGGCAGTGGAGCTGACGGGCTGTCCGGCGAAGGCTCCGGAGGTAACGGCGGTACGGGAGGGGGTGAGTTCGGCGCGGGTAAGCCCGGGGCGTCTGCCTCCGCGGTTTCCAACACGGGACGTGCTGGTCGCGGAGGCACTTCGGAATTCGGGTACTCCATCACCAACGGATACTCCTTGGAGAACGGCGGCTACGGCCAATTCGGCGGCGACGGCGCGGGTGGGGGCGGCGGCGGCGGGGGAGGCGGAAACTTGGCTTTCGGTCAGTGTGGCGGGGGCGGGGGGGGTGGGGGCCAGGGCGGGGTGGGAGGGAACCTTGGTGACCCGGGGAGTGGTGGCGGACCAGCCATCGGGCTGGTCGTAGGGCGTGCCAGCGATGTGCGGCTGGTCAACTCGATGGTGATCGCGGGTGGAGGGGGTAACGGCGGCGCAGGGACGCTTGGCGAGCTCGGCGGTTTGCCCGGAGGAGGTGGCACGGGCGGAGCGGGCGTGGGGGGAGGCGGCGCAGGTGGCTACGGCGGGGGTGGCATCGAGGGCGGGCGGGGGGGCGCGGGTGGTGGCGGCGCCGGTGGGCCATCCGTCGGCGTCCTCGTGTTCCCGAGTGGGGTGTACACCCCGACCGCCGTGGTCTACGAGGTCGGGCCCGGCGGCGCGGGTGGCGGGAGTCCCGTGGTCACCTCGGTGGGCGCACCCGGCGATTCCGCGTCGGTCAAGAATCTGCCGGGATAGCGCGGCGGCCCCGTCGGGCACTCCTGTGGTGGGCGAGCCGGGAGCCGAACGGCCGGATCGACGAGAGTCGGTCCGGCCGTTCAATCCGTGCGAGGCCCAATGTAGACGCGGATGATCGGTTTTCCGGTGGTTCCGTGTTTGGAGGGTCAGGGAGATGCAACCGGGTCTCCGTTCCTGATCCTCCGACCCGGAGCTACTCAAAATGCCCGCCCGTCCCACCGGCCATCGGCCGGCCACTCCGCACCAGCGGTGACGCCCCGTGCGCTCCGCCGCGGTCACCGTCTTCTCCCCGCGTTCCGTTGCCGGATGCGGTGGCGGGCGCGCCGGCTGCGATCAAACCAGAAGGAGAATTCAGTGGGGTCATCTCATCGAAAGGGAGGAACGATGTCGCGGTATTCACGATGGACGCGCGTGCGAGCGCTGGCGCTGGCGGTCGCCGCCGGCTACGCGGTGGCGGCGTGCGGGGGGGCGGCCGATTCCACGGGGCCTGGGGACGGCAACGGCAACACGCCGGCGGCCAACGATCTGTTCGTGAGCGCCACGACGGGCAACGATGCCGGTGCTGGCACCCAGCAGCAGCCATTCCAGACGATCGCAGCCGCGCTCGCGGCGTCCGATTCGGGGCAAACGATCCGGGTGGCCGGCGGCATGTACGCCGAACGGGTCGTGCTCAAATCGAACGTGCGCATCGTCGGCGGATACGACCCGGCCAACTGGCAACGGGACACTGTGCACGATTCCACCACCATCGGCGACTCGGTGTTGACGGTGGTGGGACTGCACGTCAGCGACGTCGTGCTCGACGGCCTCCATCTGCGCAATCTCGCGGGCAGCAACTACGGGGTGGTCAGCTTCGACTCGAGCGCCGGCATCGAGATCGTCGGGAGTACGATCTCGGCGCCCAGGGGATTTCCAGGGAATGACGGCTTCGGGTGGGGCACGACGCGGCCGGCCCAGGCCGCTGACGGAAGCTCGGGGGCGAAGGGAGGGACCTGCCTCCTCGGGACCAAAGCCGGGGGCGCGGGGGGGAGCGCGACGTGGGGTGGGAGTGACGGCGGACAGGGCGGCGTGGGACAGTTGAACGGTGGCGCGGACGGGCAGGACGGACCACCGTCATCAGTCGCCGACGGAGGTGGGGGCGGTAAGGGCGGGTCTGAGTTCCACGACGGTGCGGGTGGGGGGTCTCCCTCCGTGATTCCGGAGACGGGACCTTCCGGTAATGGAGGCAGTCCGGGATTCGGGGGGTACACCATCGTCGACGGATACTACTCGATGCGGGGTTCCTACGGCCAATATGGCCTGGACGGCACCGGTGGCGGCGGCGGCGGTGGGGGCGGCGGGGACGCGATTATCGTTCAGTGTGGTGGTGGGGGGGGTGGTGGCGGCCAGGGTGGGGTGGCCGGGGGCGTTGGTTCCCCGGGCATGGGTGGCGGACCGGCCATCGGGCTGGTCGTAGGACGTGCCAGCGATGTGCGGCTGGTCAACTCGACGGTGATCACGGGTGGAGGGGGTAGCGGCGGCGCGGGGGCGCGTGGCGAACTCGGCGGTCTGCCCGGAGGAGGTGGCGCGGGCGGAGCGGCCGCGGGGGGAGGCGGAGCAGGTGGCGCCGGTGGGGCTGGCATCGAGGGCGCGCGGGGGGGCCCGGGTGGTGGCGGCGCCGGTGGGGCGTCCGTCGGCGTCCTCGTGTTCCCGAGTGGGGTGTACACCCCGACCGGCGTGGTGTACCACGTCGGGCCCGGCGGAGCGGGCGGCGTGGGCGGCGAGAGTTCCGTGGACACCTCGGTGGGCGTACCCGGCGATTCCGCGTCGGTCAAGAATCTGACGGGATAGCGGAGAGGCGCCGTCGGCCAATCCTGTGGCAGGCGAGCCGGGAGCCGAACGGCCGGATCGACGAGAATCGGTCCGGCCGTTCGTCTGTCCGATCGAATCGGAGGCGGCGCAGCGAGCATGCGGCCGCTTGCTCGAGGTCGGCGTCCTCCAGGGGGCCGCTACCCCA
>CAWFCT010000012.1:0-95990 GCA_963814345.1 uncultured Gemmatimonadaceae bacterium | reverse complement strand
CGCCCTCGCCGACCGCTACCGCATCGAGCGCGAACTCGGGGAGGGCGGGATGGCCAGCGAAGATGCAACGATGATCTAGGGGCGCGGCACCGTCCGACCGATCACGATGGTGATGTTGTCGGTTCCGCCGCCGTCGAGGGCGTCCTGCAACAGCAGTTCACACGTCTCTTTCGAGCTTTTGAGGGCACCGAGTCGCTTGGCGATGCGTTCGTTGGACACGTGCTTGGTGAGCCCGTCACTGCAGAGCAGCACGATCGTGCCCCAGTCGCGCACCACCCGCGTCACAACCGGCGCGGCTTCGGGGCCCCCGATGGCGCTGGAGAGGATGTCCGCATACCGGGTGTGGGCAGCCCGGTCACGCGTGAGGATTCCCTTCTCGACCAGATCTTCGGCCATCGTCTGGTCGCGCGAGATCTGGGTCAACTGCCCGTCGCGATAGAGGTAGCAGCGGCTGTCCCCCACCTGCAGCACGTACGCCTGGGGCCAGAGGCCGAGCCACAGCGTGAGGGTCGTCGCGAGGCGTCCAGTCTTGCCTTCGCTGGCGGCGTGTTCGAGGAGGTCGGCGTGGCACCGCATGGCGGCGTCTTCGAGAAGCCGGGCGAAGTTTTCGGGCTCCGTCGCGTCCGCGGCGTAGAACACCTGCGTACTCCGCGCCACGAACGACGCGATGGCCTGGACCGCAAACCGGGATGCCTCCTCACCGGCGCCGCTGCCCACGCCGTCCGCGACCATGGTGAGCGACGCCACCCGATCGACGGCGCTGCTGAGCCCCGCAATGTCCGGGAGGCTCGTCTGGTCCACCCGCACCTGTTTGGCGAGCGTCGAGATCAGGAAGTGGTCCTGGTTCTCCCGGCGCACCTTGCCCACGTGCGTGACGCCGTACACATCGATGTCGGCATCGGTCGGCTTGCGCGCTGATTGAGACATTGATTCGTGCCTGGGCGGGGGTCCCACCCAAGATGCACCGGCCGGGCGCGTCGTGCGAGTGGCGCCCAAACGTTCCCTGCGAGACGACAGGAACCGTTGCGCTGGCGGTCCGGCGCCCTGGGCCGCACATTGTAAAATGCCCGGCGACGCCGCCCGCCTCTCGAACGCCCTGGCCGACCGCTACCGCATCGAGCGCGAACTCGGGCAGGGCGGCATGGCCACGGTCTATCTGGCCGAAGACCTCAAGCACGATCGCAAGGTCGCGATCAAGGTGCTCAAGCCCGAACTCGCCGCCGTGCTCGGCGCCGAGCGCTTCGTCACCGAGATCAAGACGACGGCCGCGCTGCAGCATCCGAACATCCTGCCGCTGTTCGATTCGGGCGAAGCGGGCGGCTTCCTCTTCTATGTGATGCCGTACGTGGAAGGGGAGACGCTGCGCGCGAAGCTCGACCGCGAGACGCAGCTCGGCGTCGAGGAATCCGTACAACTCGTGCGCGAGGTGGCCGACGCGCTGCAGTACGCGCACGAGCACGGCGTCGTGCACCGCGACATCAAGCCGGAGAACATCCTGCTGCACGCGGGCCGGCCGATGGTCGCGGACTTCGGCATCGCGCTCGCGGTCTCAGCGGCGGCCGGTGGGCGGATGACGGAAACCGGTTTGAGTCTCGGCACGCCGCACTACATGAGTCCCGAGCAGGCGACCGCGGAGAAGAACATCACGGCGCGCAGCGACGTCTACTCGCTGGCCTCGGTGCTGTACGAGATGCTGGCCGGCCAGCCGCCGCACCTGGGTGGTTCGGCGCAGCAGATCATCATGAAGATCGTGACCGAGCAGGCGCCGCCCGTCACGCAGATGCGCAAGAGCGTGCCGGCCAACGTGGTGGCCGCCACGGCGCGAGCGCTCGAAAAGGTGCCGGCCGACCGCTTCGAGAGCGCGAAAGCGTTCGCGGACGCGCTGACCGACCCGCACTTCTCGGGGACGGCGGCGGCTGGCGCGGCGATGTCCGGTGCGTCGGGGCGCTCTCCGGGGTGGCAACGGCGTGCCCTCGTGCTCGTTTCAACGGTGGCGGTCGTCGCCACCGCCGCGGCCGTGGTGTTGGCGCTGCGCCGCCCGACCTCGCCGCCGGGGGCCCTCGTCGTCTCATCCCTGCAGCCGCCAACGGGCGGGGACTTCAGCGAGCGGGAGTCCTTCGGCGCGCTCTCGCCCGACGGCCGGACATTCGCGTTCGTCGCCATCGCGGTGAACGGGGAGCGAAACCTCTGGTTGCGCCGGCTGGACACCCTCGCCGCCCAGATGGTCCCCGGTACCGCGGGGGCGGAGGCGCCTTTCTGGTCACCGGACGGGCGATCGGTGGGGTACTTCGCGCGCGATGCCCTGATGCGTGTGGACGTGGCGGGGGGAGCCCCGCGGACCTTGTGTCCGGCGACGCCCGAGGAGTCGGGTGCGTGGAGCGGCACCGGTGTGATCGTCTTCAACACGGGCCGAGGGCTCGAGCGTGTCAATGCCGCCGGAGGCCCGTGCACGATCGCGATCCCCCTGGACTCCGGCGCGGATGCCTATCGTCATCCGTCGTTCCTGCCGGGAGGCACCCGGGTCCTGTTCGAGCGCCAGGGCGGGACCCAGCAGACGGTGATGGTGGGTGACCTCACGTCGGGCCACATCACGGCCCTGGTCCAGGGTGCAGGTACGCCCACCTGGGTACCGCCCGGGTACGTCGTGTACGGACGCTTCAATGCGGAAGGGAGCTCGGCGCTCTACGCCCAGCGCGTTCGTGCCGACGGCTCAGCAACCGAGGGGGAAGCCACGACGCTCACGGGACCGGTGCGTACGTCCAATCTCGTATTTGCGTACGCGGCGTCGGAGCGCGCACTCCTGTACCTCCCCGGCCTCGGGGATCGTGAAAAGCTCGTTGTGGACAGGGCAGGTGCCGTGGTCGACACCGTGCGCGTCGACAATACCTTCACGCACCGCTACGCCCACAATCATCCCTGGGTCGCGCTCGGCGGCGCCAGGGCGATGTGGCTGTACGACCTCAAGCAGGGCCTGGCGACCCCTCTCGTTCCACGGGATCCCGGCTCCAGTGTGCTTCGCGCGTTTCCGGTGTGGGCGCCCTCCGATTCCGCAGTGGCGTTCGGGTGGTGTCGTCTGTCCCTCGTGCGGGTCGCGGACGGCTCCGTCCGCCGCATCGCCCCGCAATCGACGGAATGCCGGAGGGCGACGGATTGGTCGTCCGACGGGCGCTACCTCGTCGTCACAGAGATACCGTCCGCCGATACGAAAAGCCGCCAGGATTCGGCCGCGGCCCCGCAGGACCGCACTTCGGTCGCCGCGCTCGATCTGACGTCGGGACGCACGATCCGGTTCAACGTGCCCGGGAATGCCAGCGAGGGTGCGCTCTCTCCCAACGTGCACTGGCTCGCCTACACCTCCGACGAGACCGGGAAGCCGGAGGTGTACGTCCAACCCTTCCCCGCCGGGGGCCGACCGGTGCGGGTGTCACGCCAGGGAGGCAGGGCACCCCGGTGGAGGAGCGACGGACGTGAGCTCTTCTTCGAAGCGCCGGACGGAGGCATCCTGGTGGCGAGCGTGATGCCCGGCCCCGGCTTCCAGGCTTCCGCCCCCAAGCTCCTGTTCCACGCTCCGGGCTGGACGCGCTCCCTCTTCTTCGATACCGGGACTCCGTACGACGTCAGCCCCGACGGCCAGCGCTTCATCATCAGGCAGACCGCGTCGACGAAGGATGCGGCGCTCGTCCAGAACTGGGCCGCCAAGTTCAACGCGAAGGGGGGCTCGTGAGCGATTCCTCCAACCGTCTCGCCGCCGCCCTGGCCGACCGTTATCGCATCGAGCGCGAGCTTGGGCAGGGCGGGATGGCCACGGTCTACCTGGCCGAGGATCTGAAGCACGAGCGCAAGGTGGCGATCAAGGTGCTGCAGCCCGAGCTGGCGGCCGTGCTCGGGGCGCAGCGCTTCGTGGCCGAGATCAAGACCACCGCGAGTCTGAACCACCCCCATATCCTCCCACTGTACGACAGTGGCGAAGCGGAGAATTTCCTCTATTACGTCATGCCGTACGTCGAGGGAGAGTCGCTGCGCAACCGCCTCGACCGCGAGCGGCGCATGTCCATCGGTGACGCGCTCGACCTCGCGCGGGACGTGGCCGACGCGCTCGGATACGCGCATGCGCACGGTGTGCTCCATCGCGACATCAAGCCGGAGAACATTCTCCTCGAGGGTGGGCATGCCCTGCTCGCGGACTTCGGGATCGCCCGCGCGATCGACGCCGCCGGTGGGGCGCGGGTCACGCAAACGGGGCTCACACTCGGCACGCCTGCCTACATGAGTCCCGAACAGGCCGCGGGCGCGACCGACCTCGACGCGCGGAGCGATCTCTACTCGCTTGGCTGCGTGCTCTTCGAGGCGCTCGCCGGCGAGCCGCCGTTTCGCGGTGCTTCGGTGCAGTCGGTGATCGCCGCGCGGTTTACCGAGACGCCCCCGCCCGTCACTGCGCGTCGCCCCGACGTGCCGAGCGGAGCGAGCGCCGTGGTCGCGCAGATGCTCGCGCTCGAAACCGGGGACCGACCCGCGTCGGCGGCGGCGGTGATGGCGCAGCTGCGCGCGTCCGGCGAGCAATCCGCCGCGCCGCCGCCCCCAACCGCGCGGGCGCGTGTGAGCATCGCCGTGCTGCCGTTCGCCGATCTGAGTCCGGCCGGGGACCAGGAATACTTCTGCGAAGGCATGGCCGAAGAGATCATGACCGCCCTCGGCCACGTGGCGGAGCTGCGCGTGGCAGCGCGCACGTCGGCGTTCCGCGCCCGCCGGGACGATCAGGACCTCCAGGCGATCGGGCGCCGGCTCGCCGTGGATCACGTCCTCGAGGGGAGCGTGCGGACGGCGGGGAAGCGCGTGCGTCTCACGGCGCGACTCGTCGAGGTGGGGAGCGGCTACCAGCGGTGGTCGGAACGGTTCGACCGCGAGATGGAGGATGTCTTCGCGCTCCAGGACGACGTGGCCGCGGGGGTCGTGCGCGCAATCACCGCGGAGCTCGCGCCGGTCGCGGTCCGTCCGCGCCCGCAAGTGCAGAACCTCGAGGCGTATCAACGCTATCTCAAGGGTCGTCACTTCCGGTACACCAAGAACGACCACGCGAGCGCGGTTCGCTGCTTCGAGCAGGCGGTCGCGCTCGATCCGACACACGCGCCGTCGTGGCTCGGGTTGGCCGAGACGACCGCCCTCGTCGCCATATATGCCTTGGGACCATCGCACGAGAGCTATGCCGCCGCGCGCCGGGCGCTCGCGACGGCGCGCGAACAGCAGGGGCCGACCGCGGACGCCGAGTACGTGGCCGGCATGATTGCCTTCGGCGAGCGGAATTTCGCGGAATGCGAGGCGGCATTCCGGCGTGCCATCGCCCTCGACCCCAACCACGTCCAGGCGCTGTGCTGGCAGGGCCAGACCTGGAGCGTGCTGGACCACCTGGACGACGCCGAGCGGCCGTTCCGCCGCGCCCGTGAGACGGATGTGCTCGCGGCGTATCCCTACGCCATGACCGGCGTTTCGTTCGTGATGTGCGGGCGATATGCGGAGGCCGAGCGATACTTCGAGCAGGCGTTCGCCTTCGAACCCGGAAGCTCCCTGGCACGGTGGCCGTGGGCCATCGCGAAAGTGGGGCTCGGCGATCCCGCGGCGGCGGTCCGGCTCCTCGAACCCGCGGTGACCCCGTCGCACCGCGGCGGCAGCGTGCACGCTCTGCTCGGCTGGGCGCTCGCGAAGGCCGGGCGGATGGATGACGCACGCGCGGTCCTCGCGGAACTCGAGGCGCGACCGCCGTCCGCTCCCGCCAACGCGTTTCAGGCGTGGGTGTACGCGGCCATCGGTCGCTTGGATGACGCATGGCGTGTGCTGCAGCAGGCGCGGGCGGAGGCACAGGGCATGCTCCTCGTGGCGCTCCGCATTCCCATGGTCGCGGAGCTCATCGAGGACCCGCGGTTCGGTCCGTTCGAGCAGAGCCTCGGCCTTCCGCCGATGCGAGCGCGCCATGGGTGAGCCGAGTGCCCGCCTCACGTCGGCCCTGGCCGACCGTTATCGCATCGAGCGCGAGCTGGGGCAGGGCGGGATGGCCACCGTGTATCTCGCCGAGGATCTGAAGCACCATCGCCAGGTCGCGATCAAGGTGCTCAAGCCCGAGCTCGCCGCCGTCCTCGGCGCCGAGCGGTTCGTGCAGGAGATCACGACGACGGCGGCGTTGCAGCACCCGCACATCCTGCCGCTGTTCGATTCGGGGACCGCCGACGGATTTCTGTACTACGTCATGCCCTATATCGAGGGCGAGACGCTCCGCAGCAAACTCGACCGCGAGACACAGCTCGGCATCGACGAGGCCGTGAAGATCACCCGTGAGGTCGCCGACGCGCTCGACTATGCGCACCGGCACGGCGTGATCCACCGCGACATCAAGCCCGAGAACATCCTGCTGCACGACGGGCGGCCGATGGTGGCCGACTTCGGCATCGCGTTGGCGCTGAGCGCGGCGGCCGGGGGGCGCATGACCGAAACCGGCATGTCGCTCGGCACGCCGCACTACATGAGCCCCGAGCAGGCGACGGCCGACAAGGACATCTCCAACCGCTCCGACATCTACTCGCTGGGCAGCGTGCTGTACGAGATGCTCACCGGTGAGCCGCCGCACATGGGCACCTCGGCGCAGCAGATCATCATGAAGATCGTGACCGAAGAGGCGGCGCCGGTCACCAAGCTGCGGAAGAGCGTGCCGGCCAATGTGGCGATGGCCGTGGCGAAGGCCATCGAGCGGCTGCCCGCTGACCGATTCGACAGTGCGAAGGCATTCAGCGATGCGCTGGCGGATCCGGCGTTCCGTGTCGCGGGGCAGGAGATGGGAGATGGCAGCGCCCACGCGGTCTCCGGGCGCTCAGGCCCGCGTGCGCGGCTTCGCGACCCGCTGTTCGTGGCGGTCTCCCTCGCCGCCATCGTGGCCCTCGCTGTCGCGGTGTGGGGTTGGCACCGGCCGACCGCGGCGCCACCGATGACCGAGCGCGAGATCGTGCTGGGCTCCATGGGCACGAAACCCGGCAACGTGGAGTCCGGCACGACCATCGCTCCGGACGGATCGGCCATCGTCTACGTCGACACCAGCGCCGCCGGGGATCGGCAACTGATGCTGAAGGAGCGGGACCGGCTGGCTCCGCGGGTCCTGGCCGCCCTCAAGGGTGAGTACGAGCCGGGGCCCTCGTTTTCGCCGGACGGGCAGTCGATCGCATTCGTCGACGGTACGCTGTACCGAGTCTCGCGGAGCGGCGGCGCGCCGGTACGGCTTTCGGACTCGAGCGGGACCTTCACGACGGCGTGGCTCGACAATGGCACCATCGTCTGGATGGACCGTGGCAGCACGCACCTGTACGCCGTGTCGTCCTCCGGCGGGCCGACGCGACGGGTGCTCTCGGTGGATTCGGCGGGGTACACCTACCGGCATATCTCACCGATCCCGGGCGCCAATGCCGTGCTCGTCGGGGTCCTCGGCCCCAGTCCGCGCGTCGTGGTGCTGGACCTTGGGACCGGCAAGACCCAGGTCGTTCAACCGGGTGCGGTCAATGCATGGGTGCTTGGCGGCCGGCTGCTGTACGTCGAAGGCAACGGCGCGCTCTACAGCGCTCCCTTCGATCTCCATCGCCTTGCGGCCTCGGGGGCTGCCACGGCGGTGCTGGACAGCGTCCAGATCAACAGCTATGCCACCGAGAACCCAAGCGGCGATGTCGCGGTGGGGCCAGACGGCACACTGCTCTATGTGCGGACTTCGGCGCTTGTCGCCACGGCGCAGCAGCGTCTGGCGCGCGTCGCCATGGATGGCAGCGCCGAACCTCTGGATACGGCGCAGGCCGCCCCGGTGGCGTACCTCGGCGGGCTCGATCTTTCGCCGGATGGGCGGCGTGTGGCCCTGAGCCTCACCGAATCGAAGTCAGGGCGCAGCGACATTTATGTGTACGACCTGCGAGGGGGCCCGCCGACGCGGCTCACCTTCGACGGCACGACCAACATCCGCCCCGCTTGGTCTCCAAACGGCAAGAGGATCATGTACGTGTCGGACGCCGGCGGCGGGCCGCTCCGGCTCTGGGTGAAGCCCGTCGACGGCGCCGGTGCGGCCCGGCGGCTGGTCGACATCGGGGGAATCTACGGCGGCGAGTGGTCTCCCGATGGGCGCTGGATCGTGTATCGCACCGACGCGTCGGTGACCGGCACCCGCGACATCCTCGCGGTGCGCACGGACGGCGACAGCACGCCGGTTCCCCTGGCCGCGACTCAGGCGCAGGAGCTCGCTCCGGCGGTTTCGCCCGATGGGCACTGGCTCGCCTACACGTCGGATGTCAACGGCTTCGACCAGGTGTTCGTGCGGCCCTTCCCTGAGGCCGTTGGGGGCGTGTGGCAAGTCTCGTCTGGGGTCGGCCTGGCACCACGGTGGTCGCACGATGGCCGGAGGATCTTCTACCAGAACCTGCGCAACCAGATGTTCGCTGCCGATGTGAGCACATCCCCCACGTTCCACGTCGAGCAGCGACGGCTGCTCTTTTCCGGTCCCTATCTCGCATACGGATACTATCATATGTACGCCGTGACCCCCGACGACCGCCATTTCGTGATGCTCGAGCTCCCGCCGGCGGCGCTGGGTCAGGGCGCACGCCTCGTGGAGATCGATCACTGGCGGCCGGGGATGGGGCTGAACTCGGGGGCTGGGCAATGATGGGCGCCGACCGGACCGCCTTGGGGGGCAACGGTGGCTGACGCCCCCGCCCGCCTGTCCGCCGCCCTGGCCGACCGCTACCGCATCGAGCGCGAGCTCGGGCAGGGCGGGATGGCCACCGTGTATCTCGCGCGCGATCTCAAGCACGACCGCGACGTGGCGATCAAGGTCCTCAAGCCCGAACTCGCTGCCGTGCTCGGCGCCGAGCGGTTCGTCAGCGAGATCAAGACCACTGCCGCGCTGCAACATCCGAACATCCTGCCGCTCTTCGATTCGGGCGAGGCCGACGGCTTCCTGTTCTACGTGATGCCGTACGTGGAGGGCGAGACGCTCCGCACGAAGCTCGACCGCGAGGCTCAGCTTGGCATCGACGCGTCGGTGAAGCTGGTGAGCGAGATCGCCGACGCACTGGACTACGCGCACCGGCACGGCGTGGTGCACCGCGACATCAAGCCTGAGAACATTCTCATCCACGACGGCCGGCCGATGGTCGCCGACTTCGGCATCGCGCTCGCCGTGAGTGCCGCCGCCGGCGGGCGCATGACCGAGACGGGACTCAGCCTCGGCACGCCGCACTACATGAGCCCCGAGCAGGCGACCGCCGAGAAGACGATCACGGGGCGGTCGGACATCTACTCGCTGGCCAGCGTCTTGTACGAGATGCTCACCGGCGATCCGCCGCACACGGGGAAGACGGCGCAGCAGGTGATCGCGAAGATCATCGCCGAGGACGCGCCGCCGGTGACCAACGGCCGGAAGGCGGTGCCGGCGAATGTGGCGGCCGCGCTCTCCAAAGCGCTGCAGAAGCTCCCGGCCGACCGGTTCGACTCAGCGAGAGCATTCGCCGACGCATTGGCGGATCCGCACTTCTCCACGGCGGGTGGTACGTCGGTCGGCGCCGCAGCGTCGACCGCTCGCCAACGCGGACTCGTCGTTGGGCTGAGCCTGTTTGGCGCGGCCATGACGGCGGTGGCGGCGTGGGCACTGCTGCGCCCGCAGCCCCAGCCTCCGGTGTCGCGCTACGCGCTGTCACTCCCGTCCGACCAGACCCCGGCCTGGGACGGGTTCGTCGTCGGCACGTCAGATGGTTCGCGTCTCGTCTATCAGGGACCGGCGCTGGCGGGCCAGCGCGGCCAGCTCTGGGTGAAGCAGCGCGATCGGGTGGATGCCGTGCCGCTGGCCGGCACCGACGGAGCCACGGCGGCGGCGATCTCGCCCGACGATCAGTGGCTCGCGTTCGTCCGCGGCTCGGACCTGCTCAAGATGCCGCTGGCCGGCGGACCGAGTACGGCGCTGGCGCACGATGCCGGCAATGTCGGTGGCGCGGTCACCTGGCTCGACGACGGATCCATCGTGTACGTCGCCGCCGATTCGGTCCGGGCCCACGTGCTCGAACGCATCGCGCCCGACGGTGGAGCGCCTCTGCGTATCTGGCGCTCTCCCACGCTCATTCCTCGTATGCTCACTCCGCTTCCACGTGCGAGGGGTGTGTTGTTCGAGGGATGCAATGGGCTGTGCATGACGGTCGGTCTCTACGCCCTGAGTCTGCGGACGGACTCGGTATCCGAGGTTCGCCCGGGGGTGCATGCGGGGTACGTCGTTGACGGCGACCGCCTGGTGTTCATCAACGCCGATCAGACCGCGATGGCCGCCCCGTTCGACGTGCGCTCGCTCCGCATCACCGGCACCGCGAAGGCGGTGGCCGACACGGTCTCCATGGGCCTGGGCCTCTCGCCCTACTTCTGGGTCGCACCCGACGGCGGGACCCTGGCGCTGCAGCGTGGCCAGTTGGCCGACCGCAATGGGCTCTACCAGTTCGTCTGGACGGATTCATTGGGCCGGATTGCGACGGTGGACACGAGCACGCGGTTTGCGGTGGCGCAGCGCGGCGCGGATTTCGGCTGGCGCCTCTCGCCCAACGGGCGGCAGGTCGTGGTCGGCGTGCATAACGGTTCCGGCGATCGGATCTGGGTGAAGGCGCTGCCCCAGGGAGCGATGTGGAAGGTGACCGACCGCGAGTCGTGGCGACCGCATTGGCGTCCCGATGGCGCGCATGTCACGTTCGTCGGCGACAGCGGGATCTACATGGCCCGCGCGGACGGGACGGGCCGCGACTCGCTGATCTGGCCCGGGCAGTTCGACGAGGGCGTCGTCTCGCCCGATGGACGCTGGCTGCTGGTGCGCAATGGCGCCACCGGGCCGAACGCCGGCGGCCGCGTCATTTCCGGGGCGCGGCTGGGCGTCGATACCGTGCTGCGTCCCATCGTCGCCACCTCCAGCGACGCGATGGCCATCGAGCTTTCACCAGATGGCCGCTGGCTCGCCTACGAATCCAACGAGACGGGCCGTATCGAGATTTACGTTCGGCCCTTCCCGGTCACGCCCGCCGGCGGGCGCCGTCAGGTATCGGCGCGCGGCGGAACCGGGCCGCTCTGGTCGCCCAACGGGCGCACGCTCTACTACCTGCGCAGTGATGGCGAGATGATGGCCGTGCCATGGCCGCCCGCGCACGGCGTGCCGGAAGCGCGCGAACTCTTCCATCTGAGTTCCGCGCTCACGAACACCTGGATCAACGCCAACTACTACACGCCCTGGGACGTGGACGCCCGCGGACGCTTCCTGATGGTCCGCGAGGTGGGCAGCGGCGGCAGCCAGAGCACGCCCCTGATCGTGGTGGAGAACTGGGACCGGGCGCTGCGGAGCGTGATGGGGGAATGAACGCAGTCCGCTCGTTGCTTCCGGAGTCTGGCCTCCGTCGGTGCGCCGCCCTGTTCGTCGCCACCGCACTTCTCGCCCTCCCGCGCTTCGCCAGCGCCCAGTCCGTGCTCAACACCGAGCGCGTGGATCCGCTCGAAGTCTCCGGGCTGTTCGCGAGCGTCGCCGCGGGCACCACGCTCCAGGGCGGCAACGCCGACGTCGTGAAGCTCAAGGGAAACGGCGCCACGGGATACCGCGCCACGCACTCGTGGCTCGTGCTCGTGGGCGGGCTCTCGTACCTGTCGAGCTCGAACAAGGTGTCCACCGACGACCGGTACCTGCAGATACGCTACGGCCGCTTCCTGTCGCCGCGCACCCGCACCTTCCACTTCGTGCAGATCCAGAACAGCCGAGAGCAGGCGTTGTCGCACCGGCTTCTGTTGGGTAATGGCGTGCGCCACAGCTTCGTGCGCAACGCGAACAGCCGGCTGGACCTCGGCGCCGGCGTCATGTGGGAATCCGAGCGCCTGGACGCCGCGCTCCTGCCGGCCGGCACGCCCACCACTTCCCACGACTGGCGTGGCGACTTCATCGCCTTCGCCATGCACCGGATCTCCGCCACCAGCCGGCTCACCAACATGTTCTACCTGGAGCCGCGCGTGGACATCCCGGCGGACGTCCGCCTGCTCGACGAGCTCCACCTGCTCGTGACCATCGGCGCGGGATTCGATCTCGATGTGGGGTTCCAGTGGCTCCACGACAGCCGGCCGCCCGGCACGGTGCGGCCGAACGACGTCGAACTCGACACCGCGCTGTCGCTCACGGTGAAGTAGGCGCTGCGGCGCGGCGTCCACGATCTCGGGGAGATGTTCGGACTGGCGGGGGGCGGTGTTTGCACCAATCTTCAGGCGCCACTGCTCAGTTCCGAGAAGCATCCCGAGTAGCGCCGCCGGCATTGCGGCCGCACCGGACGGGTCGGACACCCCGACCATTCACCGATAGAGGAATCGCACATGACGACAGACGCTCAGGCGCAGGCGCGGACGAAGGGATTCACGACCCTCTTCCTCGTCGAGCTGTGGGAGCGGTTCGGCTACTACGGCATGACGGCGGTGGTGGTGCTGTTCATGGTGCAGCAGCTCGGCTACACCGACGACCGGGCGAATCTCACCTTCGGCGCGTTCGCCGCGCTCGCCTACACCGTCCCCGCCATCGGCGGCTGGATCGGCGACAAGATCCTCGGCAGCCGTCGCACGCTGGTCCTCGGCGCGCTGGTGCTCGCCCTCGGATACATCGGGCTCTCGATCCCGAATCACCCCGAATTGCTCTTCCCCGCGTTGGCCCTGGTCGCGGTGGGCGGCGGCATCTTCAAGGCGAACCCCGCCAACATGATCTCCAAGCTCTACGAGGGCGACCCGGCCAAGCTCGACAGTGCGTTCACGATGTACTACATGGCGGTCAACATCGGATCGGCCATCTCGCAGATCGCCACGCCGCTCATCGCCATCAAGGTCGGCTGGCACGCGGCATTCGCGGTGTGCGCGGGCGGCCTCGTCGTCGGCATCATCAACTACTTCGCCATGAGCCGGTATCTCCGGCACGTCGGCTCGGCGCCCGACTTCCATCCGCTCAACGTGAAGCGCCTGCTCGTGGTGCTCGTCGGGATCGCCGTCGGCGTGGTGCTGGTGTCGTACATCATCCAGAACCGCACCGTCGCGCGGGCCACCGTCCTGCTCGGGTTCCTCACCATGCTCGCCATCTTCGGGGTCATGGGAAGCAAAGGGAGCGAGCGCGAGCGGAAGGGGCTCATTTCCGTGTTGATCCTGACGGGGCTCGGCATGCTGTTCTTCATCTTCTATCAGCAGATGTCCACGTCGCTCACGCTCTTCTCGCTCCGCAACGTCGAGCTCAACCTGTTCGGATACCAGGTGCCCGCGGGACAGGTCCAGGCGCTGAATCCACTCTGGATCTTCATCCTCAGCCCGGGGCTGGCCTGGCTCTACAACAGCCTGGGCCGGGGCGAGGGCGGCGACTTCCATATCTCCACCAAGTTCGCCATGGGATTCGCCGTGTTGGCGCTCGGCTTCTTCATCTACGGCTTCAGCGGCCATTTTGCCGTGGCCGGCAAGGTCTCGTTCTGGTTCATGATCGTCGGGTACGCGTTCCAGTCGCTGGGAGAACTCCTCATCAGCGGACTGGGCCTCGCCATGGTCGCGCGCTACGTCGGCCCATCGCTCCGCGGATTCCTCATGGGCGTCTGGTTCCTGGCTACCGGAATCTCGCAGTACCTCGGCAGCTACGTCGCCACGTACGCCAGCGTGCCGCAGAGCGTGACGAGTCCCGTGGACTCGCTGCCGCTGTACACGAACCTGTTCCTGAAGCTGGGCATCGTGGCCGTGATCGGCACCGTGATCGCCACCGCGCTGATCCCGCTGATGAAGAGGTTGTCGGTGGTGACCGAAGGGCCGTGGGAGGAGGCCGCGTAGTGGCTGACGCGCCGTCCCGTTTGGCCGCCGCCCTGGCCGACCGCTACCGCATCGAGCGCGAGCTCGGGGAGGGCGGGATGGCGACCGTCTATCTCGCGCGCGATCTGAAGCACGACCGCCAGGTCGCCATCAAGGTCTTGCGCCCGGAACTCGCCGCCGTGATCGGCGCCGAGCGCTTCCTGGCCGAGATCCGGACGACGGCGAATCTGCAGCACCCGCATATTCTGCCGCTGCACGATTCGGGCGAGGTGGACGGCACGGTCTTCTACGTGATGCCGTTCGTGGAGGGCGAATCGCTCCGCGACCGGCTGGACCGGGAGCACCAACTCCCCGTGTCTGACGCCGTTCGCATGGCCATCGAGGTGGCCGGCGCGCTGGACTACGCGCACCGGCACGGCGTCATCCATCGCGACATCAAGCCCGAGAACATCCTGCTGCACGACGGCCAGTCGCTGGTGGCCGACTTCGGGATCGCGCTCGCCGTGAGTCGCGCCGACGGTAGCACGCGGATGACTGAAACCGGCATGTCGCTGGGCACGCCGCACTATATGAGTCCCGAACAGGCGATGGGCGAGCGTGAGATCACCGCGCGCTCCGACGTCTACGCGCTGGGCTGCGTCTTATACGAGATGCTGCTCGGCGAGCCGCCGTTCACGGGCCCCACCCCGCAGGCGATCATCGCCCGCGTGGTGACCGAGGATCCGCGCAGTCTCATGGCCCAACGAAAGACGATTCCGCCGGGCGTCGAGGCGGCGGTGCACACGGCCTTGCAAAAGCTTCCAGCCGACCGGTTCGCGACGGCGGCCGAGTTCGCCGAGGCGCTGCAGCATCCAGAGCGCGCGCCGGCGGGAGCGAGGGCGCCTACGAGCGCCCCGACAAAGGTACCCCGCTGGATGTGGGGCGTGGTTGCCGCGGCCGCCGCCATCGGCGTCGTCGCCGGCGGGATGCGACATGCCCCCGCGAGCGCGGACCCGGGCGTCATTCGAGCGACGTTCCGGCTCGGAGACAGCGTTCTGATTCGCGCCATCCAGAACGAACTGCTCGCCATCTCACCAGACGGGCGTCGTGTCGCGTTCGTCGGCATGGCGTCGGGGGTGACGACGACGTCTCTCTGGATTCGCAACCTGAACGAACCGCGGGCGCGGATGATCGCCGGCACGGGGACCCCCGGGGCCCCGTTCTTCTCGCCCGATGGGCGAGCCATCGGGTTCACCCACCGTGGCGGCATCATGGTCACGTCCGTTGAGGGAGGAACCGTGCGAACCGTCGTCGACACAGGGAGCACGGGCTTCGGCGCTTCGTGGGCCGACGATGGTTACATCTACTTCGCGAACACGGCCTACGGACTCTCGCGGGTGCCGGCCGCCGGCGGGGCTGTGGAAGTCGTGAGCCACCCCGACTCGGCGAGCAAGGATCTGGTGCAGGACTTTCCCGATGTGCTCCCCGGGGCCCGGTTCGCGATCGTCGGCATCTGGAGGGGCAACGTCGCCACGGCGAAGATCGGCGTCGTCGATCTCCGGACTGGGAAGGAGACCGCGATAGCCGACGGAGCATACGCGCGCTACGTCGCTCCGGGCTACCTCGCCATCGGCACGACGAATGGCGATCTCCTCACCGCTCCCTTCGACCCGGCACGAGGTGTGCTCACCGGACCGCCGGTGCTCGCCGTGTCCGATGTCGATCACGATATCGCCAGCGGCACGGTGCAATTTGCGGTGTCCGCCGCCGGCACTCTGATCTACACCAATGGGGACGCGAAGAACTCCCGTCTGGTGTGGAGGGATCGTGGCGGCGGTGAGGCGGTGATCGACTCGGTGCACGCGGGCGTGCTGACCACGGTCGCCCTTTCGCCCGACGGCACCCGGGCGGCCCTTTCGAGAACGGAGTCCGGCGGCAGCAGCGTCTGGATCGAGCAGTTCGGCACGGGAGCGCTGACCAGACTCAGCGTCAACGAAGCCGACGCGGATCGCGCGGTCTGGACCCCCGACGGCAGGAGCGTTGCCTATCTGGCAACGCGGGACGGCCATCGCAGGGTCTGGGTCCGCCGCGCCGACGCGAGCGACACGGCCCGGGCCCTGTCACCCGCCGGCCTCGACCTCGACGAAGTGTCGTTCGATCCTCAGCGGCGGTACATCCTCTACCGCACCTTCGGCACGGGGCCGGGCAGTCGGCACCTCCTGATCGCGCGCGCCGGCGCCGACAGTGTCCTGCGACCGTTCTTGAGTTCCAACGTCGATCACTATGCGATGACCTTTTCCTCCGATGGGAACTGGCTGGCATATGTCTCCGAGTCGTCCGGGCACCCCGAGGTTGTTGTGCGGCCATTCCCCAACGCCGATTCGGCGCGGTTCACGGTGTCGGTGAACGGCGGCGTGGAACCGGTGTGGCGCCGCGACGGGAAGGAACTCTTCTACCGCAGCCCGCGCGGGGAAACGTTCGTCGTGCCGACGACCATCGGCCGCACGTTCACCCACGGCGTTCCGAAGCAGCTCCTGGAGTCTACGGGGGGTGTGCTGGGGCCGTACTTCCGCGACTACGACGTGAGTGCCGACGGCCGCCGATTCCTGATGGTGGCTGGCGGCGACAATGGCACGCGCGAAATCTCGCTCGTCGTCAACTGGCGACAGGAATTGGAACAGCTGGGCCGGAAACCGTAACGGGAACCCAACTATGAGCATCGTGAGATTCACCGCACTCGCGGTCGCCGTCAGCATCGCCGCCGCTCCCACGGCTTCCGCCCAGGGCGCCGCGAAACCCGACACCACGGCCGCCGACACCGCCGGCCCGCACACCACCTTTCGCCTCACCGACCTGCGCGCCCTCGTGCAGGTGGGCAGTCCGGAGATCAGCCCCGACGGCAAGGAGATCGCGATCGTCGTGAGCCGGTGGGACTGGAAGGAGGACAAGTCGCACCGCCAGCTCGACCTGGTGAACGTGGCCGACGGATCCAGCCGCCCGCTCACCTACGAGCGCGACGGCGTCGGCTCGCCCAAGTGGTCGCCCGCCGGCGACCGGCTGGCCTTCGTGGCGCCCGACACGGCCACCAAGAAGGGACAGATCTGGGTGCTGAGCATGCGGGGCGGCGACCCCATTCGACTCACCGAGTCCAAGACCGGCGTGTCGTCGTACTCGTGGAGCCCCGACGGGCGCACGATCGCCTACGTCGCGCAGGATACGGTGCCCGACCCCAAGGCCATCAAGCACCACGAAGACGCGTTCCAGATCACGCTCAACAACTATCAGGCGCGCGCCGCGGTGCAGCCCTGGCATCTCTGGATGATTTCCGCGAACGGCGGCAAGGCGAAGCGGCTCACCGCGGGCCGCTGGAGTCTGCAGACCGAGCCGGGCGGGGCAGCGCCGCCTGCCTGGAGCCGCGACGGGAAGTCCCTCATCGTCGTCCGCCATCCGGGCGTGTGGTTCGGCAACGCCTACCGCTCCACGCTCGTGCGCGTGGACACCGCCGCCAAGGCGGACTCGATGCCGCCGCTGGCCGTGGGGACGCCCGACACGGCGCGGGTACGCGTCGGCACCACCGGCGATACGCTGCTCGCCGGCGAGGGCGCCGGCAACCCCGAGTTCGCGCACGACGGTGCGGCGCTCGCCTTCCGCCGCGCCCGCGGTGGCGACATGAACAACGGGAATGCGGTGTACGTGGAACAGAACGGAACGCTCCGCGACGTCACGGCCGACATGGCGCGCGACATCGGCGCCTTCGCCTGGCTGCCCGGCGGACGGTCGTTCCTGCTCACCGGACCGCTCGGCGCGCGCACGGCCATGTGGGTCAAGCCGGTCGACCGCGCGGCGCGCCTGGTCGACCTGGGCGCCGTGCAGCCCTCGGGCGCGGTAAGTGTCTCGGACAGTGGTGCCGTGGCGTTCATCGGACGCACGACGGGCCAGCCGGGCCAGCTCTACTACATGGCGTCGCCGAGTGCGACGCCGAAGCAGCTCACGCATTTCAACGTCTTCCTCGACTCGCTGCACCTGGGCCGAGTGGACACGGTGGCGTGGAATGGACCGGACGGGTTCCGCGAGGACGGCGTGCTCACCTATCCCCCCGACTACGAGTCGGGAACCAAACTCCCGCTCGTGCTCGTCGTGCACGGAGGGCCGGGGAGCGCGTCCACGGGCATCTTCTCTCCGCTGCCACAACTCCTCGCCGCACGCGGGTACCTGGTGTTCGAGCCGAACTACCGCGGCAGCACCAACCTCGGCGACCGCTACCAGCACGCCATCTATCGCAACACCGGCGACGGGCCCGGCAAGGACGTGATGGCCGGGCTGGCCGCAGTGGAGAAGCTGGGCGTGGTGGACACCAGCCGCATCGGTGTTTCGGGCTGGTCGTACGGCGGCTACATGACCACCTGGCTCACCGGCCACTACCATCCTTGGAAGGCGGCGGTGGCCGGCGCCGCGCTCACCGACTGGGTCATGGACTACACCATCGCCTTCTATCAGGACGGCGACCTGTACTTCTTCGGCGGCTCGCCGTGGACCAAGGAGTACTGGGACATCTGGCGTGAGCAGTCGCCCATCACCTACGCGCGCAACGTCACGGCGCCCACGCTCGTCATGGGCGACATCGGCGATCCCAACGTGCCGATCGTGAACAGCCTCGAGTGGTACCATGCCATCCGGGACAACGGCGTGGAGACCGAGTTCTGGTCGTATCCGGCCGACACGCATTTCCCCGGCGACATCGTGCGTCAGACCGACGTCTACCGGCGCTGGATCGACTGGCTGGACCGGTATCTGAAGCCGGGTGAGGGCAAGAAGTAGTGCGCTATTCCGGTTGTGGCGCTGGTTATCCGCGCTGGGGGGCCGCATCTTTGTCGCATGGCTGACGCCGTCGCCCGCCTTTCTGCCGCGCTCGCTGACCGCTACCGTATCGAGCGCGAGCTCGGGCAGGGCGGCATGGCCACCGTGTATCTCGCCGAGGACCTCAAGCACGACCGCAAGGTCGCGATCAAGGTGCTCAAGCCCGAACTGGCCGCGGTGCTCGGCGCCGAGCGGTTCGTGCAGGAGATCAAGACCACCGCGGCGCTGAGTCACCCGCACATCCTGCCGCTGTTCGACTCCGGCGTGGCCGACGGCCAGCTGTACTACGTGATGCCCTACATCGAGGGCGAGACGCTGCGCGAGAAGTTGAACCGCGAGACGCAGCTCGGCGTGGACGAGGCGGTGAAGATCACCACCGAGATCGCCGACGCGCTGGACTACGCGCACCGGCACGGGGTGATCCACCGCGACATCAAGCCCGAGAACATTCTGCTGCACGACGGGCGGCCGATGGTGATGGACTTCGGGATCGCGCTGGCGGTGAGCGCGGCGGCCGGCGGGCGGATGACCGAGACGGGGCTGTAGTCTCGGCACGCCGCACTACATGAGCCCCGAGCAGGCGACGGCGGACAAGGAGATCACGGGACGCAGCGACGTGTACTCGCTGGCCACGGTGCTGTACGAGATGCTGGCCGGCGAACCGCCGCACACCGGGAACTCGGCGCAGCAGATCATCATGAAGATCGTGACGGAGGAGGCGGCGCCGGTCACGCGGCTGCGGAAGAGTGTGCCGGCCAATGTGACGGCGGCGCTGGCGAAGGCGCTGGAGAAGCTCCCCGCCGACCGCTTCGAGAGCGCGAAGGCGTTTGCCGACGCGCTGGCCGATCGGCACTTCTCGACGGCGGCCGTGGCCGCCGGTGTGGGTGTGCCCGCCGACGCGCGTCGGTGGAGGTCCCTGGCGCTCGGTGCCGGCGCGCTCGGCGCGGTCCTGCTCGTCGCGGCCCTATGGGGATGGCTGCGGCCGCGTCCGGCGGCGGCTGCCCCGCCCGAACTGCAGATGTACGTGCAGGGCGATTCCAGCTTCTCCGTCACCAACGACTGCTGCGGACCGTCGGTCGCCATTTCGGCCGACGGCCAACGCATCGCCTTCATCGCGCAGACGGGCGACACCACGATGCTGTACCGGCGGGATCTCGGCGACGCCGATGCCCATCCGGTTCCCGGAACGGGAAATGGCGTGACCCCGTTCCTGTCCCCCGACGGGCGCTGGCTGGGGTTCCTGCGTCAGGGAATGCTGATGAAGGTGGACGTGACCAACGGCGGCGCGCCCATGAGCATCGGCTCCGCCGGCGCGCCAAAGGTGCGGGGCGCGTCGTGGGGCGATGATGGGTACGTGTACTTCACGCCGGACGTCGACGGACCGCAACCCATCTACCGGGTGAGCGCCGACGGCGGCGACCCGACGGTATACTCGCGTCCCGATACGGCGGCCGAGCACGGGCGCACCGTGCCACGCGTGCTGCCCGGCAGCCACGTGCTGCTCTACGCCACTGCCCCGAAGAACGGTGGAGACGCCGATGCGTGGGTGGTTGCACTCGACATGGATCGCGGCGTCGCGCATCGCCTGACACCGGGATTTCAGCCGTACTACTCCAGCAACGGGTATCTCACGTACGCCCTGGCCGACGGCTCCCTCATGGCCCGCCGATTCGACCCGAAGACGTTCGCGCTCAGCGGGTCCCCCATCCGCCTCAGCGATCGCACGCTCACCCACAACTACTCCGAAGCCGAATACGCAGTCGCGAACGACGGCACCATGGTGATCCGGGCCCTCGGCGCGCAGCAGAGCCAGCTCCGCCTGTATTCGATGCAGGGGCAGCTCGTCCGCACCATTCCGGGCAATGTCGCGCGGCACTCGCCGCGATTCTCACCCGACGGGCACCGCATCGCGTACACCCAGGGGGACTACAACCGTGCCGGTACGTACGAGGACGTGTGGGTCTACGACCTCACGTCGGGCGTGGACACGCGGCTGTCCGATGCCGGCAACGCGCTCGACCCGATCTGGTCCGCCGACGGACGCAACGTGCGCTGGCTGGACGATCGGAATGGCGTCCGTCGGCTGATGAGCCGCCCCGCGGACCAGAGCGCGCCGGCGGCGCCGTTCGGCGACACGACGTTCGCCGGGGTCCAGCGCCATAATGTCGGCCAGAGCGTCCGCCTCGGATTCCCGTCCGACCGCGGCGCCCTCATCCCGCTTTCCGTCGACGGTCCGGACGGAAAGTCCACCGACATATGGGTCATGAATGCCGACGGCACGCACGCCCATCCGTTCCTCCAGACCTCGGCCCACGCCAAGTTCCCGGCCGTGTCGCCGTCCGGCAAGTGGCTGGCGTACGAGTCGGACGAGACGGGGCGCAGCGAGATCTACGTCGAGCCCTTCCCCACCGGTGGTCCCCGCTATCGCGTCACGACCGCCGGCGGCTACTACCCGGTGTGGGCGACGGACACGACCCTCATATACGAGAACGAAAACTACGAAGCCGTGATCGCGAGCGTGCGGTTCGCAAATGGCGATGTGCGGGCTGGGGCGCCGAGGGCGATCGTTGGTTCGGTGTTTGACCAGATCGTTTCGTCGCGGTCGGTCGACGTGAGCCCCGACGGCAAGACGCTGGCGGTCATCGCCATGCCCGCGGTATCCCGCCTGCTGGTGGAGACGAATCGTCTGCAGCACCTCGGGGGCGCCGACCGGCAGCCCTAGGTGTGACCGGACTGGCCGTTGGCCCCGCCGTCGCACCATCTTCTACCTCACCATGCCGAGTCCCGAAAAGCTCACGGCCGCCCTCGCCGACCGCTACCGTATCGAGCGCGAGCTCGGCCAGGGCGGGATGGCCACGGTCTACTTGGCCGAGGACCTCAAGCATGACCGCAAGGTCGCGATCAAGGTCCTGCACCCGGACCTGGCGGCCGCTCTCGGCGCCCAGCGCTTTCTCAGCGAGATCAAGACGACGGCCAACCTGCAGCACCCGCACATCCTCCCCCTGCACGATTCGGGAGAGGCCGACGGGCTGCTGTTCTATGTCATGCCGTTCGTCGAGGGTGAATCTCTGCGCGATCGGCTCAACCGCGAAAAGCCGCTCCCTATTGACGACGCCGTCGGCATTGCGCGCGAAGTAGCCGATGCACTGGACTACGCGCACCGCCATGGCGTGATCCACCGCGACATCAAGCCGGAGAACATTCTCCTGCACGACCGGCGGGCGCTGGTGGCCGACTTCGGCATCGCGCTCGCCGTGCAGAGCGCGAGCGGCGAGCGCATGACGCAAACGGGACTCTCGCTCGGCACGCCGCACTACATGAGTCCCGAGCAGGCGATGGGCGAGAAGCAGATCGACGCGCGCAGCGACGTGTACGCGCTGGGCGCCATGCTCTACGAAATGCTCACCGGCGATCCGCCGTTCACGGGATCCACGGTGCAGGCCATCGTCGCCAAAGTAATGAGCGCCGAGCCCGAGCCGGTGACGATGCTGCGCAAGAACACGCCGCCCGCCGTAGCCGCCGCGGTGCATCGGGCGCTCGAGAAGCTGCCGGCCGATCGATTCCCCACGGCGCGCGCGTTCGCCGACGCGCTCGTGGCACCGGCGCCGGCCGCCAGTACGGCGCCTGGCCGCACTGCCCACCGGAGCGGCCTGCCGGGGTGGCGCCGCGTGTTCGGACAGCCGGCGACAGTTGCGCTCGCCGTCGTGGCGATTGCGGCGATCGCTGTGGCCGTGCGCGAGCGGCGCAACGCGGACGGGTCCGCGCCCGCGCAGGTGGAACGATTCATCGTCGAGCCGCCGGCGGGGGTACAACCGGACGTCGGGCTCCAGTCCACGCAGAACGTCGCCATCGCGCCCGACGGATCGTTGATGGTGTTCGCGGCGATCGGCGCCGACGGCATGGAACGCCTGTACGCGCGCCCGGCGGATGCACTCGCGGCGCGGCCCCTGGAGGGCACCGAGGGCGGCAGCCAGCCGTTCTTTTCGCCCGACGGCCGGCTCGTGGCGTTCTGGGTGGCCGGCCGACTGTTCAAGATTAGCGTGGGGGGCGGACCGCCCTCGCTCATCACCGATCTGGGAGACATGACCGGCGCGACGTGGACCGTCGGTGGCGACATCGTGGCCAGCGTCGGGAATCGCCTCGTCTGGTTCCCGGTCCGTGATCCGAGCCAACGGCGCACGGCTGCGCTCGACACCGCGCACCACGAAGCGCTGCAAATCTTCCCGGTCGGCATGCCCGATGGCGAGCACGTGCTGTACTCGAGCTGGGGAACGGGTGGGCTGGAACAGGTGGTGCTGGGTGAACTGTCGCTGAAGACGGGGCGCTCCCGGCGCCTCGACGTTCCCGGCCGCAGCGCCCTCGGCATGCTCGATGGAAACTTAGTATTTGCTAATGACGCCGACGGCATTGCGGCGGTGCCATTCGACCCCAGCAGCGGCACGGTCACCGGAACGCCGGTGCCACTCGTTGCCGACGTCGCCAATGGGCAGCGCTTCGTCGCCATCGCGTCGCTGTCCGCCACGGGCACCCTCTTCTACGCCACGGGGACGGCCAAGTCCACGCTGGTGCTCGCCGACTCCGCGGGCGACACGCCCGTGATCGCGGAACCCGGCGAGTATGCGTACCCGCGGTATTCGCCCGACGGCAAGCGGATCGCCATCACGATCGGCGCCGGGGCCACGCACGACGTGTGGCTGTACGATGTCGCGACCCGGAGCCTGCGCCGCCTCACGAGCGGCGGATCGGTGAATGAACGTCCCGAATGGTCGCCCGACGGCAAGCGCGTGCTCTTCCGGTCGGACCGGGGCGGCCGGTCCGCCATCTGGTGGCAGCCCATCGACGAGAGCGCGCCTGCCACGCTGCTCGTTGGCGACCCCAAGCTCCCGCCGTACGAAGCCGTCATGATGCCCGACGGCCGAGGGATCGTGTATCAGGTGGATACGACGCGCGCCGACATCTACTATCGCGCTCTGACCGGCGACACGACGCCTCAACCCATTGCCACGTCGCCCGCCGACGAGTCGGAGCCGCGTCCGTCGCCGGACGGACACTGGATCGCCTTTCACGCCTCCGAGTCAGGCACCAGTCAGGTGGTGGTGCAGGCGCTTCCCGGCACGGGTCCGCGAATTCCGATCTCCACCGGTGGCGGAGAGGAGCCCGTCTGGGCTCGCGACGGCCGGCATCTCTTCTACCGCGGACACGACCGATTCGTGATCGTCACGTTCGCAGCCTCGCCGAGCTTCCACGTGATCTCCCAGCACGACTTCATGCCCGACTCCTATTTGCTCGCCGTGACGCCCCACGCCAACTACGACGTGTCTCCCGATGGCCGGAAGCTGCTGGTGCTCAAGGGGAGCCGGCAGCAACTCGTCGTCGTTCGCAACTGGCGCTCGGAAGTACGGGCCCAGCTCGAGGGCAAGGCAAAGCAATGACCGACCGCCTCCGTTCGGCCCTCGCCGACCGCTACCGTATCGAGCGCGAGCTCGGGCAGGGCGGGATGGCCACCGTGTATCTCGCCGAGGACCTCAAGCACGACCGCAAGGTCGCGATCAAGGTCCTCAAGCCGGAACTCGCCGCCGTGCTCGGCGCCGAGCGGTTCGTGCAGGAGATCAAGACCACCGCGGCGCTGAGTCACCCGCACATCCTGCCGCTGTTCGACTCCGGCGTGGCCGACGGCCAGCTGTACTATGTGATGCCCTACATCGAGGGCGAGACGCTGCGCGAGAAGCTGAACCGCGAGACGCAGCTCGGCGTGGACGAGGCGGTGAAGATCACCACCGAGATCGCCGACGCGCTGGACTACGCGCATCGGCACGGCGTGATCCACCGCGACATCAAGCCCGAGAACATTCTGCTGCACGACGGGCGGCCGATGGTGATGGACTTCGGGATCGCGCTGGCCGTGAGCGCGGCGGCCGGCGGGCGGATGACCGAGACGGGGCTGAGTCTCGGCACGCCGCACTACATGAGCCCCGAGCAGGCGACGGCGGACAAGGAGATCACGGGACGCAGCGACGTGTACTCGCTGGCCACGGTGCTGTACGAGATGCTGGCCGGCGAACCGCCGCATACCGGGAACTCGGCGCAGCAGATCATCATGAAGATCGTGACGGAGGAGGCGGCGCCGGTCACGCGGCTGCGGAAGAGTGTGCCGGCCAATGTGACGGCGGCACTGGCCAAGGCGCTGGAGAAGCTCCCCGCCGACCGCTTCGACACGGCAAAAGCGTTTGCGGAGGCGCTGGCCAATCCGGCGTTCCGCACGGCCAGCGCCGCCGGCGCGGCCTCCGGCGCCACGCCCGCCGGCACGTCGCGACGCCTTACCCTGGGGCTCGCCGTGGTCTGCGCGCTGCTCCTCGTTGCCGCCGCGTGGGGCTGGCTCCGTCCGCAGGCGCCGGCGCCCGAAATCCGATACGGGCTGGCGCTGCCGCCCACGGCCGCGCTGCAGACCGGCGCCTCGGCCCCCACGCCGGCGCCCGACGGCTCGTACCTCGTCTATCTCGGGCCCGGGCCGGCGGGCGAGAGCCAGCTCTGGATCAAACGGCGCGACCGTTACGCGCCGGTGCCGATTGCCGGTACGGAGGGAGCAGGCGCGTTTGCCATTTCGCCCGACGGCAAATGGATCGCCTTCACGGGACCGGCCGCGGGACCGATCCGCAAGATCGCGGTGGACGGCGGCACCCCGGTGCAGCTGATGGGGCAGGGGGCGGCGCTTTCTGCCGGGCTGACCTGGCTCGATCAGCAGACGCTCGTGTTCGCGAACGCGGACGCCAACGGGATCAGCGAACTCGCCGCGGGCGGCGGAGCCCCTCATCTGCTCTGGAAGAGCGATTCCCTGCCGCGCACCTTCGGCGTCTCGCCGTTGCCACACGGGCGGGGTGTGCTGTTCAATAGTTGTGGCGCCACCTGCGTGACGGGCGATCTCTACGCGTTCGACATGCGAACGCGAACGGCGCATCTCGTGCGTCGCGGGGTGGGCGGACCGGCGCTCTATCTGCCCACGGGAGATCTCGCCTACCTCACTGCCGACAACGCGCTGGTCGCCGTCCCGTTCGACCTCGATCGTCTCACGATCACCGGATCGCCGATTCCGATTGCCGACAGCCTCTCGCCGCCGGTGAGTTCCGGCGACACGCCGTTCCAGGTGTCGGCCTCGGGCACGCTCGTCATGACGGTGGGCGGCGGCCTCACCGCGGCCCGCTACGAAATGGAGTGGGTGGATCAGACGGGGCGCATGACGCCCGTCGATACCGGCTGGACCTTCCGCCTCACGTCGCTGCTCGGAAACGAAGGGTGGGCCCTTTCGCCCGATGACAAGCGCCTGGCCATCGGCCTCTCGACCAGCGCCGGCGATGCCATCTGGGTCAAGTGGCTGCCCAACGGGGCGCTGCAGCGGATCACCTACGACACGACGCCCGCCTACCGTCCCCGATGGACCGCGGACGGCCGGTTCATCACCTTCATGAGCGCGTCGTCGGCCCGGGGGTTCGCCATGCACCGCGCGGACGGCACGGGCTCCGACTCCACCCTCGTGCGCGGTGGCTTCGACGAGGGCGTCGTTACTGCTAACGGCAAGTGGTACCTGCTGCGCCGGGGCGCGTTCGGCGCGCAGGCCGGCGGTCGCGACATTCTGAGCTTCCGGCCCGGCGTCGACAGCGTCGCCCAACCCCTCATCGCCACCCCGTTCGACGAGGAGGCCGTCATGCCCTCGCCCGACGGCCATTGGGTGGCGTACCAGTCGGACGAGACGGGGAAGACGCAGGTTTTCGTGCGCCCGTTTCCCAACGTGAACGCGGGCAAGCAGCAGGTGTCGCGCGACGGCGGCCGTGCGCCGCTCTGGTCGCGCGACGGAACGAAGCTGTACTATCTGCGCGGCGACAACATGATGATGGTCGTGCGCGTGATGGCCGGCGCGACCCTCGGCCTGAGCGAGCCGCAGGCATTGTTCCGTGTCCCGACCAGCATGACCGGAGTCGGCTTCGAGGACTTCTCGGCGTACTACACGCCCTGGGACATCGCACGCGACGGCCGCTTCATCATGGCCCGCTCGCTCAGCGGGGCGTCGGTGGCGCAGCCGGCAACCATCATCGTCGTCGAGAATTGGCTCGCCAATTGGACACGGAGTCTGAAAAAGTGAGCGGCGCTCCAGGCCGCCGGCCACTGAGGTTGCGGCGCGTCCACCTGGCGCCATAAGATTTCGCGACCCCCCCTGCCGTCCCCCAGCGGCGTTCGTTCGTTTGATTTTCAACCGCTGAGACGTTCAGGGTAAGGAGTTGGTTCGATGAAACACATCGCTCGCTCTACGTCGCTTGTCGTCGCGTGCCTGGTCGCATCGAGCGTGCCGCTGGCCGCGCAATACAACGTCCGCCAGACGTTCGATCCCACCTTCCTCAGCAATCCCGGAACGGTCTACCGCAGCGGCTCGGGCGCGCCCGGGCCGCGCTACTGGCAGAACGAGTCCGACTACAGCATCCACGTCACGCTCGATCCCGCCCAGCACACGGTCTCGGGCACCGACCAGATCACCTACACGAACAACAGTCCCGACACGCTGCACTACCTCTGGTTGCAACTCGATCAGAACCTCTACGCCAGGGACTCGCGCGGCACGATCACGGCGGCCATCGACAATCCGCGCTACATCACGCCGGGGTTCAACGGCGGCTACACCATCGCGTCGGTGCAGCTCGAGTCGGGCGGCCGCTGGCAGAAGGCCGACTACCTGATCACTGACACGCGCATGCAGATCCGGTTGCCGCGCGCGCTGGTGCCCAACGGCAGCAAGGCGCACGTCCGCATCGCGTACTCGTACGTCGTGCCGCCCTTCCGCCAGCGCACCGGGTGGTACGACACGAAGAACGGTCCGATCTATGCCATCGCCGAGTGGTATCCGCGCATGGCGGTGTACGACGACGTGAAGGGATGGAACACTCTTCCGTACCTGGGGCGCGGGCAGTTCTATCTGGACTACGGCACCATCGACTATGCCGTCACGGTGCCCTGGAACTTCCTCGTCGTGGGGTCGGGCGATCTCACGAATCCCGGCGACGTCCTCACCCGAACTGAAAGAACGCGTCTGGCAGCGGCCGCGAAGAGCGACACCACGGTCGCGATCCGGGGCGCGGCCGAGGTGACCGATCCGATGACGCGTCCCGTGCGCCACGGAACGCGTACCTGGCGCTTCCGGATGAACAGCACGCGGGACGTGGCATGGGCGGCGTCGCCCGCCTTCATCTGGGACGCGGCCCGCATCAACCTGCCGCACCACAAGACGGCACTCGCCGAGTCGGCATATCCTGTGGAAGTCGCGGGCGATTCGGCCTGGGGAAGCTCCACGCAGTACGTGAAGCACACCATCGAGTACGACTCGCAGCAGTGGTACCCGTACCCCTGGCCGGTGGCGGTGAACGTTGCGGCGGCCGCCGGCGGCATGGAGTACCCGGGCATGGTGTTCTGCGGGTGGACGGCCAAGGGGCGGTCGCTGTGGAGCGTGACCACGCACGAGATCGGGCACAGTTGGTTCCCGATGATCGTCGGCTCCGACGAGCGCCAGTACGGCTTCATGGACGAGGGGTTCAACTCGTTCATCGACATCTACTCCACGCTAGCCTACGACCATGGCCGCTACGCGCCGTACAGCGCCATGGAAGACTCCATGCCCCTGCTCGCCCGCGCGATGAAGGGCACCGGGCAGCCGAACCCGATCATCACCTACGCCGACAACATCAAACGTGACTACCTGGGCTTCAACAACTACGTGAAGCCCGCGGCCGCACTCTACCTGCTTCGCGAGGACGTGCTCGGCCACCGGCGGTTCGACGAGGCGTTCCGCGCCTACATCCAGCGCTGGGCGTACAAGCATCCGACCCCCCGGGACTTCTTCCGCACCATGAACGACATTTCCGGCGAAGACCTCGACTGGTTCTGGAAGGAGTGGTTCTACGAGCCCTGGACCCTCGATCAGGCGGCGGCCGGCGTGTCGTATGTGGAGGGGAATCCGGCCAGGGGTTCGGTGATCACGATCGTCAACAATGACCACATGGTCATGCCGGCCACCGTGCGCGTGGTGGAGGAGGGCGGGCACAGCGGCACCGTGCACCTGCCGGTGGAGATCTGGCAGCAGGGCGGGAAGTTCTCGTTCCGGTACGATTCACACGCCGCCATCGACTCGGTGATCGTGGATCCCGAGTACCGGATGCCGGATGTGGACCGGGCGAACAATGTCTGGACGCCTTCGGGAGCTGGCGGGGGGCGGTGACCAGCCGGGAATGCGCAGATCGCAGCAGGGCGCTCGCCTTGCTTCACCGTCCACGGTTCCGTAGCGTTGGCACGAGTCACCCGCCCTCCGAGGATCCATTCATGAAGAAGCAGATCGCCCTTTTCGCCGCCGCGCTCACGGTGGGTGCGCTGGCGTTGGTGCCGGCCCACGCGGCCGCGCAGGACGCCGCGCCGGTCACCGACACCTTCCAGCCCATCGACGTCTTCCAGCTCGAATGGGCGTCCGCTCCGGAAATCTCGCCCGACGGACGGCAGGTGGTGTTCGTGCGGCAGGGCTACGACATCATGAAGGACGATACGCGGTCGGCGCTCTGGATCATGAACGCCGACGGCACCGGCCTGCGCGCCCTCGCCGCCGACGACAAGAGCTACTCGTCGCCGCGCTGGTCGCCCGACGGCAGCCGGCTGCTCTTCGTCTCCAACCGGAGCGGATCGAACCAACTCTGGGTGCGGTGGATGGACACCGGACAGGAAGCGCAGCTCACGCACCTGGCCGGCCAGTCGCCCGGCAATATCGCCTGGTCGCCCGACGGCAAGTCGATCGCGATGACGCTGTTCGTGGCACAGGCGCACAAACCGCTGGTCACCATGCCGCCGAGCCCCAAGGGCGCCGACTGGGGACCGCCCTGGCGCGAGGTCGACCGGCTTCACTACCGGCAGGATGAAGTCGGCTGGCTGCCGCGCGGCTTCACGCACATCTTCGTGCTCCCCGCCGACGGGGGCACGCCGCAGCAGATCACCTTCGGCGACTACAACGATGCGGCACCCGCGTGGTCGGCCGACGGGAAGTCGCTGTACTTCTCCTCCAACCGCCACGACGACTGGCAGTACGACGTCCAGAACACCGAGATCTACCGGGTGTCGGCAACCGGGGGCGAGCCGCAGGTGCTCACCAGCCGGCAGGGCCCCGACAACGGTCCCACCGTCTCGCCCGATGGAACGCGCATCGCCTACATCGGCTTCGACGACAAGTACCTGGGCTACCAGGTCCGGCACCTGTATGTGATGAACGCCGACGGGAGCGCCAAGCGCGAGGTGGCGGCCAACTTCGACCGCGACTTCGGAAATCTGAACTGGAGCCATGACGGCCAGGGACTCTACTTCCAGTACGACGACCAGGGCGACACCCATATCGGGTTCGTGGACGTCGCGACGGGCAAGATCACGAAGCTCGCCGACCATGTGGGCGGCCTCTCCATCGGCCGGCCCTATCCCGGCGGCACCTACTCCCTGTCGAACACCGGCGTCTACGCCTTCACGCACAGCCTGCCCGACCATCCCGCCGACGTTGCCGTTGGGAGCCGGGGACAGACCGAACATCGGCTCACCGACCTCAACGCCGACCTCTTCGGGCACATCGCGCTCGCGACGGCGGAGGAGATCCACTACAAGTCGTCGTTCGACGGGCGCGAGATTCAGGGCTGGATCCTCAAGCCGCCGCACTTCGACGCGTCGAAGAAGTACCCGTTCATCCTCGAGATCCACGGCGGACCGTTCCTCGACTACGGCGATCGCTTCACCGCCGAAGACCAGCTCTACGCGGCGGCCGGCGCGGTGGTGCTCTACGTGAACCCGCGTGGCAGCACGAGCTACGGCCAGGAGTTCGGCGATCTCATCGACCGCGACTACCCGGACCACGACTACGACGATCTGATGTCGGGGGTGGACGCCGTGGTGGCCAAAGGATACGTCGATCCCAAGCAGCTCTACGTGACCGGCGGCAGCGGCGGCGGCGTGCTCACGGCGTGGATCGTGGGGCACACCGATCGCTTCCGCGCCGCGGTGGTCGATAAGCCCGTGATCAACTGGTACAGCTTCGTGCTCAACGCCGACGGTATTCAGACGTTCGCCAAGTACTGGATGCCGGGAATGCCCTGGGACAACCTCGAGAAGTACATGGCGCGCTCGCCCATCAGCTACGTGGGGCACGTCACGACGCCCACCATGCTCATTACCGGCGAGCAGGACCACCGCACGCCCACCGACGAGGCCGAGCAGTTCTACGGAGCGCTGAAGCTGCGGAAGATCCCGACGATGATGGTGAAGGTGCCCGACTCCGGCCACGAGATCGCCCTCAAGCCCAGCAACATGATCGAGAAGACGCTCTACACGCTGGCCTGGTTCCGGAAGTGGGGGATGCCGGGCGGAAGATGAACCGGGGGTCGGGGCGGGCGCTCCGGCGCCCGCCGCGGCCTACGGCACCCAGGTGGTCAGTTCCGCCGCCGGCCGGCGCGGCTTCGCCTCGCGCTCCGCCGCCGGCTCGCCGAGATGGACGAGCGCCACGATCCGCTCGCCCTCGGGCACGCCCACCGCCGCGCGCGCCCGCGGGTCGTCCATCACGGCGCCCGTCTTGATGTGCGTGGCGAGCCCGGCCGCCGCGGCGGCCAGCATGAGATTCTGCACGGCCATCATCGTCGCCGCGTAGTCCTCCTCGCGAATCTCCGGATTCGCGTCGAGGACCATTGCCACTGCGATCTCGGCGGGGAGCGCGGCTTCGGTGGCCGCCACCTTGTCGATCACCGCGCGCGCCGCCTCGGGATCTTCGACCTTCTTCGCCTTGCGCGCGCCGAGCGCGGCCCCGTAAGCGCGCCGCGCCTCGGGCCCGAGCACGTAGAAGCGCCAGGGTTGCGTCATGCGATGGTTGGGGGCCAGAACGGCCGCGTCCAGCAGGCGCACGATCTCCTCGCGGGTGACGGGGCGGGCGGTGAACTCCTTGATGGAGCGGCGGGCGTGGATGGCGTCGAAGAGGTCCATGGGGACACACGGGCAAGGGTGGACAACGCTTGGTATAATGTGCAACAATATCTCTCTCACGAGTTCTCCAGAGAAGGCTTCTCATGCCACGCACGCACCTAATGGTTCTCAGCGCCGCCACCGTCGCGCTCCTTGCCGCCATTCCCGCCGTCGCCACGGGCCAGGGCAATCCGTTCGCCAAGCCGAGCACGCTGCCCTTCCAGGCGCCGCCGTTCGACAAGATCAAGGACAGCGACTACCAGCCCGCCTTCGAGCAGGGCATGCGGGAGCAGCTCGCCGAGATCGAGGCGATTGCCAACGATCCCGCCCCGCCGACGTTCGCAAATACGATCGTCGCGATGGAGAAGTCGGGGCGCATGCTCGATCGCGTCAACGAGGCCTTCAATGCCGTGGTCCAGGCGAACACCAACGACGCGCTCGACCGCGTCCAGGCCGAGGAGACGCCGAAACTCGCCGCGCACCACGACGCCATCTACATGAACCCGAAGCTGTTCGCCCGGGTCAAGGCCATCTACGCCGAGCGCGACAAGCTCAAGCTCGATCCGGAATCGCGGATGCTGCTGAAGGTGTACCACGACGATTTCGTGCGGGCCGGCGCCGGCCTCTCCGATGCCGACCAGGCGCGGCTGCGCGAGATCAACAAGGAAGACGCCACGCTCGAAACGGCGTTCGAGCAGAAGCTCATCGCCGGCACCAAGGCCGGGGCGTTCGTCACCGACAAGCGCTCCGATCTGGCGGGGCTGACCGACGCCGAGATCGCCGCGGCGGCGCACGACGCCGAGAATCGTGGGCTCAAGGGCCAGTACGTGATTCCGCTCCAGAACACCACGCAGCAGCCGCTGCTCGCGTCGCTCACCGACCGCGCTGTGCGCAAGCGGCTCTTCGACGACTCGTGGACGCGCACGGAACGGGGCGATGCCAACGACACCCGGGCCACCATCGCCCGCCTCGCGGAGCTGCGCGCCGAGAAGGCCAAGCTGCTGGGCTACCCCAACTACGCCGCGTACATCCTGGCCAATCAGATGGCCAAGACGCCGCAGGCCGTCTACAAGTTCCTCGATCAGCTCATTGCGCCCACCGCGGCCAAGGCCGCCGACGAGGCCAAGCAGATCCAGGCCGCCGTCGACAAGGACGGGCAGTCGTTCACGCTCGAGCCGTGGGACTGGGAGATGTACTCCGAGCAGGTGCGCAAAGCGAAGTACGATCTCGACCAGAGCGAGCTGAAGCCGTACTTCGAACTCAACCGCGTGCTGCAGGACGGCGTCTTCTACGCCGCCAACAAGCTGTACGGCATCACGTTCAAGGAGCGGCACGACATCCCCGTCTATCAGAAGGACGTGCGGGTGTTCGAGGTGTTCGACCACGACGGCTCGCCGCTCGGCCTGGTCTACTTCGATTACTTCAAGCGCGACAACAAGGCGGGTGGCGCCTGGATGGACAACTTCGTGCAGCAGTCGAAGTTGCTGGGTACGAAGCCGGTGATCTACAACGTGGGCAACTTCACCAAGCCCGCGCCCGGCGAGCCGGCGCTGCTCACCTTCGACGACGTGACCACGATGTTCCACGAATTCGGCCATGCGCTGCACGGCCTGTTCGCGAACCAGGAGTACGAAACGCTCTCGGGCACCAACGTGGCCCGTGACTTCGTGGAGTTCCCGTCGCAGTTCAACGAGCACTGGGCGCTCTACCCGGACGTGCTCAAGCACTACGCGGTGAACTACAAGACCGGGCAGCCGATCTCGCAGGCGCTGGTGGACAAGATCAAGAAGTCGCAGACCTGGAATCAGGGATACGACCTGGGCGAGCTGCTCGCGGCCTCCGAACTCGACATGCAGTGGCACACGCTGCCGGCGGGCGAACCGGTGGCGAACGTGGACAGCTTCGAGACCAAGGCGCTGCACGACACGCACACCGACTTCCCGATCGTGCCGCCGCGCTACCGGTCGAGCTACTTCCTGCACATCTGGGCCAACGGCTACGCCGCCGGCTACTACGCCTACCAGTGGACCGTGATGCTGGACGACGACGCGTTCTCCTGGTTCACGCAGCACGGCGGGCTGACCCGGGCCAACGGACAGCGGTTCCGGGACCTCATCCTCTCACGGGGGCACACGGAGGACTACGGGACGATGTTCCGCAGCTTCTATGGAAAGGACCCCGATATCGGACCGATGCTCGAGCATCGGGGGCTGCCGGCGGTGAAGGGCAGGCGGGGGGTAGGGCTCGGCGGGGGCACGGGCGGGGGGAATCCGGGCGCGGTGTGGACGGCGGATCTCTTGCCTTAGTCCAGTGAGTTAGCTAATGTCGAGGCATGACGCGCCACCCCGTGAAGACCTACAATGTGCACGAGGCCAAGACGAACCTGTCGAAGCTTCTGGAGCAGACGGCCGAGGGCTATGACGTCGTCATCGCCAAGGCCGGTGTGCCTGTGGCGCGCCTGGTCCCCGTGACCGCGGTTCCGGCGGAACGCGCCCTCGGGACCGAGAAAGGGCGCCTCGTCATCCCGGACGACTTCGACGCGCCATTGCCCCCGGGGGTTCTCGAGTCGTTCGAGCGGTGAGAATTCTGCTCGATACCCAGGTGTGGCTCTGGATGTTGGCGGCGCCGGAGCGCTTCTCCCGGAAGAGCCGTGCGCTCGTCGCCTCCGCCGAGCATGAGCTGCTGCTCTCCGCCGCGAGTGCGTGGGAGATCGCGGTCAAACATGGGCTCGGCAAGCTGCCACTCCCGGAGCCCCCCGCGAAGTACGTCCCGCGCATGATGGCGCGCACGAGTGTCACGCCGATGCTGGTCCATCACCGCCATGCGCTTCGCGTTGCCGCACTTCCCCCGCATCACCGGGATCCGTTCGACCGGCTGCTGATTGCCCAGGCCCAACTGGAAGACGTGCCGATCATGTGCGCCGACCGGAGCTTCCGCCGCTACGATGTCGAGGTGCTGCCGGCGTGACCACTTCGTTGGCCACGGAATCCATGTTCGCGATCGTCACCAGATTCATTGGGCAGCCCGCCGGCGACCTGGACGTGATGGTGAACTGGTTCGAGGCCGCATCGCGACGTTGACCGTCCACGCGCTCCGCGGTATCATGAAATCATGACCAAGCGCCAACACCGCCCGCGCAAGCGGGCGCCCCGCGTTTCCGAACCGGTCCAGGTGTACCTGACGGAACCGGACCGGGAGCGCCTCGATCGGCTCTCCGAGCAGCTCGATGCCACCAAGTCCGACGTGTTGCGCCGCGGGCTCGCCGCGCTGGAAGCCGCAACCCGGCGCGATCGCAAGGCTGCCCCCGCGGCCGCGCCGCTGCCCACGTACCGGGGCCGGGGGCTTCAGCCGGGCGTCAACCTGGATGACGGCGCGGGTCTGCTCGACCTGATGGACGCCTCCGATGCGCCTCGTTGACGTCAACGTCCTGGTCTACGCATTCCGCGAGGATTCACCCGGGCACGCCGAGCACCGGGCCTGGCTGAATGCTCTCGTCTCGGACGTTGAGCCGTACGCCGTCTCGGACCAGATCCTCAGCGGATTCCTCCGCGTGGTGACTCACCCGCGCGTGTTCCGCCCTCCGACGCCGCTCAAGGCAGCGCTCGAGTTCGTGGCCGCGTTCCGCGACCGTCCCAATGCGGTGTCGATCACACCCGGTCCCAGGCACTGGGATCTGTTCGCTCGCTTGTGCCGCGACGCCCGGGCCCGGGGCAACCTCGTGGCCGACGCCTGGCTGGCCGCCCTCGCCCTCGAGTCTGGGTGCGAGTTCATCACCACCGACAAGGACTTCGCGCGGTTCCGCGGGCTGCGCTGGCGGCACCCGCTTCGCCAGCCGTGACGCCCGGGGACCCGGACCGGCGGTGGCGTGTATTGCAAGGGAATCTCAGAGTGGGGACGATGAGATATTTTGCGCTGTTGATGCTCCTGGCGGCCTGCTCGGACACCCCCACGGGCACGAGCGGCGCCGCGCCGTCTGATGCGGAGTGCGCCTCGCGCGCTAACGACACCGAGGCCAAGCTCGTCGAATGCATCCGACAGGACGCCCTCTGGACCCACATGCAGGCGTTCCAGCAGATCGCCGACGCCAACCCGGGCCCGGACGGACACGCCTCGCGCAATTCGGGTGAGCCCGGGTATCTGGCCTCGGTCAACTACGTCGCCGATCTGCTCCGCACGGCCGGCTATCGGGTGACGGTCCAGGCGTACACGATTCCGTATGCCTCCTTCACCGGCACGCCAAGTTTCTCGGAGGTCTCCCCGACCGCGCGGACGTTCGCGCTGCTGAGCGATTGGTCCGCGCAGCCGAGCTCCGCCAACGGCGAGGTCACCGGGCAGATCCAGCCGGTCGGCGGCATCACCATTCCCCCGAGCACCACGTCGGCGTCGTCGAGCGGATGCAGCAGCGGCGACTTTGCCGGGTTCGTCCACGGCCGCATCGCGCTGATCCAGATCGGCACATGTCCCTTCGTCGACAAGGCCCGCCTGGCCGCCGCGGCTGGAGCCGGCGGCGTCGTCATCTTCAACTCGGGGACGCCGGGGCACACGACCGCCGGCTACTGCGGCGGCATGGAGGATGTCGGCATCCCCGTCGTCTGCGCCGCCTCATATGCCGTGGGGGCCGGCCTGTACGCGGAGTCTCAGACGGGACCGACCGTCGTCCATCTGGCAACGCCGACGATCCACGACCCCCAACGCGCCGATTACAACCTGATCGCCGACTCGCCCTACGGCGATTCGACTCACGTGGTGGTCGTGGACGCGCATCTCGACGCCATCTTCGGCGCCGGGATGCTCGACAACGCGTCCGGGTCGGCGACGATCCTGGAGATCGCGCTCAAGCTCGCAAAGACCAAAACGCAGAACCAGCTCCGGTACATCTGGTTCGGCGGCGAAGAGATCGGTCTCCTCGGCTCGCTGTACTACACGCAGCACCTGGCGCCGGACTCCCTGGCGAACATCGCCTTCGACATCGACGCCGACGTGACGGCCACGCCCAACTACGTGTACGCCATCGCCGATCCGGCGAACTCCCGTGGGGTGGCGTCCTTTCCGGCGACCGTCGTGCCCGCTTCCAGAATCGGCACCGACGCCTTCACGAGTTACTTCGCGTCCGCCAGGCTGCCGGTGGACGTCTGGAGCAACGACGGCACCGATTCGTATTCGTTCAGCCTGGTCGGCGTGCCGAATACGGGGATCCTCACCGGGCAGGACTGCTGCAAGAGTCTCCAGGACGTGCAGGTATTCGGCGGCTCCCCGGGGAATTACGAAGGGCATGTGCCCGGGACGGATGGCGGGTTCGTCGATCGGCCCTTTCGCTGGGGCGACAACCTCGACAACAACGATCCGGCCGTTCTGCAGACGGTCTCGAAGGCGGTGGCGTCGGTGGTGTTCAAGCTGGCCAACAACCCGAGCCTGGCCGCCGCGACCCGCTAGAGCCCTCTCCTCGCGGAGCGCCCGTCACCGCGGCTCGGCGCGAATCGCCGGCCGCCACTTCTTCACCAACCGCTCCGGCCGTCGCCACCGGATCGCCCACCGGTTCGGTGCGGAACACCGGCGTGGTGTCGTGCGACCAGCGCTTCTCCCATTCGCACGACGCGGTAGCGAACGGCTTCCGGTCGAACGGCTTGCCGCTGTCCAGCGACGCGTTCAGATCCTTGAAGAACGCCTCCCACCGCGGCAGGAAGTACGAGGTGAACATCCCCTCCCACTCCTTGAACGCGTAGAGGTTCAGGTCGTCGTTCTGCCCCTCGGTGCACTTGGTGCCCCAGAGCGTGATGATGTTGCGCGCGTTCCACTCGTACAGCCGCCGCTCGGCGTCGGTGGTGCCCCAGCGCCTGGCGTCGGCAATCCACCGCCCGAGCAGGAACTCGGGCCGCGTGCCCACCAGCGTGTCCAGATCGCGCAGCAGCGACTCGATCTGCCGCTCCGCGCCCAGCACGTCGGCTCGGTTGCGGCGGTCGTACGCCGATTGTAGCTGGTTCACCAGCGGCAGCCCGAGCTGCCCCAGCACCTGCCGAGTCAGATTCACCACGTCGTAGCGATAGGCGTCGCTACCGCCCAGCGCGGGCGCCGCGGCGAGCAGGGAATCGAGCGCTCGGGCCACCACGCGCTCGTCGTACGGCGGAATGGGCTCGGTGCGGTACGCGCGCCCCTTCATATAGAACTGCGGACGCTCGGCCAGAAAGTCGCCCGTCTGCGCCGACGACCGGAAGGCCGTGGCCAGCAACAACTTCCAGGCGCTCCACGCCGAGGCGTTGAACCGCCCGTACCGGCGCGTGATGTACGCGCGCGTCCACGCGGTCACGTCGGGCACGGTGTCGCGCCACACCTGGTCGAACACGAAGTCGGGAACGATCGGGTTGGTGCCCAGCCCCTCCATCGTCATCCCCAGCCCCTCCATGCGCCCCTTGTCCGGACTGCGGATGGCGGTGTCGAGGTTGGCGGCAATCTGCGGCAGGTCGCCGTTCACGCTCACCTTGCCGCCGAAGTTGTAAAGCACGTTCCAGATCCACGGCTTGCCGTAGAAGGCGTGGCGCACCTTCCACCCCGGCGACCGGTCGCCCCACAGGTCGAGCACCAGCATGTGGTCGTCGGGCACGGCGCCCAGCAGCGCCTCGGCCTGCGGGTCCTGCCAGAACTTCTTGCCGTACACCAGGAACCAGGCCTGGATCACCCAGGTCGCGCTCGTGTCCGCCGAGCGCATAGCGTCGTAGATCGCACCGCCCATGCCGGCCAGGAAGGTGGAGTCGTTGGACGGCGGATCGATCTCGTTGAAGGGATCGGCGGCGTACAGGTGATCGGTGCCGAACAGTTCCGTCTGCCGCTGGATGAACCGCCGGCCCATGCGCTGGAAGAGCGAGTCACGGGGATCGAGGAAGTACGTCCCGGAGAAGCCCGCCGACCAGTCGCCTGTCTGGTGGATCTTCGTTCCGGGAATCACCTGCGTGATCGACTGCGGCACGTGCCCGGTGAAGCCCTGCAGTACGGGCGTCATGCCAAGCGAACGTTCGCGCGCCAGGATCTGCCGCTCCAGCGTGACGTGGCTGTCGATCCAGCTATCGGGGAGCGGGCCGCCCAGTCCATCGATGTTCGCCATCCAGCCCCAGGGCAGATACGCCGGGCCCACGATGAAGTCGCCGATCTGCTTTCGGCTGAATCCGAACTCGCCGAGCACCGAGCGCCAGACGGCTTCCTGTCCCGTGACGGCCAGCGGCGCGTTGATTCCCTTGAGCGCCATCCAGTCGATCATCGGCTGCCAGTCCTTCCAGTTCCACCACGCCATGGAGTACGAGAAGGTGCAGTAGTTGAAGAAGTAGCGGATGCGGTAGCGGGTACTCACGCGCACGGGCGCCGGTACGCGGGGCAGGGGCGTGGGCAGCGTGATGGGCTTGAGCGGAAGCGACGCGTTGGCGCCGGCCACGTGTTCCAGATACCAGTTGAGCGCCGAGGCGATGGCCACGCCGGACGAGCCGCGCAGCATCACCTTGCTGCCCACGTTGGCGACCTCGAACACATCGCGTCCCGCACTGTCCGGAATTGCCGCGACCTCGAAGCCCGCCGCGCTGGCCGGGACCACGCGCGCCACCAGCGCTCTCGCGGCGGCCAGGTCCACGGGGTGCGATGTCTGCGCGCCGGCCCCAGCCGGAAGAACGCCGGCCACGGCCAGCGCAACGAGAGCGGGGACGACGCGCCGGGAACGGGCGATGAGGAGAGTCATGTCAGGTGGACCTTGCTGTGCGTTGCTGCCACCATACCGTGGCGCCGAGCGCCAGCAGGCTCAGCACGAGAATGGCGGTGGCCACGACGTTGATCTGCGGTGGAAAGGCGGCCCGCCGCGCGCCGTACACGTACAGCGGGTACGTGACGCGCGTGCCGGAGTTGAACAGCGTGATGATGAAATCGTCGAGCGACAGCGCGAAGCTCAACAGCGCGGCGGCCACGATGCCGGGTGCGATGAGCGGCAGCGTGATCCGGCGCGCCACGCGCATGGGGGTGGCGCCGAGATCCATGGCGGCCTCCTCCAGCGTCCAGTCGAAGCCGCGGAGCCGCGCCCGCACGGTGATCGCCACGTAGCTCACGCAGAACATCACGTGCGCAATGACGATGGTGCCGAATCCGGTGGGCGCGCCGAGCTGCAGAAAGAGCGCGAGGAGCGAGGAACCGAGCACCACCTCGGGCACCGTGAGCGGCAGGATGAGCAGCGCATTCACCAGGCCCCGGCCGCGGAAGCGGTATCGCGTGAGCGCCAGCGCGATGAGTGTGCCGAACACCGTCGCCACGGCCGTCGCCAGGGCGGCCACTTCCACGCTCAGCTTCATCGCGTCCACGAGCGCGGGATAGCGGAACGGGTGCCGCCAGGCCGCCAGCGAGAACGCGTGCCACACGAAGTTGAACTTCCCCGCCGGCTCGTTGAAGCTGAACAGCACCACCACGAAGATCGGCAGGAAGAGATAGAGCAGCACGAGGCCGGCGGCCGCGTCGAGCGCACGCCCCGGCCAGCGCGGGCCCGCCATGCCGTGGCGCGCGGGGGCGCTCACGCCAGTTCCTCCGTGCCGAGGAACCGCGTGTAGACCACCACGAGCACCAGCAGAATCACCATCAGCACCACGGAGAGCGCCGCGGCCAGCGGATAGTCGCGCACCACCAGGAACCGCGTCTGCACCACCGAGCCGATCATCTGCTGGTTCGGCCCGCCCAGCAGTTCGGCGTTGATGAAGTCGCCGGCGGCCGGGATGAAGGTGAGCAGCGTGCCGGCGAACACGCCCGGCAGTGACAGGGGAAAGACCACACGCCAGAACGCCCGTCGCGAATTGGAGTACAGATCCTGGGCCGCTTCCACCAGTCGCCGGTCGATCTTCTCCAGACTCACGTAGATGGGGAGGATCATGAACGGCAGGAAGTTGTACGTCAGTCCGCCGAGCACGGCCCAGACGGTGCCGAGCAGCCGCCCCTCCGGCGGCAGCAGGTGCAACGCACCCGAGCGCGTGCACCACCACCCCGTTGTCGTTGAAGATCGTCTTCCAGGCGAAGGTGCGCACCAGGAAGGTGACGAGCAGCGGCAGCGCGACGAGCCCGAGCAGGAAGTGCTTGAACCGGCCCGACCGGAAGGCGATCACGTAGGCGAGCGGATACCCCATGACGAAGGCGGCGGCCGTGGCGACGAACGCATAGCCGAAGCTCCGCGCAAGGTGGCCGCCGTACTGCGTGAACGCCCGGGCGTACCCGTCCCACCAGGCACCGCCGGCGGTGGCCATGGACGTCCGCAGCAACGCCGCCACCGGCACCACGCAGAAGAGCAGCAGCCAGAGCGTGCCGGGCGCGACCAGCAGCCATGGCGCCAGCCGGCGCCGGTTGCGCGGGGCGTTCTGCATCGAGGGGCGGGTGGGTGCGGTCACGCCGTCACACCCCCATCGCCTGATAGAACATCTCGGTGTACCGCCGCTCCTCATCGTCGTTCAACGGCCGAAAGTCGTGCAGCCGCGCGCGCAATGCGGGCCCGGGGTTCACGAGGGGGTCGGCGGCCAGCGTCGGGTCGGTCTTCGCCAACTCGGCGCCCGTTCCCTTGACCGGCGAGATGTAGCGCGTGGCCTCGACGATGCGCGCCGACACCGCGGGCTGGTACACGTAGTTCATCCACGCCATGGCGGCGTCCACGCGCGTGGACGTCACGGGAATGAACATGCAGTCGGAGAAGAGCAGCCCGCCCTCCTCGGGCACCACGAAGCGCAGGTCGAGATTGTCGCCCGCCAATCCCGCGACGTCCCCCGACCAGCCGATGGCGATGGCGATGTTCCCCGAGGCCAGGTCCTCCGCGTACTCGGTGCCCGTGAAGGCCCGGATCTGTCCGTTCTTCCGGTATCGCGTCACGAGGGCGCAGGCGGCGGCCACGTCGGCGTCGGTGGCCCGCTCCGGCGCCACGCCCTGGTACAGCATCACGAGCCCGAGCGTGTCGCGCACCTCGGTCTGCATCGTCACCTGTCCCTTGAACGCCGGGTCGAACAGATCGCGCATACTCGTGAGATCGCGGCCGGTCTTGCTCCGGTTGTAGGCCAGCCCCGTCATGCCCGACATCCACGGCATGGAGTAGCGGCGGCCGGGATCGAACGCGACGTTCCGCAAATCGTCCACCAGCCGGTTCTTGTTGGGAAAGGCGCGGTCGTCCAGCGGCGTGCAGTAGCCCAGCCGGATGAGCCGGGTCACCATCCAGTCGGTGAGCACCACGATGTCGCGGTCGATGCTGTGCCGCTGGGCGAGCGCCGGCGCCACCTTGGCGAAGTAGGCGTTGTTGTCGCTGACGTCCTCGGTGTAGTCCACGTGGATGCCCGTCGCCTTCTCGAACAGCGGCACCGTGGCCGAGTCCACGTAGAGCGGCCAGTTCGAGATCCGCACCGTGCGCGCGGAGGCGCTGTCGCCCGCTGCCCCGGCCCCTGCTCCGCTCGCCCCGGCGCAGGCGGCGAGGAACGATCCGCCAGCGGCCAGCCCGCCGGCGGCGCGCGCGGCCCGCCCCACGAACTGGCGGCGTGAGATCGCGCGCGGCCGGTGCGTCGTGCGGATCGTACGTCATCGCGGTCGCGACCGGATCCGGGCTCGCGCCGGCCGCGAGCAGGCGGGCGGCGTCGGGATGCCACGCCGCATACGCCGCGGCGCCGGTCTGGAGTCCGTCGATCGCCTGATCGGCGCCGACGTGGGCCACCAGTTCCGTCCCGTCGGCCGCCCGCACGCCAAGGCGCAGCACCGGTCCCTGGAAGATCGCGCTCTCCACGGTGACGGGAATCGACGTCACGCCGGCGAACGGCTGCATCGCGACGCGCACCCGTTCGGGGCGCACCATCAACGTGGCGGCGTCGCCCGGCTGCACGCCGGGCGCATCGCCGGCCACCGGCACGGTGATGTCGCCGATGATCGTGGCCGTGAGCCCGTTGCCGTCGCGCGGCCCGACGCGCGCCGGAATCAGGTTGGCCACGCCGATGAAGTTGGCCACGAACACCGTGGCCGGCTCGCGGTAGATCTCCTGCGGCGTGCCGATCTGCTCCACGCGCCCCTGGTTCATCACCGCGATGCGGTCCGACATCGTGAGCGCTTCTTCCTGGTCGTGCGTCACGTAGACGAACGCGATCTGCACCTCGCGCTGGATCCGCTTGAGTTCGAGCTGCATGGCCTGGCGCAGCTTGAGATCCAGCGCGCCCAGCGGTTCGTCCAGCAGCAGCGCGGCGGGGTAGTTGACCAGGGCGCGCGCCAACGCCACGCGCTGCTGCTGGCCGCCCGAGAGCTGGGCCGGCTTGCGGCGCGCCAGCTCGTCGAGCCGCACCACTTCCAGCATCTCACGCACGCGGCGGTCCACTTCCGTGGCGTCCAGGCGCTCGGCTGCGCGGGCCGAATGCGACGTTGTCGTAGACCGTCATGTGCGGGAACAGCGCGTACTGCTGGAACACGGTGTTCACGTTCCGCCGGTAGGGCGGCACCCGCGACACGTCGGCGCCGTCCAGCAGCACGCGTCCCGCCGACGGCTGCTCGAAGCCGGCGATCATGCGCAGCGTGGTGGTCTTCCCGCATCCGCTGGGCCCCAGCAGCGAGAAGAACTCCGCCCGGTGGATGGAGAAGTCGGCGTCGTGCACGGCCACCACGTCCCCGAACCGTTTGGCCACGTGATCGAGCGTGATCACGGGTTCGCGGGGGGTGTCGCCGGCGTCAGTCGTCATCCGGAGTGGGCAGTGGACGGAGTGGTCGCGAGTCGGGGCGGGCGGGGCGGGGCGGCGTCGAGCGCGCGTCCGGCCGCCGTCGAGCCTCACGTTAGAGAGCGAGAAAGGGGAGGGCAAGGCGGCGCCGCGAGCGCGCCGCCGCCTACCGCAGCGCGCGGGCGCGGGCGGCCACCGAATCCGCCTCCGCCGTCTCGTGTACCTTGCGCAGCGCCGCGGCGTACGCCTCGAGCTCGGGCACCAGCTTGGCGGAGTCGTTTCTGAACCGCGTTGCCTTGAGCAGCGGCATGAGCCGCCGGTACACGGGCACCGCCTCGGTGTAGCGATGCGCCTTGCTGTAAAGATCGGCGAGTCCCTGGAGTGCATACGTCGCGTAGACGTTCTGCGGCCCCGACACGGAATCGATGATCGCGAGGGAACGCCGGAAGTGGCGCTCCGCGCTCGCTGTCGAATCCAGCCCGACCAGGCTCTCCCCCAACGCTTCGTGCGAGATCGCCATCTGCATCGGGAGCCTGGCTCTCGTGGCGATGCCGAGTGCCTGCCGGTGGTAACCGGCACCCTCCGCGTATCGATTCAGCGAAGTCAGCGCGACGCCGAGGTTGTACATGACGAAGTACCGATTGGTCGGTTGCGCGGCCTTCGTTCTGCTGTACAGGGCCAGGGAACGCCGGTAGTAGGCCAGCGACGCTTCCACCGAGTCCATGGTCTGATAGATGTTCCCCAGCTCCTGGTTCGCATGGGCCACCCCGAGGCTGTCCGGGCCCGACACCCGCGTCTCGACGGCGAGGCCGCGTTTGAACATCGCAAGCCCCTCGGCGCCGTCGCCGAGCGCGGCCAGGTCCGTGCCGGTGTGCATCAGGACGCGCGCCGTACGCGGATGATCGGGGCCGAAGATGTGCAGGGTGACGGCAACCGCGCGGCGGCCCACCGCGACGGCGGAGTCGGTTTCCCCGGTCCGGTCGTAGTAGCTCGCGAGATCTTGCAGCCCGGCCGCCAGTCGCGGATCGTCGGGGCGGAGGAACCGCTGCCTGATCGCGAGGGCGGTGCGTGCATCCTGGATGCCCGGGACGAACTTCCCGGTGACTACCTCCAGGTAGGCGCGCCGATCGAGGAGATCGGCATACACCACGGAGTCGACCGACGGCTGGGCGTCATAGATCACGAACATGCGGTCCAGCACCACGCGGGCCGAGTCCAGGTGCTTCTCGTTGACGAACAGGCCGAACATCTCGCCAAGGACGTGGGCGATGCCGAGCGAATCGCCCGTGTGCTCCCGGATGCGAAGGGCCTCGGCAAGCTGGGCCCCGGCGCGCTCGGGGCTGCCGCGATTGTTGGTGCTGATCGCGAGATCGGCGAGAATGGTGGCCCGGAGCGGCGCGTCGGGGCCGTCCAGCGAATCGCTCAGCGCGAGGGCCGCGGCATACGCGGAATCCGCCGCGTCGAGGCGGCCGATGTTCCCGTACACGGCACCCAGTGTGACGAGCAGGCGGCTCTTCACGCGCGGCTGATCGGCGAGCGCGGTGTCGAGCCGGGCGCGCCCCTCGTCCACCACCTGGCCGATGGTGAGCGAGTCGCCGTGCGTGCGCGTCGGATCGGCGCCGGTGAAGAGATTCTGGAGGAATGCCGTGACCGCCTCGGCACGCTGCGCCTCCAGGCGGGCGGTGTCGCGCTCGCTGGCAAGCCGCCGCGCATAGAAGAGCGACACCCCGACGATCGCCAGCAGCGCGATGGTGCCGGCGGCCACCGCTGTGCGGTGCCGGCGGACGAACTTGCCCAGACGATAGCGCACCGTGGCCGGACGCGCCGACACCGGACGTCCGCCGAGGTACCGTTGGAGATCGGCCGCGAACGCCTCCACCGACGGGTAGCGGCGATCCGGCTCCTTGCGCAGCGCCATGAGCAGGATGTTGTCGAGGTCCCCTTCGAGCTCGGTGCTGAAGGCGGGACGCGCCGCGCGCGCCGCGTTGCTGGGGCGCGGCGGCTCCTCGGTGGTGATCCGGCGCTCGATCTCGGCGGGCGTGGAGCCTTCGACGTCGAAGGCCAGACGGCCGGTGAGCAGCCGGTAGAGCACGAGCCCCAGCGCATAGACGTCCGTCGCCACGGTGGGACGCAGCCCCTTGAGCTGCTCCGGGCTGGCGAACGCCGGCGTCAGCGGCCCGGGCCCCGTGGTCTCCATGTCCTGCGCTTCGCCCAGCAGCTTGGCCACGCCGAAGTCGAGCAGCTTGGGGTGCCCCGAGGCCGGCACCTGGATGTTCGAGGGCTTGAGGTCCCGGTGGATGATCAGCGCATGGTGGGCGTGCTGCACGGCGTCCGTGACTTCCAGAAAGAGCCGGAGTCGATCGGCAAGGCCCAACCCCTCCTCATCGCAATACACGTCGATCGGCCGCCCCTCGATCAACTCCATCACAATGAAGGGAGAGCCGTCGTCGGCGGTGCCGCCGTCCAGCAGCCGTGCGATGCCCGGGTGCGTGAGGCTCGCCAGAATCTGGCGCTCGGCCAGGAAGCGCCTGGTGTTGTCGGGGTGGGCGAGCCCGCGGCGGAGGAACTTGATGGCGGCCGTGGCCTGGTAGAGGCCATCGGATCGATGGGCGCGGTACACGGCCCCCATTCCCCCGTGGCCGATCTCGGTCTCCAGCACCCAGGCGCCGGCCCGCTGGCCGGCGCGCGACGGAAAGGTGAGGTCCGCGAAGGCGGCGGTCGCGGCCGCGATGGCCGGTACCGCTCGGGCGTCGGCGGCGGATGCATAGTCGGCGTCGAGCAGGGCGACGATCTCCGCGCGCAGCTCCGCGTCTTCCCCGCACGCCTCGGCGAGCCGGCGTTCGCGCTCGTCGGGCCCGGCGTCGATCAGCTCCTCCACCAGCGCCGCGATCCGGCGCATGCGCTCCATATCCATTCGCGTCGACCCCCGCCCCCGTTTGTGCTAGTCCGTCTCCTCCAGCAGCCGCCCGAGCAGGCGCTTGGCCACGCGCAGCTCGCGGTCCACGGTGGCCGGCGAGATCCCCAGAATCTCGGCCATCTCGTCATAGGTATAGCCGCCGAAATAGGCGAGCTCGACGATCTCCGCCTGCCTCTTGTTCAGCGTTGAGAGCCGCTCGATCGCCTCATCGAGGGCCAGAATGTCGTCGGCGCGCGTGGGCGCCTCGGCCAGTCCCTCGTCGAGCGTCACCGCCGGGGCGCCGCCCCCCCGCCGGGAACCCAGCCGGGCCCGCGCGTAGTCCACGAGCACGCGGCGCATGGTCGTGGCGGCCGCGGCCAGGAAGTGGCCCCGGCCCTGCCAGGTGACGTCCGCCCCCACCAGGCGCAGGTAGGCCTCGTTGATCAGCCCGGCGGTCTGCAGCGTGTGGCCCGGGCGCTCACTCCGGAGCTGGCGCCGGGCGATCTCCTCGAGCGTGGGATAGAGCGTCGCGATGGCCCGATCGCGCGCTCCCAGATCGCCGGCGCGCCAGGAGAGCAGCAGGGTGGTGATTTCCGAAGGGGGCCGATCGGCGGCGGGAGCCATGGCACGTCCGGTCGAGAGGCAGGAACCCAACGTAGCTCGGGTTTCCGGGGGGCGTCCAGCCGCCATGAGGGAATTCGCCCCCGACTTCCGCCTACCTCGGTGAGGACCCCGCACGGCCCGCGCCCCCCATCGGCGGCCGGCGTCCGTGCGGAACGACCTGGACAGGAGATTGACGATGCGTGCATCCTCCGTGCGGCACCTGGGAAGCTGGGCATTCGCGACGCTGCTGGTGTTCGTGATGACCCGTTGCAGTAGCTCCACCGCCCCGGCGAAAACGAACCCGCCCGGCAACACCAGCGGGTGCAGCAGTGCCAAGGACCTGGACTCGTGCCTCCCCAGCTGGAGCACCTTCGCGCCCACACAGGCGGCCGTGAGTCCGACCCCCACCGGAACGCCGACGACCACCGAGAAGAACGACACGCTGCAGCAGATCGACAGCACCGGCAACCTGGTGTCGCTCGGCAACGTCACCTTCCAGTGCACCGACTCGACGTTCAACTTCGTCGACAATCCGGACCGGGCGCTCTCCTTCAACATCGACCAGACCGTGGTCTGGCCGGGCGCGTTGATTCAGGGCAAGAGCCACCGGGACGCGCACAAGATGAACGATCTGCTCGAACTGCCCATCCGCGATCGAACGCCGGTGACGGTGACCCTGAGCTTCAACAGCGCCAACAACACGGCCACGATCACCAACCCCGATCAGGGCTCGGTGAACCAGGCCGTGCAGACGATGATCGGGCAGGCCCAGGCCGATTCGCTGGTCACGGCGAGCAACATCACCTTCGACGAGAAGACCTTCAGCTCGGAACAGCAGGCGGCCGACGCGTTCGGCGTCTCGGGACGCTACCTGGGCTTCGAGGCCACCGCCAAGGGCGCCGTCTCCAAGTCGGTGAGCCGGCACGTCGTGATGGCGCAGTTCAAACAGCAGATGTACATCGCCGGCGTGACCCAGCCGTCCACGCCCGCCGATTTCTTCAGCAGCGCGTTCACGCCCGACCAGTACCAGGCGCAGGCGAATCTCGGCCGGATCGGCCCCGACAACCCGCCGCTCTACGTGTCGCGCATCGGCTACGGCCGCATGATGGTCTTCGAGATGAGTGCCGAGGCGAAGGCCTCCGAGATCGAGCACGCCCTCAACGCCGCCTACAAGGGCGTCGCGGGCGGAGTGGCGGTCAGTCTCAGCGCCCAGGACCGCGCGGTGCTCAGCAGCTCGGAGCTTCGCATTTCGCAGATCGGCGGGGCCGATACCAACGCGCTGGCGGCCATCCATTCCGGCAATCTCGCCGACTACTTCACCAGCACCGCCCCGCTCACGAGCGCGGCGCCTCTCTGGTTCGAACTCAAGTCGCTCACCGGTCAGGTGGCGCAGGTCTCGGAGCCCGGCACATACACCCAGACCACGTGCGTGCCCAAGCTGCCGGGGTCGTTCAACTTCCTGCCGGAACAGACGCTGAGCATCCCGTTCTCCGCGGGCACGCAGCGTCGCACCCTGCAGGCCGACGTCAACGGCGACGGGAAGATGGATCTCATCTTCGACGAGCTGCAGAGTTCGCCGTCGCAGAACATCGTGCATGTGGCCCTGGCCAATGGCGACGGCACCTTCACCGTCCAGTCGCCCGATGCCAGTGCGGACGCGCCGGCCGAAGGGTGGGAGAACTTCACCGTCTCGGCGGTGGACATGAATGGCGACGGGAAGGCCGACCTCGTCTGGAATGCGCTCACGCACACCGACAACGTGGTGTACGCGGCGCTCTCCAACGGCGACGGCACGTTCACCTGGCGCCCGCGGCAGGAACTCCCTGCCACCGGCTGGGACACCTACCGCCTGATCACGGGCGACATGAACAACGATGGCCGGGGCGATCTCGTGTGGACCAACGTCGGGCAGAACACCATCACCCTCCGCACGTACTTCGGTCTCGCACGTCCCGATTCGACGTTTGCGATGATCGCCAACTACGTCGACCAGTCCGCCAACTACGCGGGGTATCAAACCGCCGTTGCGGCGCAGTTGGACGGCGTGGGCGGGGAAGATCTTCTCTTCAACACCCTGAATGCGTCCAACAACATCTCACACGCCGACCTGTTCACGCCCACGTCGGACAGCACCGGCACGCTGGCGCTCAAGGTGGGACTCTCCTACGGCATTACCGGGTGGGCGTACTACACCACGCGCCTCGGCGACATCGACGGGCGGAACGGCGCCGATCTCGTCTTCGTGCGCAGCACCGATCCCGCGAATACCAACGGGTGGATTCATCGCGCGCTGAACAACGGCGATGGCACGTTCACCATCCAACCGGCGCAGCACGCGGGCCTGGGCACCAATCCGGTGGTTCCGTTTCTGGCCGACTTCAATAACGACGGGAAGGACGACATCCTGTTGAACCACCGGGACGCGTCGACGAATCAGGTGCTCGTGGGGTTCGGCACGTCGAGCGGCAACTTCACCTTCCCGGCGGGCATCCAGACGGCGCTGAATACCCCGCCCGAGGGGTGGGCGCCCTACGACGTCGTCTTCGTGGGCGATCTCAATGGCGACGGCAAGGCGGACGTGGTCTGGACCAATCCGTCCAGCCAGGCCCACGTCTACGTGGCCCTGTCGAAATGAGGGGCTCCGAGGGTGACCGCGGTCACCCTCGGGGGGGCCAAAACAGGTCGATTTCCCTGATTTCCGTTGCGTGGAGCCCCGTTCCTGCGTTAGTGGAAAGGAAGGAACGGGCTCCGCGCCGCCGCGGAGTCTGTCGGTCCGGGAACTCGCCGCGGAACGTCCGCGGTCTCCCGGTTCGTGAGTGCGGCAACATCGTCGACCGCCATGGCCGGCCGACTGGGGGAATCCATGCCTATGCGTCTACGTCTGCATCCCGCGATTTCAGTGCTCGGACTCTTCATCGGCGCCGCGGTCATCGCGTCGTGCGATGCGACCGCGCTGACTGGGCAGCCGGGTGCGGGGGGCGGCGGTGGCGGCGGGTCGTCCTCGATGATCGTCTACGGCTCGACCACGTCCGCGACCACCGGCGCCGTGGTCGCGAACCTGACGGTGACCGCCGAAGACAGCTCCTGCTCCGGCACCTCGTACGGCAGCGCCACCGGTGCCTCGTCGTCCACGGGCATCTACCGCATCGAGGTGTCCAGCTCCTCGACGTCGGCCGGGTGCGTGGTGGTCACCGGCACCGTTTCCGGTAACCCGAATCCGGTGACGCTCACCAAGCCGAATCTCAACTTCACCACCGGCGACAGCGTGGTGGTGAATCTGTCCTTCCCGTAGGCGACCTGCTGGTCGGGTCGCCGTCGGCGTGAGGCTGCCGGCGACCGGAAACGTTTGCGCCCCGTTTGCGCGCCGGTCCCCACTGGCGCGCCTCACTCGGCGAGGGCAGCTTACGCGGTGCCCGAAACCCCCCATCTCACGACCGCCCTCAGCGACCGCTACGTCATCGAGCGGGAAATCGGCTCGGGCGGCATGGCCGTGGTGTACCTCGCCCACGATCGCAAGCTCGAGCGTGAAGTCGCGCTCAAGGTCCTGCGCCCCGAACTGGGCGCGGTGCTCGGTGCCGAGCGCTTTCTCACCGAGATCAAGATCTCGGCGCGGCTCGACCACCCGCACATCCTCACGCTCATCGACTCCGGCGACGCCGACGGCATGCTGTACTACGTGCTGCCGTACGTGCGCGGGGAGACGCTGCGCGACAAGCTGAACCGCGAACAGCAGCTCGGCATCGACGAGGCCATCGCCATCACCAAGCAGGTGGCCAGCGCGCTCGACTATGCGCACCGCCAGGGCCTCGTGCACCGCGACATCAAGCCCGAGAACATCCTGATCCAGGAGGGCGAGGCGATGCTGACCGACTTCGGCATCGCGCTCGCGGTCAAGGAAGCGGGCGGCAACCGGCTCACGCAGACCGGCCTCTCGCTCGGCACGCCGCAGTACATGAGCCCCGAGCAGGCCACGGGCGACCGCGGCATCGACGCGCGCAGCGACGTGTACTCGCTGGCCGCCGTGTTGTACGAGATGCTCGCCGGCGAGCCGCCGGTAACCGGCGCCAGCGCGCAGGCGATGATCGCCAAGCTGATGACCGAGAAGCCCACGCACGTGCGCATCCTGCGCGACACCGTGCCTGAGGGCGTGGACGAGGCACTCACCAAGGCGCTGGCCAAGACGCCCGCCGACCGGTTCAACACTGCCGAGGAATTCGCGCGCGCGCTCGACGCGGGGATGATGCGCGTCACGGGAACCGGGGCCGCCGCCGTCGCGGCGCCCCGGCGCCGGTGGGGCCTGCTCATCGGCGTCCCCGTGGCGTTGGCCGCCGTGGCCGTCGCGGTGGCCGCGTTCAGCATGCGGGGCGGGGCAAAGAACGTCAGCACCCAGGCCTCGCTCGGCAGCAAGACGCAACTCACCGTGTCGGGCGGCATCTACTACCCGGCCATCTCGCCCGACGGCAAGCAGCTCGCCTTCGCGTCGCGCCACTGCCGCGGCGCCGAGTGCACCTACTCCATCGTCGAGCAGGACGTCGGCGGAACGGTCACGCGTTCCATCCTCGACGGCGCCACCGCCGTCTACTATCTCGGATGGAGCCCCGACCGGCGGAACCTCCTCTTCAATGGCACGCTGAACGGACGGTACGGCACCTATCTGCTGTCGGCGCTCGGCGGCACGCCGCGCTTCCTGACCTCTGGCAGCGCCGCGTTCTACTCCGGCGGCGATTCCCTGCTCATCGGATCGTCGAACACGCAGGATTCCGTGTATTGGGTGGGCGTCGCCGCGCTCGACGGCGTGGTCCACGACAGCGTCGCCGTGCATGGCAAGGGGCAGGCCCTGGCCGGACTCTCGGCGATTCCCGGCACCCGCTGGATCCTCACACTCATCATCCAGGCCCCGCACGGGCTCTGGCAGGTGATCGGGCGCGACGGCAAGGTGGCCGATCACGTGGTGAACCAGTGCACCTGCGGCGGCATCGGCACCGTCGACGCCGTCTGGCTCGATCGCGCCGGCGATGCGGCGGGCGAATCCCTGGTGCGCATCGCCATCGACCCGGCCACCGGGCATCTCTCCGCGAAGCAGGACACGATGGTCACCGGCATCTTCACCAACGTCTCGGTTACGGCCGATGGCGACAAGATGGTGATGGACCAGGGTACGCTCGACTACGGCGTGTGGACCATTGGTGTCCCTGAGCTGCTGAAGGGCCGGCTGGCCGACGATCACCGGATTGCGCACGCCTCCAACAGCGTCCTCGCCTGGGTCTCGCCCGACGGCAACCGGCTGATGGTGCGTCGCATCGTGCCGACTACCGGCGACCACACCGAAGCGCGGTTCAGCATTCGTCCGTACGACGGCACTACCGAGACGCCCCTGCCGGGCACGGGCAAGATCGAGGGCGCGGATTGGGTGGACTCCACATCGGTGTCCGTCGGCTCGACGATGCCGGACGGCCACATTCACCTCGCCGTGGTGGACGTGCGCACCGGCGCCGAACGCGACGCGTTCGACCTTCCCGATTCCTCGATCACGTCCGCAGCGCCCGTGCCGAACGGGTGGGCGTGGATTCCCATCACCCGCGACCGCCTGCTCATCGAGCAGAACGGCACGCGGCGCAGCCTGACGTTGCCCGAGTGGTATTCATCCATCTATACGATGATCGCCGACCCGGCGCACGGCCGGCTGTTCGTGGCCGGTTATAATCGCGCCACCGGCGACACGATCGGCGTGGCGGCGGTGAACGTGGCCGACGGCACGTTCGCGCAGTGGACGTCGATGTTCGCGGAGGATGCGCAGATGTCGCTGCTCGACGGGGGCGACCTGTTCCTGGCGGCGCACCGGACCGAGGATGCGTACGATCTGTACCGGCTCACGGGGCCGGGCAAGATGCAGCGCCTCGGCGCGCCCGCGCTGCCGCTCTTTGACGTCAGCGTCTCGGGCGACGTCAAGCGTGCCACCGCGGTGCAGCGCGGCTACAACGCCGACGCCTGGATGTACAACGTGGTGAAGCGCTGACGCGTCCAACGCCATGGACCACCGCGACGCCGTAGCCTTTCTCGGGACGGCGGTCCACCCTGGCGCCGGCACCTGGGCAGATCTCGGCGCCGGCGACGGCACCTTCACCCGCGCGCTCGTCGAACTGCTCGGTCCGGGCAGTCGCGTCTATGCCGTGGACCGCGACCGCGGCGCCCTCGCGTCCCTGGAGGCATGGGCGCGCGAGGGCCACGCATCGCTCACCGCGGTGGCCGCGGATTTCACCGGTTCCTTCGCCCTGCCGGGCGTCGAGAAGGGACGCCTCGACGGACTGCTCGTCGCCAATGCGCTGCACTATTCGGCAGCGCCCGCGGCGGTGCTCGCCGAGCTGGTCGCGTGGCTTCGCCCGCATGGCCGCGTCGTCCTCGTCGAGTACGACCGCCCGAACGCCAATCGGTGGGTTCCCTATCCGATCACCGTCTCCCGGCTCGCCGAACTCGCTGACGCGGCAGGACTCGGCCCGTTCACGGTAGCCGCGACGCGCCCCTCGGCGTTCAGCGGCGAGATGTACGTCGCCTTCGCGGACCGCGCCTAATACTGCCGACTGGCACTCTACGCCCACTCGCACCATCTTCGCGATTCCCACCAGGCGCACCGAGTTCCGCCAACGGATGGCAACCGCCACATGAAACGTATCTTCCTCGCGCTCGCCGCCCTGGTCGTTCTTCCCGCACTCGCACAATCACAGCGGGCCGGACGAGGAGGGCCTGCCGAGAACGCGGCCGCCGGTTCCGCAAAGGTCGTCCTCCTCGGCACCGGAACGCCCATTGCCGACCCCGACCGGTCGGGACCGTCCACGGCCGTCGTCGTCGGGAACGACTCCTACATCGTGGATGCCGGCGCCGGCGTGGTGCGGCGCGCCGTTGCCGCCGCGCGCAAGGATCACCTGCCCGCCTTGCAGGTGAGAAACCTCAAGCGGCTCTTTCTCACCCACCTCCATTCCGATCACACCATTGGGCTGCCCGACATCATCCTCACCCCCGCGGTGCTGCACCGGAACGCACCGCTCGAGGTGTGGGGACCCGAAGGCACGCAGGCGATGGTGGACCACATCCTGAAGGCGTATCGGGAAGACATCCGGCTTCGCGTCTACGGACTGGAGCACGGCAACTGGGCGGCGTATCACGTGATCGTGCACGAGATCAAGCCGGGCGTGGTGTACCGCGACTCCAACGTGACGGTCACGGCGTTCCCCGTGCACCACGGCAGTTGGCCCGAGGCGCTCGGCTACCGCTTCGACGCCCGCGGCCGCAACATCGTGATCTCCGGCGACGAGGCCCCGCCGCTGGACACCATCGCGCACTACTGCAACGGGTGCGACGTCATGGTGCACGAGGTGTACTCGGCCAAGGGCCTCGCGCGCACCGGCCCGGGGGACCGCGAGTACCACACGCACTTCCATACGTCCGGCGTCGAGCTGGGCGAGATGGCCGCCAAGGCCCAGCCCAAGCTGCTGGTGCTCACGCACTGGCTCTTCTTCGGGCAGACCACGGACGAGATCGTCGCCGAGGTGAAGTCGCACTTCTCGGGTAAGGTCGCGGCGGGGGCGGATCTGGACGTGTACTGAGCCGGCGGGTCAACTCCCGCCGGCGTTTCCGCGTGCCGCGGGCACGCGCTCGTAGTGCAGCGGCGACCCGGCGATCGAGACCTGGTTGACCCGACCGAGGGCGTCGACTTCGAAGTTCACGTAGTCGGCGCCGTACAGGTGGTATCTCCAGGTGACCCGGAACGTTTCGTCGTGCCAGTACTCCAGGTCGCCCGTGAAATCCGGATTCCCCAGGCGCAGCACGAGATGTCCGTCTTCCACGGCCACGCGCGCGTCGCCGTCGAAGTCATCGTGGTAGCGCGCGGCGTAGTCGCTCATCGGAAGCGGTGCATGGCCGGCCGAATCGCGGGTCGCGGCCAACTTGTCGTCGGCCGTCTGCCCGGCCTTAAGGGCGCGCTGCATCGAAGCGAGCAACGTGTCGCTGACGTGCCCCGGCGGCAGGCCGAGGTAGGCGTTCAGCACCTGCAGGATGATGCCGAAGCGCGCGTCGTTCCCGTTCATGTTGGACATCACCGCCACGCCGAGCTGCGCGTCCGGGACCAACGCCACGGCCGATGCCATTCCGTCGATGTCGCCCGCGTGCCAGACGAGCGCGTGTCCCGCATAGTCCTGCACGAACAGGCCGAGTCCGTAGGTGTAGAAGGTGCCGTTCGGAATCCAGGCGCGAATCTCCCGGCCCACGCCGGAGCTGGCCGACACCAGCATCTGCGGGGTTTCCATTTCGCGAACGATCGACGAGTCGAGCACCGTCCGGCCGTCGTAGCGCCCATCGGCCAGGAGCATCAGCAGCCAGTGGCTCATGTCGTCGGCGCTGGAGTTGATGCCGCCCACCGGCGACGCGATGTCCATGTTGTGCGGCCAGTAGCGGTGGATCTCGGCGACCTTGCCGTCCACCATTCCGTGCGGCATTGCGACGTTGCTCGACGCGGCGAGCTGCGCCTCGGTGGTGACGGTGCGCGTCATGCCGAGCGGAGTGAAGAGATGGTCGGCGACGTACCGGTTCCACGTCTTGCCGGTGGCGGCGGGAATGAACCGGGCGGCGGTGAGGTACAACATGTTGTTGTAGCAGAACTGCGCCCGGAACGCGTGGTCCGGCTGCTGGTAGCGCAGGCGCGCGATCACATTCGAGTCGTCCGACATGTACCACATCGGCGGATCGCAGTATCCGCTGCGGTGGGTGAGCAGGTCGCGGAGCGTGATGGATTCCGTCACGTACGGACTGCTGAGCCGGAAGGGCTTCACGTAGTCCACGGCGCGCGCGTCCCAGGTCAACTTCTTCTCGGCCACGAGCGTGCCGAGCGCGGCGGCGGTGAACGCCTTGGTGTTCGAGCCGATGTCGAACAGCGTGTGGCCGTCCACCGCGCCGGGCTTGCCAAGCTCGCGTACACCGTAGCCGCGGGCCATGACCACCCTGCCGTCCTTCACGATCGCGATGGCCAGTCCCGGTACCTGCCACTGGGTCATGACGCGCTGGACGTAGGCGTCGAATCCGCTCAGCGGGGCGGGGGTCTGCGCCATGGTGCCGCGCGCCAAGAGCGCGCCGGCGGCGGAGAGCAGGAGCCATCTCTTCATCTGATATCCTCACTTGCCTTGCCGGCGTTTCGCCTCGCGCGGGACGGGGCGATCCCGGTTGCCCAGGCAACCACGGCAGGAACCTGTGCAAACATGTTCCCCGCGTCCGGCGCCCGCCAGCGGACTCGCGCCCGCGTTCCCTTTGGTGCATTTTACTGGGTCGGTACACTTTGAGGGATCGGCTGACGAGTGCGTCCCCCTTCGCGCGACGGCCGGCCCGCACCACACCCGCCGGAGTTCTACATGTCGCTTCGCGTCCGTACGCTCGCACTCACTCTCGTCCTCGGCCTGTTCCCCGCAGCGCTCCTGGCTCAATCCACCCGCCTGCTGCACCAGCCCGATGTCAGTGCCCGCTACGTGGCGTTCGCCTATGCCGGCGACATCTGGCTCGCCCCGAAGGACGGTGGCGACGCCCGGCGCGTGACCTCGTCGCCCACTGTCGAAGCCGACCCGCACTTCAGTCCCGACGGCAAGTGGCTCGCCTTCACCGGCCAGTACGGCGGCAATCCCGACGTCTACATCGTGGGCGTCGACGGCGGCACGCCCAAGCGCCTCACCTACCATCCCGGCGCCGACCTCGTGCGCGGATGGACGCCCGACGGCAAGCGCGTGGTGTTCGAATCCACGCGCACCGGCATGCCCGACGGCGAGCCGCAGCTCTGGACCGTGTCCGTGGACGGCGGCGCCGCGCAGCGGCTCCCACTGCCGCGCGCGCAGGACGGCGCCATCTCCCCCGACGGACAGGAGATCGCCTACCAGCTCGTGCGCCCGTGGGAGAGCGAGATGCAGCGCTATCGCGGCGGCCAGAACCAGCCCATCCGCGTGTTCAACGTCAGCACGCACGCCATGACCAAGCTCCCCTGGACCGACAGCCGCGACCAGCAGCCGGTGTGGCTCGGGAGCACCATCTACTTCATCTCCGACCGCGACTGGACCAACAACCTCTGGTCGTACGACACGAAGACCAAGGCGCTCAAGCAGATCACGCACTACGCCGACTACGAGGTGGAGAGCGTGAACACCGGCGCCGGCCTCGTGGCCTACGAACAGGCGGGCGACGTCCACCTGTACGACCCGGCCACCGGCCGCGACCGCAAACTCGATATCAACGTCACCGGCGACTTCCCCTGGGCCATGCCCCACGCCGCCGACGTCTCCAAGGACCTCATCGCCCCGCAGCTCTCGCCCACCGGCGTGCGCGCCCTGTTCGAGGCCCGCGGCGACGTGATCACGGTGCCCACCGACAAGGGCACCTGGCGCGACCTCACCAGCAATTCGTCCGGGGTCGCCGACCGCACGCCCATCTGGTCGCCCGACGGCACCCGGATCGCCTGGTTCAGCGACAGCACGGGCGAGTACCAACTGATGGTGGGCGGACAGGACGGGCTCACCCCGCCCAAGGCGTACAAACTCGAGCACCCCACGTACTTCTACGCGCCGCAGTGGTCGCCCGACGGCAAGAAAATTCTCTTCTCCGACGCCGAGATGAATCTGTGGGTGCTCGACCTCGCCACCGGCAAGGAGACGCACGTGGACCAGGGCAACTACACCTGGCCCAACCGCGAACTCGCGCCCTCCTGGTCGCCCGACTCCAAGTGGATCGCCTACCAGAAGCGGCTCCTCGGGTCGCAGTTCCACGCCGTGTTCGTGTACAACGTGGCCGACAACGCCACGCACCAGCTGACCGACGGGCTCTCCGACGTCATCGATCCCACGTGGGGCAGGAGCGGCAAGTATCTGCTCTTCCTGGGCTCCACCGACTTCGCGCTGCACACCGGCTGGCTCGACATGAGTTCGTACGACCAGCCCATCGAGCGCGCCGTCTACCTTGCCGTGCTCTCCAAGGCCGATCAGTCGCCCCTGCTCCCGCAGGCCGGCGACGAGCCCCCCGACACCGGGACGAAGGCGAAGCCCGACAGCGCCGCGAAGAAGATCGCGCCCGAGCCCGTGTCGGTGCACATCGACTTCGACGGGTTCATGCAGCGCATCGTCGCGCTCAATGTGCCCAGCCGCGACTACGCCAACCTGCGGGCCGGCCGCGCCGGCGAGTTCTTCTACATCGAGCACGTGCCCAACCATGCCGACGTGCTCCACCGCTACGACCTCAAGGAGCGCAAGGCCATCGAGTTCGTGGGCGCCGCCGCCGACGACTACGCGCTCAGCTTCGACGGCAAGAAGCTGCTGTACCAGGGCGCCATGCCCAGCGGCCAGCCAAACGGCAATTGGGCCGTGGTCGACGCCACCGCCGCCAAGCCGCCCGAGGCCGGCACCGGCGCGCTGAAGACGGCCGACCTCAAAATCGACATCGACCCGCCCGCCGAGTGGCGCCAGATCTTCGACGAGGCATGGCGCATCGAGCGCGACTACCTGTACGTGGCCAACATGAACGGCCAGAACTGGCCGGCCGTCAAACAGAAGTACGCCAAGTTCCTGCCGTACATCCGCCACCGCGCCGATCTCACCACCCTGCTCGCCCAGATGCAGGGCGAACTCACCGTGGGCCACAGCTTCACGGGCGGCGGCGACATTCCCACCGCCGACGCGCTCCCCGCCGGATTGCTCGGCGCCGATCTCGCCGTGGAGAACGGACGCTACCGCATCACCAAGATCTACAACGGCGAGAACTGGAACCCGAATCTCCGCGCGCCGCTCTCGGCGCCCGGCGTGGACGTGCACACCGGCGACTACATCCTGGCGGTGAACGGACGAAACCTCGCCCCGACGGACAATCCGTATGCGCTGTTCATCGGCACCGTGGGCAAGCAGGTGCAGCTCCGCGTGAACAGCCGGCCCACCGACGCTGGATCGCACCTCATCACCGTCGTGCCCACCGGCAACGATATGGGGCTGCGTGAGCGCGACTGGATCGAGTCGAACCGTCGCACGGTCGATTCGCTCTCCAACGGACAGCTCGCCTACGTCTACATCCCCGACACCGGTGAGGGCGGTTACACGAGCTTCAACCGCTACTATTTTGCGCAGCAGAACAAGAAGGGCGCCGTCATCGACGAGCGGTTCAACCACGGCGGCAGCATCGCCGACTACATGATCGACGTCATGACCCGGCAGCTCCATGGCTACTTCAGCCAGCGGCTGGGCGATCGCTACGACGCGGTCACCGCGCCGGCCGCCGCCATCTGGGGGCCGAAGGTGCTCATCATCAACGAGATGAGCGGCTCGGGCGGCGACATGTTCCCCTTCATGTTCCACCAGATGAAGGTCGGTCCGCTCATCGGCACCAAGACGTGGGGCGGACTCGTGGGCTGGGGCGGGGAGCCGCGTTTCGTGGACGGCGGCTTCATCAGCGCGCCGAGCACGGGCTTCTACAACCCCGACGGCCAGTGGGACGTGGAGAACAAGGGCGTGCCGCCGGATATCGAGGTGGAACAGACGCCGGCGCAGCAGATCGCCGGCCACGATCCGCAGCTCGAGCGCGCCGTGACCGAGGCGATGAAGCTGCTCAAGGAGCACCCGGTGAACCTGAAGCCGGTGCCGCCGGGTCCGGATCGCGCGCACCCGGGGCGGGGAGGAGACTAGGCCGGTTCGATAGTCGGACCGTCAGACGGTCGACGGGCCGGTGGTGCGCAAGCGCCGCCGGCCCGTCGTGCGTTCGTCAGCCAATCACGTTGGCGAGCGCGCAGCGGAAGCCGGGGAGCACGTCCTCGCCGTCGAGCGCCTGCTCGGCCCCGACGATCGCCAGGCTGCCGTCCGGGCGATACACGCGGCCTTCCCGCTTGGCCGGATCGATGACCCAAACGAGTCGTGTTCCGGCGTCGAGCCATGCCCCGACCTTGGCCAGCAATTCGCCGGCACGGTCGTTCGGCGAGGCCACCTCGACGGCGAGATCCGGCGCAAGCGGCGCGTAGCCACGTGCCGGGATCTGGTCGGTCCGGTCGCACGCCAGAAAGGCCACGTCGGGCGCACGCACGGTGTCCGGATTCGACTCGATCTTGAAGCCGCTGCCGTCCAGCACGTCGCCCAGGTTGTGCGGCAATACGAAGGCAACGAGGTAGTACACCAAGCGACCCGACACCCGCCCGTGTAGCGTGCTCGGCGGCTCGTGGACTACGAGTCGTCCACGAATCAACTCCGTGACCTTGCCCGGGATGGAGATCCGTTCCAGTTCCTCGGCGGTCATCAGCCCGGCTGTCGATTCGGTGGCAGGCATACCCATACTATTACCCTACTCGGCGGAGCGTGCAATGCTCGGCGAAGCTACGGCTCGTCGGCACGACCGCCGCATCGTTTCACCGCGATGGCGGCCATTGCGCCGCCGCTAGATCCTCACCGCCGGCAGCAGCGCCCCCGCCGCCAACCCGGCCACGTACAGCCACCCGAACAACCGGTTGTGCACCAGACACACCCGGTGGTACCAGAGCGGCCAGCCCACGTAGCCCGCCGGCGGTTCGCTCGGCGCCGGCGCCGACATCACGCGCACGGCGCGCCAGGCGCGCGGCCACGCGAGCAGCACCAGCAGCGCGAATGGGGTGAGCACGCGAAGCGCGACGCCCGCCACGATGAACAGGTACATCGCGACCACCGACGCGCGATTGAGAATGCGCGCCCGCCGCTCGCCGAGCACCACGGGCAGCGTCCGCTGGTGCTTGCCGGCGTCGAACTGCCGCTGATCGATGTGCTTGCCCACGAGAATCGACATCACGCCGAGTCCGTAGGGAACGGACGCCAGCAGGGCCGCGCTCGATCCATGTCCGGTGATCACGTAGTACCCGCCCGCCACCATCAACGGGCCCCACACGACGAACGAAGCCAGTTCGCCGAGTCCGAGCTCCTTGAGCGCCAGCGGCGCGGCGTCGTACGCCCAGAGCAGCAGCGCGCCGGCGGCCACGAGCAGCACCGCGTCGCGCCCCCGCAGTTCGATGAAGTACATGCCGATCGCCACCGCGATCGCCGCCAGAATCAGCAGCCCCGTGACCAGGAGCCGGGAACTCACCGCGCCACTGAGCAGCGGATGTACCGTGTACCGCCGCCGCGGCGAGTCGTCGGTGTCGTGTCCCCGGCGGGCGCCGAAGTAGTCGTTGGACAGGTTGCTGATCATGTGCAGCACCACGTAGCCAACGAGCACGAGCGCAAAGGGCACCGCCGAGAAGCGGCGGTCGGTGAGCGCGAGCAGCCCGGCCAGCAGCGCCGCCTGGAAGGAGATCACGAGAATCACGCTGCGCGCCGAATACAGGAACCGCGCAACGGGATCGAGGCTGGCCATATCCTCGGCCGTCGGCGGATAGAACCCGGTGAAGGCGCGCGCCCACTCGCGGGGGCCGCGGCTCGTCGGCCGGCGGCCGGAGGGCACGGCGGCGCGTTGTCCGCTGGACGATGCAGTCATGCGATTGAAGTCCGTCGTTGAAGACTGCCGGGTGGCGGCACGCCACGTCGCACGCATCCAGGCCGAGCCTGATGCTCTATAATACAAATGACTCTCACCCGGTTCCGCACATGGCCAGACCACGCCGCGCCGCATCCGCTGCCCGCAAATCTCCCCGCACGCTCGCCCTCGACATCGGCGGCACGGGGCTCAAGGCCACCGTGCTCGATGCCAGGGGCCGCATGCTGGTGGACCGCGTGCGGGTGAAGACGCCAGATCCGGCGCCCCCCGACGTGATGGTCGATGCGCTCGTGAAGCTGGTGAAGCCGCTGCCGCGCTACGACCGGATCTCGGCGGGCTTCCCGGGCGTGGTGCGCGACGGTCGCGTGCTCACTGCACCGCACTGGGGCAACGACATCTGGAAGGGTTTTCCGTTGGCCGAGACGCTGCGGCGCCGGCTGGGCAAGCCGGCGCGCGTGCTCAACGATGCCGACGTCCAGGGCTACGGCGCCGTGAAGGGGAAGGGACTCGAGTTCGTGATCACGCTGGGCACCGGCATGGGCTCGGCGCTCTTCCGCGACGGCGCGCTGATGCCGCACATGGAGTTCGCGCAGTTCCCCTTCCGCAAGCACAAGACGTTCAACGACTACGTGGGCGATGCCGTGCTGAAGAAGCACAGCAAGAAGAAGTGGAACAAGCACGTGGCCACGGTGATCGATGCCTTCCGCGTGCTGCTCAACTTCGACGTGCTGTACATCGGCGGCGGGAACGCGCGGCACGTGAAGCTCGATCTTCCGGACGACGTGAAGCTGGTGTCGAATGCCGACGGGTTGACGGGCGGGGTGCGGCTCTGGGGGTAGGCGGGGAGGTCGGTAGGGCGTCCGGTCGGTGGTCGGCGTGGCGGCGTGGCGCATGTGCCACGGATGGGCTACATTGTAACACATGAAAGACTCGCACCTGACGCTGCGACTGCCGGCCGATCTCGCCCGCGCCCTGGACCGGCGCGCCGGCGAGCGTGATCTGGGCCGCTCGCAACTCGTGCGCGAGGCGGTAACGGCGTACCTCTCGGGGGCGGCGGCGACTTCCCGCGCGCGCGTCCTGCCGTCAGGGCGCGAGCTGGCCGAACGCTGGGCCGCACTCCCGCGGCTGAGTGACGACGAGGCGACGGCGCTCGGCAGCGACATCGATGCGGCGCGCCGTGCGCTGCCCGCGCCCGAGGACGGCTGGAAGTGATCCTCGACAGTTCGGTCATCATCGCCGCGGAGCGGGGTGCGTTCGACATGGAGGCACTCCTGCGGTCGGCGGGGGACGAACCGGTGGCCATGGCGGCCATCTCCGCGTCGGAATTGTTGTACGGGTGCCTTCGCGCGACCACGCCGGCCGCTCGCGCGCGACGATTCGCATTCGTCGAGGCCGTCCTCGACCTGGTCCCGTCAATTCCGTTCGGACTCACCGAGGCCCGTCGCCACGCCGAACTGTGGGAGCATCTCTCGCGTCGCGGGCGGATGATCGGGCCGCACGACCTGATGATCGGTGCAACGGCCGTGGCCAACGGGCACCGGCTCGCCACGCTGAACGCGCGCGAATTCCGTCGCGTGCCGGGGCTGACCCTGGTCGGCTTGCGAGCGTTCGCCCGCTGACGCCCGGGGAGGATTGACGCCGGCAGCCGGAACGCCTATATGTAGACCGTCTAACTGTGGACGATCTGACTATGGCCCCCGCCGGTACCCGACGCTCCGACCTCCTGCGGGCACCCTCGACATGCTGGTGCTCAAGACGCTCACGCTCGGCCCGCTGCACGGCTACGCCATCGCCCAGCACATTGCCAGGTCGTCCGACGGCGTGCTGCAGGTGGAGCAGGGGTCGCTCTATCCAGCGCTCGAACGCCTGCTGAACAGGGGACTCGTCACCGCCAGGTGGCAGTTGAGTCCCACCAAGCGCCGCGCCCGCTACTATGCTGGGCACCCTCGACATGCTGGTGCTCAAGACCCTCACGCTCGGCCCGCTGCATGGCTACGCCATCGCCCAGCACATTGCGAAGTCGTCCGACGGCGTGTTGCAGGTGGAGCAGGGGTCGCTCTATCCGGCGCTCGAACGCCTGCTCAACAAGGGACACGTCACCGCCAGGTGGCAGCTGAGTCCCACCAAGCGCCGCGCCCGCTACTACACCATCACCGCCTCGGGCCGCAAGCAGCTCGGTGAGGCGCTGTCGGGCTACGACCGCGTGTCGTTGGCCATCGCGCAGGTGCTCGGTCGTGCGTGAGCGCCGGCCGGCGTCCGCGCAGGGCACGGCATCCGCGGGGCGGGGCTGACCCCATGTCGCGCCTCGACGGGTGGCGTCATCGCCTGGGCGTGCTGTTCGGCCGTGCTCGCTACGATCGCGAGCGCGACGAGGAGATTCGCTTTCACCTGGAACTCGAATCGGGACAGCAGGGCGCCGGTGGCACGCCGGACCCCGAAGCCGCCGCCGCGGCCCGCCGCCGCTTTGGAAACGTCACGTCCATCGCCGAAGAGGTTCGCCACATGACCGGACTCACCTGGCTCGACGCCCTCCTGCACGATCTCAAGCTGTCGCTCCGCACGCTGAGGCGTGCGCCGGCCTTCACCGTTGCCGTGGTGGCCACGCTCGCCATCGGCATCGGCGCCAACACGGCGATCTTCAGCTTCGTGCGTGGCGTGCTGCTGCGTCCGCTGCCCTTTGCCAGCGACGGCCAACTCGTGGCGCTGTGGACGAACATCCCCAAGTTCGGGCACGAGGGCGCGTCGGTGCCCGACTATCTGGACTGGAAGTCCAAGACGTCGAGCTTTTCCGGCATGGGGTCGTTTGCCAACACGCGATTCAATCTCGCGGTGCCGAACGGCGAACCGGAACGCATTGCCGGCGCCATGGCCGACGCCGACCTGCTGCCGGTGCTGGGCCTCACCACCGAGCGCGGCCGAGGGTTCACCGCCGCGGACATGGTATGGGGAGCCAATCACGTGGCGGTGCTTTCCGACGCACTCTGGCGGCGCGCCTTCGGCGCCGACCCCGACATCGTGAACCGCACCATCCAGTTGAACGACGTTCCCTACACGATCATCGGTGTGGCGCCGCCGGCGTTGCGCGCGCTGGACCAGGCCGAGGTCTGGGTGCCGGCGTCATTCGATCCGGCGTCGCCGCCGCGGCGGCGCGGAGATTTCCTGCACGTCGTCGGCCGCATGAAAGCCGGGGTGACCGCCGATCGGGCGCAGGTGGACGCTACGCGCCTGGCGCTGCAGCTCGAGAAGGAATACCCCAACACCAACGACGGCATCGGCATTCTCGTGCAGCCGCTCCGCGACGTGATCATCGGCAACGTGCGCGCGCCGCTGGTCACCTTTGCCGCCGCGGTGGCGCTTCTGCTGCTCATCGCCTGCGCCAACGTGGCCAACCTGATGCTCGCCCGCGCCGCGGCGCGCCAGCGTGAGCTGGCGGTGCGCGTGGCCCTCGGTGCCGGCCGCGGCCGACTGGTGCGGCAGCTGCTCACCGAGAGTGTGTTCCTGGCCCTCGTGGGCGGTGCCTGTGGCGTGCTGGTGGCGTACTGGGGCGTGCACGCGCTCAAGGCCGCCGTGCCCGCCGACATGCCGCGGCTCGACGCGGTGACCGTCGATCCGGTGGTGTTCGCCTTCGCCGCGCTCACCGCGGTGGTGTGCGGCATCGGGTTCGGCATCGTCCCGGCGTTGCGCGGGTCGCGCGGCGCCATGCAGGCGCACCTCTCGCACGGCTCCCGCGGCAACGCCGCCGGCGGTCGCGACCGCCTGCGCGGCGGGCTGGTGCTGGCGCAGACGGCGCTGGCGCTCGTGCTCGCCGTGGGCGCCGGACTGCTGGCGCGCAGCTTCCAGCGGTTGCAGGCCGTGGACCTCGGCTTCGATCCGCACCATGTGCTCACGGCGCAGATGTTGATACCCAACAACAAGTACGCCACGCCGCAGCAACGGCTGCAGTTCTTCGAGTCGGTGCGCGACAAGCTCGGCGCGGCGCCCGGGGTGCGCAGCGCAGCCCTCACCACCGATCTCCCCCTGGTCCCGAACTACAACTACCTGTCGTTCGCCATCTTCGGACGCCCGGCGCCGGCCAAGGGCGAGCGCGTGCCCGATGCCGTCGTCACGATGGCCGACTCGGCGTTCTTCGGCACGCTGGGCATTCCCCTCCGGAGCGGCCGCGGCTTTACCGGCGGCGACCGGCTGGGCGTGCCGCGCGTGGCGCTGATGAACGACGACGCGGTGCGCACCTATTTCGGCGGCAAGAGTCCCATCGGGCAGCGCATCAACTTCGGCGATCCGTCGGACAGCAGCTCGTGGCTGACGGTCGTGGGCGTCGTCGGTACGACGCGACTGGAGGGCGTGGGGCAGGACTCGTATCCGCAGGTGTTCATTCCGGTCACGCAGTCGCCGCAGCGCGCGATGTACGTGGTGCTGCGGACGGCCGGCGATCCGACGGCGCTCATTCCCGCGCTGCATCGCGCCGTGAAGGACATCGACGCCGGGCAGCCGGTGGCCGACGTCGCCACCATGTCACAGCGCGTGGCCAGCGCGCTGGCCCCGGCCCGCCTGAACTCCATGCTCGTGGCGGTGTTCTCGGTCATTGCGCTCATCCTCGCCGGCATCGGCATCTACGGCGTGGTGTCGTACACCGTCGCCCAACGTACGCGCGAGATCGGAATCCGCATGGCGCTGGGTGCCGGAGGCGGCGACGTCATGCGCCTGGTGGTCCGTCGCGGGATGGCACCGGCGCTCGCCGGCGTCGCCGTTGGGTTGGTGGCCGCCGTGTACCTGGCGCATCTGGCGCGCGGGCTGCTCTACGGCGTGGGCGCAGCCGATCCGGTGAGCCTGGCGGGCGCCGCCGTAATCCTCACGGCCATCGCGGCCGCGGCGTGCCTGGTGCCCGGGCGACGCGCCGCACGCGTGGCGCCGGTGGTGGCTCTGGCCGAGGAGTGAGGGCCGACGCGATGCGCGCCGGCCGCTTCAACGCCGGCGTCCGATATCACTTCTGACGCTAGGGAACCGGGCTACCGCCCGGCCTTCTGGTTCCCCCAGAACACATGCCGTCCCAGAATCAGCTTGGCGATCAGGTGGTCGGTGGCCGGCGTGGTGCCCACGCCGAGGCCGAAGTTGATCTCCCACACCGGACTCACGTTGAGATCGAAGGCGCCGAAGAACTGGTGCTGCTGGTCGCGCATCGGCGCGAAGCCGTTGCACCGAGCCGTACGACCCGTAGTACTCGAAGCCGCCGGCCACCTTGGGCGTGATGGTGTAGGCCACCTTGGCGCTCGGCGCGAAGCCCACGCCCTCGGTCACGCCCGGGCCCTTCCACGTGCGCTCGAACGCCGGGTTGATGGCCCAGTACCAGGGGCCGATGGTCTGGTCGATGATCGGGCGGATCTCCCAGTTCCAGCTGTCTTCCGAGAACTGCGTGCGCTGGTAGCCGAATTCGGTGGACAGGCTCACGCCCACCGGCCAGTGCCACGAATCGGGCACGCGCACGCGCGGACGGATGTGATCGCCCACCCACTGCACGCCCTGCCCGTTGCGCGCGCTTGTGAAGATGTAGAAACCGACCTCGGCCCAGTCGTTGATTCCCTGCGTGATCTCGATGGTCTCGTGCTCGGCGTGTTCGGTGGGATACATGCCGTCCAGAACGCTCTTGCGGCCGTCGAAGGTGAAGTTGCTGTGCAACTCGAACATCGTGCTGTGCGGTTCGACGGTCGGCGCGCCGTACACCTGGATCTCGTAGTTGTCCTGGGCGCGGACGCCGGCGGCGGCGGTGGCGAGGGCAGCAAGGGCGAGGCAGCAGGCGCGGGCGACTGATCTCATCAACGGGGCTCCGGTGAGGCGGTGGGCGGTGGGACTTGGCGGACCAACGTATCGCATGACGGGCGAGCGTGCCATCGGGAGCGAAGGGGGCGGGCCTCCCGTGGTCACCATACGCGCGATGCGCCGCTCAGGCGCTGGCCGTGCGCCGCGAATGCCACCAGGCGTCCACGCTCCACGGGCCGCCGCCGGTGACGGAGATGTACAGCCAGAGGAAGCAGAACAGCACCGGGCAATTCACCGTGATTGAGAATGGGCCAGAAGCCGGCCTTCGCGTGCATCTTGAAATACGCCACCGCCATCTCGCCCGAGAGCAGAACGCGACGGGACGCGTGAACAGCCCCAGAAAGAGCAACGACCCACCGAAGGTCTCGAGAACGCCGGCGACCCCGAACCAGGAGACCAGGTGGAAGGGCGGGGCCTGGCCGGCGCCCGGCAGGCCGAACAGCTTCTGCGTGCCGTGGGCAATGAAGACGAAGGCGGCCATGATGCGCAGCACGCTCAGCAGGCGCGGGGACCAACGGGAGGTGAATGTCTCGGGCATCGGTCAGGGTTTGAGAGAGTGAACGATCCACGGTGCGTCGTGCTGGTAAACCCCGGAACCACGCGAGGAGTTCCGGTCGGAGGCGGCCCAACGGCGCCTCACGCGTGGAGGGCATCGGGCGCGGCGAAACGCGCCTGCCCGCAGCACCGTAGAATCTCGTAGATTGCGGACACACCCCATATTCCGCGCGGAGACGCCCATGAATGCCGATCAGGCCTTCGTGCTTCTCATGACCGCTGTCGTCTGCGCGACGGTCGCATTCCTCGGCATCGTCAGCGCAGTCGCCGAGCGACGCGACAGGAAGTAGGCCCGCGGATCCGAACTGCCACTCGACCTCAGCGAACGCCTGGGCCGCATGGAGCAGGGCATCGACGCCATCGCCATCGAGGTGGAGCGCGTGTCCGAAGCCCAGCGCTTCGTCACCAAGATCCTGGCCGAGCGCAAGGCGCCGGCCGCGTCGATTCCCGAACGCGTGATCACGCCGCACTGATGAAGACGCTCGACGCCGGTGCGCTGCAGGAGCTCCTGCCGCATCGCTATCCCTTTCTGCTGGTCGACCGCATCGACGTGGTCGAGCCGGGGCGTCATGTGATCGGATACAAGCGCATCACGGCGAGCGAATGGTGGATGGACGGGGTCGCGCCGGGAGTGGTGCCGGTGCCGGCGATGCCGCACATGCTGGTGCTCGAGGCGCTGGCGCAGACCAGCGGCGCGCTCGTGCGCGATCTGCTCGACGGCGCCGATAGGGCGCTCGCCTACTTCATGGGCGCCGACCGGGTGCGCCTGCGCGCGCCCGCCGCCGTCGGCGACGAGTTGACGCTCGACGTCTCGCTGATCAGGTGGCGCCGCGGCATCTGCCGCGCGCGGGGCGTGGCGAGCGTTACTGGGATCACGGTCGTATCCGCCGAGTTGACCACGGTCGTTCGCGCCCACCAGTAACCGGTAACGGTAGGCCGACGGGTGTTGACGCTCGCCTGTTCCGGTCGGTAGCCGGGAACGGAAGGCGGTCAGCGGTCAGCTATCAGTCGAGAGCTTCCAGCCGCGACTCGATCCGCCGGTCCGGCACGATCCAGATCAGCGCCACCGTCACGAACAGGACATCCGAGATCCATGGCCGTACGAACGCGAGCGGGATCGCCGCGACGTAGAACACCTCTGACGCGCGCTCCTTGAGGCTGCGCGTCGTCGCCTGCGCGAGCAGCGAGTCGGGCCCGTGCAGCGACACGAGGCTGCCCTGCAGCAGGTGGTATGACACCGCCGCCATCAGCAGCACCACCCCGTATACCGCGGTCGGCCAACTCGCGAAGTGATTGCCGCCCATCCACCAGGTGGCGAAGGGCACGAGGGACAGCCAGAACAGCAGAAGCAGATTGGCCCACAGCACCTTGCCGTTCACGCGGTCCACCGCGCGCAGCATGTGATGGTGGTTGGTCCAGTAGATGCCGAGGTAGGTGAAGCTGAGCACGTAGGCCAGGAAGAGCGGGATCAGGGGACGCAGCGCGGAGAGCGTGGTGCCCTCCGGCGGCCGGAGTTCCAGCACCATGATCGTGATCAGGATCGCGATGACCCCGTCCGTGAATGCTTCGAGTCGTTCCTTGGTCATCGTTACTCCGAAAAGGCTTGACGCGATGCCGAAGGCATCCAATGGTAGTGGCGCGCGGTCAGTCGCGGCATGTGGCCCGCAGTCCCTCTGTCCCTCTGTCCCGCTGTCTGCTGTCCGACTCTCCTTCCCTCTCCCCCCGAGGTCCCCATGGTCGGCATTGCTCAGCTCTGGATTCCCATCCTGCTGTCCGCCGTGATCGTGTTCGTGGTGAGCTCCATCATTCACATGGCGCTGCCCTGGCACAAGGGCGACTACGCCAAGGTGCCCGACGAAGACAAGTTCATGGACGCGGTGCGCCCGTTCGATATCCCCCAGGGCGACTACATGGTGCCGCGGCCCGGCAGTATGGACGACATGAAGTCGGCGGCGTTCAAGGAGAAGTGCGAGCGCGGGCCCAAGCTCGTCATGACCGTGTTGCCGAAGGGCACACCGAGTATGGGGCCGTACCTCATGCAGTGGTTCCTGTACTCCGTCGTCGTGGCGATCTTCTCGGCGTACATCACCGCACATGCGCTGCCGGCGGGGGCCAACTATCTGGAAGTCTTCCGCTTCGTGGGCGCCACCGCGTTCTTGGCCTACGGCATGGCGCTCTGGCAGTACTCCATCTGGTATCGGCGCAGCTGGATGACCACCTTCAAGGCGAACGTCGACGCACTCATCTACGCGTGCCTGACGGCGGGCACCTTCGGCTGGCTCTGGCCCAAGTAGCGCGCCGGCGCCGGCGGTGACGGCCACGAAAGAGCCGGGCGCTCCGCGAGGGGCGCCCGGCTCTCGTCATGCGTGGGACGGCGCGGCTACATGTGCAGCGTGTCGCGCGCCGCTCCCTTGGTCGTGATGATGATGACGCCGTGCAGCGCGGCGGCGCCGTACTTCGCGGTCGCCGCGTTGCCCTTGAGCACCTCGACGCTCGCGATGGAGTCGGCCGGAATCCGCGCAAGGATGCCCTTCACGGTGCTGGCGACCATGGGCCTATTGGCGTCACGCACCACGATCCCAGCCTTGCCGGCGGTCGCCGCGCGTTCGGCGACACGGGCGCTGTCGGTCGTCACCTTGGCGAGCTGCCCGCGCACCGCTGTCGTCGGCGTGGCGCCATCCTCGGCGGCCTTGGACGCGGTCAGCGCCACGTCACGCACGACTCTATACTCCGGCTCGGCCCCCGTCTGCACCACGCCGTCCACGATGACCATTGGGTCGGTGGACTGGCCGGCCGCCGCCACTTCGCGCGACGCCGTGGGCGCCGGCGGCCCGGCGATGCGCTGCGGCGACGGCGTCTCGCACGCCGCGAACACGAGGACCGCGACCGCGGCGGTTCCGATGAATGCTTTCATACCACGCCTCCGCGGCTCAGGCCGCATTAGATGTTGAACTCTCGACCCCAGCCCCGACGCGCCCAGCAGCGCCGCCGACGGCAACCAACTCACGCGCGCCTGGCTCCAGGCGCCGAGCAGAATCTGCGCGTACCCGCCGCGGTCCACGCCGCGCGCCAGCACGCGTTCGTCACAGTCGAACTCCACCGCCAACCGCAGCCCGCGCCACGCCATCCACACGCCCGGGTTCCACGGCATCAGCACCACCGCCAACAGTCCGGCCACGAGCAGCGCCGGATCGCGCGTGCGTTGATGCTCGCGCTCGTGCGCCACGATGGCCTGCTGCGCCGCCTCGTCGAGCCCCAGCACCCAGCGCGGAATCACCACGCGGGGACGGAGCACCCCTACCGCGGCCGGCCCCAACGAATCGGAGAGGCCCACACGGGCGCCGCTCACCACGCCGTCTTCCAGATGGCGGTGCTCGCGCGCCAGCCGCGCGAACGCGAACAGGAGCAGCGCGGCGAGCCCCGCCGACGCCAGCGCCCAGGCCACCAGCAGGCCGCGCTCGACGGCCGGCGACACGGCCGGCATGTGAAAGTCGGGTGCCGGCAGCGGGGCGGGGGACGCCGCGGCCGCGGATACCCCGGCACCAACGGTTGGCACGGCCGCAGGCGCCCGCGGCACCAGCCAGAGCGCCGACACGGCGAAGGTGGCGCCAATGGCCGCGGCCCAGAACCAACGCAGCGGCACGCCTCGGTAGAGCGCGAACACGCGCTGCGCGGCGGCGGCGCCGGCGACGAAGAGCAGGGCCACGATCGTGGCCTCGATCATCCATGCGGCGATCATTGCTTCGCCTCCTTCAGCCGGTCGTTCACCAGCTTCTTCAGCCGGCGCAACTCTTCCTCGTCAATCGACTCGTCCGACAGCAGCCCGGCCACCATCAGCTCGCGCGAGCCGTGGTACACCTTGTCGAGCAGCCGGCCGAGCGCGCTGCTGCCGGCGTCGTCCTGCTGCGTGAGGGCGTAGTAGCGAAAGCCCTTCCCCTCCAGTTCGTGCCGCACGTGCCCCTTGGCCTCCAGCGTGCGCAGGATGGTGAGCACGGTGGGGTAGGCCAGGTCGTCGGCAATGCCGTCCCTGGCCTCGGCCACGGTGGCCGAGCCGTGCTTCCAGAGCACGGACATGACGTCGAGTTCTCGTCGGGTGAGCGGTGCGGCCACATGATCTCCTATTAGCTTTGTAATAGATAATTGCACGCCAGCTCCGTTTCGTCAAGGGCGAGTTTCTGCCCGCCCGGCTGCGGGTGGTAGCTTCCCGGTATGCCAGGCCCTTCCTATAGAGCGGTCGTCGTCGGCGCCACCGGGGCGGTGGGGTCGGCGCTGGTGCGCGAACTCCTGGGCTCGGCGCGCTGCACCGGGGTCGTGGCGCTCGTCCGTCGGGCGACGACGGTCTTCTCGCACGCACCCGGATGCGAGAAGCTCCAACTCGAGATCGTGGACTTCGACGACCTCGACCGGTCCACTGCGGAGTTCGCCCCCGGTTGCGACGCCGCCTTCTGTACCATGGGCATCGGCCAGCCGCGCAAGGTCCCGTTCGCCGAATTCCATCGCGTGGACGTCGAATTCGCCGGCGCCTTTGCCCGCGGGGCCAAGCGCGCCGGCGCGCGGCGCATCACGCTGCTCTCGTCGGTGGGCGCCGACGCGGGCTCGCGCAATCGATACCTCCGCGTGAAGGGCGAGGCGGAGGTGGCCGTCTCGGCGCCGCACTTCGAGCACGTCAGTCTCTTCCGGCCCAGTCTGCTGGTGACCCAACAGATCCGCTACGGGCTGCAGGACCGGCTGACGCAGGCGCTGGTGCCGCTGGTCGCGCCGTTGATACCGGCCCGCTACCACCAGATTCGCGTCGAGGAGTTGGCCCGGGCCATGCGCCTCGACGTCGAACGGGAGGCCCCGCCGGGAACGACGGTGCTCATGTATCCGGAGTTCGCTCAACTGCTGGACTCCGAACCGGAATGAGCGTGGACGCCGTGCTGCTCTACGACGGCCGGTGCGGATTGTGCAGCCGCACGGTGCGCTTCGTGTTGCGGCACGAACGCGCCCACTCGCTCCGCTTCGCCGCTCTCGACGGACGCTTCGCACAGGCCGTGATCGGGCGCCATCGCGCGTTGGTGGGCATCGATTCGGTGGTGTGGGTCGAGCATGCCGGCGCGAGCGCCGAGCACGTCGTCGTGCGTTCCGATGCCGCGCTCCGCGTGACGCGCTACCTGGGCGGCCCGTGGCGCCTGGCCCTCGCCGGGCATATGCTACCGCGTGCCTGGCGCGACGCCGCATACGACTTCGTGGCGCGCCACCGTCACCGACTGATTCCCGGAGCGGAGCGATGCCCAATTCCAGCACCCGAATCGGAGAGCCGTTTTCTGGACTGATGCCGGCGCCGGGGCTGTCCTTCCTGCGCGCGTGGGTCTACGCGGGCCTCACCATCGCCGCGCTCGACATCGCCGACGCGCTCATCTACTACGGCCTGCGCGGCGTGGCGCCGCATCTCATCTTCCAGAGCATCGCGTCGGGCGTGCTCGGCCGCGCCGCGTTCAGTGGTGGGCTCGGCGTGGAGCTGCTCGGTGCGTGCCTGCACTGCTTCAACTCGTTCACGATCGCGCTGGTGTATCTGGCCGTGAGCCGGCGCTTGCGCACACTCGCCGAACGACCGTGGGTGTGGGGGCCCGTCTACGGAGTCGCCGTCTGGTTCGTGATGTACTTCGTGGTGCTGCCGCTCTCGGCGCACGGGGCCGAGGCGATGCGTACCGCGAACGTGATCGACGAACTCGCCATTCACATCCTGGGCGTGGGGCTGCCGGCGGCGCTCTTTGCGAGGGCCGCCGTGGCTCCCTCCGCCGTCGCTCACGACGCACCATCGGTAACGACATGAACGTACTGCAGATCGCTTCGATTGCCGTCGCGCTGCTCGGCGGCGCCCGCACCGCCAACGCGCAGACCGTGACCCCCCAACCCGCCATCGTCCGCGCTGGCTTCATCTACGAGACCGCGCCATTCCCAAGCGCGCACGCCTCCACCATCGCCCAGTCGAACGGCGCGCTCGTGGCCGCCTGGTTCGGTGGAACGCGCGAAGGCGCGAGCGACGTGGACATCTGGCTCTCGCGATCCACCGACGGCCGCTGGACTCCGCCCGCAGAGGTGGCCACGGGTCTCCAACCAGACGGCACACGCTATCCGTGCTGGAACCCCGTGCTCTTCCAACCGCGCGGCGCCGGCCATCCGCTGATGCTGTTTTTCAAGGTCGGGCCGATGCCCACGCGCTGGTGGGGCATGGTGACGACGTCTGACGACGGCGGCGTCCACTGGACCACGCCGCGCCGGCTGCCCGACGGCATCCTCGGCCCCATCAAGGACAAGCCGGTGGAACTCGCCGACGGCACCATCGTGGCCGGCAGCAGCACCGAAGCGCCCGACGCACGCAACCGGTGGCGCGTGCACTTCGAGCGTTCCACCGACGGTGGCGCCACCTGGACGGCCACTCCGCCGCTCGCATCGCCGCCGGGCGACACCATCGACGCCATCCAGCCGAGCATTCTCGTGCATGGGGACGGCGCGCTGCAGGCGGTGGGACGCACGAAGTCCGGCCACCTGTTCGAGACCTGGTCGCGCGACGAGGGCCGCACCTGGACGCCGCTCGCGCTCATGTCGCTGCCGAATCCGAACTCCGGCATCGACGCGGTGACGCTGCACGACGGCCGCTTCCTGCTGGTGTACAACAACACGATGCACGGACGCACGCCGCTCAATGTCGCGGTCTCCGCCGACGGCGAGCACTGGGTACCGGCGCTCACGCTGGAGAGCGACTCCGGCGAGTACTCGTACCCGGCGGTCATCCAGTCGGCCGACGGACTGGTGCACGTGACGTACACCTGGAAGCGGGAGCGCATCAAGCACGTCGTGATCGACCCGGCGCAACTTCCCGGCGCCGTACATGCGAGCGCTGCGTCCGATTCCGTTCCCGCTGTCCGCCTTGCCGCCCGCCAGTGGTTCCGCGAAGCGCGGTTCGGCATGTTCGTGCATTGGGGCGTGTACAGCCTGCTCGGTCGCGCCGAGTGGGTGATGCAGAACCAGAAGATCCCGGTGGGCACCTACGAGTGGCTCGCGTCCATCTTCGATCCGGTGAAGTTCGACGCCCACGCGTGGGTGTCTGCCGCCAAGGCGGCCGGCGTCCGTTACATCACCATCACGTCGCGCCACCACGACGGATTCAGCATGTTCGCTACCAAGGCGACGCGCTACAACATCGTCGACTGGACGCGCTTCGGCCGCGACCCCATGAAGGAGCTCGCCGAGGAGTGCCACAGGCAGGGCATCAAGCTGTTCTTCTATTACTCCCAGCTCGACTGGCACAACCCCGACTACTGGCCGCGCGGGCAGACGGGGCAGTACAGTGGCCGTCCGGAGAGCGGCGACTGGAACCGCTACCTCGCGTTCATGGACACGCAGCTCACCGAGCTGCTCACCAACTACGGGCCCATCGGCGGCATCTGGTTCGACGGCATGTGGGACAAGCCCGACGCCGACTGGCAGTTGCCCGAGACGTACGCGCTGATCCACCGGCTGCAGCCGGCGGCGCTCATCATCCCCAACCACCACCAGGCGCCCAAGCCGGGTGAGGACGTGCAGACCTTCGAGCAGGATCTGCCGGGCGCCAACACCGCCGGCTTCAATACGACGACCATTGGCGGCCTGCCGCTCGAAACGTCGATGACGATGAACGACTCGTGGGGATTCAACATCACCGACCATCACTTCAAGTCGGCGGACGAGTTGATTCAGAAGCTGGCGAGTGCGGCCGGCCGCGACGCGAACCTGCTGCTCAACATCGGCCCGCGCCCCGACGGCACCATTCAGCCTGAGGCGCTGGCGCGGCTGCACGACATCGGCGAGTGGATGAAGGTCAATGGCGCCTCGATCTACGACACGCGCGGCGGGCCGATTCCGCCGCGCGAGTGGGGTGTGACCACCTACCGCGGCGACACCGTGTTCGTGCACGTGCTGCACTGGACCGACCGCGCCCTGGCCATTCCGGCGTTCGAACGCCGCGTGGTGAAGGCAAGGATGCTCGACGGTGGGGCGCCCGTTGGCGTCGTCCAGACCGCCGCGTCGATCACGCTGACCCTTCCGCCCGGCGATGTGTCGGCGCCCGATCGCGTCGTGGTGCTAACGGTTGGGGCTCCGGCTCGGCAAGTCGGGCATCGCTGACTCGGGAGGCGGATAACGGCCGATTCCATGGATCGACGGCATAGGGCACTGGAGGAGCGGCGGCGTGACCAACCACTGGCTGTGCGGCGATTCCCGCCGCCGAGACCCCCAAGCAATTATCGGCTGCTATCCGTCTGATCGGCTCTGATCCCCTGAGGCATGAACCGAGTGGCCGCTCGCGGCCTCCACGCGATTCGGCTTCACCAGTCGGTGGAACCTCGCATCGGGACCGAAGTGGAGAAGCAACCCGACCTCGAGGTTCGTCGCGCGCAGGTAGCTGTACACCTGGCGCTTTGCGAGCTTTGGCAGTTCGGCGCCAGCCTTGATCTCGACGACGACCCGCTCGTCCACGAGCATGTCGAGCCGCTGTGTCGTGAGCGGTTCACCCTTGTACGAGACCTGGACGGCTACCTCGCGCCCGACGCGGTGCCCGCGTGTGGTGAGTTCGCGTTCGACGGCCCGGACGTACACGTGCTCCAGAAAGCCGTAGCCCAGGGCGTTGTAGACCTCATAGAAGGCGCCGATGATGTCGCGCGTGAGATCTTCCTCAAGTAGCCGTTCCATGCCCGGCAATTTCGAAGCGCTGCGAAGTGCGGGCGGGATCGTCTCGCCGCCCCCTGCATCGTCCTGGCGCGTGGGGCACTCTGTTCATGCCGGAACGGATAACGGCCGACGCTACGGATCGCCGCCGTTCATTCCTCCCGCAGCGCGTCCATCGGATCCACCCGGGCCGCGCGCCAGGCGGGGAGCAGCGCCGCGCCCATGGCGACCGCGCCGAGGACGAGCACCGACAGCGTAAGCGTGACCGGATCGGTGGGGGTGAGATTGTAGAGGAAGGTCGAGATGTAGCGCGTGGTGGCCAGCGCCAGGAGCAATCCCCCAATGAGTCCGATCGCCACCAGCTTGCCGGCTTCGCCCACGATCATCTGTACCACACGCGGGCCCGCTGCGCCGAGCGCCATGCGGATGCCGATCTCGTTCCGCCGCCGCGTAACCGTGTACGACATCGTGCCGTACAGCCCGATCACCGCCAGCAGGAGCGCGATCGCCCCGAAGAATCCGGACAGCGTCGCCAGCAGCCGCTGCCGGGTGAGCGAGCTCGAGATCTGGGCGTCGAGTGAGCGGAACTCCAGCGAGATGCTGGGGCTCATGCGGGCGGCCGTCGCCTTGATCGCCGGGATGAGCGTGGCTGGGTTGCCGGCGCCACGAACGACGTAACTGATCGATGCCGGCGACTCGCCCCCCTGGCCGAGCGGCAGGTAGATCGTCGCGCGCGGCTTCTCGCTCATCGAGGCGTACTTCTCCGTCGCCACCACACCGATGATCTCCGTCGACGGTCCGTCCGTGTCACCGAACTTCGTGTGATAGGTGTGGCCAATTGGATTGTCGCCGTGGAAGATCTGGTCCACCGCCGCCTTGTTCACGATGGCCACGTTCGGGGCGCCCGGTCGGGTATCCGCCTCGGTGAACACCCGCCCCATCAGCCGCGTCGTGTGCATGGTGGAGAAGTAGCCGTCGCTCACCTGGTTGAAGTACGACATCGGCAGCTTGCCGCCGGGGAGGTCGTACCCCGGGATGACCACGAAGTCGTTCCACCCGATGCCGCTGGCTGGCGTGATGAACGCCGCGGCCGCCGCCGTCACGCCGGGCGTCCGCCGCAGGGTCTGCACCATCTGGTTCTGATCGTTCACCAGCAGCAATGACGCGCTGTCCTTGCCGGCGGTGAGCTTCGAGAAGTTCATATCCACCAGCAGCACCCCTCGGCTGTCGAAGCCCGGATCCTGCGTCACCAGTTGGCGGAAGCTGTTCATGAGTAGCGCCGCAATGCTCACCAGTCCGAGTGACAGCGCCACCTGTCCCACCACCAGCGCCCGGCCGGCGCGGTAGCGGGTGTCTCCGGTCACGATGCCGCGGCCTCCCGACTTCATGGCCGCCTGCGGATCGACGCGGGTGGCCCGCCAGGCTGGCAGGAGCCCGAACAGGAACGCCGTGAGCACGGCGATCCCGACGGTGAACGCGAGCACGTGCCCATCGAGTCCCACGTCGAGTGCCAGCGCCTGGCCACGCACCGAGATCACGCCCACCAGCAACTGCGCCGCCCAGCGCGCGAACAGCACCCCGAGGCCGGCGCCGATGAGCGCGAGTATGGCGCTTTCGGTGAGGAGTTGCCGCACGACCCGCCGGCGGCCCGCCCCGATGGCCAAGCGGATGGAGATCTCGCGCTGACGGGCGGCGCCTCGCGCCATGAGCAGATTGGCGATGTTGGCGCAGGCGATGAGCAGCACCACGCTCACCGCGGCAAGCAGAAAATAGAGCGCGGCCCGGTAGTTCGTGCGCGCGTCGGAGATTCCGGTGGGCGACGGCGTCGCGGCGAGCGTGCGCTTGAGATACTCGGCCTTGCTGTCCGCCCCCCAATGCGGGGGCAGCGTCGCCTTGAAAATGCCGGGCGCGGCGGCGGCGAGCGCCGCGCTCACCTGCGCCGTGGACAGACCCGGTTTGGGCCGCGCGAACAGCAGCAGGTACCAGCGTGCCCGCTGGTCGAGGACGTCGGGACCATTGAAGATCGCTTCGGCGCACAGCGGCGTGTAGATCTCGGCGACCCGTCCGACTTCCATCCCGTCGAATCCCGACGGCACCACGCCGGCGACGGGGAAGGGGTGTCCGTTGAGGGACAGGGTCTGGCCCACGGCGTTGGCGGCGCTCCCGAACTGTCGCTGCGCAAACCCGGCGCTCACCACCGCCACACCCGCGCACCCGCGGAAGTCGTCGGATGGCTGGATCAGCCGCCCCTGCGCGGCGTGAATGCCGAGCGTGCGGAAGGCGTCACCGCTCACCGCGGCGCCGTTGACGTACCGGACTTCGCCGGTGGGTGACAGGTTGTAGCGGTCGTCGGCGTAGGCGAACGCTCCGGAGAAGGCGTTGACGTTGTCGCGGATCTGCTCCCAGAGAGGGTTCGTGAATTCGTTATCGTCGTCGCCCCGTGCCATGGTCATGGAGACCAACTGCTCGGGGTGGCTCACGGGCAGCGCCCTGAACACCAGAGCGTTGGTCAGGCTGAAGATGGCGGTGTTGGCGCCGATGCCGAGTGCCAGCGAGAGAATCGCCACGAGCGCGAACCCCGGACTGTGCAACAGGGCGCGCAGGGCGTAGCGCACGTCGCCGACTACCGACTCCAGCCAGGCGAACACGTCGGCATCGTGCGCCCGCTCCTTCTGCACCGTGCGGTTCCCGAACCGACGCCGAGCTTCCTGCGCCGCCTCGTCGTCGCCCAATCCCGTGGCGCGCAGTTCATCGGTGCGCTCGCGCAGATGGAACTCCAGCTCCCGCTCCAGATCGTGGGAGTGGCGGCTGGAGCGAAGCAGGTTGGCAATGCGGTTGTACCAGGCCATGGGGGTTCCCTCGTTAGGCGAATCGCAGTACGCGGGCCACTCCGTCCGTGAGCCGGTTCCAGCTCGCCTCCTCCTCCGCCAACTGCTTCCGGCCGGCGGCGGTGATGGTATAGAAGCGGGCCTGCCGGTTCTTGTCGGTGGTGCCCCACTTGCCCCGGATCCATCCGTCCTGCGCCATGCGGTGCAGGGCGGGATAGAGCGAGCCCTCCTCCACGCGGAGCAGATCGTCGGACCCCTGCTGGATGTGCTGGGTGATGGCGTAGCCGTGCAGCGCCCCGCGCGCGGCGAGCGTGCGCAGCACGAGCATGGCGAGCGTCCCCTGCAGAATGTCGTTCTTCGGTCTCGGCATTTTAGTACCTATGTAGCTAGGTATAGCTGGCTGGGTAAGATGGGGCGCCAGGACCGATCCGTCAAGCGGCGGCGCCGGCGCGGTGACGTGAGCGCCGACGCGCAGCTCAATAGGGGTGGTTTCTACGAATAGGGTACGGATTGAACGGACCACAACGGACTGGAACGGAAAACAACCAAAGCTTTGGCAGGTATCCGTTCCAGTCCGTTCAATCCGTTCCGTTGTCGTTCAAATCGTAGAAAGTCAGGGACGCGCCGACGGGCCCGGACGGCAATTACGGACAGCATTTGCCGGTCGTTCGGGTTAACTACCAGCTGAGAGTGAACCGTCGACCGTCGACCGTCGACCGTCGACCGTGAAACGCCAATTGCGCACTGCCCCCTGCTCACCGCCGCGATTCGATATGATCACCTCCCGATTCGTCCGACTGATCTGGACCCTCGCCGCCCTCGCGGTGCTCGGCCTCACCTTCGCCACGGTGATCCGTCCCTGGTACCTCCAATGGGGCACCACCGTGGCCGAGCGAACCGCGCCGCTGCCCGGCGACGAGATCGTGCCCGGCGCCGCCGTGCAGGAGACGCGCGCCATTACCATCGACGCGCCCGTCGACGCGGTCTGGCCCTGGGTCGCGCAGACCGGGCAGGACCGGGGCGGCTTCTACAGCTACGATCTCCTGGAGAACCTCGTCGGCTGCGAGATGCCCACCGTCGACAGCCTCCGCCCCGACAAGCAACAGTGGGCCGTGGGCGACAAGCTCTGGATGTACCCGTCCACCAAGGCCGGCGGCGTCGGCTACGCCGTGCTCCGCGTCTACATCCCCGGGCGCGCGCTGGGATTCGGCACCTACTTCGCGGGCACCACGCCCAGCGGTCCCGAAGACGGCAGTTGGTCGTTCGTCCTCCAGCCGCTGACCGACTCCAGCACGCGCCTCCTCGTGCGTGGACGCGGCGCCCCCGGGCGCTCCCTGCTCGGTGTCGCCTTCGACCGCTCGATCTTCGAACCCATGCACTTCGTCATGGAGAAGCGGATGATGTACGGCATCGAGGATCTCGCCGAGGGCCGCGCACGCCGCCGGTACGTCAACCACGCGCAGGTCGCCCTGTGGGCGATCACCTTCTCGATGTTCGTCGTCGGGCTGGCGTCGGTGTTCGTGGGCCCCGTGTGGCGGCGCAAGCTCGCCGGTACCGTGACTGCGGCGGTCGTCTTCCAGATCCTGACCCTGGGACAGCCCCCCATCGACGTGGCGATCCTGCTCGTGCTCATCACCGGCGCCGCGCTCTGGTGGCCGGTCGCCCCGGGCAGTCCGCTATCGCGCGCCGGGGGGTAGCAACCGCGGGGTCGATGCACCAGTCTTATCCGCACACCGCAACGCACCCGCACCTCCAGACATGCCCGCTGCCCCACCTCGCCATCGTCACCGGTACCAGCACCGGCATCGGAAACGCCGTCGCCCTGCGCCTGCTGCACGAGGGGTGGGACGTGATCGGCGTGGCGCGACGCGATCCCATGATCCCGAACGCCGCCTACCGTCACGTGAAGCTCGACCTCGCCGACCTCGCCGCGGTCACCGCCACCTTCGAGCGCGAGATCGCGCCGCTCGTGTCCGACGACCGCCGCAAGCGCCTGGGGCTGGTGAACAACGCCGCCCTCATCGGACAACTCGCGACCGTCGACAAGACGGATCCCGCGAAGATGCTCGCCGCGTACGCCGTGAACGTCGTCGCGCCCACCTGGCTCATGGGCTTCATGGCGCGGCACACGCCCCGCGACGAGCGCGCTGCGCATCGTCAACATCTCGTCGGGCGCCGCGCAGCGTCCCACCCCCGGGCTCGGTGAGTACGTGGGCACGCAAGGCGGCGCTGCGCATGGCCACGCTCAACGCCGCCGCCGACTTCGAGTCGCGCGCGCTGCGGACGCGCATGACGCACGACGTGGCGCTGCTCAGCTATTCCCCCGGCACCGTCGATACGCCGATGCAGGTGGAGGCGCGCTCGCAGAAGGCCGACGAGTTCCCGGCGGTGACGATGTTCAAGGGCTTCCACGATCAGGGGCAACTCGTGCCCGTGGAACAGCCGGCCGCGGACATCGTGGCGTTCCTCAATTCGGACAGGCCGCCCAAGGTGGCCGAACGCCGGCTGGGGGACGCATGAGCCGCGACCCCCGCGTCGACGCCTACATCGCGAAGTCCGCCGACTTCGCCAAGCCCATCCTCACGCAGCTGCGCAAGGCGGTGCACGCCGCCGTGCCCGCCGTCGAGGAAACCATCAAATGGGGCATGCCGCACTTCCAGTACAAGGGCAACATGTGCGCCATGGCGGCGTTCAAGGCGCACGTGAAGTTCGGCTTCTGGAAGGGCTCGCTGGTCATCCCGGCCGACAAGCGCGTCGAGAACGCCAGCGGGATGAACGCCTTCGGACAGCTGACCTCCGTGAAGGATCTGCCGCCGGCGCGCACCCTCGCCGCCTATCTCAAGCAGGCGGCCAAGCTCAACGACGACGGCGTGAAGGCGCCGCAGTTCGTCAATCGCAAGAAGCGCCCGCCGCTCAAGGCGCCGCCCTATCTCTCCGCGGCCATCCGGAAGAACGGGAAGGCGCTCACCACGTGGAAGGCGCTGCCCCCCAGCCAGAAGCGCGAGTACATCGAGTGGGTGACCGGCGCCAAGACCGACGCCACTCGGCAGAAGCGGCTGGCGACGACGGTCGAATGGCTCGCCGAGGGCAAGCCGTACAACTGGAAGTACCGGCGCACCAAGTAGCGTGCGCGAGGGCACTCCCAGCCGCACCGCGCTGCGTGTAGCCACGCACCGCGCCGTGCATCAACTGCTCGACGATCCCCGCGTGCTCGACGACTCCATCGCGCTCCGGATCATCGGCACCGAGCGGGCCGACGAGCTGCGCCGCGATCCACGCGCCGCCGAGCGGTCGCCGCTCGATGCGTACCTGCGCGCCTTCATGGTCGCGCGCAGCCGTGTTGCCGAAGACACGCTCGCCGGCGCGTACGCGCGGGGCGTGCAACAGTACGTCCTCCTGGGCGCCGGCCTCGACACCTTTGCCTACCGCAATCCGCACGACGATCTGCGCGTGTTCGAAGTGGACCACCCCGACACGCAGGCGTGGAAGCGCTGGCGGCTGGACCGGGGCGGAGTGACGGTGCCGGCGTCGGTCACCTTCGCGCCGGTGGACTTCGAAACGCAGACGCTCGCCGACGGGCTCGCCGGCGCTGGGTTCGACCGCCGGGCGCCGGCAATCTTCGCCATGCTCGGCGTGGTGCCCTACCTCACGCTCGACGCGCTGGAGAGCACCTGGCGCTACGTGACGTCCGGGGCGCCCGGCAGCGGCATCGTCTTCGACTACTCGATTCCGCCGGAACTGATGACCGGTGCGCACCGCGCCGTGGTGGACGCCATGGCGGCCCGCGTGGCCAGGGCGGGGGAGCCCTGGAAGACCTTCTTCGCGCCCGGCGATCTACGACGCCGTCTCGAGACCCTCGGCTTCGCCCGGTTCGACGATCTGGACGGCGACGCGATCAACGCGCGCTACTTCGCCAACCGGAGCGACGGACTACGGGTGGGCGGCGCCGCTCGGCTGATGATGGCCGCCACCTGAATCGGGTTTCGCCTTCGGCACCACCGGCACCGTGGGTGCGTTCCGCTGCGCGTCGGGCAGCAGGATCGTCTTCAGGTGGGTCGCCTGATCCGGCGTCGGCTTGTCCACCGCCACGCAGATCCCAGCTGCTCCGTGCGGTTCCCCACGCCCGCGAACTTCAACCCGAACCAGTCGAGCATCTCCTGGTAGTCCAGCTCGTCGGTGCTGTCGAGCGCCTTGTGGAACCAGTCGGCCAGATCCGTGTGCGCCACGCTGTCGGCCACCTGCTGGAACTGTTCGGGCGTGTACCCCTCGGCGCCCGAGTACTTGGCGTACGCGGCGCGCATCACGTCGTCCAGGCTCGCCGAGTCGCCGGTGAGCGCGCGGATGTGCGCGTCGAGCAGCAGCCCCACCACCGGTCCCTTGGTGTAGTAGCTCACCGTCTTCTCCTGATCCATCTTCACGCCCGACGCCTGGCTCTTCCACACGTCGAGCGACGACTCCGTCAGCGTCTGCACGCGGCGTCCCGGCGTGTTCTGCAGGTCGGCGATGAGCTTGGACATCAGGTCCAGCCAGTCCTGCCTGCCGGATGAGCCCGGCGCGCGCGTCCATCATGATCGGCGTAGTACGTCGTGAGCCCCTCGGCGATCCACAGGCTCGGTGTGCTCGGCGGGTTCTCGTAGTCGAAGGGACCGAGCGCAACCGGGCGCAGCCGCTTCACGTTGAAGGCGTGGACGTACTCGTGCGTCACGAACGTCAGCCACTTCTCGAATCCCGCCGGCGTCTCGGTGCCCTTGGCCTGCACGGTGAGCAGCGTGGAGTTCTTGTGCTCCAGCCCGCCGCCCCCGGGGCGGAAGACAGTTCAGGAAGAGGTACCGCTTGTACGGCAGAAAGCCCCAGAACCGGTAGCTCTCGCCCACCATCGCGCAGCAGCGCGCGTCCCGCCTGCTCGCCGTTGAAGTCGTCCACCGCACCGGCGTTCACCAGCATGTGCGTCTTGCCCGCCACGTCGAACTGCACCCACTGCAGTATGCCCGACGCGACGATCGGCGAATCGACCAGCTCGTCGTAGTTCTCGGCCTGATAGTGGTTGGGCACGCCGTCCGACGCCGTGTCGAGCGAGGTCGCCGACATCCAGCCGGGCGGGAGCGTGAGGTCCACCACGGCGGGGCGCGACTGCTCCGCCGACGAGCGTCATGAAGGTGGGCGCGCCGTTGAGCACCACGATGCTGTCGCCCACCCAGTCGGCGGTCACGAACTTCCGGTCGGACTTCACGCGGTAGCTCACGGTCACCGATGGCGCGCCCCCCGTTTCCACCAGCCACCGGTTCTGCCGCGTCTGCTGCACCGTGAGCGCGCTGCCGTCCGGCGCCCACGCGCGCACGCTGTCCACGTTCGTGGCGTAGTTCTCCACCTTGTAGTAGCCCGGCGACCAGACGGCCATCATCAGCTCCACGCTGGGCTGGCCGTCGGTGGGTACCTGGGCCGCCACGTGCGTGAAGTGCGCCGCGCGATTGGGGAAGGTGACGGCGTAGGTGATCGGCGCCCCGAGCTGTGCGCCGGAGCGCGGTGGGCGTCAGGGGCGCGGCGAGGGCGGCGGCGAGCACGAGCCGCACGGCCAGGCGGAGCCGGCGGATGGTGGATGGCGTCGGATTCACGATCGGACCCTTGGCGTTAGCTTTCGAGAGCGAAGAATGTCCCTCCAAGATACCCGACGCCAGGGCGTCCGGGTCCCCCAGTGACCAACCACCCCAGTTCCGGAGTTTCTCGGGTATGAGAGCCGTCACCCAAGCTACTGCTGTTCGCGGCACTCGCCACGGCCGTGGCGGCGGGCGCCTGCAGCAGCGCGCTCTCCGAGTTCATCGGCGTCTCGGCGCACAACGTGTACATCTCCGCCGGCAGTCCGCAGCCCGCGCCTCAGGGCGACAGCGTGTACCTCACCATCTCCAACTCGGGGGTGGCGTCGGCGTATCTGGCGCGGTGCGGCGACGAGCCGGCGCTCGACTATCAGGTGTGGCAGAACAACGCCTGGGTGGAGATGGGACCCGCCATCACCTGTCCCACCCCCTCCACGCCCGGGCCGATCCAACTCGACCCCGGCCCGGCCATCCTGATGAACACCGTGTACACGACCCCGGGGCGCTACCGCGTCGGCGTATCCGCCGCGTCCAAGCCCGATCTCTCCGACGCCGGCATGGCGTGGACCGTCGGGTTCGACATTCCCTGAGTCCGGCCGCAAGACAATTCGATGCGCTACCCCACCGTGTCGGCGAGCGTCCTCGACGTCGTCGGCCAGACACCGCTCGTGGCCCTCGATCGGCTGAGCGCCGGCATCAAATCCCGCGTTTTCGGCAAGCTCGAGAGCGCCAACCCCGGGCTCAGCGTCAAGGACCGGCCCGCGTTGCAGATCATCGAGGACGCCGAGCGAAAGGGCGATCATCAAGCCCGGCGACACCGTCGTCGAGCGGACCAGCGGGAACATGGGCACCGGGCTCGCCATCGCGTGCGCGCTCAAGGGCTACAAGCTCTACGTGGTGATGTCGGCGGGGAACAGTCTGGAGCGGCAGCGCGCCATCAGGGCGCTCGGCGCGAAGGTTGTGCTCGTGCCGCAGGTCAACGGCACGCCGGGGCAGGTGACCGGCGACGACCTCAAGCGCGTGGAGGTGGTGACCAACGAGCTGACCGCCAGGCTCAAGGGATTCCGCGCCGACCAGTTCAAGAACCCCAGCAGTGTGAAGGCGCACTACACCGGCACCGGGCCCGAGATCTGGAAGCAGACCGGCGGCAAGGTGGACGTGTACGTGGGCGTCGTCGGCTCGTCGGGCTCGTTCACCGGCATCGTGCGCTATCTCAAGCGGAAGAATCCGAAGCTCAGGGCGGTGGTGGTGGAGCCCACTGCGGCGTCGATCCTCTCGGGCAAGCGCAAGAAGCCGGGCCGGCACAAGCTGCAGGGCGTGGGCTACATGGAAGTGCCGCAGCTCTACGAGCCGGACCTCGTGGACGAGTTCATCAGCATCGGCGACGCCGAGGCCATGCGCACGGCGCGCAAGCTGGCGAAGACCGAGGGCATTCTGGCCGGCTTCACCACGGGCGCCAACGTGGCGGCGGCGCTGCGCATCGCCAGGCGGTCGCGGAAGCGCGCTGAACATCGTGACGATTCTGACGGATTCGGGGCTGAAGTATTTCAGCACCGACTTGTTTGCGGAGTGAAGCAGTCGGACAGTCGGACAGTCGGACAGTCGAGACCGACGCGCGGCCCAACCGTCTCACGCCTTGGGCAGCGCCGTAACCGGCAGCCTCCTCCCCAAATCCGGTAGTGCGTGGGCGATGACCCACCCCCGCATGAACGGCCGGTCGAAGACGTAGCCGGCGGCGCTGGCTGCCGGATCCTTGCGGATCACCTCGCGTTCCATGAGCGCGTTCACGCTCGAGATCACGCTCCCGCTCGGTCCCAGCCCGAAGTCGGCGATCGTCTCCGCCGTCGTCAGTCCCGTGGTCGCGCCGGCCACGGCGCGGAGCGCCTGCTGCTGCGCGGTCGAACAGCGCGCCCACTCGCGTCGCAGGTCGTCGTCGAGCATCGACACGACCGCCGCGAACGCCTCGTCCACCGCGGCCACGGACGCCTTTCCGGAACCGATGCTGCGTTCCCAGACCGTGCGCGCCAGCAGCATGACGTCCAGCGTGCAGGGGCCGGCGAGCGCCACGCACCGGGCGCCGACGCCCGCCGCGGGGCGCACGCCGTGCGTCGCCAGCCGCGACTCGATCCAGCGGGCCAGGAAGTCGGCGGCGATGGGCCCGACCTCCAGTGGCGGGTCGAGCAGCTTGAAGAAGGCGCCGTCTGGACCGGTCATCGCGTCGATCAGCCGGTGGCGCGACCCCGCGCACACGTAGCTCACCGCGTCGTGCCGCTGGATGATCCCGCGGAGGTGCCACGCGGCGCGATCGGCCATGTGCTCGATCTCCTGGAACTCGTCGAGCACCACGGCCACCGGGTGCTTCTTCTTGGCGGCGGTGGCGTTGATGGCGTCGAGCACGTCGGCCAGCGTCTGCGCCTGCACCGGCGGCTCCGCCCCGAACAGCGACGGCGACAGCGAGAGCACGGGGCGGCCGTCGTTGGTGAAGGTCATCTGCACGGCCGTCGTCAGCCGCTTGGCGATGTCCACGAGCGTGGCCTTCCACCGGCCGCGGAGGGCGTCGTTGGCGGCGAGCATCAGGCGGCTGGCCACCTCGGCCAGTGTCTGGGCGGTGGAGAGGTCGGCGAACAGCACCGGCACGCCCTGCCGGGCCGCGCGGGCGCCGGCGACGTCGAGGATCGACGTCTTCCCCATGCGGCGGCGGCCGCGTACCAGCAGCTTCTCCCCCGGCGTGCGCAGCACGGCGAGCACGCGTTGCACCTCGTCGGCCCGGTCGGCGAAGTACCGGCCGGTCACTCGGCCGTGGATGGCGAACGGTGGGGTGAGGGCGCTGCGCGGCATGGGCACCTCGGGAGGGAAGGGCGGTGCTACTAGCAGATATACTAGTAGCAGATCCCATAGTTGCCAACCCCCGCCCCTGCCGCGCCGTTGCTGCGCGCCTGTTCGCTGTTCGCTTCTTGACTGTCCGACTGTCCGACTGTCCGACTGTCCGACCGCCCCGCCGTCCGACTGTCCGACTGTCCGACTGTCTGACCGTCGCCACCATCCCACCATCTTGACCGGTTCCGTCCCGCGCCGTAGTGTCGTCCACGATCCCCGGCAGTTCGCGGGGCCCCACCCTGGAGGACACCCATGTATTTCGACCGATGGAGCCGCATCGTGCGCCGAGCGCCGAGCAGGCTCCTTTTGGCGTTGGCGCTCGTGTGGCCGGCGGCGCTCACCGCCCAGCGCGGCGATCCCGTGGCCGCGCTCCGCGCCCAGCGCAACGCCATCGAGAAGCAGCTCGAGCAGGTGGCGATCATCGACCGCAGCGTCATGGTCCCCATGCGCGACGGCAAGCGCATGCTCGCCGACGTCTACCGTCCCAAGAACGCCTCGGGGCCGGTACCCATCGTCTTCGTCCGCACGCCGTACAACTTCAACTGGTGGGACGTGAAGAACGGCGCCCCGCGCGACATGAGCCGCGAGCTGGAGGCGGTGCGGCGCGGCTACGCCTACATCGAGATGGACGAGCGCGGCCACTTCTACTCCGAGGGCAACTACGACATCCTCGGCCCCCCGCGCACCGACGGCGAGGACGCCATCAAGTGGATGGCGTCGCAGCCCTGGTCCAACGGGAAGGTGGGACTCACCGGGTGCTCGTCCACCGCCGAGTGGCAGCTCGGCGTGGTGACCGAGAACAACCCCGGGCTCGCCACCTTCAACGTGCAGGGCTTCGGCGCCGGCGTCGGACAGGTGGGCCCCTACTACGAGCAGGGAAACTGGTACCGCGGCGGCGCCGTGCAGATGCTGTTCATCACCTGGCTGTACGGTGAGCAGAACCAGATCCGTCCCATGCTGGCGCCCGGCACGCCGCAGGCCGACATCACGCTCGCCCGCAAGATGTTCGACCTCGCCCCGCAGATGCCGCCGGTGGACTGGTCGGCGCAGCTCTGGCACCTGCCCGAGGACAGCATCATCTCCGTCGCTCGGCGGGCCGCCGCGGCATCTTCGACACGAGATGCCCGTGCCCACGGGCGGCAACATGATCGCCCGCGCCGCCCAACGACCCGGCGTGGTACAAGGGCGGGCTCTGGCACGCCAACACGATGCCCATCGACAAGCCCGGCCTCTGGTTCATGAGCTGGTACGACGTGTCGGTGTCGCCCAACCTGGCGGCCTACAACTACGTGCGGCAGCACGCGCCCGGTGACATCGGCAACGAGCAGTACGCCATCATCGCGCCGGTGCTGCACTGCGCGTACACGCGGGCCACCAAGAACACCATGATCGGCGACCTGGACGTGGGCGACGCGCGGCTTCCATATGATTCCATCATGTACGCGTGGTTCGACCACTTTATGAAGGGCGACGAGAACGGCATCCTCCAGATGCGGCCCAAAGTGCAGTACTACGTGATCGGGCTCAACCAGTGGAAGTCGTCGCCCACCTGGCCGCCGGCCGGGCGCCACGCCCAGGACGTTCTACCTGCACAGCGCGGGCAGCGCCAACACGATGTACGGCGACGGCAGTCTGGCCGATGCGCCGCAGGCCAAGCCCGCCCCCGACCGGTTCACCTACGATCCGATGAACCCGGTGCCCACCTTCGGCGGCGGCGGGTGCTGCGAGGGGAACGCCGTGCACTTCGGCTCCTTCGACCAGCGCACCATCGAGGCGCGCAACGACGTGCTCGTCTACACCACCGACCCGTTCAAGGAAGGCGTGGAGATGAGCGGGCCGATCACGGTCACGCTCTACGTCTCGTCCAACCGCAAGGACACCGACTTCACCTGGCGCATCGACGACGTGTATCCCGACGGGCGCGCCTTCAACCTGATCGAGAACATCCAGCGCATGCGCTACCGCGACGGCTACGACAAGCCCGAGGTGTGGATGCAGCCGGGGAAGGTGTACAAGGTGACCTTTCAGCCCATCGACTTCAGCAACTACTTCAAGCCGGGGCACCGGCTGCGCCTGGAGATCTCGAGCAGCAACTTCCCGCGCTTCGACAGGAATCTGAACACCGGCGGGAACAACTACGACGAGAGTTCAGGCCTGGTCGCCAACAACGCCGTGCATCACGACAAGATGTATCCGTCGGCGGTGACGATTACCGTCGTACCGAACGGCGGGAATTGAGCGGGACGACAGTCGAGAGTCATCAGTCGACAGTCGGCAGTGAACAGTGAATAGGGAATGGGGGAGCGGCGCTGGCGCCGCTCCCCCATCCGCTTCCTACAGGCAGCTGTCCGCTGTCCACTGTCCGACTCTCAGCCTTCAGTTCACGACGTCAACTTCGTTATTCTCATTCGCAATCACCGCAGTCGTCCCCGCCGCATCGAACGCCACGCGGCGCGGTGATCCCCCCACGTCCAGCGTGTTCAACACGCTGCCCGTGGACGCGTCGAGAACGGTCACGTGCCCAACGTCGGCGACGTCACGTAGAGCTGCGTCCCGTCCACCGTCGGGCGGAGGCCGAACGCGCCGGCCGCCGGATACCGCCCCTGCGAGGCCAGGGTGCCGGCGTCGAGCACGTCCACCCATCCGGTCTGGTTGGCCACGTATACCTTCGCGCCGTCGCTGCGAGAGCGCGACGTCCTGCGGCTGAACCGCCCACCACGAGGGAATCCTGCACCGCACCGGTGGCGGCGTTCGACCCGGAACACCGTGCCGTCGGTGGACGAGACGTACAACTCGCTGCCGGTCGAGTTCAGCGCCATCCCCTGCAGGGCGCCGCCGAGTGGGATGGTGTCGACCGCCGCCATGGTCGCCGTCGAGACCACGTAGACGTTCCCGTCCGTGGACGAGACGTACAGCCGTTGCGCCGTACCCGCGAGCGCCAGCCGGTACGCGTTCGCGCCCACCTGCGCCAACTGCTGCGACGTACCCAGCGAGACGTTGATCACGCGGACGGTGCCGTCGTTGTAACCGCTCACGTAGGCCGTCTTGCCCGGTGACGTCGAACACCACGTCCCCCGGATCCGCCCCCACCGGGATCTGCGTGCCAACCGTGGCCGACGGCAGGTCGATGGGCAACACGCTGTTCAGGTCCTGCAGCGTCACGTACGCCTGGCCGGTAGGTGAGACCGCGATGCCGAAGGGGCGCCCGGCCGGCGTGGCGATCGGCGCGGCGAGCACGCCGCGCGGGTGCGCCGACGACGAGGTGCCGGACTTGGGGCCGGTGCTGTTGCCGCAAGCGAAAAGGGTGGCCAGCGAGGCGAGGGCGAGGGTTGAGGCGGTGGCGCGGGTAGTCGGCATGATGACGGGTCGAGTGGGCGGGTCCAGGCGTTGTCTGTCAAAACTATGACGCTCGAGGCGGCCAGGGTGTTCCACTCGCGCAAAGAAACCGGGGAGCGGCCCCCTCGCCGGCCGGCAGCCGGTTCGTGATTGGCCCTTCGAACTCCGGAACGTGCCTGAAGGGCGCCGTTTGAGCGTTGGTCGCGCGCAATCGAACGGTTCGTCGGGGAAATTGCCGATGAGGTGGCCCGACAACCGACATCCCACGCGTTTTCCCTGATGGTCAAAGCTTCACGATGTTGAGTGTTCCGCCATTGAATTCCGCGCCGGCCGGGTCATCTTGGAAGAGAGTCGTCCCTCCTGCCTGGGGTCCCATGAAAAGTCGCTCCGGTGATGCCCCTGATGCTGCCGCGGTGATCCGTGCCCGGCTCGCGGCGATCGTGGAGTCGTCGAACAACGCGATCATCAGCAAGGATTTCGACGGGACCGTCCGCACCTGGAATCCGGCGGCCGAGCGCATCTTCGGTTACACCGCCGACGAGATGATTGGTGAATCCATATACCGGCTGGTCCCGCCGCGGTTGCGCGACGAGGAACGGTCCATCCTGGCGCGCCTCGCCGCGGGCGAGACGATCGACGACTACGAGACCACCCGCGTGCGGAAGGACGGCAAGCTCGTGACCATCCAACTCTCCGCCTCGCCCATTCGCGATGGCGAGGGCCGGTTGGTGGGCGCCTCTGTGGTGAAGCGCGACGTCACCCTGGAGCGGTCGCTCGAAGCGCAGTTGCGGCAGGCGCAGAAGATGGAAGCGGTGGGGCAGCTCGCCGGCGGCGTCGCGCACGACTTCAACAACCTGCTCTCGGTGATCCTCGGCTACGGACAGCTGCTCGCCGAGGCGATGGCTCCGGCGAGTCCGTTCCGCGACGGCGTGGGCGAGATCGTGAAGGCCGGCACGCGGGCCGCCGAGCTCACCGGGCAGTTGCTCTCATTCAGCCGCCAGCAGGTGATGGACCTCCGCGTGGTCGACCTGAACGGCGTGGTGGTCGGCGTGGAATCGATGCTGCGCCGCCTGGTGGGCGAGGACGTGGAGTTCGAGACTCGTGTTGAGCGCCGAGCCGGCGCGGTGCAGGGCGGACGTCGGGCATCTGGGCCAGGTGTTGATGAACCTCGTCGTCAACGCCCGCGACGCGATGCCCGGCGGGGGCGAGCTGATCGTCGAGGTCGGCGCCGTCGAGCTGGACGCGGATTACGTGAAGGGCCACGCGGACGCCCGGCCGGGGCCCCACGTGATGATCTCCGTGACCGACACGGGGTGCGGGATGTCGGCGGACACGCAGGCCAGAATCTTCGAACCGTTCTTCACCACCAAGGGCGAGGGCCGGGGCACGGGGCTGGGGCTGTCCACCGTCTACGGGATCGTGAAGCAGATCGGCGGCAACGTCTGGGTGTACAGCGAGATGGATCGGGGCACCACGATCAAGGTGTATCTGCCGCGTACCGAGGAGCAGGTCGCGCCCGAAAGCCATGCGGCGCTCACGACCCCGAGGCGGGGAAGCGAGACGATCCTGTTGGTGGAGGACGACGAGCAGGTCCGCAAGCTCGTGCACGACGTACTGACGCGAGCGGGCTACCGCGTGCTCGAGGCAGCGCGCGGCAGCGAAGCGCTGGAAGTCAGCGACGGGCTCGCCGATCCGATCCACCTCCTGCTCACCGACGTCGTGATGCCGGCCATGGGCGGGCGCGAGCTATCCGACCGGTTGCGCAAGACGCGGCCGGACATGCGGGTGATCCACATGTCCGGCTACGCCGAGCGAGCCATCGTGCATCACGGCGTGCTGGAGCCGGGCATCAACTACCTGGCCAAGCCCATCACCGCGCCGTCGCTGTTGGCCAAGGTCAGGCAGGTGTTGGAGGGGTGAGGGGGGGAGGACGCCGGAGCGTCACCCTTCCACCCCTACGCCGCCACGCGTACCAGCTCGTACAGGTATTCAGGTCCGTTTCCCTAGACAAGCTCGCGAAATCGGTCAGGTGTGAGTCCGGTATCGCGGACGATCCCACCGAACCCCGCCTTCTCCAACGCACGCACTGCGTCAAGATGTTTGACGCCCGGGATCCGCGGCACGGATCAGCCGACCTCTATCTCGCGAACGTCGGAACCTTGGACCAGGTCGTCTCGCACGGCAAGGTATTCGCTGATCGCCTCGCGCACGTTGGCCACCGCCTCGGACTCGGTAGCCCCCTGCGACCAGCACCCAGGCAGTCCGGGTACCGACACGCTATACCCCTCGTCGGTGTGCTGGAGCACGATCTTGTACTTCATGAGGCCTCCAATCGAGTGCAGCGTCGGGCCGGTCCAGCAGAATATGCGCGTCGACGCGTCTGAATCGCATCGAACCTACGCCCCGCCAACCGGCCTTTCTGGTGCGCGTGTCGGCCCCTACGCCGCTACGCGCACGAGCTCATACAAGGTTTCGGGCGCGATGTCGGCCCCGTTCGGCCAGACGAGTGTGCGCCCGATCGGATCGATCGAGAATTGGCGGAAGAACTCCACGTCATGGAGCGGTTCGAACACCGGCCCTTCCAGCCCGGGAGCGAGGTCGGCCTCGCCCTCGGTGCCGTCTTTGAAGCGAAGCCAGACAGTGTAGTTAGCGACGTAGCGTGCTTCCATAACGCTGTAATACATGGGTCACTCCAGCGGGGCGATACGTATGAGCGCTTCACCGTTTCGGATTCGGCGCCATTCCTCCAGTAATTCTGCACGATGAAGCCTCGCCCAATCAAGTGTCATTCGCAAAGCGCGCGGGGGAAGGTGTCCGTGCACGCGTTCGTTCTCGATTTCGATGCTGGCTTCAAATTCTCCATACACGGCATGGAAGTGGGCCACGCCATGCTCCCAGTGATACATCTGGATGACGATCCCGAAGAAACGGCAGATCTCAGGCACGACGGATTCTCCGCAGTCACAGCCGCGGCGAATCTGTGCGAGCCCTCCACCTGGTCCATCACCCTTCCTTCCCCGGACGTATCAACGAAACGGGGAGCGGCGCGAGCGCCGCTCCCCGTTTCGTTTCCCACTGTCAACTGAGAGCTGTCGACTGATCACTCTCGACTCAGTCAGCGCCCCCCACGTCCTCCCCGTCCACCCCGCCTCGCCGCCACGCGCCGGCGGGCTCAAGTCCACCCCCGCCGCCTTGAGCGCGGCCTCGAACGCCGGAATGTCCTTGCTCCGCACCCGCGCCAGCTTCGCCTCCGCCGCCCTCAGATCCCCCGGCAGGCTCGCCAGATTGCTCCGCTGCTCGGCGGTCGGTTCGAAGGTCACGTTCGTGAGATAGCCCATCCCCTGAACCTTCTGGGTGATGGTCAGCTTCACCGGCTGGTCGGGCGTGTTGTCCTCCGGACCGCCGCCGCCGAAGCCGAACTGGCCCGGGCAGCGAATCCCGCCCGCCGCGCCTCGGCCGCCGCGTCCGCCCCCACGACCACCGCGCCCGCCACCCGCCGAGCCGATGTCGCAGTACACGTCGGTGACCGCGCTGTCGAGCTGCGCGAGCTGCGTCTTGAGCGCCGGCGTCAGCTTGTCGCCCGCGCGGTCGGCGGCCGCCTTGAGCGGCGCGTACGCCGCCGCCATCGAGTCCACGCGCTCCTGCGCCGGACGCAGCGACTCCTGGAACTTCGCGTAGCCCAGCCGGAACTGGTCGAGGCTCTTGAGGTCGGACTCGGCCATCACCTGATTGGCGTCCTTGGTGAGGTTGAAGCTCCGGTTGATGATCGTGGTCGCGCCGCCGCCGGCGGGGGTCACCGTGAGCCGAGCCGTGTAGCGGCCGGGGACCACGGGATAGGTGACCTCGCCGTTCCCGCGTCCGCGGCCGAAGAAGCCGCCGCCGCCGACGCCGCGGCCGCCGCGCCCGCTCCGCGCCTCCTCGGCGCGCGCGTCGATGGCGCTGTCGGTGGGCACCGCGCCCGTGAGCGGCGGCCCCGCCTTCATGTCCCACTCCACGCGGTGCATCCCCGCCGTCTTGTCGTCGGTGGTAAGCGGCAGCGTGCGCATCGTCGGTGCCCGACGCGTCCAGGATGTCGATCTTGACTGTCCGACTGTCCGACTGTCCGACTGTCCGACCGTCCAGCAGGTACGTCATCATCGCCCCGTACGGCGGATTCTCCCCCTCGAACCCGTAGCTCGTCATCCCGCTGTTGTGCGTATTGTCGGGCTGGAAGAGCAGCTCGTCGCGCACCGGGAACAGGTAGGCCGTCTTCGCGGCCCTGGCCTCGGCGAGCTGTTCCAGCGGCGTGATGTCGTCCATGATCCAGATGCCGCGGCCGTGCGTGGCCAGCACCAGGTCGTTCTCGCGCGCCTGGATCTTCATGTCCCACACGGGGACGGCGGGGAAGTTGCCGGTGAGCTGGCTCCAGTGCCCGCCGCGGTCGGTGCTGAAGAAGGCGCCGAACTCCGTGCCCGTGAACAGCAGGTTGGGCTGGCGCGGATCCTCGCGCACCACCTCCACGCCCGACATCGCGGGGAGGTTGCCGCTGATCGACTTCCAGCTCTTGCCATAGTCCTCGCTCACCAGCACGTACGGAGCAGAAATCATTGCTGCGGTGCCCGTCGAAGCTCGCGTACAGCCGGCCCGGGCTCGCGGCCGACCAGGCGACGCGGCTCACGATATGTCGTGTCGGGCACGCCGGGGAAGTGCTCCGTCTTCGACCAGCTCTTCCCGTCGTTCATGGAGACCTGGATCAGCCCGTCGTCCGTGCCCACGGCCAGCACCCCCGCCTTGAGCGGCGACTCGTCCACCGTGGTGATGTTGCTGAACTCGGCGGTGCCCTCGTTGCGGCCCAGCTCGCCGCTGTCGGGCACCGCGCCGCGCATGGGCAGCGTGTTGCGGTCGATGTTTCGGGTGAGGTCGGGGCTGATCATCGTCCAGCTATCGCCGCGGTCGGTGCTCTTGAACA
>CAWFCT010000011.1:0-794806 GCA_963814345.1 uncultured Gemmatimonadaceae bacterium | reverse complement strand
TCGGCCAGCTTCTGCAGGGCGATCCCCAGCTTGTCCTGGTCGGCCTTGGTCTTGGGCTCGATGGCGACGTCGATCACCGGGTTCGGGAACTTCATCGCCTCGAGGATGATCGGGTGGTCGTCATCGCACATCGTGTCGCCCGTGCGCGTGTCCTTGAGCCCGATCGCCGCGGCGATGTCGCCCGCGTGCACTTCCTCGATCTCCTCGCGCTTGTTGGCGTGCATCTGCAGCAATCGCCCCACGCGCTCCCGCTTGTCCTTGGTCGAGTTGTAGACGTACGAGCCCGACTTGAGCACGCCCGAGTACACCCGGAAGAAGGTCAGCTTTCCGACGAACGGGTCGGTCGCGATCTTGAACGCCAGCGCCGCGAACGGCGCCTCGTCGCTGGTCGGCCGCGTCTCGAAATGTTCGTCGTGGTGCGGCACGTGGCCCTGGATCGGCGGCACTTCCAGCGGCGACGGCAGATAGTCGATCACCGCGTCGAGCAGCGCCTGCACACCCTTGTTCTTGAACGACGCTCCGCACAGCACCGGCACGAACTGCAGTGCACAGGTCGCCTTGTGGATCGCCGTCCGGATCTCGGGGATCGTCAACTCCTCGCCACCCAGATACTTCTCGAGCAACTCGTCGTCGTGCGCCACCGCGGCTTCGATCAATTCGTGCCGCGCGGCCTCCATCCGCTCCTTGAACTCTTCCGGCACGTCGACCACGCTGAACGTCTTCCCCAGCGTGGCGTCGTCGAAGATGTACTGCTTGCGCTCCAGCAGATCGATGTGCCCGGTGAACAGTTCCCCCGAGCCCACCGGCAGCTGCAGCGGATAGGCATAGCGCGAGAGCCGGTTCCGCACCATCGTCAGACAGCGATCGAAATCGGCGCCCACCCGGTCCATCTTGTTGGCGAACACCAGCCGCGGCACGTGGTACCGGTCGGCCTGGCGCCACACGGTCTCCGTCTGCGGCTCCACGCCCGCCACCGAATCGAGCAGCGTCACGGCACCGTCGAGGACGCGCAGCGAGCGCTCCACCTCGACCGTGAAATCCACGTGACCCGGCGTGTCGATGATGTTGATCCGATACATCACGTCGTTGCGCGGCCAGAATGCCGTCGTCGCCGCCGACGTGATCGTGATGCCGCGCTCCTGTTCCTGCTCCATCCAGTCCATCGTCGCGGTGCCTTCATGCACCTCGCCGATCTTGTAGGCCTTGCCGGTGTAGTACAGGATGCGCTCGGTCGTGGTCGTCTTCCCGGCATCAATGTGGGCCATGATGCCGATGTTGCGATATTGCTCGAGCGGAGTGGTGCGTGCCATAAGTGTTCTGAAGTCCCGTCCTGCAATCGGCGCGTCGTGAGGCGCCGGGTAATTGCCAATCGTACGGTTCAAACCTTCACCAACGAAAACGCGGGTGGACCGGGACGCTCCAGAGGAGCCGGTATCCATCCGCTGCCGCCGGGTGTGCTCGCCACTGCAGCGCGAGCCGGGACCCAAGGCGCGCCGAGCCACCCGCACTCGACGTCTGATTGTCCTGCGTTGCTTTTCGGGAGCTTCCGCGCTACCCGCGCTTCGGCCGGTCTGTAGTCCCCTCGCTCCAATCGGCGAGCCCATAAGGGTCGGCGCGCAGTCCGCCGACGGTCCAGCTGCCACGGATTCCAGAGCTCAGAATTGCCGTAGCCCCTTGAATTTATTGACAGTTGGACGATTGTCAACGGGCCGCACACGCCAATGTGCACAGGGTCCCGCCCCTACATTCCACGTGCTCGTTCTCGCCTTCTGAAGAGGTTGCGCTTCATGCCTCGCCGATCGCACCAAACGCTCGTTCGCACAGGCCTCGGCCTCGCCCTCGCCCTCCTCCTGCTCCCCGCCGCCACCCGGGCCCAGTCCGCCGTCCAGGCAGGCGGCGTCCCCGTGCCCGCGGCGAGCATCTTCCCCTTTCTCGGCGCCCGATTCGGCACGCCGGCGCGGTTCTCGGTCAGCGGCGGCATCGGCCTCAACCTCGACCCGGGAGCCGAAGCCACCCAGCCGTCGCGGGAGATCCTCCTCGCCCTCGCCCCGGGACTCGGCGCCGAGCGCGGGTCCCTGACCTTCGTCTACTCGCCGGGCCGCTTCGGCGGCGGGATCGCGGGCGGCGCCTCCGTGATCCGCACCATCGACCACCCCTGGAACGCACCGGAAAACACCACCTACGTCGGCGTCGACCTCGCCGTGCTGCCCATTATCGCCATCGGCCCCCGCGTGGGCGTGCTCCGCCGGGTGAGCGGGGCCACGAACGACCGGCCCTGGATCTGGACGCTGGACTTCGGGTTCGGGTTCTAGCGCACCCCCACCGCACCGAGCGGGAGGGGGCAGGCCCCTCCCGCCGTTATCCGGGCGATCAGTGTTCCATATCCCACGACGGATTGTCTTCGTTGGCGCCGGGCACGACCACCCGCAAAATCTCACCGGGAATCGGCGGGCCGAACCCGATGTTCGAGATGTACAGTCGGCCGTCCGGCCCGAAGCGCATCGCCGTCGGCAGGAAGAGCCCGTCGACGATCACGTCCCGGTGTCCGAGTCGGTCGATCCGCACCACCCGCCCATTCAGCGGCGTCGGGCTGTCGCCGGCCACCGTGGTGTTCTCCAGCACGTAGAGCCGCCCCGCATGGTCGAAGTCCAGTCCCAGGACGGTCGTGAACCCACCGGCCACGTCTGAGATCGCTCCCGTCTTCGAAATGCGGATGATCTTCTGCGTCCCCGGTATCACGGGAAACGTGCCGAGGTCGCTGACGTAGTAGGCACCCCGCCGCTCGGCCACTACCGTCGGAACCCAATGCCCCTCCGTCGCCGAGATGTCCGCAATTCGACGGATGCGGCCAGTGCGTGGATTCACCCGAACGAAGTCCCCATGGTTCGGCTCGACGGCAACCAGCGAGGCACCCGACCGGATCATGCTGAACCAGGTGCCCGTCGGCTCGAAGTCCTCATCCTCGATCACGGCCGTCGCATGGGTCATCTCGAAGGCGCCGAGATCGCTGATGATTCGCCAGGCGCCGTGCGGACTCACCCGCGCGATCCCCTGCGGGACGTCGGGACTTCCATGGTCGCAGCCCCCGCCGGACATCATGGCGTACAGCGTCCTCCCGACGAACGCGACGTCGGCCACGCCGGTGACGAGGCCGAGCTGGTTCTGCGCGGACGGAAATCCCTGCGCGAATACGGTCACGTTTCCGTGCCGGTCGATCCGTGAGATGCGGGAGGTCGGACCCGCGGTATACGGGCCCACCGGGGCCGGCACCTGTTGGCACTGCTCCGGGGTGGTGCCCTGGGTTCCGCCGGTGCCGGCCTCGGCCACGTACAGGTCGCCGTTCGGTGCCCAGGCCATGCCGCGGGGGAATTCCAGGCCGCTGGCGAAGACCTCAGGGGTCAGCGGCAGCGTGGTCGGTGGCCTCCGATTGAGCGCGACACCGGCGTCGGGGGCGCTTCCGTCTTTCGGTGCGGTGCCTGACTCGCAGGCTACGAGCAGCGCAAGCACCACGGGGTAGAACACGGTACGGCGACACAGCATACGACCTCCATGGGTAAACGGGGCGTCGGTTGATGGGTCCGGGAGGGCGACAGCTTACCGCCGGGGCGTCCGCCAGCCGTCCGGAGTTCGTCCGGACGGAGGTCCGGACGGCTGCGGCGACCCTCTCTATCGGGAATCCGGAAGCGCCGTAGATTCTGGCCACCCCCGACGGCGGGATAGACGGTGACGTCAACAGCGCGAGAACCGACCCTCCTCCAGGTTCTCGGCCCGGTGTATCTGCGCCGGCCGGACGGCAGGCCCCTGCCCGCGCCGCTCACACAGCCCCGCCCGCTGGCCGTTCTGGCCTACCTCGAGCTGGCCCGCCCGCGCGGACTGCACTCGCGGGACACGCTCCTGGCCCTGCTCTGGCCCGAGGCCACTCAGGCCGGCGGCCGCCACGCCCTCCGTAACGCCCTCCACGCCGTCCGACAAGCGCTGGGAGAGGACGCGCTTGTCACGGCGGGCGATGCGCTCGTCGGAGTCGACCCGGCCCGGCTGGCCTGCGACGCCCTCCAACTCGAGCAGGACCTCGCCGAAGGCCGGCTCGAGGAGGCCTTCCGCCGCTATCAGGGCGAGTTGCTGCAGGGGTTCTTCGTCGCCAACGCCCCAGGGTTCGAACGCTGGCTCGACGAGGAACGGCAGCGCATTCGGGAGGCGCTGCGGCACTCGGCGTGGCAGCGGGCTACGAATCTGATGGACGGTGGCGACCGGCTGGGGGCAGCGGCCGCGGCGCGCCGGGCATACGCACTCGCGCCGGACGACGAGCGTGGACTGGGATGGCTGATGGAGTACCTCGCAGAGGCCGGTGACCGGACCGGCGCCCTGGAGTTGTTCGACGAATTCACCGCCCGGCTCCACGACGAGTACGACATCCAGCCCTCGGCGGAAACGGTGGCGCGTGCCGATGCCATCCGGGCCGCGGTTCCCGTCGGCCTCACCGGCCCCCCAACCAGACGGGACGCGCCGCCCGCCCGCCAGGTCGTGGATCGGACCGCCGCCCCGGCTACGGTCGCGGAACCGGAACCCACCACCGGCTCCGACCTCCCCCAGCCTCCGGTCACGCGTCGCCGCCGATGGTTCGCCGCCTCGGCTTTCGTGGTCACGATCATCATCGCGAGCCTCGTCGCCATGGTCCGGCGATCCCCGACCACCACGGAGCTGTCGGACCCGATGGCCCGACAGGCGCGCCAGCAGGTAACAGCGCTGGGCGCCACACTACCCGCCCGTTACCGGACGGATACGGCGCACTTCCGGCGCTACTTCCGGGCCGAAGAGATCCTGGACCGCGGGTTCGTGACGGAGGCGCGCGACAGCATGCGCCGACTGACCGAGGACGCGCCGTTCTACGCCCCCGGCTGGACGGGCTACGCGTCGGCGTTGAGTCTGTCCGGCTTCGCCGACATCCCGCCCAAGGAAGCGCTTCCCCGCTCGCTCGCTGCGGCCGAACGGGGATTGGCGCTCGACAGCACGCTGCTGGAAGGAGCCGTGGTCCTGATCGCGTACGACATGTTCGGGCGCTGGGATCTCGACGCGGCGCATGCAAAGCTGAACGCCGCGCTGGCCCGGGCCCCCGACGATCCCGCGCTGAACAATGTGTTGGCCGCCTGGTATCGATGGCGGGGCGATCTGGCGAAGGCGGTCGAGGTGAAGCGGCGGGCCGCCGCGCTCCAACCGCTGTCCCGATGGCTCAACGAGCAGGTGGCGTGGAATCTGTATCTGTCCCACCGCTGCGCGGAGGCGGCGGAGATCTACCGGCGGCTGGTGAACGAAGGCTTCATCACGGTCGACGAGGACCTCAGACTCTTCCATACGTACAAGTGCATGGGGCGCCTTGACGACGCGGCAGCGGCGTTGCACGCGTCGCTGCTGCGCGCCGGGGACTCGGCGCTGGCCCGGCTGTTCGATCCGCCGCTCGACTCCACGCGACGCGACGCGGCGTTTCGCGCGGTGGCCCGCGCGCGGCTGAACCGCTATCTGGCCGCGCGGAAGCACGGGTGGCGTCCGTCCGAGAAGGCGGTCTTCGACTACGCGGACCTCCGCGACGCCGACTCGACGTTGATGTGGCTCGATTCCATGTGGGTCGAGCGGTCGATGCATCTGCACGTCGTGCCGTTCGACCCGGCGCTCGATTTTCTGCGGTCCGACCCGCGGTTCAAGGCCTTCGTCGCCAGGCTCCCGTGGAAGCCCAGGCTCGACGCGGGCGCCGATTCGAACCGGTGACGCCGGCCGGCGGGCGCGTGGCGGCGGGCATGTGTCGCGGCGGGGGCCGACGCACGACGCCCCGCCCGGTGCTGGGACCGGGCGGGGCGTCGTCGTCGCGAAGAACGGAGCGCGCCTACCAGCGATAGTGCGCGAACGCCTTGTTCGCGTCAGCCATGCGGTGCGTGTCTTCCTTCTTCTTGACCGCGTTGCCCTCGCCCTTGCTCGCCGAAATGACTTCGGCCGCCAGCTTCTCGGCCATCGACTTCTCGCCGCGTTCGCGCGAATACGCGATCAGCCAGCGCATGGCGAGCGCCGTGCGGCGCTCCGGGCGGACCTCGACCGGTACCTGGTACGTGGCGCCGCCGACGCGGCGGCTCTTCACCTCGACCACCGGCTTCACATTGGACAGCGCCTGCTTGAACACGTTCACGCCGGGCTGGCTGGTCTTCTCTTCCACGATGTCCATCGCGCCGTAGAAGATGCGTTCGGCGGTGGACTTCTTGCCGGCGAGCATCATCGCGTTGATGAACTTCGAGACGGTCTGGCTATCGTAGCGCGCATCGGGCAGGACGCTGCGCTTCACGGCACTCTTGCGACGGCTCATGGTTTATTTCCCCGCCTTGGGCTTCTTGGTGCCGTACTTGGAACGGCTCTTGTTGCGCCCGTTCACGCCCGAGGCGTCGAGCGAACCGCGCACGATGTGGTAGCGCACGCCCGGCAGATCCTTCACACGGCCGCCGCGCACGAGCACGATTGAGTGCTCCTGCAGGTTGTGGCCTTCGCCGGGAATGTAGGCAATGATCTCGAAGCCGTTGGTCAGGCGCACCTTCGCCACTTTGCGGAGCGCGGAGTTCGGCTTCTTGGGCGTCGTGGTGTACACGCGCGTGCAGACGCCGCGGCGGAACGGATTCGACTTGAGGGCCGGGGACTTTTCCTTCTTCCCCACGTCGCGGCGACTCCGCCGGACGAGCTGATTGATTGTCGGCATGAACCTGTGCTGTTCGTGAATCTGCTTCTACGTGGATCGCCCCAGGTGGGCGGCACGGAACAGAACTCTTAAGCTAGCCATCACGGAGAGGCCGGTCAAGGCGTGTAACCCCGCCCCGCGGCGACCGTTACGGCACGTCGTGTACCAGAACGAACGGCCCGCCGGACGAATCCGGCGGGCCGCCTGTCTGGTCTGGTATGGAACGCCGGACCGCTACAATTCGTCGGGCACGCTGGGCCGCGACACCGGGAGCGGCTCCTCCTCGGTGCTCACGGCGAACACGCCGGGCAGCGTTTCGGCCATCGTCGGCAGCACGCCGAACCCTTCCGGCTGCTCGACGTCCATCTCGATCGCCTGGTACCGGTACATGCCGGTACCCGCCGGGATCAGGTGGCCGATGATGATGTTCTCCTTGAGGCCCAGGAGGTCGTCCTTGGCCCCGCGAATCGCGGCATCGGTGAGCACGCGCGTGGTCTCCTGGAAGCTCGCCGCCGAAATGAACGACTGCGTCGTGAGACTCGCCTTGGTGATGCCGAGCAGCAGCGGCTCGGCCATCGACGGCTCCTCCTTCTTCTTCTTCGCCCGGTCGTTCTCGGTGCGGAACACCTGCTTGTCCACGTGCTCGCCTTCCAGGAACTGCGTGTCGCCCGGTCCGAGGATCCGGACCTTCTGCAGCATCTGGCGCACGATCACGCCGATGTGCTTGTCGTTGATCTTCACGCCCTGCAGGCGGTACACCTCCTGCACCTCGTTGAGCAGGTACTCCTGCACGGCGCGGGGGCCCTTGATCCGCAGAATGTCGTGCGGATTCACCGGACCTTCCGACAGCCGGTCGCCGGCCCGCACGCGGTCGCCCTCGTGCACCCGGAGGTGCTTGCCCGCGGGGACCTCGTACAGGTGGGCTTCCTGCGTGTCGTCCACCGCCCACGCGTTGCCGTCGGCGCGAACCGGCTGCACGTAGATCTCACGCTTGCCGCGCTTGATCTCGCCGAACCGGACGATGCCGTCCACTTCGGAGATGGTCGCCGGGTCCTTCGGGCGCCGCGCTTCGAACAGTTCCGCCACCCGCGGCAGACCGCCGGTGATGTCGCGGGTCTTGTACGCTTCGCGGCCCACCTTGGCCAGGTTGGTGCCGGCAAAGATCTTCTCGCCGTCCTCCACCGTGAGCTGGGCGCCCACCGGGATGACGTAGTCGCGGATGCGCTTCTCCTTCCCACCCTTGGCCTGCACGATCTCGATGTGCGGGTGGAGCTTCTTCTCGCGATCCTCGATGATCACGCGCTGGCGCAGACCGGTGAGCTCGTCGAGTTCCTCGGCCACCGATTCGTCGTCGATGATGTCGACGAACCGCACGGTGCCTTCGCAGTCGGCAATGATCGGGTTGGTGTACGGATCCCAGGTAAAGATCACCTGATCCCGCTTCACCTCGTCGCCGTCCTTGACCATCAGGATGGCGCCCAGCGGCACCTGCAGCCGTGCACCGATTCCGGTGCTCTTCTCGCCGGCCGGCCGGATGATGATCTCGCCCTCGTACGCGGTGACGATGCTCTGGCCTTCCGGGTCGGTGACGGCGGTCAGACGGTCGCTGTACTCCACGATGCCGGCCACCTTGGACTTGCGGGAGGTCTGCTCCGCGATGCGCGATGCGGTGCCGCCGATGTGGAAGGTACGGAGCGTGAGCTGCGTGCCCGGCTCGCCGATGGACTGCGCGGCGATGATGCCGACGGCCTCGCCCAGGTCCACCATCTGCATGGTGGCCAGGTTGCGGCCGTAGCACATCCGGCAGAGCCCCCGCTTCGCCTCGCAGGTGAGCACCGACCGGATACGAATGGTCTCGATGCCCGCCTCCTCGATACCGAGCGCGGTCTCTTCGTCGATCAGCGTGCCGGCTTCCACGAGCAGCGTGCGGCGGCCCGTCTCGTCGATCTCGTGCGGATCTTCCACGTCATCGGCGGCCACGTTGCCGACGATGCGCTCGGACAGCGGCTCGATGATGTCCTCGCCTTCCTTCAGCGCGGAGATCTCCAGGCCCTGGATGGTGCCGCAGTCCTCCTCGGTGATCGTCACGTCCTGCGCGACGTCCACGAGGCGGCGGGTGAGGTAGCCGGCGTCGGCCGTCTTGAGCGCCGTGTCGGCCAATCCCTTCCGGGCGCCGTGGGTCGAGATGAAGTACTCGAGCACCGACAGGCCTTCGCGGAAGTTCGACTTGATGGGACTCTCGATGATCTCGCCGATGCCGCCGGTGAGCTTCTTCTGCGGCTTCGCCATCAGGCCGCGCATGCCCGCCAACTGGCGGATCTGATCGCGCGAACCACGGGATCCCGAGTCGAACATCATGTACACGGGATTGAAGCCGTCCTTCGACTCGCGCATCGCGCGCACCATCGCCTCGGCCACGTCGGAATTGGCGTGGGTCCAGGTATCGATGACTTTGTTGTAGCGCTCACCGTTGGTGATGTTGCCGGTCTGGTAGGCGCGTTGGAACCGCTCCACGCGCTCCTCGGCCTCGGTGAGCAGTTCCTTCTTGGCGACGGGGATCTGGAGATCCTCGATGCCGATGGAAACCCCGCCGCGGGTGGCGTTGAAGAAGCCGAACTCCTTGAGCCGGTCGAGGAACGCGACCGTGGCCGCGAGGCCCGCCTTCCGGTAGCTCTGGAAGACCAGCTCCGACAGCGCCTTCTTCTTCATGTCGCGATTCTGGTAGCCGAGTTCCGGCGGCACGATGGCGTTGAACAGCACGCGACCGGCCGTCGTCTTCTCCCACCGGGCACCGGACGCGTCGGACACCCAGTACAGGACCGGGGTGTGCATGTCCATGCGGTGCGTGGCGATCTCGGTTTCCACTTCGCCCATCGACGTCACGTGGGGCAGCTTCTCGACATCGGCCTTGTCGAAGCCCACCGGGGCCTTGGTCGCGAAGTAGCAGCCGAGCACGATGTCCTGGCTGGGCTCGGCCACCGGCCGCCCGTCGGACGGCTTGAGGATGTTGTTGCTCGACAGCATGAGCAACCGCGCCTCGAGCTGGGCCTCGAACGACAGCGGCACGTGCACGGCCATCTGGTCGCCGTCGAAGTCGGCGTTGAACGCCGCGCAGACCAGCGGGTGAATGCGGATGGCCTTGCCTTCCACGAGCACGGGCTCGAATGCCTGGATGCCCAGGCGGTGCAGCGTCGGCGCACGGTTGAGCAGCACCGGGTGGTCGCGGATGATCTCCTCGAGGATCTCGTACACCTCGGGGCTCTCCCGCTCCACGATCTTCTTGGCCCGCTTGACCGTCTCGGCGATGCCCTTCTCGACGAGCTTGTGGATGATGAACGGCTTGAACAGCTCGAGCGCCATCAACTTGGGCAGCCCGCACTGATGCAGCTTGAGTTCGGGACCGACCACGATGACCGAACGGCCCGAGTAGTCCACGCGCTTGCCGAGCAGATTCTGGCGGAACCGGCCCTGCTTGCCCTTGAGCATGTCGGACAGCGACTTCAGCGGCCGCTTGCCGCGCCCGCGGATGGCCTTGGAGCGGCGCCCGTTGTCGAACAGGGCGTCCACGGCCTCCTGCAGCATGCGCTTCTCGTTGCGCAGGATGACTTCCGGCGCCCGGTGCGAGATCAGCTTCTGCAGGCGGTTGTTGCGGTTGATGACGCGGCGGTAGAGATCGTTGAGATCGGACGTGGCGAAGCGCCCGCCGTCGAGCGGCACGAGCGGCCGCAGGTCGGGCGGGATCACCGGCACGACGTCGAGGATCATCCACTCCGGCTTGTTCCGGGTGTCGCCGGCGTCGCCCGAGTTGCGGAACGCGTCGACGATCTTGAGCCGCTTGAGCAGCATCTTCTTGCGGTGCTGCGACGACTCCTCGAGCACCTGGGCGCGCAGCGTCTCGGCCAGCTTGTCGACGTCCAGGCGGCGCAGCAGTTCGCGCACCGCGGGAGCACCGATGTCGGCCAGGAACGCCGTGTCCTTCTCTTCCTTGGCCTTCTGGCGAAGGGTCAGGTACTCCTCTTCGTCCAGCAGTTGGTTGACCTGCACTTCCTGATCGCCCGGCTCGACGACCACGTAGTTCGAGTAGTAGATGATCTTCTCGAGATCACGCAGGGTGATGTCGAGGAGATTGCCCATCGGGCTGGGCAGCGTCTTGAAGAACCAGATGTGCGCCACGGGCACGGCCAGCTCGATGTGGCCCATGCGCTCGCGCCGCACCTTGCTGAGCGTGACCTCCACGCCGCAGCGGTCGCAGATGACGCCACGGTAGCGGATGCGCTTGTACTTGCCGCAGTGGCATTCCCAGTCCTTGACCGGACCGAAGATGCGCTCGCAGAAGAGCCCGTCCTTCTCGGGCTTGAAGGACCGGTAGTTGATCGTTTCGGGCTTGGTGACCTCGCCCCACGACCACCACGTGCGCAGCCCCTGCATCTCGAGGCGCTCGCGCTCCTTGGGATCCTTGGGACCGCGAATCTCCTCGGGCGAGGCGATGCGGACGTGGATGAAATCGAACGCCGATGCGCGGGTCTCGCGCACGCTCCGGAAATCAATCATCGCTTACTCCTCGTTCCCGTCGTTGGACCCGTCGCCGTTCTCGGCGAAGGCATCCACGCTCTGACCCATCGTCACCTTGATGCCGAGGGCCTGCAATTCCTTCACCAGCACGTTGAACGACTCGGGCGTGCCGGGCTCCGGCAGATTCTGCCCCTTCACGATTGCCTCGTACACGCGGCTCCGGCCGTTCACGTCGTCCGACTTCACGGTCAGAATCTCCTGCAGCACGTGCGCCGCGCCGTAGGCTTCCAGCGCCCACACTTCCATCTCGCCGAAGCGCTGACCGCCGAACTGCGCCTTGCCCGCCAGCGGCTGCTGCGTGACCAGCGAGTACGGGCCGATGCTGCGCGCGTGAATCTTGTCGTCCACGAGGTGCGACAGCTTCAGCATGTAGATCTCGCCCACCGTCACCGGCGACGCGAACGTCTCGCCGCTGCGGCCGTCGCGCAGACGTACCTTGCCGAACGGCGTCAGACCGGCCAGCCGCATCAACTCCACCGCGGCCGCATCGACGTCGGCTTCGGACTTCTTGCCCAGCATCGACGCCAGCGCCGGCAACTCCTGCTCGTTCAGCAGGGCGGCGGGATCGGTCGTCTTCCGTTTCTCCAACTCCTTGAGCGCCGCCTTGTAGGCCGTCTTGGCCTGCGGCGTCAGCTCCTCGTCGTCCGCCTGATGGAAGGCGATCTGGTTGTCGACTTCCGTCGCGTCGCGCTGGGCCAGTTCGGCCGCCGCCGCCGCCAGGAAGTCGCGCACCCGATGGAACACGTCGCGTGTCCCCTGCGACATCGCCCGTCCGCCGAGGTCGTTGACCGACGCCTCACGGAGCAGTTCGAAGTGTTCTTCGGCCTGCGTCCGATCGGGTTTGATGTCGGCCAGGATGGTCTTCACGTCGCCGTCGGTGACCTCCGGCGCCGGGGCCTGCAACGACAGGGCATCGCGCGCCCAGATCACGCCGGCCATCTTCAGCAGCAGGCCAATCTCGCGTTCGTTGGCGCCCTGGAACACCGGCGTCTTGGCGTAGAAGCCCAGAATGCGGGCCGCCCATCCGAGGTGCGTCTCCAGGATCTGCCCCACGTTCATGCGGCTCGGCACGCCGAGCGGGTTGAGCACGATGTCCACCGGCCGGCCGTCGGGAAGGAACGGCATGTCTTCCTCGGGCACGATGCGGGCCACGATGCCCTTGTTGCCGTGGCGACCCGCCATCTTGTCGCCCACCGAGACCTTGCGCTTCTCGGCCAGGTACACCTTCACCAGCTGGATGACGCCCGGGGGCAGTTCATCCGGCTGCAGAATCCGGTCGATACGCTCCTCGGCCCGCTCCTCGATCTTCGCCTTCTCATCGTTGGAGAGGTCGATCACCGCGCGCACGCGCTCGTTGAGCTTCTTGTTCTCGACGCGGAACGTCTTGAGATCGAGCGACGAGAGCTTGAATTCCCGCAGCTGATCCGCGCTCAGCTTGGTCCCGGCCGGAATCGCTTCCTCGACCGTGCCCGCGCTGAGGGCCAGCGCCACCGTCTGCCCGTCGAGCAACTCGATCAGCTCGGCGTCGCGCACCTCGTTCACGCGCAGCTTCTCCTCGGCTTCGAGCCGGCGCACCTCGCCGATCCGTTCGCCGCGGTCCTTCTCCACCACCTGATCCTCGATCCGCGAGAAGATCTTCACGTCGATGACCACGCCTTCCATACCCGGCGGCACCTTGAGGGACGAATCCTTCACGTCCTTGGCCTTCTCGCCGAAGATCGCCGTCAGCAGCTTCTCTTCCGGCGACAGCTCGGTCTCGCCCTTGGGCGTGATCTTGCCGACGAGAATGTCGCCCGGCTGCACGTGGGCGCCGATGCGGACGATGCCGCGCTCATCGAGGTCGGTGAGCGCCTCCTCGGCCACGTTCGGGATTTCCCGCGTGATCTCTTCCTGACCGCGCTTGGTGTCGCGGACGTGCAGTTCGAGCTCCGAGATGTGGATCGACGAGTAGACGTCGTCCTTCACCACGCGCTCGGAGAGCACGATGGCGTCCTCGAAATTGTGCCCGTAGAAGGGCATGAAGGCCACGGTCACGTTCGACCCGAGCGCCAACTGGCCCTTCTCCGTGCCGGCGCCGTCGGCCATGACGTCGCCCACCTTCACCTTCTGCCCCAGCTTGACGAGGGGCCGCTGGTTGATGGCCGTGTCCTGGTTGGTGCGCCAGTACTTCTTGATGCGGTAGCGGTCGTGCTGCGTGAGCCGGGCCAGCGGCCGGCCCTCGTCGTCCGCCTTGCGGCGTTCGGTGGAGCCGGCGTCGACGATGATCTCGTCGGCCGTCACGCGCGTGACGATGCCGGCGCGCTTGGCGATGACCACCGCGCCGGAGTCGACGGCCACCTTCTCTTCGAGGCCCGTGCCCACGAACGGCGTGCGCGGGTTGAGGAGCGGCACCGCCTGGCGTTGCATGTTCGAGCCCATGAGGGCGCGGTTGGCGTCGTCGTGCTCGAGGAACGGAATGAGCGCGGCGGCGATGGACACCACCTGCTCCGGCGCCACGTCCATGTATTCGATGCGGTCGGGCGGCGTGAGCGGCACGTCGGCCTGCAACCGGCAGAGCACGAACGCGTCGACGAACGTCCCGTCCGGGTTGAGGCGCGCGTTCGCCTGGGCGATGATCGCGTCCTCTTCCTTATTGGCGTCGAGCCACGCGATCTCGCCGGTCACCTTGCCGTCCTTGACCACCAGATACGGGGTCTCGACGAACCCGAGGTCGTTGACCCGGGCGTAGCAGGCGAGCGACGTGATGAGCCCGATGTTCGGGCCTTCCGGCGTCTCGATGGGGCACATGCGCCCGTACTGCGAGTAGTGCACGTCACGAACCTCGAACCCGGCGCGCTCGCGCGTCAGGCCGCCCGGTCCGAGCGCCGACAGACGCCGCTTGTGCGTGAGTTCGGCCAACGGGTTGGTCTGGTCCATGAACTGCGACAGCTGCGACGATCCGAAGAAGGCCTGGATCACCGCCGACACCGTGCGGGCGTTGACCAAGTCGTCCAGCGAGATCTTCTCGGGATCGGTGTTGATCGACATGCGCTCCTTGACCAGGCGCGCCATGCGGGACAGGCCGACCGAGAACTGGTTGGCGATCAGTTCGCCCACCGAGCGGATGCGGCGGTTGCCGAGGTGGTCGATGTCGTCCACGTGTCCGCGGCCCTCGTGCAGTTCCACGAGATAGCGGGCGATGGCGACGAAGTCCTCGGTGGTGAGCACCGTGTGGTTGGCCGGCGTGTTGAGCCCGAGCCGCTGGTTGATCTTGTAGCGGCCCACCCGGCCCAGGTCGTAGCGCTTGGGCGAGAAGAACAGCCGCTCCAGCGCCTGCTTCGCGGTCTCCTGATCGGGCGCGTCGCCCGGGCGGAGCAGCGAGTAGATCTGGGACAGCGCTTCCTTCTCGCTGTGCGTGGGATCCTTGGCCAGGGTGTTCTTGATGAGCGTCGACTCGGCACGGCCGGAGGCGACGAACACGTACACCTTGTTGATGCCGGCGCGCCGGATCTTCTTGATCATCGTGTCGCTGAGCGACTGCCCGTTCTCGGCGATCACCTCGCCGTCGGGGTCCACGACGTCGACGGCGACCACGCGGCGCACGGGGCGCTCCCCACGTTCGATGGCTTCCTGCTCGTCGCGCAGGTCGATGGCCATATAGGAGGCGAACGCCTTGACCTTCTTGATGTTCTGCCGCCGGAGGCGGTTGTACACCTCTTCCGTCAGCTCGTCGCCCTCGTTCACGAGCAGCACGTTCTCGGCGCGCTCGCGCTCGGCGCGGGCCTTCTTGGTGCGGGCCTTGGGCGCGTCCTCGGCCGTCGCTTCGCCGGGAAGTTCGATGTCCTCGGCGATGATGGCGCCGATGACCTCGCGCACGTCGGTCCGGCTCTCGCGCTTCTTGGTGAGATCGAGGTCGCGGACGGCGAAGAACAGGCGGAGGATGTCGGAGTTCGAGCCGTACCCGAATGCGCGCAGCAGCGCGGTGGCCGGGAACTTCTTCTTCTTGTCGATATGGACGTAGATGACGTCATGGATATCGACGGTGAACTCGACCCACGAGCCCCGGAACGGAATGATGCGCGCCGAGATGAGGCGCTGGCCGTTGGGATGCGTGGCCTCTTCGAACACCACGCCCGGTGACCGGTGGAGCTGGCTGACGATCACGCGTTCGGCGCCGTTGATGACGAACGTGCCGAGGGGTGTCAGCAGCGGCAACTCACCGAGATAGACCTCCTTCTCGATGATGTTGCGCGGCCGCTTGGTGTTGTCGGGGAGCGTCTCGTTGATGACCAGCTGCAGCGTCGCCTTGAGCGGCGCCGAGTAGGTCATGTCGCGTTCGATGCATTCCTCGACCGAGTACTTCGGTTCGCCGAGGTTATACCGCACGAAGTCGAGGGAGAAGTTCTCGTGCACATCGGAGATCGGGAACAGGTCCTTGAAGACCCGTTCGAGGCCGATGTCCTCGCGGTCGTGCGAGGCGGCATCCAGTTGCAGCAGGGCATCGAACGCCCGGGTCTGGATGTCGAGGAGATGGGGCATATCCATCCCCTTCTCGAGTTTTCCAAAGGAGATCTGCTTGATCAATTCAGGCATGGCTCACCCGCGCAAGCGAAAAAACGACCGGGACCCCCGACGCGCGAAAGGGCGCGTGGGGCAGGCCGTGTTGCCACGAAACCGACGATTGTGGTGCTGGGATGCGATATCACTAATGGCAGACCGGCGAAGGGAAAGGGAGACGGGGTGGGGCCGCGGCGGAAGCCGCGGTCCCACCGCAACCGGCTCACTTCACTTCGACGACTGCGCCCTGCTCTTCCAGTTTGGCCTTGACGGCGGCCGCCTCGTCCTTGGACACGCCGGACTTCACGGCCTGCGGAGCGCCGTCCACCATGTCCTTGGCCTCCTTGAGGCCGAGGCCGGTGAGTTCACGGACCACCTTGATGACCTGGATCTTCTTGCTGCCCGCTTCCTTGAGGACGACGTCGAACTCCGTCTGCTCCTCAGCCGCCGGCGCGGCGGCCGCGCCACCGCCCGCGGGTGCGCCACCCACCGGGGCGGCCGCGATCGTGACGTTGAACTTCTCCTTGAAGGCCTCAATCAGCTCGGACAACTCGAACACCGACATGTTCCCGATGGCGTCGAGAATTTCGTCCTTGCCCATCGTCGCATTTGCCATTGTCGTTCTCTCCTCGTCGTTCCCAGGGTCCCCTGGGGCGTTGGTCAGGCGATACGCCTGGGAATTATCAGGCGCCCTCGCGCTGCGTCTTCAGCGCGTCGAGCGATCCAGCGAACATGTACAGCAGGCCATTCATGGCGCCCAGGAAGGCGGCCATCGGGGACTGCAATCCGGCGCCCAGCTCGGCGAGCATCTGCTCGCGCGACGGCATGGCCGCCAACTTCTTGACCTGCTCCGAGTCGAGGGCGCGGCCCTCCATCAGGCCGCCCTTCACCACCGGCTTCTGGTCGTTCTCCTTGGCGAAGTCGGCGAGCACCTTGGCCGCCACCAGCGGGTCGTTGGACACGACGAGACCCGTGGGGCCCCGCAGCGGCTGACTCAGCAATCCAGCTTCCTGCACGGCCCGGAGGGCCAGCGTGTTCTTGATGACCACGTACTCCACGTCGGCCTTGCGCAGCCGGCGCCGGAGCTCCGTCATGCGCTTCACGTTCAGCCCGGTGAAGTCCGTGTAGTACAGCGTGTTGGCCCCCGCCATCTTCTCTCGCAGCTCGGTGACGAGCTGTTCCTTGTCGGCTCGTTTCATCGCTCGTTACCGGTAGGGGGTGGTATCGACCATGACGCCGGGGCCCATCGTGCTCGAGACCGCGACGTTCCGTACGTAGACGCCCTTGGCGGCGGTTGGCTTGGCCCGGACCACCTGATCCATGAACGCCGTGAAATTCTGCTCCAGCGCATCGAGCCCGAACGAGACCTTGCCGATGGCGGCGTGGAGATTCCCCGCCTTGTCGACCCGGAACTCGATCTTGCCGGCCTTGGTCTCCGCGACCGCGGCCCCGACGTTGAACGTCACCGTTCCCGCCTTCGGATTGGGCATCAGGCCGCGGGGGCCGAGAATCCGGCCGAGCGCGCCCAGCTGTCCCATCTGATCGGGCGTGGCGATGAGCACGTCGAAGTCGAGCCATCCGTCCTTGATCTTCTGGATGAACTCGATACCGGCATAATCGGCGCCGGCATCCTGCGCTTCCTTCAGCTTGTCGCCGACCGCGATCACGAGCACCCGCACCGCCTTTCCGGTACCCGCCGGAAGGACGACGGTGCCGCGCACCACCTGATCGGCATGCCGCGGATCGACGCCGAGGCGAACCGCCACCTCGACCGTTTCATCGAACTTCGCGAATGCCGCCGATTTCACCAGATCCAGCGCCTGCCGGGCCTGGTACGCGGTCTTGAGCTCGCGCCGCTTGGCGGCGGCTTCGTATTTCTTGCCGTGGGTGCGCATCAGTCCGCCACCTCGAGCCCCATCGAACGCGCCGCGCCGGCTACCATGGCCATGGCGGATTCGATGGAGTCACAGTTGAGATCGGGCATCTTGATCTCGGCGATCTTGCGCAGCTGCGCCCGAGTCACGCTTCCCACCTTGTTCCGATTGGGCTGTCCAGATCCCTTCTCGATCCCCAGTTCCTTCTTGAGGAGCACCGCCGCCGGCGGTGTCTTCAGAATGAAGGTGAACGACTTGTCGGCGTAGATCGTGACCTCGACCGGCAGGATGATCCCATCCTGGTTCTGCGTACGGGAGTTGAACTCCTTGCAGAAGGCCATGATGTTGATGCCCTGCGGACCGAGCGCCGTGCCGACCGGGGGCGCGGGGTTGGCGCGTCCGGCCGGGATCTGCAGCTTGACGAACCCGGTGACTTTCTTGGCCATAGGACTCCTATCACGTTGGCCGCGACTCAGCGCGCGGCAAACTCCCACTGTTGTTTCCGACGTCGGAGTGGTGGCCGACGGAACCGCATCCCAGGAATGTCCGACCGCCCTGGCGTCAGACAGTCAGACAGTCAGTACGCTTTGAGCTGGAGATAGTCCAACTCGACGGACGTCGGCCGCCCGAACAGCGACACCGACACCCGCACCTTGCCCTTGTCGGGCATCACCTCTTCCACGGTGCCGTTGAAGTCGGTGAACGGGCCTTCGGTGATCGCCACCGCCTGGCCCACGAGGAAGGGGATCTCCTCCACCGGCTCCTGTGGTTCGACTTCTTCCGTGATGCCGAGCAGCCGGTTGACTTCGTCCGGCCGTAGCGGCTGTGGCAGCCGATCCTGTCCCACGAACTTGATCACGCCCTGGATCGAGTTGATGACATGCAGGGTCTCCTGGTTCATGTCCATCTCGACCAGCACGTACCCGGGGAACAGCTTCCGCTCCACGTTGACCTTCTTGCCGTTCTTGATCTCCACGACTTCCTGCGTCGGCACGAGCGCCTGACGGATCGGACGCACGGTCGACTCGCGGGGATCCTGATCGATCTTCCGCTGGACGAGCGAGCGGACCTTGTTCTCGTGTCCGGACGTCGTCTGTATGGCGTACCAGCGATGCTCCATGCCGGCTACCCGAGGAACAGGCGCGGCAGAAGGGTCACGAGCACCCCCTGCAGGACGAAATCCATGATCGTGATCGCCATGCCGATGAGCAGCACGAAGATGATGATCGCGATCGTGGCCGAGCGCACCTGCGGGAAATCCGGCCACGTCACCTTGCGCAACTCGGCCATCACCGAGTGGTAGTACGCGATGCTGCCGCGGACGAACCCGACCTTCGGCTCCCCCCCGGACGTGGTCACGTCAGCCATGATTACTTGGTTTCCTTGTGCACCTGATGCTTGTTGCAACGCGGACAATACTTCTTCCACTCCACGCGCTCCGGATGGAGGCGGCGGTTCTTCATGGTGAAGTAGTTCCGGTTCTTGCACTCGCTGCACGCGAGGATGATTTTTTCGCGAGGCATCTCAAGTTCTCGTGTTGACCGCGCCCGTGATGGCGCGGGTCCCGCTTCCTGCCGTCAATCGTCCAGAGCTCGCGATCGGGATTGAACCGATGACCTCACCCTTACCAAGGGTGTGCTCTACCAACTGAGCTACGCGAGCAACGATGTCCCTGCCCCGCTGACGCGGGTCCCACCGAAACCACGAGCCGCCACGAGTGCTGCGGCGGCCCGCCGAGCCGATCTCCTCCTACCTGCCGTTGTGCCCTGCGGCCCTGATCCAGAGCGGGAGACGGGGCTCGAACCCGCGACATCAAGCTTGGAAGGCTTGCGCTCTACCAGCTGAGCTACTCCCGCGTTTCCCCCTCTCTCGTTCCCCGACGGTTGCGCACCGCACACACCGATGGTGGGGGAAGGATTCGAACCTTCGAAGGCATAAGCCGGCAGATTTACAGTCTGCTCCCGTTGGCCGCTTGGGTACCCCACCGTCGTACGCGCCCACACTCGCCCGCGCGCCAGACCTCACGCGCACGTTCGACTCAGAGCTGACGGCGAGAATCGAACTCGCAACCGCCTGATTACAAATCAGGTGCTCTGCCAATTGAGCTACGTCAGCAACCGGGCAGTTTTGCGCGAGACTCGTAGGATACCAGAGCGCATTTCAAGTGTCAAGCCGCACGGCGAAGCACACTTACGACCGCCCACCTCGCGCTGCGCCAATCCAGACCTCCAAATGCGCAAATCCGACCCGAAACAAAAGTTTGCCCTAGCCCACTCGCTTCCACTTCGTGCCCGACGGCGTATCCTCGATCGCGATCCCACGCCCCGTCAATTCCGCCCGGATTCGATCCGCCTCCGCGAAGTCCCGACGGCCCCGTGCCCCCTGCCGCGCCCCCAACCGCTCCTCCACCCACTTCACGAGCTCCGGATCCTCCACCGTCCGATCCGGGATCAGATCCAACACCCCGTTCATCCGCTCAAACGCCGATCGCGCAGCCGCCAGCCCGGCGGCGTCCTGCCCCCGGCGATCCAGCTCGGCGTTCGCCGCGTTGATGAAAGTGAACAGCGACCCCGTCGCCTTGGGGGCATTGAGGTCGTCGAACAACGCCGCCTCGAACGCCACTTCCGCGTCGTGCGCCACCGCCGCCAGCGCCGGCGTCCCCCCCTCGGCCTGCGCCAGCCGCTCCGCAAAGTCTCCCACGCGCCGCACGGCTTCAGCGCTGGCCTCCAGCGCTTCTTCCGACAGGTTGAGTTCCTTGCGGTAATGCGCACTGAACATGAAGTGCCGGATGGCCGCGGCCGACACCTGTGCTTCGCGGAGGCCCTGCACGGTGCTCACGTTGCCCACCCGCTTGGCCATCTTCGTCCCGTCGGTGAGCAGGAACGCCCCGTGACACCAGAAGCGCGCGAACGGCACGCCCGTGGCCGCCTCCGATTGCGCGATCTCGTCCTCATGATGCGGGAACACGAGGTCGACGCCGCCCGTGTGGATGTCGAGTGTGTCGCCGAGCAGGTCCATGGCCATCGCCGAGCACTCGAGATGCCAGCCGGGACGCCCGCGTCCCCAGGGAGAATCCCAGGCCGCGCCTACCTGCTCGTCCTCGGGCTTGGCCGCCTTCCAGAGTGCGAAGTCCTGCGCATTCTCCTTGGCGTAGTCGTCCTGCGCCACGCGCGCGCCCGACTTGATCTCGCGCGTGTCGAGACGGGAGAGCCGCCCGTACTGCGGAAAGCGCGCGATGGCGAAGTACACCGACCCATCCTCGGCTTCGTACGCCACCCCCGCCTTCACCAGCCGCTCGACGAGCGCGATCATCTGCGGGATGTACTGCGTGGCCTTCGGGTAGACCTCGGCCGGTTCGATGCGGAGGTACCGCCGATCGGCGTCGAAGATCTCCGTGACGGGCTCGGTGATCTCGGTGATCTGCTTTCCCTGCTCCACCGCGCGCTTGATGATCTTGTCATCGACGTCGGTGAGGTTCATGACCTGGCGCACCTTCCATCCATGCAGCCGCAGGGCGCGGCGCAGCAGGTCGTTGAACAGGAACGTGCGGAAGTTTCCCAGATGGGCGGGGTTGTACACCGTGGGCCCGCAACTGTAGAACCGCGCCGTCTGGCCGTCGGCGGGCGCGAACGACTCCACCCGTCGGGTGAGCGTGTTGTACAGACGAAAGTCGGGGGCTGGCATGGACGTGCTCACAATGTAGCGGACGCGAAAGCCGGGATCGGAACCAACGGCACCTCGTCATGCTGGAACGCGGTCTGCACGCGGCGCCGGAGTTCGCCAGTGACGGCATCGAGATCGGCCGGCTTGGTACGGGCCGCGATGCCGAGCGTCACCATGCCCGGGCCGAACTTCTCGATGCCCGTCACCTTGGGGACGTCGAGGAATCGGGACTTCCAGGCCTCGTCGGTAGTCAGCGACGCTGCGACTTCCGCCATGGACTTGGCGGCCGCCTCGGCCGCTGCCCACGGCACGTCGACGCTCACCGCCGCGCGCCGCCAGGTGCGCGAGAGATTGGTGACCTGGGCGATCTGGCCGTTGGGGATGATGTGGAGCGCACCCGTGCCGGCGCGCACGTACACCAATCGCAGCGTGAGATCCTCGACCGTCCCCTCCACGGCGCCGATGCGTACCGCATCCCCGAGGCCGAACTGATGCTCGAACTGGAGGAGGAACCCGGTGACGTAGTCGCGCACCAGGCTTTGTGATCCGAACGAGATCGCGAGGCCGAGAACACCCGAGACCGCCAACAGCGGATTCGTATCGACGCCGAACGCGCGCAACGACATGATGCCGCCGACGATGACGACGACGGTCTGCCCGGAGTTGCGCAGGAGCAGGGCGAGCGTCTGCGCCCGTTGCTCGCGCGCCGGCTCCCACTCCTCACCGGGCGCGTGGCGGGCGAGCTTCTCGATCCGCCCGGCCAGCAATCGCACGGCGAACCACGCGACCACGGATGCCACGAGCACCGGCGCGAATTCCTTGGCCGATCGGACCAATTCCGGCAGTGTGTACGGCACGTGCGTCGGAAGTTGCAGCGCGAGCGACAGGACGTGGGGCATCCGCAGAAGCTAGACGCCGCCGGGGCCGACGGTCAACGGATGACGGGCGGGATCGGTGGACGGGTGGAGGCCGCCGGCCGCTCGGCGACCCGCGCCGCCTGCGTGTGGTCCTCGCCGTCGGCGACCGCCACCAGCCGGCCCTCGCGCAGGCAATAGACGGTGGAGGCAAGCGCGTCCACCGCCTCGGGGTCGCGACCCGTAAGCAACACCGCGCCGCCGTCGGCGGCGCGGCGGTGAAGGCAGTCGCGAACGGTGGCCCGGGCACGGGCGGCGACCGCATCCGCCGTCCCGTCCAGCAGCAGGAGCGCGTGGCGCGTGGCAAGTCCGACGGCGAGCGCGAGACGGGCGCGCTCATCGGTGGTGAGGGCCATCTGGGACCGGGAAAGCAGGCCGTCGAGCGCCAGGCCGGCGAGCGCGTGAGTCAGTCGGTCGGCGTCCACCAGCGGATCGGCGCAGGCGCGGGTCAGCGAGTCGAGCACGGTATCGAACGGCAGTGCCGCCGGCGCGAGGGAGACGATGCGCGGCCGGTCCGCGCCGGGTGCCCAGCGAACGGTGCCGCTGTCCGGCCTCGCGAGCCCCGCCACGCAACGCAGGAGGGTGGTCTTGCCGCACCCCCGCGAGCCGCTGATCCCGACCACGCTCCCCGCTGGGAGATCGAGACTGATCCGGGAAAGGACGCGGGCGGCCGCCGAACAGCCGGGGGTGCCCGCGAAATAGCACTTGGACAGATGGTGCGCGCTGAACAGCATGGACCGACTCCGGAGGACGAGGCGCGGGAGGCATGGGGGGGACGCCTGCAGGGTGCCACCCGGCGGGCGAACCCGCGCCATCCTAAACACGCGCGCCAGTACGAAAGACGACGGGGCGGCCGGCGCGCGAACTGCCGGGCGCCGATGGGGTCAGCGCGCGCGGGAGCGGTGGAACGAATCGATCGCGTCCACGATCGGGGCCGGATCGAACCGCACGGGGTCGGAGGTGGGCAGCCTGGTCTCGCGCCCGGTGCGTTCGACCGCCGCCGCGGCATCGGCGTCGTCCATATCGAGCGTATTCAGGGCGACGGCGATCACGGGCGCCGGGCGCAGCGCCACGCGTTCGTGCAACGCGATGAACTCGGGGAGCGGCGGGATGGCAACCCACTCATTGTGGCGGATGGCGGTGCGCGACGGCTGGGCGCACATCACCTGGGCGTGGGGCAGCGATCCGTGCAGCAGCCCGTAAGTGACGCCGGAGTAGCTGGGGTGAATGATCGAACCCTGGCCCTCCACGAGCACGATGTCCGCATCGCGGGCGGCCTCGACCACCAGCCGTTCGGCGGCGCCGGCAATGAAGTCGGCCACCACGGCGTCCACGGAAATACCCTTGCCGTCCACGAGGATGCCGGTCTGTCCGGTGCCGGCGAACGCGACGCGGTGTCCCCTGGCCCGCAGCCCGTCGAGCAACTGAAGCGCGGCGGTCATTTTGCCGATGTTGCAGTCGGTGCCGACGGTGAGCACGACGGTGGCGGCGAGGTCGCGCGCGCGACCGCGGGCCACGTCGAGATCCCGCGGCGGACGCCGCAGGTCGTGGATCCGGGCGCTGGTGGCCGCCGCATGCGCGACGAACTCGGGATCGTCGCCGAGCATGGTGTGGAGGCCGCTCCAGACGTCCAGCCCGTCGTCGAGGACGCGGCGGATGATGGCCCGCCACTCCGGCGGCAGTTGGCCGCCCTGCGGCGCGATCCCGATGAGCAGCGCATTGGGCCGGCGAGCGAGCCCCTCATCCACGGAACCGACCACGGGCACGTCGCCGCCGAACCCCAACACCTGCTGCGCAGTCTTGCCGCGCTGCGTGGAATCGAGCACGGCCGCCACCCGATCGGGCGTGTAGCGAAGGCACGCGTTCGCGGTCTTGGAACGCACGGGGTTGAACGATCCCTCAGCGAGGATGAGGAAACGGGGCGCGCGGTTCATGGATGGACTGGACGATCAGTCGGTGGTCGGGGACAGGGGAGGCGGGGGCTCCGGCGCCTGGGGGGCGGCATGCACGAGGACCGGCTCCACGGTGATGCCGCCGTCATAGACGCCGTGCACGAGGATGCGCCGCACGAGCACCATGATGATGGCGAGTGTGGGCACCGCGATGAGCAGCCCCAGGGCGCCCAGCAATTCGCCGATGACGAGCACGCCGAGGATGCTCAGGACGGGCGGCAGGTCCACCTTCTCGGACATGACCAGCGGCGCCACCACGTTGCCCTCGATCAGGTGGATGACGACGCCGAGGCCGAGCACGAGCAAGGAGCGCGTGCTGCCGTCGGGCGTGTTGAGCACGAACAGCGCCGGGAGCGTCGTGGAGACGAGCGTGCCGAAGAAGGGCACGATGGCGGCAAGGCCGGAGACCACGCCGAAGGTGAGCGCGTAGGGAACCCCGAGTACATACAGTCCGATGGCGGTGAGCAGCCCGAGCACCGCCATCGTGAACAGTTGGCCGACCACGAACGCGCGGAGCGTGTCGCCGAGCTCGTGCAGCAGGTGGTGCACGAAAGGCCGGCGCTCCGGCGGAAAGAGGGACTCGACGATGTCGGTGTAGACGTGGGGGGTCAGCGACAGGTAGATCGCCATGACGCCCACCGAGAACACGTTGATCAGCGCGTGGACGCCGGCGAACAACTTCGGCACCACGTTGTGGACGGTGCTGGTGAGTTGATCGTAGAGGGCAAGGACGATGCTGTTCTGCCCGGGCGGCATGACGTCGGCGAGCGCCGGGATCCGGGCGATCGTCGACTGGAAGGTGCGCTGCCAGAGTTCGAGGTACTGCGGAAGCAGTTTGGCCAGTTCCTGCGTCTGCGCGACGACCGGCGGGACGAGGATCGCGAACAGCAGCGCCAGTCCGGCCAGGCTCACGAGCAGCGCGGCCGGAAAGGCGAGGCGCGGGGGAACGTGGAGCCGGCGCCGCAGCGTGGCGGCGAGCGCGGTGAGATAGACGGCGATGAGGATGCCCAGGAACAGCAGCATCAGCACATCGGCGACGGATCCGATCAGCCAGAGGAGAAGGACAACCAGAACCGTCGCCGTGAGGACCGGCGCGTATTTGAAGCGGGGTGTGTCAGCGCTCAATTCGTCTTGTTCTCGTCCGGCGCATCCTCGATCTCGGCGGCAACGGTCTCATCGTCTCCACGTCCGAGCTGCTTGGCGGGTTGCGACGACCCCGACGGCAGCACTCCCATCTTCTGCTTGAGGGCGAGCAGCCGCTGATCCACACCACCGGCCACCGACCCCTTCTCGAGCTGCTTGAACTCGCGCTGCAGGGTATCGCCGGTGAACTCCTCGTCGATCTCGCTGGCGGCCTTGAGCTGCCGTTCGTTGGTCTCGATGCGCTCTTCCATGCGGCTGAACGCCTCGAACGCCGACTTCTCCGACAGCGACGACATGGTCTCGGCGATGCGCTGCTGCGCCTGGGCACGGCGCTGCCGCGCCACGAGAAGGTTCTTCTTGCGCTTGGCCTCTTCGATCTTGTCGTTGAGGTCCCGCAGCGAGTTCTTGAGCTTCTCCGTCTCGAGGCGGTGCGCTTCCCAGGTCTGCTCGAGCTGCTGCCCGTGGCTCGCGTGCTCCCCCTGGCGCACCAACGCCTGCTTGGCCAGGTCGTCGCGGTTCTCCTGGATGGCCAGCATCGCCCGGCGCTCCCAATCCTGCGCCTGCTTGTACTCCGTGTCGGCCTGATCCCGCAGCCGCTTCTCGTCGGCGATCGCGCTCGCCACCTGCTGTTTGGCCTTGGCCAACTGCGAACGCATATCGGCGAGAATCTGCGTGAGCATCTTCTCCGGATCTTCGGCCCGCGAGATCAGGTCATTGATGTTCGAACGCAGCATCTGGGACAGTCGATCGAATATGCCCATGGGTCAGTGTGCCTCACGGAACGAGCCCAACTCGCGCATGTGCGACGCCAGGGCCAGGGTCATGCTCTCATAACTCGCCAGGAACTCGTCGTAGTCAAGGTGCTCCAGTTCGAGCGCCTCGGTGAGCACCACGGAGTCCCCCTGAATACCGTACGAGCCGTGCAGCAGATCACTCGCATTGAGTTCGAGCAGGCGCCGGCTCAGCGTGGCCAACGCGCCGTTTTGCTTCGGCAACATCATCACCTTGACCCGGAGCAGCACCACCGGGGGTGAGTAGTGCACCACGACGTCGAAGTCCTGGGCACCGCCCGGCTTCACCACCCAGAGCCCCGGTTCGACTTCGGAATGGGAGGCCCCATCCACGTTGAGCCGATCGAGATAGCCTTCGATTTCTTCCTTGGTAACCATGGTCGTTATCCTGGTGACGCGACTGGAAGAACCTACGGATGGGGCGCGCCGACGTTTCAACCGCCTGCGGGCAAGCTACCGCCGCTCTGCGAGGCGGGCAACGGGCCGAGTGGGCCCGCCGCCATCCTTATAGAAGCGAATGCGCGGCGCGCACACGCCGGGCCGCACTCACGCCCCGGCGCGCTTCAGTTGCACCAGCCGTTCGCGGGCCAGTCGGCGTCCGGTGGGCGTCGCGGCGAGCCCCCCGCCCGCGGTTTCGCGGTACCGGACATCCATTTCCCGGCCGATCTCTCCCATCACGTCGATGACTTCGTCGCAGGGGATGGCGAACTCGATGCCGGCCAGCGCCATCTCCACGGCGGCCAGCGCGATGGCTGACCCGGTGGCGTTGCGGAAGACACACGGCAGTTCGACGAGCCCGCCAAGGGGATCGCAGATGAGCCCCAGCGTCGCCTGCTGCGCCAACGCCACCGCATGACCCACCTGGGCAGGCGTGCCGCCGAGCATCTCGGTGGCGGCACCGGCCGCCATCCCCGCCGCCGCGCCGGTTTCGGCCTGACAGCCGCCTTCTGCCCCTGACAACGAGGCGCGCTCCGCGACCACGGCGCCGATCAGCCCGGCCGTGGCGAGCGCATCCACCACGCGTTCGTCGTCGATCTGCCGGGCGGCGGCGAGTCCGGTGAGCACCGCGGGCAGCACCCCCGCCCCACCCGCCGTGGGCGCGGCGACGATCACGCCCATCGCGGCGTTCACCTCCTGCACTGCGAGCGCCCGAGCCAGGACGTCGCGGAACGGGGTGCCAGCCAGCGGTCCCGGCGGCCCATGGCGTAGCTTGGCCGCGTCGCCGCCGACCATGCCGGATACCGATCGCAGGTCGCCGGCCAGCCCGCGGTCGACCGCCTGTTGCATGACGTCGAGGGCACGGCGCAGCGCGTCACGGATCTCCTCCACCGGACGCCCCTGGTCGAGGGCCTCGGTGGCAAGCGCCAGCCGCCCGAGCGTGAGGCCCTGGGCGTCGGCGTCGCGGATGGCATCGAGCAGCGAGCGGTACACGTCAGCCGCTCACCTTTTCGAGGCGGTGGGCCCACCGGACCCAGGGGAACGCGCGCAGGTGGTCGCGCACGGCCACGTCGGGGGCTTCGTCCACCTCGATGACCATGAGTGCGTCGCCACCCTTGTGTTTCCGGCTGAGCTTGAGCGTGGCGATGTTCAACCCGTCCTCGGCGAGCCGCGCCGTGATGCGGGCCACCGACCCCTTCACGTCCTCCGCGACCAGCACGATGGTGAAGTGGTTGCCGAGCACCTCCACCGGGAACCCGTCGATCTCGCTCACGTGGATGCGGCCGGCGCCGAGCGAGGCGCCGAGCATCACGTGCCGCCGCTCGCCGCGCTCGACCGTGATTCGCACCGAATTCGGATGCGCGTCGCCGGCGAGCGTGGTCTTCTCGAACCGGTACGCGACCCCCTCGCGTTCGGCGATCTCCACCGCATCGCGCAGCCGGTCGTCGTCGGGACGGAAGCCGAGCAACCCACCGGCGATCGCCTTGTCGGTGCCGTGCCCCTCCCCCGTGCGCGCGAACGAGCCGTGGAGCTCGATGCGGGCGCGATCCGGCGTCCCCCCCACCAGACAGCGCGCGATGAGCCCGAGTTTGCAGGCCCCGGCGGTGTGGGAGGACGAGGGGCCCACCATGACGGGGCCGATGATATCGAGCAGGGAGACCAAGGGAGAAGAGTGAAGGGTGGCGGGGGATACGGCGGGGGCGTCAGCCGGCCTTTCGCTTGCGTGCCGGCGGCGGCGGCGGGGCGACCAGCGGGCGAAGCACCTGACCCGTGTACGAGGCATCCACGGCCGCCACCTGCTCGGGTGTGCCGGCGACCACGATTTCACCGCCGCGCGTGCCGCCTTCGGGACCCAGATCCACGACCCAATCGGCGGTCTTGATCACGTCGAGATTGTGCTCGATGACGAGCACCGTGTTGCCGCGATCGACCAGCCGGTGGAGCACTTCGAGCAGCATGCGGACGTCCTCGAAGTGGAGTCCGGTCGTCGGTTCGTCGAGAATGTACAGCGTGCGCCCGGTGTCGCGCTTGGACAGTTCGGTGGCGAGCTTCACGCGCTGCGCCTCGCCCCCCGAGAGCGTGGTGGCGCTCTGCCCCAGGTGGACGTAGCCGAGTCCCACGTCGTGGAGCGTCTGCAGCTTTTGGTGAATGCGCGGCTGGTTCTCGAAGAACGCGAGGGCATCCTCCACGGTCAGCTCCAGCACGTCGGCGATGCTCTTCCCGCGGAACCGCACTTCCAGCGTCTCGCGATTGTAGCGCCGGCCCTTGCACACCTCGCACGGGACGTAGACGTCGGGCAGGAAGTGCATCTCGATCTTCACGAGGCCGTCGCCCTGACACGCTTCGCACCGCCCGCCCTTCACGTTGAACGAGAACCGGCCCGGGCCGTAGCCGCGAATCTTGGCCTCCGGCATCTCGGCGAACAGCTCGCGGATCGGCGTGAACAGGCCGGTGTACGTGGCCGGGTTCGACCGCGGCGTGCGCCCGATGGGACTCTGGTCGATGTCGATGACCTTGTCGATGTGCTGGAGTCCCGAAATGCGGGCATGCTTGCCGGGAATCGTGCGCGCGCGGTAGAAGTGCCGCGCCAGCGCGCGGTGCAGGATGTCTTCGACGAGCGTGGACTTGCCGGAGCCCGACACGCCGGTCACGGCGACGAACAGTCCGAGCGGGAGATCCACCGTCACCCCGCGCAGATTGTGCTCCTCGGCGTTCTCGATGCGGATCACGCGGTCGGCGTCGAACGGGCGCCGGTGCTCGGGCATGGCGATGCCGCGCCGCCCCGACAGGTACTGGCCGGTGAGCGACCCCGGCGTCCGGATGATCTGCTCGATGGTGCCCTCGGCGATCACGTGCCCGCCGTGACGGCCGGCGCCCGGCCCCAGATCGATGACGTGGTCCGCGGCGCGCATCGTTTCCTCGTCGTGCTCGACGACGATCACCGTGTTGCCCAGATCGCGGAGCTGCTCGAGGGTGGCGAGCAACCGCGCGTTGTCGCGCTGGTGCAGACCGATGCTCGGCTCATCGAGGATGTACAGCACGCCCACCAGCCGCGAACCGATCTGGGTGGCGAGGCGGATGCGCTGCGCTTCCCCGCCGGAGAGCGACTCGGCCGACCGGCTGAGCGTGAGATAGTCGAGACCGACGTCCACCAGGAAGCGCAGACGCTCCCGCACTTCCTTGAGGATCGGCCCGGCGATGTCGGGATCGAGCCCGGGCCGCCCCTTGGTGCGGAGGCGCAGGCCGGCGATGAATTCGCCGGCCGCCGCGATCGGGAGATCGACGATCTCGCCGATGTTCCGGTCGTCGATGGTCACGGCGAGCGATTCCGGCTTCAGGCGGTATCCGTGGCACGCTTCGCAGGGCACCTCGAGCATGTACTCCTGCAGATCGAGGCGGACGGCATCGGAGCCGGTGTCGTCGTAGCGGCGTTCGACGTTGGCGATCACGCCTTCCCACGACACGCTCGCCTTGCGTCCGCTCTTCCCGCCGGCGTCGCCGTGCAGGATCACCTGGCGCACGTCGTCGGGCAGGTCGCCCCAGGGCGTGTTCAGGTCGAACTTGTACTGGCGGGCGAGCGCCGGCAGGATCACGCGGCGGAGCTGGCCCGTGGGCTCTCCCCACGGCAGCACCACGCCTTCGAGAATCGAGATGCGCGGGTCGCCGAGCACGAGGGCTTCGGCCACCCGGCGCCGCGTACCGAGTCCGCCGCACTCCGGGCAGGCGCCGAACGGCGAGTTGAACGAGAACTGCCGCGGCTCGAGATCGGGCAGCGAGATCCCGCAGGTGGGGCAGCCGTAGCGCTCGGAGAAGATCTCGGTGGTCTTGCGGCCGGCATCGTGGATCTCGACCAGTCCGTCGGCGAGCTTGAGCGCCGTCTCGATGGAATCGGTGAGCCGCGCGCGGTCGTCGGCGCGGATCGTCGTGCGGTCGACCACCACCGACACGGTGTGGTTCTGGCGGCGGTTCAGCTTCGGCGGCGCCGCCAGTTCGATCAGGTCGCCGTCCACGTATGCACGGATGAACCCCTGCTTCCGTACGCTCTCGAAGAGGTCGCGGAACTCGCCCTTGCGCCCCTGCACCAGCGGGGCGCGCACCTCGATACGCGCGTCGGCCGGCCAGGTGAGGAGCACGTCGGTGATCTGGGCCGCGCTCTGGCGTTGCACGGCGCGACCGCAGTTGGGACAGTGCGGCGTGCCGGCGCGCGCGAAGAGCAGGCGCAGGTAGTCGTAGATCTCGGTGACCGTGCCGACCGTGGACCGCGGATTGTGTCCGGCGCTCTTCTGCTCGATGGAGATGGCAGGCGAGAGGCCCTCGATGGAGTCGACGTCGGGCTTCTCCATCAGGCCCAGGAACTGGCGCGCGTACGCGGAGAGCGACTCCACGTAGCGGCGCTGTCCTTCGGCGTAGATCGTATCGAACGCGAGCGACGACTTCCCCGAGCCCGACAGACCGGTGATCACGGTGAGCCGGTCGCGGGGAATCGCGACGTCGAGATTCTTGAGATTGTGTTCCCGCGCACCGCGGATGATCAGAGCATCTTCAGCCATAACCTGCGAAACCTGACCGGTCCGGCGGGGGGAGACAAGCCGGGGGGGTGCGTCGTTATGTTATGGGAACCTTTCGGACGCCCCGCCATGCCTCATACCGATGCCATTGTCGTTCTCACCACGGTCGCCTCCGACGAGGAGGGCGTCCGGCTGGTGCGCGCGCTGCTCGAACGGCGCCTCATTGCCTGCGGCACGCTGGTGCCCGGCGCCCGGTCGTTGTACCGCTGGCAGGGCAAGATCGCCGACGAGCGTGAGGTGATGGTCATCCTGAAGACCCGGTCGGCACGGCTGGAGACGTTGCAGGCGGCATTCGGCGAACTGCACCCCTACAAGGTGCCCGAGCTGCTCGCGCTCCCGGTCTCGGCGGGGCTGCCCAAGTATCTGGATTGGATCAGCGGCGAGACGACGTTGGCCCTGGCCTGATCCGTGATCGAGGTCCGCGTCGACGACCTGGCGTTCTACCGCGGGGAGGCGATCGCCTGGCCGGTGGACGCCACCCTCGGTGCGACGACGCCGCTGCTGCGCCGCGTCGAGACCGCGGCCGGGCGGGCCCTCACCGATCGGCCTCCGCTCAAGGAACCGCTGCCGGTGGGCGCGGCGGTGGTCACGGGAGCCGGTGACCTGGGCGTCGAACTCCTGATTCACGCCGTCATCATGAGCCGCGAAGAGCGCGCATCGCGGGACGCCGTGCGCCGGGCGTTGACGAGCGCGCTCCAACGGGCGACGGACTTTCGCGTCGGCGAACTGGCCGTCGCGCCGTTCGGCATCGGCGCCGGGAATCTGGACCTGGAGGAGAGCGCCGAGGTGATGATCGAGGTGATGCGGCAGCACCAGGCGCGTGGCGCGCATCCCCACTCCATCGTCGTGGTCGTGGAGAACGAAATGGAGCAGACGGTATGGAACGCCATGCTGGCGCGGGCCGGCGCATGAGCCGGCGCGGCTGGACCGCGGCCGCAGTCCTGGTGTTGTGGACGGGCGGCATGGTGGCGCTCATCCGCCGCGAGTACTTCCAACCGAACGTGGAGCGTCTGGCCGAGGCGGGCGCGCGGGTCACGCCCGGGGCGGTATTCTACGCGGTGCTGCAGGGCGACCGGCAGGTCGGCTTTGCGTCGTCCACCGTCGACACGGTGACGGGCGGCATCACGTCCACCGACTATCTGGTCGCCTACCTCGACGCGGGTGGTGCCGCCCATCGCCTGCAGTCGCGCAGCACGGTGGAGGCGTCGCGCACCCTCCGGGTGCGCCGCTTCGCGGTGGACGTCGAGTCGGATTCGGCACCCTTCCACGCCGGGGGCCGCGTGGACGGGGACTCAGTCGTGGAGTACGTCGTGTCCACCGCCGCCGGGGGGAGCGCCGACTCGGAACGCGTGGCCATCGACGGACCGGTGCTGCTGCCGACGCTCGTGCCGCTGGCCATCGCCCTCGGCGAGGAACCAACGGTGGGCAAGTCGTACGTACTGCCGGTCTTCGACCCGCGTACGATGGCGCCGAGGGACGCGCGGATCAGCGTGTCGGCCGAGACGACGTTCGTGGTGAACGACAGTTCGGTGCTCGACGCGGCGACCGGGCGCTGGCGGGGCGTCCAGCCCGACACGCTCCGGGCGTGGCAACTCCGAGCCCCGGGCGACAGCAGCATCGGCGGCTGGATCGACAACCAGGGACGCGTGGTGGCCACCACGCGGATGGGGCTACGGCTCGTCCGCCGGCCGTACGAGGTGGCCTACGAGAACTGGCGGATCGACAGCAAGCAGGACAGCGTCGAGGCAGCCGACGCGACGAACGACGTGCTGGCAACGACGGCCATCGCCGCCGACCGACACGCGACGCGGCAGCTGTCGCGGCTGCGCGTGGTGCTGCGGCACGCCGCGCTCGACGGGTTCGACCTGGACGGCGGCGGGCAATCCCTTCACGGGGACACGCTGACCGTGGTCCGCGCATCGCGGGACAGCCTGGCACCCCGATTCTTCATGGGGGTGCGGCGTTCACCCGATGTGCTCCGGGCGCTCGAGCCCGAGCCGCTGGTGGAGTCCCGCAACCGCGAGATCCGCCAGTTGGCCGGCCGGCTGCGCGGCCGGTCGCGCGACCCGCGCGAGGTGGCGGCGCGGATCAACCGCTGGGTGCACGATTCGCTGAAGAAGCGTATCTCGTTCGGCATTCCCGACGCCCTCCAGGTGCTGCATTCCCGGAGCGGGGACTGCAATGAACACACGCAGCTCTATCTGGCCCTGGCCCGGGCGAACGGGATTCCGGCGCGGGCGGCGACGGGGCTGGTGCTGGTGGACGGCAAGTTTTACTACCACGCCTGGCCCGAAGTCTATCTCGGGAGGTGGGTGGCAGTGGATCCGACGTTCGGCGAGTTCCCGGCCGACGCCGCCCACCTGCGATTCGTCGTCGGCGGGTTGGCCCGGCAGCCCTCGCTGATGTCGCTGATCGGGATGCTGCGCATCGACGTCCTCTCGGCCACCCCGGCGGCCGCCACGCGCTGACCGCTCCCGGTTCGGCTGCTTCTCTTCACGTTCTCGCCATGATCCGACTGACGTCTCTCACCAAACGCTACGGCAGTTTCACCGCGGTGAACGCCATCGACCTCGACGTGCCACGCGGGGAATTGTTCGGGTTTCTGGGTCCGAACGGCGCCGGCAAGACGACGACGCTGCGCATGATCGCGGGCATCCTGCGGCCGACCGGGGGCACGGTGGAGATCGGGGGTGTGAACATCTCGACCGATCCGATCGCCGCCAAGATGAAGTTGGGCTTCATCCCCGACCGGCCGTTCATCTATGAGAAGCTCACCGGCGCCGAGTTCATGCGGTTCGTGGCCGGCCTGTACGATCAGGAAGGACCGGAGGTCGAACACCGGGCGCGCGAACTGCTGGCCCTGTTCGACCTCGAGGAGTGGCAGGACGAACTGGTGGAGAGTTACAGCCACGGCATGCGGCAGAAGCTCATCATCTCGAGCGCGTTCGTGCACCGCGCCGAAGTGATCGTGGTGGACGAGCCGATGGTAGGCCTCGATCCGAAGGCGGCGCGCATCCTCAAGGATCTGTTCCGCGAATACGTGAACCGCGGCAACACGATCATGATGTCCACGCACACGTTGGAAGTGGCGGAAGCCATGTGCGACCGCATCGCGATCGTCCAGGCGGGGAAGATCCGGGCCTGCGGCACGATGGCCGAGTTGCGGCAGAGCGCGGAGGGCGGCGCGGAGGGCCTGGAAGAGATCTTCCTCAAGCTCACGGGCGAGAACGCGGCCCGCGAGTTGATCGAGGTGCTGAATGCCTGAGCTGGCGGCCGCGCGTGCGGTCCCGGCCGCCGTGGCCGACCCCTCGTTGTTCCACCTGCTCGAGCCCAAGTGGCTCACGGCGCGGGCGCGCATGCTGGCCGGCGAGCGCGGCCGGGGCGCCCGGTTCACGGTACTCGCCGTCTTCGGTGCGCTGTTCTGGTCGTTCGTGTACTTCGTGCTGTATCGCCTGCTGCACTACTTCCGCGGCGTCGCCGAGATCGGCCCCCTGTTGGCCGGGAAGCTGCTGGGCCTGATCCTGCTCGGCTTCTTCGCCATCCTCGTGCTCTCGAACATCATCACGGCGCTATCGAGCTTCTTCCTCGCACGCGACCTCGACCTGCTGGTCTCGGGGCCGGTGGACTGGCTCAAATTGTACCTCGCCAAGCTGCTCGAAACGACGGTGCACTCGAGTTGGATGGTCACCCTGCTCGCCATTCCGATGTTCGCGGCCTACGGGCGCGTCTACGAAGGCGGGTGGTGGTTCCCGGTGGTCAGCGCGTCGGTGTTCCTGCCCTTTCTGGTCATCCCGGCGGTGATCGGTTCCGCCGTCACACTGCTGCTGGTGAACATCTTCCCGGCGCGGCGCACGCGGGACATCCTCAGCGTCATCGCGGTGCTCGCGGCGGGCGGCATCGTCCTGCTGTTCCGACTCGTGCGGCCGGAACGGCTGGCGCGTCCGGAAGGATTCCGCTCGCTGGTGGACTTCGTCACGGTGCTGCGCACGCCGACCTCCCCGATGCTGCCCAGCGAGTGGGCGGCGCGCGGCGTGATGAGCTGGCTGCAGTACCGGCTGGACTATCTGCCCTTCTACCTCCTCTGGACGTCGGCCGCGACGGCGATCGTGCTCGGCGCCGTGCTCCACCGCGCGCTGTACCTCAAGGGGTTCAGCAAGGCGCAGGAGAGCGGCGTGCAGTGGGCGCGCGGCCGCGTGTGGCGGCGCATCGGCATGGTCGTGCTGCGTCCGCTGTCGGTGCTCAAACGGGAGCTGGTGTTCAAGGAACTCCGGCTGTTCTTCCGCGACACCACCCAGTGGTCGCAGCTCATCCTGCTCGGCGTCCTGGTGGTCGTGTACGTGTTCAACATCAAGTACCTCCCGCTGCACGGCGACGGGATGACGTTCTTCCTCATCAACATCGTCCCATTCCTGAATCTCGTGCTGGCGGGGTTCGTGCTCGCGTCGATCGCGGCCCGGTTCATCTTCCCGGCGGTGAGCCTGGAAGGGCGCACACTGTGGCTGCTGCGCTCCAGCCCCATGGAAGTGCGCGACCTGCTGTGGGCGAAGTTCTGGGTCGGGACCCTGCCGCTGCTCGTGCTCGCGCTGGCCATCGTGGCGGTGACCGACTACCTGCTGGACGTGAGTCCGTTCATGTTCGCCGTCTCGGTGCTCACCATCGCCTTCATGACGTTCGCCGTGGCCGGGATGGCGCTGGGCTTCGGGACGTTGTTCCCGCAATTCGAGACCGAGAACGCGGCGCAGATCCCGACGTCGTTCGGCGGATTGCTGTTCATGATGGCGTCGGTGGCGATGATCGGCGGCGTGGTGATTCTCGAAGCCCGGCCGGTGTACATGTACCTGTCGGCCCGCATGTATCACACGTCGACCAGCCCGGTCGAGATGTGGCTCGGATTCGGGGGGGCCGGCCTCCTCTGCGTCGGCTGTACATTGGTCCCCATTCGAGTCGCGTTACGCCGGCTCTCCGCCGTGGAGCGCTGACGGCTTTACGGTTTCTTAATACCAAGAATTCGTTGATGTCGGCGGTGACGCGGTGGCCGTGTGACGGGTCAGGATCGGCGCCCACTCCCGTGGACGCACCCCGCGTCCCCGAATGGGCAACGCTTCGCCCGACCCGGACGGGCGTTGAACGGTCACCGATCGAGGAGGCTGGAATGGTTCGCATGCGTTGGCTCGCGCTGGCGCTCGTCTGCTGCATGGCGACGACGGTTCACGCGCAGACCACTCAGGACACCGGCAAGGCCAAGACGGCCATGACGAAGGCCGGCACGCACAAGGCCAGCACGCACAGGGCCCGCGCGCACAAGGCGGAAGGCACGAAGATGTCGATGGAGCACAAGAGCACGAAGGCAGAATCGAGCAGCTCCAAGTCCAAGATGGAGGAGAAGGGCTCGAAGACCACCGCCAAGACGACCAAGCACCACGCGCGTAGGAGTGCGAAGCCGAAGGCCAAGACAGACTCGAGTACGAAGAAGAAAGGCTGACGCCCCACGCGTCAGGCCAGACTCCCCGGGACGCCCCGCGCGTTCCGGGGAGTCGTTCGTTTCACACCTGGGGTGCGTCTCCGCGGGTGAGCGGCCGCCCGCAGTTGGAGCAGTAGAGAGCGTCGGCTTCGGGACGCGGGCCGCAGTCGGGGCATTCCGGTCGGCCGGCACGGAAGGCCCGGAGCGCGGTTTCGACCGAGTCGGCGGCCGGCGGCACGACCGGCGCCGATTCGCCGGGTGGGAAGAAGAGCGGGTACAACACGACGGCCAGCGCGCCGATGGCCAGCGCGGTTCCCACCAGCAGGGGCATGCTCACGCGTCGCCCCCCGCGGCGGCCGCGCGGGGAGCGGCCACCGGCAGCATCGCGGCGATCGCGCCGAGAATCAACAGCGCCGCCCCCACCCAGAGCACCCCGGCAAGCGGTACCAGGGTTACGTGTACGAAGGCCAGATCGCCGTCCGTGGAATCGACGGCAATCCGGAGATCCACCAGTGGCATGGCCCGCAACGCGGGCTCCGACACGGGCGTGCCCCCTCCCTGCACCGTCTGGTACGTGAGTTGCCGGCTCACGATCAGCCCGAGCGGTGTGCCCCCATGCCAACTCTCGAGCGCGACGGCGGTCACACCGTGGTCGGCGGTGCCGTACCGCGACACGCCCTGGCTCAGGAACCGCCATTCGCGCCCCAGCGGACCGGCGACGCGGGACTCCTGCCCGGTGCGGAGCTGCAACTGCCGCGACGTCGAGAACGCGCCCGCCGCCAGCGCGACCAGCACGACGACCGCACCGACGTGGCTCAGATGTTCACCCACGCGCCAGCGGTCGCGCGGCCCGCGGCCGACGTGGAGAATCGCGCCCGTTAGCAGCCAGAGCAGCAACGCCACCACTGCAAACGGTGTCCACCGCCACACACCACCGGCTGGCGCGTATGCGTACCATCCGTACATCTGCAGCGCGAGCCCGAACGACAGCAGCGTCCACGCCGGCAGCAGCCAGGGGCGGGGCGACGGCGACGCGGCGTGCGACATGCGGGCACCGACCGCCGCCGCCGCGCCCACGGCGACGGCCGCGACCCCGATCAATTCCGCGAGCCGCGGCAGCACCATCGCGGGGTGGCGCAGGATCGGATCGAGTCCCAGCCCGTCGCCGGCGAGCCAGCCAAGCCGCTCGTAGGGGCTGCGCCAGAAGCAGAGCACCAGCATCAACATGAGCAGCAACGCGCCGATCGTTCCCGCGACCCACGCGCTCGCCTGCCCGTTCCGCCTTGCCCAGGTGAGCACCGCCCCGCTGCCGAGCGCGGCGAGCGCGAAGCCGGCCACCAGCAGCGATCCCGCCGTGCCGCTCCAGAGGGCCGACACCACGTAGGCCCGCGGCAGGTCGAGACTCGTGTGCCGCGCGACATAGGCGAACGAGAAGTCGCGCGAGAGGAGCGCCGCGATCACCCCGGCGTTGGCGAGCAGAAGGGCCGCGGCAGCCACGTAGACGGCCCGCCGCCCGCTGGCGCCGAGATCGGCCCGGCGCGTGGCCCCGCCGGCAAACGAGACGGTCGTCCCCCACGCCGCCATCAGCAGCGCGATCCACAGACAGAGTTCGCCGACCAGGATCATCGGGTCACGGTTCGTGCCGCCGGGTGGCCCGTGCGCCGCGCATCAACCCGCGTCCTTGTCGCGCGCCCACGCCACCGCCGCCCGCATGGCTCTCGCCCAGCCCCGGCGCCAATCGGTCATCGTGCTCCGCGGCCGCGTGGGCTCGAAGGTGGCCACCTCCTGCACGGCGTAGAACTGCGCCGCATCGGCCCACACGCCGGCGGCGATGCCGGCCAGCCCGGCGGCGCCGAACGCCGTCGTCTCGACGTTGCCCGGCCGCTCCACCGCCACGCCGAGTACGTCGGCCTGGAACTGCATGAGCCAGTCGTTCTGCGTGGCGCCGCCGTCCACGCGCAGCCGGTCGAAGGCCGTGCCCGAGACGGCGACCATGCTGTCCACCACGTCGGCGGTGCTGTACGCCATCGCCTCCAGCGCCGCGCGCGCCAGATGCGCGCGCCCCGCGCCGCGCGTGAGACCCACGATCGTGCCGCGGGCGTGCGGTTCCCACACGGGCGCCCCCAGACCCACCAGCGCCGGCACGAAGTACACGCCCTCGTTGGACTCGAGCCCGGCGGCGAGCGCTTCGGTTTCCCCGGCCTGCGCCACCACGCCCAGTCCGTCGCGCAGCCACTGCACCGCGGCGCCGGCAATGAAGATCGCCGCCTCGAGCGCGTACGCCGGCGCGCCGGTCGCGTCGCAGCCGATGGTGGTGAGAATGCCCGGCGGTGCGTGCGGCCGTTCGTCGCCGGCGTACAACAGTACGAAGGCCCCGGTGCCATACGTGTTCTTGCCCATGCCCGGCACCCAACAGCCCTGCCCGAACAGCGCGGCCTGCTGGTCGCCGGCCACGCCGCGAATGGGCATCTCGGCGCCGAACCATTCGCGGCGCGCGGTCCCGAAGTCGCCGCTGGAGCGACGGACCTCGGGCAGCATGGCGCGCGGCACCCCGAACAGGTCGCACAACTCGTCACTCCATGCGCGGGCATCGATGTCGTACAGCATGGTCCGCGACGCATTGGTGTGATCGGTGGCGAAGACGCCGCCGCCGGTGAGCTTCCAGATCAACCACGCGTCCACGGTGCCCACCGCCAGCTCCTCGGGGGCGAACCGTTCGAGCAGCCGCTGTTCGCGCAGCAGCCACTCGATCTTGGTGGCGGAGAAATAGGGATCGATCACCAGCCCGGTGCGCGCGCGGATCCGGTCGGCGTGCGGCGCGAGCTCGGCGCAGCGCGCCGCGGTCCGGCGATCCTGCCAGACGATGGCGCGGTGGACGGGCCTCCCGGTGGCCCGCTCCCACACCACGACCGTCTCGCGCTGGTTGGTGATGCCGATGGCGTCGGGCGTCACTCCAGCTTCACGAATCGCATCGCGACCGGCGGCGAGCGTTCGTTCGAACAGCTCGTCGGCGTCGTGCTCCACCCACCCCGGACGCGGAAAGTGCTGCGTGATCTCGCAGTACCCCCGCCCCGCGATCCGCCCGTCGGCGGCGATCACCAGGCAGGTCACGCCCGTCGTGCCCTCGTCGATGGCCAGGACGTGTTTCATGCGCGGGCCCGGAAGTCGAAGGGTGGGCGATGCACGCCGCGGTCGCTCACGATGGCGGTGATGAGCGCGGCCGGCGTAACGTCGAACGCCGGATTGTACACGGGCACGTCGGCCGGCGCCGTGAGCGCGCCGAATCCGCGCCGGACCTCGTCGGGCGCGCGCTGCTCGATCACGATGTCGGCCCCCGTTGGCGTTGCCGGGTCGAAGGTGGAACTCGGCGCCGCCACGTAGAACGGCACGCCGTGATGCCGCGCGGCGACGGCCAGCGCGTACGTGCCGATCTTGTTGGCCACGTCGCCGTTCGCGGCGATCCGGTCGGCGCCTACGATGCAGAGGTCGATCTCGCCGCGCCGCATCACCGACGGCGCCATCGCGTCGGCGATGAGGACGACATCGATGCCGGCCCGTTGTAGTTCCCAGGCGGTAAGCCGGCTGCCCTGGAGCAGCGGGCGCGTCTCGTCCACGAACACGCGCACGTGGTCGCCGCGCTCGGCCGCCAGGTACACGGCGGCCAGCGCCGTGCCGATGCCTCCGGTGGCCAGCGCGCCGGCGTTGCAGTGCGTGGCCACGCGCGCGTCGGCCGGCAGGAGCGCCAGCGCATGTTCGCCGATGCGCCGGCACATCGCGCGGTCCTCGTCGAGGATCGCCGTCGCTTCGCCCACCAGCACATCGCGGAGTGCGTCGCCGGCGCCGCGCGCCACCCGCACCATGCGATCGAGCGCCCAGGACAGGTTCACGGCCGTCGGCCGGGTCGCACGCAGCGCATCGGCCACCTCGGCGGCGCGCCGGCAGCGGTCGGCCTCACCCAGCTCCGCGGCGTCGGACACGACGACCGCAAACGCCATCGCGGCGGCAATACCGATCGCGGGCGCGCCGCGCACGGCCAGCGTCGTGATGGCCTCGCACGCCTCGTCGAGGGTGCGCAGGTCACGCTCCAGATGGTGCTCGGGAAGCGCCCGCTGATCGATGATGCGCACGCTGCGACGGTCGGGACCCCAGCGCACGGCCTCCGGCATTGCCATGGCCGGAATGTATCCGGGTGCCCGCGCCGGAGTTAGATTCGGGGACATTCCAACCCCCGCCGCCATGTCCGAATCCCTAGTCACTTTCGACGTCGCGGACCGCATCGCGACGATCACGATGAACCGCCCTGACAAGCTCAACGCGATCAACGACGCGTTGATGGGGGCGCTCGGCAAGGCCATCGATCAGGTACGCGCGCGCGACGACATCGCTGGCGCCGTGCTCACGGGGGCGGGCCGCGCCTTCGTGGCCGGCGCCGACATCGCCGAGCTGCAGCGCAAGACGCCGATCGAGGCGCACGCGATGTCGCGCCGCGGGCAGGCGCTGTTCCGGCACATCGAGATGCTGGCCAAGCCGGTGATCGCGGCGGTGAACGGATTCGCGCTGGGCGGAGGATGCGAGCTGGCCATGGCGTGCCACGTCCGGATCGCCTCGGAGCATGCCAAGTTCGGGCAGCCCGAGGTGAAGCTGGGGATCCTGCCGGGGTACGGCGGCACGCAGCGGCTGCCGCGGCTGGTCGGCGCCGGCCGGGCGCTGCAACTCCTGCTCACCGGCGACACCATCGACGCTTCCGAGGCGCTGCGGATCGGGCTCGTGAACGCCGTGGTGCCGGCCGCCGATCTGCTCGAGGTGACGCGGCAGATGCTCGCCCGCATGGTGGCCAACGGCCCGCTCGCCGTGGCCCACTGCATCGACGCGGTACACCGCGGCGCCGACGTCCCGCTCGACGAGGCACTGGCGCTCGAAGCATCGAAGTTCGGCCTGCTGGCCGCTTCGGCGGACATGAAGGAAGGCACAACGGCGTTCCTCGAGAAGCGGGCGGCACAATTCACCGGTCGGTGACGCCGGCCGGCGTGCGGCTGGCGACGCTCGCGCTTCGCGACTTCCGGAACTTCGAGCGGCAGGATCTCGAACTGCCCGTCGACGGATTCGTGGTCGTGGGCGAGAACGGCCAGGGCAAGACGAATCTGCTGGAGGCGGTGTACTACCTGCAGTTGCTGCGCAGCGTGCGGGGCGCCCGCGACGTGGATCTCGTACGGTTCGGCAGCGCCGGGTTTCACGTGGAGGGCGTCGTCTGCGGCGGTCGCCGCATCGCGGTCGGGTTCGAGCGCGCGTCACGACGCAAGCGGGTGACCGTGGACGGCGTGGCGATGCAGCGGCTGAGCGACGGCATCGGCGCCCTGCCGGCGGTGATGTTCTCGCCGGCCGACGTGGAGCTGGTGAGCGGCGCTCCCGTGGCACGCCGCCGGTACCTGGACATCCTGCTGGCGCTCACGTCCCGGTCCTACCTGGCGGCGCTGCAGACGTACCGGGGGGCGCTGGCTCGGCGGAATGCCGCCTTGCGCGACGCCGCCCGCACCGGGCGCGCCGACGCGCGGGTGAGCGTGTGGGACGTCCCGCTGGCCGAGGCGGGGGGCGTGCTCTGGCGCCAGCGCTGCGACTGGGTGGACCGCACGGCGGAGCGGTACGCCCGCCTGTGCGAGGCGATCGGCGAGTCGCGCACGGCCACGCTGCGGTACGCCACCGCGCTGGACGGCGCTCGGGATCCCGTGGCGGCGATTGCCGCGGCGCTCGAAGCGAGGCTGGCGCTCGACGTGCGACGCGGTATGACGCAGGCGGGCCCGCACCGCGACGATCTGGCGTTGGCGCTCGACGGGCGCGACCTGCGGACCTTCGGATCGGCCGGGCAGCAGCGGTCGGCGGCGATCGCGCTACGCATGCTCGAGTGGGAAACGCTGCGCGAAGCCTGCGGCGCGGCGCCCATGCTCCTGCTCGACGATCCGTTCGCCGAACTCGATGCGCGCCGGGCGGCGCGGATTCTCACCCTGCTCTCCGACGCCGGCATCGGCCAGACCATCCTCACCGTCCCGCGCGAAACCGACATCCCGCCGGAATTCACGCGGCTCGAACGGTTGCGGGTGGAGGCCGGCGTGATGCGCGCCTGGCAGGCGGCATGACCGACCGGAAGCGCGGGAAACCGACCCCCCTGAAGGACGTCGTCCCGGCGGTGCTCGGCGAGAGCGGCCTGTCGGAGCGCCTGGAACAGGCGGGCGTGATCGTGCAGTGGCCCGCGATCGTCGGCCGCGACATCGCGAAGGTGACGCAGGCGATCTCGGTCGACAAGAAGGGCGTGTTGCAGGTGGCGGTGATGAACAACGCGTGGATGACGGAGCTGTCGATGATGGAGCCGGAATTGCTTCGCGCGATCAACGAGAAATCGGGGTCGCGGAAGGTCCAGCGGATCCGGTGGCGGCTGGTGCGCTAAGCGGTTGTCCGACTGTGACTTAAAAGCCGTCTCAGGTGTTGCAATATGCGACCGATTCGCTTAGATTTTCGGGGTTGGTTTCCAGTCGTTTTTTCGGCGTCTTTTCGGGACGCAATTCAGCGCCAAATCGAGGGCCCATGAGCACATCAGCGGACCAGACCGGGTCGAAGTACGATGCCGGACAGATTCAGGTACTCAAGGGACTCGAAGCCGTCCGGAAGCGTCCCGGCATGTACATCGGCTCGACGTCCGAACGCGGCCTCCATCATCTCGTGTACGAGGTGGTGGACAACTCGATCGACGAAGCGCTCGCGGGGTACGCCGACGACATCGCGGTCACGATTCACGCCGACAATTCGATCACCGTGGCCGACAATGGGCGCGGCATTCCGGTGGACGTCCACCCCATCGAGAAGATTCCGGGCGTCGAGCTGGCGATGACGGTGCTGCATGCGGGCGGCAAGTTCGACAAGAGTTCGTACAAGGTGTCGGGCGGTCTGCACGGCGTGGGCGTATCGGTGGTCAATGCGCTGAGCGAAGAACTGAAGGTGTGGGTCAAGCGCGACGGGCAGGAGTACTACATGGATTTCCGCCGCGGCATCACGCAGACCAAGCTCAAGACGCTGCGCAAGGTGCCCGAGAAGGAGACGGGCACGACGGTCTGGTTCAAGCCCGACCCGCAGATCTTCACGGTGCTCGTGTACCAGTACAAGACGCTGGCCGAGCGCCTGCGCGAGTTGTCGTTCCTGAACAAGGGCGTGGTGATCGCGATCAAGGACGAGCGTCCGGGCGAGGAGCGCGAGGACACCTACCACGCCAAGGGCGGGCTCAAGGAGTTCGTGCACCACCTGAACGCGTCGCGCAAGAACCTGCATCCCGAAGTGCTGTACGTGGACACCACCAAGGACGACATCGGCATCGAGCTGGCGCTGCAGTACAACGACGGGTACAACGACACGACCTTCTCGTTCGTGAACAACATCAACACGCACGAGGGCGGCACGCATCTTACCGGCTTCAAGTCGGCGCTCACGCGCGTGATCAACTCGTACGCACAGAAGGGGAACTTCCTCAAGAAGGCCGACTTCACGCTGTCCGGCGAGGACGTGCGCGAGGGGCTGACGGCGGTGCTGTCGGTGAAGGTCCGCGAGCCCCAGTTCGAGGGGCAGACCAAGACCAAGCTCGGCAACTCCGAAGTCGAGAGCGCGGTGAAGACCGTGGTGGGGGAATGGCTCTCGAGCTATCTCGACGAGCATCCGCGCACGGCCAACATCATCATCGAGAAGGCCGTGTCGGCGGCACGGGCCCGCGAGGCGGCGCGCAAGGCGCGCGACCTGACGCGGCGCAAGTCGGCGCTCGACGTGGGCAACCTGCCGGGCAAGCTGGCCGACTGCACGCTGACCGATCCGGCACTCTGTGAGTTGTACCTGGTGGAGGGCGATTCCGCCGGCGGGTCCGCCAAACAGGGGCGCAAGCGCGAATTCCAGGCGATCCTGCCGCTGCGCGGCAAGATCATCAACGTGGAGAAGGCGCGCATCGACAAGGTGCTCTCCAACGAGGAGATCCGCACGATCATCACGGCGGTGGGCGCGGGGATCAAGGAAGAGTTCACCCTGGAGACGGCGCGCTACCACAAGATCATCATCATGACGGATGCCGACGTGGACGGGGCGCACATCCGCACCCTGCTGCTCACGTTCTTCTTCCGCCAGATGCCGGAGCTGATCGAAGCCGGGTTCGTGTACATCGCGCAGCCCCCGCTCTACCGCGTGGCCAAGGGCAAGGAAGAGTACTATGCCTTCGACGAGAAGGAACGCGACGACTTCATGAAGCGACTGGGCAACGGCGACGGCAAGTCGGTGAACGTGCAACGCTACAAGGGCCTCGGCGAGATGAACGCCGACCAGCTCTTCGACACCACGATGGACCCCGAAAAGCGCACGCTACTCAAGGTCAACATCGAGGATGCCGTGGCAGCCGATCAGATGTTCCAGACGCTCATGGGCGACGTGGTCGAACCACGGCGACTGTTCATCGAGGCGAACGCGCAGTACGTGAGCAACCTGGATATCTGACCGTCGGACCGTCGGACGGCAGAGCATCGAACGGGGCCCCAACACGTGGGGCCCCGTTCCTGTACCTGGGCGCGCCTCCATACATCTCCCCCTCAGTCGTCGGCTGCGGCCCGCCCCCATGCCGACGGGCCAACGGGACCAACCGCGCCCACTGGAGATTACGAATGCTCGGAAACCGCCGCCCCGGGCTTCGCGATCTCCCCGACCCGCAACTCCAACATCCGCTGCTCCAGCTTCTCCACCGGCAGGGCAAGCAGCAGATCGATCCGCGCGTTCAGGACCTGATACGTCTCGCGGAAGGCACGCGCACGCGCCTCCGCCGGCTCCACGTCCGCTGGATCGGGCATTCCCCAATGCGCGAACGCCGGGTGCCCGGGAAACACCGGGCAGGTCTCCTTGGCATTGTCGCACACGGTGATCACCAGATCCCAGGGTTCGTGCTGGATCTCGTCGATCGTCTTCGGGCGATGTAGGCTCCAGTCGATCCCGTGGTCGCGCAGCACGTCGATCGCCCCCGGGTTCACACGCGCCGCTGGCCTGGTGCCGGCGCTCCCCACCCGGAACCGCTCCCGCCCCTTCCGGGTCAGGATCGCTTCGGCGATCTGGCTGCGCGCCGAGTTGCCGGTGCATAGAAAGAGCACGCCCAGCTTTGGCGTCGTGGTCATGCGGCTGCCTCCCGTGAGAAGAATCGTCCGCGCGCCCAGAGCGAGACGTAGACGAGTCCGATGAGCGCCGGCACCTCGATGAGCGGGCCGACCACCGCTGCCAGCGCCTCGCCCGATCCGATGCCGAACGTCGCCACCGCGACCGCGATGGCCAACTCGAAGTTGTTCCCCGCCGCCGTGAACGAGAGGGCGGCCGTGTCCTCGTAGCCGAACCCGAGCTTGACGGAGAGGAAGAACGCCAGGCCGAACATCACGGCGAAGTACACCACCAGCGGCACGGCGATGCGGACCACGTCGAACGGCAGCTGCACGATCCGGTCACCCTGCATCGCGAACATCAGTACGATGGTGTAGAGCAACCCGACGAGCGCCGTGGGCCCGATGCGTGGAATGAACGTCCCGTCGTACCACGCCTCGCCGCGCCTGGCGACCAGCACGCGTCGCGTGAGATAGCCGGCGAGCAACGGAATGCCGAGGAAGATGAACACGCTCCTGGCAATGGCGCCCATCGACACGTTCAGCGCCGCGGTATCGGCCCCGAACCACCCCGGAACCACCGCCAGGAAGAAGTAGCCGAGCAGCGAGTACGTGAGGATCTGGAACACGGAGTTGAGCGCCACGAGCACGGCCGCCAACTCGCCCGACCCGCAGGCCAGTGCATTCCAGATCAGCACCATGGCGATGCAACGGGCCAGTCCGATCATGATCAGCCCGTTGCGATAGTGCGGCAGATCGGGTAGCAGCAGCCAGGCCAGTGCGAACATGACGAGCGGGCCGAGCACCCAGTTGAAGGCGAGCGAGGTGCCGAGGAGCTTCCGGTTCGCCACGTGGCCGCGGATCGTCTCGTAGCGGACCTTGGCGAGCACCGGGTACATCATCCAGAGCAGCCCGACTCCGATGGGCACCGAGACCCCCGCCACCTGCACGCGATCCAGCGCCGCGCCGAGCCCGGGGAAGACCCGCCCGAGCACGATTCCCCCGCCCATGGCTGCGAAGATCCACAGCGGCAGGAAGCGGTCGAGCGTGGACAGCCGGCGCACCAGCGGCGCCGGTGCGTCCGGGTGAGCGCTCGGCGGCGCGACCTCCACCGTTCCGCTCATGCCGTGGGCGACCCGTGCTTCCCATGCTGGACGGCGGCGCCCAGCGGGCGAACCATGGCCACGGCGCTCGTTGGGCACACTTCGCGGAACTCGCCCGTGGCGTTCACTTCTGCCGGCACCTCGTCGCGCGTGATGACGGAGAACCCGAAACTCGGGAAGTAGCCCTCGGCCGTCGTGGTGAGGAGATACATAGCCCGTCGCCCGCGTGCCTCCGCCTCGGCGATCAGGCGAGCGACCAGCGCGCGTCCCACGCCCCGGTGTTTCCAGGCCGGCGTGACCGCCACCGACCGCAGGAGGACGTCGTCGCAGCAGTCCTCGAGCCCCCCGACCCCGATGATCGCGCCACCCGACTCGGCGACGACGAAGCCCGACGCCGGTATCGCCAGCGCGTCGCGCACGCCGGCCACGGGAAGGCCGGACTGCGAGAGCAGCGCCTCGATCGCGTCCGTATCCGAAGGGTTGGCGTCGCGCAAACTGAACGTCGCCGGCTTGGCGGCCCGCACGAACGCGGCGCCCACACGCCCCGCCACTTCGGCCGCTACGTGGTCGACGTCGAGCCCGGTGTTCGCCAGGAAGGCGCGCGCATCCTCGATCTCGTACAGGCGCGTCATCTCCACACTGGCGTTCGTGAATCCGGCGTCCCGCAACAACGACAGGAACTCGGAGTCCTGCAGCGCGCCGGCCACGCACCCCACCCAGAGTTCCATGCTGCGCTTCACCTCGGCCGGGAGTTCGCCCTGAACGACGACGTCGGACACCGCGAACCGGCCCCCGGGCTTGAGCACGCGGAACGCCTCGCGCAATACGCGCGGCTTGTCACCCGACAGATTGATCACGCAGTTCGAGATGATCACGTCCACCGAGGCGTCGGGCAGCGGAATCTCCTCGATATGGCCGCGAAGGAATTCCACGTTGGCGACGCCGGCCTCGGCGGCGTTGCGACGCGCCAGGTCGAGCATCTCGTCCGTCATATCGAGCCCGTAGGCCTTTCCCGTCGGTCCCACGCGCCGCGCCGAGAGCAGGACGTCGATCCCGCCGCCCGAGCCGAGGTCCAGCACCACCTCGCCCTCGTGCAGCTCGGCGAGCGCGGTGGGGTTGCCGCATCCGAGCGACGCGAGCACCGCCGCTTCGGGCAGCGCGTCGGTCTCGCCGCGCACATAGAGATTCGACGTGATCGGATCGACCGTACCGTCGAACGCAGCGCCGCCGCAATTGCAGCTCACCGGGTCGCAGCATCCGCCGCCGGCGTCGCCCTTGGCGCGATCCAGCACGCGGAGCGCCGCGGCGCCGTACTTCTGCTGAACGGTAGTCGTAAGGTCTTCAGGCGAAGTGGGCATATGGTCTCCGTCGATCAACAATTGTTGATGTGTCAGGCAAATGGCTTGCCGTGAAAATGGTCATCGAATCAGCCGCAGCAGCGCCCTCGGCGCTGGATGGGCAGTTCACCGCGCTTCGGTTCCAGCGAGACCGCGAGGTCGTGCACTTCGGCCACGGCTCCCGGGGCGATGGAATAGTACGACCACCGGCCCTCCCGGCGGTCGGTGACCAGCCCGGCGTCCTTCAACACGCGCAGATGAAACGACAGGCGCGATTGCGCCGCCCCGAGTTGATCCTGGAGTTCGCAGACGCACTGCTCGCCGGTCCGCAGCATCTCCAGGACGGCGAGACGAGTGGAGTCCGAGAGCGCGTGGAACAATACCGCGGCGCGTTCGAGGTCGAGGGTAGCGGTGGCCGGCATGGCTGGGAATATAGATCAATGAAAATTGATCTGTCAACCGGCGCCGACGTGCGCGTGAATCGTAGGCCAACCGCGGGGGCGGGGGCGGGACCGAGCCCACCCCGGAGGATCAGCGGGCGCCGAGCGGTTGCGGAGCGTCGCCGTCGCGGGCGATGAGCAGCAGTTGCTTCCCGATCACATGGTGGGCGACGAACAGAGCGAGCGTCACCCCGCCCAGCGCGAGCCATGTGACGTGCGCCGTGGTGGCGTCCATGCCGCCGGTGGGGGTCCGCCGGCTGGTATACGCGACCAGCACGAACACGCCCATGAGGCCCGACGCGGCAACGTAGGCTCCGACTCCCAGCAGGCGGGCGATCAATTTCGGCATCGACGACGACTCCCGGATTCTGTTGAACGGTGTGCGTGGTAATCTGTCATGGCCGGGGCGCGGCGTCGAGGGCGGGCGCCACGTACGGACCGATCACGGCATGGACGGATCCATCGGACATCTGTTCGCCCCAGGCCAAGTACCACGTCCGGTCACCGAACCGCGCGCGCAGCGCCTCGTTCCGATCGCCGAGATCCGCGGCGTAGATGACATCGCCATTGAGGTGACCTGCCGGCCCGATGGGCTCGAGCAGGAGTCCGACGCCGAACGGAAGGCCGCCGTACCTCGCATCGGAGGCGAGCGCCTCCTTGCATTCCGGCGTGAGCGAGAACTCGGACGAGATGTGGATGGCGGGATCGCGCGCATGGACGGGAGCGGCACCCGGTGCGTACGTGGCGATGCGCTCGGCCGCGAATCCGGCGCGTTCGTTCAGCGGCTGCGCCGTGTCCGCCTCGGCCATCCGCACCGCCGAGAGCACGGAACAGGCGTCGCCGTGCGCGAATACCTGGGCGGCAGCCGTGCGCGTGAACCCGACCCCCCAGAGCCGCCGCATGAGACGGCCGCTGAACGGTTCGTGGACCAGCACCAGCGCGTGGTGCACGCCCGCCGCGCGGACGGCGGACGCGAGATCCGCCTTGAAGTTGTCGCGGGTGCCGTGCACCTGGCGCACCATGCCGATGGCTCCGTACGGCCCCATGGGCATCAGCCAGGCGGTGGCGATGCACGCCAGCACGCCGATCGGCGCCGCGTGACGCCAGTACCCGCCCCACCGATCGGCGATCAGGAAGGGCGCACGGGCGAGGAGCACGATCACCACCGGCACGACGGTGTACAGGAAACGCGGTCCGAGGAACTCGCCGTCCTGCCAGTAGAGGGCGTAGGCCACCAGCTGTGCGCCGAACAAACCGAGCAGGAGCGCGTCCCACCGTGTCGCCCGGCGCATCGAGATCAGCCCGGCCACGGCAACGAGGAGCGCCGGCACCGGCCACTGCACGACGAACGTATTGAGTTCGTTCACGTACCTGGCCGCGCGCGCCGCCGCTGCCAGCGGGGTGTACGCCCGTCCCTGCGGATCGACGTGAAAACCGGGCCGGTACGCCGGTCCCCACATCACTTCGTACGCAAAATGGAACATGCCGCCCGTGGTCGCCCAGTTGGCGTAGAGCAACGGAGCCACACCCACCGCGCCCAGCACGATCTCCACCAGCAGGTCGCGCCAGCGCTGCGGTTCGCGCCAGAGCACGGTCAACTGGAACACGCCGACCCCCGCTGCGACCACGACGGCATCGAGCGGACGGATGGTGGCCATGAATCCCACCGCCAGGCCCATGCCGGCCGCGAGCAGCAACCGGCGGAGGGTCGTCGTGGCGCGATCCCATTCCGCGAGCAGTGCCAGCGTACCCACCGCGAGAAAGAGCACCGGCACGTGATTCATGTAGCTGGCCGACATCAAGAGCGTGAGTGGTGCCAGCGTGAACAGCGCCGCCACCGCACGGCCCTGCGTTTCACCGAATGCGCGCCGCGCGAAGTGGTAGAGCGCCATGGCCGTGAACGCCCCGAGCAGCGGATCGAGCAGCCAGGGCGCGTGGATCAGGTACCCGACGGCCAGCACCAGCGGGCCGCCGATCGGATACTGCGAGAACCACGCGCCGCGATCGATCACGTTGTCCACGGCGAAGAACTCGAAGTTCGGATCGGCCGGCAGCGACAGACGGCCGTGCAGGAGAATGCGCGCGTGCCACAGCTGCGCGATCTCTTCCCCCGTGATCGGCGAGAAGCGGTACACGTAGTACGCGAGTCCCACGCACAACCCGGAGAACAGCAGGCCCACGAGGAGGGCGAAGACGATCGGCGGGGGACGCCGCAGCAGCCGAACGGCGCGGTTGGGGAGGGCACGCAGCCAGGCGAACGGCATGGCGGCGAGCGCCAGTGCCGGACCGAGCGTGAGCACGCCGGCCCCCACCCAGTAGTGCAGGTTCTGGCGCGCGATGCCGGCGTGGTCGGCCATCAGCAACGGCAGCGGGTAGAAGCCGATGGCGATCAGGGCCAACGCCGCCACGACGGCGAGCGGGGCGATCGTCCGCCGGGAATCGCTGCTGGGCGAGGTCACCGGCCGCGCCCCCGGCGCTCGGCCACGTACACGTTCCCGTCGGCGGCGTGGATGGCCGGGGCCACCGGACCGAACCGCACCGTATCCACCATGCCGTTGGCGATCGCCCAGGGGAGGGTCTGCCCGTACGCGGCGTTCAAGACGATGATCTCCCGTGTGGCGGTGCTGTCGGGAGTGGAGAGCAGTGCCGTGTCGGCTCCGGCCCGCAGCATGTAGTAACGCAGCGGAGCGCTCGACGGAACGGCCGCCAGCACGCGGTCGCCCGGCTGGGTCTGCGTGGCCAGCACCGACGCAATCTGCTCGGCGCCGGCGAACACACCCGATTGGCGCATCGCGCCCACCGCACCCGTGGCGAGCCCCCACGACACGCCAGCTACGGCCACGGCCACGGCGAACGCCGGCATGTACGGGCTCAGGACGCGCATGCGAGGCCTCGACACGAGCGCGTCCCCCAGGGTTCCCGCGGCCAACGTCACGACCGGCACCAGCCACAGCCAGATGCGCGCGACCGGGGCCCGGTGGGTAGCGAGCAGCAGGATCGCGCACCACACGTACGCCGCCAGCGTGACCGATATGCCCTCGCCCGACACGCGCGTCGACCACACGACGCCCGCGAGCGCCAGCGCGCCGAGTAGCAATGCCACGCCCAGCGGGTAGGGCTGCGCCCACGATCCCAGCATGTGTGCCAGGCTCGGCGTGAGTTGCGCGAAGAACTCCGGCCAACCGGACGGCGAAACGAAGGGGTTGGCGACGATGGCATCGATGCCATGTGCGGCGATGATCGGGAGGTAGGCGAGCAACGCAAGCCCCACGGCCGCGACGAGCGACGCGCCGAGCCCCACGAGGCCGCGCCAGGCCCGCCACCCCCGATCCGCGCACAGCACGAGGGCCAGCCAGAGTGCCACCGCGCCAAGCGGATACAGCATGATCGGGATGGCCGCCAGACCCGCCGCCGCGATGAGCGCGAAGGCCACCCACTCACAGCACTGCGCGCCGTGGTGCCGGATGCGCGCCCCGATGAGCAGCAGAGACAGATAGGCGGCGATCACCACGGCGTACCCGCGCGCATTCGCTGAGTACAAGATGAGGGGCGTGGCCCCCGCGGTCAGGGCCGCCCCGATGAGCGCCGCGGACCGCGTGAACAGCACCCGGCCCACCGCGAACGTCAGCGGCACGATCGCCACGCCGATGACGAATGCCGGCAACCGCAGGGCCCACGGCGCCCCGCCGCCGAGTGGCGCGACGAGCTTCGCCATCACCGTGTACAGCAGATGGTTGCTCGGAGACGGATAGGCGGTGATCGTGGTGGACCACGGTTGCCCGACGAAATCCAGGTAGCTGACCGACTCGTCGTAGCGCATCGGTTGGCCGAGGGCCGCGAACCGCGCCACGCCGCCGGCGAGCACGATGCCCAGCAGCGCCAGCCGCGTGGGAAGGTCCTCGGTGCGCCACCACCGCTGGAGCGCGGTGATCATGCGGTGCGGTACCCCTCCACGCCCGCCTGGCTCACGCGATGCGAGATCAACGGCAGCGGCGGCTCGGCGCTGTCGGTGATGACGATCGCCTCACGCAGGCAGGCGAGGCCGGCCGTCACGCCGGCGGCATCGCGCGCAAAGACGGTGGCCAGCGGTTCGCCGGCATCCACCAGGTCGCCCGGCCGCGCGGTGATCACGAACCCCACCGACGGATCGACGGTATCGGTGACCCTGGTGCGGCCGCCGCCCAACTGCGTGATCCCGTACCCGATGACGCGTGGCGCGACGCCGGCCACGATCCCGGCGCGAGCGGCCACGTGGATCTCGCATGCCGCGGCCTGGGGGAGGAGTGCCGGGTCGTGGACGACGGCCGGGTTGCCCCCCTGCGCCTCGATGATGCGCTCCAACTGGCGCGCGGCGCGCCCGTCGGTGATGGCCGCTTCCATCCGGTCGCGCGCCTCCCGCGCATCGGCGGCGGCCCCGGCCAGCAGCAGCATCTCGACACCCAGCGCGAGGGTGAGCTCCATGAGGTCGGCCGGCCCTTCGCCGGTGAGCGCATGGATGGCTTCCTCCAGTTCCAACGCATTGCCGCACGCCCGGCCCAGCGGACGGTCCATGGCGGTGAGCAGGGCGACGACGGGACAACCGTGGTCGGCGCCCAGCGACACCATCGTGCGGGCGAGTTCCAACTCGGCATCAAGTTCGGTGAGGAAGGCGCCCCCACCCCGCTTCACGTCGAGCACCAGGCCGGTGAGTCCCTCGGCGAGCTTCTTGCTCATGATGCTGGCGGCGATCAGGGGAATGGCCTCCACCGTCGCGGTGGCATCGCGCAGCGCGTACATCTTCCGGTCCGCGGGAGCGATCTCTTCGGTCTGTCCCATGAGCGCGCACCCGATTCGCTCCACCTGGGCACGCGCTTCGGCCAACGACAGCCGGGTGCGGAACCCGGGAATGGACTCGAGCTTGTCGAGCGTGCCCCCGGTATGGCCAAGCCCGCGACCCGACATCATCGGCACGGCGACGTCGAGGCACGAAACGAGCGGGGCGAGCACGAGCGACACCTTGTCGCCCACACCGCCTGTCGAATGCTTGTCGATGCGCGGACGGTGCAGATGCGACAGGTCGAGGCGTCCACCGCTGTCGAGCATGGCCTCGGTGAGCGCCGCCGTCTCCCCGCGATCGAGACCGCGGATGAAGCACGCCATCAGGAACGCGGACATCTGGTAGTCGGCGATCTCCCCCGCCGCATAGGCGTGGATGAACGTTTCCCATTCGTCCGGCGCCAGACGGCCACCGTCGCGCTTCTTCTCGATGGTTCTCCTTGCGTCCATTGACCGGTTACCGGGGTATTTCTAACGTTGACGGGTGTGGGAAGACGCTGCTCGAACTGGCTCGGGCGGGCGCCTGTGCATACAGAGCCAGCCCCCCCAATTCAGGAGTCGTCCAGATGAAGCTCGAACTCGCGGTCGCCGTGGCGTTGTTGAGCATCGGCGGCACCGCCCGGGCCCAGACTGCCGCCGACGCGGTCGCCCTCGGCGACAGCGCTGCGGCGGCGCTCGACGCGCAGGGTGCGCTCGCCCACTATCAGGCTGCCATTGAACTCGATTCCGTGAATGCCGAAGCCCTCTGGAAGGCGGCGCGCGAAGCCGTGGACCTGGGTGAGGCTGCGGGATTCGCCCACCAGGACAACACGCGCGACAGTCTCTACAAGCTCGGTGAACAATATGCCAACCGCGCCGTTCAGGCGAACCCGAACATTGCGGTCACACACTTCACCCTGGCCAAGGCGCTGGGCCGCGCCGCGCTCGCACTCGGCAGCCGGGAGCGGGTGAAGTACGCCAAGCGAGTGCGCGAGCAGGCGCTCGAAGCGCTGAAGCTGGATTCCCTTGACGACGGGGCATGGCACGTGATGGGCGTCTGGAACGCCGAGATCATGCGGCTGAACACCTTCACGCGTTTCTTTGCCAAGACCCTGCTGGGCGGCGGCGTGCTGGGCGAGGCCAGCTGGGGCAACGCCCAACGTGACCTGGAACACGCCGTGGCCTTACAGCCAACGCGCATTGTACACCATCTTGATCTGGCGCGGGTGTACGCCGATGTGGGCGACAAGCCCAAGGCGCGCGAGCAGTACGAGTTGGTGCTCTCGCTGCCCGCGACCGAGTTCAACGACACCAACTACAAGCACGAAGCCGAGCAGGCCCTGGCCAAACTGAAGTAGGACGGGACTCCATGGAATCGAACACCGAGCACGCCGAAGGCCTCGCGCTGAGCGCGGAGGATGAGAACGCGCCGGAGGTGGAACGCCTGCGGGCGCAGGTCGCCGATCTGCAGCGCGAGCGCGACCACCTGATCGCGGTCGTCGACATTCTGCAGGAGATCTCCTCGTCGCTGCATTTCGTGGACATCCTGCAGGCGATCGCCGGCAAGCTGGGCGAGGCATTCGGGCTCGACCGCTGCGCCATCTTCCTGTCCGGGAACAAGGACGAGGTGCGCCTGGTGGCGAGCTACGAGGATCCGGCGATCCGCAACCTGGTGGTGGATCTCCGGCGGTATCCCGAGCTCCAGCGTGCCTTCGATTCGGGTGAGACGGTGTTCATCCCCGACGCCACGTCCGACCCGATGCTGCGCGCCATCAAGCCGGCGCTCGATACGCGCAACGTGCGGTCGATCATCGTCGTACCGATCCGCTGGCAGGCGTCGGTGATCGGCGCGATCTTCCTGCGCACCGAACGGGATGCGCAGCCGTTCAGCGACGCCGACGTGCACTTCTGCCAGGTGGTCGCCTCGCTGACCGCGAAGGCGCTGCGCAACGCGCACCGGTTCGAGGCGGCGATGCGCGCGCAGAACGATACGTCGCAGGCCCAGCGGAAGGCCGAGGTGCGCCGGGTCGCGATGCTCGCCTTCCTGCGCCGCCTCCTGGAACGTCACGCGACGGCGGAGGCCGAGAGCTTCACCGACGGCGGGTTGTCGCGCGCGACCGACGAGGAACTCGACCGGCTGGTGTCGGTGGCCCTGCAGGTGCTCGACGAGGAGGCCAAGGGGTGACAGTTCCCCCGGCGGAGGTCGCGGCCCGCGCCGCGCTCCTCCGCGATCAGCTCGAACGCGCCAGCCACGAATACTACGTGCTCGACCGCCCCTCGCTGTCGGATCGGGAGTACGATGCGCGTTTCCGGGAGTTGCAGGCGCTCGAAGCCGCATACCCGGCACTCCGCACACCCGATTCCCCGACGATGCGGGTGGGCGCCGAGCCGCAGAGCCAGTTCCGGAAGCATGCCCACCTGGTGCCGATGATCTCGCTGGGGAACGCGTTCACCGAGGCGGAGTTGGCCGCGTGGGAGGAGCGCATCGTGCGGCTGGTGGCCGACGACGCGCGGCGCGCCGGCTACACCTGCGAACTGAAGATCGACGGCGCCGCCGTGTCGCTGACCTACCGCGACGGCATCCTGGAGACCGGCGCCACGCGCGGCAATGGGACGGTGGGCGAGGACGTGACCGCCAACCTCCGCACCGTGCGCGACATCCCCCTCCGGCTGCGCGGGGACGGCCACCCACCGCTGGCCGAAGTGCGGGGTGAGGTGTACATGCCGTTCAGCGGATTCGAACGCATGAACGAGGAGCGGGTGCGCGCCGGCGAGGCGGTGTTCGCCAACCCGCGGAATTCGGCTGCCGGCGCGCTCCGGCAGCTCGACCCGGCCGTCACGGCGCGGCGTCCGCTCCGCTTCTTCGCCTACTCGGCCGCCCTCCCCGACGACGTACCGCCCGACGTGCCCACGCAGTGGGCGCTGCTCGACCTGCTCGCACAGTGGGGGTTCCCGGTGGCGCCGCGCCGGGCGCACTGCGCCGACATCGACGGCGTGCATACGTGGGCCCGACAGGTGGAGCATCAACTGCGTGCCGAACTCGACTTCGCCATCGACGGCGGCGTGGTCAAGGTGGACTCGCTGCCGCTGCAGAAGGAGTTGGGCGTGATCGGCGGCCGCGAGCCACGCTGGGCCATTGCCCGCAAGTTCGCGCCCGACATCGCCGAGACGCGGCTGATCCGCATCGGGGTGAACGTCGGACGAACGGGCTCGCTCAACCCCTATGCCGAGCTCGAGCCCGTGGAGCTCGGCGGCACGACGGTTCGCATGGCCACGCTGCACAACTTCGACCTGATCCGCGACAAGGATCTGCGCGTGGGCGACGTCGTGCAGGTGAAGCGGGCGGGCGACGTGATTCCCCAGGTGATCGGCCCGGTGCCGGACAAGCGCGACGCGGTCCACCCGCCCACGCCCTATGTGCCGCCGGCGGCGTGTCCGGTGTGCGGCACCGCCGTCCTCCGCGACGAGGAGGAGGTGGCGATCTACTGCCCGAACGTCGGCTGTCCGGGACGCCGACTCGAAGGGCTCGTGCACTTTGCGTCGCGTGGCGCGATGGACATCCGCGGCCTCTCCTACGCGCGAATCGAGCAGATGGTGAACGCCGGGTTGGTCGGCGACGCCGGAGACCTGTACGGGCTCCGCGAGCGCCGTACCGAGATCTTGGCCCTCGAGCGATTCGCCGAGAAGAGCGTGGACGCGCTGCTGGATGCGATCGACGATTCCAGGGCGCAGCCGCTGTCGCGACTGCTGTTCGCGCTCGGCATCCGCCACGTGGGATCGGGAGCGGCGGAGCTGCTGGCGCGGCACTTCGGGTCGCTCGCCGCGCTTCGTGATGCGGCCCGGCGGGAAGGCGGAGCGGAGGAGATCGTGGCCGTACGCGGCGTCGGACGCACGATCGCCGACGCGGTGGTCGCGTTCTTCGAGGACCCGGCAGCCGGGATGCTCCTCGACAAGCTGCGGGCAGCGCGGGTCAACGAACTCGAGCCCCAGGCAGCGCCCGCGGGGAGTGCCCTCGCGGGGCAGACGTTCGTCATCACTGGAACGCTGCCCACGCTCTCCCGGGTGCAGGCTCGGGAGTTGATCGAGGCCAACGGCGGGCGCGTGACCGACAGCGTCTCCAAGAAGACCACGGCGCTGGTGGCCGGCGCCGATGCCGGCGGCAAGCTCGAAAAGGCACGAGCGCTGGGCGTGGAAACGATCGACGAAGCGGAACTGATGCGACGCGTGCGACCTACGGGAGAAGACCGATGACCGATTCGATTCAGCTAAGCGAGAGTGGAATGCTCGCCATCACCCGCGACACGCTGGCCGCCCTGCGTGGCGCGCTCTTCCGCGACCTGGGCCCGGACGCCGCGGCCGGCTACCTGCAGGAGGCCGGCTACGCCGGGGGCGCTGCGCTGTTCGCGACCTTCAACACCTGGGCGGTGGCCCAGGGGCACGACGCGGCCGAATCGATCGCCGCCGCCGATTTTCCGCGGCTCGCCACCCAGTTCTTTCGCGACCTGGGGTGGGGCTCGATCTCGATGACGACGCTGAGTGAGGCCGTCGCGGTGCTCGACTGCGAGGAGTGGGGCGAAGCCGAACCGGACGCCGCGGTGGAGTTCCCGAGCTGCCACCTGACCACCGGCATGTTCGCCGACTTCTTCGGACGCCTGGCCGGCACGCCGATGGCCGTGATGGAAGTGGAGTGCCGCTCCACGGGCGCGCCGCGCTGCCGGTTCCTGCTCGGGAACGCGGAGTCGCTCCACCACGTGTTCGAGGAGATGAGCCGCGGGGTGGCCTACACCGATGCCGCCGCCACCGCCGGCTAGGAAATCTCCTTGAGCGCCTCGGCGTAGCGCGGATTCGGCATCAGGGCGCCGTCGACCAGCACCTCGCGGTCCCAGGGCAGGATGACGGTGCTCTGGGTAGCGATGGCGTGATAGTCGGGGGCGTAGTCGCCCGTCCGGAAGGCCACGGCGGTCCGCACCTCACCGGCGCCGGCGTTCACCACGGCCGACACGGCCAGGCGCATGGTCGCTCCACTGTCGCAGGTCTCGTCCACCAGCAGCACGCGCCGGCCGCGCACCTCGTGGGGCACCTGTCCGAACACCGCCGGCGTTTCGCGCACGTGTTCGGCCCGGTAGCGCCGGCTCACAAGCAGCGAATGGAACTCCACATCGAGAATGGCGGCGATCACCGCCCCGGGCACGACCCCCGCCGTCGCGATGCCGATGACGATCTCGGGGTCGTATTCGCGCGCCACCTTGAGGGCGAGGCTGCGCGAGAGTTCGCCGAACAGCGGCCATTCGACGTTGAACACGCCCTGCGAGGGTTCGACCGTGGTACGGCGCGGCGACATGGGGGCCTCCTGGGCGGTAAGCAAGCGACGGTGTCGGAAGCTATGCGGGGCAGCGCCCGGCTGGAAGCGCTCACCGACGGTGATTGCCGTTGCTCCCGGTGCCGACAATCGGTAGGTTTGCCCACGAACGGCGCACGGACGCGCGCGCGCGTTTCGCATCCCTCTCCCGCTCCCCAATCGCCGAATGACCTGGTGGAGCCGCTTGTTGGGCGGCAAGTCGAATTCCGACCTCAAACCGCAACGACTCGACTACCTGAACGAGGCGCTGGCGCTTGAGCGTCAGGGAGACTACGACGCGGCCCTGACCTCGTATCGGCTGGCGCTGCGCGACCATCCGAACGACCCGAAGATTCTCCAGAACATGGCGATCGCGTATTCGCGAACCCATCGGCTGGAGGACGCGGTGCGTTGCTACCGCCGGGCACTGGAGCTGGCGCCGCACCTGTCGGGCGCCCACTACGGACTGGCCTTCCTGCTGCTCAAGCGCGAGGACCGGCCCGGCGCCATCAAGCACCTGGATGCCTTCCTGGCCACCGCGCCGGCCGGGGGCGACACCACGCGCTGGGTGGAGCATGCCAAGCAAACGCTCATCGAACTCCGGTCCCAACCGGACCCCGCGTCGCCGGATCCCCAGGCGCCCGAGGCTTAGGTGAATCACGTCCTGGCTGTCGTGAGTCAGAAGGGGGGCGTGGGCAAGACCACCACGGCCATCAACGTGGCGTCCACCTTTGCGGCGCGCGGCGTGAAGACGCTGCTCGTGGACATGGATCCCCAGGGATCAGTGCGATTCGGCGTCGGCATGCCGGGACCGGCTGCCGGACCCGGCATTGCCGACTACCTGACCGGCGCCCGGGACCTGAAGGACATCGTGCGGCCCACGGTACTCCCCTTCCTGCGGGTGCTGCTGGCGGGCTCGGTGGCCGACACCGGCGACCACGCGACCTACCAGGCGCTGGTGGCGAGTTCCACCAGACTGGGCGAACTGCTCTCGCGGGTGCGCAACCGCGGGTACCTGGTGGTGGTGGACACACCGCCGGGGATGGGGGCGGTGGTCCACCGCGTGCTGGCGACCTCCGACCGCGTGATCGTGCCGCTACAGTGCGAGCCGCTGGCGCTCCAGACCACCTCCCAGATCCTCAAGGGCATCCGGTCGGCGGTGGCCGAGCATCCCCAGCTCAAATTGGAGGGGATCGTCCTCACGATGTTCGAGGAACAGAACGCCCTCTCCCGGCGTATCGCCGAGTATGTGCAACAGCAGCTTCCTCCCGATCTCGTGTTCGACGTGAAAATTCCCCGCACGCCGGCCACGGTGGAAGCATTCGCGGCCGGCCAGCCCGTGGTGCTCCGCACGCCCGACGACCCGGCATCGGTGGCCTACGGCGCGCTCGTCGACGCGCTCACCGAGCGTTTCACGCAATGATCCGCCGGCTCGCGGCGTTCGCGGCGGCGGTCGGGCTGGTGGCCTTCGCCTGCCGCCCCATTCCCGCGCCAGCCGACGGCGTGCTGTCGCTATCGGAGGTGAGCCTCCCGTCGCCGGGCGTGGTGGCGGGCGACACGATGCGTGACAGCGCCGGACGGGCCGCGCCGGTGAGCGTGACCGCCTACGGATCGGGCGGCCGGTTGGATACGAGCAGCGGCGTGATGCCGACCTTCATCATGTTCGACCCGGGGGCCCACGTGACCCCCGACGGCTATGTCATCGGCGACAGCGTGCGCGACACGCCGGTACGCATCATCGCCTCGGTGGGCCAGCTGCAGAGCTCGCCGGCCAACATCTACGTCACCCCGCTCCCCGATTCGCTCGACCGCCCCACGCCGGCCGTGACCGACACGGTGAATTTCAGCACGACTGATTCGACGGCGAGTGCGAATTATTCGGTGGCCCTGACCGGCACGGTGCTCGCCACGGGTGTGATTCCCGCGGATTCCGTGCAGGCGATCATCGTCCACTATACGATTCTCCATGCCCCGCCGGGACCGAATGGCGCGGTGACCGGCCTGCTGGTGGACCCGTCAGGACATCCGAGCAGTGTGGACACTACCGATGCGAGCGGGCAGGTGTCGCGGCGCATCCGCGTGCGCACCCAGGCTCCGGTGGCCGTCGACAGCTTCGTCGTCTCGATGAGCGCCGACTACGCGGGGGCGCCCCTGCGCGGTAGTCCCCGGACGTTCGTCATCCCGACCGTCCACCACTGAGGGAATCCCCCACACGGGCTCCCTTCCATCCTTTCGCGAAAGGGGCGTAACTTCCCAAGCGTGCGGTGTCATCCGCGCGCAGCCGCTTTCCGGGAGGTTCCGATGATGGCGACGGGAGGCCCGCGCAATTCGCAGCCGGGCACGCTCAATCATTTGTTCTTCAACGCCGTCGAGCGTTACCAGAAGCCCGACGCGCTCCAGGTGAAGGTGAGCGGGCGCTATGAGGCGATCTCGCACACCACGATGTTCGCCCGCGTGCGCCACGCCGCCATCGGCCTGGCCGAACTCGGCGTGCGCCATGGGGACCGCGTGGTGTTGCTATCGGAGAACCGCCCCGAGTGGGCGATCGCCGACTACGCGTGTCTGGCGAGCGGCGTGACCGACGTTCCGATCTACCCCAACGAGACGCCCGAAGCGGCGGCCTACATCATCCGCGATTCCGGCGCCGTCGCCGCGTTCGTGTCCACCGCCGAGCAGGCGGCCAAGATCGCCGAGGCGCGCAAGGAGTGCCCGTCGCTCAAGTACGTGATCGGATTCAGCGACGTCCGCGACCCCGGGGTGGATCACACGCTGCTGGAACTGGAAGCCAAGGGGGCGGCCGTCCTGACGCCGGCGCGCGAGGACGAGTTCAGGCGCGGCGCGATGGCGGTGGAGCCGGACCACCTGGCCACGATCATCTACACGTCAGGGACCACGGGGAAGCCCAAGGGCGTGATGCTCACGCACGACAATCTCTATTCGAACGTCATGGCGTCCAAAGCGGTGATCCCGTTCAGCGGCGCTGACGTGTGCCTGAGTTTCCTGCCGCTGTCGCACGTCTTCGAACGGATGGCGGGCCACTACCTGATGATGGAAACCGGCACCTCGATCGCGTACGCGGAGTCGATCGATACGGTGCCGATCAACCTGGCCGAAGTGCGCCCCACCCTCGTGCTCTCGGTGCCGCGCCTCTACGAGAAGATGTACGCTCGCGTGCTGGAGAACGCCCTCGCGGGCGGCGGGGTGAAGAAGCAGATCTTCTTCTGGGCCCGACGGGTGGCCGACCGGTGGGCCGACCAGAGACTGGCCGGCCGCGAACCGCGCGGTGCCCTCGCCGTGCAGTACGCCATCGCGCAGCACCTGGTGTTCTCGAAGCTCAAGGAACGCACCGGCGGCCGGCTGCGCTACTTCGTGTCGGGCGGCGCGCCCCTGGCCACCGAGATCAACAAGTTCTTCTACGCCGCGGGGCTGGTGATCCTGGAGGGCTACGGGCTCACCGAGACGTCGCCGGTGATCTGTGTGAATTCTCCGGAGAACTTCCGCATCGGCACGGTGGGCAAGCCGGTACCGGGGGTGGAGGTGCGGATCGCGGACGACGGCGAGATCCTGACCCGCGGCCCGCACGTGATGAAGGGCTACTACGGCATGCCCGAAGCCACCGCCGAGACAATCGACGCCGACGGCTGGTTTTCGACCGGCGACATCGGCGCGCTGGAGAACGACTTCCTGCGCATCACCGACCGCAAGAAGGACATCATCGTCACGGCGGGCGGCAAGAACATCGCGCCGCAGCCCATCGAGAACGAGATCAAGACCAACAAGTACGTATCGCAGGTCGTCATGATCGGCGACAAGCGGAAGTTCCCCGCGGTGCTCGTGGTGCCAAACTGGGAGCAGCTCGAGAAGTGGGCGCGTTACAAGAACCTGATCTGGACCGACCGCGCGCAGTTGCTCACCATGCCCACGGTGCAGGCGAAGATGGAGAAGGAGATCTTCGCCAAGACGGCGCATCTGGCGCGCTTCGAGCAGCCCAAGAAGGTGGCGTTGCTGGAGCACGAGTTCACGCTCGAGCGCGGCGAACTGACGCCGACGCTGAAGGTCAAGCGCCGCGTGGTGGATCGCGCCTACAAGGCGGTGATCGACGAGCTGTATCGCGAGGACCCGGCGCTGGCCGAGCAGACCTGACGGTCAGCGCGCGCCGAGCGACAGTGACACGAGGCCGCTGGCGGGCGTGTCGCGTTCGGCCACCCACACGCTCGTGTCGCGGGCGAGTTCGGTGACGCCGTCGGGGAGCGGGAGCGCCGCCGGCGCGAGCACGCGCCCCTTCGCCTGCACGCCCCGCAGGGCGGCCGCCAGAAATTCCGGGCCGGCGCCCGCGTCCAGTGCCAGGGCGCGCGCGCTGGCCGGCGCCACCGGCAGGCCGGTGTCGACCAACAGACCTGACCGTCCCGGACCGATGACGACGCCCGGTTCCGGATTCACCAGCAGCAGGTGCGTGTCGGCGAGCGCCAGCACGCCGGCGGCGTACCGGGTCCAGGCGCCGACGAGGACAGCGTACCCGCCCCCATCCGAGAGATTGAGGAACGCGGCCAGCCGCATCGCCTGTTCGGGATCGGAGGGCGGCGGTTCGTGCGCCACCGCTGGGCCAGTCCGGGGCGCATGGTCGCCGGTCCGGAGATCCACCACGCCGCCGGCGATCCGATAGCGCCCACGGCAGACCGGACATCCCAGCACGCCGTCCAGCACGTTGCGTCCGTCCATCCGCTCGGTGCTAAGGACAAGCCACGACTCCTCATGGTCGTGGGGGCAGCGCAGCGAATCGACGAGTTCGATGAACATCAACTGCGCGACAGCCGCAGTTCGTCCACGTTGACGCTCGCCGGCTGGGTCACGGCATAGAGCACGGCATCGGCCACGGCCTGCGCGTCGAGCATCTGGTGCCGCGCCGGAATGTCGGACCGCGCGCCCAGGTTCTCCTCCGACCAGAGGTCGGTATCGACGGAGCCCGGCGACACGAGCGTGGCGCGGACGCCGCTGCCTCGCAGTTCGACGCGCAGTACTTCGTGCAACCCCCGCACGCCGTACTTGCTGGCCGCGTACGCGCTGTTGCCGGGGAACGGCAGATGGTCGGCCACCGACCCGATGGTGACCACGTGTCCGCGACGGCGCGCCTTCATGCCGGGCACCAATGCGTGCGCGAACAGGAAGGGTGCCGCGAGGTTCACGCCCAGCGTGCGGGCGAACGACTCGGGCGACGTGCCCTCCAGCGGCTGGACCGCGAAGTAGCCGGCGTTGTTGACGAGGAGGTCCGGCGCGTCCGGTCCGAGGTGGTCGTGCAGCACGCGGAGGGCCGCCTCCACCGATCGCGCGTCGGCCACGTCGCAGGTGACCGCCACCGCGCCACCGCCCAGTTCGGCCGCGTGCCGCTCCAGATCGGCCGACGACCGGGCGACCAGCGCCACGCGCGCGCCCGCCCGGGCGAGCGATGCCGCGGTGGCGAGCCCGATGCCGCGCGAGGCGCCGGTGACGACGGCAGTGCGCCCGTCCAGGGGACGGCTCACCGCTCAGGCGGCCCCATACGGCGTGTGGGCCAGGCGCAGAAATTCATCGCGCGTCATGGGGTTGTCGCGGAACGATCCGCGCAGCGCGCTGGTGATCGTCTTCGAGTTCTGCTTCTCCACGCCGCGCATCATCATGCACAGGTGGTATGCCTCGACCACCACGCCCACGCCCACCGGCTCCAGCACCCGCTCCACGGCCAGCGCGATCTCCTCGGTGAGCCGTTCCTGCACCTGCAGCCGCCGCGCGAACACATCGACGAGCCGCGGCAGCTTGGACAGGCCCACGATCTTCTCGTTCGGGATGTACGCGATGTGCACCTTGCCGAAGAACGGCAGCAGGTGGTGCTCGCACAACGAGTACATCTCGATGTCGCGCACCATCACCATGTTCCGGTGGCCCTCGGCGGCGAACAGCGCGCTGCCCACCACGTCGTCGACGCTCTGCGCGTAGCCCCGGGTGAGCCAGGCCATGGACTTGGCCACCCGCTCCGGGGTCCGGGCCAGCCCCTCGCGGTCGGGGTCCTCTCCCAGGAGCTCCAGTTCGCGCCGCACGAGCTTCGTGAACTCCGGATCGGCCGTCTCGTGCGAGATCGTGCGCTCGGCGCGCGCGGAGGTCTCGAGAATCGACATCACCGTGCCCCCACCCTTCCGCTTACCGTCCGTCGTACTCGACATAGTTGTTCACCGTCTCCCAGAGGACGAGCCGCGTGAGGGTCGCCGGCGCGACCAGCGGCGCGATGAGCCGCCAGAACGCGACCACGATGTTCTCACTAGTCGGGATCGTGCCCTGCATGAAGTCCACGTCGAGGTTGAAGTTCTTGTGATCGACGCGATCGATCACGGCCGTCTCGACGATGCGCTTGAGGACCGCCAGGTCCATCACGTAGCCGGTGCGCGCCGACACCTCGCCCCGCACCGACACGTCGAGCACGTAGTTGTGCCCATGCCAGTTGGGATTGTTGCACTTGCCGAACAGCTGCTGGTTCTCCTGGTCGGAAAGCGCCGGGTTGTGAACGCGGTGGGCGGCATTGAAGTGGAGCCGCCGTGTAACCGTCACCTGTGGCATGTGGCCCTCGCCTGGTGCATCAACCCCGTGGACCCGCACCGCGTTCCCCACCGCCGGGGCGCGCCGCGCCCGGCGGTGGAGACGACGAGCCCCGCGGAGGTCCGCGGGGCTCGAAGGAAACGGAACGAAGAGGGTTTTGTGAAGCCCGGTCGAATAATGAGGTCCTCACCATACTTTTCGCCTTCCCCCGCACTGGGGGCATGACGGCAGTATAGATTATCGAACCCACTCGAAGGACTTGTTGGCTCAAAAACGGAGCTCTTCGCCCGTGGGTAGTCTGGGGGTAGAATTTATCCTAGGTCTCGGAAAGGGGCAATCGATGGATCTCGGGATTCTCGCCGCACTCGCACTCATTGCCGTCTGGGCCGTGGTCGCGCTCGGATTCAACGGCCCGGGCTGGATCCATCTGCTGCTGACGGTCGGCGTGGCGACGCTCATCTGGCGCGTCGCCGCACGGAGCCAGAAGACCAAGCATCCGTGATCGGCCCCGGGGGACGCCGGAGCGGCGGTCAGATCTCCCAGTTCGACAGCACCAGTCCCCGTTCCGGAGGCCGCTCCTCGTACCCGGCGAGCGACATCCGCAGGTCGCTCCACCGCACGCGCCCCCCGAGTTCGATGAGCTGACGGTAGGCCGAAGCGTAGTCGCCCTGCATGCGGATGGCCACACGCCGGGTGCCGCTGCGGCGGGCGAAGTCGCGCAGCGTGGAGACCATCGGCGCGAAGTACTTCTGGTCGGCGAGCGCCAACTTGAGCACGCGCAGCTCTTCCCGCAGCCGCCCTTCCACCAGAGGGATCGTGTGGCAGAGCGCAAACCCGACCAGGGCATCGCGGTCGTGCATCAGCACCGTGTCGCCGAGCGAGAGTTCGTCGGTGAGCGTGATCTCGCGCGTGTGGTCGTACCCCGGCAGCAGGCCATCGAGCAGCGCGCGGCACTCCTCCAGCGCGCGGTCCTTCTCCGACGACGACAGCCGTCCGTACAGTCTGGGCGGCCGGGTGGAGTGCTCGGCTTCGAGCGTGGTGGTGAGGGTGAGGCGACCCGGGGTGAAGCCCCGCGACGAGTAGAAGCCGATGTTGTCGAGCGTGCGCGGCATGGTTTCGAGGCCGATCACCGTGGCGCCGGCATCGACGAGCCACTCCACGCCGCGTCGCACCACGTCCTTGCCCACGCCCGAGCCCTGGAAGTCCTGGCGCACGGCGAGCGGGCCCATCCATCCCTCGACCCCCGACCGGTGCACCATGTTGAACGCCGCGATCTCGCCGTTGGCCGCCCGCCAGCAGAGGGCGCCGCCCGCGGCGTCCTCGATGGCGTATCGCCACACGGCAGGATTGAGGAACGGGACGCGCACCCCGACCATGCCGTCGCGCCGGTAGCGTTCCGTGAACGCGTCGCTGAACACCTGGTTGAGTCCCGCGATGTCGTCCAGATTGGCGGGGAACGGCCCCTCGATGGTCGGGGTCGGCTTCCAGGAGCGGGACGAGGCCATCAGTCGTCCGCTCCGGCGCCGACTTCGAGCGCCGGGAGGGCGGCGGCATCGCCGGGCCGTTCCAGCCGCACGCGCGACTCGCCGGCCTCCTCGTCGTAGCGCACGGCGAGCACCCGATCGAGTCCCTCGCGCACCGACTCGATGTGCGTGATCACGATGACCTGTTCGAACCGGTCGTGCAGCCGGCGCAGCAGTTCCACCACGTTCTGCCGCCGCCCCTCGTCCAACGATCCGAACACCTCGTCGAGCACGAGCAGCGAGAAGGGCTGCCCGGCGCGGTCGGCGATCATCTGCGAGATGGCGAGCCGCAGCACGAGGTTGGCCACGTCCTCCTCGCCACCCGAGATCGCCGGCTTGCGAATGCCGTCCTCGAGCACGCGGATGGCGTAGTCGTCGTCCAGTTCCAGTTCGGTGTACCGCCCGTCGGTGAGTTCGGTGATGAGCGTGCTGGCGAGCCCCGAGATCTCCGGGCGCAGCTGTTCGTTGAGCCGGAAGCGCAGATCCTCGAACGCGTCGTCCAACTCGTCGTGCAACCGGCGCTCGGCCGTGAGCGCCTCGGCCTTGGCGCGCTGCGCGTCGAGCTCGCGCTGGGCGGTGCGCGCGCGCTCGTCGTCCACCACGGCCGCCGCCACCTCGCCGTCGGCCTGCACCGACGCCAGTTCCGCGGCTCGGAATTCGGTCATCGCGCCCTCGTACTGCACACGCAACTCGGCGAACGCTTCCTCCGAGAACGCCAGCGATGCCAGCTCGCCGTGCAGTGCGGCGATCCGCGCCCGCGCCTCGTCCAGCCGGCCGGTGGCTTCCGCCGTCGAGCGGCGCACCGGCTCCTCGCGGTCGATCAGCGCCGACAGCTTGGTGGCCTGGGCGTCCAGCGGCTGCAACCGCGCGCGCTCGTCGAGCAGCCGCTTGTGTTCGCCGGCGTCGTAGCCACTGGGGACCGCGGACAGGTCCTGCTGTAACGCGGCATGCCGCTGCTCCTTCTCGGCGATGTCCTTGCGCAACTGCGCGAGTTCCTGGACGGCCAACTGCGTCTTGGCCAGCCGCCGCTCGAGTTTGCCCGTCTCCTCGAATACCCGGCGGCGCTGGTCGTCCAGCGCCTTCACGTCCTCGGGCATCTCCTCCAACTGGCCGATGCGCTGCCGGTAGTAGTTGCCGTCCACCTGGACGGTTTCGATCTGGGCATCGAGCAGATCCAGCACGTTGCGGTAGTGATCGCCCAACGGACGGGCGCAGGTGGGACAGGTGCCGTCCTCGCCGAGGTTGACCAGCGTCTCGCGCTGCTGCTTGAGCTCGGCGTACTGCTGCCGCAGCGCCTGGATCTTGGTCTCCGCTTCCTGGCGGTCGCGCACCCACTCGGTACGCGTGGCTTCGAGGGTGCCCTCCACGGCGCGGAGTTCCTTGCGCTTGCTCTCCAGCTCGACCGTGACCTCCTCCTCCAGGGTCGGTGCGGTCTGGACCCGCTCCAACCGCTCGCGCAGCCGGACCAGCTCCTCGGTGAGCAGGCGGTCGTTGTCCACCAGTGTCTGCCGCCGCCCCTCGGCGCGGTACAGGTCTTCCATGGCCTGCAGCCGTTCGGCGAGCGCGGCGAGGGGCCGGAGCTGCTCGGCGAGTTTCTCCAGTTCCCCGCGCGCGGTGCCGATCTCGCCCGCCTCACGCTCCAGCCGCTCGAGATCCCGCGCCAGGTTGCCGGCCTCGTTCTCCAGCACGCGCAGTTCGCCGGTGGCGCGCTGCGACGCCTCCCGTGTCTGCTGCATGGCCGTCCAGCGGGGCTCCAGTTCGGATACCACCAGGCGCGTCGCTTGCGTGCGCGCCGCGGCCTCGCCGGCCCGGGCCGTGGCCGTGGCCAACCGTTCCTGCGCCTGCACCAGCATCCGGCCCACGCTCTCCGGGTCGGGCATCGCGCTGCGCAGGCCATTGAGTTGGGCCGTCACCAGGCGCCGCCGCTCGCGCGCCATCTCCTGCGCCGCGCGCAGCCGGTCGTAGCCGAGCACGCGCGAGAGAAAGTGCTTGCGCTCGGTGGGACCCATCGCGTTCATCACGCTCAGGTCCTTCTGCCCGGTGAAGTAGGTATTGAAGAATTCCTGCCGCGTCATCCGCATCCGTCGCCGCAGGAAGTCGGTCACGCCGGTCACCGAATTGGCCACCGGGTCCGCGCCGCCGTCGAGGAACAGTTCGGCGCTGGTGAGTCCGCGCTCCACGCGGTATCGGTGCCCCGCCAGTTCGAAGTCCAGTTCCACCTTCACGGGCGCGCGGCCGGCGGCGCGAATAGTGCGGACGCCTTCCTTGTCGGTGCGCAGGGCGAGCGATCCGTACAACGCCCAACTGATCGCCTCGAGGATGGTCGACTTCCCGGCTCCGTTGGGACCGATGATGCCGGTGAGCCCGGATTCGAATTCCATCCGGGTGTCCACGTGCTGGCGGAAGTTCGTGAGGTGGATGGCGTTGAGGCGCATCAGCTCTCGGCCTCTCCCGCGGCCGCCAACTCGGCCGCCGTAGCCTGGTCGAGATACTCGAACACGCGGGTGATCAACTGCTCGCGATCCACCTCGGGCGGCACCTGCCGGCTGTTCAGCCGTTCGCGTACGAACTCGGCCAGCGACTGCGGGTGGCCCGGCGCCGCCTCCCCGCGCATCGGCCGCACATTGGGGCGCAGCATCTCCAACTGGAAGTGGAACGCCCGGCGCTTGTATTCGCGGATCGCCTGATGGTCCAGATCGTTGTTGATGTGGCGCGCCACGTCACGGACCACGAGCCGCACGACCTTCTGTTCGATGCCGCCGGGACATCCGTCCACGGCCGCGCGCACCGCCGCGTCCAGCTCACTGCCCGTCATGCCCCGGGCGCTGAACGAGGGCAGGTCGACGAGCACGCGCGACGGCGGAATGGGATGGAACGTGTGCGTGGCGGTGTCGAGGTCGAACTCGATGAATCCCTTGCCCGGAAGCCCGGCGGCGTGCTCCTCGGCCAGCTCGCCCCACGGGTTGGCGCTCGTGTAGTCGATGGAGCCGCTGTAGTAGGCGTTGGGCGCGACCTCGCGGTGGACGTGATAATGTCCGAGCGCCACATACGACCACTGCGGCGCGCCCAGTTCCTCTTCGGAGATCTCGAAGGTGGCCCGGTCGAGCATGGCCGCCCGCTTGGGGATGATCCCCTCGACTTCGCCGTGGATCAGCAACACGTTGTACCGCGCCGCGGGGTCGGGCGTCAACTCGGGCCGCCCCCCCGGCACGTCGGGCACGGCGAGCACCGAGACACCGAGTTCGGGGAACGAGAAGCGCCGTGACTCGAAGTCGGCGACGTAGAGATTCTCCTGCTCGAACAGCCGGAGAATACATCCCGTCTCGCTCGACCTGGGCAGATCGTGGTTGCCGGCGACGACGACCACGGGCACGCCCTCCAGCGCGCTCGTCAGCCGGTTGAACTGGTGGAAGGCGTGGAGAATGGCCGGGTTCGTGGGACGGACGGTATGGAACACGTCGCCGGCCACGACCACGAGGTCGGGCCGCAACGCGATGACGCGGTCGATGGTCCGCGTGAGGGTGAGCGCGACGTCGGCTTCCCGCTGGTTGGCGCCGAGCGGCGTCACCCGCTGGTACTGGCGGAAGCCGAGGTGGAGATCGGAGAGGTGGACGACGCGCAAGTCGGTCCCGGGCCGAGGATTGAGAGCCGCCCGTGGGACGGCAAGTGCCTAATCGCTAACCGCTGCCCAGGCGGTTGTCCATAGTGTACACGACTTCGGATTCGAGTGAATGGGGACACCGTCAGAAGGGCGGCTCCTCCGGCGGCTCGTCGTCGCCGTACGGATTGCCGCCCCGGGACACGCGCAGGCCACGCGGTTGGCGCGGCCGCACCACCTCGGGCGGCACGATGCGCTTGAACTGCGCGCGGAAGAACGCCTTCACGTCGTCGGGCCGGGTGCGCAGCGTCGCATCTCGCGCACGCAGGACGTCGGCCGCTTCGTACGGTCCCACCGCCTCCTGCACCCAGCCTACGGTGATCGCCGGGTCCAGCCGTCGCAGGGCACGCGCCACCGCCGCTTCGAGGGGCATCTCCTGGGCCGGCGGATACTGCTCGGCACCGTCGCGTCCCCGCAGGACGGCCGGACGCGGAAAGCGGACGAAGATCGGCTGCGTGAAGTGGGGATGGCGGACCATCAGCTGCCCCTTCTCGAGCGTGGCCAGCTTGGTCCGTGTGGCCGGACTCAGCACCGCATATCCCGGCGTGGCGAGTTCGTCCCCGTCCATCCGGCCATACAACGCCGTGCCGGAATTCCCGACCACGCGCCGGTGGACCTGCGACCGGAACTGCTGCGCGCTGAACAGCACGAGGCCCAGGTAGCGCCCGCGCTCGGCGATGTCGAGCAGCATCTTGCGCACGTACGTCTCGGGACCATCGGCGGGCGCGTACTTGTTCAACTCATCCACGAACACCATCACGTGATTCACGCCGAGTTCGCGGCGCTCCAGGTGCTCACGCAGCTGGTTCACCACGCGCGCGAACACGAGATCCTGCGCGTCCTCCTCCAGCCCCGCGACGTCCACGACGTACACGGCACGATCCTCGAACGTCCCGAACGGCAGATCGCTCACCAGCCCCTCGTCGGTCACCAGTCCGGCGCATCGGGTGGAGATGTTCGACAGGCGGTTGCGCACCTTGCGAATGGTGGCCACGTGGTGGGTGCGCCAGTACTCGCCGCGATTCTGGTTCTCCACGGTCCGCAGGAGATCGCGGAACCACGCTTCCAGGTCGGCGAACGACTGCACCTTGTGCGTCTGCGAGAACCCCTCGTCCACGAACTCGCGATCGATCACGCGCTCGATGATGAAGTCGATGAACGCGTCCGCCTTGGCGTCCACGTCGTCCTTGTTGAGCAGCACCTCGGCGTACTGCATCACCTCGCGCAGCCCCCAGGTGAGCGGCGACACGTTGTGGCCCAGCGCCTCGTTGGAACGGAGCGTGTTGAGGGTGAATCCCTTGGCCGTGTAGGGGGCGAAGTAGCGCACGTTGCGGAACGGCTCGGCGGGCACGTCGAGCGCCTCGTACAGCCGGCGGTCGGCGTCGTCCAACGCGCCGGGCTGGTCGAGGAAGCAGAGATCGGGCCCCTTCACGTTGAAGCACACCGCCGCCACGGAACCCTTCTGCTCGGGGAAGTGCCGGAACACCGACGCGAGCAGCCACTCGATGGCGCTGGTCTTCGTGGCGAGGCCCGACACGCCGGTGATGTTGAGGTGCGCCGCCTCGGGACCGAGCAGGAAGTCGGCGTCCAGGTACACCGGCGCCTCCGTTCCGCCGGCGCGGTAGAGACCCACGGGAATCCCCGTCTTCGCCTCCGGCCGGAGATAGCCGTCCATGCGCAGCGCCACGGCGACGTCGTCGGGCGTGGCCAGAAACACCTCGCCCATCGGGACCGGCTGGAGCGGCTCTTCGGGCACGTGGCGCAGCACGGCCGCCGTGTAGAGGCGGATCTCGGTGCGTCGCGTGGCCGACAGCGATTCCGAGCCCGGGGCGCCGTCGTGGCCAAGCACGTCGTGCAGCGGGGTCTGCAGATCCGTGTAGCTGAACCCCTCGGTCACCACCCCATAGACGTGCGGGATCGTGCCGTTCACCGGCTCGGTGCCCTGCACGCGCACGATCGTACCGATGCCCACCGGCGAATCGAGGGCTGTCCAGAACCCGAATTCGTGCGGGGTGTTGGGTTTGCGCTCGGTCGCGACCACGCGGCCGAGTACCGGCGATGAGGTCATTGCGTGGCCTTGAGGAGGACTTCGCAGTCGCGGATGCCGTACACCATCGTGTCCCAGCGCGCATCGGGATGCGCCGTGGGCGCGCGTTCGCCGAGCACGCGGCGTGAGATGCCGTCGGCGCGCGCGGCGATCTGCTCGCGCGTCGCATCGGGCTCGTGGCGCACTTCCACGCGCACCAGCCCCCACAACGGATCCCGTCCCTCGGGAGCACGGAGGCGCAGGTACCAGCTCGCCACCGGCACGCGGCTGGGCGACGCCACCACGAACACGCTCGTGCGCTCCCCGGCCTTCAGGTCGTAGACGACCCGCCGCGCCGCGCGGTCGCCGTACAGCGTGCGATGGCTCTTGATCACGCCCACCGGCTGCACGGCGCGCGCCAGCACCACCGAGCCGCGCAGTCCGCCGTCCACGTACAGTGCGTCGCGGCGTTCGGCGCACCACGCCTGCGCCAACTGGAGCTCGAGCTGTTCACGATCACGCTGGACCTGCGTGAGCGCCGCGTCGCGCTGCGCCGCCGGGTGCGCATCGGCCAGCGCCGGCTCATCGGCCGATGTGTCGTGCACGTCGAGGCCCAGCGATCGGATGGCGTCCCACTCCCCGGGTTGGAGGGCGGCCGCGGGGACGTACAGCCGATGCGACCGGGCGTGCCGCCAGGTTGCCGCGTGCCCCTCGTGCCACTCGCGAATCACCGCCGCCGCGACGCCGCTCACGATGGGCACCCCGTCCTGCGCGTGGGCAACGAGGGTGCTGCGCTGCGTGCCGTCGAGGAAAGCCGCGAAGGGTGCAACGGCGACGTCGGGCGGCGTGTGGACCCGCAGGACCTCGTCCTCCACGACCTCGGCGGCCGCGAGCACCGGTGGGTCGACGGCCGTAGACAGCTCGAGCGGCGTGCCTTCGGTACTGAGCGACGCCGAGGGAAGCGCGGCGGCGAGCGCCCGCTGCAACTGGTCGAGCCTCCACGGCCCCTGGGGCGCGGCGGGAGCGAGAATCATTCCGAAAGGTATCCGGCCGGGCGGCCGGCCGTCACTCGACGCCGATGTCCCAGGCCTGTTGCAGGTCGCCCTTCGAGTAGGCGCGGAATGCGGTGAGCGTCTGCGTACGCTGGATGCCGGGCACCGTCGGGAACACCTCGGTCACGACGCGTGCAATCTGGTCGTATTGCGCTACGCGCACCACCGCCACCAGGTCCCACTCGCCCGACACCGAATACACCTCCGCCACGCCCTCCACGCCGGCGAGCATCTTGGCGGCGTTGGGAATCTGGGTGGGCTCCACGCGAATCAGCACGATGGTCGTGATCACGGCACTTGGGGAAAGGGTGGAACGTTCAGGAGCCACAGGCCGGCCACATGATTCGTGGCATCCACGTCGAACAACAGGTCCTGCGCCACGCGCACCGGGGTGGTTTCCCGCGGCCCGCCGAATCGAAAATGAAAGATACGCCCCTGCAGGTCCGATTCGGCGGCCATCGGCGTCTCCACCTCCAGCGAGGTCACCGCCGCCGGCGCCTCGGAGGCGGGCAGACGGACCGTCACCTCGCGGATGTTCGCCGGCGCCACGAGGCCTCCGCGCCGGGTCACGTCGGGCCAGACCGCGATCTCGATGCCGCAGACCGTGTCGTCCTGCAGGTCGAAGATGATCCACGACCCGTCGGCGCCCTCCACCTCGACCGATCCGGTGGACCCAGCGGTGGCAGGTGACGGGCGGACTCGCGCCGACAGGATCTCCGTGTCCGGATCCCGCCGGTACACGACTCGCGGAGGCGCCCCTTTGCGAGGCCCGAGTTGGACGGCGATGTTCACGACGATTCTCCAAGAGTGGCTTGCCGCCAATTTCGGACCGGATCCGCCCGGTGGCGATCCGAATTAGCCCCGAGGGGGCCATACCACGCCCCGGTCGCTGCGCGGCGGCGCAAAGATACTTCCGCCGTCCCGTCACGGTAACGGGCCGGATTCGACCGCCGGGCCGATTTGTGGGTATCTTTCGCGCCACGCCATTTTGACAACGCGGCCGTACGCCGCCCCGACACCGGTGAGGATCTGTGGAACAGGATGGGACCGAGACCGCGGGCATCACCCGCGGTTTGAATGCGGCATTCGTACTACCTCCGGACCCGACGCGCGCCGCGTCGTTCCTCACCCCGGCTCTCGATCGGTTGGATCCCGCCACCCCGGGCCCCCAACTCCTGGTGGTCACCGCCGACGCCGAAGCCGCGATGGCCCTTGCCGCGGCCGCCGACGCGATCGGTGGCCCGCGCGGGTGCACCGTGCTCGCGGCCACCTCGGCCGCCCGCGCCTCCCGCATCCTCCGCCTGGCACCGCCGCAGGTCGTGGTCGGCGCGCCCGATGCCCTCGTGGAGCTCCTCCAGCGCTCGGCGATGAAGCTCGGCGGGGTCCGCCAACTCGTATTCGCCTGGCTCGACGACATGCTCGACGTGCACGCGGCGGCACTCGAAACCCTGCTCGCCGAAGTGCCCAAGGATGCCGCCAGGACCGTCGTCGTCCGCGCCATCTCGCCGGCCGTGGAACAGTTCATCGAACGCCATGCCCGGCGTGCCCGGCGCGTGTTGCCCGCCGTCGAGGAAGGGCTGGCCGCGATGCCCATCCAGTTCGTGGTGGTGCACGAAGCGGCGAAGCCGGTGGCGCTCCGCCGTGTGCTCGACGAACTGGACCCCGCCAGCGCATTCGTCCACATGCGCGACCCCCGGTCCGACGCCCAGGCGCGCGCCGTGCTCCGGACCATGGGCTACGCGGAAGACGGCCCGGTGCGGGCCGGAGTGGCGATGGACGCCGACGCCGAGCTGCTCGTTCTCTACGACCTGCCCGCCACGCGTGCCGAACTCCGCGACCTGACGGGAGAGCGGACGCCGCGCCACGTGGTCGCGCTCGCGCAGACGCAGCAGCTGCCGGTGCTGCGGGACATCGCCGGCGGCGTGATCAACCCGTTCGTGCTGCCCGAGGCAGCCGCCCGGGCGCGGGCCCGCGAGGAACAGCTCCGCGCCGCGCTGCGCGACGAGTTGGCGGCCGGCGGATACAGCCACGAGCTGCTGGCGCTCGAGCCGATGCTCGCCGAATTCGACGGCATCGAGATCGCGGCCGCCGCGGTGCGCCTGCTCGAAGCCGAACGGCGGCGCGCGGCCGCTCCCAAGTCGCTCGCAGCGCCCCGCATGGCCCGGCTGTTCATCAACGCCGGCCAGACCGACGGAATCGGCGCCGGCGACCTGGTGGGAGCCATCGCCAACGTGGCGGGTCTCACCGGCGCCGACGTCGGGCGCATCGAGTTGCGCGACCGGCACGCGCTGGTGGAAGTGCCGGAGACGGTGGCGGCCGCCGTGGCCCAGAAGCTCACCGGCGTCACGGTCAAGGGACGCCAGATCGTGGCGCGCATCGATCAGGAGCGGCCGGAGCGCTCGGGCCGCGACCGCCCCGATCGCGGGGATCGCGGAGATCGTGGGGACCGGGGGGGCGCTGGCCGCGGCGGGGCTGGCCGTGGCGGACGGCCCGAGCGTGGAGACCGCGCCGGACGGGGAGCGCCGTCGCGTGGTCCGCGGACGCCGGAGGACAGGAAGCGGTGACGTCGGACACGTACTTCACGGCCCGCGCCGGTTGGATCGAGGTGATTGCCGGCGTGATGTTCAGCGGCAAGAGCGAGGAACTGCTCCGGCGCGTGCGGCGGGCCGCTATCGCCAAGCGCCGGGTCCAGGTGTTCAAGTCGCATCTCGACGAGCGGTACGGGGGTGTGTTCAAGGTGTCGAGCCACGACGGCCGGACGGCCGAAGCGATTCCCGTGGACACCGCCGCGCAGATTGCCGAGCGCGTGAACGTCGATACCGAAGTGGTGGCCATCGACGAGGCGCAGTTCCTGGACGAGCGCATCGTGACCCTCGCCACCGAGCTGGCCGGCCGCGGGATGCGCGTGATCGTGGCCGGGACCGATACGGACTTTCGCGGCGAGCCCTTCGGCGCAATGCCCGAGCTGATGGCCGTCGCCGAGATCGTGGACAAGCTGCATGCCATCTGCGTGCGTTGCGGCCACCCGGCGAGCCGCAATCAGCGGCTGATCGACGGCAAGCCGGCGCTCTACAGCTCACCGACGATCATGGTGGGCGGCGCGGACACCTACGAAGCTCGCTGTCGCGCCTGCCACGAGGTGCCGCTCCGGGACGAGGACCAGGTCGGGCTCCCGCTCTAGGCCGGCCGGCGGGTGAGCGGGATTGGCCCCCCGGGAAGCCTCGCGGCTCATGCATACAAGTGATTGCGGGTCAACGAGATAGCCAGGCATACTGGGACGATGGCTTCGGTCTCGCTGGTGCGCTGACGCAGCATCTCGTTGACGCTCTCCCCCGCCCTCCCTACCTTGGCCCGGACACGAACCTCCCACCCATTTCCACGGCCCCCATGCTCCTCGTCGGTCTCACCGGCAACATCGCCAGCGGCAAGTCCACGGTTGCCCGAATGCTCGCCGAACGCGGCGCGACGATCGTCGATGCCGATCAGTTGGCGCGGCAGGCCGTCGAGCCGGGCACCCCGGCGCTGGACGCGATTTCGGCGCGGTGGGGCTCGGACGTGCTCGGTCCCACGGGTGAACTGGACCGGGCAGCCCTTCGCGGCGTGGTGTTCAACGACCCGGAGCAGCTCGATGCGCTGAACGGCATCGTCCACCCCGACGTGGAGCGGCGGCGCGAAGCCGCCGTGGCAGAGGCGCGGGAGCGCGGCGACCGGATCGTCGTCTGCGACATCCCCCTGCTGTTCGAGAAGAAGATGGTGGACCGGTTCGACCTGGTGATGCTCGTCGACGCTCCGCGGCCGCTGCGCCTCGAGCGTGTGGTGGGCGAACGCGGAGTACCGACGGCCGAGGCGATGGCGATGATCGCCGCCCAGATGCCGTCGGAACTGAAGCGCGCCCGGGCCGACTTCGTCATCAACAACGCCGGCTCGCTCGAAGAGTTGGCCCGGCAGGTCGACGCCGTCTGGACGTCGCTTCAGGCGGCGGCGGATGCCCACGACGCGGCCGGCGTTCCTTGACAACGCTGCGCGCCGCCGGGTAGACTGCGCGCACCATTAGCTCTTTCCGGGAGCCCCCGTGTCCGATATCCAGCAGGACCTGCTGTATACAGAAGACCACGAATACGTGAAAACGACGGACGATCCCAACGTCGTGGCCATCGGGATCACCGATTACGCGCAGGGCGAGTTGGGCGACGTGGTCTACGTCGAACTGCCCAAGCCCGGCACCAAGTTCGGCAAGCACGACGTCTTCGGAACCATCGAAGCCGTGAAGGCCGTTTCCGAACTCTTCAGCCCCGTGGCCGGCGAGGTGGTCGAGGTCAACGATCGCCTGGACGGCGAGCCGGCGCTCGTGAATACGGCGCCATACGACGACGGCTGGATGGTGAAGATCCGGATCAGCAATCCAGCGGAGAAGAACGAACTGCTGAACGCCGAGGCGTACAAGGCGCATCTCGGCGAGTAGAGGCGGCCGAGGGCCGCCGAGAACGACGGGACGACAAGCTGAGAGTCTCCAGTCAACTGGAATCCGTAGACCGAAACAGCAGACCGGGACGCGTCTCGAACGATTGAGACGCGCCCCGGTTGTCGTTTCGGATCACTGCTGCCCGGCGACTGACCACTCTGAACTCGTAGTTCTCCTGGTTCTGTGGTCAGCCGTCCGCCGCCAACTGCATCTCGTACTCCTCCATCGGCGGGCAGGCGCAAATCAGATTCCGGTCGCCATAGGCGCTCTCGACGCGGCCCACGGCCGGCCAGAACTTGTGCTCCCGCACCCACGCAACCGGATACGCGGCGCGTTCGCGCGAGTAGGGGTGCGGCCAGGCGTCGGCCACTACCCGCTGCACCGGATGCGGCGCATGCTTGAGGAGGTTGTCGGCGCGGTCGGCCACGCCGGTCTCGATCTCGCGAACCTCCTCGCGAATCGCGATCAGCGCGTCACAGAACCGGTCGAGTTCCGCCTTCGGCTCGCTCTCCGTGGGCTCGATCATCAAGGTGCCGGCGACCGGGAACGACAGCGTCGGCGCGTGGAAGCCGTAGTCCATGAGCCGCTTCGCGATATCCTCCGCCTCCACACCGGCCGAGGTCTTGAGGGCACGCGGGTCCACGATGCATTCGTGCGCGACGCACCCATTGGCGCCCTTGTAGAGCACCGGGTAGTGCGATTCGAGCCGCCTGGCCACGTAGTTCGCGTTCAGGATCGCCATCTTCGTGGCTTCGGTGAGTCCGGCACCGCCCATCATGTCGATGTACATCATCGAGATGGGGAGGATGCTCGCGCTGCCCCAGGGGGCCGACGACACGGCGCCCTCCGCGTTGCCGCCCGCCACCACCACGTGCCCGGGCAGGAAGGGCACCAGATGCTCGGCCACGCCGATCGGGCCCATGCCCGGCCCGCCGCCGCCGTGAGGAATACAGAAGGTCTTGTGCAGGTTCAGGTGGCAGACGTCGCCGCCGATGTCCCCCGGCCGCGCCAGCCCCACCATGGCGTTCATGTTGGCGCCGTCCAAATAGACCTGGCCGCCGTTCTCGTGCACGATGCGGCAGATGTCGGTGATCGCCGTCTCGAACACGCCGTGCGTGGAGGGATACGTCACCATCAGCGCCGACAGCCGGGCGGCGTGCTGCCTGGCCTTGGCTTCGAGATCCGCCACGTCGATGTTGCCGTTGGCGTCCGTCTTCACCACCACCACCTGCATGCCCGCCATCACGGCGCTGGCCGGGTTGGTGCCGTGCGCCGACTGCGGGATCAGGCAGACGTCGCGGTGCCCCTCGCCCCTGGACGCCTGGTAGCGACGGATCACGATCAGCCCCGTGTACTCGCCCTGCGAGCCGGCGTTGGGCTGCAGCGACATGCCGGCAAAGCCGGTGATCTCGCACAGCGCCGCGCTGAGCCGGTCGAACAACTCGGTATAGCCGGCCGCCTGATCGCGCGGCACGAACGGGTGCAGCTTCGCGAACTCCGGCCAGGTGATCGGGATCATCTCCGCCGTGGCGTTGAGCTTCATCGTGCACGAGCCCAGCGGAATCATCGAGTGCGTGAGCGACAGGTCGCGCGATTCCAGCGTGCGCATGTAGCGCAGCATCTCGGTCTCGCTGTGATGCGAGTTGAACACCGGATGCGTGAGGAACGCGCTGGTGCGCGCGAACCGCTCGTCGTAGCGGTCGTCGATCCTGGCCGCGAGTTCGCCCACCGCGGGCGCCGGCTTGCCCTGCGCGAACACCCCCAGCAGCGCCGCGAGATCCGCTTCCGTGGTCGTCTCGTCGAGCGCGATGCCGATGGCTGAATCGCCGAGCGGCCGCAGGTTGTACCCCGCCTGCACCGCCGCAGCGAGCAGTTTCTGTGTGGTCTGCGTGCTCCGTGGTGAGCCGTCGCCCGTTTCCACGCGAATCGTGTCGAAGAATTCGGCGTGCCCGATGCGATACCCGAGCTGCTCGAGCCCGGCCGCCAGGATCACCGCATACCGGTGCACGCGGCGCGCGATGTTCGTGAGCCCCGCGGGCCCGTGCCACACCGCGTACATGCCGGCGATGACCGCCAGCAGCACCTGCGCCGTGCATACGTTGCTGGTCGCCTTCTCGCGGCGGATGTGCTGTTCGCGCGTCTGCAGCGCCATGCGCAGCGCCGGCTTGCCGTCGGCGTCGCGCGACACGCCGATGATGCGGCCCGGAATCTGACGCTTGTACTCGTCGCGCGTGGCGAAGAACGCCGCGTGCGGCCCGCCGTACCCCATCGGCACGCCGAACCGCTGCGAGTTGCCCACCACGATGTCGGCCCCCCATTCGCCGGGCGGCGTCAGGAGCACGAGGCTCAACAGGTCGGAGGCCACGGTCACCAGCGCACCGGCCGCGTGCGCCCGCTCGCAGAACGTGCGGTAGTCGTGGATCGCGCCGTCGGTGGTGGGATACTGGATCAGCGCCCCGAACACCGAGCCGTCGATGTCGAAGGTGCGGAAGTCGCCCACCACCACGTCGATGCCGCGGACCGCGGCCCGCGTCTTGACCACATCGATGGTCTGCGGATGGCATTCGTCGGACACGAAGAAGCGGTGCTTGCCGTCGGCGCCCTTGATGCCGTTCGCCATCGTCATCGCCTCGGCCGCCGCCGTGCCCTCGTCGAGCAGCGATGCGTTGGCGATCTCCAGGCCGGTGAGATCCATCACCATGGTCTGGAAGTTGAGCAGCGCTTCCAGGCGTCCCTGCGCGATTTCCGCCTGGTAGGGGGTGTACGCCGTGTACCAGCCGGGATTCTCCAGAATGTTTCGCTGGATGACGGGCGGCGTGAATGTGTCGGAGTACCCCATGCCGATATAGGACCGCAGCACGCGATTCTTCTCGGCCATGCGGCGCATGGAGGCCAGCGCCTCCTGCTCGCTCCACTCGGCGTGGATGGCCAGCGGCTTGCGCAGGCGGATGTTCGGGGGAATGACGGCGTCGATGAACGCATCGAGCGAGTCGTAGCCCACCACGGCGAGCATTTCGGCGGTCGCGGCCGCGTTCGGTCCGATGTGGCGGGGTATGAAGCTGTCGGCAGCCGCTGGGGGCGCCGGTTTCGTAGTCGGGGTCATGGTCGGGGTGTTGAAGGTCCGTCGGTAAAGCTATGCGCGAACGCGTCCGCGCGCCCCTCCCCCCGCCAAGGCGGCCCGGCGACTATTCTGTGACCGTGACCACGACACATTCCGACCCGCCGCCGCCCTGGCGCTACCTCGTCTCCGAACCGCTGGACGGAGCGGCCAACATGGCGTGGGACCAGGCCCTGATGGCCCGGGCCCGGCGCACGGGCGAGGCCGTGCTCCGTGTGTACGCCTGGCGCCGCCCCACGCTGTCACTCGGCCGGAACCAGACCGCTCGCGGCGCCTACGATCTGGCGCGTGCGGCCGGGCTGGGCATCGACTTCGTGCGCCGGCCCACCGGGGGACGGGCCCTCCTGCACCACCACGAGGTCACGTACAGCGTCACGGCACCCGACGCCTTCGATGCCACCCTCCGCGGCGCCTACGAACGCATCAATCACCTGCTTCTCGACGCGCTCCACGCACTCGGGGTGCCCGCCGAACCGGCGGCTCCCGCGGCCCGTGCTCCGACCCCGGGGCTTGCCCCCTGCTTCGACGAACCTGCCGCCGGGGAAATCGTGGTCGGCGGGCGGAAGCTGGTGGGCAGCGCGCAGTGGCGGCACGACGGCGCGCTGCTGCAGCACGGATCGATTCTGCTGGCCGACGACCAGGCCCTCATCGCCGACCTGTTACGAACGCCCCGGCGCGCCGTCACTCCTCCAGCGGCCACGCTGGCGGCAATTCTCGGAGAAGCGCCACCGTTCGATCGCGTGGCCGAGGCACTCGTCAACGCGCTGCGTCAACTCGCCCCCCATGCGACACCGTTGACGGTCGATCCCGAGCTTGCGCGCGACGTCGAGCGCGCCACCGGAGAGTTCCGGAGTGAGGGGTGGACCTGGAGACGGTAGAATCGCTTGACGGGGTTCCCATGGCTCGCAATCGTTGTCTCAACCTTCGCCACGACGTGCTGCTCATGCGATTTCGACGCTTCTGCGCCTGTTGCCTCCCCTTCGTGTTCGTTGCCGCCTGCGGTCGCGGGGAACCGTCCGCGGCACCGGCCGAGGGGCCCGACGGGGGCACCCTGGTGATCGCCGAGCCGGGAGACGCCGACAACCTGCTGCCTCCGATGACGGCGAGTATCGTCGGGCATGCCGTGGCCGACCTCGTGTACGATCACCTGGCCGAAATCGGTGACAGCATGCAGACCACGGGCGATCTGGGGTTCAAGCCGCAACTCGCCGATCACTGGACGTGGGCGCCGGACTCGATGTCGGTGGCATTTCACATCAATCCGCGCGCCCGGTGGCACGACGGCGTTCCCGTACGTGCGGCGGACGTGCGCTTCTCGCTCGCGCTCTACAAGAATCCCAAGCTCGGCTCCACGATCGCGCCCTTGCTGACCAACGTGGATTCCGTCTCGGTGAAGGACTCGCTCACGGCAGTGGCCTGGTTCCACGCCAAGACGCCGGAATCGTTCTTCAACATCGTGTACCAGTTGTGGGTGCTCCCGAAGCATCTCCTCGACACGATCCCGCCGGAACGGCTTGCCACGTCGGAGACGGCGCGCCATCCGATAGGCAGTGGACGCTTCCGGTTCGCCAAGTGGGAGCCGGGATCACAGTTGGTGCTGGTCGCCGACACCGGGAACTACCGCGGACGGGCCCGGCTCGATCGCGTGATCTGGGAGATCACGCCGGACAACAACGCGGCGTTCGCGCAGGTGCTCAGTGGTCAGGCCGACCTGCTGGAGAACGCCACACCCGATCAACTCAAGGCCGCGGCCGGGCACGCGAACCTGCGCGTGTTCCCGTGGCCCAGTCTGCAGTACGTGTTCCTGGGCATGAACTTCCGCGCGGCCGGCCATCACGCGCAGCCCAGTCCGTTCTTTTCCGACGTCCGCGTGCGGCGCGCCGTATCGATGGCGATCGACCGGAAGGCGATGCTCCAGAACGTGTTCGACAGCGCGGGTGCCATCTCGTACGGGCCGTTCCCCCGCTCACTCGCCACGGCGGACACGACGCTCCGGTTGCCGCCCTATGATCCCGCGCGTGCCGAAGCGCTGCTCGACTCCGCCGGGTGGACTCCGGGTCCCGACGGCATTCGCCGCCACAACGGGAAGCCACTCCACGTCAGGCTCATCGTGCCGACCTCGAGTGCCCTGCGCATGAGCTACGCGGTGCTCATCCAGGACGCCCTGCGCAAGGTAGGCATCAAGGTCGACATCGACGCCGAACCGTTCGGCGCGTTCTTCGCCAAACAGGCCGCCGGCGATTTCGATCTCGCGCTGGCCGGGAACGGCACCGATCCCAACGCCGGAGGTGCCGAGCAGGAATGGGGCTCCACGGCCATGCCGCCGGGCGGGCTGAACTACATGGCGTATTCGGATCCGAAGTTCGATGCCCTGCTCGACAGCGCGGCGACCTCGTTCGACGTCGCCGCCGCGCACCGGTACGCATCACGGGCCTATCAGGTCATCATCGATGATGCGCCCGGCGTGTGGCTCTACGATGTGTTCGTATACGGGGTGATCAACACCCGGTTCCACGTGACGCCCATGCGCGCCGACGGGTGGTGGCAGCACCTGGCCGACTGGACCGTACCGGTCGCCGACCGCATCGATCGCGACCGGATAGGCATCGGCGCTTCGCAGCGCTGACGCGTGGTCCGCCGCCTCGCCGCCCGATTGGGGCAGTCCATCGTCGTCGTCTGGATGGTGGCGACGTTCGCGTTCGTGCTCATCCACGCGGCGCCGGGCGATCCGTTCGGTTTCGACGCGCCGACGATCACCGAAGCCGTACGTGCGCACTGGCGCGCCCAGTTCGGTTACGATCGTCCGCTCGGTACTCAGTACCTGCTCTGGCTGGGGAACGTGGTCCGCGGCGACCTCGGCTACTCCCACTCCATGCACGAACCGGTGCGCGCGGCGCTGGCCAACGCGCTGCCGCGCACACTGCTCCTGATGAGCGTGGCCCTCGGACTTTCGTTCGCCCTCGGCATCTTGCTGGCCTTGTTCCAGGTGGAACGGCGGGGCACGCGGCGGGCCCAATGGGCCGGAAACGTTGCGCTGTTCTTCTACTCGGTGCCGGATTTCTGGTTGGCGATGGTGATCGTGCTCGCGTTCGCCTACTGGCTGCCGATCCTGCCGGCGGGATACCCGGTGAGCATCGCGACGCACGACTACATGCCGCCGTTCGCCGCGTTCCTGGATCACCTGCGGCACCTGATCCTGCCGGCGCTCACCCTGGTGCTGCTCACGACGGCCTCCATCGCCCGTTTCCAGCGCAATGAACTGCTCGACGTCCTGCCGCTCGACTTCGTGCGCACGGCGCGCGCCAAGGGACTCTCCGACCGCCAGGTGGTGCGCCGGCACGTGTTGCGCAACGCGCTCATTCCCACCATCACCCTGTTCGGCCTCTCGCTGCCCGCCCTGCTCGGAGGCTCGGTATTCGTCGAGACCGTGTTCTCGTGGCAGGGCATGGGCTGGCTCACCGTCAATGCCATCGGCATGCGCGACTATCCGCTGGTGCTCGCCGGCGTGCTCGTGGGCACCGTGATGGTGATCGTCGGCAACCTGATGGCCGATATCGCCTACGCGGTGGCCGATCCGAGGCTCCGTGTCGACTGAACGCCCCGCCCCGGCGCGCCGCGTGTGGGCCCGACTGCCGGGCGGCGCGCGCATCGCGCTCGGCGTCATCGCCCTGTTCGTGCTCGGGGCGCTGTTCGCGCCGCTGCTCACACCGTACCACCCGTGGCAGTTGCTCGACCCGGTGCGCCTCAAGAGTCTGCCCCCGTCGTGGGCCTACCCGTTCGGCACCGACCGGTTCAGCCGCGACGTGTTGACCCGGATCCTGTACGGCGCGCGGCTGTCGCTCTCGATCGCGGCGCTGGCAGTGCTCGTGTCGTCCACCGTGGGCATGGTGTACGGCGCGGTGGCTGGATACGCCGGCGGCTGGGTGGACGCGGTCATGATGCGCTTCATCGACGCCATGCTCTCCGTGCCACGCGTGCTGATGCTGATCGCCGTGCTCGCGCTCTGGTCGCCGGTGCCCGTACCCGCGCTGGTGCTGCTCATCGGGCTCACCGGGTGGTTCGACGTGGCGCGCATCGTACGCGGGCAGGCGATGGCCCTTCGCGATCGCGAGTTCGTGGTCGCCGCCCGGTCGCTCGGTGCGAATCCGGTCCGCATCGTCTGGCGGCACGTACTTCCCAACGTGCTGTCGCCGGTGATCATTGCCGGCGCCCTCGCCATCGGCAACGTGATCATGCTCGAGGCGGGACTCTCGTTCCTCGGCATTGGCGTGCACGAGCCGATGGCCAGTTGGGGCACGATGTTCCAGGATGCCGCCAACCAATTCGTGTCCACCTGGTGGGCAGTGATCTTCCCCGGTGTGGCCATCGTGTCCACGGTGTTGGCGTTCAATACCCTCGGCGACGCCTTGCGAGACACACTTGATGCGCGTCAGCTTCCCGGACGACAAGCCGCCGACCTGCCGGAGCCTGCCCATGGGTGAGCCGTTGCTCGCCATCGAGAATCTGCGAACCTATTTCCACACCAGCGCCGGTATCGCGCGGGCGGTGGACGGGCTGTCCCTCGCCATCGCCCCCGGTGAGACGGTGGGCCTGGTCGGTGAATCCGGATGCGGCAAGTCGGTGACCGCGCTCTCCATCCTGCGCCTCGTGTCGGCGCCCGGGCGCATCGAAACGGGCAGCCACATCCGGTTCGAGGGGCGCGACCTACTGTCGCTCGACGAGCGCGGCATGCGGGCCATTCGCGGCAATCGGATCGCGATGATCTTCCAGGAACCGATGACGGCGCTCAATCCGGTGTTCACGGTGGGCGACCAGGTGGCCGAGGTGGCGCGAATCCACGCCGGCGCCTCGCGGGCCGAGGCGTGGAAGCGCGCCGTCGAGATGCTGGATCGTGTCGGCATCCCGGGCGCCGGCGAACGCGCCCGGGAATACCCGCACCAGTTGTCGGGCGGCATGCGGCAGCGCGTGATGATCGCCATGGCCCTCGTGATGCAGCCGGCGCTGCTGATCGCCGACGAGCCCACCACCGCGCTCGACGTCACGATTCAGGCGCAGATTCTCGAACTGCTCGCCGAGCTGCAGCAGCAGTTCGGTATGTCGGTGCTCCTGATCACGCACGACTTCGGCGTGGTGGCCGAGACCGCATCGCGGGTGATCGTGATGTACGGCGGCGAGGCGGTGGAGGAGGCGCCGGTGCGCGAGCTGTTCGCGCGGGCGCACCACCCCTACACGCGGGGGCTGCTGGCGGCCATGCCGCGGCTCGGGGCGTCGCGCGAGCGGCTGCAGACCATTCCGGGCGCCGTGCCGGCGCCCACCGCGTGGCCCGCCGGCTGCCGCTTTCGCGACCGGTGCGCCTCGGCGTGGGAGCGATGCGAGCGCGAGCATCCGGCCATCGTCGACGTGGGCACCGATCACGCGTCGCGCTGCCACCTGGCGGCCGAGCCCGGCCGCCGCGCGCCCGACGGGACTCCGTTGCGCGCGGAGGTCGGATGAGCGCGCCCGGCGCCGCCAGCGGCACACCGCTGGTCGAGGTTTCCGACCTGCGGAAGCATTTCGCCCGGCGCCGCGCGCTGTTCGGCCCGCCGCCGGAGCCCGTACGGGCCGTGGACGGCGTGTCGTTCACCATCCGCGCCGGCGAGACGTTGGGGCTGGTGGGCGAGTCGGGATGCGGGAAGACCACCACGGGGCGGGCGATTCTCCGTCTCATCGAGCCGACCAGCGGACGCGTGCAGTTCGATGGCCAGGACGTGCTGTCGCTCGGTGCCGCGGAGCTGCGGCGCCTGCGGCGGCGGATGCAGATCGTGTTCCAGGATCCCTTCTCGTCGCTGAATCCGCGGATGACCATCGGCGCCATCGTGCGCGAGGGCCTCACCATCCATCGTCTGGCCGAGGGGGCGGCCGCCGACCAACGCGTGAAGCAGCTGCTCGAGGAGGTGGGCCTGCGTCCGGAGTACGCGTCGCGCTATCCGCACGAATTCTCCGGTGGACAGCGGCAGCGCGTGGGGATCGCGCGCGCGCTGTCGGTGGAACCGTCGTTCATCGTGTGCGATGAACCGGTTTCGGCCCTCGACGTATCGGTGCAGGCGCAGGTGGTCAACCTGCTGCGTGATCTGCAGCGCGACCGCGGGCTCGCATACCTGTTCATCGCGCACGACCTGGCCGTCGTGGAACACATCGCCGACCGGGTGGCCGTGATGTACCTGGGGCACATCGTGGAGCTCGCCACAGCGCGCGATCTCTACCGCGAGCCGCTGATGCCGTACACCCAGGCGCTGCTGTCGGCGGTGCCGGTGCCCGATCCGGACGCCGGTCGCGGCCGGATCATTCTGCAGGGCGACGTGCCGTCTCCGGCGCATCCACCGCACGGGTGCGTGTTTCACCCGCGTTGCCAGCATCCAGCCAAGGACGCGGCGTGTACGAAGATCGTGCCGCCGCTGGAGGAGAAGGCGTCCGGGCACTTCGCGGCGTGCATCAAGCAGGAACCGACCGTGGTGGACTGGACGCAACAGCAGGACGCGGGTGCGACCCATCGTCCCGGCCGGTATCTTCCCATCCACGCTCCCACCGTCTGACCCCACCCCACCCACCCGGAGCTCTCAGGTGCCTTCCACATCTCAACCCTCGTCAGCCTCGAATGGCGTGTCCACCGTCCCCGGGGACTACAGCTTTCTCGGCCACCCGCGTGGGCTGTCGACGCTGTTCTTCACGGAAATGTGGGAGCGTTTCAGCTATTACGGGATGCGAGCCTTCCTCATCCTGTACATGGTGCACGTGCTCAAGTTCAACGACGCGCACGCCGGTTCGATCTACGGCACCTACACCGGCAGCGTATGGGCGGCGGCGATCTTCGGCGGCATCATCGCCGACCGGTGGCTGGGACAGTACAAGAGCGTGCTCTGGGGCGGGATCATCATCGCGCTCGGCCACTTCACACTGGCATTCCATCCACTGCCCTTCTTCTACGCGGGGCTCTCGCTCATCGTCATCGGGACGGGGCTGCTGAAGCCGAACGTCAGCGGCATCGTGGGTTCGCTGTACGAGCGGGACGACACGCGGCGCGACGCCGGATTCTCACTCTTTTACATGGGGATCAACCTGGGAGCGGCGATCGGCCCGGTCATCGCCGGCTACTTCGCGCAGAACATCAACTGGCACCTCGGCTTCGCCTGCGCGGGGGTCGGGATGACGTTGGGGCTCATCCAGTACGTCCTCGGCCGGCGGCATCTGGAACCGGCGATGGAGCGGCTGGCGCGGCAGAAGCGCGAGGTGGCCGCCGTCGAAGCAGAGCGCCAGCGCGAGGCAGCCGCGGCAGCCGCCGAGCGGCGGCTGCACGAAGCGACCTACATGGGCTTCACGAAGGTCGAATGGAAACGGATCGCGGCGATGGCCGTGTTCTTCGTGTTCGCCGCTGTGTTCTGGGGCGCCTACGAGCAGGCGGGGTCCACGCTCAATCTGTTCGGCGACCGGTTCAGCAACAACGTGGTGTTCGGCTGGCACTTCCCGTCGAGTTGGTACGTGTCGGTGCAGGCGACCTTCGTCATCATTCTCGCACCGGTGTTCGCCTGGCTGTGGGTACGGCTGGGCAAGCACGAGCCGTCGACTCCCACGAAGTTCTTCTTCGGCCTGTTCTTCATCGGGCTGTCGTTCGTGCTGCTGCTGGTACCCGCGTACCGGCTGCAGGGATCGCCCGGCCTCAAAGTGGCGCCCTTCTGGCTCGTGGGGTGCTACTTCATCCAGGAACTGGGCGAGATGTGTCTCTCGCCTGTGGGGCTCTCGGTGTTCACCAAGCTGTCGCCCGTAAAGATCGTGGGCACGGCGCTGGGGATCTGGTTCCTGGCCGACGCGTTCGGCAATAAGGCGGCGGGCTACGCGGCCGGCTTCATCTCGACGGCGCCGCTTCCCGAACTGTTCGGCACGATCGCCGCGGTGTGCCTCGGCGCGGCCGTGATCGCGGCGTTGATGATCAGGCCGGTGAAGGGATTGATGGGTGGCGTGCACTAGCTAGCGCGCCCGGGGGCGCGGCGCCTCGTCCCGCGCTCTCGGGATTTCGCCCGGCTCCGCAAGGCTTCGACGCGCCGCCCCTGCGTCCCACCGCCCCTGCGTCGTACCAGCCCTGCGTACTTTCGACCCTGCGTACTTTCGGCCCTGCGTAGTCTCGGCCCTGCGTAGTCTCGGCCCTGCGCCGTTTCGGTCCGTCGCCGTTTCTCAGTTCGCCGTTACGGCCAGTTGAATAGACTCGCCGGGACACTCCGCTCGCGTGCGATCGCCACGTCCCGCGGCTCCCGCCAGAACCCGGTGGACTCGTCGTTTTGCGAGATGCGGAGGGCCAGCCGCAGCCCGCGCCCGGGTACGTTCGGCAGCGCGATGTCGAGCCGCCACGTTCGCGCGGAGCGCGATGGCACGGCTGCCAGCAGGCTGATGCCGGCCGAAAAGCGCACCGGGGTGGTCGACCCGAACGGCACGTCGCCGGCCCACAGCCGTCCGGCGTCGGCGAAGAACGCCACGCCCAGATCGGCCACGCCCTGGCCCACCGAACCGAGCAGCAGCCGGTCCTCCACCCGCATGATCGCGCGCCGGCCCCCCTGCTCCACACCTTCGGGCATGCCCCGGATGCCTCCTTCCGTGCCGGCCAGCGTGACGCGGAACGGCACGCGCACGCGCCACCCCCCGCCCCATTCGAGCGAGGTGACGAGCATGTGCGCCTGGCCCGTGCGCTGATGCCATGCCAACCGTCCGCTGGTAAGAATGCCGTCCCACGGGGCGCCGGTGTCCGGACGCCGCGCCTCGGCCTCGGCCTGCAGGCGGATCGCCGACTTGGCGTCGGCTTCCCCCGCATACAATTCGCCGCCCACGAGCATGTCGTGATCTTGCGAGCCCAGCAGGCCGGAGCCTTTCCCGATCAGCGCCCCGACCTCGATGCCCGTCGGCACGTCCTCGAGGTTGCGCAATCCTTCGAAACCCGTGGTGTGCACATACCGCAGGTTGCGATACCCCAACAGCGCATTCAGCCGCGACGTGGTATGGGACGCGTAGCGGCCATCCAGCGGGAACGTCGAGTCGGGGCTCGTGCCGCGTGCGGAGATCAGGATCGGCGCCGCTCCCGCGTACGCCGTCTCGTGCGAGACCGAGACGCCCACCAGCGCCAGGCGGCCCGGGGGACCGATCCGGGCGAGCCCACCGATGTCCGCATAGTCGCGGCTCAGTAGATCGGCATGTGTGCTCCCCGCTGCGTCGGTGAACCGCACGTAGTCGTCGGAGCGGCCGCGCTGCACGCGCCAGGCAACGCGTTGCAGGTCGGTGAGGAAGGGCCGCTGCACGTCGAAGTGGTATTCGCCGCCGAGCGGGGCCCGCGCCAGACGCGCCGTCGCCTGATAGGGCTGCCCGAGAAACTGATAATCCGTCACGCCGAACGAATAGCCGTCCCGCAACCCTGACTCCTGCCACCAGCGGCCGGCGAGGTACACGCCCTCACCTCCGGCGTTCGCGTCGCCCACCCGCAGGCCGGTGAACAGCCGGGCCTTTGCCTTCAGCGTCGCGCTGAACACCGCCGCCACTTCGTCGATCGTCTGCACGTCGAGCGCGACCTCACCCGAATCCGAAGGGATCACCGTGATCGAGGCATCGGCCAGGAAGGGCTGGGCCCGCAGGATGTGCGCCGACTCCGACCGGCGGAGTTCCGAACACCGGTCCCCGACGTGCAACAGCAGAAACCGGGAGATCACGTCGGGCTGGGTGGTGGTGTGCACGGCGCGGGCGACTTCTGATACCACGGGGATCCGACGCAGGCCGGCCACGGTGGGCGCCCGCGACGTGATCGTGATGGCATTGATGCGCTGGCCGTTGCAGGGAACGTGAGCCTGGTCCGCCTGCGCACGCGCCACCCCGGCCCACCCTCCCCACAGCACACAGGCCGTGACGCACGCGACCGACCCGCGCATCCTAGGGCGACTTCCCCATGCGCCGCTTGAGTTCCTCGAGGCGCCGCTGCGCCTCCTCGTCGCGGGACGCCCGCGCATGGGCACGGGCGAGCGCATCGAGTTCTTCGCGCGTCGCCTCGCCCGTCTCCTGCGCCAACGGGTCGTCGCCCCCCGCGCCCACGCCCGCCCCCGCCGTGGATGCCGGCGGCACGGCGCCGATGGCGTGGCGCTTGAATTCGGCGTTCATCTCGGCGAGTTCCTGCTCGGCGAGAGCGACCTCACGCTCCTGCGCGTCCAGTTTGCGCTGCAGGACGTCCAACCGCTCGGTGTGCAGCGTTTCGTACTTGGTGGCGAGTTCCACGGTTTCCTGATCGTGGATCCCCTCGGCCAGCGCCTTCCGGCGCTGTACCGTGGCCAACTCGCTCCGTTCGGTCTCCAGCCGGCGCCGGGTGACGTCGAGCCCCGAACGGAGATCCTCCACGCCGAGCTTCGCATGCACGAGCGAATCCTTCATGCGCGCCAGCACGTCTCGGCGCTCTTCGGGCCGCGTGGCCCGCGCCATGAGGTCGTTCAGCGACTGACGAAGGGACTCGAACACAGGGCACCTACGGGAATTGGCAGATCGGCGTTTCGGATGCTGTGGTCGCGAGGCTCACGACTGGCGCGCCCGCCGGCTGGCCCGATAGGATACGCAGGTTCGCCGCACCGTCGCAACCGAAAGGACCCCACGGATGCCCATGCCCCGCCCCGATCGCGATGCCCCGGCCATTGTGGCCCTGACCACGACCACCGAAATCGTGCGCGAGTTGCCCCGCGTGCGGGTGAACCGGCGCTATACCGACGCCCTCGTGCGATCAGGCGTGCTGCCCGTGGCCGTGCCCCCCCTCGATCCGGGCGCGGCCGAGGCCCTGCTCGACCGCGTGGACGGCCTGGTGCTCACGGGAGGCGAGGACGTGGAATCGCGCCTCTACGGCGCGGCGCCTCATCCCAAGGCCGAGGCGCCCAATCCCGAGCGCGATCGTTGGGAAATTGCGCTCGCCCGTGCCGCGCGCGACCGGCAGATGCCCACCCTGGCCATCTGCCGCGGCGTGCAGATCGTCAACGTCGCGTTCGGTGGGTCGCTGATCCAGGACATCCCCAGTGAATGCGTCGGCGCCCTCCGGCACACGCGCGAAGACGTCCGCGCCACGCGCGTTCATGCCGTGGAGGTGGAACCGGCGTCGCGCCTGGCCCACGCGCTGGGTGCCGAGCATATCATGGCGAACTCACTCCACCACCAGGCCATCGCACGCCCCGGCGACGGGCTCCGTGTCGTCGCACGGGCCGAGGACGGCATCGTGGAAGCCGTGGAATGGCACACCGACGACTGGTGGATGCTTGGCGTGCAGTGGCATCCGGAAGAACTCGACGACGGCCCCGAACCGTGGGACCGCGCGCTCTTCGCCGCCTTTGCGGCGGCGGTCAGTGCGTCCAGCGCCAGCGCGTTTCGTCCCGTACGCGGCGCATGAGACGCTCCGGCGTATTCACGTTGGGAAAGAGCAGCGCGTCGCTGAATGCGGTGAGCGCGAGACGCAGCGTGACGAACCGCTCCGCCATCGTGGCGTACAGCTCCGCCATGCCCTGTTCGCGCGCCGAGGGATGTTCGGCCGCCATCGCGAATCCGCGGCGGCCCATCTCTTCGTAGTACTCCAGGTGCGGCCCGCCCCGCCGCCACCGGCGGTGTTCGATGTGGTCGGCGAACAACCCGCTCAGCCACAGCGCATAGTTCCCGAGATGCACCCGCACGAGATAGCTGCGCCGCGCATCGGGACTCTCGGCGTCGCGCAGCATGGCAGCCAGCGTGTCGTAGATCTCGTCGTCGGCCTCGCCGCACCGCTCGGCGCGGCCGCGCTGTCCGAACGCCAACACCACCGCCGCCGTGTAGTCGCTCAGCACCGGGTCATCCTCTCCCAACCGGCAGAGCACCGACCGCAGCATCACGTAGGTGAGCAGGCGCAGCGACGCGAGCGCCGCCATCGGCTCCTGCCGCAACGCTTCCGGCAGGCGCGGGTGATCGAGGACGGCATTGATGCCCTCGTTCGCCAACCGCGCCTGCAGTGCGCGCTCCTCCGCCTCTCCCGATCCGTGCGCCACGAGCCGGATGGCCAACTGCGCGTCGTCGCGCGTCATCCGTTGCCGAGTGTCCGGTTGAATCATCGCCGAGCCTCCACCGTGGAATGCCCACTGGCCTCTGTCGTATAACTCTGTGAATGCCCATTCGGTAACACGTCTTGCATAGCACTCTGAAGCGCCGAGTGCTGACGACAGAACGGGCGCAGGAGGTAAACGCTCCCACGCCCGCTTCCGCCCACTGCCGTCCGTGTCGCCGGTGATCGGCGACACATCCGCCGTCATTTCGGACGCGTCGCCCGATTGGCCACGGTCAGGCCCACGTCCATGATCAATCCGTCCACGAGCGCCATCTTCACGTAGCTGATCTTGTCGGGCGAGTCGGTGACTCGGTGATAGTCGGCGTGCAGCCCCGTGGTGAAGAAGAGCACCGGAATGCCCTTGCGCGCGTAGTTGTAGTGATCGCTCCGATAGTAGAAGCGCTCGGGATCGTTCGGGGAGTCGTACGACCGGTTGAATCGGAACGGCTGCGACGTGGAGGCGTTCACCGAATCCAGGATCGCCCCCAGTACGCGACTCTGACCGCCGGGCGCCGAGCCGGGACCGATGACGTACAACTCGCGGGGCGCGTTGCGGCCCACCATGTCGGCGTTCAGCTGGGCGACGATCGAATCGATCGGCACCGTGGGATGGTCCGTGAACCAGGTGGAGCCGAGGAGCCCCTTCTCCTCACCCGTGTGCCAGACGAAGAGCAGCGAGCGGCGGTGGGGCTGGGATCGCACGGCGCGGGCGATCGCCAGCATCGACATGCTCCCCGAGCCGTCGTCGTCGGCGCCGTTGGCGATCGAATCGGGGGACATCCCCGACTGAATGCCGATGTGATCGAGATGCGCCCCGAACGCGACGTAGCTCTCGCGGAGCGCCGGATCGCCCCCGCGCGATACGGCCACCACGTTGTATCCCGTCACCGGCACCGTGCGGGTATCGACGTGCGCGTTGAACGTGGCGTGCAGATCCTGCGGATGGTCGTCCGCCGGCCAATCGCGGGGCAACAACGGGGACCCCGGCGTGGCCAGGCCGAGAAGGATCAGCGGGAACACACGCATCCTGTCGGTGGGCTCCGGCGCGCCGCTGCGAATCGAGACCGCCCGCAGTAGGCCGGGGCCGGCCTGGTCGAACAGCTCGCGGGTTTCCGGGGTCATGAGGATCACGACCGCGGCCGGACGGGACGGAAGGACGGCCTGCACGAGTAGTTGCAGGGCAGCCTGCGAGTTGTACTTGGCGCGGGTGGCCGAGTCGGCACCCGGGGGTGCGCCGTGCACGATCACCAGCACCTTCCCCTGCACGTCGAGGCCGGCGAGGTCGTGCCGCTCCAGGGCCGCGTCGTCGATCCCGTACGCGGCGAACACCAGATCGCCGCTCGCCTGCAGTCGGGCGAAGGCGCCCGGCCCCAGCGTCGTCAGGGGCAGCAGATCGTTGCCGAGGCGGAGCGGTGTGACGGCGCCGTTGCGTTCCACGGTGAATCGCGTGGAGGACAGGATGTCGTGCCGCGCCAGCGGCACGCGCTGATAGAAGCCGCTGTCGCCGGCCGGCTCGAGGCCCAGCAGTGCCAGACGGCGCGCGATGAAGACGGCCGCGCGCGTGGCGTCGGGCGTCCCCGTCTCGCGGCCGCGCATCGAGTCGTCGGCGAACGCGTACAGGTCGCGCCGCAATTCCGCCGGCGTGATGGTCGCCGATCGCGACGCCACGTCGTCGGAACGTGCGGCGGCCGGCGCCTCGGTACCCGCCGGCGCGACGCCACGTGTTCCCGAGGCGCACGCTGCGGTGACCAGTGCAAGGGCGAACGACCATGGCCGCATGATTATCTCCGATTCGGGGGAACAGGCGGAGCGCCGGGGCGTAGCAATTCACACACCCTACAGGGGCGCCGCCATGCCGGTCAAGCGGCGCTGCCGTCGTGGTGGTGCGGGTCGGATCGCCCGCACCCCTTCCCGCTCCACTCCGGCCGTCTAGGTTACCCTAGACTTCACCTCCACCCGCCAACGATCCGTGCTCTACGTCTGCATCCCGGCGTTCAACGAAGCCCCGACCATCGGCCTCCTGCTCTGGCGCATCCGGAAGGTGTTCCAGCAGTACTCGCGCGAGCATGAGGTGGTGGTGTTCAACGACGGCAGCACCGACGACACCGTCGAGGTGCTGAAGCCGTACCACGACGTCCTGCCGCTTACGGTCATGGGCGGGCGCGAGCACGTGGGCTACGCCGCGGCGCTCGATGCATTGGCGCGCACCGTGTCGCGCCGTACCCGGTATCCGCGCCGCGACGCGATGATCACACTGCAGGGCGACTTCACCGACCCGCCGGACCATCTGCCCGAGTTGGTGAAGCGCTTCGAAGGTGGCGCCGATCTGGTGGTCGCCGAGCGGTCGCCGGCCATTCTGCCCACCCCCGCCCGGCGGCTGCGCCGTGTCGCGCCGTGGATTCTTCGCCCCTTCCCGACCGTCCCCGGTGTCACCGATCCGTTCGGCTCCCTGCGGTTGTATCGCATCGCCCTGATCCGCGATCTGCTCGCCGAGGCCGGTGACACGCCCATCGTGCAGGCCGAGGGGTGGGGCGCGAACGCCGAGTTCCTGGTGCGGGCCGCGAAATTCGCCCGGCGCGTCGAGACCGTGGCGCTCGACGCCCGCTACGACCTGCGCCCGCGCGAGAGCCGGGTCCGTCCCTGGAACGACGCGCTCAGCCTGTACCGCACGGCGCGGACGCTGCGCGCGCGGGGGCCGACCCCGTCATGATGCAGGGGGCGCGCCGAATTGCCGTCGCCCTCGCGACGCTCGGCGCGCTTGCCGGCACCGACGGGGGCCCGGCCGCCGGCCCGTCGCTCCGCGTTCCGCCGGTCCCCGCCGTCACGCAGGTCGGGGCGCGTGATTCGGCCGGACCGGCCGACACCCGCGTGCCGTTCCGCGTCGGCGAGCGCCTGGACTACGACGTGATGTTCGGCCCGCTCCTCGTCGGCACCGGCAGCTTGCAGGTGGATCCCATGGACACGGTGCGGGGGATGCGTGCGTGGCACACGACCTTCACGGTCAAGGGTGGGACGTTCTTCTACCAGGTGGACGACCGTCTCGAGAGCTGGTTCGCCCCGCGCGGCCTGTCCGCGCTTCGCTTCCGCGAATCGCTCCGTGAAGGCGGACACAACCGCGACCATCAGTTCGAGATCTTCCCCGAACGGAAACGCTTTTCCGAAGACGGGGGACCGCTGGAGCCATCGGTGGATGCACCCCTCGACGACGGTTCCTTCCTGTACTTCGTGCGGACCATTCCCCTCGTGGTGGGGCACGAGTATGCGTTCTATCGGTACTTCCGTCCCAACCGGAATCCGGTCCGGCTCGTCGTGCTGCGCCGCGAACGCATCACCGTCCCCGCAGGAACCTTCAACGCCATCGTCATCCGGCCAACCATCATGACCGGCGGCATCTTCTCCGAAAACGGACAGGCCGAGGTCTGGCTCTCCGACGATTCCAGCCGCAAGATGCTGCAGATGAAATCGAAGCTCTCATTCGGGTCGCTCGATCTGTATCTTCGCAAGTACAGCGAGTAGGCGGATACACCGGCGACTCGGTTCGTGGCTGGCCCGGCCACACGCCGAGCGAGATCAGAACCGTGCTACCGTCTTACCGTCTTACCGACCTACCGTCTTCTTCATGGAATACGACGAAGCCAACCTGCGCGACATCCGCACCGTGCCCGTGGCGCGCCGTCCGAACAAGGTGCGCGCCGAAGAGTTCGCGCATCCGCCGGGCGACGAGCGCTCGTTCCGAGCATTCCTCGACGCGCTTCCCGACGTACTCGTGGCCCGCGACTTCAAGCGCGTGGTCCACGCCATTGCCGAGGCCAAGCGGCGCGAACGGGGCGTGGTGCTCATGCTCGGCGGCCACGTGGTGAAGACGGGACTCGCCCCACTGCTCATCGACCTGATGCGCCGAGGAATCGCCACACACGTGGCGATGAACGGGTCGGCCGCCATCCACGACTACGAGATCGCCCGCTTCGGCGCCACGTCGGAAGACGTCGCCGCCGGCCTGGCGAACGGAACCTTCGGCATGGCCGACGAGACGGGGCGCGGCATGAACGAGGCATTCATCCACGGCCGGGAACGCGGCATGGGCATGGGCGAGGCATTGGCCGACGCGCTGGAGCGCGAGCCCGACCTCGCACACCCCGAGCTGAGCATCGTCCTCAACGCGCACCGGCTCGGCGTGCCCGCCACGGTACACGCCGCCATCGGTGCCGAGATCATTCATCAGCATCCGGCGGCTGACGGCGCCGCCGTCGGCGACACGAGCCACCGCGACTTCCGGCGCTTCGCCGCATCGCTCCTCCGCATAGACGACGGCGGCGTCGTGCTCAATCTGGGCAGTGCCGTCATCATGCCGGAAGTCTTCCTGAAGGCGCTGACGATCGCCCGCAACCTCCACGACGGCAGACCGCAGGGATTCGTGAGTTGTGACCTCGACATGCAGCGGCACTACCGCCCGCGCGTCAACGTCGTGCAGCGCCCAACGCTCCAGAGCGGCGCGGGCTACGAGATCACGGGACACCACGAGATCATGGTGCCACTGCTCGTCTGGGCGGTGGTGGACGAACTCGACCGAGCGTCCGCGACCGGTTAGCGGCTGGCCAACTGGCCGCGGTAGCGCCGGGATCGCGCTCACATACAACGACGGCGGACGCAGCGATACTCCGCCACGTCCGCCGTCTCCACGCGCTACGCGATTCCGGGCGCGCCGCGCGTTTCGCCTACGCCGCTGAACTTCCCGACCAACGTTCGCGCAACTTGCGCGCCGTCCCGGGACTGACGATGCGAATGACCAGGTACAGCCCGGCGCCGATCACGGCGATCCAGATGGCCTTGATCAACAACCACGCCAGCAACCCGAACAACACACCGAACAGCCCGAAGGCGAGCTTCAATACGAACAGCCCCGCCAGCGCGAAAAGCCCAACCATGAAAATCGTTCGAAGCATCGACCCATCCCCCTTGGCACGGCACCTGCCTGGCGCCGATAAACCATAACACTCCAGACGCCGTCCTTGCCACCAGCGTCTTCCTGCCTCCCGTACGCAGTGCGACAGGGTGAGTTTCGCAGCCCGGCCAGACAGTAGGTAACCGGTTAAATTAGGGCTTATGGGTTATGGATTCCTACCGCTCCAGCGACCCACGCTCTAGATTCAGCCGCGCACTTCAACCTCATACGTGTCCAATGGGCGAAGCCCTTTACCAGATAATGGGTAGGCACCGTGCCGAACCGCTTCCAGCACGGAAGCCGTCGTGGCTCAAGGTTCGAGCCCCGGGCGGTGGGAACTACCTGAACCTGAAACATCTGATGCGCGACCTCGACCTCCACACGGTGTGTGAGGAGGCCCACTGCCCGAACGTCGGGGAGTGCTGGGAGCATGGGGCCGCCACCTTCATGATTCTCGGCGACGTGTGCACCCGGAACTGCGCGTACTGCGCCGTCGCCCACGGACGTCCGCCCAAGTACGATCCCAGCGAGCCGGAGCGCGTTGCGCGGGCCGCGGTGGAGATGAAGCTGCGCCACGTGGTGCTCACGTCGGTGGACCGCGACGACCTCCCCGACTTCGGAGCCTGGGCATTCGCCGAGACCATTCGCCTGATCAAGGCGGCCAGCCCCGATACCTCCGTTGAAGTGCTCGTGCCCGACTTTCAGGGCAACGAGGATTCCATCCGCACAGTGCTGGAAGCGAATCCGGACATCTACAACCACAACACCGAAACGGTGCCGCGCCTCTACAAGCGCTGCCGCCCCGGCGGTCGCTACGCCCGGGTGATGGAGATCTTCCGGACCTCCAAGCGGCTGGCACCGCACATCCCGACCAAGACGGGCATCATCCTCGGCATGGGCGAGACGCTCGAGGAAGTGGAAGCCGTCATGCACGACCTGCGCGACGTGGACGTCGACATCCTCACGCTCGGCCAGTACCTACGGCCCTCCGATGGGCACATTCCGCTCGATCGCTACGTGACGCCCGAGGAGTTCCGCCGGCTGCGCGACGCCGGCATGGCCATGGGGTTCCGCCACGTGGAGTCCGGCCCGCTGGTCCGATCGAGTTATCACGCCTGGGAGCAGGTTCAGGCGGCCGGAGTCTGAAGCCATACGAGTACCCCCCGAAAGCGCGTTTTTCAGTTCCTACTCATAAGATCATCCGATCTCACAGTCTGAGTCCAATGGCTACCAAGAAGAAGACCGAGTCGAAATCCGACGCCGCGCTGCATCGGGAACTGCTCCAGAGCATGCTCCTTCAACGCCGCTTCGAAGAGCGGGCCGCCGAGGCCTACGCGCTCGGCAAGATCGGCGGCTTCTGCCACCTCTACGTCGGGCAGGAGGCGGTGAGCACCGGAACGCAGTCGGTCCTGCGCCCCGACGACTACGTGATCACGACCTATCGCGACCACGGGCAGGCGCTCGTCCGCGGGATCACTCCTCGCGCCGTGATGGCCGAACTGTTCGGGCGCGTGGACGGGTGCGTGCACGGCAAGGGCGGCTCGATGCACATGTTCGACAAGGGCCTGAACTTCCTCGGCGGCCACGGCATCGTCGGCGGTCACATTCCGATCGCCACCGGTGTGGGTTTCGCCATCAAGTACCGGGGCGGCGATCAGGTGTGCGTCTGCTTCATGGGCGAGGCGGCCGTGAACGGCGGTGCGTTCCACGAGTCGCTGAACATGGCCGGCCTCTGGAAGCTGCCGGTGGTGTACGTGATCGAGAACAACCGCTACGGCATGGGCACCGCCATCGAACGCGCTTCATCGATCAAGGACCTCTACAAGCGCGGCGCGTCGTACAGCATTGCCGACGACACGGTGGACGGCCAGGACGTGCTCGCCGTGCGCCGGACCATGGCCGAGGCCGTCGAGCGCGCACGCAGCGACCAGACAGCCTCGCTCATCGAAGTCCAGACGTACCGCTACGTGGGCCACTCGATGTCGGACGCCGCCAGCGGCACGTACCGCACCAAGGCGGAACTCGAGGAATACGAGAAGCGGGACCCCATCAACCTCTTCCGCGCCGTGATGCAGAAGGAAGGCAGTCTCACCGACGCCGACTTCGAGCAGATGGACGAAGACACGAAGGCGGTGATCCAGGACGCCTGGGACTTCGCGGACAACAGCCCCGAACCGCCCATCGAAGCGCTGTACGAGCACGTCCTCGCCGAGAGCGAGTCCGACGTCATGGTGGAGGCCTGAGTCGATGCCCATCATCACGTATCGCGACGCGCTGCACGACGCGCTTCAGGAAGAGATGCAGCGGGACGACCGCGTGTTCCTGATCGGCGAGGAAGTGGGCGTTTACAACGGCGCGTACAAAGTGTCCAAGGGACTGCTCGAGGAGTTCGGCGAGATGCGCGTGGTCGATACGCCGATCACCGAACTCGGGTTCGCCGGCCTCGGCGTTGGCTCAGCCATGGTCGGCCTCCGCCCGATCGTGGAGTTCATGACCTGGAACTTCGCCCTCCTCGCGCTCGACCAGGTGGTGAACGTCGCCGCCAAGATGCTCTACATGTCCGGCGGCCAGTTCAACATCCCCATCGTATTCCGCGGACCGAATGGCGCGGCACTTCAACTCGCCGCGCAGCATTCGCAGGCCTGGGAATCGTGGCTCGCCCACATTCCGGGGCTCAAGGTCATCGCGCCCGGCACTCCGTACGACGCCAAGGGCATGCTCAAGAGCGCCATTCGCGACGAGAACCCGGTGTGCGTGCTCGAAGGCGAGATGCTCTACAACATCAAGGGCGAGGTCCCCGACGGCGAGTATCTGGTGCCACTCGGCAAGGCCGACCTGAAGCACGAGGGCGAGCACTGCTCGATCATCACCAGCGGCAAGATGGTGCACGTTGCCCTCCAGGCCGCCGAACGCCTGGCCAAGGACGGCATCGACGTCGACGTGGTCGACCTCCGCACCGTGCGCCCGATGGACGTCGAGGCGATCGGGGAGTCGGTGAAGAAGACCAATCGGGCCGTCGTGCTCGAGGAAGGGTGGGAGATTGCGGGCATCGGCGCGCAGGTGGTGGATTACATCCAGCGCGACTGCTTCGACTACCTGGACGCCCCCGTGATTCGGGTGCACCAGGCCGACGTGCCGATGCCCTACGCGAAGAATCTCGAAAAGGCGGCCAAGCCCGACGCGGCCAAGACCATCGCCGCCGTCCGGAAGGTCATGTATCTCGACTGAGCGGTCGGGGGTGGCAACCCCCGATCCGAGCATCCCATCACCCGGTGTAGTCATGGCAACGAAAGTCTTCATGGAAGCGCTCTCTCCCACCATGGAGGAGGGGCGCCTCGTCAAATGGCTGAAGAACGAAGGCGACGCCGTGAAGAGCGGCGACGCGCTGGCCGAGGTCGAAACCGATAAGGCGATCATGGAGCTGGTCGCGCGCGGCGACGGCATCCTGCGCAAGCGCCTGGCGCAGGAGGGCGACGCGCGCCCCGTGGGGTCGCTGGTCGGCGTGATCGCGGCCGCGGACGAGAACATCGATGCGCTGATCGCGGGAGCAGCGACCCCCGCCGCACCAGCTCCGGCACCAGCCGCCGCCGCGTCAACGGCTCCGCCCGCCGCGCCGGGTACGCCGCCCGCCCCGGCCGCGCCGAGCGCAGCGTCCGCCCCCGTTCCGACGGCGCCGGCGCCCACCGGCGACGGCTCTCCCCCGCGCTCCTCACCGCTCGCGCGCCGGCTGGCGCGCGAGAACGGACTCGACCTCGGCATCGTCCAGGGGTCGGGCCCCGCGGGCCGGATCATCAAGCGCGATGTCGACGCCGCCCTCGCGGGCGGGGGCGCGCGCCCCGCCGTCTCCGGGGGAGTGCCGGCCAGCCGGGAGGGCGATTACCGCGATGTCGCGCTCACCCAGATCCGCAAGACCATCGCCAAGCGCCTGGCCGAGTCCATCGGCCCGGTACCGACGTTCTATCTCACCGCCGAGTTCGATCTCGAACGCGTGGCCGAGATGCGGGCCGCCATGGCCCAGATGGGCGATGCCTTCAAGGTCTCGTTCAACGACATCATCCTCAAAGCCGTGGCTACCGGCCTGGCGCAGCACCCCGAGTGCAATGCCCACTGGATGGGCGACCGCATCCGCTACTTCAACCGCGTGCACGTGGGCATGGCGGTCGCCATAGAGGACGGCCTGATCACGCCGGTGATCTTCGACGCCGACCGCAAGTCGCTGCGTGAGATCGCGGCCGAGTCGCGGGACCTCGCCAAGCGGGCGCGCGACCGGAAGCTCCAGCCGCAGGAATACACCGGGTCCACGTTCTCGGTCTCGAACCTCGGCATGTTCGGCATCGATCAGTTCACCGCGATCATCAATCCGCCCGAAGCGGGAATCCTGGCGGTGGGTGCGGTGGAGGAGAAGCCGGTCGCGGTCGACGGCCAACTGCAGGTGCGCAAACGCTTGCGGGTGACGATGAGCTGCGACCACCGCGTGATCGACGGCGCCACGGGCGCCAAGTTCCTGCAGGCGCTGCGGCAGATGTTGGAGAACCCACTGATGTTGGTGTACTGACGGCGAAGGGTGAAGGGCCGGGACGTCTCTTCACCCTTCGCGAATCACTTTCCGCCCTTCTTCTTCGGCACCGGTGGCGGCTCCCGCGTCCAGATCACGATCGCCCCGCACGACTGGGCCTGCGCCGTCTGCAATTCGACGGGAACCGTGGCGATGGACGTGTACACCTCCAACGCCTCGACGTCGTCGGGTGAAAAGTCGTCCAGATTGCCCGAGTAGTTCATGCTGTGGACGAACATCTGCGGCACGCAGGGGCGCGCCCGCACGAACTGATTGGCGAACACCACACGCGTGCCCAGGCGCGTCCGTTGGATCTCCACGCCCGGAACGCGTCGCAGCAGGTCCGTCATCGACCGGACCTGGGACCGGACGATGTCCCGTCGCGTGAAGTAGACGCCTGAATCGTGGGCGCGGCGCCGCTCGAACGTGCTGAGCCACGGGTGGGCCACCGTGTCGACGATCGTCTGCCGGGGCAGTTCGAATGCCACCGGTGAGAGCTGCAGCGTGACGCGTTCGATCCTTCCGGCCCGGAGCCTCGCGGTGAACGTCGCCGGCGCGTAGCCCAGGCGGCGCACGGCCAACTGCACCAGGCCAACCGGGACGCTGTCGAACACGAACGCGCCTGAATCGTCCGAGACTGCCCGTCGGACCCGTGTCGGAAGCAGTTCGATGATGGCGCCGGAAATCCGTACGTTGACGCTGTCCACCACACGGCCCACGAGACGGGTGGTGCGCGCCGAATCCTGCGCGCGGCACTCGCCGCCGCCGACCGATAGCAGCACCGGCACCATCGCCGCGGCCACCCACCGCGTCCGCCATCCCCGGACCCCGCCGCGCGCTTCCCTTGCCGCCATGAGCAAACGCCTCCTCCCTGTACCCTATCGCGGGCCCAAATGGGCGGCAAGCAAGGGGTTGGTAAGTATGCCGGCGGTAGCCCCTCGGGGCGCCAACTCTGTATCTTGTGTCGGCAGGTCCGTTTCTCGACCCTCGCTCCCCTTTTCCGAAACACGAACATGGCATCCTTCGACGTCATCTTCCTCGGCGGCGGCCCCGCCGGTTACGTAGGCGCCATCCGCTGCGCCCAGTTGGGACTCAACACGGCGGTGGTCGAGCGCGACGGCCTCGGCGGCACCTGCGTCCTCTGGGGGTGCATCCCGGCCAAGGCCCTCCTCGAGTCGGCCTCGATCTCCAACCGTGTGCGCCTACACGCCGCGGAATTCGGCGTCACCGTGGGCGACGTGAAGCTCGACTACGGCGTGGCCATGAAGCGCTCGCGCGGCGTCAGCAATCAGAACTCCAAGGGAGTCGAGTACCTCTTCAAGAAGCACAAGATCACCTACATCAAGGGCACCGGACGCCTGGCGGGCAAGAACACCGTGGCCGTGAAGACGGCCGACGGCAAGGAGGAGAAGCACCAGGCCGCCAAGGCGGTCGTGATCTCCACCGGATCGCGCGTGCGGGGCCTGCCGCAGATCGGTCTCGAGTTGAACAAGGCGACGGTGCTCTCGTCCGACGAGGTGCTCGTGCTCGAGAAGGCCCCGAAGTCGATGATCGTGGTCGGCGCCGGCGCCGTGGGGTGCGAATTTGCCGACGTCTTCAACGCCTTCGGCACCAAGGTCACCATCGTCGAGGTCCTGCCCCGCATCCTCCCCGTGGAGGACGCCGAGGCCAGCGCCGAGGTCGCCCGCGCGTTCAAGAAGCGCGGCATCGACGTGCTCACCGGCGCCAAGATCTCGAACGTGAAGGTGGGCAAGAACTCCGTGACGATGACCGTGGACGTGGGCGGCAAGAAGGAGCAGCTGACGGCCGACAAGGTGCTGGTGGCCGCGGGCCGGGCGCCGAACGTCGAGGATATCGGTCTCAAGGAAGCCGGCGTCCAGCTCAACGAGCGCGGCTTCATCAAGATCAACGAGCGCATGGAGACCACCGCCAAGGGCATCTTCGCCATCGGCGACGTGGCCGGCCCCCCGATGCTCGCCCACAAGGGGTCGCGCGAGGGCGTGGTGTTCGCCGAGATCATCGCCGGCCACCACACGCAGGGGATGAACTACAGGAACATCCCCAACGCCACCTACTGTCACCCGGAAGTCGCGTCCATCGGGCTCACCGAGGAGCAGTGCAAGGAGCAGAAGCTCGACTACAAGGTGGGCAAGTTCCCCTTCTCCGCCAACGGCCGCGCCCGGACGTCCGGGGAAACCGAGGGCTTCGTGAAGATCATCCGCGACGCCAAGTACGGCGAGATCCTCGGGGCCCACATCGTCGGCGCGCATGCCACCGAGCTGATCCACGAACTGGCCGTGGCCCGTGAGAACGAGTTCACGGTGGAGGAAGTGGAGCTGGCCATCCACGCGCATCCCACCCTTGCCGAGGCGGTCGCCGAAGCCGCCCTCGACTCGATGGGCCGCGTGATCCACATCTGACGCGGCACGTGCCGCAGGCGGCCGACCCATGACATCCGATTCCCAACTCTGGGTCGTCCGCCTCGGTACCATGTCGTACGCCGAGGCGCTCGAGATGCAGCGCGCGGCCGCCCGGGCACGCATTGCCGGCGAGATTCCCGAGGATCTGCTGCTGCTCGTCGAGCATCCGCCGGTGGTCACGCTCGGCCGCTCGGCCAAGGACGCACACCTGCTCGCGTCTCCCGCGCTACTCGCGGCGCGCGGCATCGAGCTGTTCGAGGTCGAACGGGGCGGCGACGTCACCTTCCACGGACCCGGCCAACTGGTGGGCTATCCCATCGTCGACCTCAAGCGCCACAAGCGTGACCTGCACTGGTACCTGCGGCGGGTCGAGGAAGCGCTGATCGCCGGATTGGCCGGCTACGGCATCGCCGGCGAACGGAACGAGGGCTACACCGGCGTCTGGACCGGGGGACGCAAGATCGCGTCGATTGGCGTGCACGCCCGCGATTGGGTAACCTGGCACGGGTTCGCGCTCAACGTGTCCACCGACCTCGCGTTCTTCGATCTCATCGTTCCCTGCGGCATTTCCGGAGTCACGATGACGTCGATCGAGCGCGAAACCGGAAGTCCGGCGCCGATGGAAGGCGTGGAGCGCGCGGTGGCCGGTGCATTCGGCCGGGTGTTCGACCTCGCAGTCGAGTCCCGTGGCGTCGAGGTGGTGAGCGCGCTCCGATCGGCGTAACGCCCGAGGCGGAACGACAGTTTCCGGACCATTTGCGGCTCCGCTTAGCTTTCGACATATCGGCCGCCTCTGCGGCCGCATCGCCTCTCTGCCTCGCCGCCTTCTGCCATGCCCCTCCCTTCGCACGACGTCCGAACCCGCGACCAGGCCAGGATTCCGCCCGGCCAGACACGAACCGACAAGTGGCCCGTGCTGCACTACGGCAACGTGCCCGCGGTGGACCTCGCCTCCTGGCGATTCGACGTCAGCGGCCTGGTCGAGAATCCGCGCTCCTGGTCGTTCGACGAATTGCTGGCGCTTCCGCAGGAAGACACGCTCTGCGATATCCATTGCGTCACCCGGTGGAGCCGGCTCGACAACCGGTTCACGGGGGTGCCCGTGCGGACCCTGCTCCGGATGGTGCAGCCCCGGCCCGACGCCGCCTATGTGCTGATCCACGCCGAGCAGGGGTTCACCACGAACCTGCCGCTGGCCGACCTCGACCGGCCGGGGAACCTGCTCGCCGCCTATCATGACGGAAAGCCGCTGACGCCCGACCACGGGTGGCCCCTGCGGCTGGTGGTGCCGCACCTGTACTTCTGGAAGAGCGCCAAGTGGGTGCGCGGCTTCGAATTCCTGCCCGAGGACGAGCCCGGCTTCTGGGAACGCAACGGCTACCACATGCGCGGTGACCCGTGGCGGGAAGAGCGCTACAGCGGGTTCGACGTACAGCAGTGGATGATCAACAAGTTCCGCAACGCCTCGAAGCGATGACCATCCCCCGGCGTCGCTAGCCCAGCGCCATGCCGCGCATCTACCCGCCTCGCCCCCGCGAGGTCGCTCCGTCGACTCGCGACCTGCGCGCCGAGTTGAACGAGGAGCAGTACGCCGGCGCCTCCCACGGCACCGGCCCGCTGCTCATCATCGCCGGCGCGGGCACGGGAAAGACGCGCACGCTCGTGTACCGGGTGGCCCACCTCATCGACACCGGCGTGGCCCCCGAACGGATTCTCCTGCTCACCTTCACGCGCCGCGCCGCAGGGGAGATGCTCTCACGCGCCGAACGGCTGGTGGGCTCCGCCACGGCGCGCGTGAACGGCGGCACGTTCCACAGCGTTGGGCACCGCACGCTGCGCCGGTTCGGCGCCGCCGGCGGGCTGCCCTCCGATTTCACGATCATGGACCAGGGGGACGCGGTCGATCTGATGCAGCTCTCGCGCGCCAACCTGGGGTACGCGCAGAAATCCAAGCGGTTCCCGAAGAAGGAAACGCTCCACTACATCTACTCCCGGCACATCAACACCGAGCAGGCGATCGACGAGATCCTCTATCAGGATTTCCCGCGATTCGTGGACTACGTCGACGACATCACGCGGATCTTCGCCGACTACACCTCCCGCAAGACCGACCGCAACCTGGTGGACTACGACGACCTCCTGCTCTTCTGGGCGTTGCTGCTCGAACAGTCGCCGGAGTTGGCCGGGCGGATCGCCGGCCAGTATGACCACATCCTCGTCGACGAATATCAGGACACGAACCTGCTCCAGGCGCGCGTGCTTCGCGGCATGTGCCGCGATCATCAGAACCTGACGGTGGTGGGCGACGACGCGCAGAGCATTTATTCGTTCCGCGGCGCGAACTTCCGGAACATTCTCGAATTCCCCAAGCAGTATCCGGGCACGCGGCTCGTGGCGCTGGAGCAGAACTACCGTTCCACGCAGCCCATTCTCGACGTCACCAATACGCTGATCTCCCGCGCCGAGGAGCGGTTCACGAAGAATCTCTGGACGGCCCGGGAGGGCGGCGAGAAGCCCTGGCTGGTGACGGCACGCGACGAGCAGCAGCAGACGCGATTCGTCGTAGACCGCGTGCTCGAATTGCACGAGATGGGGACGCCGCTGCGCGAGATCGCGGTACTCTTCCGCGCCGGCTACATGAGCGCCGATCTCGAGATCGAGTTGACCAACCGGAAGATCCCGTTCGAGAAATGGGGCGGGCTCAAGTTCCTGGAGGCGGCGCACGTGAAGGACGTGCTTGCCTTTTTGCGCGTGGCGGACAACCCGCGCGACGAGGTGAGCTGGTACCGGATCTTCATGTTGATGCCGGGCATCGGCGACGTCACGGCGCGCTCGATGATCGAGAACATGGCCGAGCGGTCGTGGGATCCCGACGCGTTCACGCACTTCGTGCCCCCGCCGAGGGCCCGCGACGCGCACCAGTCGCTCGCCCGCCTGCTGCGCGTGCTCACCAGGGCCGGCGACGACGCGTCGGGGCTCGGCGAACAGATCGACGCCATCCGCCAGCTCTACGACGGGATTCTCCGCGAGCGATACGACCGCCCCGAACCGCGCCTGGCCGACCTCGACCAGCTCCGTACGATTTCGGCGGGCTATCCGAGCCGCGGGGCGTTCCTGGCGGCGCTGGCGCTCGACCCGCCCTCGAGCACGCAGGACCTGGCCACCGGCTCCTCCGAGTCGGACGACGACGCCCTGATCCTGAGCACGGCGCACTCCTCCAAGGGCAAGGAGTGGGATGCCGTGTTCGTGATCTGGGCGGTGGACGGCTGGTTCCCGCTCGCCCGGGCCGCCGAGAGCGACGACGAACTCGAGGAGGAGCGGCGGCTGATGTACGTGGCGATGACGCGCGCCAGGAACCACCTGGCGGTGAGCTATCCGCTCAACGTGTATTCGTCGCGCCGGAGCATGGACTACTCCATGGATCAGCTCTCGCGGTTCGTGGACCGGGGCGTGCGCGAGCAGATGGAACGCGTGGTGCTCGGCGAGGACGACAAGCCCGACGCCACGGCGGCGCCCGCGGTTCCGGAATCGCCCATCGACCTCCGGGCGCTACTGCTCGGCCGGTTCGCTCGTGGGAGCGGGGGTGGCAGCGGCAGCCCCCCGGACGGGAGCGCCGGGGGTAGCGGACCCGGTGGGGGCGGCGGCGCCTCCTCCGGCTGACACCCAGTCGCGCACCGCGCCGAAGGGATCGTCCGGACGCGACCTGGCGAGCGCGATGATGCGCGCCACGGCCCGCTTCACGTCGCGGCCCTCGCGCTCGTAGACCGCATCGAAATCGTCGAGATCCGTGGTGTAGATGCGCTGCGCGAGCAGCGCGGCATTGCTCAATCGCACGCGGCCGAGGTATCGGGTGTCGATGGTGCGCAACTGCGGCCCCACGTCGTGGACCAGGATCTGCCGCGCACGCGCATACACGGTGTCGTGGGCGGCAATCCGCTCGGCGCGGTCGTCGGGATGGGCGCGGTAGACGGAATCGATCGAGTGGTACACGCCGTCCCAGAATCGCGCGAGGATCTTCTCGTCGTTCCAGCGCGCGGCCACGGCGCGCGCCGCCAGTGAATCTCCCCGCGACCGGAAGAAGCGCTCGGCCCCGCGCGCGCCGGAGAAGTTGGCGAACGACTCGTTGAACACCGCCTGCCCGCTGGCATAGAACGTGTTGTGCGTGAGCTCGTGAAACACCGTATTGGCGAGCTCCAGCGAGTCGTCCTCGAGTGTGGTGGAGAGCAGCGGATCGTTGAAGAAGCCCAGGGTGCTGAAGGCGGGCGAGGGCCGGAGGTACGCGTCGTAACCCTCCGCGTCGAGCCGCCGCGCCGCAGCGCGGGCAGCCCCGAAATCGAAGTACCCCTTGTACGGCACCCGGCCCACGATCGGGAACCACCAAGTGACCGGCTGCAGCCGGTCGCGGTACGCACCCGAGAGCACGAGCACCAGCGTGTCGTGCGGCAGTTGCGAGTAGGTGGTGAAGCTCTGCTTGGCGGCGAGGCCGAGCGAGTCGGCCGCGAACGCCCGGGCCGCCAGAACGACACGCAGCTTGGCCCGGACGGCCGGCGGCGTGGACGGATCGGCGATCATGGCGGCGATCGACTGGCGATGCCAGAGGATCTTCCCCTCCTCCCAACCGGCGCGGAGGAGATACCGACCGGTCGGGGCGAGGAGGAGATAGCCGGCGGCGACGGCGACGACGGCGAGGACGAGACGAATGAAGAAACGGCGGACGCGCATGGAGTGGCGGTGGCGAGTGAAGCCAGCAGGCGGACGACTACGAGCTCACGGTGATTGGTGGCCAGTCAACAGTCCACCGTGTGACCGGAGGACCGTCAACCGTCGACCGACTACTCTGAGCTAATAGTTATCCAGTTACGTGCCAAGGAGTTACTTGGTTTCCGAGCGCCTTTGGCGCCCCCCCTGCGGCGGCGCTATCTTACGCCCAATGTCCTTCGTACACCTCCACTGCCATTCCGAGTATTCCCTGCTCGACGGCGCCAATCGGATCGATGACCTGATCCGGCGGGCCCAGGAATTCGAGCAGCCGGCCCTCGCGATCACCGACCACGGCAATCTGCACGCCGCCTGGGAGTTTCAGGAGAAGGCGAAGAAGGCCGGGGTCAAGCCGATCATCGGGATGGAGGCGTACGTCGCCCCGGGTGACCGCCGTGAGCGCAGCCGCGGGCCGAACGGCAAGGCCTACTACCATCTGGTGCTGCTGGCCCGGGATCTCACCGGCTACCGCAATCTCTCCAAGTTATCGTCGCTGGGGTACACCGAGGGCTTCTACTCCCGCCCCCGCCTCGACCGGGAATTGCTGGCCCGGTACAACGAGGGGCTGATCGTGTCGTCGGCCTGCCTGGCCGGAGAGATCGCCACCCATCTGCAGCACGACGACGTGGAGGGCGCCCGCGAAGCCGCCGCCTGGTACGCCGAACTGTTCAGGGACCGCTACTACCTGGAAGTCCAGGCGCACGACTCCGAGGGGCAGGCCCGTCTGAACGAGGGCGTGTTCGCGCTGGCCCGGGACATGAACCTGCCGGTGATCGCGACCAACGATGCCCACTTCCTGTCGGCCAGCGACCACGACGCGCACGACGTGTTGCTGTGCATCGGCCTGGGCAAGGACCGCGAGTCGCGCGACCGCATGCGCTACGACAACGGGCTCTACTTCAAGAGCGGGCCCGAGATCGCCGAGCGCTTCCCGGACCGGCCGGACGTCCTCACCAACACACTGGCGATCGCCGATCAGGTGGACGTCACGTTCACCAAGAAGTACCACGTCCCGTCGTTCCCGCTCCCCGACGGGGTGGCGTCGGAAAACGAGCTGCTGGTGCGGCTCGCGGAGGCCGGCGCCCGCGACCGGTACGGCGACCCGCTGCCCGACGAGGTCAAGGAGCGGCTGGAGTACGAACTCGGCGTGATCACGAAGACCGGCTACGCCGGCTACTTCCTGATCGTGTACGACTTCATCAAGGCGGCGCGCGACCTCGGCATCCCGGTGGGACCGGGCCGCGGTTCGGCGGCCGGCTCGCTGGTGGCCTACTCGCTGCGCATCACGGATGTCTGTCCGCTCAAATACGACCTGCTCTTCGAGCGCTTCCTGAATCCCGAACGCGTGTCGATGCCCGACATCGACGTGGACTTCTGCTTCGAGCGCCGCGGCGAGGTGATCGAGTACGTGCGGCAGAAGTACGGGCGCGAGTCGGTGGGACAGATCGTCACCTTCGGCACCATGAAATCGCGGGCCGCCATCAAGGACGTGGGGCGCGTGCTGGGGTTCACGCCGGCCGAGACCGACGCGCTGGCCAAGCTGGTGCCCAACCAGCCGAACTTCTCGCTCACCGTCAAGGAAGCGGTGGAGCAGGTGCCCGAGGTCAAGAAGCTCTACCGGAACGACGAGCGCTACCGGCAGCTGCTCGACTACGCCAAGGCCCTCGAAGGGCTGTCGCGGCATACGGGCGTGCACGCGGCCGGCGTGGTGATCGCCCCGGGCCCGCTGGACGACTACGTGCCGGTGTGCACGCAGGCGTCCAAGGGGGCGGGCGCCGGGAGCGACGAGGCCGTCGTGGTCACGCAGTACGACATGGGCGCGCTGGAGAAGGCGGGGATGCTCAAGATGGACTTCCTCGGCCTCACCACGCTGACCGTGATCAAGGACGCGCTGGACGCCATCGAGAGCACCACGGGCACGCGCCCCGACCTCACCACCATCGACGACGCCGACCCCAAGGTCTACCAGATGCTCCGGGCCGGCCGCACGATCGGGGTGTTCCAGTTCGAGTCGGCGCTGGCCACCGAACTGCTGCGGGGCATGCGCTGCGACCGGTTCGACGACCTCGTGGCGTCGAACGCGCTCATGCGCCCCGGCCCACTCGACGCCGGCATGCACCGGGTGTATCAGCGGCGCAAGCGCGGCGAGGAGGCGGTGACGTACGCCCTCCCCGAGTTGCAGGCCGTGCTGGAGCCGACGTACGGGGTGATCACGTACCAGGAGCAGGTGATGCGAATCGCCCAGCTCCTGGCCGGCATCTCGCTGGCCGAAGCCGACGTCCTGCGTAAGGCGGTGGGCAAGAAGGACGCCGAGCTGATCAAGAAGGAGCTGGGCAAGTTCGTCGAGAAGGCGGTGGCCCGCGGGCACGACCGCAAGATCATCGAGGAGCTGGCCGGACAGATCGAGACCTTCGGAAGATACGGCTTCAACAAGTCGCACTCGGTGGCCTACTCGGTCATCTCGTACCAGACCGCGTGGCTCAAGACGCACCACCCGGCGGAGTTCATGGCCGCCCTGCTGTCGTCGGCCATCGGCGACACCGACAGCGTGGTGAAGTTCATCAACGAGGCGCGCGAGTTGGGCATCGAGGTGCTCCCGCCGGCGGTGAACGAATCGGGCTACAAATTCACCGTCGTCGGCGAGAAGCGCATCCGGTTCGGGCTCGGCGCCATCCGCAACGTGGGCCGGGGCGCCATCGACTCGATCCTCGCGGCACGCGCCGAGAAGCCGATTACCGACCTGTACGACCTGTGCGAGCGCGTCGACCTGCGGTTGTGCAACCGGCGCGTGTTCGAGGCCCTGATCGCGTCGGGGGCGCTCGACGATCTCGGCGGGCACCGGCAGCAGTATCTGGCGGGGCTCGACACCGCGCTCCAGGAAGCGTCGCTCATGCAGCAGGAACGGACCACGGGACAGGGATCGCTGTTCGGCGGCCTCGATGAATCGGCGGCCGCGGCGCCACTCCACCAGAATCGGACGCTGCCCAACGTGGCCCCGATGACCGAGTCCGACCGGCTGGCCAAGGAGAAGGAGATCATCGGGTTCTACATCTCGGGCCACCCCCTGGAGCCCTTCCGGGTGGAGTGCGAGCTGTTCGCGAGCTGTACCGTGGCCGAACTCGGCCGGTGGACGCACGAGGAGCAATCCATCGGCTGCGTGGTCACGGCCATCCGCCGCCAGATCAGCAAGAAGACGGGCGCCGAGTTCGCCCGGTTGACAGTGGAGGATTTTTCGGGATCTTCGGAGGTGCTGGTGTTCCCCGAAGCCTGGGGCTTGATCAGCGACCGGCTGAGAACCGACGTGCCGGTGCTGATCAAGGGCGGGTATTCCCGCCGCGACCAGGAGACGGATCATCCAACCTTCATCGTGGCGTCGGTGACGCCATTCGCCGAGCTGCGCCTCAACGGGCAGGTGGCGGTGGCGATCGAACTGACGCCGGACGAGATCGTGAGCGCCGACATCATGCGAGACGTACGCTCCGTAGTCGAGGCGCATTCGACCTCCCACGCCGGCACCCCACCGCTCGAGGTGCGTTGGAGCGACGGGTCTGGGGCCACCGAGCGCTTCCTGTCGCGGTCGCTCCGGCTCACCGCCACGCAGGCCGCGCTCACCGACCTCCGGGCGGTGCTCGGCGCCGACCGCGTGCGCCTCGTGCGCGGAGGCTGACCATGGCCACCGCATCGCTGGAGTTCGAGAAGCCGCTCGTCGAACTCGAAAAGCAGATCGAGGAACTCAAACGCCTGGCCGGCGACCGGCAGTTGGACGTCGCCCGCGAACTGGCCCCGTTGGAGCAGAAGCTCACCGAGTTGCGCGAAGAGATCTATCGCAACCTGACGCCCTGGCAGCGCGTGTTGGTAGCGCGCAGCAACAAGCGCCCCTTCACGCTCGACTACCTCCGGCTGGCGTTCACCGACTTCGTCGAACTGCACGGCGACCGTCTGTACCGCGAGGATCCGGCCATCGTCGGCGGCTGGGCAAGACTGGACGGCGACTCGGTGATGGTGATCGGCCACCAGCGCGGCCGTGACACCAAGGAGATCGTCAAGCGCAACTTCGGCATGCCCCATCCCGAGGGCTACCGCAAGGCCCTGCGCCTCATGAAGCTCGCCGAGAAGTTCCACGTCCCCGTGATCACCTTCATCGACACGATGGGCGCCTGGGCCGGACTCGGCGCCGAGGAGCGCGGGCAGTCGGAAGCCATCGCCCGCAACCTGTTCGAGATGAGCCGGCTCAAGGTGCCGATCCTCGCCACGGTGATCGGCGAGGGCGGATCGGGGGGAGCCCTGGGTCTGGGGGTGGCCGACCGCGTGATGATGTTGGAGAACTCGGTATATTCCGTGATCTCCGTGGAGGGATGCGCGGCCATCTTGTGGAAGGACGGCAAGAGCCCGGAAATGCGGGAGAAGGCCGCCTCGGCGCTCAAGATCACCGCCCCCGACCTGTACGAGCTGCGCATCATCGACGAGATCATCCCGGAGCCGCCGGGCGGCGCCCACGCCGACTACGAGACCACCGCCGAGACCCTCAAGGAGGCGCTCCTGCGCAACCTCGACGATCTCAGCCGTCTCAAGCCGGACAAGCTGGTGCGCCGCCGGCGCGAGAAATTCACGCGGATGGGTCAGTATCTGGAGTAGTCGTGGCGCATCTCATCGAAGTCGCGTTCAAGGGAAACCGGAAGGAATTCTTCATCTGGGAACAGGACGAACTGCCGCCGGTCAAGGCGCCGGTGGTCGTCGAAGCCGACCGGGGTGAGGACATCGGCCACGTCCACGCAGTGGGCGAGCGGGCCGCCACGCGCAACGCCGGTGCGTCGCACGGCTACGGCGCCGGCCTCCCCGGCAAGCGTGCCCGCCGCGTAGCCTCCGACGACGAAGTCGCCCGGCTCCGCCAACTCCGCGACCAGGACGAAGAGGCCCGCCGCCGTGCCATGGAGCGGGTCAAAGCCAACGGGCTCGTGATGAAGGTCTCCGACGCCGAATGGCAGTGGGATCGCAAGAAGCTCACCTTCTACTTCACGGCCGAGAAGCGCGTCGACTTCCGGACCCTGGTGCGCGAACTCGCCTCAACCTTCCGCACGCGTATCGAGCTCAAGCAGATCGGCGTCCGGGACGAAGCCAAGCGCCTGGACGGCGTGGGCCGCTGCGGCCGCCAGTACTGTTCGGCCTCGTGGCTCCCGGAGCTGCTGCCCGTGAATCTGGGCGTGGCCAAGGACCAGCGGCTGTCGCTCAATCCAACGCAGATCTCCGGCGCCTGCGGGCGGCTGATGTGCTGCCTGCGCTACGAACACGAGTTCTACGTGCGGAGCCGCAAGCGATTCCCCAAGGAAGGCCGGCTGCTGACGACCTCGCGCGGCGAGGAGAAGGTGTTGGCCAACGACATCTTCCGCGAGCGGGTGACGCTGCGAGGGCCGGATGGCGAAGCTCGCGTGGTGCCGCTGGCGGAGTTGCGCGAGGAAGTGGCCCAGACCGAGCCCGACGCCGCGTGGCTCCGCGCCGGCCAGTCCAACGGGACCGAGCGGTCCGCCGGCACGGCGCCGGCGAACCACCGGGCGCCACGAGAGCCCCGGGCCGACGCTCCGCCGGTCGTGGCTTCGGCCCCGGCGGCGGCGCCTGCTCCGGCCCCGCCGGTGGCCGACAGGGGCACGCCGGCCGCGGAGAACGCCGCCGGAGAAGGAACGCATCGTCCGCATCGGCGCCGCGGTCGCCGGGGCGGCCGCCGCAACCGCGGCGGGTCGCGTCCCAACCACGGACGCCCCGATGGCAAGGGATCGGACGACTCCGGCGGCGGCGCGCCGCCCGATGCCCCGCCCGCGCCGCCCACCAATGGAGCCTGAGTGCCCCAATTCTACATCACGACCGCCATCGACTATGCCAATGGCGAACCGCACCTCGGACACGCGCTGGAGAAGATCGGCGCGGACGCCATCGCCCGCTACCGCCGCCTGCGCGGCGATGATGTGCATTTTCTCATGGGCATGGACGAGCACGGCCAGAAGGTGGCGCAGGCCGCCGCCGAGCGCGGTGTCCCACCGCAGGAGTTGGTGGACCGCATCGCCGCTTCGTTCCAGGCCATGTGGGCACGGCTCGACGTTTCCTACGATCAGTTCATTCGCACCACGCAGCCCGCGCACAAGAGCGGCGTCCGGGCGCTGATCACGCGCATCCACGAACTCAACCCCGACGACTTCTACGAGAAGACGTACGAGGGCTGGTATTGCGTGGGGTGCGAACTGTTCAAGCGCGACGACGAGATCGTGGACGGCAAGTGCGTGTTGCACCCGACGCGCGAGTTGCAGTGGACGCAGGAAACGAACTGGTTCTTCCGCCTCACCCGCTACGCACCGTTTCTGCAGGAGCTGTTCGCCGCGCATCCCGAGTTCTTGCGCCCGGAGACGCGCCGGAACGAGATCCTGTCCCTGATGGAGCAGGGACTGGAAGACATCTCGATCACCCGGTCGCGGCTGGCGTGGGCGATCCCGTTTCCGATTCCGACCAGCGCCGGGGAACACCAGGGGACGTGGGTGTGGTTCGACGCGCTACCCAACTATCTGACCGCCACGGGCTATCCCGATCCGTCGTTCACCCAACGGTGGCCCGCCCAGTTGCACGTAATCGGCAAGGACATCACCCGGCTGCACTGCGTGATCTGGCCGGCAATGCTCAAGGCCGCCGACCTGGACCTGCCGGAGTCGGTGTGGGCGCACGGCTTCGTGTCGCTGGGCGGCGAGCGGTTCAGCAAGTCGGCCGGGGTGAAGCTGGAACTCGGGGACGCCATCGACCGGTTCGGCGCCGACGCGTTCCGTTACTTCCTGGCCCGCGAGGTCCCGTTCGACGGTGACGGCAGCTTCTCGTGGGAGCGGTTCGAGGACCGGTACAACGCCGACCTCGCCAATGCCTGGGGCAATCTGGCCAGCCGGACGATCTCGATGGTGGAGCGCTACCGCGGCGGCGTGGTGCCCGCCGCGGCGCGCGGACCGGTGGACGAAGCTGACGCCACCGATTACGCCGCGTATCATGCCTCGATGGACGGGTCGCGGGGATACATGCTCCACGACGCGCTGCGCCACGTGTGGCTCACCGTGGCCCGCGGCAACGAGTACGTGGACCGCCAGGCGCCGTGGAAGCTGGCCAAAGATCCGGCGCTGGCCGGCGAACTCGACACGACGCTCGGCACGCTCATCCGCCAGCTCGCGCGGCAGTGCGTGGCCCTGCAGCCCTTCATGCCCCGCAAGACCCAGGAACTCTGGGAACAGCTCGGAGGCCCGGGCGCCGTGGCCGAACAGCGTTTCGCCGGCTTCGACGCCCTGGATGTCGCGGGGTGGCGCGTGCGGAAAGGCGCACCCCTGTTCCCGAAGGAGCAGACACCGGATCACAAAAAGCCGGCGGCGGAGTGATCTCCGCCGCCGGCCCTGACTCTCCGGCCTCCGGCTATCAGCCGAACGCCGCGCGACGTGGTGCGTTGCTCAGAACTTGATGCCGAACGTGATCGGCAGCATCTGCGCCGACGAGCCGCTGGTGTTGATGTAGTAGTAGCGGAGCTCGACGAACGTCGTCATGTCGTTGAGCTGCCACTGCAAGCCCCCGCCGAAGTTGAGTCCGAAATCGTTCTCGCTGAACCCGCCCTGGCTCAGGTGGTTGAGCCCGATGCCGCCGATGAAGTACGGCGCGCCGGTGCCGCTCGCCATCGGATACACCGCGTTGATGTATCCCGACGTGATGCCCATGTTGGGCAGACCGAACTTGCCGCTGAATCCTGAATACGACAACTCGCCACGAAGTCCAACCGGCCATCCCTGCGGCGTTCCGGCCACCAACCCGTTGAGGATGTACCCGGTCTGCTGCGTCTGGCTGAGGTCGCTCAGCGGGATATTGAGACCGGCACTCAACCCGAAGCGGACGGGAGAGGCCGCCTGGGCCCGGGCCGTCCGGCCGGTGAATGCAACCAGGGCGAGCATCGTCGCCGCGGACGCTGCGTAGCGGGAAAGTCTCATATTTGGGCTCCTGAGTCTTGGGTTCGCTGTGCGCCATCGGCGGCGCAAGGTTCGTCGCATGCGGGCCGGCTCCAGCCGGAACCACACCCGCCTGCAACCTAGTGCAATGTCCCGATCGCGATAGCGGGCGGCGCCCCGATCCGCCACCCGCGTTCACTACCCCACAACGGCGATGGAGTTACGCCGTTTCGCCCCGGCCTATTTCGGCGTGGTCGACGTGGAGCCCTTGGCGGCCGCCGGTTTGGAAAAGTCCACGGTCGGCACCTGCGTCGCGCCCTCGGTGGCCTGGAAGTACTTCCGTTCCTTGGCCCCGGTGACCTTCGCGGTCAGGACCGCCGGAAATCGACGGATGTACGCGTTGTACGACTTCACCGCGTCGTTGTAGTCGCTCCGCGCCACCGCAATGCGGTTCTCCGTGCCCGTGAGCTCGTCCTGCAAATGCAGGAAATTCTCGTCAGCCTTGAGGTTCGGATAATTCTCCGAGATCGCCAGCAGGCGCCCCAGGGCACCCGTCATCCCCTGATTGGCGTTGGCCATCTGCTCGGGATCGCCGCTCTTCACCGAATTGAGCAGGCGCGAGCGAGCCTCGGCCACCGTGTTGAACACCTCTTCCTCGTGCGCCGCGTAGCCCTTCACGGTGTTGACGAGATTCGGAATCAGGTCGGCGCGCCGCTGCAGTTGAACCTCGATCTGACTCTGCGCCGACGAGGCCTGCTCGTCCAGCGTCTGGATGGTGTTGTAACCGCAACCCGAGACGAGCACGGCGAGCCCTACCACGAGCCAGCGACGTTTCATCGGTTCGTTCCTCGTTCCCAATGTGAACCGGCGCCGGACGGCTTTCGCCAGACCCCCGCCGGGTGAAGGCCGGAATCGCTTCCGGCCCTCCCTTCCCTACGAACATTCTCCGACCGGAGTTCCGCAGGCTACCCCTGCTCGGCGAACCGGTCGAGGTATTCCACGATCCCTTCCATTCCCTTGAGAAATCCGTCGAGAACGGCCGGCGCGTCCACCGGGGCGAGCTTGTTCTCGCCCCGCACGTGGCGCACCACGCGCACGAACGCGTCGGCATCGACGCGCGCCGACCCGCTCACCGACCGGCTCAACTCCACATTGTCGCGCGACGGAGTCTCGCCGCGCAGCCGCTCGACGGCGCGGAAGATCACCATGATCGTGCTCACGCTCGACGACAGGAGTTGCAGTTCCGCCTTCCGATCGCCGGCCGATGCCAGCAGCCCCTGCCGGAGCGCCAGCAGCTTCCCGCGGGCCTGGTGCTCGAGCTGCAGGCGCAGGTCGGCCTTGCTGACCTGTACGCCGTCGAACGGCGACCCTCCGTACAGAACCCGATGCCGGTCGATCATGTCGGCGTATTCCATCGGGAACACGTCGGACGAGTCTCGCCACTCCTCTTCCGTGAAGATCAGCGGCGGCGGATTGCCAGCCTCGCCCCAGGCTCGGGCCGTGGCCGAGAGCGCCCGCAGCCGCTCGGCGTCCAACCGCTTGACGATCACGAGCACGTTGTAGTCGGAGCGATTCGGGATGTGCTCCCCCGCCGCCGCCGAGCCATAGAGCACGACCGAGCGCAGCCCATCCGCAAACGTCGAGCTGAGCTGGGCCACCAATTCTTCGAGCGTCATCTTTGCCATAGCGTCACCAGGAAGAGCCTCCACCGCCGCCACTGAAGCCACCGCCACCGCCGAATCCGCCGAATCCGCCTCCCCCACCGAATCCGCCGCCGAACCCCCCACCGCCCCATCCGCCGCGGCCTCCGCCGCCGCCAATTCCCCACGGAATGAAGAAGATCGGGAGGCACCCGCGCCGGCGACCGCCGAGCATGCTGAGGAGAATGAACAGCAGAAACAGAAAGACAATCGGCGGAATGCCGGTCGATTGTCCGTTGCCGGTCCGAACCGGAGCCCGCACCGCCGTGAGCGCCGAGTCGAGCGAGAAGTGGTACTCCCCGGCGATCTTCTGGGCCACCCGAACGGCCACCAGCGACACACCGTCGCTGTAGTCGCCGGAGCGGAAGTACTTCGAAACCGCCTCGCGACAGATGTCCCCGGCATCGGCGTCGGTGATGTACCCTTCGGCGCCCCGCCCCACTTCGATGCGGCACTCACCGTGCCCGCTCGAATTGGTCTCCTTGGGCACGACCAGGATCACGATGCCCGCGTTGCGATTCGGGTCGCCCGGCTGCCCGATGTTCCCCACCTTCCACTGTCGGCCGATCTGCAGGCTCACTTCGCTCACCGGCCGGCCCTTGAGGTCGGGCAGCGTGACGATGGCCATCTCGCCTGGCGAGCTGGTCCGCACGGCCTGGGCCAACTGCGTCAGCACGTTCGACGTTTGAGGCGTCAGGACGTGGGCGAAGTCGTTGACCAACCCGGTCGGCGCGGGGATCTGCAGCGGGCCACCCTGGAGCAGCGCCGCAACGCCCACGAGGAGCGAGAGCATGAACACGAGCGTTCGAAATCGGGTAAGAGAAGTGGTTGGGCCTCTTCGAGTCTAGCCAACCCGCGAGCCCACGGCCAGGAGAGGGGAGTCCCTCCGCATGTCGCTGGCCCGCATTAAGTTAGTACGTAATCCGGAGCACTGTTGTTTCCCCGCCTTCCCTCTCGATCCCAGCCGCCATGCCTCGCTCCCGTCTCCTGGTCTCTTCCTCGGCAGTGGTCCTGGCCTTCGCCGCCCTCGGCGCCAACGCGCCCCGTCCGGGAAGCGACCACGCACCCGCCCCGACCTCCGCAGACAGCATCTCGGCCAGGGCCGATGCCGGCCGCATTCTCGGCTCACCCACGGCCAAGGTGTGGCTCATCGAAGCGAGCGACTTCCAGTGCCCCTTCTGCAAGCAGTGGCACGATGAATCGTACGCGACGATCATCAAGGACTACGTGAACACCGGCAAGGTTCGGTACGCGTTTCTGAACGATCCGCTCTCCATGCACCAGTTCTCGATGCAGGCCGCGGAAGCTGCCATGTGCGCGTCGGTCCAGGACAAGTTCTGGCCGATGCACCAGGCGCTGTTCGCCACGCAACACCAGTGGGAAGTCCTGCCCAACCCCGCGGCGTATTTCGACTCCCTCGCCGTGAAGGCCGGCGTGAACGCCGACGAATGGCGCACGTGCGTGCGCACGCACGCCACGCGTCCCATCATCGACGCCGACCGGTACCGGTTGCGGGCCAGCGGCGTGCAGTCCACGCCGACCTTCTTCGTCGGCAGCCAGCGGTTGGAGGGCGTGCAGCCGCTGGCGGTCATGCGCCAGGTGCTGGACCAGGCGCTGGCCAAGGCGGGCACCCCGTAGCGCCGGCGCCCCACCCGCCAGGCACGCACCGTGAACGCCGCCGTCCGCCCGGTGTATGCCGCGGCTGCGCAGTTGGCGCGGCTGGGGGCGGCACTGGCCCCGGGGGACGGATCGAAACTCGTCCGCACCTTTGCCGCGCGACGCGGCATTCGCGAGCGCTACGCTGCGTGGGGCCGGCAGGGGCGCCAGCCCGACCAGCCACTGCTCTGGATGCACGCGCCCTCCGTGGGCGAGGGACTCCAGGCCCGGCCGGTGCTCGAGCTGCTGCGGACGCGGCATCCGGCGCTGCAGCTGGCCTACACGTTCTTCTCGCCGAGTGCCCAGCGGTTCGCGTCGGGGCTGGACGTGGATTTCCGCGACTTTCTCCCGTTCGATACCGTTGGGGACGCTCGCGCCGCGCTCGCGGCGTTGACCCCACGCGCGCTCGTGTTCAGCAAGCTGGACGTGTGGCCGGTACTCGCACGCGAGGCGGCGCAGCGGGGCGTGAAGCTCGGGCTGGTGAGCGCGACCCTCGCCGCCGACTCGTCTCGCGGTCGCGGGCTGGCCGCCATGGTCCTGCACGACGCGTATGCGCGCCTGGACGCCGTTGGCGCCGTCGATTCCGAAGACGCCGAGCGCCTGATCCGGCTCGGCGTGCGCGAACCGGTGGTCCAGGTGACGGGTGACACCCGGTTCGACCAGGTGTGGGCACGCGCTGCGAATGCGGGGCTCGGCCGTCCGGTCATCGCGCCCCTGGTCTCGGAGCGTCCGACCCTCGTGGCCGGTTCGACCTGGCCCACCGACGAAACCCACCTGCTCCCGGCCTTCGCGGCCTGCCGCGGCAGCACGCCCGCCTTCCGGCTCATCATCGCGCCGCACGAACCGTCGCCCGAACACCTGCGGCCCATCGAACGGTGGGCCGCGCAGGAACGAATCCCGCTGGCGCGGCTCGGAACGCCCGAGGCTTCGACCGCCGACGTGGTTCTCGTGGACCGCGTGGGTGTGCTCGGTGATCTCTACGCCCTCGCCGATCTCGCATACGTCGGCGGTGCGTTCCACTCGGCCGGCCTGCATTCGGTACTCGAGCCGTCGGCGTTCGGAGTTCCGGTGCTATTCGGTCCGAGGCACCAGGGAACGCGCGACGCCGGGCTCCTGCTGCGGGCCGGCGCCGCGGTGGCCGTTTCCGGCCGTTCCGACCTGCTGGATGCCATCAACGCGTGGGTCCACGACGCAAGCGCGCGGCGTGCAGCCGGCACTCGGGCGCGCGCCGTCGTCGAACGGGGGCTGGGCGCCGCCGAGCGTTCCGCGCGTCTCGTGGAACGCCTCATAGCTGACTGATCTGTCAGCCAGCCTTTCGCACTGCCGGGGGCATCTTTGGTCGGTGATCGGGCGCGGCGGCCTCAAACGTCGACGGAGCGCGCTCAGCGCCGGTGACGCGGGAAAGCGAACGGCCCCGGGCATCTGCCCGGGGCCGTTCGCGCCATCCGTCGTCCGCGCCTGCGCGATCAGGCGGCGGTGGCGCTCTCCGTCACGACCCGCACGTGGTTCTCCACCACCTGGAGGAAGCCGCCCTCCACCGTGAACCGGCGCTGGGTTGCCCCCCCGTCGAGGCGGAGCTCTCCCTTGCCGAGCAGCGTCATCATCGGCGCGTGGCCCGTGAGAATGCCCAACTGGCCGTCGAAGGCCGGCGCGACCACCGACTCGGCGTCGCCCTCGAAGAGCACCGCTCCCGGTGAGATCACGGAGACTTTCAGCACCGGAGTCGTCCTCAGCCCTGGGCCAGCTTCTTGGCGTTGGCGATCACGTCGTCCGCGCCGCCCGCCATGAAGAACGCCTGCTCGGGGTACTGATCGAACTCGCCCGCCACGAGGCGCTCGAACGAGGCGATGGTCTCCTCCAGCTTGACGTACTTGCCGGGGATGCCCGTGAACTGCTCGGCCACCGAGAACGGCTGCGACATGAAGCGCTGGATGCGGCGGGCGCGGCCCACGACCTGCTTGTCCTCTTCCGACAGTTCGTCCATGCCGAGAATGGCGATGATGTCCTGCAGTTCCTTGTAACGCTGGAGGATCTTCTGCACGTCGGTGGCCACCTTGTAGTGGCGCGCGCCCAGGTACTGCGGATCGAGAATGCGCGAGCTCGACGCGAGCGGATCGACGGCCGGATAGATGCCCAACTCGGTGATGGCGCGCGACAGCACGACCGTGGCGTCCAGGTGCGCGAACGCGGTGGCCGGCGCCGGATCGGTGATGTCGTCGGCCGGCACGTAGATGGCCTGCACCGAGGTGATCGAGCCGTCGCGGGTGGACGTGATGCGTTCCTGCAGGTCGCCCATCTCGGTGGCCAGTGTGGGCTGATATCCCACGGCGCTCGGCATGCGGCCGAGGAGCGCCGACACTTCCGAGCCGGCCTGCGTGAACCGGAAGATGTTGTCGATGAAGACGAGCACGTCGGCGTGTTCCCGATCGCGGAAGTACTCAGCCACGGTGAGCCCCGAGAGGCCGACGCGGAGGCGCGCGCCCGGCGGCTCGTTCATCTGCCCGTAGATCAGCGCCGTGGAGCCGAGCACGCCCGACTCCTTCATTTCGAGATAGAGGTCGTTGCCTTCACGGGTGCGCTCGCCCACGCCGCAGAACACCGAGCGGCCGCCGTGCCCCTTCTGCACGTTGTTGATGAGCTCCATGATCACGACCGTCTTGCCCACGCCGGCGCCACCGAACAGCCCGATCTTGCCGCCCTTCACGAACGGGGCGATGAGGTCGATGACCTTGATGCCCGTCTCGAACACCTCGGTCTTCGGTTCGAGGTTCACGAAGTCCGGGCGCTTGCGGTGGATCGGCCACCGCTCGGCGTCGGCGGGAATCGGATCCCCGTTGTCCACCGGCTGGCCGAGCACGTTGAGGATGCGCCCCAGCGCCGCCTCGCCCACGGGCACGGTGATCGGGCCCCCGGTGTCCACCACGTCCATGCCGCGCACGACGGCGTCGGTGGACGACATGGCCACGGCGCGCACCTGATTGCGGCCGATGTGCTGCTGGACTTCGACCACGACGTTGACGTCGATGCCGTCGACGGTGGCATTCACGGTCAGCGCGTTGTAGAGCTCGGGAAGCTTGTCGGCTTCGAACTCGACGTCGAGCACCGGTCCGATGACCTGGACGACCTTTCCGATGTTGGCGGGAGCAATAGTAGTGGCGGACATGGCTATCCCTGGAGGGCCGCAGCGCCGCCGACGATCTCGGCGATCTCCTGCGTGATCTGCGCCTGACGGGCGCGGTTGTAGGTACGGCGGAGGATGTTGATCATGTCGGACGCGTTGTCCGTGGCATTCTTCATGGCCGTGCGCTGGGCACTCTGGAACGCCGCTTCGCTCTCGACCAGCGCGCGATAGACGGCGTTGCGCACGTAGGCCGGGAGCAACTGTCCGAGAATCTCGTCAGCGGTCGGGTAGAGCAGGTAGTCGAGCGGCGCGCCCTCGCGTTTCGGGGGCGTCACGGGGAGCAGGCACTCGTGCACGGCCGGCGTGGAGAGCACCGAATTGAACTTGGTGTAGACGAGATACACGGCGTCGAGCCGCCCGTCGCCGAACGCGGCGCTCAGCTCGTCGACCAATTCGCCGGCGTTCGCGGGCGTCGGTTTGTCGCCGATGTCCGTGCGCGTCGAGGCCAGGGCGCGTCCGACGTACTTGAAGTAGCCGACGCCCTTGCGCCCCACCACGTGCAGATCCACCTGCACGCCGTCACCCTCGAGCTGCGCCACCAGGGTGCGCGCTTCCTTGATGAGGTTGGAGTTGAACGCGCCGGCCAGCCCGCGGTTCGACGTCACGAGCAGTACGGCCGCCCGCTTCACGTCGGCCGGCTGGCGCAGCAGCGGAAAGCGATCGGCGAGATCGGGCGAGTACAGGTCGGCCAACACCGCGGCGAGCGCCGTGGCGTACGGCCGCGCCGCGAACACGCGATCCTGCGCCCGCTTCATCTTGGAGGTGGCGACCATCTCCAGCGTACGCGTGATCTTGCGCGTGTTCTCGACCGATTTGATTCGGCCTTTGAGTTCGCGACCCTTGGCCATGGATTACAGACTCTTCGCCGTGAATTTCGCCGAGCCGGTGCCGGCCGTCTGCTTGTAGGCATCGAGAGCCGCCTTCAACTCGCCCTCGAGGTCCTTGGACAGCGCCTTCTGCGTCCGGATCTTCTCGCCCACCTGCGGATGACTGGCCGACATGAACTCGTGGAAGCCGCGCTCCCAGTCGCGGATGTGCGTGATCGCCACGTCGTCCAGGTAGCCGTTGGTCACCGCGTAGATGATCATCACCTGCTGTTCCACCGGCATGGGCTGGTACTGGCCCTGCTTGAGCACCTCGACCGTACGCGCGCCGCGCTCGAGCTGCCGTTTGGTCGCGGCGTCGAGGTCGGAGGCGAACGACGCGAAGGCCTCGAGCTCTCGATACTGGGCGAGATCGAGGCGCAGGCGGCCGGCCACCGACTTCATGGCCTTGATCTGCGCCGAGCCGCCCACGCGCGACACCGAGATGCCGACGTTGATGGCGGGGCGCACACCGGCGAAGAACAGGTCGGCTTCGAGGAAGATCTGGCCGTCGGTGATGGAGATGACGTTGGTCGGGATGTAGGCCGACACGTCGCCCGCCTGCGTCTCGATGATCGGCAGCGCGGTGAGCGAGCCGCCGGGCTTGATGATGGTCTTGCCGTCCACGACGCCCTCGTCCTCGCGAAGCTTCGCGGCGCGCTCGAGCAGGCGGCTGTGGAGGTAGAACACGTCGCCGGGATAGGCTTCGCGGCCCGGTGGGCGGCGGAGCACCAGCGACAGCTGACGGTACGCGGCGGCCTGCTTGGACAGGTCGTCGTACACGCACAGCGTCGGCTTGCCCTCGTTGTACATGAAATACTCGGCCATCGCGCAGCCCGAGTAGGGCGCGATGTACTGCATCGGCGCCGGATCGGACGCCGTGGCGGCCACGATGATCGTGTAGTCCATGGCGCCCGCTTCCTTCAGGCGCTCCTGCACCGACGCGACGGTTGAGGCCTTCTGGCCGATGGCCACGTACACGCAGATGACGCCCGTGCCCTTCTGGTTGATGATCGTGTCGATCGCGATCGCCGTCTTGCCGGTGCCGCGATCGCCGATGATCAGCTCGCGCTGTCCGCGGCCGATCGGGATCATCGAGTCGATGGCCTTGATGCCGGTCTGCAGCGGCTCCTTCACCGGCTGGCGCACGATGATGCCGGGCGCCGGCGATTCGACCTTCCGCGTGGTGGTCGCGGCGATCTCGCCGCGCCCGTCGATCGGCCGGCCGAGCGCGTCGACGACGCGGCCGATGAGGGCCGGTCCCACCGGCACGTCGAGCACGCGCGACGTGCGGCGCACCTCGTCGCCTTCCTTGAGTTGCAGGAAGTCACCCAGAATGACCGCGCCGATGTTGTCCTCTTCGAGGTTCAGCGCGAGCGCGGTGATCTTGTTGCCGGTTTCGGAGGAGGTGACCTCGAGCATCTCGCCGGCCATGGCTTTCTGCAAGCCGTAGATGCGGGCGATACCGTCCTTCACTTCGAGAACGGAACCGACCTCCTCGACATCGAGCGAATGGAGATCAGCGGCCTCGATCTCGCGGAGGAGGATGTCCTTGATCTCGCCGGGGCGAAGCGTCGTCTCGGTAGCCATACGGGATGAGCGAAATGAGGGCGTTGAAAGGAGTGACGGGAGCTTGTGAAAATTATCACAAGGCAGGGGGGCGTGCAAGCATCGTGGTGCGTTGCCGGAAGGGCTCAGCCGGCGGCTGCGTTCGCTTCACCCGGGGGGATTCTGATGCCGGACGTCGGGCGGATCGACACGACTTTAGCCCACATGGCGGGAAGCCTCAAGGACCTCAAAGTATGGCAGGAGGCCGTCGGCCTGGCGGCCGACGTCATCCGTGCCGTGCGGCACACCAACCGCCGCGAGATCAAGACGGTGGCCGAGGCGCTCATGACCACCGGCGTCAGCCTCGCCGACCACATCGCCGAGGGGTTCGGCCGCTATTCGGCTCCCGAGCAGCGCCAGTGCTACCGGGCCGCCCGGCGGGACCTCCTCCGGCTCGAGACCGAACTCACCATCGCGCGGCAGGCCGACCTCGTTTCCGCCGCCCACCTCTCCCAGTTGTCCCACCGGGCTCAGCTCGTGGCGCGGCTCCTGGGCGGCTACCTCGTCTATCTGGACCGCCAGCTCTCGGATCCGGCCAAGCCTACCCGCGACTCCGGGCGTGCCCGCGGTTGAACCGCTCGATCAGGTCGACGGTCCGCAGCCGGGCCAGCGACGCCGGCCGGGTGGCGGCGATGCGTTGGGCCGTGCTTGACAGGTGCGAGGACGACGCGAAGCCGAGCACGCGAGCCACATCGCGGACGTCGTAGCCCGGGTTCTTGGCCAGCTCGGCGGCGCCGATGAGTCGCACGAGGTCGATGATGCGCTTCAGGTTCGGCGCCCCCTCGGCCGAGAAGGTGCGGCTCAGGTGCTCGCGGGTGACCCCCAGCGCGTCGGCCAGGGCGGCGGTTCGTACGGGACGCCCGGCGTGCCCGACCACGTACTGCCAGGCGCCCACCTGGAGCTGTGTGCTCAGCGCCAGCGGCCCGGGCGGGGTGCCCAGGGCGCGCGTGAAGCGGGTGCTGTACGCCTGCCGCAGCACGAGTTCCCGCATCGCCTCCTCGTCGACGTCTTCCACCAGCACGTCGGCGAAGTCGAGCGCCGCGCATTGGGCGAGCACCGGCCCGTCGGCGGCGCGGAGGGTGGTAAGGGCGAAGAAGGGAACGCTCGGGTACTCGCGGGCCAGCGCGGCGGCCTGCCAATTCTCCTCCTGCGCGGACCCGAGATCGACGATGGCCGCGTCGATGAGTTCCTCGTGGAAGCACCGGCCGAAGTCGTCGACCGAACGGCGCACCACCAGCCGCCACCGCCGGCGGGGGAAGGTGTCGCGGGCGAGCGTGCGCGTGCGTTCGCGGGGCGCGAAGACGAGAACGGTAGGCGGGGGCCCTGCCGGCGCGACGCGTTGGCGCATGGGTCAGACGCCGGCGAGGCGCGCTGATACCTGGTCGTTTGCGCGCCGCAGGATCTCGCGCGCGTTGCCGTAGGAGATTCGAGTTTCGGCTTCCGCGAACGGCAGCCATTTGCAGGCGCTGATGCCCTCATCCCGCTGCGGGCAGGTGCGCGTGACCGACGTCTCCATCAGGAAGAAGTGGCAGATCTTGTGGATGAGGCGGCCGCGGAATCGAAAATACCAGTCGATGGTGTCGATGTCCCCACGCACCTCGACGTCGGCGAGCCCGGTCTCCTCCGCGACTTCCCGGACGGCGGCGGTGGCCGGAAGCTCCCCCTCCTCGATATGGCCCTTGGGGAAGCCCCAGTTCTTGTAGCTGTCGCGGATCAGGAGGTAGAGCGGACGTCCGTCCTGTAGACGGTACACGACCCCGCCGGCGGAGGTTTCGAGCGCCGCGCGCGGACGGCTCATTGCGCCGCTCGAGCCATGATGTGCGCGTCGGCTTCGAGCGACGGACGCCCTTCGATGAACTGGCGGACGATCGGGTCCTCACTGTGTTTGATCTCGTCCACGGTGCCGCACTGGCGCACCTTGCCCTCGTAGAGCATGGCGATGCGCGTCCCGACCGTGTAGGCGCTCCGCATGTCGTGCGTGATCACGACGCCGGTGACGCCCAGCCGCTCGCGGAGGCGCACCATGAGCTGGTCGATCACCGCGCTCGTGACGGGATCAAGCCCGGTGGTCGGCTCGTCGTACAGGATGTACTTGGGCCGCGTCGCGATGGCGCGGGCGATGCCGACGCGCTTCCGCATGCCGCCCGAGAGTTCCGCGGGGAATTTGTCGGGCACATCGGCCAGATCCACCAGGTCCAGCGCCTCGTGCACGCGCTCGGCGATCTCCTGGTCGGTGAGTTCGCCCTGCTTGCGCAGGCCCATGGCGACGTTGTCGCCGACGTTGAACGAGTCGAAGAGCGCCGCGAACTGGAAGACATAGCCCACCCGGGCGCGGAGCTTGTACAACTCCTTTCGCGAGAGCTTCGGGACCTCGAGGCCGTCCACCCACACCTCGCCCGAATCCGGCTCCAGCAGACCGACGATGTGCTTGATGGCCACCGACTTGCCGCTGCCCGAATAGCCGATGATGACGACGGTCTCGCCTTCGGGAACGTCGAGCGTGAACCCGTCGAGGACGGTCTTCTGCCCGAAGGACTTGTGGACGTCGATGAGGCGAATCATGAGCCGAGAAGGAGGCGGGGGAAAGAAATGTGATCAATCAGCCCAATTACTGCAAACTGCGAACTGAAGAGCAGCGCAACGGAGAAACGGCGCAGGGCCGAAACCACGCAGGGCCGAAACCACGCAAGGCCGAGCCGACGCAAGGCCGAGACGACGCAGGGCCGAGACGACGCAGGGCCGAAGGAGCGGGGAAACGGAAAGGGCCGGCTTACGCCGGCCCTTTCGGAGACTACGGATTTGTAACTGCGAACTGCGAACTGCCGACTGCGAACTGCCAACTGCGAGTCGCGAACGGCGAATTGCCGTCAGGCGGCGAAGCTGCCGAGTGCGCGTCCGACGTCGCCTTCGCGCAGGCGCTTGAGCGCGCGATCGCGAAGTTGGCGGACGCGCTCGCGAGTGACGCCGAGCATGGAGCCGATCTCTTCGAGCGTATGCTCGCGGCCGCCTTCGAGGCCGAAGTAGAGACGCAGCACCTTGGCGTCGCGCGGCGGGAGCGTGCTGAGCGCCTGTTCGATCTCGTCGGTGAGGAAGCGGTTCATCGCTTCCTCCTCGGTGTCGGGCATCTCGTCGGCGACGAAGCGCTCGATGAGCGAGCGGTCGCCTTCGGGATCCATGGGCGCGTCGAGGCGCACGTCGCTGGTGTTGAGCGCGGCAAGCGACTGCACGACGTCCACCGAGAGACCCGTGAGGTGCGAGAGCTCTTCGGGGCTCGGCTCGCGGTTGAGCTTCTGCCGGAGGATTTCCGAGGCCTTGATGATTCTCGAAAGGTCCGCCGTGCGGTTGAGCGGCACGCGAACCGTGCGGCCCTGGCGCGCCAGCGCCGACAGGATGGCCTGCCGGATCCACCAGACGGCGTACGAGATGAACTTGACGCCCTGATCGGGATCGAACTTCCGGGCCGCGGTCAGCAATCCGACGTTCCCCTCACCGATCAGATCGATGAGCGGGAGCCCACGGTTCTGGTACTTCTTGGCCACGGAAATTACGAAGCGCAGGTTGCGCTTCACGAGTTCCTGCAGCGCATCCTGGTCACCCGCGCGGATCTTCCGCGCCAGCTCGATCTCCTCCATGCCCTTGAGCAGGGGATACGTGCTGACCTCGTAGAGGTACTGGTCCAGGATGTCGCGCTCGGGCTCGTTGGGCGCGATGCCGGCCGGTGCGGTACGCCGGCGGCGGCGCTTGACTTCGGTCATGTAATGCCTCGAACGGACTGCGTGTTGAATGATCTATGCGCTGCGACGCCATGCGTCGCGAAGCTGGACTGCCGGAGCGTGCGCGGCGGTCGACGCACGAAATCCCATCTGCCATCTATAGAGACAATGGGAGGCGACAAAAAATACCGCTTTGACGGGGAATCGCCAGTCCCCTTCGTTGACACCCATTATACGCCTGGATATACTTCGCGGTTCCTGACAACCCGCATTCTTTGCGGGATGTCCCCGGGGGCGTAGCTCAGTTGGGAGAGCGCTTGAATGGCATTCAAGAGGTCAGGGGTTCGATTCCCCTCGCCTCCATCGGCACCGGGTCACCGGCGCTGACGGCCGGGCCGAAGGAAAGCATCCATCGCACGACCCGGAGACAAGCGGGAATAGCTCAGTTGGTAGAGCACAACCTTGCCAAGGTTGGGGTCGCGGGTTCGAGTCCCGTTTCCCGCTCTCTGTTATCGACACATGTGATGAACCGCTGAGCGGGCCGAGAAGTTCCCGAGAGCGGTGCGGGCGGTTAGCTCAGTTGGTTAGAGCGCCACGTTGACATCGTGGAGGTCACAAGTTCGAGTCTTGTACCGCCCATGCCCCATGCGTCCGATGAGGAGCATGGGGTTTTTCGTCGCCGCGACGCGGCAATCGGACGTGGAAGGTGCGCCTCATTGCCTCAGGAGTAGACACCTTCACGCACCACCCCGTTGCCCCACCTCTCGCGCACGGATATTTTTGACTGCTACGCCGTTCCGGCGTAGGTAGTTGCAGCACAAGCGACTGCGTTGCGCCCGTAGCTCAATTGGATAGAGCATCTGACTACGGATCAGAAGGTTGGGGGTTCGAGTCCCTCCGGGCGCGTAACGCGATTGCACCGGTATCAGACAGTCGACGGGGCGTAGCTTAGCCCGGTAGAGCGCCTGCTTCGGGAGCAGGAGGTCGCTGGTTCGAATCCAGTCGCCCCGACTGAACAAAGCCCCTGCATCGCGGGGGCTTTGTCTGTTTCGGACCTCGCACGATCGGCCGCAATGCGCGACTTTCTCCCCGTTCGCTCCGTTGCCCCCACCCCTCACCATCCGTATCACGCAACGGCAACCGCGTAAGGTCCGCTCCGTGCTCTTCCGGCCACTCGCCCAGCTGCTCCTGCTCCTCGCCGCGGCACCCGCCGTCGGCGCCTCCACGCCGACCGACCGGGCGGAGCCATCGATCTCCAACGGGGCCATCCGCGCCGAATTCGGGTCGCGTGGCCTCACCCGCCTGCGGGATCTGTCGCACGGCGACACCCGCGCGTTCGCGTTCGATGATTTCCGGGTCACGATCGACGGGCGCACCTACGACAGCAGCACGCTCGATGCCCCGGCGCGGCAGGCGACGGCCGACAGCGTGTGGTACCAGTGGGCCGCCGGACCCTACCGGGTTCGCGTCACCTACGAACTGCGTGCCGGCTGGCGGTTCATCTCCAAGCGCATCGCCGTCACCGGCGCCGGCGGCGGCTTCCACGTGGACAGCGTGAGCGTGTGGCGGGACAGCCTCAGCCGCGCGCCGGCGGATGTGTACGTCGTGAGGTCGGCGCACGAACGCCTGGGTCCCGCGGACTATGCCACCGCCCTTCGCTTCGCCGGCGGCCGCGGCCTGCTGGCCGTCGTCCAGAATCCGTTCCTTCACGTTTCCGCCGCCGGCGGCTCATTCGCCGTCTCGTACGCGCCCGACATGGACTGGCGCTCCAGCTACGGCCCCTTCGAGAGCGACCGCGGGCTGCTCGCCACCTACCGCCTCACCGGACGCCGCCTGCCCGACCGCATGCGGCCGGAGTGGGCGCTGGACGGCGTGGCCGCGGAGCCGGGGCTCGACTTCGCCGAGCGCGATGCCTTCACGGCAATGGTCCGCGCCTTCCTGATCGACCCGCCCACCAAGCCGATCAACGTGTTCGTGGGGTGGACGGCCAACGACTACCAGATAGACGTCGCCACCGACTCAGGGCGAGCGGAGTACGAGCGGCTGCTGCATCGCGCGGCGCAGATGGGCGCCGAGTACGCGCTGTATGCGCCGTCGAACTCGGCGCTCTCGCGCCGAGATTCGAGCGTGGACGACTGGAGTTGGGAGCACGTGCTCTGGCTGGGCCTCGGCCAGCAGATCCGCAAGAACCGGTGGCACATCGCGTCGAGCCCGATCCCGCCGTCGGTGCAGGAGATGCTCGACTATGCGAAGACGCAGCACATCAAATTGCTCGCCTATGTGTACCCCGTGCTCCCCTTCACGCAGGATTCGTCGTGGCTCGTCACGTCGCACGGCAAGCGGTGGGCGAACCTGGGCAATCGCGCCTGGCAGGACTGGCTCATCAAGGCGCTGATTGCATTCCACGACCGCATGGGACTCGGCGGGTATTCCTTCGACCACACCTTCCTCACCTACCCCGGCGCGAGTGTCTACGCGCAGTGGTACGGGTGGCGGCGGGTCATGGAGACCATCAAGCGCGCCCGCCCCGAACTGGTGATCGACGGGCGGCAGGCCTATCAGGAGTACGGCCCGTGGAGCTGGCTCGCCGGGTCGTATCCGCACCCCACGTCCACCGATGAACAGCCGGAGAGCTTCGTCCCCTTCCCCGACCTGCACTTCGACCGCGTGTCGGCCGACCGCGAACGGTACACGGCGTACAAGTACCGGAACTACGAGTTCGCGCCCAGCGAGATCGTGCCGGGCTACATCACGCACCAGACCTCCCGCAGCGACGCCACGGGCGACATGCCCTTCGTGCGCACCGACAGCGGGCCGCAGCTCACGCGCTTCCGGGCCCGCGACTGGGACTACCTGGGGTGGCGCTACTCGCTGCTCTCGTCCATCGCCGTCGCCGGATGGAACAACGTGATCGACATGATCCCGGCGCGCGATTCGGCGGAGTATGCCGACTTCTCGCCACGGGACGCCGGATTCTTCCGCCACTGGCTGGCCTGGACCGTGGCGCACCGCGAGCTGCTGCGCCACACGCGCACGATCATCGGGCAGCCGGCGATGGGACGCGTGGACGGTACGGCGGCGATCATGAACGACAGCGGGTACGTGTTCCTGTTCAATCCCAACCAACGACGGATGACGGCGGAGTTCGCGCTCGACTCCGCGCTGGGGCTGGCGGCGGGTCCCGTGCCGGCCATCGAGTTGCGCGAGGTGTACCCGCGCGAGGGGATGCGCATCGAGAAGCCGGGCATCGGGCTCTGGCGCTACGGCGACCGCGTGTCGCTCCCGATGGACGGCGCGTCGGCGGTGGTGCTGCAGGTGCGGCCGTTCGACGCGGCGATGGGCCAGACCGTGCTGTACGGTGCGCCGGGCGAGGCGTCGGCCAGCGCGTACGGTATCACGGTGCGCGGCGTGACGGGCGAGCCTGGTACGACGGCGCACCTGCTGGTGAAGCTTCCGGCGGGCGCCACGCCCGCCCCCGATTCGGCCACCGTGAACGGCGTCCCGGTGCCCGTGCATCGCATCACCTTCGACCGCGTGTCGCTGGACGTGCACTTTGCCGGCCGGGAGTTTCACAAGCTGCAGCAAGTGGGCCGCTACGATTCGACCTTCGCCGGCGGAACCTTCCGCGGGAGCTTCACGATTCCCCAGCGGATCGTCGACCAGTTGAACGCGCGCCAGGAGGCGTGGCCGATTCCCTGGACCACCGAGGACTTCAAGACGACCTGGCTCGCGCCGCAGCGGCTGTTGCTGTACGTGAACATCGCGCAGCCCGACGCCGGCTGGGAGGCGCGAATGACGATCGACGGCAAGGTGGTCGCACTGCACAAGGCGTACTCGTCGGTGCGGCCGGTGCGACGGGACTTCGTGGGCTTCTACGCCGACGTGTCGCTGCTTGCGGCCGGCGTGCCGCACACCGTGGACGTGCACCTTCCCGCCTTGCGACCCGGGCAGTTCCAGGGTCTTTTTTTCGAGAACGTCGAACCGCAATACACGGACGCCATCGTCCGCGATCACCAGGAGAATAGATGAACAGCTTCGTCGCGCTCGTGTCCGGCCTCGCGCTGGCCGGATCGGCTGCCGCCTGGAGCGGCGCCACTCCCGCCCCCGGTGCCACGCCGGTGCGCCCCGTGTCGAACGGACTCGCCCTCACCCCGCCCATGGGGTGGAACAGTTGGAACCGTTTCGGCTGCAACGTCAGCGACAGTCTGATCCGCGGGATGGCCGACGCGATCGTGGCCAGCGGGATGCGCGACGCGGGCTATCAGTACGTGACGATCGATGATTGCTGGCAGGTGGCGCGCGACGCCAACGGCACGATCGTCCCCGACTCGACGCGATTCCCGCGTGGGATGAAGGCGCTCGCCGACTACGTGCACGGCAAGGGGCTGAAGTTCGGCATCTACACCGACGCCGGGCACTTCACCTGCCAGCACCGCCCCGGATCGTACGGCCACGAGGCGCAGGACGCCAAGACGTACGCGGGGTGGGGCGTGGACTACGTGAAGGTGGACTGGTGCAACGCCGAGGGAATCAACGCGCCGGCCCAGTACGCCAGGATCAAGGAAGCGCTGCTGCACTCGGGGCGGCCGATCGTGTTCAGCATCTGCGAGTGGGGGAGCAACCGCCCATGGGAGTGGGCCGACACCACGGGTAACCTGTGGCGCACCACGGGCGACATCTGGGACAACTACCAGAGCATGGTCGCCAACGCCGATCTCAACATGCAGTACTGGCACGCGGCGGGCCCGGGCCACTGGAACGACCCCGACATGCTCGAGGTGGGCAATGGTGGCATGACGCGCGACGAGTACCGCGCGCACTTCAGCCTGTGGGCCATCATGGCGGCGCCGCTGATCGCCGGCAACGACGTGCGGGCGATGGTCGACACCACGTCGCGCGAAGCGCGGATGACGCGAAGCATCCTGCTCAACAGGGAAGTCATCGCCGTGGATCAGGACTCGCTGGGCGTGCAGGGCATGGTCGTGCAGGACTATCCGCCGGAGCTGCAGGTGTGGGCCAAGCCGCTACAGGACGGTTCGGTAGCCGTGGTACTGTTCAACCGGGCCTCCGTTCCCTCGCGGATCACCGCGAACTGGGGACGGATCGGGATCCGAACGCGCCGGGCCACGGTGCGCGACCTGTGGGCCCACAAGGACCTCGGCGTGGTGGAGAACCGCTACACCGCCGACGTCCCGTCGCACGGGGTGGTGATGCTACGCGTCACGCCGGTCGCCCAATAGGGCTTCCCGCGGTACGGGGCCGGTCGTTCCCGGAGCGGGACGACCGGCCTTCCCCGCCTCCGCTATTTCTCGGCGCCGAACCTGAACACCGTCTCCGAATGGAACTCCTGCCCCGGCCGCAGCACCACGCTCGGGAAGTTCGGATGGTTGGGCGAGTCGGGAAAGTGCTGCGTCTCGAGCGTGAAGCCGTATCGGTTCTTGTACACGCCGCCGATGCCGGCGAATGAGCCGTCCAGGAAGTTACCGGTGTAGAACTGGATCCCGGGTTCGGTGGTGTACACGTCGAGCGTGCGCCCGGTAGTCGGTTCGACGACGCGCGCCGCGTGGATGAGACCGGTCGTATCCTTGCGGTTGAGCACGAAGTTGTGGTCGTAGCCCCCGGCGAAGGCGAGCTGCTGATTGTCGTCGTGGATGTGGAGGCCGATGGCGGTCGGGGCGCGGAAGTCGAACGGCGTGCCGGCCACCGCCTCGAACTTCCCCGTGGGGATCATGGTGGAATCGATGGGCGTGATCGAGTCGGCGTCGATGCTGACGATGTGCCTGAGCACGTCGCCGTTGCCGGCCCCCGCCAGATTGAAGTAGCTGTGGTTGGTGAGGTTGATGATCGTCGGCTTGTCGGTGGTCGCCGCGTAGCCGATGACCAGCTCGTTGCTGTTGTTGAGCGCGTAGGTCACCCGCACCTTCAGCGTGCCCGGATAGCCCTGATCGCCGTCGGGGCTCGTGTGCGTCAACAGCACGCCGACGCTCGAGGGATTGGTCAGCGCTTCGGCCTTCCACACCACCTTGTCGAAGCCCACGAGTCCGCCGTGCAGCGCGTTGACGCCGTTGTTGATCGCAAGCGTGTAGGTCTTGCCGTCGAGCGTGAACCTGCCCCGGGCGATCCGGTTGGCGAAGCGGCCGACGATGGCGCCGAAGTACGGGGAGTCCTTCACGTACTTGGCCAGCGTGTCGAAGCCGAGCACGACATCGGCGAACTTCCCGTTCCGGTCCGGGGTGCGGATGGACTGGAGGATCCCGCCATAGTCCAGCACCCGTACCTCGACGCCATTGGCGTTGCTGAGCGTGAACACGTGTACGGAGTCGCCGTTTGCCAGCACGCCGAACGGCTCGCGCCGGACACTCAGCGTGCGGTCGGATTCGGAGGTCTTGGACATGCATCCCGCCTGGAGAATGAGGGCGCCGGCCAGCCCGAGCCGGAGCACTCGGCCGACCGGGCGTGGTGAAGCGGCGATGTGGCCCGCGGGCGTTCCGATCATACGTCGATCCTCAATTGATGCCCGCGCGCTGCCTGGCCGCGCGGATGATTGCGGCCATGAGGTCGCGGTTCTTGGAGAAGGTATCGTCCACGATGTTGAGCGTGGGAATCGCGTCCGCAGAAAGGGAGAGCGTCTTCGGATCGAACCGGCCGAAGCCGGACTCATGCACGCCGCTCGAGCCCCGACCCGGGGCGGGATGGCTCAGATGCTGGAAGAAGCGCGCGTAGCGGTGAATGTGCTCCTTGTAGAGCCCCCCGCCCCCAGACTGGTAGAGCGGGATGAACTGCAGCAGGCCGTCGTAGTGCATCTCGCCGCACGCGAGCAGGTTCGGATATCGCTGCCGGAGTTCGCCGACCATGCGTTGCATTCCGGCATGCATGTCGCCCTTGGTGTTGTTGATCCAGCCGCCGGCGATGTCCAGGAAGTACGCGTCCACGCCGTAGCGCTCCACACAGTCGGCGATGCGCCCGGTGAGCCACCGCCGCCAGGAGTCGACGCCGAGGTTCATGTAGCCGAGCCATCCTTCCTGATGCCGGTCGTTGTCCCAGTCCACCCAGTTCAGGTCCACTTCGTCACCGTCGATCTTGTCGGTAACGCCGTCGGCAATCTGCGCGTACATCGGCTGCTTTCGGTTGGCCGCGTTGGCCCCGAACATGGGCATCATCCGAAATCCCATGGACTGCGCCTCGTGGATCAGCGTGCGGAACCCCGCCTCGCCCCCCATCCGGTCCGAGGCCCGGTACAGCGGGTAGTCCCAGTAGTACCGGCCGTCCCACGCCGAGAGGAAATTGAGCACCCGGTGGGGATCGATCTGCGTCGCCACCCAGCGCAGAATCTCGAGCTGCCGGGCGTAGTCGTTGAAGATGTAGCCGGTGTAGTGCTGGCCGTGCAGGGTGAGCACGAGCGCCGTATCGCGCAGCCAGGCCGGCACGTCGGAACGCGAGTCGAACGGCTGCAGATGATGCGCGTGCTCCAGGTGCGCATAGTGCGCGGCGATCACCGGACCGGGATCCGCCGCGCGCCCCACGCGCCAGGTGGGCACCACGAGCCGGGTCTCGTTCCGCCACCCGTCCTCCTCGTGGATGGCCTCCACACGGTAGCCGTCGGCGCCGGGCTGGAAATAGAAGCGCTTGGTGCGTACCTGATCGTCGAGCGACTGCAGGAAGAAGTATTCCTGGTCGCTCTTCCGCACGAGCGCGAGTGGCGTGACGAGGCCGCCGGCGCCGCCGGGCCCGAACAGGTCGCCCCCACTGAACGGATAGCCGAACAACAGTTCGTTGTCGCGCGGGTCGAAGAAGTCGTAGCCGGTGGAGATGTGCCCGCGCGGCACGCCGCGCACGATGGTGGACAGCGTCTTGATCGGCTGGCCCATGTCGGCGGTCACGTCCACGGTCACCGCGTCGCCCTCGCGGCGCAGCCGGGCGACCAGCGTACCCTGCGCCGGCTCCTGTCCGCCGGCCCATGTGAACCGGTGGCAGGTGAGCGTCAGCGCGTCGCCGGCCGATTCCGCCTTCATCGCCGCGGGATCGAGCGCGTACGCATTCTCGCGCGTGAACACGATGAACCCGAAGCGGAGGCCGGCAAAGGGAACCGACGGCTCGGGAAAGTCGAAGCTGAACTTGTCGTAGCCGCGTCCGCGGGGCGGGATGTACACCTCGCTCGTGGACACCAGCGGCAGAATCGGGACCGGAGCGCCGCGGTCCGCCGGCGGCAGGATGGTCGGGTCGGCCGCGCCCGTGCCGGTGGCACCAAGCGCGGCGGCGGGGATCATGCCGGACGCGCCGGCCGCCCCCAGCGCCTTCAACAGGTCGCGCCGTGAGATCGCGTCGCTCATGCCACCGCCTCCGTGTTCTCGAGTCCTGTCATCATGCGGAGCAGCAGGTCCTGGTCGGCACGCTCGCGCGACACCTCCCCGGTGATCCGCCCGGCGCGCAGCACGAGGATGCGCGACGAGAGGTTCAGCAGCTCGGGCAGTTCGCTCGAGATGAGGATGATCCCGACGCCGTTGGACGCCAGGCGGTCGATCCAGGCGTGCAGCTCCGCCTTGGCCCCCACATCGACGCCGCGGGTCGGTTCGTCGAGAATCAGCACCCGCGACTCCGCGGCCAGCCACTTGGCGAGCACCAGCTTCTGCTGGTTGCCACCCGAGAGCGACGACGTGCCGGCGTCGACGAGGTTGGCCCGCACCCCCAGCCGGTCGAAGTATGCGAGCGCGACCGCGCGCTCGCGCCGTCGCTGCACCCAGGTGTATCGCGCAAAGCGCTCGAGCGTGGGAAGCGTCGCGTTCTCCCGACAGACGAGCGACAACACCAGTCCCTGCCGCTTCCGATCCTCCGGCACGAACCCCAGCCCGAGGGCCATCGCCTGCCGCGGCGACCGGACCGTCACCGGCCGGCCGTCCACGAACACGCGGCCGGTGGCTTCGGGGTCAAGCCCGAACACCGCCTGCGCCACCTCCGACCGGCCGGCGCCGACGAGCCCGGCGAGCCCCACCACCTCGCCCGCACGCACCGTGAACGACACGTCGTCGAACCGCCCGGGATGCGAGAGCCCCTCCACGCGCAGCAGCTCGGCGCCCGCCTGCCGTCCCACATGCTCCGGGAAGTACTGGTCGAGCTTGCGGCCGATCATCGACTGGACGACGGCGTCCTCGGTGAGCGACGCGGTGGGCTGGGTGGACACGTGCCGTCCGTCGCGCAGCACGGTGACGGTGTCGCACAGGCGGAAGATCTCGTGCATGCGGTGCGACACGTAGAGGATGGTCACGCCGCCCGAGCGCAGCCGTTCGATGAGCGCATACAAACGCACCGCGTCCGCCTCGGCCAGGCTGCTCGTCGGTTCGTCGAACACGATGACGCGTGCGCCGCTGCCCACGGCCGCCGCGATCTGCACGCGCTGCTGCTCGGCCACGGTGAGATCGGCCACGCGCCGCGCCGGGTCGGTGGCGGCGCCGATGGCGGCCAGCAGGTCGCGGGCGCGCTGGTGCAGCACGCGCCGCGAGATGAACGTGCGGCGCGCCGGCAGCGCGCTCAGACACAGGTTCTCGGCCACCGACATGTTCTCGCACAGCGCCAGTTCCTGGTGCACCATCACCACGCCGGCCTGCAACGCTTCGCGCGGACTGCCGAACCGCACCTCCCGTCCATTCAGGATGATGCGCCCCTCGTCGGGCAAGATGAGCCCCGAGAGAATCTTGCCGAGCGTGCTCTTCCCCGCCCCGTTCTCGCCGCAGATGGCATGGCAGGACCCCGTGGCGACGTCGAACGAGACGTCGTCGAGCGCGGTGACGCCGGGAAAGCGCTTGGTGATGCCGGCGAAGCGGACGGCGGGCGTGGTCATCGACCGCTAGTTCGGCAGCGCCAGGTACGTGGAGTCGACGTCGGTGAATCCCCACGCCTTCAACTGGCGCGCGTACGTGCCGAGGTTCTCCTTGCTCACGCGGATGAGATTCATCTGCACGTGCGCGGGAACTTGCTTGTGGAGCAACACGTGATCCACGATCGTGTTCACCGAGACGAACCCCCAGTCGTACGTGGGCTGGGCAAGCAGCACCGGCGCGATTCCCTTCTGGATGTAGGCCAGTTGCTGCGGCAGTGCGTCGACCGACACGACCTTCACCTTGGCCGGGTCGAGCGTGGTCAGCAGTGCCTTGGTCCAGAGCGCCCAACCGCCGATCATCGCCCATCCCTGGATGTTCGGGTACGCGTTCATCGCCCGCATGACCTCGGCGGCCGCGTCCTGCGGCGTTTCCCGATGGTAGAAGGTGTTCAGGATGTGGATCTTGGGGTACTTCTTGGCGGCGTCCTTCACTCCCTGCACGCGCATCTGCAGGTTTGGCGCATTCTGGTTCCCGGCCAGGATCGCGATGTCGCCGGCGCTGTCCATCTGGACCGCCAGTTCGTCCATCACCTGGCGGCCGATCGCCTCGTCGTCGCCGCCGTAAAACGAGAAGCGCTTCGAGTTCGGCGCGTCGCTGTCGAACATCATCACGGGCACGCCGCGGGCCACGGCCGCGTTGATGGCGTCGGTCACCTTGTTGGCATCGCTGGTGGACATCAGGATCGCGTTGTCACCGGCATCCACCGCCTGCGCCACGCGCTGGGCCTGCACCTGCGCATCCTCCTCCGGCGGCGTGAGCCAATCGATCTTGATGGTGATGCCGAGCTTCTTGCTCTGCTCGGCGGCAGCCGCCTCGGCCCCGACGCGCCCCGAGAGGAACACCGGGTTCGTGGAACTCTTGGCGATCATCGCGATGGTGAACGTCTTGGGCAGCGAGCCACTGGCCGTGGCCGCACCGGTGCCGCCGGCGGCGGGCTTGCCGGAACCACCGCACGCGGCGGCCCACGCCATCGCGGCCACGGGAGCAAGTCGGACAATTCGAGAGAAGCGCGACATCGTGACTCCGGAGGTTGGCGCGGCTATGCGGGCCGCGAGGATTCCCGACCGGCACGGCGCGACAACAGCCGCGACCCGCCCTGGTCGATGACGACGGCAAGGATCATCGCGGTGCCGACGATGATCCATTCATAATTCTGATCCAGGTGGAGCGTACGAATGGCCTGCCGGATGACGACGATCAGCATGGCGCCGAGCATGGCGCTCACCGCGCTGCCCTTGCCGCCGATCAGGCTCGCCCCGCCGACGACGGCCGACGCGATCACGTACAGCTCGTACCCGCTCGCGTCGGACGACGTCGACGACCCGTAGTAGCCGGCCCCGAGAAAGGCGGCGATCCCCGCCGTCAGTCCCGAGAGCACGAACACACCGAGGGTGACGCGTTTGACGTTGAGGCCCGCGTACCGGCTCGCTTCCGCATTTCCGCCGATGGCGAACACGTGCCGCCCCATCACCGTCCGTGACAGATACACGGCGCCGATGGCCGTGACGACGAACATCACCAGCATCGGCACCGGATAGAGACCCTCGGCCAGACCGAGCGGCGCGCGGACGATGTTCGTGAGGCGACCGGGGAGGATGATGCTCTCGGCGTGGCTCGTCACGAAGGCGAGCCCGCGCAGGATCCACATCGTGCCCAAGGTGATGATGAACGAGTGCACATTGAGTCCGATCACCATGAGCCCGTTGGCCAGGCCGCAGAGCAGGCTGACGGCCAGGCAGGTGCCGAGTCCCAGCAGCAGCGTCGGCACCGGGCCCATGGGGCCGGCCGCGCGCAGCACCATGGCCATCGTCACGCCCGAGAGGGCGTAGATCGCGCCCACCGAGAGGTCGATGCCCCCCGCGATGATGACGATCGTCGCGCCGACGGCCATGATCGCGAACCCGCTCGCGTCGGTGGCCATCTGCAGAAACGTGTACTTGTTGAGAAAGTTGTTGACCGTCCGTCCGGTCAGCGGATCCACGTGCGAGCCCGCCGTGAACGTGAGCACGATGCAGAGCGCCAGGAGCACGCCGACCAGGCCCACCTGGGGCGAACGGAGCACGGCGCGCACCCACGGGCGGCCCCTCGTGGACGGGGCCGGAACGGCGCTGGTGGAATCGCCGGGTGCAGCGGAGTCGGAAGCGGCGGGGGGTGCGTCGGGTGTCAGTTGGCGATCTGGCGGCACTTCCGGTGTGGTGAGGGACTGCGCAGAGCGTAAACGCTTGCAACGTTACGCCCGGCGTGCAAGGGTGTCAACGCGATTCGCGACCGCTCTTCCCGGGGGCAAGTTCGATCCGTAATCTCTACCCGCATTCTCCACTTCCCGAGCCCGTCATGCCTCTCCATCAGATTCAGACCAAGACCACCGCGCGCAACGCCGCCAAGCGCGCCGCCGCTGCGAAACGTGCCGCCGCCAAGCGCGCCACGCCCCGGCCCAAGCCGCTGACCGTCGGGTTGCTGGTCGGCAACCGCGGATTCTTTCCCGGTCACCTGGCGCGCGAAGGTCGTGACCAGATGATGGCCGTGCTCAAGGAGGAGGGATTCGACGTCGTCGCGCTCGGCGTGAATGCCACCCGGTACGGCGCCGTCGAGAGCCGCGACGAGGCCAAGGCGTGCGCCGAACTCTTCCGGAAGCACCGCGACACGATTGCCGGCGTGATCGTCACCCTGCCGAACTTCGGCGACGAGCGAGGCGTGGCCGAGACGCTGCGGATGGCGGGACTCGATGTCCCCGTGTTGATCCACGCCGCCGCCGACGATCCCAAGCGCATGCTCATCGACAACCGCCGCGACGCCTTCTGCGGCAAGATGTCGGTGTGCAACGTGCTCACCCAGTACGGCATTCCCTATTCGCTGACCACGCTGCACACCGTGGCGCCGGCCGCCGACAGCTTTCGCAAGGATCTGCGCCGTTTCGCCGGCGTCTGCCGCGTGGTGAAGGGTCTGCGCACGGCCCGCATCGGCGCCATCGGCGCCCGGCCCGCCGCCTTCAAGACCGTGCGCTACAGCGAGAAGATCCTCGAGGCGCAGGGGATCGCCGTCGAACCGATCGACCTCTCCGAGATTCTGGGCCGTGTGAACCGGCTGCGCGACAGCGACCGGGCCGTGAAGCGCAAGCTGCAGCAGATGCACGCCTACGTGGATACGGCGGGCGTCCCCGACGCGGCGCTGCTCAAGATGGCCAAGCTCGGCGCGGTGGTGGACGGGTGGATGCAGGAGGCCGACGTCACGGTGAGCGCCGTGCAGTGCTGGACCTCGCTCGAGGAGTTCTTCGGAGTCGTGCCGTGTACGCTGATGAGCATGATGAGCGACGACCTGCTGCCCAGCGCCTGCGAGGTGGACGTGTGCGGCACGGTGAGCATGTACGCGCTCGCACTCGCGTCGCAGACGCCGGCCGCGCTGCTCGACTGGAACAACAACTACGGCGACGATCCCGACAAGGCGGTGTGCTTCCACTGCAGCAACCTGCCCAAGTCGTTCTTCGAGAGCGAGCGGATGGACTACCAGGAGATCATCGCCGGCACCGTGGGACGCGAGAATACCTACGGTACCATCGTCGGCAAGGTGAGAGCCGGCCCGATGACGTTCGCGCGCTTCTCCACCGACGACCGCGGCGGGCGCATGCGCGGCTACGTCGGCGAGGGACGGTTCACCAAGGACCCGCTCAAGACCTTCGGCGGGGCGGGAGTGGTGGAAATCCCCCAACTGCAATCGTTGCTCCGCTACATCTGCGAGAACGGATTCGAGCACCACGTGGCCGCGACGTTCGACACCGTCGCGGACGTGCTGCACGAAGCCACCACCCGCTACCTGGGGTGGGACACGCTGCGCCACCAGTAGCCGCAATGGCACTCGTCGCCGGCGTCGATTTCGGCACGCAGAGCGTCCGCGTCGCGATCGTCGACAGCGTGAAGGGACCGGTGGGCGCCGGCGTGGCCGAGTACCCGGTGATCCGGAATGCGGCCGACCCCGACTTCGCCACGCAGTCGCACGCGGCGCACATGGACGCGCTGGCCACCGCCACGCGCCTCGCCCTCGCCGAGGCGGGCGTCTCGGGCGACGCCATCCGATCGATCGCGCTCGATACGACGGGCTCGACGGTGATCCCGGTGGACGATCGGCTGCAGCCGCTGGACGACTACTACCTGTGGTGCGACCACCGTGCCAAGGACGAGGCCGCGCTGATCACCGAGGTGGCGCACCGCGAGCGCCTGCCGGCCATCGAGTATTGCGGTGGGGTGTATTCGTCGGAGTGGGGATTCGCCAAGCTGCTCCACTGGCTGCGCCACAACCCCGACAAGCGGGCCCGGCTCGCGACGGCGCTCGAGCACTGCGACATGGTGGCGGCCACGCTCTGTGGCGAGACCGATCCGCGCCACGTGGCGCGCAGTGTGTGCGCCATGGGACATAAGTGGCTCTGGAACGCCGAGCTGGGCGGCCTGCCGGGCGAGGAGTTCCTGGTCGCCGTGGACCCACTGCTCGCCGGCGTGCGCGAGAAGCTCGCCGGACGGTATCTCACCTCGGATCAGATCGCCGGACACCTGGCGCCCGAGTGGGCGGCGAAGCTCGGCCTCCGCGCCGGCATCCCGATTCCGGTCGGCGCGTTCGACGCACACTGGGATGCGCTGGGCGCCGGCGTGGCCGAGGGCGACGTGGTGAACGTGGTCGGCACCTCAACCTGCATCGTCGCCGTCGGCCGCGACGCGGGGTGCATTCCCGGCCTGTGCGGCGTGGTGCGCGGATCCGTGGATCCGCAGCTGGTGGGTATCGAGGCCGGACTCTCGGCGGTGGGCGACGTGTTCGAGGCCATCGCGCGGCGCGCCGGCTCGTCCGTGCACGAGTTGTCGGCCGGGCTCGACGACTACCGCGCCGGACAGACGGGACTGCTGCGCATGGTGTGGGACAACGGCGACCGCACCGTGCTGGTGAACGCCCGGCTCGGCGGGGTGACGCTCGGCTGGAACCTGCAGCACACGCCGCAGGAGGAGCTGTTCGCGGCCATCGAGGGTACGGCGTTCCACACACGCATCGTGCTCGAACGGATGGCGGAATTCGGCACGCCCATCGCGCGCGTGATTCAGGCGGGTGGCATCCCGCAGAAGAATCCGTTGCTCAACCAGGTGTACGCGAACGTGATGCAGAAGCCGATGCTGGTACCGGAGCGGCCGATCACGAGCCTCGGTTCGGCGCTGTTCGCGTTCCTGGCGGCCGGCGTCTTCCCGTCGATCGCCGACGCGCAACGCGCGCTCTGCCCGCCCTATCGCGAGGTGAAACCCGATCCGGCAACGCGCGAGACGTACGAGCGCCTGTACGCGATGTACCGGTCGTTGTACTTCGGTCTCGGGTCGCCCGACTCGGCGCCGGTGGCGCTGGGAGAGATCCTGCCGCAGCTACGCGAGATCGCGGCTCAGGCTCGGAACTGAAGTCCGTCCTTTCTTCCGTTCGATCCGTTCCTTCCGTTCAGTCCGTACCCGCACGCGTAGAGACTCCCCCGGTTGAGATCTGCGCGCGCCGCGTGCCGCTCAGCGCTGGCCGTAGTAGGCGTCGGGACCGTGCTTGCGAAGGAAGTGCTTGTCGTGCAGCGCCTGGTCGATGGCCTCGGCGCCAGCCTCGATGGCCAGCGTGTGGTACGCCATGCTTGCCACCTCTTCGAGCACCGATGCCGTGTGTACCGCCGACTCCACCGTCGGCCCCCAGCAGAAGCTCGCGTGGCTCGCCACCAGCACCGCTGGCATCGCCGTGGGATCGAGCCCCCGGAACCGGCGCACGATCACCTCGCCGGTGTTCGCTTCGTAATCCACCGCGATCTCGTGTGGCGTGAGCGGGTCGGTGACGGGGATCGGGCCGTGGAAGTAATCGGCATGCGTGGTGCCGAAACAGGGAATCTCGCGCCGTGCCTGCGCCCACGCGGTGGCAAAGTGCGAATGCGTGTGCACGATCCCCCCCACCGCGTGAAAGGCGCGGTACAGCACCAGGTGCGTGGGCAGGTCGGACGACGGGCGGAGCGCGCCTTCGACGATCCGTCCCTCGAGGTTGGTGACCACGAGGTCTTCGGCGCGCATCGCGTCGTACGCCACGCCGCTCGGTTTGATCACCACCAGCCCGCGCTCCCGATCGACGGCACTGGCGTTGCCGAAGGTGAACGGCGCGAGCCCCCGTTCACCGAGAGCGCGGTTGGCATCGAGAACGGCGGTGCGGAGGGATTCGAGCATGGTGTGACCGGCGACCTGGAGATGGGACCCTGGGAAATTGGGGACGGCGGAGCCGGACGCAACCCACGTCTACGGTGCGCGCGTCCACCTCGCGATCACGGTGGCCACCGCGAGGTCCACCGACACGTTCGTCACGGTGCGCAGCGCGTCGGGGATCGCGTCCACCGCCAAGAGAATGCCGATGCCCTCGGCGGGAATCCCGGCGGCGAGGAATACGGGCAGTTGAGTCCACGCCCCGTTTGGCACACCCGGCACACCGAAGCTGGTGAACACCGAGATCGCGATCACCGGAATCATGCGCGCCGCGCCCAGATGGATGCCGTACACCCGCGCGATGAAGATGGCCCCGGTCACCGAGGCGATCGGGGCGGCCACCTTGAGCATGGCCGTGGCCAGCGGCAGCACCAGCCCGCTCACCTCGGCGGGCAGTTGCAGGTCGTCCTCGGCCGCGCGCATGAGCGAGGGAAGCGAGGCCAGCGACGACCGCGATCCGAACGCGATGGCCTGCGGCGCGGCGAGCGCGCGAGCGAACCGCCGGATCGGCGTTCCGCCAAGGGCGACGGCGAGCACGTACGCGCCGGCGGTGACGATGGCGCAGAGCAGCACCACCACGAGCATGTACCCGGCCAGCGACCGTAGCACGTCGATGCCGATGCGCGTGGCCACCGGCAGGATCAGCGCGAACACGCCGATGGGGCCCACCCTGAGCACCCACTCCACGATCACCAACAACGCGTCGGACACGGCCCGACAGAATGCCACGATGGACGAGCGCTGTTCGGGCTCGATGCGGGTGGTGGCGAAGCCGAATAGCAGCGAGAAGACGATGAGGCCGAGCATCGCACCGTCGGCCGCGGCCTTCACCGGATTCTGTGGCACGATGCTGACCACCAGCGACGTCAGCGACGGCTGCTGCGCCGCGGCCGCAGCCGCCGCCGGCGGCACGGGAATTCCACCCTTCGACACGATGAGCGCGAGCAGGCCGGGGCTGAGCAGCGCGCAGAGCACCGCGCTGGCCGTCACCACCCCGATGAACATTCCGAACGTGCCGGTGGCGCCGCGCACCGCGTTCTGCCGTTCCGCCGACGACGCGGCGGCCACGATCACGTTCACCACCACGAGCGGCACGACCGTCATCAGTATCGCGTTCACCCAGATGGTGCCGAGCGGCGCGACGATCGACACGGCCCGGTCGGCCGCCGAACTGCGCACGGCGGCCACGATCAGGCCGGCGATCGTGCCCAGCAGGACCGCGATCACCATCTGGACGGGCAGCTTCTTCATGCGCGGGAGGGTCAGAAGGTGGCGCCGAAGTTGATCTCGATCACCGGTCGTTGATGCAGCGATCGCGAACCGAAGGTAATCGACACCGGTCCGGGCGCCAGCATCGTGCCGATCGTGAGGCCGCCACCCCGCAGGTACGAGCGCCAGCCGACGGGAGCCGGCCAGGTATCGAACACGTTCCCCACGTTCCCACGCAGGCTCACGAAGACGTTGTCGCGCACCTCCGCCTGGATCCCCGCCTGCGCGACGTGCACCACCGTCCCCTCCGCGGACTGCGCGTCGATGCCCAGGAAGGGCACGAATTGCGACGGCCATACCGACGACGGAACGCTCCCGCCAAGAAAGAACCGGTCGTGCAGCGGCAGCGTACTTCCCGACGCGTATCCCACGTCGACCCGACCGAGCAGCGACACGTGGCTGCCCACCGGCAGCGCGCCCTGCAGATCCGCGAACCGCCGCCCGAACGACCGGCCGTGCCCGAGATCCCCGTTCCAGACCATCAGCGCCGAGGTGCCCGTCGTGGGCGCGAACACCCGGTCGTAGGTGTCGAGCGAGAGGATGCCGCCGATCGTCGTGTAGCTCTGCGACCGCAGGACTAGCAGGCTGTCGCCGCCGCGCACGCCGTCGCTCGATCGCGCGTGCGTGAGGTCCACCCCGACGTATCCGGCGTGGCCGAGCACGCGCGCGACCTGCGCCGACACTTCGTGCACGTCGAGCACCGGCGCCGACCCCACGCTCGGCGGCCGGATGTGCGGCAGCGACGTGCGGGTGAAGGTGGCGCGGAAGGTCTGCAGGAAGCGGGCTTCCGGTCCGGCGCCGAGCAGGAACCGCCCGTCGAACTGGAGCTCATCACCCAACCGAGCGCTCAGCGCGACCTTCGATCCCGGGGTGAGCCAGTCGTTCACCGTCGCACCCACGAGCAACGCGGCACCGCGCGGTGTGCCGTAGCGGACCCCCACGCCCACCACGTCTCGATCGCCCTCAGTAAGGTCGAACAACAGATTGTCGCCGCCGGGACGGGGTTGCACGCGGTAGCTCACCTGATCGAACCGCCCGGCGGAGTAGATCCGTTCCACCGCATCCGCCACCTGGGACTCGGTCACCCAGGTGCTATCGCGAAGTCCGACGGCCGCACGCGCGAGCGCGTCGGCGCCGGGGCTCACCGTGCTCCAACTCACCTGGAGCAGGAAGATGGAGTCGGCGGGCGGCAAGGGGGGCCGCGGCGGAATGGCGCCACGCACGGCGTGCTCCGAATCGGCGATCGCCACGAGCGCCTGTCGCTGGGCGAGCGCCGCGGCACGGCCGCGGTCGATCCAGACCTGCGCGCGGCTGAAGTCGAGCGAGGGGATTCCGTTGACATCGGGATCGATCACCACGTTGCACAACGGGCGCTCGATCTTGTTGGACGCCTGCACGCGGAACGACACCGCCTGCTGCATGACGTCGATGAGCGAGTGCAGGCTGTCGGCCGGCGACGGGCGTTCGGACACGTCCACGCAGATCACCAGGTCCGCGCCCATCGCCCGCGCATCTTCGGCGGGGAGATTGCGCACCACGGCGCCGTCCACCACCCGCCGGCCGTCAGGGAGCGTGACCGGGGCAAAGGCGCCGGGCACCGCGGCGCTCGCCTCGATGGCCTGGGCCAGCGATCCGTGCTGGAGGAGGATCGGATCCCCGGTGTTGAGGTCCGTCACGAGCGCCCCGAACGCCGTCGGGAGCTTGTTGAAGTCGGTGATGTCGTGGACGGGCCAGGTATAGCGCTCCAGGTGCTCGGCGATCGCCTGGCGGGGCACCACCCCCTGCGGCAGCGCGATCCGTGCGTGCTCGAGCGGGAAGGTGATCATGTACTTCTCGCTCGCCGCCTTCTCGGCCGGGCTCTGCTGCCGGCGGTCGGTGGGCCGGCGGAACAGGTTTCCCCAGTCCTCGCTCGTCACCAGCGTGTCGAGTTGCGCCGGGGAGTAGCCGGCGGCGTACAGACCGCCGATGATGGCGCCCATGCTGGTGCCGGTGACCAGATCGACGTGGATGCCGAGTTGCTGGAGCACCTGGAGCACGCCGATGTGGGCGAAACCCTTGGCGCTCCCCCCGCTGAGCACCAAGCCAACGATGGGATGGGACACGCCGGTCACCGGGACGGCGGGCGCGGCCTGTGCCGCACCCTCCGCGGCGCAGAACGCGAGGAGTGCCGACGCGACGGCGCAGCGGATCGAGTATCGAGCGGTCACGGAAGAACAGTACAGGAAAGGGGTCCGGTTGTCCCTCTCTGCAACCCCCGACCGGCCAATTTGGTCACGCGTCCTGCGGCACGCCCTCAGGTGGCCCGAAGCAGGTCGACCGGATCGGCCCGCGTGGCGCGGCGGATCGGGACGATGCAGGCGGCGAGGGAGGCGATCACGACGACGGCCTCGGCGACGACGAGCGCCACCGCCCCCTCGACCCCATGGGCAGCTTGGAAGACACGGTAGGCGATCAGGAGTGCCGCTGTGCCACCCAACGCCGTACCGCCCAGCACCATCTCGAGGGCCTCCCGCACTACGATGCCTGCAATGTCCGGCCTACGCGCACCGAGTGCCGTGCGCATCGCGAACTCCCGCAGCCGTTGTCCTACCGCGTAGCCGAGAACGCCGTAGACGCCGACGGCCGATAGCAGCACGGAGAAGATCCCGAAGACGATGGACATCACCGTGCTCAAGCGGACGACGCGCAGCCCTTCATTGTACCCCTCCTTGGGCGACCTGAAGTCCCCGACCATGCTGCCTGCCGGAATTGCCGCCTGCACGGCGTGATAGACGCTCATCGCCCCGACGGCCGGCGTCACGGAGAGCCGGGCGGCGATGGTCGCGGACTGGCAGGCTAGTGGTCGTGTAATCGTGAGTTCCGGGGTCCCATCAAAGAGGGAGTCCGGCGTGGCGCGGGCAGGCCCGACGACGCCGACGACCTCCACCCACGGGGCGTTCGAGCCGACGGGGCCGAGCTTCAGTAGCCGCCCCACAGGGGACACGAGAGGCCACAGTTCGCGAGCGAGGCGTCGGTTGACGATCGCCTTGCCGGTACCCACAGCGTCGCCGGGTTGGAAGTCTCGGCCGGCGACGATGGGGAATCCAAGGGTCCGGAAGTACCCGCTGGTGGCCACCGTGTAACCGAGAGAGCCGTTCGCCCCCGCCAATGTCTGCAGAGGAATCCCCGGTTGGTCCGAGGTCAGGACATTGCCTCGCGAGTACGCGGTCATGTAAGCAGCCGCCGCGGTCACGCCCGGTACGCTGGCAACGCGTTGCGTCATATCCTCCCAGAATCGGCCAGGACCCGTCGTCGTGTGGCAGGCCTTCCGAAGGATCACGCCGCCGCTGACGACGTGTGCGGCGTCGTACGGAAACACCGCCAGCGATTCACGCCGCCACGCTTCCATCGCAAACGTCGCGCCTATCATGACGACGAGCGCCACCGCGATCTCGCCCGCCACGACCGCCCGATATGCCCAGGCGCGTCGCGGGGTGCTCGACCCGCTGCCGTCCTTCATGGCGGCGCTCACGTTCGTCCCGGCTGAGTTCAGTGCGGGCGCCAGACCGGCGACGATCACCGTTGCCGCCGTCACGAGCACACCTACGAGCACCACGCGCCAACTCACCTGCGGCGTCACGAATCCGAGTTCACGAATCGTCGTCGGAAGATGGCCGGTCGCCAGCTCAACCCCCCATAACGACAAGAGCACGCCCAGCCCTCCACCGAGAGTCGCCAGCACCCCGGCCTCCGCGAATACGTGCCGCATGATCGCGGCTCGGCTCGCACCGAGAGCCCGGCGAACGGCAACCTCCCGTCGGCGACTCAGCCCGCGCACGAGCATGAGATTGGCGAGATTCAAACAGGCGACCAGCAAGACCAGAAGGGAGACGACCGCAGCCGCGATCACGCTCCCCGCCGGGTGGCCGTGTCCCTCCGACAGCAAGCGGAGTCGGTAGGCGAAGCGCGCCCGGCTGGAGTGGTGTTCCGCCGCAATCCGTCCGGCAAGCGCATTGAGCTGCGACCCAACACGAGCAGGCGTGTCGCCCGGTTTCAGCCTGACCAGGGCACGGATCAGCGCAGACCCGTCGGCCGAGGTCTCCTCGCTGCGCGGCATCGCCAGCCAGAAGTCAGCGGCCATTGGGTAGTAGACCGCAGGAGGCATCACGCCGATCACGGAGTACGTGCGGCCGTCGAAATCGAGGTGGAGTCGCCCGAGGTCCCGATTGCCGCCAAAATCCTCCTGCCACACTTGGTACGAGATCACGGCCGCCGTCGCGTCCGCCGGATCGTCCCGCGACGTCTCGAACGTGCGTCCCAGCACCGGCTTGACGCCGAGCACGTCGAACAAGCGCGTTCCGACGGTGAAGGCGAGCGCCGACACGAGGTGGCCGTTCGCCTCCATCGTGCCGGGCTCGAACGTCCACGGGACGATCTGAGCATACAGGTCGGTGCGAGCCCGCGCCGCCAGATACATCGTGCGCTGGAGCGGCTCGTGGTCCCGCGTGATGCCGTAGGGTATGAGATCGGCCAACTGCTGCGGCTGCGCGTACGGCACGTACGGATCGATGATCGCGTCGATCATCGAGAGCATCGTCGTATTGAGCCCGATCGCCAACCCGAGCGACAGCACGGCGATCGCCACGAACCCCGGACTCCGTCGCAGGGAGCGCAACGCCGCCAGCACGTCGTGGTGCCCCGCAAAGAGCCCCTCCAGCCAGGACCGCTTGGGATGCGGCTTCATGATCAGGTCGCCCGCAGGAGTGCGACCGGATCGGCCCGCGTCGCCCGAATGGCCGGCCCCATGGCCGCCAGCAGCGACACGCCGATCAGGATGGCCTCAGCGGATACGAGCGCCACGGCGTCCATCGGGTCCACGCTGTACAACAACCGCTTGATGACCTGCGTGCTGAGCATCGCCACGAACCCGCCCGCCGCCGTGCCCCCGAGTACGAGCACCAACGCGTCGTGAAGCACCAACCGCACCACGTCACGCGACTGCGCGCCCAGCGCGATACGCATGGCGAATTCGCGGGTGCGCTGCGCGCCAGTGTACGCGAGCATCCCGTAGAGACCCACGGTCGAGAGCAGCAGTGCGAAGGCGCCCACCAGTTCGAAGACGTAGGCCGTCGACCGGCGCTCCTGGATCTCCGACCGGAACTGGGACATCCACGATTGGAAGCTCACGAATCCGGAGCGCCCGAGCCTCGAACTGACGTAACGCGCCAGCGCCAACACCGTCGGCGCCTCGTCGTTCGTGGTCCGAACGACCAGGCTGCGATAGCTCCCGCCCATTCCCAGGCCCACCACGTAGATCTCGGGAAGCGGCACCAGGTCGGGGTCCTGCTCGAAATGGAGCTGCACCGGATGCACGACTCCGATCACGCGCACCCACGGCGCCCTCGACGAGTCGCTGCCCAGTTTCAGCAGGCGCCCCACCGGCGACATGTGCGGCCAGAGCGCCGCCGCGACGCTGTCGTCGACGATGGCAACCCCCTGCGATCCCGCATCACCGGCCTCGAAATCACGCCCCCGCACCACCCGCACGCCCAACAGGTCGAGCAGCCCAGGGGACGTCGCGATGACGCTTCGCATGAACAGCTGCCTTGGCGTGTGCCCGCCAAGATCGGACGTCACCAGACTCCCCACCGCGCCCCGACGACTCATCCACTCCGCGCCACGCACGCCCGGCAGCGCCCGCGCGCCCGTCGTCACATCGCCGATCACCCGATCGACGCTATCCGTATTCGATCGGTGACGCGACGGCACGTACAGATTCGCGAATACCACGTGCTGTGGATTGTAGCCGAAGTCGAAGTCCCGTACCGCTCGTGTGGCCCGGACCAGCAGCGCCGCGCCCATCAGCACGATCAACGACATCGCCAGTTCTGCCACGACGAGCCACCGATACGTCCCGCCGCTGCGGTGCGTGGTCGTGCCCGCCCCGTCCTTCATGGCAGCGTTCACATTCGTGGAGCGGGCCCGGACCACCGCCGCCCAAGCGATCAGTGCCATCGTCGCCGCCGTTGCGGCGAACGCGAACGTGACCACCCGCCAGCTGAGGTGCGGCGCCAATCCCCCCAGCCCCTGCACGGCGCCGCCACCCAGCTTGTACTCCACGAGGTGCATGCCCCAGATCGAAAGTAGGATGCCGGCAACTCCGCCCGCTGTGGCCAGCACGATGGCCTCACCCACCACGAATCGCCCAACGTCCCGGCGCGACGCGCCAAGGGCCATGCGCACCGCGATGTCGCGCCGCCGTGTGATGGTCCGGGCGAGGAGCAGGTTGGCGACGTTGGCACAGGCGATGAGGAGCACCACGAGGGCCGCCGCGCCAAGCGCCTTGTGCACGTCCGTCAATTGACCCTGCGGCGCCTGAAACGACCGGTGGTAGTACTGGAAGGGTTGGTCGCTCAGCCCGTACTCGGCGACAAAACGAGCGGCGAGACCATGCAGGTCGCGCTTGAATTGCTCGGGCGTGACACCCGGTCGGACTCGGATAACCGCCGTGACGAGCCGGTTCGGCTCGAGCCCATCCTCCACGATCCGTGCCATGGGGAGCACGAACTCCTCACCAGCCATGGTCGGCGGCAGGACACCGATCACCGGATAGGTCTGCTCGCCCACCGTCACGTGCAACTTCGAGAGCGGCGTCCGCCCATCGAACACCGACTGCCACACGCTGAACCCGATGACGATGCCCTCATTGTCGGGATGGTCCCCCGCGCTCCGACGGAAGAATCGCCCCGCGAATGGCTTCACGCCGAGGACATCGAAATAGTTCGTGCTCACCACTTCGGCCCCGCCCGACGAGACCCGATCGCCGGCCACGATCGGACCGCTCCGGTAGCTTCTCGCCGCCATCGCCGCGTAGAGCCCGAGGTCGTTCCGCAGCGCGAGGTACATCTCGTGCTCGTGGTAGTCCCGGTGCGCCCCGTACCCGGTCGGGAACGCCCAATAGATCCGGTCGGCATCCTTCACGGCCGACACCGGATGCCGCACGGCATCCACGATCCCATATGTCGTGGTCGTCAGCCCGATGGCCAGCGCCAGCGACACCACGGCCACCGCCGTGAATCCGGGACTCTTGAGCAGCGCGCGACAGGTCGCGCGGTCGGGCAGGAAACGCATGCGTCCCCCGGGACGGCCGCGGGGTGGATGGCCGCAGGACTGTATTGGACTAACGATACAGTACTGGGACTCCCCGCTCGCGTCAAGAACGGATGCCAACGACCGCGTGCTGCGAATTCTCAACGGTCCCGGGTAGGCAGTCGTCAGCGATTCGCCTGCCCCGTTTCGCACCTGGCGGTCTGCGCCGTCCGCAACACCTCATTCCTTCCGATGCGTCCGTGGGAAGCGCGCAGGCCACGCCGGATGGTGCGCTCGATCACAAGCCGGTCGACTCCGGACGGAACCCGATGGCACGCGACGGGAAGCGCTCGTCTCTTGTGTTCCGCGAGAACGGTACTTCCTGCGCGGCGGCAGAGAGATCAGCGACGCGACCCGACGCGGGCGGGGCATCGCGCAGGGCGTGGGGGGAGTGCCAGGTGGTATGGATGACCCCCGTCGCGCCCGAAAACTGCCAAACGCCTGTGCTTGAACCGCACCGGCGCATCCGATAGGTTACGCCTCTACCCGCGCGCGTAGCTCAGCTGGATAGAGCGTCGGCCTCCGGAGCCGAAGGTCACAGGTTCGAATCCTGTCGCGCGCGTCACACCTTCTCAATCGCACGATCGCGCGCCCGGCGGGTCCCGGACGCATCCGCTCCGAGGTTCCCTCCCCCCAGCGGCACTCCAGTCGATTCAGAATCGACGCCGACCCTCCCGTTCCCGTAGTCGTCCGCCGCCAGCCGCCAGCCGTTTCATGTCATCGCCGTCATCCGCACCGGCCGTCGTCAGCATCGCTGAACTCAAGCGCAAACCGCTCCCCGCCCTCCTCGAGATGGCGCAGGAGCTGGAGCTGACGGACGTCGAGACGCTCCAGCGCCACGATCTGACCTTTCGGATCGAACAGGGCATGCTCGCCAACGGCACCGTGCTCACCGGCCGCGGCGTGCTCGAGGTGCTGCCCGAAGGGTACGGGTTCCTCCGGAGCCAGGATTACAATTATCTGAACGGCCCGGACGACATCTACGTCTCCCCGTCGCAGGTCAAGCGGTTCGGCCTCCAGACCGGCGACACGGTGCAGGGGCAGGTCCGGCCGCCCAAGGAGTGGGAGCGCTATCTGGCCCTGCTCAAGGTGGAGTCGGTCAATGGCGACGATCCCGAACTCGCCAAGGAGCGGACGCCGTTCGACAACCTCCGGCCCCGCTATCCCGAGGGGCGGTTGCGCCTGGAAGTCGCGAGCGGCGACATCAGCATGCGGGTGATGGACCTGATCGCGCCCATCGGGAAGGGCCAGCGCGGACTCATCGTTTCCCCGCCCCGCGCCGGCAAGACGATCCTGCTGCAGAAGATCGCCAACGCCATCGCCGAGAATTATCCGGAGGTCGTGCTCATCGTGCTGCTCATCGACGAGCGGCCCGAGGAAGTGACCGACATGCGGTTCACGGTGCGGGGCGAGGTCATCAGCTCCACCTTCGACGAGGCGCCGCAACGGCACGTGCAGGTGGCCGACATGGTGATCGAGAAGGCCAAGCGGCTGGTGGAGAGCAAGAAGGACGTGGTCATCCTGCTCGACTCGATCACCCGCCTGGGACGCGCGCACAACGCCGTGGTGCCGCACTCGGGCAAGATCATGTCGGGCGGCGTGGACGCCAAGGCCCTCGAGAAGCCCAAGAAGTTCTTCGGCGCCGCGCGCAACATCGAGGGCGGGGGCTCGCTCACGATCATCGGCACGGCGCTCGTCGAGACCGGCTCCCGCATGGACGAGGTGATCTTCGAGGAGTTCAAGGGCACCGGCAACATGGAGCTGATACTCGACCGCAAGATCGCCGAACGCCGCATCTATCCCGCCATCGACATCAATCGCTCGGGAACCCGCAAGGAGGAGTTGCTGTTCACCACAGAAGAACTGAACCGGGTGACCCTCCTGCGCACGTTCCTGGGCGACATGCCGGATACCGAAGCGATCGAGTTCCTGCTCAAGCAGATGGCGCGATCGAAGAACAACAAGGAATTCTTCGCGCAGATGGCGCAGGGCGGATGACCGTGGCGGCGCTGGATCGGGGCCGGTGGCTCGCCGTGGACTGGGGCGAGCGGCGCATCGGGCTCGCCATCAGCGATCCCACCGGCACCATCGCGTCACCGGCCGGATACATCCAGCGGCGCGCCGGCAAACGCCCGCCCATTGCCGAACTCATGCGGCGCGCCGAAGCCCTGGAAGCACGGGCGTTCGTGCTCGGCCTCCCGCTGGACGGGCAGGGCGACGACACGCCGCGCGCCGTCGAGGTACGGCACGTGGCGGCCGAACTCGAGAAACGCACCGGGCTTCCCGTCCGCCTGCTCGACGAGCGGTTCACCACCGCCGCCGCGCTCCGGGCCGTGCACGAGATGGGCGGCTCGCCCCGCGACCGCAAGGGCGACGTCGATGCCCTCTCCGCCACCGTGCTGCTCCAACACGCCCTCCGCCATGATGCGTAGCCGCCTCGCCCTCGTGGCCCTGCTGCTGCCGTCGATGCTCGCGCTCTCCGCGTGCGCCACCGACGATGCCACGACGGCGCGGGTGGTCGTGCCCGCCGGTGCCTCGTTGCGCGTGGCCGCCGATTCGTTGGCCAAAGCGGGGGTCGTGCGCTCTCCCCGTCTGTTCCGGACCTACGCCTGGCTGCGCGGCGGAGACCGCCGGATCCGCGCCGGAACCTACGAGTTCCGCCTCGGCGACAGTTGGAGCACCGTGCTGGGCATGCTGCGCGCCGGGCGCGGCATCGTGGTCACCGTCACGGTGCCTGAAGGATTCGCGCTGAACCAGATCGAACCCCTCCTCGCCGAGAAACTCGGCGTGCCCGAAGACTCCGTGAAGGCCGCTGCCTCCGACACCGCGCTGCTGGCGCGACTCGACCTGCCGACGCCGACGCTCGAGGGCTACCTGTTTCCCGACACGTACACCTTCCCCGAAGGCACCACCGCCCGCCAGGCCGTGACCGACATGGAACGTCGGTTCGAGCAGGTGTGGAAGCCGGCGTGGACGGCGCGGCTGGACACCATCGGGATGTCGCGCAACGACGTGATGACCCTGGCGTCGATCGTCGAGAAGGAAGCCAAGCTGCCCGAGGAACGGCCCGTCATCGCCGCCGTGTACATGAACCGGCTCAAAGCCGGCATGCTGCTGCAGGCCGATCCCACCGTGCAGTACTCGCTGCCGGCGCACGAAGCGCGAGTGCTGTACAAGGACCTCAAGGTCAAGTCGCCGTACAACACGTACCGCCACCCGGGACTTCCACCGGGGCCCATCGCCTCGCCGGGCGTGGCGAGCATCGAGGCCGCGCTCTACCCGGCCAACGTGCCGTACAAGTACTTCGTGGCCGCACCCGACGGCCACCACGAATTCCGCGTGGACTTCAAGGGACACGAGGCGGCGGTCCGGCAAATGCGGCGTGAGCGCGCCGCCCAGCAGCGGAAGGCCAAAGCCGCGCGCGACACCGGTTCCACGCGCGGATCGCGGCACACGCCGCGCTGAGCCCCGGCATGCCGGCACACGCGGTGGTCTCGGCCAAGGGTGCGCGGCGGTGGGCGCACGGCCATCCCTGGATCTACCGCAGCGACGTCACGGAGCGCCCGGACCAGCCGGCCGGCATCGTCGCCGTGCGCGATGCGCGCGGAAAGTCCATCGGTTGGGCGCTGTGGAGCCCGCGATCCGAGATCTCGCTCCGCCTGCTCGACCGCGATCCCGGCGCCACGATCGACGGCGGGTGGTGGCGCGACCACCTGGCCGCGGCCATCGCGCGTCGCGACGTGCTTCGCCCGCAGGCCACCGCATACCGGCTGGTGCACGGCGAGGGCGACGGCCTGCCGTCGCTGGTGTGCGACCGCTACGACCGGTGGCTCGTGGTGCAGTTCATGAGTGCCGGGCTGGAGCCGTCGCGCCTGGCGATCGTCGAGGCGCTCGAAACGCTGGTGCACCCCGCCGGTATCCTGGCGCGCAACGACGTGTCTCTTCGCGACAAGGAGGGCCTGCCCCGCACGGTGGAATTGCTGGCCGGCGACGTCCCGCGCGAGATCGAGGTGGAGGAACACGGCGTGCGCTACCTGGCCGCGCCCTGGGACGGCCAGAAGACCGGCGCCTTCCTGGATCAGCGTGAGAACCGGGCCCGCATCGGCGCCCTCGCGCGCGGGCGCGCGCTCGACTGCTTCAGCTACCACGGGTCGTTCGCCCTGCACCTGGCGCGGAAGGCCGACCGCGTGATCGCGTTGGACAGTTCGGCCGCCGCGCTGCAGCGCGCCGCCGAGAACTGCGCCCGCAACGGTCTCACCAATGTCGAGCTGCTGGAGGCCAACGCCTTCGACTTTCTCAAGAACGCCGATCGCGAGGGCGCGCGCTTCGACACCATCGTCCTCGACCCGCCGGCCTTCGCCAAGACCAAGAACGCGCTGGCCGCCGCCATCCGCGGCTACAAGGAGATCAACCTGCGCGCCATGCGCCTGCTCTCGCCGGGCGGCGTGCTGTTCACGGCGAGCTGCAGCTTTCATCTCACGAAGCCCCGCTTTCTGGAGATGCTGGTGGCGGCGGCCGCCGACTCCGGCCGCCGCCTCGCGCTGCGCGAGGTGCTCGGGCAGCCGCTGGACCACCCGGAAATCCTGACCATCCCGGAAACGGGGTACATCAAGGGCGCGATCGCCGAAGCCATGGATTGATGACCGCCGGCCTCTGGCGCTCGCGTCCGGATCGCCCCATGCTATCGGCTCTCCTTCCACCCGCATACCTCCGATCATGAACGTCATCCGTCTCCTCCGCCCGTCCGCGGCGGCCGCCCTCGCCGTGCTCGGCGCTGCCGCGCCGGCCAGCCTCGCCGCGCAACAGCAGCCCGTGCCGACCCCTCCGCCGGGTATGGCTCTCATCAAGCAGTCCGACCTCAAGGCCGATCTGTACTACCTGGCGAGCGATGCGATGCGCGGACGCGAGGCGGGGACGATCGACGAACTCCACGGTGCCATGTGGGAGGCCAAGCGGGCGCGCGAGGCCGGCCTCATTCCGGCCGGTGACGACGGCACGTTCTTCCAGTGGTGGAACATGAAGCGCACGCGGCTGTCGCCGGCCAGCACGATCACCGTCGGCGATCACCGGCTCGTACTCTGGAAGGACGTCGCCGCCATGACCACGCTGGACCTGGATGTTCAGGCGCCCACGGTGTGGGCCGGCGACGGCAGTGACACCACGATCGACGTCAGCGGCAAGATCGCCGTGGCCCAACTCGTGAAGCCGCCGGCCAACGCCCGCAAGTTCGAGGGCGTCTACTCGCCGGAGTGGCACTACGCCACGGCGTCGATCGGCGCCCAGGGTCGCGAGCTGGCGCGGCGAGGCGCCGTGGCCGTGATCCTCGTCGCCGACTCGATCGGCGACGTGGCCTTCGACGCCGTCAGGGCCGTGTCGTCGCGCGGATACTACGACGTGGACGACTCGGCCACGAACGCCGTCGGCGGCCGGTACGGACGCACGCCATCGGGGCCGCCCATCCTGCTCGCCCATCGCGATCTGCGCGCCATGCTCGCCCCGTCGGGCCAGCAGGCGCGCGTCCACCTGGTCACCGAGAGCTTCGACTATCCGTCGGTGAACGTCGTCGGCATCGCGCGCGGCACCGACCCTAAGCTCCGCAACGAGTACGTGATGTTCAGCAGCCACACCGACCACGACGGCGTGCGCTTTCCGATGGCCGGCGATTCCATCTGGAACGGAGCCGACGACAACGGTTCCACCAGCGTCGCGATCCTGGCGATCGCCCGCGCGTTCGTGAAGCACCCGGCCAAGCGGTCGGCGCTGTTCATCTGGCACGGCGCCGAAGAGCGCGGCCTGCTCGGCTCCCGCTACCACGCCGCGCACCCGGTGGTGCCGCTGCACGACATCGTCGCCGTGCTCAACGGTGATCTGATCGGCCGCAACAACCCCGACACGGCCTCGCTGCTCGGTGTGCAACCGCCGCACCGCAATTCCACCGACCTCGTGCGCATGGCGCTCGAAGCCAACGCCGCCACCGGGAAGTTCGTGCTCGATTCCACGTGGGACCGACCCACGCACCCCGAGGGCTGGTACTTCCGCAGCGACCACGTGCCCTACGTCCGGCGCGGCATTCCGGCGCTGATGTACTCCACGAACCTCCATCCCGACTACCACACGCCGCGCGATGAAGCCTCGCGGATCGACTACGCCAAGCTCACGCGGATGACCGACTGGATCTACGAGACCGGATGGCTGGTGGCCAACGCGCCCAAGCGGCCGGCACTCGACCCGGGGTTCAAGCTGGAGCGATAGCGGTTCCCGAAGATCCGGCGCGCTCGCCGCACCACCAGGCGGGCGCGCGGATTGCCGGGGAAGCGGCCCCTCACCGCTGGCAGCGTGGGCAGTAGTACGTGGAACGCCCGGCCTGCACGATGCGGCGGATCGCGGCGCCGCACCGACGACACTTCAGCCCTTCGCGATCGTACACATTGAGCCGCGCCGCACCGATCTCGGAATATCGCGCCCCGGTGGCGCGGGTGATCACCGCCCGCACCGCGCCGATGAGCGACGCCAGCTTCGGCCGCGACAGCGACGACGCGCGCGCGCGCGGACTGATCTTCGCGCGCCACAGCGCCTCGGCCGCGTAGATGTTGCCCAGCCCCGCGATCACGCGCTGGTCGAGCAGCACCGGCTTCACCGGACCGCGCCGGCGCGCCAGGAGCGCGTGCAGATGGTCCGGCGTGAGCGCGGCGTCCATCGGTTCGACGCCGAGCGCCAGGTCGGGCGGCGCGCCGGCGGGATGCACGTCGAGCGTGGCCAGGGCGCGCGAATCCTCGAGCACCAGCCGCCGGCCGTCGTCCAACGTGAAGACCGCGCGGGCGAAGCGCGGCAGCGGCGCGCCGCGCCGCGCCACCACCCAGTCGCCCGTCATGCGAAAGTGCGCGTGCAACACCCGCCCGTCGGCCAGGCGCAGGAGCTGGTGCTTGCCGCGGCGTTCGACCTCGGCAATGCGGGCCCCGGCCAACGCGCGGGCCGCGGCCTCCGGCAGGCGCCGGCGGAGGCTCGGGTGCAGCAGATCCACGCGCGTGATCGTCCGCCCGCGGACCGCGCGGCGGAGCAGACGGACCGCATGTTCGACTTCCGGCAGTTCCGGCATCTTGCTGGATCCCCGTTGACGGAGGGGCAATGACCCGGCAAGATGCGCGCGTGACCTCCGGAACTCAATCGACGGACGATCCGCTGCCCGGCGGCGATGCCCGGGGCCCGGACGTGCGGCGCGTGCTGCGCCAGGTCCTGGTGCTCAATGCACTCGTCCTCGCCGTGAAGCTCGGCATCGGCGTGCATACGCGCGCCCTCGCGGTGCTCGGCGCCGCGTTCGAGTCGGGGCTCGATCTGCTCAACAACGTCATCGGCATGACCCTGGTCTCGATCGCCGCGCTGGGGCCGGACGAGGATCACCCCTACGGCCACGCGAAGTTCGAGACGCTCGGGACCATGGGTATCGTCATGTTCCTGTCGATCTCGTGCTTCGAGTTGCTTCGGGAATCGATCGGCGGGTTGACGCGCCATCGGACCCCCCATCCAGCCACACGGCTGGAGGTGGCCGTGATGGCGCTGACGCTCGTCGTCAACTTCGGCATCGTGTGGTTCGAACGGCGGCGCGGCCGGTCGCTGCAGAGCGCGTTCCTGCTTGCCGACTCGGCGCACACCGCCACGGACATCTTCGTTACCGTGCTCGCCCTGGCGTCGCTGGTGCTCACCCGGGCCGGCGCGCCGCGCGCCGACGCCTTCCTCGGCATCGCCGTGGCCCTAAGCATCGCATGGACCGGTTGGCAGATCCTCCGGGAGTCGGTCCCGATTCTGGTAGATGCGCGGGGGATGGACGCGGCGGAACTTCGGCGGTTGGCGACGAGTATTCCAGGCATCCTCGGCGTGCGGACCGTGCGCTCGCGATCCACGGCGTCGGGCCAGTTGTTCGTCGAGATGACCATCGTCGTCGCCGGCAGCTCATCGGTGCGGGAGGCGCACGTGTTGGCCGATGCCGTGGAGCGGGAAGTCGAACGCAGTGCCGGAAGCGCCGAAGTCGTCGTGCACGTCGAACCCGCCTAGGCAAAGCCCCGCTTGCGCGGCGCTCGGCGCGATACAACATTTGTGAGTCCACACCCGAGTGCGCATGGCTCCGCGACCGCAGCGGTCCCTTCGACACGAGTACGAGCTGTACGTCGAAGAGGAAATCGAGAACTACAAGGAATCGATCCCGCGCTCGGCGTTGCTGAGTATCGGTGACGAAGCGGTGTCGCGTCTCGGTTCGGGCGACCAGATCCTGCTCACCGAACTGCTGCTCTGCGACGAGGTGAACCGGATCATCTTCAAGCGGCTGCGCCTGCCGGGCTACGACACGTGGCGCCGCAAGCGGATCAAGCTCGCCAAGGAGTTGCGCCGTCCGGATCACTGGGGGCTGACCGCCGACCACGTGGCCGTGCGCGCGATGTCGCAGACCGCCGAGGGCCGGGTGCTGGTGGCCGGCGACGCCGAGGAAGGCTCCGCGCTCTTCCTGGCCGCGAACGGATGTCAGGTCACGTCGGTGCACCGCGAGGCCAACAGCCTGGAGCGCGTGCGCCGGGCCGCCGACGACGCCGGACTCGCCGAGCGCGTGCGCGCCGTGGCCGCCGATCTCAACACCTGGGAACCCGACGATGCGCCGCTCACGGCGGTCATCTGCACGCCGGCCGCGTTTGCGGGGCTGAACATGAAGGCGCGGCGCCGCGTGATCGAGCTGCTCAAGTCGGCCACCGCCGATGGCGGGGTGCACCTGGTGCAGACCATGGCCGCCACGACGGGTCGTCGAAAGTCGCCATCGCTCGATGAGCTGCGCACGCGCTATCGCGGGTGGGCGATCACGGTGGATGAGGACCCGGCAGGCGGCGGACTGAACACACTGATGGCAAGAAAGGACATCGCCTGACGCGTATCAAAGCGACACGATGTTATCAATCTTGTGTGTGTCATCGAGCGACAGGTTGCTGGAAACAGCTATAACCAGTTGCTCGTTTGTCGTTTGTGGGCAACGACTTACTTACTGACGTGGATTGGCACCGAGTGTGCGTAGAGGGTGACGTCCGCGCGGCTGCTGTGGCCGCGCCACCGGGGCGGGCGGCGACCCGTTCTCGCCGTCCCGTCCCGAGTTCCCTGAGTGAGCGGTAGTGGTGAGTCATATAATGAAGGCAGAGCGTAAGACCCCGAAAGAGACCGAGCCGGTGGGCATCGTGATTTCCCACGAATGGCCGGACGAGAAGCCGACGGTGTTCAGCGCCTACGTTTGGGGGCCGGCGCCGGACGACCCGGCGGGGACCGGCAAGCCGGTCGCGGCGTAACGTGCGACGGCGGATCGATGCGAGGCACCGGCGATGATGATCGCCGGTGTTTTTGCGTGTGGGGGTACGGGCGTGCGGGGGACGGTCGCGCACCGATCGATCATCCCGAACGCGAGAAAGCCGGCGCGATGGCGCCGGCTTTCTCAATAACAACGACGAAGAGTTTACTACTTTCTCTTCTTGCGGGTGGCCTTCTTGGCCGCCTTTTTTGCCGGGCGGCGCTTCGCCGCCTTCTTGGCCGGGCGACGCTTGGTCGCCTTCTTGGCCGAGCGACGCTTCGTCGCCTTCTTGGCGGTCTTGCGGCCCTTCTTCGCCGCTTTCTTGGCGCCCTTACGGGCCTTCTTTGCAGCTGCCATGGTCAAATCTCCAATATTGGAGGTTGATCTACTCGACCGATCCCCCGGTGGATCAGCGAGTCGGCGACCGAGAGCCGAAGCTTTCGTCCGCCGCTACACCCGCCTCCGCGGAGACAGGTGAAGCTGGAACCCATCACACGGTGTGCGGCGACGGGCCAAATGCCAGAACGTGGACCAGGTGATGCTACCTGAACCCAACGACGACTGACAAATAAAAACGCCACGGGCAGGGTTGCTCGCGGCGCAGAAGATCGAACGATACGGCGTGGTGTGCAGAGAGCGCGAAAGCTGGTGACGCGTGATACTCAACGACAACGAAGCGGACGAGGGGACGACGAACGCGCCGACGACATTGGTCGCGGCCTGCGACTGCTGCAGTTGGAGAAACGGTCGTCGCGATGAGTTCACCGACTATCCTCGAGTTCGCGTCAATAGTTACTCCGCGCGAATATAGGAACGCGCCAAATCGAACGCAATAGCGAATTTACGGCGCCCGCACCGCATCGCGACGGACTTTCGCCGCTCGGTTCACCATGCGAGTTTCCATTCGCACCACGCGTCGTGGCGCGAAACACAACACCAAAAAGAGAAGCGAGGAACACGTGAGAGCGCTGGTCAAGGAAACTGCGGCTCCCGGATTCACTCTGAAGGACGTACCCCAGCCGACCATCCGAGACGACGAAGTGCTGATTCGTGTGCGACGGGCCGGCGTGTGCGGCACCGACGTGCACATCTACGACTGGGACGCGTGGGCGCAGGGACGATGCAAGCCGCCGTTCGTGGTCGGGCATGAATTTGCGGGCGAAGTCGCGCAGGTCGGCAAGCTGGTGACCGACGTGCATGAGGGCGACCGTGTCACGGCCGAAGGGCACATCGTGGACGGCCGCTGCCTGCTCTGCCGCACGGGGAATTCCCACGTCTGCCCACACACCCGGATCATCGGCGTCGACCGCGATGGCTGCTTCGCCGACTACATCGCGATGCCGGCCACCAACGTCTGGCACCTGGACGATAACATCTCGTATGACGTCGGCGGCATCCATGACCCCATGGGGAACGCGTTCCACACCGCGCTCACGGCCGACATCCCGGGCGCGACCGTGCTCATCACCGGTTGCGGCCCGATCGGTCTGTTCGCCGTTGGCATCTGCAAAGCTGCGGGCGCGTCGCGCATCATCGCGTCCGACGTCAACGAGACGCGCCTGGAACTCGCACGCCGCATGGGCGCACACGACGTCGCCCACCCGGACGAGGCGGCGACCGCGGTCTACCGGGCCACCGACGGTCTCGGCGTGGACGTCGTGCTCGAAATGTCGGGCGTGCCGTCGGCCATCCACCAGGCCTTCGAACTCGTCCGGGTCGGCGGTCGCGTACAGATGCTCGGCATCCCGTCCAAGCCGATCGAGGTGAATCTCGCCACCGAGGTCATCTTCAAGGGCATCACGATCTATGGTGTGGTGGGCCGCCGGATGTACGAGACCTGGCACCAGGTGACGCGCTTCCTGCGGTCCGGTATGTTCGATCCGACCCCGGTGATCACCCACCGCTTCCCGCTCGAGCGAGCCGACGAGGCGATCCACGCCATCAAGTCGGGGGCCGCGGGGAAAGTGATTTTCGAGATTGCGTGACTTGGAGGCAATTGCATCATGGCCGTGAATCAGAACTTCGTTCGTGAATTGAACGCCACCCTCGACCAACTGAGGGCCGAGCGCGTCTATAAGAAGCTCAATCACCTCGAATCGCCGCAGGCGGCCCGCGTCCATATGGAAGGGCGCGGCGAGGTCATCATCCTGTCGTCGAACAACTACCTCGGATTGTGCAACGAGCCCGCCGTGGTGCAGGCCGGCATCCGCGGCCTCGAGACGTTCGGGGCCGGCACGGGAAGCGTCCGTTTCATCTGCGGCACCTTCACGGTGCACCGCGACCTGGAGGCGGCCCTCGCCCGATTCGTCGGATGCGAAGCATCGATGAGCTACGTGAGCGCCTGGAATGCGAACGAGGGTCTCACCGCCACCATCGTCCAGGAAGGCGACTTCGTGGTGAGCGACGCCCTCAACCACGCCTCGATCATCGATTCCATCCGCCTCGCCAAGGCGATCACCAAGTGCACCACCGCCGTCTACAAGCACAACGACCTCGACGACCTCCGCGCCAAGCTCGAGAGCGCGAAGTCGGCAAAGCGCCGCCTGATCTGGACCGACGGCGTGTTCTCCATGGAAGGGTCGATCGCCAGGCTGCCCGAGCTCGTCCAGATGGCGCGGGACTACGATGCCGTCCTCATCGTCGACGACTCGCACGCCACCGGCGTGCTCGGCAAATCCGGACGCGGCACCGCCGAGCACTTCGGGCTGCTCGGAGAGATCGACGTCATCACCTCGACACTCGGCAAGGCGTTGGGCGGCGCGGCGGGCGGATTCACCGCCGGCCCCTTGGCGCTCACCGACTACCTGATCCAACGCTCCCGCCCGCAACTGTTCTCCAACGCACTGCCCCCCACCGTGGCCGCGAGCGCGCTGGCCGCCGTGGAGTTCATCGAGCAACACCCCGATCGGGTGCAGACGCTGCGCGACAACGCGGCGTACTTCCGCCAACAGATCATCGAGGCCGGGTTCAAGCCCCTGCCCGGCGAAACGCCCATCGTCCCGATCATCGTTGGCGAGACCGCCGCGGCGATCCAGATGTCGGACATGCTGCTGGATGCGGGCGTGTTCGTGACCGGATTCGGATTCCCGGTCGTTCCGAAGGGAGAGGCCCGGGTTCGCTGTCAGATCTCGGCGGCCCACACCAGAGCCGACCTCGACGCCGCGATCGACGCGTTCAAACGCGTGGGGAAGAAGTTGGGACTGGTATAAGGAGGGAGGCGAAAAGGGGGAACCGATGGGGCCCCCGGCTTACCCGTTCCCCCCGCCAAACGGAAGAGCCGGGCGGGGGTAGGGGCCGGAGCCTTGTGACCCTACCCCCCCCGCCCTCGTCCCTCTGTCGGGGCATCAGTGACTGCGGCCCCAGACTTCACCCCGAGGATTCGTATGAAAGCGATCCGTACGCTGGCGGCTGCCCTGGCGGTATTCATGCTCTTGCCGGCCGCCGGAATGGCTCAGACCGTCCGGCCGTTCCAGAACTCCTGGTTCTGGGGCGTCAAGGCCGGCGGCACGTTCATCTCGGCGCCAAGCAACTCCAATGTGACGTCGGGCATGGCGGGCATCGATTGGCTCATCACACGAAAGCGGGGCGGCGTGTACATGTCGCTCGACCAGTCGTTCCTGTCCCAGAATGCGGTGCTTGCCGATGCGGTGAACCCCGGCGAAACACCGACCGTCGTGAACCTCAAGGACATGCGCCGGCTCACGGTTGCCATCATGGGGTATCCCGGCGACTGGGTACGCTTCCATCCCTACGTGGGACTCGGCGTGACGTACAGCTCCGTCACGCAGGTCGTGCCGCAGACGGCATATGCGTCGACGGACCAGTACACGCTCGCCCAGACGATCATCCAGCAATACAAGTCGGTGTTCTCGCCGACGCTGCTGCTGGGTGGTCAGATGCAGTACCGCAACGCGGCGGTCTTCGTTCAGGCCATGGGCTGGCAGGCCAACCAGAACTTCTTCCTGTCGTCGAGCAGCCGCGGCTACAATGCGTCGCTCGAAGCCGGCGTCCGGTACAACTTCGGCACCTCGATCCAACCGGATCGCTGAGCGGTCCCGGTTGTCACGCGACGGGCGCGGATCCGACGGATCCGCGCCCGCTCGTCGTTCAGTGACCCGAGGTCAGATCGCCTGCACGGGCCGGTCGAGCACCGCGCGCATGACCCGGAGCATGTTGCCACCCAGTACCTTGGCCACGTCGGCGGCGCGGTAGCCGCGGTCGAGCAGCGCCTGCGCGATGTTCGGCAGGTACGTCACGTCGAGCATGCCGGCGGGAAGCAGTTGGTCCACGCCGTCGAAGTCGCTGCCCAGTCCCACGTGGTCCACGCCGGCCACCTGGGCCATGTGATCGATATGGTCGATGAGCAGTGCGAGCGGAGGACGCGGAATGGCGTGCAGGCGTTCGCGGAGCATCCGCGCATGCTCGGCTTGCACGGTGGCCCGATCGGCGCCGGGCCGGGCCGCCGCTGCCTCTTCCTCGGCCGCGACTGCCAGCCGCAACCGATCCGCAACCGCCGCGATGGCGGGATCGAGAAACACGGAGAAGAAGTTGGCGTTGACCACGCCGCCGGTGCGGGCCACGGCGCGCAGCATGTCGTCCGACAGATTCCGGGGATGCGCGGCGATCGCGCGCGCGCCCGAGTGCGAGGCGATGATGGGGGCCCGGGACGTCGCCACCACGTCGTCGAACGTCGCGTCCGACACGTGCGACACGTCAACCATCATCCCGAGCCGGTTCATCTCCCGTACCACGTCCTTGCCGAAGTCGGTGAGGCCGCCGGTGCGGGTCGCGTGCTCCCCGATCGACGACCCGGCCCAGTCGTTGCCGTTGTTCCAGGTGAGGGTCAGATACCGCGCTCCACGGCGGTACAACTCGCGCAGCCGGTCCAGCGAGTTCTCGATGGCGTGCCCGCCCTCGACGCCGATGAAGATGGCCACCGTTCCCTCGCGCTTGGCCCGCTGCACGTCCTGCGACGTGGTCGCGAGCCGCAATCGTTCCGGATGCCGGTTCACGAACGCGTGGATGGTGTCGAGACAGGCCTGGACGCGAGACCACGACTGGTCGGGCCGCACCTCGGCGTATCGCGCGTGCACGAACGCCGCGAGGAACTGGGCGGTGATCCCCGACTCCAGCAGACGCGGCAGATCGGTCTCGCCGCAGTCGTTGCCGTATCCCGGTGCGTGCCGGACGTCGGCATCGTAGCCGTCCTCGAGAATCCGGTTCGGCAGATCGTTATGCATGTCGATCACGATGGACCGGCGGTAGAGTTCGTCCGCCTCCGCCGAGATGGGAGCCGCGTTGGTGGCGTTCACCGGAAATAGGGTGTGGGCACGAAGCCGGAAGGCGCGCGCGATACATAGGGAGAGCCGGCGACGGCGAATCGGAGGGGCCAGTCGGCAGCCCGGCGGATGCCGATACGCGGCGTCACGACGACATCGGCGTCAGATACCGGCGTGCCGGCGCGGATGACGAGCGGCGCGCGTTGCAGGGAACCGGTATTGTGCCGGGCGTCGATACCCAGCGCCTCGCAGAGCTTGGCCGGTCCATTGGTGAGGTCGGGATCGCGTCGCACGGCGCCGCGGCGGCGGCGCATGAGCGCGAGGCCCTGCACCGGTTCGACGGCCCGGATCAACACCGCGCTGGGCTCGCCGCGGGGGCGCGTGACGGCATTCACGCACCAGTGCATGCCGTAGACGAAATACACGTACGCGGTCCCGGGCGGGCCGTAGAGCGGGGCCGTGCGCGCGGTCAGCCCCGCGGCCGCGTGACAGGCCGCGTCGTGCTCGCCGAGATAGGCTTCGGTTTCCACGATGCGGCCGCCCGCCACGCCCTGGGGCGTGCGGCATTCGAGCACCGCCCCAAGCAATTCGCGCGCGACCGTTTCCGTGTCGCGCGCGTAGAACCGAGCCGGGAGAACGGTGCGCCGGCCCGGGCGCCGCGCGTGCTGCGCGGCGCTCGAGGTCACGACTCGGACTTGGCCGAATCCGCGGGCTTCGCCGTCTTCTTGGTGGCGCGGCGCTTGCGCGGCTTCTTCGCGGCGGCGGGCGCTTCGCCCGCCGCGCTCTCGGCAGTCTCGGTGGTCGTCTGCTTCGCCGTCGCGCGCTTCCGGCCTCGCTTGCGCGGCGCCGGCTTTTCCTCCGCTGCCGGCTCTGCTGGCGCAGTGACTGCGGGACTCACCGTCCCCACCACCCCCACCGAGAGCAGCTCCGGCGGCGGCGCCCCGGGTTTGCCGACCCGTCCACGGGCTCCGCCTCCGCGCGGCCCCATCCCGATCCGCGGGGCCGCGGCGGCCGGCGCCGCCGGAGGCGCCGCTGCCGACGCGGCGGCCGCCAGCTGGTCGGACACCGGCGGCGCGCTCACGGCGCGCGAGACGTCGAAATCGTCGCCATGGCGCCGGAGATCGACGACATCGGCATCGTGCGCGTCCTGCAGAATGCGCGTGAAGTTGCGCTCGCTCAGGCTCTCGCTGTCGCGGCCCAACAACTCGTGGGCGCGCTGGCGAACTGCGCTGGCGGTGACGGACTCGTCGCCTGGGGCGAGGGTCTCGATGGCCCGGCGCACGAGATCGAAGGCCTCATTGCGGGTCAGGCGCTCACCGCTGGCGCCGATGCCGCCCGTCGCCTTGGGCGACGGGGCGGCCGGCGCTTCGCCAGCCGGCGCGCCGGAAGCTTCGAGTTCGAGCTGGGGCGCTTCGCCGCCACGACCGCCCCGTCCGCGCCCACGCCCGCCGCGGCGTCCGCGACGTCCGGCGCGCTCTTCAGCGCCGGCTTCGGTCCGCTCGGTCCGCTCGGCCGGCGCCGCGGGGGCGCTCTCGGTCGGTTTGGCGGCCGGTTTGGCCCCGGCGGTCGGCATGCCGACTTCGAGTTGGCCGTTCTCGAGCTTCGTCAGCGTCACCAACCCGCGGGCGGCGGCGTCCTGTACGAACTTCGAGAACTTGGAATGGCCCGTGTTCTTCTCATCGAACGTGCTGTCGATGTCCTGCATCACCTGCTTGAGCCGGTCGGAGCGCATGACGTCGCCGTTCCGCTTCATGCGGCCGATGGCTTCGGTGACGAGTTCCCACGGATCGTACTTCCGCGTCGTGTCTTCCTCGCCCGCCTTCATCAGGCCGGCGAGCGCGTTGTAGCTGTAGTACTCGTCGCAGTTCATGACGAGCAGGTCGCTGGACGACTCCCGGATGCCCACCCCGATTACGTACTTGCCGTACTCCTTGAGCTTGATCACCAGGCTCGAGAAGTCGGAGTCGCCGGAGAGGAGGATGAACGTGCCGATCTCGGGCCGCGTGAACACCAGTTCGAGCGCGTCGATGGCGAGGCGGATGTCGGTGGCGTTCTTCTTGGACGATCCGTAGGCCGGCGCGAAGATCAGGTCGATCGAAGCTTCCGTGAGCGGGACGATGTACTGTGGGTACCGACGCCAGTCGGCGTACGCGCGTTGGACGGCGACCTTGCCCTTGATGATATCGGAGCCGAGCAGGTTCCGCAGTTCGTGCCCGAGGTCGGAACGAATCCCCATCGTGACGTTGTCGAAGTCGATGAGGAGCGCCGCGTTGGGCGCGTGCAGCGGGACGGCGGTGACTGGATGGGTCTGTGCGACCGCGGCCTGCGGGCCACGGTGGACGAGTGCGCCGTGCGAGCGCGTGGGCTCGCGGCGCTGATTACGAGGGTTCATGCCCTTCCCTGTGTCGAGTCCGGACGGACTCTTGGCGGTGGTCAGTTCGACCGCCAGGCGCGAGGGGCAGATCGTCCGTGAATTGGATCGCAGACGATCGTCACCGAGCAGCGCCCGTCGATCGGCACGCGACCCACACGACGGCCCGCTTCAACAGCGGCGCCGCACCGGGTCTCGCTTCGAAGGACGCGCATGGAGCGGCGTCCTCCCGGCAAGCGTGCAGTTGCCGTGTTGGCACCCGGTCCGCGAACCGCGCCACCGCTCTGACGGTGGTGTGTGCGGAGGACCAAATGCCAGCCGTGAAATGTATCGCGTAACCGGATGGGGGGAAAGAGCGTGTGGGTGGTTGGCCGTCCTCCGCCCCTGTATGTTAGGGGCGAAACCGCCGCGACGTGTTCGCGTACGGAGGGAGGGCGTGTGAAGCGTATCGGGTTTCGCAGCCGGCTGTTTGTCATCCTCCTGTCGTTCGCCCTCGTACCCTCCGCGGTGCTGGCGACCGGCTGGTTCGCCACGAGCCGGTATGCCTTCTCGCTGGTCGGCGCCACGGCGGCGTGGGACAGTGTCGCGGCCAGCGGCGCGCGGGCCATCGATGCCATGCGGTCGGCACCCCTCACCGCGGCCCAGCGGCGGGCCATCGACGCCCACGAGCAGCGGCTCCACGACAGCCTGGTGCAGTCCAAGCGCGCCGGATTCGTGTTCCAGCGGGCCGTCTACCTGGCCGGCGCCGTGATCCTCCTGTTCTCGCTGGGTGTGGTCGGACTCGGCGCCTCCCGCGTCGCCGGCCACCTGAGCCGCCAGTTGAGCCGGCCGCTCGTGGAGCTGATGGGGTGGACGGAGCGCATCGGGCGCGGCGAGATCCTTCCTCCGGCATCGACCACGCGCGGTGCACCCGAGTTCGAGGTCCTACGGACCCGGATGCGGACGATGGCCGACGAGATCGCGCTCGGCCGCACGCGGGCCATCGAGGCCGAACGGGCGGCCGCCCTCCGCGAGGCCGCCCGGCAGGCGGCGCACGAACTCAAGAACCCGCTCACGCCCATCCGGTTCGCCGTCGCCCGGTTGCGCCGGGATGCGCCGCCGGAGCTCGAGGAGACGGTGGAGGTGCTTGCCACGGAAACGGCCCGGCTGGAGACGCTGGCCCGGAACTTCTCGCAATTCGGCAAGTTGCCCGAAGGCCCACGCTCGCCGGTGGATCTGGGGGAGATGGTGCGCTACACGGCGCGTGCGTCGGTGCCCGACGACATGCCGCTCGTGCTCGAGGTGGACGCCGCGGCTCCCATGGTGCTGGGCCACCACGATGCACTGCAGCGGGCGCTGAGCAACGTGGTGCTGAACGCGGTGGATGCCTGCCGCGAGGCGGGGGGCGGGGCGATCACCGTGCGCGTGGCGCCCGGCCGCTGCAGAGGGCAGGACGCGGTCGCGGTCGAGGTGCATGACACGGGCCCCGGGATTCCGCCGGACCGGCTGGCGCGGATGTGGGATCCGTACGTGACGTTCAAACCGGGCGGGACCGGCCTGGGGCTGGCCATCGCACGGCAGGCCATGTTGGCGCACGACGGCGAGGTGACGGCGGAGAGCGCGCCGGGCGAGGGGACGACCATCCGGATGGTGATCCCGGTGGGCGCCGGGCAGCCGGTGGAGGATAGGGCAACCACAAGGAGTGAGGCATGAGAGGGGAAGACATGATCGTCGCCGTCACCGCACTCGCCGTGGTGGCGTACATCTTTCGCAGCATCATCGGCCTGATCGGGCGGCGGCTCGACGCCAGGACACGTCCTGCGGTCAACCCCGAGACCGACCAGCGCCTGGCGCGCATCGAGCAGGCCGTCGACGCAATTGCCGTCGAGGTCGAGCGTATTTCCGAAGGCCAGCGCTTCACCACCCGCCTGCTGTCCGACCGCGGACAGGGCCAACCCGTTCCCGCATCCAAGCCTCCGGTGCAATCATGATGACCACAATGCTGCTGCAGCAGGTGATCCTGCCCCCCGGCATCCCCGACAACGCCGTCCCCGTCGTCGGCATCGTGTTCGGCACGATCATGATCATGGTGATCGTGACGCCGATCATCCGGGCCATCATCCGGGCCGTCGAACGGCGGCACCAGCCGGCGCCGACCGCGGCCCTGCCCGCCGACCTCGGCGCGCGGCTCGACCGCATCGAACAGACGGTGGATTCGATCGCCGTCGAGATCGAGCGGGTGTCCGAGGCCCAGCGATTCCTCACGCGCCTGCAGACCGAGCAACGCGCCATCCCCGGTGCCCAGCAGCCACCGCGCTGACCACTCGCCATCGGCCCGGCCATGCCCAGCGTTCTGATCATCGACGACGAGCCCAACATCCGGCGGATGGTGGGCGCGCTGCTCTCCGCTGAGGGATTCGAGGTGCGCGACGCCGCCGACGGCGCCAGTGGCGTGATGCGCGCCGCCGAGTCGGAACCCGATGCGGTACTGCTGGACCTGATGATGCCCGGAGAGCTCGACGGAATGGCCACGCTCCACAAGCTCCGCGAGGCCTCCCCGGATACGCCGGTCGTGATGATGAGCGGCAAGGCGGGGCTGAGTGATGCGGTGAAGGCCACGAAGCATGGCGCCTTCAATTTCCTCGAGAAACCGCTGAGCCCCGAAGGTGTGCTCCTGGCCCTCTCGTCGGCCATCGAACTGCGGCGGGCGCGGCGCGAAGCCAAGGCGTTGCGCGCCGAGGTGGGGCTGAGCGGAGAGATGGTGGGCACGAGCACGGCGTTGGCGCGCGTGCGGGAGATGATCGCCCGGGTGGCGGCCTCCGATGCCCGGGTCCTGATCAGCGGGGAATCGGGCACCGGGAAGGAACTCGTGGCGGCGGCGATCCACAACGCGAGTCCGCGACGCGACCGGCCGTTCGTGCGCGTGAACTGCGCCGCCATTCCGCGCGACCTGCTGGAAAGCGAGATGTTCGGGCACGAGAAGGGCGCCTTCACCGGCGCATCGGAGCGGCGCATCGGCCGGTTCGAACTCGCACACACGGGCACGCTGCTGCTCGACGAGGTGGGCGATCTTGGCCAGGAAGCGCAGGCCAAACTGCTGCGGGCGATCGAGGCCAAGGAGATCGAGCGCGTGGGGGGCGGCAAGCCGATTCGCGTGGACGTCCGCATTCTCGCCGCGACGAACAAGGACCTCGCGCGTGCCGTGGCCGAGGGCAGCTTCCGCGAAGATCTGCTGTTCCGGCTCAATGTGATCCCGCTGCACGTACCCCCGCTGCGGGAGCGTCCCGACGACATTCCCGCCCTCGTCGCGCACTTCTCGCGCCTGCACGCATCGCGCACCGGCCACCCGGCGCCTCGCTGGACCGACGACGCGATTGCGCTGCTCACCCGCTACCGCTGGCCCGGCAACGTTCGGGAGTTGGCGAACGTGGTGGAGCGGCTGGCGATCCTGCACGCCGGCGGTGAGGTGACGGCCGGTCAGGTGCGGGACGTCGTGACGATCCGCCAGGGCGACGGCGAGGCGGCACCGCCCACACTGCCCGATCCATCGCGCCTCACGCAGTCGCTGAGCGAGACGCTGGACGAGTACGAGCGAACGCTGATCTCGCGGGCACTCTCGGTGGCCGGCGGAAACGTGGCCGAGGCCGCCAGGCGGCTGCTGACCGACCGTCCGAACCTCTACCGTCGCATGCGCCGCCTGGGAATCGGCAACGGGGGCGAATGAGGTCGAAGCGACACACCCCGACTGCCGCGGTCCGGGGACACCGGGCGGTCGCGCGCGCCACCGCGGCGGCTGATAAGTGCTTCCGGCGGGGCCGGTTGCCCGCGCGCGCCGGCTTCGGCACGGGGGGTGCGTTTCGCGAGGTCGACCTACGACATTGAGAGGTATGCTCATGCGACGTTTTGCCTACGCGTTCGCCCTGCTCGCCGTTCCCGTCGCGGCCGTCGCGCAGCAGCGCGACACGACGCTCCACCCACGAGCGCTCCCGCGGGATGTGGTACGCGAAGCCGTGCGGTTGTTCAACGCGCCGGGCACGTTCCGCGCGACGGGTGCGCTCGACGTCGGCGCGGGCCGGATGATCGACGGCGACGTGGCGGTACTCAACGGGCCGCTCACGATCGCCGGCCACGTGACGGGCACCGTGCTCGCGGTCAACGGCGACGTGCTGCTGCAGCCCACGGCCCACCTGGACGGCGACTTGCTGGTGGTCGGCGGGACGGTGCGCGGCCAGAACCACGCCTATGTCGGCGGGGAGATCCGGATCTACCGGGACCCGTTGCAGTACACGCAGCAGGGCGAGCGGATCTCGGCCGACGAGGGGGAGGCGGCGGGCGACGCCTGGTGGCGCCGCTTCGAGCCGCACCGTAGCGAGAGCGGGAGCAAGATCCAGGTGGCGAGTGCCGGCGCGTACAATCGCGTGGAAGGGCTCCCGATCAACCTCGGCCCGCAGATCTTCCGCGACTTCAACGGCGGGAGCGCCCGTCTGGACGCCTACGCCGTATTGCGAACCGCCAGCAGCTTCCGCGCGAGCGACAACGACGTCGGCAACAACCTGCACGGTGAGGTCCGCTGGGGCACGGGGCACGGCATCCTCATCGGCGCGGGGGCGTACGATCTCGTATCACCGGTCGAGTCGTGGCAGTTGAGTAGTCTCGAATCGGGCCTCGCGGCCGCGCTCTTCCGGCGCGACTACCGCGACTACTTCCGGCGCCACGGCGGCGCCGTCGAGGCCGGTCTGTTCAGGGGCGACAAGACCACGTTCACGATTTCGTATGCCGACGAGCATTGGTCGCCGAGAGTCGACCGCAACGCCTGGACGCTGTTCCGCTCCGACATACCCTGGCGGCCCAACCCCACGCTGGACGATGCGCATTTCCACCTCGTGAACGCGACGCTGCAGATCGACACCCGGAGCGATGAGGAGAACCCGTGGGCCGGATGGTACGTTCTCGCCGATCTCGAACACGGCAGCGGCCGATACGGCGCGCTCGGCCCGACGAGCCTGCCCCGCGCCTACCCCGTCGCCCGGCCTTCTCGCTACGACCGCGGCTTCATCGACCTCCGACGCTACAACCGCGTGTCCCGGAACGCCCAGATCAACCTGCGCCTGGTGGCCGGCGGCTGGCTGAGCGGCGATCCGCTGCCGCTGGAGCGTCGGCTGTCGGTGGACGGCTACGGGGCCCTGCCGGGATTCGCATTCCGCAGCCAGAGCGGAGGCGGGGATGTGGGGACCTGCACGACGGGCTTCGCGCCGCCGGGCTACCCGGCGCAGTGCGACCGCGTGGCGCTGGCGCAGGCCGAGTACCGCAGCGACCTGCACGTGCACCTGTTCGACTGGGACGACGACGACTGGGTGCGCCCGCACCTCAACGCCGACGGCGCGTGGGTGCTCTTCCTCGACGCGGGCCGGGGATGGATGGTCGGGAATTCGGGCGCTCCGATGACGTACGGAAGCGGGTCGATCCCGTCGTTCTCGTCGTTCCGCACCGACATCGGCTTCGGCCTGGACTTCAATTCGGTCGGTGTGTACGTGGCCAAGCCGCTCTCGGCGGCGGGCCAGCCGGCGCGCGTGTTCATCCGCCTTCAACACCGCTTCTAGCCCGTGCGTCCTTCCCGATGGATTCTCCTCGTGCTCCTGCTGCTGGCCCCGCCGGCGGTCGCATCGGCGCAGAAGGATCCCTCGGTGCACGTGGACCTGAGCCGCGACCGCTCGGGCGCGAACGGACCCGTCGTGACGGTCGCGCACGTGCTCGACGACCCGCAGATCCAGGACCTCCTGCGACACGGGTTCCAGGTGGCCATGCACTTTCGCCTCGAACTCTGGCGCACCGGCGGCGTGTTCAACGATCTGGAGCGCACCACGCGGTGGGACGTGCGAGTGGTGTACAATCCCGACCCGTATGCGAAGGCCTACCACATCGTGCGGCAGCACGGCAACCAGATCGAGGATTTCGGCTCCGTGCCCACGCTCGACTCGGCGCAGGCGCTGCTGGCCCGCCCGTATCACGTACGCCTCACGCCGGCCCACGCGCACGCGCGGTACTACTACAACGTGGTACTCGATGTGGAGTCGCTGAGTGCCAGCGATCTGAGCGAGCTACAGCGCTGGCTCAACGGCGATCTGCAACCCGCGGTGCGCGGGCGGACGAACCCGCTGTCGGCGCTCAAGAACGGGATCGGCCGGCTGCTCTCGCGCGTGCTGGGCGGGACCAAGCGGAGCTACGAGGCGACCTCGCCGACCTTCGTCGCCGGCGGATCGTAGCCGCCCCGCGACGCGGGGCCGGCCCGGAACTCAGGCCTGGACCGTGCGGTGCTCCAGCCGTTCCAGTTGATGCAGCACCGAGTCGCCGTAGAACGTGCGGATATAATGCGCCTGGATCGGGGTCAGCTTCCGCACGGCCCAGCTCAGGTGCACGAAATGCGGCTCCACCGGGTGCGTGAGCGGGTGCATCCCGATCTCTTCCGGCATCCGGTTGCCCTTGCGCGTATTGCACGAACTGCAGGCCGCCACGACGTTCGTCCAGTCGTTTCCGCCGCCGCGCGACAGCGGAATCAGATGATCCCGCGTGAGCGATTCCCGAGGCTTCAACTCGGTGAGATGGCGGCCGCAATACTGGCACTTGTAGTGATCGCGCGCGAACAGGAACGTGTTGGTCACCTGGCGGCGGAACCGGCGCGGAACGTGGATGAACTTGGTCAGGCGGATGACCACCGGGCGCGGCAGGGTCAGCCGTTCCGACCGCACCACGCGGTCGTGCTCCGCTTCGACGATCTCCGCCTTGCCGTCGATCACCAGCCGCAGGGCCCGCTTCAACGGGACCATGGTCAGCGGTTCGAACGAGGCATTCAGCGCCAGGCAGCCAACGATCACACGGACCTCCCGAGGTGGCGGAGGGCGGCGGCCCGACGCGGGCGACTACTCATTGGTCGATCCCGGCAACGGCCGGCTCCCGCGCCGGCACCATGGTGAGCCACCCGTGCGTGTCGGGAATGCGCCCGCGCGCCGTATCCAGATAGAGCTGTTGGAGCCGCTCGGTGATCGGGCCGCGCTTGCCGTCGCCCACCGGCATCCGGTCGACGCTCCGAATGGGCGTGACCTCGACCGCCGTACCGCAGAAGAACAGTTCATCCACCACATAGAGGAACTCGCGCGGCATCAACTGCTCGCGAACCTCGATGCCGAGTTCCCGCGCGAACGTCAGGATCGCGTCGCGCGTGATGCCCGGCAGGATGGCGGCGCCGAGGGGGGCGGTGTAGAGCACGCCGTCGCGCACCGCGAACAGGTTTTCGCCGCTGCCCTCGGACACGAATCCGAACGAATCGAGCATGATCCCTTCGGAATACTCGTCGGCCTTGGCTTCCATCTTGGCGAGCTGCGAATTCAGGTAGTTGCCGCCGGCCTTGGCCATGGTGGGGAAGGTGTCGGGCGCCGCGCGCCGCCAGCTGGAAACGCGAACGTCGACGCCGTTCTTCAACCCGTCGTCGCCGAGATAGGCGCCCCACTTCCAGGCGATCATGAACACTTCGGTGCGAGCCGAATTTCCCATCACGCCCATCTGTTCACCGGTGCGGATCACGACCGGGCGGAAGTAGCACTCCTCGAGCTCGTTGGCGGCAATCGTGTCCACACAGGCCTGCACCAAATCGTCCACCGAATACCTGATCGGGATGCGATAGATCTTGCAGGAGTCGATGAGCCGGCGCATGTGCTCGGCGGCGCGGAAGACGGCGCCGCCATTGGGCGTGGCATAGGCGCGCATTCCTTCGAACACGCTCGACCCATAGTGCACCACGTGACTGATCACATGGATCTTGGCGTCGTCCCAGTTCACGAGTTGACCGTCGCGCCAGATCTTCGTGGTGCGGCCGGTCGGGGCCTGACTCATGACGGTACTCCTTGTGGCGTGAGTGCTTTCTATGATAAGCAGTAGGCCACGCCAGCCGCTAGCGGAATTCCCCCGCTACGGACGATCGGCCAGCCATCGCTGGAGGGCGTCGGCCGCCCGCTGCACGCGGGCCGGAAGCCCCGGATCGCGGTCCACGAGTACGCCGTCTCGAACGCGTACCGTTCCGGCCACGGTCACCAGGGACGCCGGCACGGCGTTCAGCGTGAACACCACGGCGCTCTCGACGTCGTGCACGGGGCCCAGGCGATCGTCGAGCGGGAACGCGGCGAGGTCGGCCGATTTCCCGACTTCGAGCGACCCCACCTCGGCCTCCAGACCCAGCGCACGGGCGCCCTCGATGGTGGCCAGGCGCAGCGCCCGCGCGGCCGGCACCGCATCCGGACGCTGGATCCGGGAGCGCTGCTGGAGCACGGCCAGGCAGGCCTCGCCCAGAATGCTCATCCGATTGCTGCTGGCCACCGAATCGGACCCCAACCCCACGGGAATCCCGGCCTCGAGGAATGCCGTGAGCGGTGCCACCCCATGCCCGAGTTTGGCATTCGATCCGGGGCAGTGGGCCACGGCGCATCCCGTGGCGCTGATCGCGTGCACATCGACGGCAGTGGCGCGCACACAGTGAATGAGCAGGGGCTGCGCGTCGAGCACGCGGAGGCCGCGCAGCAGTTGAATGGGCGTGCGCGCACGCGGCTCCACCCGGATGCCGCGCTTGAGGAGCGCATCGGCAAACGGGCCGCGCGCTTCGGTCACGAGCCGCTGCTCGGCATCGCTTTCGGCGATATGGATCGCGATTGGAAGCCGCGCCTGGATGGCGTACCGCGCCGTGGCCGCAAACAACCGGTCGCTCACCGTGTAGGGCGCGTGAGGCGAGACGCCAACCCGCACGAGCGAAGTCTGGCGCGCTTGGAGCGCCGCGACTTTCGCCTTCAATGCGGCGAGCGACTCCTCACAGGTGGCGGGCGCCGGACCGAAGACCTCCTGGTACATGATCCCCCGTACACCGCGCTCGAGCATGGCGTCGAAGGCGACCCCCGAATCGCACGTGTCGGCGTACGTCGTGATGCCGGCCGCCAACCCCTCGTCCACGCCCAGGCGCGCGGAATCGAGCAGCATGTCGGACGTCATCACTTCCTGGCGTGCGGCGACGAGGCGGCGGATCCAGGCGTGGAACTCGAGGTCCTCGAGGAAGCCACGCATCGCCGTGAGCTCGAGATGGGTGTGGGCATTCACGAGCCCCGGCATCAGCACGGCGGCGCCGAGTTCCACGTCCTCGCCCGCCGGCGCACGATCGCGGGGCCCCACGTACGCGATGCGGTCGTGGGCCACTGCCACGGTGCCCCGGCGAACCGCCGGCGCCGTGATCGGCAGGACCCAATCCGCGTGGTACCGGATCACCTCGGCGCGCCCGTCCCCGTCGAGTCCACGCGGCCCCCGCGCCCCGAGGCTCCGCCGCCCTTCTTGGGGGGCGGGATATAGAACGGACTCGTGGTATCGGGAATGCGTTTGGGCACGAGCACCGCCGGGGTCGTGTCGGGCTTGAGCACGATGCCGTGCGCCGTGTGCACATCGCAGGGTTGCGTGGGCTCGGTGCCGGCGATGTACACCTCGGTCATCACATCGGCGGCGGGACAGTACGGATTCCGCAGCATGTTGGTGGTGAAGTCGATGTCGCGGGACACGATGCCCTCGGGGCGCGGCCAGTCCGGCGGCGCCGGCTTGCGCCGGTACACCTCGGTCATGAACGCCGTCCAGGCGGGTGCCGCCAGGAGTCCGCCCTGCGCATTGGCCTTGATCTTGGCCGGCTTGTCGAGCCCGATCCAGACGCCCGCCACGAGATCCGCCGTGTAGCCGATGAACCACACGTCGGCGCCGTCGTTCGTGGTCCCCGTCTTGCCGCCGGCCGGCAGGTGGAAGTACTGCCCCACCGATCCACGGGCCGAGCCCTTGCGGATGACGTCCTTCATCATGTCCACCATGAGCCACGCCTGCTGCGGCGTGAGAATCGTGCTCAACTTCGGGTCCTGCTGCCAGAGCACCTTCCCGTCGGCGCTCTCCACACGGGTGATCCCGATGGGGGAGGCCCGCGTGCCGAGGGTGGCAAAGGTGGAGTAGGCCGAGATCAGTTCGATCGGGTACACGTCGGCGGCGCCGATGTGGATGGACGGATAGGGCGGGATCGGCGTGGTGATGCCGAACCGACGCGCCTCGTCGATGACGTTCTGCTCGCCGAGCTGCATCCCCATGCGGATCGCGGGCACGTTGCGCGACTGGTAGAAGGCGCGGCGCAGGGTCATGCGGCCCTCGAACTTCAGGTCGAAGTTCTGCGGGGTCCAATCGGTGCCGTCGATCTGCGGCACCGCGAGCGGCTCGTCGTCGAGGAGGTACGAGGGCGGATAGCCGGCCTGGATCGCCGTGGAGTAGAGGATCGGCTTGAAGGTGGATCCTGGCTGCCGCAGCGCCTGGGTCGCGCGGTTGAATTTGGAGTCGTCGAAGTCGCGGCCGCCGACCATGGCGAGCACCGCGCCGGTGCGCGGGTCCATGGCCACGAACGCGCCCTGCAGGTAGGGCGAGTTGTCGTCGTCGACGCGGGTCTGTCCTTCGTTGGCCTGGGCCAGGTACTGCTCGAACGTCGTGTGGTGGTACGGGCCGTACTTCCCGGCTTCGATGGCCTGCAACTGTGTTTCGAGCGCCCGCTCGGCGGCCGACTGCAGGTCGGGGTCGAGCGTGGTGTAGATCTTGAGCCCCTGCTGGTACAGTCGCTGCCCGAACCGGGCGTCGAGCTGCTGGCGGATCCATTCGATGAAGTAGGGGGCGACGTCGCCCGACTCGGAGCGGCCGGCGAGCTGCAGCGGATAGGCCTTGGCGAGACTCGCGTCGGCGTTGCTGACCAGTCCGTCCTTGCGCATCAACTCGATGATCGTGTTCCGGCGCTGGACGGCGCGGTCGGGAAATCGGCGGGGATCGTAGCGGCTGGGCGCCTTGGGCAGCGCGGCCAGCGTGGCCGCTTCGGCCAGGTTGAGGTCGCGCGCCGACTTGCCGAAGTAGCGCTGCGCCGCCGTCTCCACGCCGTGCGCCCCATTACCCAGGTAGATCTGGTTCAGGTACAGCTCGAGAATCCGGTCCTTGGAGTACCGGCGCTCGATGGCCAGCGCCACCTTGGCTTCCTTGAGCTTCCGCACCAGCGACTTCTCCCGCGAGATGCGCTGGGGAAACACGTTGCGCGCCAACTGCATCGTGATCGTCGAGAATCCTTGCGCGTAGCCGCCGCTCCTGAGGTTGCGCAATCCGGCGCCGAACACGCGGATGAAGTCGATCCCATGGTGCGAGTAGAAGCGCTTGTCTTCGGTGGCGAGGAAGGCGTCGCGCACCACCGGCGGAATGTCGGCCAGCGTGATCAGCGTACGCCGCTCCATGCCCAACTCGGTAATGAACCGGCCGTCGGCGGCGTAGACCTTGGAGGTCTGGCGTGGCGTGTAGGCTTCGAGCACGCCGACCGATGGACAGCGCCCGGCGCTGCACACCAGCGTCCAGCTCGACACGGCCACGCCGGCGCCGAAGAACACGACGAAGGCGCCGGCAACGTAGGTCCAGCGCATGATCTCGGGATGCCGCTTGCGGAAGCGGTACAGGGGAAGTCGCACGATGGGGTAGAAGCTAATGGCCGCCGGCGACATGCACCAACGCACGGCCTGTGACATTCCCTCTGGGCGCCCCTATTATTCGTGCCATGCTTTCCCACCCCCTGCTCGACGAACTCCACTGGCGCGGGCTCGTCTACCAGCATACCGACGGCCTGGCCGACGCGCTCAACGCCGGCCCCATCTCGGGTTATGCGGGGTTCGACCCCACCGCACCCAGCCTGCACGTGGGTAACCTGATCCCCGTCATGGGCCTGATGCACCTGCAGCGCCACGGCCACCGGCCCGTGGTGCTGGTGGGCGGGGGCACGGGACTGATCGGCGACCCCAGCGGGCGGTCCACCGAGCGCGCGCTCGCGTCGCGCGAGGTGGTGACGGCCAACGCCAACGCCATTCTGGGGCAGCTCGAGCGGTTCATGGACTTCGACGGTCCACATGGCGCAATCATGCGCGACAATGCCGACTGGCTCACCAAGCTCGGCGCCATCGAGTTCATGCGCGACGTGGGCAAGCACTTCACGGTGAACTACATGCTCCAGAAGGAGTCGGTGAAGACGCGACTCGACGGCGGGATCTCGTACACCGAGTTCTCGTACATGCTCCTGCAGGCGTACGACTTCCTCGAACTCTGGCGGCGCGACGGGGTGACGCTCCAGCTCGGCGGCAGCGACCAGTGGGGCAACATCACCGCGGGCATCGAACTCATCCACCGCGCCGAGGGAACGGACGCGCAGGGCCACGCGCTCACGCTGCCGCTGGTCACCACGGCGAGCGGCGCCAAGTTCGGCAAGAGCGAGGCCGGCGCCGTGTGGCTCGATGCCGAACTCACGTCGCCCTACCGGTTCTACCAGTACTGGATCAACACCGACGACCGGGACGTGAGCCGGTACCTGCGCTTCTTCACGCTGCTGTCGCGCGACGACATTCTGGGTCTCGACCGGGCGACGGCCGAGCACCCCGACCAGCGCGAGTCGCAGCGGGCACTGGCCCGGGAGATGACGCGGCGCCTGCACGGCGACGACGCGCTACGCGCCGCCGAGGAGGTGTCGGGATTCTATTTCGGGGGCCTGGAGCCGTCGGCGCTGTCTCCCCAGGCGCTGGATCAGCTGCGCCGCGAGACTCCGTTCGCGGAGGTCCGGGAGCCCGATGTCCGCGGCGAGGCGGCGGGACAGTTGGACGTGCTCAAGCTCATGACGGCGGCCGGCATGGCGAAGTCGAACGGCGCCGCCCGACGCCTGCTCGAGCAGGGGGGCATCTCGGTCAACAAGCGCAAGCTGGCCGCGTCGGAACGATACGTCGACGGCGCAGCGGTGTTCCTGGCCGGGCGGCACGTGATCCTCGGCAAGGGAAAACGGGAGTACGCGCTGCTGCACGTCGCCGGCTGACGGCTACGAAGCCGCCATCACCTCGAGCGCCCGCGCGACGTCGCCCTCGGTGGTGAACCCGTGGATGGCGAGCCGCATGGCGCCCTCGCGCTGCGAGTGGGCAATGCCGGCCGCCTTGAGCCGCTGACTGGTGGCTTCGGGATCGGGCGGCGCCACGCAGACGATCCCCGCCCGCCGCGCGGGGTCGGCCGGCGTCACCAGGCGCATGTCGTCACGCCCCTGGGCCCACGCCACCACCATGTCGGCCAGCCGCTCCACGTGCGCGGCCACCGCGGCCGGCCCCAACTCGCGCAACAGCTCCAGGCTGGCGTTCATGCCCGCGAAGTCCTGGAATGGCACGGTGATGAATTCGAAGCGGCGCGCGTCGTCGCGCCAGGTCATGTCGTAGTCGAGCAGCTTGCGGAAGTCGTCGGATCCCTTGACCGCCATCCAACTCACGAACGGCGGGTCGAGGGTGCGGATGAGGTCTTCCCGCACGTACGTGAATCCGGCGCCCCAGGGCGAGAGCAGCCACTTCTGTGCGCCGCAGCTCAGGATGGCCGGCTGCACCGCCCGCACGTCGAGCGTGAGCGGGCCGAGTCCCTGGATGGCGTCCACCACCAGGTGCACGTTCCGGGCGCGGCAGCGGCGGCCCAGCTCGACGAGATTCACACGGTAGCCGGTGGCGAACCCCACCCAACTCACCGCCACGATCTTCACGGCCGGGTCGTCCACGGCGGCCAAGAGTGCCGCCGCGTCGGGCAGTCCGTCGCGCAGCGGCACCACGCGCACCGTGGCCCCGCGGCGCGGCGCGAGTTCGAGCCACGGATACATGTTCGCCGGGAACTCGCCATCGGGCACGACCACCACGTCACCGGGTCCCAGCGGGAGCGCCGCCGCCGCCACGTTGATGCCGTAGCTGGTGTTCACCGACAGCGCGATCTCGGTGGGGCTGGCGTTGATCAACTCCGCCACGAGCCGGCGCGAACGCGCGAGCGTGTCGAACAGCAACTCGTCGGGCATCCGGTGCGGCATGTGCCGGAGATCGGTGAACGCGGCCACGGCGTCCACGGTGCGCCGCGGCAACGGCCCGGTGGACGCGCTGTTGAGAAACACCGCCGTGGCGGAATCCATCCAGGGAAACTCGCGCGCGCGAAGCGCGCCCACGTCGTAGCTCATGTCTGTGGAGCCTCGGGAACGGAACGCGTCTTTCCAGCGCTCCGCGGGTCGAGGGCGTCGCGGAGCGCGTCGCCCAACAGATTGAAGGCCAGCACGGTGATACCGATGGCGAGGCCGGGCGCGACCGACGTCCACGGCGCCGATCGCAGCTGCGACAGGTCGCGGGCGTCGGCAATCATGGCGCCCCAACTGGGCGTCGGCGGCTGCACACCGAGCCCCAGAAACGACAGCGAGGACTCGGCCATGATCGCGGCCGCGATGCCCAGGGTGGCCGCGATCACCACCGGGGCGATCACGCTCGGCAGCACGTGGCGCAGCATGACCCGGCCGTCGCGTGCGCCCAGCGCCCGCGACGCCTGCACGAACTCCAGTTCGCGCACCACCAGCACCTGCCCGCGCACCAGCCGGGCCATGGCCGCCCAGCCGACGAAGCCGATGGTGAGAAAGACGATCGTGAGCGACGGCTGCAGCGCGGCCACCAGGGCGATGAGCAGCAGCAGTGTCGGGAAGGCGAGCGTCACGTCGGCCAACCGCATGACGGCCTCGTCCACCCAGCGCCCGTAGTACCCGGCCACCAGCCCCAACGCGAGCCCGAGCGTGAGCGCGATGGCCTGCGAGAACACGCCCACCGAGAGCGAGACCCGCGCCCCGTACACCAGTCGCGCCCACACGTCGCGTCCCTGCACATCGGTGCCGAGCCAGTGGGCCCCGCTCGGCGGCAGCAGTTGGGCGCGCAGATTGATGGCCAGCGGATCGTGGCGGGCCACGATCGGCGCGGCGATCGCCGCGATGGCGATCAGCACGATGACGGCGGCGGAGAACCAGGCCCGCGCGTCGTGGCGGAGCGAAACGCCGGCCCGCGACGTCACGAGGGATCTCCGAGTTCGGGCGGCGTGCCCGGTTGCTGGTGCTTCCACCGGCGGTGGTGCCAGAAGTACTGCTCCGGCACGCGGCGCACCCAGCGTTCGAGCACCGCGCTGTATGCCGCGACCATGGCGTCGACGTCGGCCTCGCGGTCGCCCGTGCGCACCGTCTGGACGTCTTCGAAGCTGAGCACGAACCGTCCGCTCGGCTGCCGGATGGCAGCGCCGAAGACCATGGGCGAGTCGAGGCGGAGCGCGAACACCGCCGGGCCGCGCGGCGTCTTGGCGAGCCGGCCGAAGAAGGGCACCCAGGTGGAGGCGAGGCCCACCGCGCCCTGATCGAACAGGAACGCCACCGCGCGCCCGCTGCGGAGCGATCGCGGCACCACGCGTACCGCGTCGGCGTCATGCACTACCTGCATGCCGATGCGCCGCCGCGTGCGCGTCAGGTAGCCATCGAACAGCGGATTCTCCATTCCGCGGGCCACGACGTCGAGCGGCACCCCGCGGGCCGCGATGTACGAACCGCCGAGCTCCCAGTTGCCGATGTGCCCGGTGAGGAGGATGACGCCTCGGCCCATGGCCTGCGCGCGTTCGAACACCTCCCAGTTCTCGACGCGTTCGAACAGGTCGAGCACCTGGTCGCGGGAGTACGAGGGGAGAACCGAAGTCTCGATGAACGTGCGACCCAGGCTGTCGTAGCTGGCGCGCGCCACGTCGGCCACGCGCTCCGGGGCCCAGTCGGGGAAGGCGGCGCGCAGTTGGCGTTCGACGACCGCGCGCCGGATGCCGACCGGTGCGTAGCCGAGGCGGCCCAGCCAGCCACCCACGGCGCTCGCGCCGTGGAAGCCGAACATGCGCAGGAGCCCCACCCCGCCCCGCAGCGCTGCGTACTGCACGCGGTGCGACGCCGTGATGCGGTGCGGCCGCGCGCCGGCGCTCATGCGCCGGCGCTGGGCGGCGCCGAGCCTGCGGTCAGCGCGCGGTCGGCGGCGGGCGCCGTCACGGGCTCGTCGCGGAACTGCATGGAGTGCAGCCGGTGGTACGCACCGCGCAGATCGAGCAGTTCCTGATGTGAGCCCCGCTCCACGATCCGCCCGCGATCGAGCACGAGGATCTGGCTGGCGTGCGTGATCGTGGACAACCGGTGCGCGATCACGAACACCGTGCGTCCGGCCAGGAGGCGATCGATCGCCTCCTGCACGAGCCGCTCCGATTCGGTATCGAGCGCGGACGTGGCCTCGTCGAGGATGAGGATCGGCGGATCGGTGAGCAGGGCGCGGGCGATCGCGATGCGCTGCCGCTGGCCCCCCGAGAGGCGGGTGCCGCGCTCGCCGAGCACCGTGTCGTAGCCCTCGGGCAGCTCGGTGATGAAGCCGTGCGCGTTGGCCGCGCGGGCGGCCGCCTCCACCTGGGCGTCGGTGTACTGGCCGCTGGCGCCGTAGGCGATGTTGCGGCGCACCGTATCGTTGAACAGGACGGTGTCCTGGCTCACGATCCCGGTGAGCGCGCGCAGCGACGGGAGCGTGATCTCGCGCGTATCGACGCCGTCGAGCAGGATTCGCCCGCCGGTCGGTTCGTAAAAGCGGGGGATCAGATCCACGAGGGTGCTCTTCCCGGCGCCACTCGCGCCCACCAACGCGACCACCTCGCCCTTGCGCGCAACGAAGCCGACGTCGCTGAGCACGGGCTCGTCGTCGTACGCAAAGGTGACCGCCTCGAACTCGATGTGGTCGCGGAACTCGCTCACGTGCGTGCGGCCGCGGTCGGTGGCGGCCTCGGTGGGCTGATCGAGCACGCCGAACAGCCGCTCGGCCGCCGCCATGGACTGCTGCGCCGTGGTCGGCATCTGTGAGAGTTGCTTGAGCGGCGGCAACAGCCGCATCACCAGAATCATGAACGTGATGAGCGTGGCGCCGTCGAGGGCCGGAACCGTCGCCGGCGCCAGCACCTCGCGGGCCCCGATCCACAGGATGACCACCGCCACGCCGGTACCGATGACTTCGGTGAGCGGCTGGGAGAGCACGGCCATACGCGCCACGCGCACCATGCCGCCCGAATACCGGTGGTTGGCATCGGTGAAGCGCCCATCCTCGTACGGCTCGGCGCCGAACGACTTCACCAGGCGGATGCCGCTCACCACCTCCTGCAGCACGCTCGTGATCTCGCCGTAGTCGTTGCGCAGGCGGCGGTAGGCCCGGCGAAGCCTGCGCAGAATCGGCTGCAGGGCCAGCGTGAGCAGCGGCGCAACGATGAGCGACAGCACCGTGAGCTTCACGGAGATCGTGAGCAGCACGAAGACGGTGGCCACGATCTGCGCCGCATTCTGGATGCTCTTGGTGACCATCTCCGTGACCAGCGCCTTGGTCTGCTCCGTGTCGGAGAGCACCTTCGAGATCACCTGTCCGGTCTTGGTGCGCTGGAAATAGCCGAGCGGCAGACGCTGGAGGTGGGTGAAGACGCTGTCGCGAAGATCCCGCGTGACGAGCTCCTGCAGCGAGGCCCCAAGCTGGCCGCCCATCCACACGAAGACGTTCTTGACGGCGACGATGATCACGATGACGATGATCATCGCCTCGAGCGACTGCAGGGGGTGCAGCGGATCGAGGAACGCGCCCACCAGCCGGTCCTGGATCGCCTTGATCACCCCCGACGGGGGCGTCAGCGTGGACTGGTGGAACAGCGAGTTCAGAAACGGAATGAGGAGCGTGAACGAGAACGCGTCGAGCACCGCCGCGATCACACTACTCCCGATCGTCCCGGCCATGCGCCACCAATGGGGGCGCACGTAGCTCAGCAGCCGCCGGTATTGGTTCATCAGCGGCCCGGCAGAGGGCGCACGAGGTCGAACATGCGGCCGCGCGCCCACCCGGCCGCGTCGCTCGCACGGCTCGTCTCCTCGTCCCGGAACCCGTTGTTTCGCAAGTACATGCCGAGGGTATCGGGATCCTCCGCCTCGTCGTCCATCCTGAGGACGGATCTCGCCAGGTGCGCCATGTGTCCAGAATGTAGCCCGCCGAAAAACACCGAGCAACGGACCGAGCCGCGTCGCTGGCGATCCAGGCACGCCCGCTCCAGATTGCCCGCGTGCCCGCCCCACTTCCCCCGTACGCGGTCGTCCCGCCCGTCTTCCCCTTCCCGGCTCTCGCCGCCGGCGCCGGACACGCGCCGCTCGGTGGCACGCGCGAAGTGCTGCTCGCCTGTTTCGTCGGGGCGCGTCTCGCGCACGACGCACTCGACACCGGGGCCGGCCCGGTGCCGCCGTCCCTGCGACGCACCCGTGCCCGCGGCGCACGCACGTGGCTGGGCTCGCTCGCCGTTCCGGCCGGCGTGCGGGGGCCGGTGGGCAAGCTCATCGACGCGTCGGCCGCGGACGATTCGAAGGCGCTGCATCACGCCCTGCTCGCGGTGATCGCAGTCACGGCGGCGTACGTCGATTCCGCGTCACGTTCAGACCTCGAACAGCTGGCGCAAACTCTTGCGCCATAAGGCGATTCTGCTTGCCGGCCCCGCCAGCGACCCACATTATCCGCCATGGTCAGAAGCACCGACATCTCACCGATTTCCCAGTTGCTCTCGCGCGTGGATGCGATAGCCGACGGCGCCCCCGCGCTCGACACCATTCCGAGCGGATTCCAGAGCGTCGATCAGATGCTCGGCGGCGGCCTGCGCCGAGGCGACCTGCTCGTGCTCGGCGGCGACGTCGGGAGCGGGAAGTCGGCGCTCGCCCTCGCCGTCGCCCTGCGCGTGGGACGCGAGCGGGTGAACGCCGCGTTCTACTCGGGGGAGATGATGCCCGAACGGGTGATGGAGCGCGCCCTCGCCATCGAGGGGCGCGTCCGCGTCGACGACCTGCGCCAGGGATCGTTGGACGATCGGGCGCGCGCCGCCGTGGGAGCCGCCGCCGTCCGGTTGCGCGACACGATGCCGCGCATCGAGCGCATCCCTCGGGGCGGCGTCGCGGCCCTCGGGACAGAACTCGAGTCGCAACCGGACGTCGAGTTGCTGGTCGTCGACTCCCTGGAATCGCTGGTCGAGGGCACGCGGCCGCGCGACGAGGAGCTGGCCCAGGCCGTGGTGGATCTCAAGATGCTCGCCCTCCGCCGCAACCTCGCCGTGCTGACCACCACGCAGCTCCCGGGCCTCGCGCCGCGCGACGATCGCCGGCCCCATCTCGACGATTTCGGCGCGCTGGGCGCCGTCAAACACCACGCCGACGTGATTCTGGCCCTCTATCGCGAGGCGATGTACGAGCCGGAACGCGAGATCGAAGGCGCTACGGAACTGCTCGTGCGCAAGAACCGCAACGGCGGCACAGGATACATCGACCTGTACTTCTATGCGCAGTGGATGCGGTTCGAAGACATGCTCGACCCCGACCGCTAGGAGAGCGCCCCATGCGCATGCGTCGTCCACTGTTGGCGCTCGGGCTCGCCGTCCTGCTCGGCGGCTGCGCCACCGCAGGCACCCTCGGCCCCGACGCGGTCGCGCACCTGGAACAGACGCGTGCCCGGCATCCGCAGAGCGCGTCGGCCAATCGCGCGCTCGGGATCGCGTACTACAAGCTCGATCGCTACGCCGAGGCACGTCAGGCCCTGCAGCGCGCCGCCGCCCTCGACTCGACCGACGGCACCACGCAGCTGTTCCTCGGCATGACGGCCGAAGCGCAGCACGACCTGCCGGCGGCACGGAGGGCCTACGCGTCCTACGTGCAGCACGGCCACACGTCACGCGTCCGCCACCTGCTCGAGGAGCGGCTGGCCGCGCTCAGCCGCCGGGAACTCGCACTCGCCGCCAAGCGGGAGGTGGCCGACGAGGCCGCGCTGTCGTCAACGCCCGGCACGCCGAACACCGTGGCCGTGCTGCCGCTGACCTTCTCCGGCCGCGACACCACCCTCCGGCCGCTGGGCCGCGGACTCGCCGAACTGCTCACCACCGACCTTGCCCAATCTCCGGCGCTCACCGTGGTGGAGCGCGTGCGCGTGCAGGCGCTGCTCCGGGAGATCAGGCTGCAGCAGTCCGGCGCCACCGATCAGACCACGGGCGTCCGCGCCGGAAGAATTCTCCAGGCCGGACGACTCGTGGCCGGCGGCATCACGCAGAGCGGATCGGACATCCGCGTGGACGCCCCGATCGTGAATGTGAGCAACGATCGCGTGGTGGGCTCGCCCAGTGACACGCGCACGCTCGACCAGATCTTCACGCTCGAGAAGAACATCGCGTTCGGCATCTTCAAGACGCTCGGCGTCACACTGACCACCGCGCAGCGCGACGCCATCGAGCAGCGGCCGACCAAGTCGCTGGCGGCGTTCCTGGCCTACAGCCAGGGACTGACCTTCGAGGACGAGGGCCGGTTCGACGACGCGGCGCGGGCGTTTCAGCGGGCGGTCCAAATCGACCCCGCGTTCGACGCGGCGGCGCAGCAGGAACGGCAGACGTCCTCCGCATCGGCGGGAGACGACGTGACGCCAGCGACCATGGAGACCGCGCTGCGCGGCACCGCCGAAGGCCGCGTGATGCAGGGCGCGACCCGGGGGGTGGCGGTGGCCGGCGTCTCCAGCCGCGGGCTCGGGAATACGGCCCTGCTGGTGGCCGGCGGGCTCAACCCGCCCGCGGCCGGCGTGGCCGCGCTCGGGGGAGGTATCACGAACACCACCCGCACGTCCGACCCACGCAACCCGGGCGCCGCCGTCTCCGGCGGCGACAACATCACGACCAGCATGACCGCCGTCGTGACGATTCTCGTGCTGATTCCACGCCTGTGACGACGCTGCGCACGCGCTTCCTGTTGCCGCTGCTCCTGCTCGGCGTCGCCGGACCACTCGCCGCGCAGGGCGTGTGGGACACCAGCGCACGTCTGGGACCCCAGGTCGTGCAGTACGACATCAAGGCGCCGATCAACGAGAAGATCACGGAATACGCGGTGCCGATCTACGTGCTGGTGCCGTTCACCGATGCGTTCAGCGTCGACGTCGGCACGGCCTGGACGAGCGCCCAGGTCACCGCACGGGACGCCAACGGGACTTCCGTGAGCCGGCTCTCGGGACTCAGCGATACGCAGATCCGCGCCAACTACGTGATCGGGACGGATTTCATCGTGCTCACGGCCGGGGTGAACCTCCCCACCGGCCAGACGAACATCACGTCCGGCCAACTGGCCGCCGCCACGCGCATCGCGAGCGATTTCCTGCTCTTCCCGATCAACGGATTCGGCGCCGGCGCAGGCGGTACAGGCGGGATCGCCATCGCACGGCCGCTCGGCGACTGGAACGTCGGGTTCGGCCTCGCCGTCCGGCACTCGCTGGCCTACGACGCCTTTCAGGATCCCAACGGCAACCGGTTCCGTTTCGAGCCGGGAAACGAGTACCGGGGCCGCGTCGGGGTGGACCGGCCATACGGCACGGGACGCATCTCGCTCGGGTTCACCTATTCGAAATTCGGACGTGACCAGGCCGGCGGCTCCGTATACAACACGGGCGACCGGATGGTGACCCAGGCGTCGATCACGAACTCCGTGAACGGCGTCGACCTGACGGTGGCGGGGTGGGACCTGTTCCGGGCCTCGGGGATGCTGTTGGACTCGGCGGCTACCGGGCGTGAGAACATCACCGACCTCGGGTTCGCGGCAGGCTTCCGCACCGCGCCGAACCTGGTGCTCGAGCCGAGCGTCGAGGGACGCGTGTGGACGCAGGACGCGCGGCCGACCAGCTACATGGCCACCGTCGGCCTCCGGCTGCAAGTCGATCGAGACGGTTACGCCGTCACGCCGTCGGCCGGGTACACGATGGGCCGGGTGGGCGGACCGGCGGGGACCGCCGGCCTCACCGGCTTTCACGCCGCACTCGCCATTCGCGTCGGCGGCTCCTAGCCGGTCGGTGGCGGCGTTGCGACTCTCGCGCCGGCGCCCTGCGAGTGGCCCGGTCGCCACGTTGGCCGCCTCCGCGGGCCGGGCTATATTGGCAGTCACCCCCTCATCCCGTTCCATCCGATTCGCGAGTTGCCGATGGCAGGCCACAGTAAATGGAAGCAGATCAAGCACTACAAGGCGGCCACCGACGCCAAGCGCGGCGCGCTGTTCACCAAGCTCATCCGCGAGATCACCGTCGCCGCCAAGCAGGGGGGCGGTGACCCGGGGGGCAACGCCCGGCTGCGCACGGCCATCGAGACCGCGCGGCAGAACTCCATGCCCAAGGAGAACATCGAACGCGCCGTCAAGAAGGGCACGGGCGAACTCGAGGGCGTGGACTATCAGGAGCTGATGTACGAGGGGTACGGTCCGGGCGGCGTGGCGATCATGATCTCGGCCCTCACCGACAACGCCACCCGCACCATCGCCGACATCCGGCACACCATGTCGCGCGGCGGCGGCAACATCGGCACGCAGAACTCGGTGGCCTGGATGTTCGATAAGAAGGCGCAGTTGAGCATCGACGCCACGAAGTACGGCGAGGAGAAGGCGCTCGAGGCGGCGCTCGAGGCCGGCGCCGAGGACATGGTGCGCGACGGGGACGTGTTCGTGGTGACCTTGGACCCCACCACGTTTCATGCCGTCAAGGAAGCCATCGAAGCCCGCGGCATCGAGGTGGGCGATGCGGAATCCCTCGTCATGATCCCGCAGAACACGGTGAAGGTCGAGGGAAAGCCCGCCGAGCAGTTGCTCAAGCTGCTCGAGGACCTGGAAGACATGGACGACGTGCAGAAGGTGTGGGCCAACTTCGACATCGACGTCGCCGACATGGCGAACTCCGGATAGTGCTCGTCCTCGGCGTCGACCCCGGCACGGCACAGACCGGCTACGGGGTCGTGCGCGGCGACGGCACCCGCCCCCCGACGCTCGTCGAGTGCGGGGTGATCCGTACCAGGGCCCGCGACCCGCTGCCGGTGCGTCTGCGCGACATCTACGACGGCATCGGGGAGTTGCTCGACCGCCACCGGCCCGACGCGATGGCCGTGGAAGACGTGTTCTACGCGCGGAACGTGCGCACCACGATCGTGCTGGGGCACGCGCGCGGCGTTGTGCTGCTGGCCGGTGAGCAACGTGGGGTGGCGATCCACGAGTACCCGCCGGCCGAGATCAAGAAGGCGATCGTGGGGCGCGGCGCCGCCACCAAGGAGCAGGTGCAGTTCATGGTGACCCGGCTGCTGCGACTGAAGACGGCGCCGCAGCCCGCCGACGCCGCGGACGGCGTCGCGGCAGCCCTGTCGTGCATCATGGGCGCCCGCGTGCCCACCCTCCACGTGATACCCGGCGGACACGCATGATCGCCGAGATCTCCGGCACCCTGGCCGCCAAGGAACTCGAGCGCGTCACCGTGATGACGGCGGGGGGCGTGGGGTACGAAGTGCTCATCCCGCTCAGCGTCTTCGAGGCGCTCCCGAAACTCGGCGAGTCGGTGCACCTGCACACGCAGCTCGTGGTGCGCGACGACGGCTGGCTGCTGTTCGGCTTCGGCACTCCGTTCGAACGACAGGTGTTCCGGATCCTGCTCACCGCGAACGGCGTGGGGCCGGCGCTGGCGCTGGCCCTCGTGTCGCACCTCACCGCCGACCGGCTGGTTCGCGCCCTGCAAGAGAAGGACATCGCCACGCTGCAGGGCGTGCCCCGGGTGGGCCGCAAGAAGGCCGAGCGCATCGTCCTCGACCTCACCGACAAGCTGGACGGACTCGACGTGGACGGCACGATGCCACGTCCCGAGGGCGCCGGAAGCGAGGACGCCATTCGCGCGCTCGTGAAGTTGGGCTATTCACCCTCGGACGCCGAGAGAGGCGTCCGAGCCGCGCTCGACGACGGCGGCCGCGGGATGCCCGCCCACGATCTGATCAGGCGCGCGCTGGCCGCCGTGGCCAAGCGCTAGACTCACCCCCACCCTTCGCCCCCGGAGCAACGGTGCGAGCAGCCCAGCGCACGGCGACGTTCACGGAATCCGTGATCCGCGAGATGACTCGCGTCGCCAACAAATACGAAGCCGTGAACCTCTCGCAGGGCTTCCCGGACTTTCCGATGCCGGCGCCCATGAAGGACGCCGCGTGCGCGGCCATCCACGGCGACGTGAACCAGTACGCCGTCACCTGGGGCAGCCCGCCGCTGCGCCTGGCGATCGCCGAGAAGTACCGGCGCTGGTACGGCATGACGGTCGACACCGAGCGCGAGATCACCGTCACCTGCGGCGCCACGGAAGCGATGGCGAGCGTGTTCCTGGCGCTCGTCGATCCCGGCGACGAGGTGATCGTCATCGAGCCGTTCTACGAGAATTACGGTCCCGATGCGATCCTCGCGGGTGCCAAGCCGGTGTACGTATCGCTCGAACGCCCCGGCTGGACGTTCGATCCCGACCGGCTGCGCGCCGCATTCAGCGACCGCACGAAGGCGATCATCGTCAACACGCCACACAACCCGACCGGTCGGGTGTTCACGCGCGCCGAGATGGACCTGATTGCCGAACTCTGCATCAAGCACGACGCCTGGGCGATCACCGACGAGATCTATGAGCACATCCGCTACGCCGGCGACCACCACGTGCTCGCCACCTGGCCCGGCATGCGGGAACGCACGATCACGATCTCCGGCCTCTCGAAGACCTTTGCCTGCACGGGCTGGCGGTTGGGCTACGCCATCGCGCCGGCCGAGCAGACGGACGCCATTCGCAAGGTGCACGATTTTCTGACCGTCGGCGCGCCCGCACCGCTTCAGGCGGCGGGCGCGGTGGGCATGCACTTCGACGCCGAGTACTACAATCACATGGCCGGGGAGTACCGCGCGCGGCGCGACCTGCTACTGCCGGCGTTGCGCCAGGCCGGGTTCCGGTTCGCGGTGCCGGAAGGCGCCTACTACGTGCTCGCGGACTTCTCCGCCATCAGCCGGGACGACGACGTGACGTTCGCGCGGTGGTTGATCGAGGAAATCGGCGTGGCCACGGTGCCCGGGTCGAGCTTCTACCACGACCCGGCCCTGGGACGCACCCTCACGCGCTTCGCCTTCTGCAAGAAGCTGGAGACGCTCGAGCGGGCCGTGGAACGGCTCCGGAAACTGGGCTAGCCGCGCCGACGCGGACCGATATACTGTTCGCCATGTCTCGCGCCGAGATCACCACGCCTGACGCGCTGCCCGACGAGTCCGTCGTCGAGCTGTCGCTCCGCCCCCAACGCCTGTCGGAGTTCATCGGCCAGACGAAGGTGAAGGAGAGCCTTCGCATCTGGATCGACGCCGCTCTCGCCCGGCGGGAACCGCTGGACCACGCCCTCTTCTTCGGCCCGCCGGGGCTGGGCAAGACGACGCTCGCCGAGTTGATCGCGCGCGAGCTCGGGGTGAATGTGCGGACGACCTCCGGGCCGGCGTTGGAGAAGCCGGGCGATCTGGTGGGCACGCTCACCAACCTCCGAGCGGGCGACATCCTGTTCATCGACGAGATTCACCGCCTGCGGCCGATCATCGAGGAGTTCCTCTATCCGGCGATGGAGGACTTCAAGATCGATATCCGGCTCTCCGAGGGCCCCAAGGCGCAGACGATCACGATGCCCATCGAGCGGTTCACGCTCATCGGCGCCACCACGCGCTTCGGCATGCTCACGCCGCCGATGCGGGCGCGATTCGGCATCGTGGAACGGCTCAACTTCTACCCGGCCGAGGATCTCGAGCAGATCGTCATCCGGTCGGCCGATGTGCTCCGCGTATCGTGCGACGCCGAGGGCGCGCGCGAGATCGCGCGTCGCTCGCGCGGCACGCCGCGCGTGGCCAACCGGCTGCTGCGCCGCGTGCGCGACTTCGCCCAGGTGCGCGCCGGCGGATTCATCGACCGCGCGGTGGCCGCCGACCTGCTCCGCATGATCGACGTGGACGAATTCGGGCTCGACGATATGGACGCGCGCATCCTCAAGACGATCATCGAGAAATTCGAGGGCGGTCCCGTGGGGCTGTCCAGCATCGGGACCGCCGTCGGGGAGGACGCCAACACCATCGAAGAGGTGTACGAGCCCTTCCTGGTGCAGAACGGGTTTCTGCAGCGGACCACGCGGGGACGGATCGCGACGCCCAAGGCGTACGAACATTTTGGGTACGTGAGGCCGGCTGGGGTACAGGCGGAACTGCTGTAACGGCGGAACCGCGAAGCTGCGCAGGGCCGAAACAGCGCAGGGGATCAACCACGCAGGGCCGAACCCACGCAGTACCGAAACCTCGCAGGGCCGAACCCACGCAGGGCATTGACCGCGCAGGGCCGAAACAGCGGGGAATTGGTGCGGCCTGCGGCCCTGAAACAGCGAATGGTTGGAAACAGCGCGTGCGAGCCGAGGCTCCGCGCACGTATCGGCACCACCCAACCCGCTGGTTGCGTGCTTCCGATCCCCCGCCGTATCGGCGCTGCGTCGTATCGGCCCTGCGTCGTATCGGTCCTGCGCCGTATCGGCCCTGCGTCGTATCGGCCCTGCGCCGTATCGGTCCTGCGTAGTATTGAGGTGCGCCGTTTCGGCCCTGCGCTCTTTCTCTGTCCCGCTCTTTCATGTCTGGCTCCCGTACCTCCGATTTCGACTTTCATCTCCCGCCGGAACTCATCGCCTCGATCCCGGTCGAACCGCGCGATGCCGCGCGGCTCATGGTCGTCGATCGCGTCTCGGGCGCCATCACGCATCGCCGGTTCTCCGACCTCGCCGCGCTCGTGCCGGCGGGAGACGTCATGGTGCTCAACCGGTCGCGCGTCCTGCGCGCGCGGTTGTTGGGCTCGCGCGCGTCTGGTGCGCCGGCCGAAGTGCTCCTGCTCAAGCCCGTCGATGGGGAGACGTGGGAAGCGATGGTGTCTCCGGGGGGGAAGCTCAAGCCGGGACGCGTGGTGCACGTCGCCCCGGGCTTCGACGTCGAGATCGTATCGGTTACCGAGCGGCGCACGCGCATCGTCCGCCTGATCACCGACGGTCCCGCGGAAGACGCCATCGAACGCGTGGGGCACATGCCACTGCCGCCCTACATCGAGCGCCCCGATGAGCCGGCCGATCGGGAGCGCTACCAGACGGTGTATGCGCGCGAACTCGGATCGGTGGCGGCACCCACGGCGGGCCTGCACTTCACGCGGCGACTGCTCGACCAGCTCGCCGCCAACGGGGTGCACCGCGCCGAGGTGCTGCTGCATGTCGGAGCCGGCACGTTCAGGCCGGTCGAGGTGGAAGACCCGGCCGCGCACGTCATGCACGAGGAATGGTATTCCGTGAGCGACGAGGCGGCCCGCGCCGTCAACGCCGCCCACGCCTCGGGCGGGCGGGTCTGGGCCGTGGGGACGACGGCCGTGCGCACGCTGGAGAGCGCCGCCGGCGCGGACGGCACGCTGGCGGCCGGACAGGGCGAGACGCGTATCTTCATCCGCCCACCCCACACCTTTCGCGCCGTCGACCACCTGATCACCAACTTCCACCTGCCCCGCTCGACGCTGATCATGCTGGTGGCGGCATTCGCGGGCTACGATCTCACCATGCGGGCCTACCGGGAAGCGATCGCCGAGCGATACCGGTTCTATTCCTACGGCGACGCGATGGTCATTCTCTGAGCATGCACGAGTCGTTCTCCCTTGCCATCGACGCGACCGCGGGCGCGGCCCGATCGGCGGCGTTCGCCACGCCGCACGGCGTCGTGGAGACTCCGGCGTTCATGGCCGTGGGCACCCTGGCCACCGTCAAGGGACTCGATCCCGACGACCTGCGCGCGATGCACGCCCAGATGATCCTCGCCAACGCGTATCATCTGCATCTGCGCCCGGGAGACGACCTGATCCGCCTCCTGGGAGGCCTGCACCGCTTCATGGCCTGGGATGGTCCGATTCTCACCGACTCGGGGGGATTCCAGGTGTTCTCCCTGGCTTCGCTGCGCACCGTGGACGAGGACGGGGTGGAATTCCAGAGCCACCTGGACGGCTCGCGCCGCCGGTTCACGCCGGAGTCGGTGATGGAGATCGAGCGCAACCTCGGCGCCGACGTGGTGATGCAGTTCGACCACGTGATTCCTGGGCAGAGCGACGCGGCGGCGGCGCGCGACGCCAGCGAACGGAGCGTGCGGTGGCTGGCCCGCTGCCGCTCGGCGTTCAACGCGTTGGAGCGCGAGCGGCCGCAGGCACTGTTCCCGATCGTGCAGGGCGGCATCCACGCCGACCTGCGGCGCGAGGCCGCCCGCGCCATTCGCCAGATGGACGACTGGAAGGGATTCGGTATCGGCGGGCTGTCGGTGGGCGAGGCGAAACCCGACATGTACGCGATGCTCGAGACCGTGCACGAGGAACTGCCCGTCGACCGGCCGCGATATCTGATGGGCGTCGGCTTTCCCGAGGACCTGGTGGAGGGCGTCCGGCGCGGGGTCGATCTCTTCGACTGCGTGGCCCCGACGCGGATGGGGCGCAACGGGGCCGTCTTCACCCGCGATGGACGCCTCAACATCAAGCGGGCCGAATTCCGCGCCGATCAACGGCCACTCGACGACGCATGCGAGTGCTCCGCCTGCCGCCGATTCACCCGGAGCTACCTGCGGCATCTGTTCCTGGCCGACGAGATGCTCGGATTGCGCCTCCTGTCGCTGCATAATGTACATTTCCTCGTCACGCTGATGCGGGAGGCGCGCGCCGCCATCCGCGACGGCACCTTCGACGGCTGGAGCCAGCGCTGGCTGGACCGCTACCACTCACGCACGAGCACTTCGGCATGACACTCCCCCTTCCGGTCTTTCCGGCCCTGATGACCCCCGCCCAGGGCGGCCAGAGTTCGCTGGCGCCGTTCCTGCTGCAGTTGGGCCTCATCGTGGCCATCTTCTACTTCCTGCTCATCCGGCCGCAGCAGAAGCAGCGGAAACAGCACGAGCAGGCCCTGATCAATCTCAAGAAGGGCGATGAGATCGTGATGGCCGGGGGACACGTGGGCGAGGTCCTGCACATCAAGGAGTCGGTCCAGGGCGACGGCACCACCAAGGCCACGATGGAGGATCACGTGACGATCAAGTCCGGCGATTCGCGCCACGTCGTCGAGCGGGGCCGCATTGCGAAGATCAAGTCCAGCCAGGGTGGGACCCAGGGCTGATGCCATTGCTCGAGATCCGCGTCCTCGGCGATCCGATCCTCCGCGAGGAGACGATTCCCGTTTCCGAGTTTCCCGATGAATTGCAGCGTCTGATCGACGACATGTTCGAGACCATGCGCGCCGCCAAGGGCATCGGACTCGCGGCGCCCCAGGTGGGGCGCCGCGAGCGGCTGACCGTGGTCGACGTGGAGGGCGACGAGTTCGTGCTCATCAATCCCGAGGTCGTGATGCGCGAAGGATCGGCCAAGGGCGAGGAGGGGTGCCTGTCGATCCCCGACGTGTACGCCGACGTGGAACGCGCCACCCGCGTCGTGGTGCGGGCGGTGGACCGCCACGGAAAGCCGTTCGAAGTGGAGGCCCACGACCTGCTGGCGCGGTGCATGCAACACGAGATCGACCATCTGTTCGGCACCCTCTTCATCGACCACCTGAGCGTGCTCAAGCGGCGCAGCGCGCTGGCCAAGTGGACGAAGGAGAAGGAGAAGTACCCGGGGCTCATCCGCCGCCTCGATCCGGCCGACGTCGCCGCTCATCACCACCGCGACGAGGAACTGTGAGTGCGCGTGCTCTTCTGGGGCACGCCTGAGTTCGCCACGCCGGCACTGCGCGCGCTGATCGGCGAGGGCTTCGACGTCGTCGGCGTCGTGACGCAACCCGACCGCCCCGTGGGACGCTCGCGCTCGAAGGCCGAAGCCCCGCCGGTGAAGGAGATCGCCGAACGGGAGAACATCCCCGTCCTCCAACCGGAACACCCGCGCGGCGAGGGATTCCGGGCGCAGATCACGGCGCTCGAGGCCGACGTCTCGGTGGTCGTCGCGTACGGCCACATCCTGCCCAGTGACATTATCGCCGTGCCGCGGCTGGGCACGTTGAACATCCACGCCTCGCTGCTCCCCGCCCTGCGCGGCGCGGCGCCCATCCAGGCCGCCATCCGCGACGGCCTCACCGAGACCGGCGTCTCGATCATGCGCATGGTGCCGAAGCTGGATGCGGGGCCGGTGCTGCTGCGCGCCGCCACGCCGATCTACGACGACGAGACGGCGGGGGAACTCACCCTCCGCCTCTCCGAGATGGGCGCGGCGGCGCTCGTCGAGACCCTGGCGCTGCTCGAACTCGACGCGGCGCGCGAGGAACCGCAGGACGATGCGCGGGCGACGTATGCGCCGAAGATCGAGCGCGAGATGACACGGGTGGATTGGGCCCTTCCCTCCGATGCCGTGGCGCGGCTGGTGCGCGCGTACGACCCGCGCCCCGGCGCGCGGACCACGCTCGAGGGTCTGGAAGTCAAACTGTTCGGCGCCCGCCCCGTGGTCGGCCCACGCGGCGCCGCCGGCGAGGTGGTGTCGATCGACGACCAGGGAATGATCGTGGCCTGCGGCGACGGCGCGATCCAACTCGCGTCGGTACAGCCGGCGGGAAAGCGCCGTATGGCGCCCGCCGACTGGCAGCGCGGGCGCGGTGTGGCCGCGGGCCAGCGGTTCGATACGGCCTGAGTCGCGCCCGCCCGGCGGGCGGGCGATGCCGATCATCCGCAGCGGGGCTATCTTTCGAGACACGCGGCGCTCCCGGCGCCGCCCCGCTGGACTCTCACGCGACGCACCTTATGGCAGGTCAGCACCACCCAGCACACGGCAACGCCACGCTCCCCCGGCCCACGCCGGTGACCGACGCGCGCCTCGTCGCCGCCGCCGTCTGCGCCGATCTCCGCCGCGGTGAACTGCTCGACACGACGTTCGATCGCCGCACGGCGCTGCTCGACGCCCGTGACCGCCGGTGGACCCGCGAGCTGGTGTACGGCATGCTCCGCACCCGCGGCCGCCTCGACGCCCTGCTCGCCGAGCGCGTGCGCGGCGGACTCGGCCGCCTCGATCCGGAGCTGCTCGACCTCCTGCGCCTCGGCAGCTATCAACTGCTCGAGATGGGCAGTGTACCCGCATACGCCGCCATCGCGCAGACCGTCGAGCTGGCCAAGGAGCGCGCCGGCGAGGGAGCCGGCAAGCTGGCCAACGCGGTGTTGCGCCGTCTCGACCGGGAACACGACTCGCTCACGCTGCCGGCTCCGGCCGACCCCGTTGAGGCGCTGGCCGGCGAATATTCACATCCGGCGTGGCTGGTGGCCCGGTGGTTGGAACGCTGGGGGGAAGACGACACCCGCCGCCTGCTGGCCGCCAACAACACCGAGCCGCCCATCGTCGCCCGCCCCGTGCACGTGGTGCGCGAGCAGCTCGAAGCGTCGCTCGAGGCGGCGGGGGTGCGCGTCGCCGATGCGCCGCTGGTGCCGGACAGCGTGGTCCTCACGCTTCCCGTGCCCGCCCTCACCGAACTCGGTGCCTTCAAGCGCGGGCTCTTCCACATTCAGGATCCCGCGGCGACGCTGGTCACCCGGTACGCCGCGACACCGCCGGATGCCGCCGTTGCCGATCTCTGTGCCGCGCCCGGCGGCAAGGCCATCGAACTGGCGCGCACCGCTGGCGCCGTGTTCGCGTCCGACGTCTCGCCGCACCGGCTGCAGCGCTTGCGTGAGAACGTGCGCCGGCTCGAACTCGACAACATCTTTGCCTATGCCGCCGACGCCTCCATGCCCGCCATTCGCGAGGTGGATGTCGTCCTGCTCGATGCGCCGTGCACCGGCACGGGCACGATGCGCCGCCACCCCGACGCGCGCTGGCGGCTCAAACCGTCCGATCTCGCGGTGATGACCTCCCTGCAGTGGATGTTGCTCTCGTCCGCCGCCACCCTCGTGAAGCCCGGAGGATTGCTCGTGTACAGCACCTGCTCGTTGGAGTCCGAGGAGAACGACGCCCCCGTCGATCGCTTCCTGGCGTCGCATCCTGAATGGCGGCTCGAGGCACCTCCCGCGGGTGTCGTCCCCGACGCCGTGCTCGACGACGGACGGCTGCGCGTGCTGCCCCAGCGACACGGCACCGACGGCGCCTTCGCGGCGCGACTGCGGAGGGTGGCGTGAAGCAGCGGACCTGGTGGCAGCGGATCTGGCCCTACCTCGCGGCCGCGGTCGGCGGGTTCGGCCTGGCGTGGGTGCTGGTGGCGGTGTACGTGTTCCCCTCGGGCGCCGCGCCGGGCGACGCGAAGCTGCCCAACGTGGTGGGGCTCAGCTTCGACGTGGCCAGTCAGCGGCTGCAACAGGCGGGGTTCAAGGCCCAGCGCGGCGAGATGCGCTACGAGAACGCGGCGCCGAAGATGAGCGTGCTCCAGATGACGCCCAACGAGGGCACCGCCCAGCCGCTCGGCTCTGCGGTGGTGCTCGACCTCAGCAATGGGCCGCGCACGGGCGCCGTGCCCGACGTGGCCGGGATGCTCCCCCCGCGCGCCGATTCGGTGCTCACCGCCGCCGGATTCAGCATTGCACCCGACACCGTGCTGCAGGCCAGCAACCAGCCGGTGGGCAGCGTCATCCAGACGCGCCCCGCGGCGGGATCGCGGGCCGTCGTTCCGTCGGCGGTCACGCTGGTGCTGAGCGCCGGCCCCGCCACGATCGCCGTGCCCGATCTGTCCGGACGGACGATCGTCGAAGCGCGCATCCTGCTCGAACAGTTGGGGCTGGCCCTCGGCGACGTTACGATTCTCAGCGGCGGGGGAAACCAGGACCTGGCTTCGGTGGTGAAACAGAATCCCGCCGAGGGGACGCTCGTCCCGGCCGGCACCCGCGTGACCGTGAGCGTCTCGGGAGGGACGGCTCCATGACCGTACGGATCGTTCCATCGCTGCTCGCCGCCGACTTCGCCGCCCTGTCCGACCAGGTGGCCATGTGCGTCGCGGGGGGCGCCGACTGGCTGCACATCGACGTCATGGACGGCCGCTTCGTCCCCCCGATCACCTTCGGCGCCAAGATCATCGAGGCCGTGCGCAGGTGCACCGAGCTTCCCCTCGACGTGCACCTGATGGTGGTGGAGCCGCAGAAGCATTTCCAGACATTTGCCGCAGCGGGCGCCAACGGGCTCACCCTGCACGCCGAGGTGGCCCCGCACCTGCAGCGCCAGCTGTCGCACATCCGTGAACTGGGATGCCGCGCCGGCGCGGCAATAAATCCGTCCACGCCGCTCTCGGCCATCGGCGAGGTGCTCGACGATCTCGACCTGCTGCTGGTGATGACGGTGAACCCCGGATACGGGGGGCAGGCGTTCATTCCCCACTCGCTGGACAAGATTCGCCGGGCCCGGCGTCTGCTGAACGATTCGCACAGCGCGGCGCTGCTCGAAGTGGACGGCGGGATCAGCCGCGACACCATCGGCGACGTCTGGCGCGCCGGTGCCGATACGTTCGTCGCCGGGCATGCCGTGTTCTCGGCCGGCGACCCCAAAGCAGAGATCGGCGTTCTACGCCGTGCATGCGAGGTGAAGGTATGACTGTCAAACAGCAGTGGGCCATCGTGTTCGGAGCCATCGTCCTCGTGGGCGCGGGGTCGTTCGCATTTCAGCGGGCGTACGGAACGAAGGTGGAGCAGGCCACCATCGGCGCGCCCGCCCCGCCGTTCACCGCCTACACCGTGGACGGCACCCACCGGGCCGTGAGCCTGGCCAACTACCGGGGCGACGTGACGATTCTCAACGTCTGGGCCACCTGGTGCGGTCCATGCAAGGCGGAGATGCCCACGCTCGAGCACCTGTACGAGATGTTCAAGCCGAATGGGCTGAAGATCGTCGCCGTGAGCATCGACGAGACCGCGACCGACGATTCGGTGCGAACGTATGCAAAGAACATGGGGCTCACCTTCGACATCCTGCACGATCCGCAGTACCGGATCGAGGGCGCGTACCAGGTGGTGGGCTATCCCTCTTCGTATGTGATCGATCGTGACGGCGTGATCCGAAAGGTGTGGCTCGGCGCCGCCGACTGGACGTCGCCCGGCAACATCGCCCTCGTGCGCAGCCTGCTCGGCCTCCCCGCGTCGGCCGCCGAACGCAACGCGCCGGCCGGTGGCGCCGTCGCAGCGGCTCCCTGATGGTCGCATGACCGCGCAGACGCGGTGGCGCCGGCGGCTGGCGCAAGCGCTCACCGACCGGCTCGGCCTCAAGGTCGTGGCGCTCGCCTTCGCGCTCGTGCTCTGGTTCATCGCCACATCCAAGGAACCGACCGAGGAGATCGTGCCGGTGCGGCTGGCGCTCACGCTCGACAGCGGGGAGGTGCTGCGCGATCCGCCTCCCGAAGTGCGGGCGCTGGTGGCCGGCGAGGGGAAGGAGATCTTCGCGCTGTACGCCTCGCCGCCGGTGATCCGCCGCGACGTACCGGGCGGCGCCGACTCGGCCACGCTCACGCTGCGCGCCGAGGACGTCCAGATTCCGCCGAACGTCACGGTGCTCGTGCGCGACGTTCAACCCCGCACGGTGCTCCTGCACCTGGCCCCGCGTCCCTCGGCCACCGATTCCGCCCGCCGGTGAGCGTCATTCTCGGCATCGAGACCTCGTGCGACGAGACGTCGGCCGCCGTCATCCGCGGCGCCGGCGATGACGTTTCGCTCGAGTCGCTGGTGATCCTCTCGCAGGACGTCCACCGCGTGTTCGGCGGCGTCGTGCCGGAGATCGCCTCGCGCGCGCACCTTGCCAGTATCGTGCCGGTGGTGCAGCGGGCGCTGGACGACGCGGGCGTGACCCGCGCCGACCTGGACGCCGTGGCCGTGACCAACGGCCCGGGGCTGGTGGGCGCGCTGCTCGTGGGCGTGAGCTTCGGCAAGGCGCTCGCCTACGCGGTCGGCGCGCCGCTGCTCGGCGTGCACCACATGGAGGGACACCTGTTCGCCACCGCCCTGGAGAATTCCGAGGCCGTTCCGCCGTTCACCGCGCTACTCGTCTCGGGTGGGCACACCCTGCTCATCGACGTCGAAGCGTGGGGACGCTACCGGCTGCTGGGCCGCACGCGGGACGACGCGGCCGGCGAGGCCTTCGACAAGGTGGCCAAGCTCCTCGGCCTCCCGTATCCGGGCGGCCCGCACGTCGAGCGGCTGGCGGCCGCCAACGGCCCCACCGCCCTGCGCCTCCCCCGCCCGATGCTGCGCCGCAACCAGCGGCCGGGCGACGGCGATTACTACGACGTCTCGTTCAGCGGGCTCAAGACGGCCGTGCTCCATGCCGTGCGCGCCGCGTCGGCCGACGGCGCGAAAGCGCCCATTGCCCGGGCATTTCAGGATGCTCTTATCGAAACCCTTGTGGAGAAAACCGCGCGCGCGGTGAACGCTTTCCACCGAACCCGGGTAGTGCTGGGAGGGGGCGTGGCGGGCAACCGCACGCTCGTCGCGGCCATGGCGGGGCGACTCGCGCCGTCGGGAGTATCGGTGTATGCTCCCGGAGCGCGATTGGCCACCGACAACGCCGCCATGATCGCCCGCGCCGGTCTCTTTCACTTCGAGCGCGGCGAACGCGCCGGTCTCGATCTCAACGCGTTCGCCACGCTTCCCATTCCGGGTCTTCTCGTCGCATGATCGCACCGATCGTCCATCACCCGTTCGTCGTCCAGCTCGGCCCACTCTCGCTCACCGGATTCGGTATCGCGGTGGTCGCAGCGTTCGGCATCGCCCAGTACCTGTCGGAATCCGAACTCCGCCGCCGCGGGCACGACACGAGCGCCATCGCCGACATGATCCTCGCCGCCGTCATCGGCGGGCTTCTGGGGGCCAAGCTCTACTATGTGGTCATCCTCAAGAACTACGACGCGCTGTTCACGCGCGGCGGATTCGTGTTCTGGGGCGGCCTCGTCGGCGGCATTCTCGCGGTGATGGCCGTGATCCGGTGGAAGAAGATTCCGATGATGCGGATCTTCGACGTCGGCGGCCCCGCGGTGGCGGCTGCCTACGCCGTCGGACGCACCGGCTGTTGGGCCGTGGGCGACGACTACGGACGCCCGTTCAGCGGATTCGGCGCCGTGATGTTCCCCAACGGCCAGCCGCCCAGCACCGTGGCCAGCATGATGGCGGAGTTCCACACCAAGTTCCCGCCGGGCACCAATCCCGCCACCGTCGTCTCCGTGTATCCCACGGAGTTGTACGAGATCGCCCTCGCCACGATCATGTTCCTGATTCTCTGGCGGCTCCGCGACCACAAGCACGCCGAGGGATGGCTGTTCGGCGTCTACTGCGTGCTGGCGGGATTCGAGCGGTTCATCATCGAGTTCTTCCGCGCCAAGGATGATCGCCTCCTCGGTGGCCTCACGTACGCACAGGCCATCGCGCTGGCGTTCGTGGCGATGGGATTCCTCTGGATGTATCTGCGGAAGGACGTGACGAAGAACAAACCGGGGATCTACGAGACGGCAGTCGCCGGCTAGGAATTGGTAGCTGGCAGTTCACTGTTCACTGCTCACTGCTCACTGCTCACTGAACCCTGGCGCCGGCTCCGTCCGGCGCCAGGGTTCAGTTCTCTTCCCCGCGCCCCGTCACGGGGCGACCCAGCGCCTCCTCCACTGCGTCCAACCGCGCGCGCAGCGCGGCGTGCTCGGCCTGCAGGCCGGCCAGCGTCTCCGACACCGCGGCGGCCGCGGCCGGTTCGGGCAGCGTGGGCAACGTCACCGAGCGCTTGGGCCAGAACGTCTTGACCAGCGCGAAGCAGAAGAGCAGCAGCAACAACAGTTGCGCGAGCACCGTCTCCCATGTCGGGTACAACCCGAGCGCTTCGACGTGCGGGAAGCCGGGAATCACGCTCATCCCGATCGCGTTGCCCTCCTGAAGCTCGCGGATCCCTTTGCCCATGAACACGAACGCCATGTAGTAGAGCAGCACGCTGGTGACGCTGAAGAACGGCCGCAGCGGAATGCGCACCCCGTAGCGGTAGAACAGCGTGAAGATCACCGCCAGCGCCACGAATCCGAGCACGATGCCCAGCGAGAGCGGCACGGCCAGATGCGCGCCCTCGCTGAACAGCGCCTGGTAGAACAGCGCCGTCTCCGCGCCCTCGCGGTACACGGCAAGGAACGCCACGAACGCCAGCGCCCGCCCTCCGCCATGCTGCAGCGCGTCGGTCACCTTCTCCCGAATGAACTGCTGCCACTTGGCCGCCTCGACGCGCGAGATCAGCCAGTAGCTGACCGAGAACAACACGGCCACCGCGATCAGCAGCGTCACGCCCTCGATGATCTCGCTGCTCGCCGGCACCGCGCTGAGAATCGTTCGCAGAGCGACTGCGGTCACGGCGCTCGCGCCCAGACCGAGCCCGACGCCGATCCAGATGGAGCGCAACCGCTCCCGATGACCGGTCTTGAGCAGGAACGCCACCACCGCGCCGATCACGAGGATCGCTTCGAACCCCTCGCGCAGGATGATCAGGAACGACTGCCAGAACGCCTCGGCGGCGCTGCCCGCCGGGTGCGTCAACTCGACGACGGCCGGGAGATTGGCCTCGATCACGTCACGGGCATGTTCGGCGCCCCGAACGTCGTTCACCCGAACCGCGGCCTTGAAGTCGCCGAACAGCTTTTCCATGCGCGCCACGAGCCCGGGGTTCTTCGCCCGTGCCGGCCCCTCCAGCGGCTCGAAGGCGAGGTAGGCATCGAACGCCCTGTCGCCCGCCTCCGAGGCGCGCCCCAGCTGCACCGACGCCAACGCCTGCTCGAGCAGGGCTGTCACGTTCCGCGACGCCCCAACCGCACCGCTGTCGGAAGACGCCGCGATGGCCACCGGGGCTCCATTCCGCGCCGGCAATGTCCGCAGGTACGACACGATGCTCCGCACCTGGTGCTCGGTCAGATCGCGCGCGCCCGGCATCACGGCTCCCGGCACACCGGCGCTGATCATATGGGCCAGACTGTCATCGGTGCGGCCGACCTGCCACGTGAAGGTGCCGATCTCTGGGGGCAGCTTGGACAGGTTGTGGGCATACTCTCCGTCCCCCGCCCCGGTCACCCCGTGGCACTGCGCGCACTGCTGCACGTACAGGCCCTCGCCTTCGGCCACCTGCGCCGCCGTTGATCGAAGCGTGATCACGTACGACACCACGTTCCAACGCTGCTGGGGCGTGAGCGTGCCCGCGAAACCCACCATCGGCGTGCCGGACACGCCCACCGACGCGATGCGGTACATGATGGCCGGGGTCACGCTGGCCACGAGCTTCGGCTCACCGATCGGCGCCGGCTTCGGATTGAGCAACGCCGCCTGCGGACCGTCGCCGTGCCCGCCGGGTCCGTGGCACTGCGCGCAGGTCGCATCGTACAGCCGCTTGCCCGCCGCCAGGTCGATGGGCGCTGTGGGAAGCTCCAGCGCCCCTTCACTCCCCAGCGCCTGCGCGAAGCGCCGGTCGAGCGCCGCCAGCACTCCGGGCGGTTGGTGCGCAGACGCCGCCACGATGATCGAATCCAGGAGCTCCCGCGCAGACGCCGCCCGCTCACCGGTCAGCCGGTCCGCAATGCCCTTGGCGTCGTTCAGGAAGCCGACCGCCTCCTGGTACTCGGATGCGGCGGTCAACCGGCCCCGGCTGTCCACTCCTTTGCCGTACTCCTCCACGGCAACGCTTACGATGTTGGCCATGCGCCGCGCCGGATGTTCCTGTGCCGCCAACCGCGGCGCGACGAGCCCGAGCGCCCCCAGGGCAACGCTGCCGATCCGTCCGATTCTCATTGCCGAGAAAATGTATCGGGATTACCGCGCAACTGCTAGTCTGGCCAATGGGTTGGCCTCCGCCGGCTACCCCGCGTCGGATGGTTCTGTCAGCAAGGTCGGCTGGAGCGCCCCCCAGCAGTGATCGGCGGCGGTGAACAACCCGTGCAGGGCCCGGCTCCAGCGGCGCCAGCTGGTCACCCGCTCGTCGGCTGGGGGACTGGCGGCGGCCGAGGCCGCCCGCCCGACCTTCGCGATCGCGGCTCGAAGCGGTTCGGCGACTTCCTCCGCCTGAGCGGCGAAGGCGCGCCGGGCCGCGGGACGCGCGTCGGCGTGACGCTCGGTGAGCTGGGCCAGATAGGTGTCGAGCGCGCGATTCAACCGATCGGGATCGAAGGCCCGGACGATACCGGCGCGTCCAACCGATTCCTCGGCGCGGCGCCTCGCCTCGAGGAGCGGGGCGAAGAACTCGCGCTGAGCGGTACCGCCGGCGCGCAGGCGGGACGAGCCGAGCGACCGCAGAGCCCGGGTGAGTTCGGGAATGGTGCAGCACGCGGCCATCAGCGCCGCATCGAGTTGTTCGGGGCGCTGGCATTCGAGTACCAGGGGCGACGCGCGCCGCCGCGCGATCTCGATCCGGGGCCCGCGCTGCACCACCTCCTCGATGTCGTCCACGTGCACGTCGTGAATCGGCGCCTGATCGGCGCCTTCGATGAGCAGATGGCCGGCGGTGAGGCGCACGAACACGGAAGCGTTGCCGTCGCCCGCCAGGCGCGCTTCGAATTCCCCGACTCCCGCGGATCGGTCGGTCATCGACGTCGGAATCGGAGGGCGCTCATACGGCGAGGATGGCGGCGACGACCGCCGATGTCTCACGAAAGTCGGCGAACACGGCCGCCGGCTCGTAACCGCTGAGCTGCTCCATCGAGTAACGACCGGTGGCCACGCCCACGGCCCGGGCGCGGACGGCGCGCCCGCAGGTGAGGTCGGCCGGCGTATCACCGATCACCACCATGGCGTCGCCCGGAAGATCGCCCCCCAGCAACGAACTGGCCCGGCGGCGGGCGATGGCCGGCAGCTCGGCCCGTATCGCATGGTCCGAGCCGAACGCCCCGACGCGGAACCGGTCGGGCGTGATGCCCACGGCGCCGAGCTTGGCATGGGCACCCGGTTGGACGTTGCCCGTGAGCAACCCGAGGATGACGTCGTCGCGGCGCTCGAGCGCGTCGAGAAGGTCGTGGACGCCGGGGTAGGCGGTGGCGGCGTGGCCCGGCGCCGCAAGCTCCTCGCGCAGCAGCTCGACGTAGCGCACGAACACGTCGTCCAATTTGGCATCGACGGTCGCCGTGTCGACACCGGCCAGTTCCATCAACTCGTGCACGATCTGGGGATCGGTCTTGCCGTCGAACCAGTGTTCGTCGGGCCCCGCGGTACCGAACGCCTCGATGAGCGCGCGTTGGATGGCGCGGCGGCCGGCACCGTCGCTGTTGAGGAGCGTTCCGTCGATGTCGAAGAGAACGAGCTTCATGCGCGTGTGAGAAGGAGTCCCGACATGATGCACACGGCGCCCACGCCCTGCCATGGGGTCGGCGTTTCGGCGAGCATCGCCCACGCCACGATGAGCGCGAACAGGGGCTGAAGGTTGGAATACATGGCGGTGCGCGTCGGGCCGATCACGCGCATGCCGCGATACCAGAACAGGTAGGCGATCACGAGCGCGCCGAGTCCGCTGTAGAGAATGGCGCCCCACGCCGGGAACGAGAGGGCGGTCCACGGGGTGTGCACGAAGTCGGGCAGCGCCACGAGTCCGAGGGCGACCGTTCCTCCCAGCATCGTATAGGTGGACAGGGTGATGCCGTCCACCCGATGCGTGTACGGCATCAGCAGCACGGTGTACAGCGCCCAACCCACCGAGCCGGCGAGCACCAGCAGGTCGCCGGTAACCGACGCGCCCTTCACCACCACGCGCGTGCCGCTGTACACCACGAAGCCGATGCCGATGATCGAGAGCGCGATCCCCACCGCCCCCCGCAGGCTCACGCGCTCCACGCCGAGCATACGACCGATCAGGGCGATGAGGGCCGGCGATGCGGCGACGACGAGCGCCGCATCGCCGGCGCGCGTGAGCGCCACGCCTTCGATGAACAGGAATTGGTACACGCCGTTGCCGAGAACGCCGAGCAGCAGGAGCGCGACCAGGTCGCGGCGGGCGATGCGCAGCCGCCCCAGCGCGAACGCCAATATCACGAGGGCGATCGACGCCACGATCAGGCGCGCGCCGTTGAACGCCAACGCCGCCAACTGCCCCGTGCCGTACTTCACAACGCTGAAATTGACACCCCAGATGAGCGCCATCGTCACCAACGACACGTCGGTGATCCAGACGGTCGTTCGGGAGTATCCGAACGCGGCTCCGGTGGGGGCCGGCTCGCCGGCGGGTTGCGACATTCACGAAACGTAGACGACGACCAACCGCCAGTCTATGTTTCCCCCATGCATGTCGCCTTCGCGCTCTTCGCCGACGCCGCCAACGTGTCGCAGGAAGGAAAGCTCAACATCCTCGGGGTGTTCGACGCCCTGCAGGTGGGCAACTCGCCCGCCGTGCACCCGCGGGCCCACTTGGTGGTGCACCTGAAGGGAACGTCGATGGACACGGGACAGCATACGGTGACCCTGCGGTGGATCAACCCCACCGGTAGCGAGTTGTGGAGCAGCGCCGGCGATCTGAACGTCGGCCCCCTGCCGTCGGGAGCCAGCGAGATGGACGTGCCCTTGATCGCCCAGATCGACCTGCCGATCGAGGGGGCGGGCCCGTACTTCATGAGCATCGCGCTGGACGATGAGCAGCGCGCGTCGGTGCCGGTGCAGGTGCGCGTGGGCAACGCGCCGATGGTCGCGCCCTCCGGCCTGGTCAGCTAGCCTCGGGCAGCACCTGTCGCGCGAACCGAAAGCGGTCGCGCAACTTGTGAACATAGCTGTCGTGCCCGGCCGAGAGGCGCTCGATGGAGAAGCCTCCCCGCCCGATCGCCACGTGGGCCATCCGCCCGCCCCCGATCCCGAGTCCGACGTGCGTGATCTGCCGGTCTTCGCGATCGGAGAAGAAGGCCAGTTCGCCCGACCGCAGCGCGGAGAGCGCCGGCGATCCCGGCACCCCGGCGTCCGCCTGCTGCCACGCATCGCGCGGCAACGACAGGCCATGCAACCAGAACAGGGTCTGCACGAAGCCCGAGCAGTCGGCGCCCCACGGGGTGATGCCACCCCACTGGTAGCTGGCGCCGTCGAAGAATTCCTCCGCCGAGCGAGCGATGGCGGCCGCTGTCTGCGGAAAGCGCGCCGCCGCTTCGGCCTCGGCCACCGCGTCGCCCGACTCGAGGGTTTCCTCCGGCGCCAGATAGGCACCCAGCGGCAGCGACCGGCGACCGCCCCCCGGTACGCGCGTCCGGCACCCGAGCGAGATGTGGACCGCCTCGCGACTCTGCCTCGCCGAGCCGCCGGGCACACGCGCGAGATAGCCGGCGTGCACCCATCCTTCGTAGCCGTCGGCGCCACAGACGCGATGCCAGTCGTTCCGCGTTTCGATCACGTCGACCACATGGCCGGCCAGCCGCTGCGACAGTTGGACGCCGCTCGCCCGCGGCTCGGCGAGTAGCGGCGCCACGGGCGCCCGCACCACGGCGCGTCCAGGGGCGGCGTTCACGGCGCGTCGGCCATCCCGGGAAATCCCGGGCGCCCACGGGCGAGGCGCACGCCGCGCTCGATCGCCTCCTCGAGCGCCGCCACGGCCAGCGCTTCCACGTGCAGCGCATCGGCGCCCGTACCCTGCATGGCGCCAAGCGCGAACACGATGTCGCCGTCGAAGGAAGAACCGGCCGGCGTGATGCGATGGAAGAGCGCGGCACCGGACGCCCGCGCCAGCTGCGAGAGCTGGATGCGATCGAGCGCCGCGTTGGTGGCGACGACGGCGAGCGTCGTGTTCCGCAGCCGCTGCTCGGCGGCCATCGCCGCCAGCCGGTGCGGCTCGTCCTGGAGCATACGGGTGGCGTCGAGGAAGCGACCCTCCGCGCCGCGGGCGCCGGCCACGATGCGCCCCTGGCCGTCGCGCACGTCGCCGAAGGCATTGACCACCGCCACGGCCGCGACCCACACGCCGGCCGACCCGCGTTCCGCGCAGCCCACGCCACCCTTCATCGCCCGGCGGATGCCCGCGGCCTTGCCCACCGTCGCGCCCGTGCCGGCACCCACACTGCCCTCCGAGACGGCGGTCGGGGAGGCGGTGTCGGTGGCCGCGTACGCCATGGCCGGCGTCGGACGGCCGTCGAAGCGGCCGAGTGGTCCGAGATCGAAGATGACCGCCGCCGGCACGATCGGCACCACGCCGCCGCCGATCGGGAATCCGCGCCCTCGCTCCTCCATCCAGCGCATCACGCCGGCGGCGGCGTCGAGCCCGTAGGCCGACCCTCCGGTGAGCAGCACCGCGTCCACGCGGTCGGCCAGGGCGTCGGTGCTCACGGCGTGCAGCTCGCGCGAACCGGTCGCCCGGCCGAACACCGCCACCCCGCCGCGCAGGGGGCCGTCGATGCCGCGCACGACCGTACAGCCGGTGGCGCCCTCCGGATCGGTCGCGTGCCCGACCGCGACTCCGACCCGGGAGAAGTCGACGCTCACCTCACGACGCGGCGGACGGATGCCCCGCGTCGTGCTTGGCCTGGCAATCGCGGCAGCGTGTAACGCCGCGCAGGTTGCAGACGACGCAGATGAACGTGCCGCAGTCGACGCAGGGGTAGCCTTCGGATGCGCGCTCCTCGTTGCCGCAGGAACGGCAGGTCATGGCATCGTGCTCTCGCGGTTCGTTGGTCATCGTACTCCTCCGGACGGCGCCGGCTGACGCGACTCGCTCCCGTACTCCTTGATCTTCTTGATCAACGTCGCGCGGGAAATGCCAAGTTCCTTCGCCGCCCGTGTACGGTTCCCGTCGTGCGCACGCAGCGTGCGGTCGATGTGCTGCCGTTCCACTTCGGATAGCGTACGCGGCACGTGGTGCTCCACGCCAACGCCCGACGCGTCGCGCACCTCCGCTGCCAGATGGGCGGCCGCGATCGCCGGCGCGCCGCGCCCGACGATCATCGCGCGCTCGAGGACGTTGCGCATCTCGCGGATATTGCCGGGCCACGAATACTTGAGCACGCGTTCGAGCGCGTCGTCTTCCAGCTCCGCCGGCCCCTCGGGCAGATTCACCCGCAGATCGTCGAGCAGGTGCGCAATCAGTTCCACGAGATCCTCGCGCGCCCGCGCACGGAGCGGCGGCAGGTTGATGGGCATCACGCTCAGCCGATAGTAGAGATCCTCGCGGAACCGGCCCGCCGTGACCTCGGCCACCAGATCCCGGCTCGTGGCGGCGATCAGCCGCACATCGGACTGGACCTCCCGCGTACCGCCCTGGCGCCGGAAGCTCTTACCCTCGAGCACACGCAGCAGCTTGGGCTGCAGGTGTGCATCGAGATCGCCGATCTCGTCGAGGAAGAGCGTGCCGTTGTTCGCCACTTCGAGCAGCCCCGGACGGTATTCCTCGCCCTCGGGCGTTCCGGCCTGCTCCACCCCGAACAGTTCCGAGTCGAGCGACGCGGCAGTCAGGGCCGCGCAGTTGACCTCGACGAACCGCTGGCCGGCACGCGGACTCTGCCGGTGCATCGCCTCCGCCACCCGCCCCTTGCCCGTACCGACCTCACCCACCAGCAGCACCGTGGTCCTATCGCTGCGGGCCAGAAGATCGATCTGTCCCGCCAATTCGCGCATCGGCGGCGACGACCCGAGCATCGCCCGCGCCGGCATCTCGCCGCGGCGCTCCGTGAGGTACAGGTTCATCTGGCGCAGGTGCGCCTTCTCGAACGCGCGTTCGGCGGCGGCGCCCAGGTGCGCCAGATCGATGGGCTTGGTCAGGAAGCTCTCCGCGCCCGCCTGCATCGCGCGCACCGCCAACGACACGTCGCCGTGTCCGGTGATCATGATCACCACGGGACGTTCCTCCTTCACCCGCTCCAGCACCTCGAACCCGGTGATGTCGGGCAGCCGGAGGTCGAGAAGCACGAGGTCGGGTCTCCGCTTCCTGACGAGCGACACCGCGTCCTCCCCCGTGTACGCCTTCAGCACCTGGTGCCCGCTGCGTTCGAAGAACGCACCGAGGAACGAGGTGATGTCGCGTTCATCGTCAACAATCAGGACGGTGGGCATGACGGCATTGGGGTATCGGTCGCAAGCGAACGGAAGCACGATAGCGCAGGCGTACAGAGAATGGACACTCGGACCGCCGGGAGCAACCCTCGATCATTCCGCGCCCGGGACCAGCAATCGGCCCGCCCCGGGCAGCATCCGGGCATCCAGCGCGCCGGGCGGCAGCAGTTCCCCGTCCGCTTCGGCCCGCCGCTGCGGGTCGGCACACACGTGAATGTGCCGGCCCCGATAGAAGCGGGTAAGCTCGTCGTCGGGAAACCGGCCGCGCAGCATCCGCCAGGCCACGCGAAGCGCCTGGGCCAGATTCCGCGGCGCATACACGGCCACGTCCAGCGCCCCGTCGTCGGGACGTCCGCTGGGCACCAGTGTGATCCATCCACTGAGCACCGAGCCGACGTTGGCCACCAGCAGCGAGAGCGCCTCCGACTCGTGTTCGATGCCGTCCACCGTGAACCGGACGCGGAACGTGGCGCCGTGCATGGCAGCACCGACCGCGGCACTCGCCCCGGCCAGCACGTATGCAGCGACGCCCAGCCGGCGTTTGAGCCAGGTTGGTGTGCGTTCCAGCATCGCGACGTCGATACCCAGCCCCGCCGCAACGGCGAAGTGCCCCCCGAGCCCGAGCCGGGCGAGATCAATTTGCCGCACGTGGCCCGCACACAGCGTGCCGACGGCGCGCACCGGATTCAGCGGAATGCCCATGGCCCGCACCAACAGATTGCCGGTGCCGCCGGCCAGCGCGCCGAGCGGGGTACCGACGTCCACGAGGCCACCCAACGCTTCCATGATCGTCCCGTCCCCGCCCAGCGTGAACACGGCGTCGAACTGCGCCCCCAGCTCGCGGGCCATGGTGGCCGCATCACCCGGGGCCCGCGTGAGGCGCGTATCGGCCTCCACGCCGGACGCCGCCAGAGCCTGCTCCACGCGTCGCAGATCGCGCGCCCCGCGCCGCGACGCCGGGTTCACGATCAGCAGCGCCCGCCGGATCACCACCGCCAGGCTTTCGCCAACGAGATGCCCCATTGTTGCGGGGTCGGGACGAGCCCGTGCGTGGGGCGTCCGCAGGTTCGGGCACTCGCCGGCGGCTCGAGTCCGACCTCGGCTGAGAGTGTACTCGAAAATCGGTACCGCAGCTTGCTCTCCAACTGGTCCACCCACCCGTTCCCGCTCGCGCCCGATCCCCCGCCGCTCTGGCTCGACGCGAGTTGGCAGAGGCCCGTGCTGATGCTGAAGAAGAGGTTGTTGGTGATCTGCTTCTCGCCGCCGATGCGGGCGCCGGACAGGAACTGCTTGGCCGCCCCGCCGGCGGTCTGTCCCCTGGTGGCCGCCTCGTCCGTGGCAGGGGCCTGGAACTGCAGGGCATCGACGGCGGAGCCGAGTTGGCCGCGCAGCGTTTGCGCGAGTACGCTGCTGGCCGTGGGGAGCAGCACCTGGGCCGCCGTCTGCATGTAGCTCTGGTTGGCGCCCAACTCGTAGCTGGGCACGCCGCAGCAGAGGTAGCTGACGAGATCCGACTGGGGAATGTTGTCGCCCGTGCCGCTGGTGAGATCCAGTGACGGTCCCGGATACAGGTATCCGGACAGCGTGGCACGCACGGTCACGTCGGCCCGATTGTACTGCCGCACGGTGTACAGCGCGCTGACGTCGATCTTGGGGTTGAGCTCCGGATCACCGAAGAAGGCGATCGTGCCGCTCTCCACCTGGAACTCGCGTTGCAGCGGACCGAAGGAGAGCGTATACGTACCGCGCTCGGCGGTCAGCGTGCCGTCGAGCGCCAGACGGTATACCGTGTCGGTCGTCGCCGCCGCAGTGCTGGCGAATGCCTGGGCGCCGAGGGCACGGATCTGCGGCGAGCGACGCACGTTCAGCGATCCAACGAGCTTGATGTTCGCCTCGTGCGACCGGAGCCATACCTCGTCGCCCAGGGTCACGCGCATCCCGCTGATCGTCATGTCTTTGAGCAGCGCGGACGGCGGGCTTGGCAGTTTGATCCGGGTATTCAGATCGGTGGTGTCCATACCCGCCAGGTCGGCGTAGCTCAGCTGGATCATCTGCCGCTTCGAAACGTCGCGCTCCGGGATGTAGATCGTGCCGCGGATGATGTTCACCGGCCCGGTGAGCGTCGACGCCGTCTTGCGCCCGCTGAGCCGGATGGTTTCCCTACCCAGGGGGCCCGTGGAGATATCGAGGCGCGCCAGCGTCCGCTTGTCGATGGCCCGGAACTCGTGCGCATTCAGCCGGAGGTCGAACCGCGGATTGGCACGGTCCGCGAAATCGACGTAGCCCCCCACCGACAGCGAATCGGACGCGGCCGGCCCGCTGTACGCCTTGAGCCGGCGAATTGCCAGACTGTCGTTCGCAGCAGACACGGTCAACTCGGCGCTGAGTCCGCGCAGCGTGATGCCCAGGTCGTTGAGGGCCAGCTGGGCGTCGTTCATCTGGGCGAACCCGTCGAGCGTCGGATGGTGCCACGAGCCCCCGAGCGTCAGCGCCACGAACAGCCGTCCCTTCGCGTTGGTGATTTCAGGTACGAACGCCTCGACGATCGCGAAGTCGGTGCTGTCGGCACGGATCTGACCACTGAGCGAGTCGTCCAGCAGGCGGGCCCCGAACAGCTGGACCGCCATGGGCAGAGAGGCCGACGCGCGCAGCGACTGCACGCCGTTTCGGAAGATGACCAGGTCCGCGTCGGTGCGGCGGTTCTGATAGGTCGCCCTGACGTTCACCCGGTCCAACACCATGCTGCCGTACAGGAGATTCCGCCCCACCGCATCGATCTTGACCAACGGCGCTGCGCGGGTTCCCGACACGTCGGCATGCAACGCACTCCAACCCGACATCGTGTCGGCTACCTGCAACAGCGTCGCGGCGTCACGCACCGGGATGCTGTCGGCGCGGAACTGCAGGGACACCGAGTCCCGATCGGGCACCAGACCGGCCAGCGACACCACCCCACCGTGGTCGTTGATCATGCGAAGCGTGTCGATCGCGATTCGCGTGGAATCGATGTGCACGGCGCCCTCGGCGGCCAGGTGCCAGACGTCGTGCCCCAGATCCACCTTCCCCGAGCGCACGGTGACATCCGTTCGGCCGGACAGGTGCGAGATCGTGCCGCCGACGGCAAACGTTGGTCCGTTGTCGCTGAGCGCTCCGACGTCGAACGTGCCCGCGAACTGGAGTCCGGTGGCGCCCTTCTTCTTCACCTGGGCCAGCTGTGCCTGGAAGCCGATCGTGTCCACCCGAACGCCGGCGAGCACCAGCGTGTCGAGTTCGAACGACGCCAGACCGTGCGGTGCCCGCAGCATGTCCTGGAACGCGAAGTGCCCGCGGGCCGTCGCCCCACGGTCCTTCTTGATGTACAGGCCGACGGCGGCGAGCGAGTCGGAGGACACGTTGAGGTCCACCACGTTGCCGGTCATCCACCCGCTCAGGTACAGCCGCCCCGCCAACGAGTCCGGCACCCCGGCCGGTTCCGCTGGTTGACTGGCGAGGAATGGACGGAGGCCGCCCAGCGAATCGACGGTGACCTCGTAGCGGAGCGAGTCGTTCACGCCTTCGCTCAACCCGAGCGCGCCGTATGCGCGGAGCGTGGCCGCCGACGTCTCGAGACGCAGTGTATCCACGTGGATCCGGCCGTCGGCGAAACGCAGATGCGCCCGCGACGAGAACACGTGCACGCCGTCGAACTCCGACCGCTCCATCGCCAGGTTGGCCGACCCCGCGAGATCGGCGAGGGAGTCGCCGCTCACGTTCACTTCATAGTTGCCCGTGAGCGAGCCCGCCGGCAGCTTGGCCGCCGCCACCACCATGGCGGGATCGAGCGCCACGACGCGCCCGCTGCCATGGGCGCCGTACGCCGGCGGATCGGCGTCGACGTGGCCGTTGTAGCTGATCGCACCCCCGGGCCCGCGAAGCGAGGCATCGAGAAACAGGTCCGGCAGCGTACCCTGCACGCGAATCGAGCCGGCGTAGTCACCGACGATGGGCAGCCTGGGGTAGGATCGCCGGAGCGCCGTGAGCGAGAGCGAGTCGGCGATCAGCGTCGCGTCGTAGCTCATGTACGGCTCGCCGTAGGTGATGCGCCCGCTGCCCGTGAGCCGGGTCACCGGCGCATCGCCATCCTGCAACCGCAGATCGGCGTTCGAGAACCGGACGTCCATCCACGACGAATCGAGCACGGCCCCGCCGACGATCGACCCCTGGAGCCGGGGAAACGCGGGATACAGGAATTCCACCGTCCGCAGATCGAGCCGCTGCGCGTACACGTCGAAGTGGTGGAACTCGGCGAGGCCGGGGTTGAGGATGTTCAATTCGCCGCGCCCGCTCAGCTCCGAGATCGCCCCCGGCACGTGCGCATCCTGGAAGGTGAGATGCGTGGTGTCCACCACGAAGTTCGTGAGCGGGCCGCCCCGCCCGGTCACCGTACCGCGCAACTGTCCCTGCCAGTCCACGGGGAACGGTTTGCCGGCCAGCGTCCGCAGCAGGTCGAAGTCGACCGGTTCCGCCTGCAGACTCACGTCCTTCACCTGTAGCACCGGCCCGCCGACCGCGAACGTCATCGCGCCGCGCAGATGTGACTTGGTGGTCCGCACGTCCATCTTCGTGAGCTTGTAGTCCATCACGTGCGGATTGCGCTCGTTCTGGATGTCGAGCACCATCGAGCCCCCGCCGGTGCGGGGCAGCGTCGGGTACACCCACGCGACGTCGGCCAACGACACCGAATCGCCGATGATGTGGAGGTCCCAGCGCGGCGGCAGATCGCTGCCCCACACGATCTTCCCGCTCGCCGTCCCGGACGACGCGGGAAGATCGAAGTGTTTCAGAACGGCCCATACCGAGTCGCCCAGATTCCGCACCGTCCCCCGCACGTTGCGAAACCGGAAGGGCGGATCCTGTTCGTCGACGTCGAGCGTGTCGATGGCGAATGTCCGGCCCACGCTGTCCGGATCGTTGAGCCGGACGTGCGGCAGCACGGCGTAGATGTGCGTCCACCGCCGGGTGCGCGCCAACCCCTCGCGCCGCCGCCGGACGTCGATGTCGCGGTTGGCCAGTGCGGCCGCCACGGCACTGTCGCGCCGGACGCCGTGCAGCGAATCGTCCGGCCCCCAGGGCTGCGTCAGCAGGAAGGTCGCGTCGTGCAGCCGCACCGAGTCCATGACGACGTAGTCCCCCCACTGCGGGCCGGTGGCTTTGGAAGCGGGCCCGCTGTTGCGGCCGCTGCGGAAGATCCGCCGGAAGTTCCAGTCGTAGTTCTCGTGCTGGCGGAGGTACACGGTGGGATGCTGCACGTCCACGTGCGTGAACAGCAGCCGCTTGTCCATGATGTCGCGCGGATCGTATTCCACCGTCAACGGCCCCGACGCCACGAACAGCGAATCTTCGGCGTCCCGGATCTCCACCGAGTCGATGGTGATGCCGGTGAGGTAGTTTCCGGTAATCCGCCCCAGATACACGCGGCCGTGCACCGCACCCGCCAGTTGGCGCTCCACCAGCTGCCGGACGTGATCCTGCCCCCACCCGCTCTTCGTGAGCACGAGCACGCCCGCTCCGGCCGCCGCGAAGATGGCGAGCACGAGTCCGAGACTCACGTAGAGCACGACGCGACGGCGGGTAGTCATGACTAGAAATCGGAACCGATGGAGAACGTCAACGTCAGACGGTGGAAGAAGCCGGTGGACTGCGGCGGCACGTACGTCGCCGGGCAGGCCTGGTCCGCCTGCACGTACGTCGTCCCCGTGCCGCCACTGCCCGTCACCTGGTGCACCGGAATCGTGTTGCCCGGACTGACGCAGTAGAGCGGTGCCAGCCCTGATTCCTTGTTGACGCTGGCATCGTAGTAGATCCGACCGGGCGGCTGGCGATACTGATTGTACCCCACGTTGACCTGGACTGGTCCCACCGGCGTGAGCACCCGGATCCCGACCCCGGGAGTCCATTTCATCTGCGACAGGGCCAGCCCCGCGCCCGGGGCACCGCGCGTCCAGACCTCGCCCCCATCGGTGAACAACGCCCACTGCAAGAGCTTCGGGAAGAATGCGTCGGGAATGCGATATTCGAAATTCGTCACCACCAGCGCCGTGCCCCCCTGCGGTACCACGCGGAAGGGGCTATCCCCTTTCGGCACCTGGAAGTAGCTCGTGCTGTCGTTCACGACGACCGTCTCGTAGCCCTTCGCGATGTAGAGCAGCGACCCCAGTTCGTTCTGATAGAAGCCCCGCACGCTGTTGGCACCGCCTGCGTAGAGGCGCTCCTCGGGCGGGATGTACTTGGTGGGATCCGACCGGAAGAGGTTTGGCCCCAGCACCAGACCGCCGCGGAGGCGCGATGCGAACACGCCGTTCTGTCCCACGCTGTGGTACCACGAAACGTCGAACGTTCCCTTGTTGAACGTCAGGTTGGGCGAGGACCCGAGCGTCCGCATCGAGCTCCGCACCTCGGTGTGAATGACCCACCCCCGGCTGGGATTGAATGGATCGTCGGTCCGCGAGATCGTGTACTGCGCGCCGGCCACCGCGAGTGGCTGGGCCGCCCCCGAGATCTGGTCGCGTGACGCCTGATCGCACCGGTTGAATACGGCGCAGAGGAGCGCCGGCTGCGCCTGCGTGCGCCCGTACTCCAGACTGTAGGCCAGTCGCAGCGCGCCACGGCCATCGGCCGCCCCCCGCGTGGCCGAGGCCTCGCCGCCGATCAACGTGGTGCGGAGGTACGCGAGGTACTCGCTGCGCCGCTCCCGGTACAGGGAGTACGACGGCGCCCAACTGGTCCCGAACAACGCCGGCTGCTGCAGCGTGGCCGAGATGCTGTAGTTGACGGTTTCGCTGAACGGATCGCGGCGCAACACGTCCTGATAGCAGAGCCCCCGCGTGGCCGACGACGCCAGCGGAGCGCCGTACCCGATCTTGGAGAGCTGCCCTGCCAGCTCGAAGTGGCGCGCCTGGTGCAGGAAGTTCTTGTTCGTGTACTGCGCGCTGGTCCGGAAGCAGTCCAGCGTTCCCCACCCATACTTGGTGTCGAGCTGCTGCATGTAGTCTTCGCGCAGATTGACGAGCAGCGTGACCAGTGTATCACCCGCCGGCTGGACGGAGTCGAGCGCAACTTCCACGTGCCGGTAGGCCCCCAGTTGGTAGAGGCTGCGCTGCGCGTCGATCAGCTTCTGATCGCTGTACAGGTCGCCCCGCCGGATGCCCAGCAGATCCCGCACCACGTCGTTACCGATCTGCTGCGGGTGCGTGCTGTCCACCGGCAACACGTTCACGCGAATGGCTCCGATGTGCGCGCGCGGCCCCGGCAGCGCGCGTATCGACACGCTGGCCTTCCGGGCGTCGTACCGGACGTTGTAGTTGCGCAGCAACTCGACGTCCGGATACCCCGAATTCCGCATACGGACCGTGATCGTGTCCAACTCCGTTCCCAACAGGCCGACGTCGAACGGCATTCCCACGCGCAGGCGAAGCCCGGCCAGGATGTCGGCCCGGTTGGGCACGGATTCGAGGCCGCTGATGGTCAACGAGTCGATGAGGATGGGCTGCCCTTCGGCGATCGTGAACGTGACACGGACGGCATCGTCGCCCATCGCCTGCACGAGCGTATCCACCTGGGTGTCGTAGTAGCCCTTGTCGTGATAGAACTTCTTGAGCCGCAGCACATCCAGCGGCAGTTCGCCGCGATCGAGGCAGTGCCGCGTGCCGAAGAATCCGATATGCCGGCGGAACCAGCCCGACTCGGTCGTGGCGATCCGGACCGCGAGGTCCGACGCGCTGAACGCGTGATTGCCGCGGAACACGAGCGAGCGGACTTCCTTGTCGCCCGGATCGCACGTGATGTCCTGCGCATGAGCGCGCACGGGCGCCGCAGCGACCGCCAGGATGAGGCACATGGCCGCCAACGCCGTCTGGAGGAGCCGGTGCATCAACCGCCGGAGCGCGACGAACGTCGCTTGTCGGACATGCGAACCTCGGAGCAGGACCTCCGGACTCCGCATACCCGCGCGAACTCCGGAACTACGGGATCGTGCCGGGCTGATCCGCCGACACACGACACGCCCGCGCGGCGCGTAAATCCGGCGGGCGCATATGATTGACGCGTCAGTGCGGGTATCATAAGTTCACGCCCGCTTTCCCAGGTGTCAACCGCCGTGACGCTACCCTGCACGCGAGCACTAGGCTCGTCGCTCCTCATCGTTCTCGCCGCCAGCGCCGGCTGCCGCGGGGCGCCCCCGGCCGCGACCTCGCGCCACACGCTGATCGACGCACGCGACACCTACGACCCGCGCTCCCTCGACCCCGCCCTGTCCACCGACGTCCCCACCGGCCGTGCCGTGAGCTACGTGTTCGAGGGGCTGACCCGCTTCACCGCCGACGCCCGCCTCCAGCCGGCCCTCGCCACCCGCTGGGACCTCTCGGCGGACGGCCGGACCTACACCTTCCACCTCCGCCCCGGCGTCACCTTCCAGGATGGGCGGCCGCTCGCCGCCGCCGACGTCGTCCACTCGTTCACCCGGGCCCTTGCCCCCGCCACCCATGGAGGGCGCGCCGAACCCCTGCTCCCCATCCGGGGCGCCGCGGCGTTCGCCGACGGCAAGGCCGCCACGGTTGCCGGCCTCGCCGCCCCCAATGACAGCACGGTCGTCATCACCCTCGAGCAGCCGCTGGCCATCTTCCCAAAGCTGCTGGCCATGCCCGTGGCGTCGGTGCTTCCGGCCGACGCCCCGGCCAACATCGGTGACCATCCCGTGGGCACCGGACCCTGGAAGCTCGTGCGGTGGAAACACGACGACTACCTGCTGTTCGCGCGCAACGACCACTACTGGGGCGGCGCCCCGAAGACCGACTCGCTCGAAGCCCGGATCATCGCCGAACCGAGCACCGCCGTCGCCGAGTTCGAGAGCGGGAACGTGGACGTCGCGGAGATTCCACCCGACGAAGTCGAGACGTGGGAGTCCGACTCCGCCAAGAAGCGGCTCCTCATGGACGCGCCGTCGCTCCAACTGGTGTACGTGGCCATCAACACCACGCGCGGCCCACTCCAGGACCGGCGCGTGCGACAGGCCATCAACGACGCCGTGGATACGAAGACCATCCTCGCCCAGCTCGTCCACGGACGGGGCCGGCTGGCCGCGGGGGTCATTCCCCCGGCCCTTGGCGGGGCCGACACCACGCGCGCGCCCTATCCCTACGACCCCGCGAAGGCACGCGCGCTGCTCGCCGCCGCGGGGCATCCGGGCGGCATCGACGTCGAACTCTGGACCGGCGCCACGCCGATCATGGTTCGGGTGGCCGAAGCCATCCAGGCCTACCTGAACGCCGTGGGCATTCGCACCAAGATCGTACAGCGCGACGCGGCGTCGGCGCGCGAGGCCGCGCGCAAGGGCGACACCGACCTCTTCCTGAAGGACTGGTACGCCGACTATCCCGACGCCGAAGACTTCCTCGACCCGCTGCTCGGCGGCGCGAACACCGGGGTCGGCGGCAACGTATCGTTCTACCGGAACCCCGCCTTCGACCGACTGATGACGCGCGCCAGACGGGAGCCCGACGAGTCGAAGCGCGACGCGCTCTACCGCGCCGCCGACTCCCTGGCCTACGCCGATGCGCCGATGATCGACCTGTACTTCTACGACAAGCTGTACGCCGTACAGCCCTGGATCGAGGGATTCACCCCGCCGGTGATCTTCAACGGCCAGCGGTGGACCGACGCGCGCATTCGCGCGGCCACGCCGTAGCCGATGCTGCGCTTCATCGCGCGGCGGCTCGCGCTGGCCGTTCCGACCCTGTTCGGCGTGCTCGTCGTGGCGTTCCTCCTCCTGTACGTGGCCCCCGGCGATCCCGTGACCGCGATGATCGGGGAGCGCGCCGACCCGGCGACGATCGCCCGCCTGCGCGCCGAACTGCATCTGGACGATCCGCTGCCGGTGCAGTTCGCGCACTACGTGGACCAGATCGCACACGGCAACCTCGGCCGCTCGTACATCACGGATCGTCCGATCAGCGCTGACATCGCCGAGCGCTTTCCGAAGACCCTGGAACTCGCGCTTGCCGCGATGTTCCTGGCCACGGTGTGCGGCATCTCGCTCGGCGTATTGAGCGCACGCAATCCGGGGGGCTGGATCGACCGCCTGGCACTTGGCGTCGCGTACCTGGGCATCTCGTTCCCGGTGTACTGGGTGGGCCTACTGCTGATTCTCGTGTTCGCGGTCGGGCTCCGCTGGTTCCCGCCCTCGGGATCGGGCGGACTCCGGTACCTCGTGTTGCCGGCGCTCGCGCTCGGCATGCGGTCCATCGCCTTCCAGGCGCGGGTCACGCGATCGTCGATGCTGGACGCGCTCGGAGCCGACTACACGCGGACGGCGCGGGCCAAGGGCGCGCGCGAATGGTCGGTCACCCTGCGCCACGCGCTGCGCAACGCGCTGATCCCGGTGATCACCGTCGTCGGACTCGACTTCGGCTCGTACCTCACCGGCAGTATTCTCACCGAGACGGTGTTCTCCTGGCCGGGGCTGGGCCGGTACGTCGTGAACGCCATCTCACGCCGCGACCTGCCGGCCATTCAGGGATCGGTGTTGTTTCTGAGCACCGTGTTCGTGGTGGTCAACCTGCTGGCGGATCTGGCGTACGCGAAGGCGGATCCGCGGGTGGCGTATTAGAGACAGTCAGACAGTCAGACAGTCGGACAGTCAGATCGGGCGCGCGGGCAGACAGGCGGACAGGCGGACAGGCGTGGCGTTGGCCCCGGTGTCCCTCACACATCAAGGAGCCGTACTCGTGACCCTCGACGAATATCAGCTCGCCGCAGCCCGCACGATCAACCAGTCGCTCTCGGCGCCCGACCGTTTGCTGGATGCTGCGGCTGGCCTGGCCGAGGAAGCGGGCGAGGTGCTGGGGATGGTGCGGAAGGAGCGAATGCAGGGACGCGCAATGGATGGCGGCCGCCTGCGGGAGGAGTTGGGCGACGCCCTCTGGTGTCTGGCCGTAGCGGCGCAGACCGCCGGCCTGACGTTGGACGAGGTGGCGGCGGCGAACATCGAGAAGTTGAAGGGACGCCACCCGGACGGCTTTCGTAGCTGAAGCTCCGAGATCGCACGACGGCGCGCGCGTCCCCCTTCACACGTTGACCTTCCCGTTCAGTCGTCCTTCTGCCCGAAGATCGCCATGTTCGAGCTGTGCCCCGGATTGATCTTCTTCTCCGGGTAGACCCAGTGGACAGCCTGGTTGACGGCGGTTGCCGCATCGCCGAACCCGGTGGCGATGAGTTTCAGCTTGCCCGGATAGGTCACGACGTCACCGGCCGCGTAGATGCCCGGCCGTCCGGTCTCCATCTGGCTGGTCACCAGAATCTCGTCCTTTTCGATGTTGAGGCCCCACTCGCCGATGGCGCCCATGTCGCTGACGAAGCCGAGCATCGGGAGGACGACGTCCGCTTCCAGTTGGCGCGAGGACTTGGCCTTGATGTCCTTGAGCAGTATGTGCGTGAATTGCTCGCCGCCTTCAGGCGCGACGAGGTCCTGCAGTTCGTGGAAGGTGTAGAGCGCGGCTCGATCCGCCTCGACGGCGGCCTGGAATTGCGCCACGGTCGCGGCGTGGGCGCGGAAGCGATCGCTGCGGTGCACGATGGCGACCGACGCGGCGCGGCCGAGCAGTTGCACCCCCCAGTCGAAGGCCGAATCGCCGCCGCCGATGATGACGACGTTCTTTCCTCTGAACTGCTCGGGGTCGGTCACCACGTCGTGGATCCCACGACCGTACCAGGGCTCGGCGGACGCCTGCGGTAGCCGGCGGGGCGCGAAGGCGCCGATGCCCGCCGCGACGATGATGGATCGGGTCGGGAAGCGATCCGTCTCGGTGACCAGGACGAAGTGTCCGTCCGCTTCTTCGAGGCCCGTCACGCGCTGGGAGAAATGCATCGGCTGGTCGAACTGAGAGGCCTGCACCCGCAACTGTCGCACGAGTTCCTTGGCGGGAATCCTGGGGAACCCGGCGACGTCGAAGATGTCCTTTTCGGGGTAGAGCGCCGTGAGCTGGCCGCCGGGCTCCGCCAGCGCATCGACGATTTGCGCGGTCGCGCCGCGCATGCCAGCATAGAACAGGGCGAAGAGGCCAGTGGGGCCGCCGCCGATGATGGTGAGGTCGCGAATTTCGTGGTTCATTCGATAACGTTCGCCAGTGCTGCATCGTTAAACAAGCGCGGGTCCGTGGTCCATCGCCGAGACTCCGCGCGCCCCCAGTCGCTCCCGATCCCATCCACGCATGCACGAGAATCTCGAGTACCACGGTTCCTTCCACCTGGTTCGTAAGGTGGCCGAAGGCGGGATGGCCACGGTGTACGAGGCCGAACAGCTCGGCCCGTCGGGATTCGCCAAGCGGATCGCGCTCAAGGTGATCCATCCGGAACTCGCCGAGCGTCGCGAATTTCTGCAGCTGTTCATCGACGAAGCAAAGCTTTCGGCCAACCTGATGCACGGCAACATCGTCCAGATCTACCAGTTGGGCGAGGTGAACGAGCAGTACTTCATCGCGATGGAGTACATCCAGGGTCCCACGCTCCGCAGCGTCATCGACCGTCACTACGAGTTGGGCCGTCCCATCGCGGCGACGCTGGTGGCGTACATCGGCAGCCGTCTCTGCCGGGCGCTCGATTTCGCGCACAACGCCGTGGGGCCGGACGGCCGCCGCCTCGACGTCGTGCACCGAGACGTTTCGCCCGGCAACGTGATGATCACCTGGGACGGGCACATCAAACTCGGCGACTTCGGCATCGCGAAGGCGCGCACGTCCATCGACCCCGCCTCCGAGCAGCACGTCCGGATGGGGAAGAAGCGGTACATGAGTCCGGAGCAGGTGCTCGGCACCATCGTCGATGCGCGCAGCGACGTATTCTCGCTCGGCGTCGTGCTCTACGAGCTCCTCGCACTGAGCCCGCTCTTTCACGAAGACAACACCGCGCTCTCCGTGGAGGAGGTGGTGCTGCGCCCGCTCCCCGATCTTCGGTCGCGCATCACCGACCTCGACCCGGAACTCGACGAGATTCTGCAACTCTCGCTGCAGCGCAATCCGGCCGAGCGCGCCACGGCGGCACAACTCGGCACCCTCCTGGATGAGTGGATCGTCACCCAGAGTGACCGCACCGGTGCGTCGCCGGATCGGTTGCAGCTGCACCTCGCTGAGATCTTCCCGACCACCTTTCAGGCGCGCTCCGAGGCGGCCGGAAGCGGCGCGCCGCCCGTGTCGGTCGCGTTCAAGAAGAAGCGCGGATCGATCATCGCGCGGTTGTTTGGTTGACCGGTAGGTCGGTAGGTCGGTAGGTCGGTAGGTCGGTAGGTCGGTAGGTCGGTAGGTCGGTAGGTCGGTAGGTCGGTAGGTCGGTAGGTCGGTAGGTCGGTAGGTCGGTAGGTCGGTAGGTCGGTAGGTCGGTAGGTCGGTAGGTCGGGCGAAACACTAACGCTTCTTCACCCGATTCGCTGTTTCCGTGATTCCGTTTCCCCGCGCTTTCGGCCCTGCGCCGTTTCGGCCCTGCGCCGTTTCGGCCCTGCGTCGTTTCGGCCCTGCGTCGTTTCGGCCCTGCGCTTCTTCGAGGTTCCGCCTCTTCACGGAATTACATTTCCCCTTCTCATGAAGATCTACACGAGAACCGGCGACGCCGGCGATACCGGCCTGTTCGGCGGCGGACGGACACCCAAGAGTGATCCGCGGGTCGAAGCCTACGGCGACGTCGACGAGCTGAATGCGGCGCTCGGGCTCGCCCGCGCGAGCGAATTGATGCCCCGCATCGACGAGGTGCTGGTGCCCATCCAGCGCGATCTCTTCGCCATCGGCGCCCTGCTGGCGACGCCGGATCGCGACAAGATGAAGCAGCAACTCGAGAAGGCGCGCATCGACGACGGGCGCATCGCGGAACTCGAGCGCGCGATCGACGACGGCGACGCCGAGCTGGAGCCGCTGCGGTCGTTCATCATTCCCGGCGGCACCCCGAAGGCGGCGGCACTGCATCTCGCACGCACCGTCTGCCGACGCGCGGAGCGGCGCGTGGTCGCGCTCCGGAGCACCGCCGAGGTACCCGACGTCGTGGTGGTGTATCTCAACCGCCTGTCGGACCTGCTGTTCACGCTCGCCCGCGTGGCGAACCGCCGCGCCGGCGCGGGCGAGGTCACATGGTGAAGGCTCGGCTCCGGGGATCGGCGCGGTGATCGATCCGGGTTACCGGGTCCACGTCCTGCCCGGAGTGCTCGATGCCGTCGGCGGCGTGGCGCGGGTCGCCGTTCGCGCGCATCGCTATGCGATCGTCACCGATGCCAACGTGGGGCCGTTGTATGCGGCCCGGGTCGAGGCGGCGCTCGCGGGCCTCGCCACCGACGTGTTCACCATCCCCGCCGGAGAGACCCACAAGACGCGCGACACCTGGGCCACGGTCACCGACCAGATGCTCGACGCGGGATTCGGCCGCGACTCGGCGATCATCGCGCTCGGCGGTGGCGTGGTGGGTGACCTCGCGGGATTCGTCGCGGCGACGTTCATGCGCGGCATTCCGTTCATCCAAATGCCCACGAGCCTGCTCGCCATGCTCGACGCCTCGATCGGCGGCAAGACCGGCGTCGACACGCGAAGCGGCAAGAATCTCGTCGGCGCGTTTCACCAACCCTCCGCGGTGATCATCGACCCCGCGGTGCTGGCGACGCTGCCTCGCAACCAGTTCAGGTCCGGCCTGAGCGAGGCGCTCAAGCACGGCGTGATTGCCGACCGGGCACACTTCAATGCCGTGGCCACACTGGCGGCGGAGCACCGCGATCGCCTGCCCGATTTCCGGGCGGTCAGCGCACTCATCGCGCGGAGCGTGGAGATAAAGTCGGCTGTCGTTGCCCGCGACACGCGCGAGGCGGGACGACGCAAGACGCTGAACTTCGGCCATACGCTCGGCCACGCGATCGAGCATCTCAGCGGCTACCGGTTACTGCACGGCGAGGCCGTCGCCATCGGCATGTGCCTGGAATCGAGACTCGCCGAACGCGCCGGCGTTGCCGTCGCCGGCACGGCCGAGCGCATCCGCGCGGCCGTCGAAGGTGCGGGGCTGCCCACGCAGCGGCCGGCCGATCTCGCGCCCGCGGCGATCCTCCAGGCCACACATGGCGACAAGAAGGGACGCCAGGGCCGAGCCGAGTATGCGCTGCCGGTGGATCTCGGCCGCATGGCCTTCGATGATCGTGGGTGGTCGGCGGCGATGGACGATTCGCTGGTGCTCGAAGCACTGCAGTAAGCGGCCGGGCAGGAGCAGCCGCGCATCGCCCTTCCGGAGGTTCGCAGTTCCGCGCCACGATCGGAGCAGTGTATGGGAAGTCGCCGGCGCGTCGGACAGCGGGCATGACACGCACCACCTTCGGCTAATTTTCGGAAAGGATGACCGAACTTCATGCGTTTTTGCCGCATCGGAAACGTACATAGGCAAATTTCTGCCACACAGAGACTTAGCGTTGTAAACGCATGGATTTATGTGATGGGCAACTGTCACCACTGTTGACGCTTCCTCCGCCCGACGTTAACGTGCCCGTCCCTGCCAGTCACCGGCGTGTCGCGAGCCTTTCCGCTCGTTCCCACCTTCCCGCTTTCAGTGATAGGGGCGTGTATGGAGCAAGTGACCGAAACCAGGTCCAAGGGATACTTCCGCTCGTCTCCCTCCTCGGCTTTCGACCAGTATCTGCAGGACATCCAGAAACTCCCCCTCATCGACGACCCGCAGGAAGAGCGACGGCTGGCACGCCGGGCTCAGAAAGGTGACGAGAAGGCAGCCGAGCGGCTGGTCACCGCGAATCTCCGATTCGTGATCTCGTATGTGAAGAAGTACCAGGGCCACGGACTCGACCTGAGTGAACTCGTGGCGATCGGGAACGAGGGCCTGCTCAAGGCCGTCCGCAAGTTCGATCCCGATCAGGGCGTGAAGTTCATCTCCTACGCCGTGTGGTGGGTGCGCCAGGCCGTCCTCAAGGCGCTCGCCGAGCAGACCCGTTCGGTGCGCATCCCACTCAACCAGAATTCGCAGCTCATCCGGCTGGCGCGCGCCGAGACGGTGCTGGCCCAGGTGCTCAAGCGCGACCCGACGGAGAACGAGATCGGCCGGCTGCTGGACGAGTCGCCGGAGGCGATCCGGACCGCCAAGCAGATGTCGGCCACCGAAGTCTCGCTCGACGCGCCCATCGATCGCTCCGACCGCGAAGCCTCCACGCTCGGCGAGCGGTTCGCCGGCGTCGACGGCTCCGAGATTGAAGAGGTCACCGACTACAAGCTGATGCGCGAGTTCATCGACCGCGTATTCAAGAAGTACCTCACGCCACGCGAGCGGAAGATCCTCTACCTGTACTACGGGCTCGAGGAAGGCAGCGAGGCGATGACGCTCGAGAAGATCGGCGCGTTGATGGGCGTGACGCGCGAACGGATCCGGCAGATTCGCGAGCGCGCGTTCGAGAAGTTGCGCGAAAGTCCCGACGGGCGTGCGCTGTGCGGCTTCTGGGCCGCGTAGCCCGCCGAGCGGACCGACCAGTGAACCCCCGGCGAAATCGCCGGGGGTTTTTTTCTCGCCTCTTCGGTACGGCACGCGCATGTCAGTCGCCCGATGTATATCCATGCGTGTGCCTCACGCCGTCCATCGACCCCCGCCGTGACCGGCGCGCCTGACGTCGGCGCCGGCGTGATCGACGCGCGACTCGCCGCGCGCCTCGCCGCGATCGTGGGCCAACGCCGGGTCCTCGTGCGCCCCAGCGATCTGGTGGCCTACAACTCCGACGGCCTCCCGTCGTATCGCCGACAGCCGGCGTGCGCCGTCTTCCCCGGCACGCGCACCGAGGTCGTGGAGGTCGTGCGGACGCTGGCCGAGGCCGGCGTGCCATTCGTGCCGCGCGGCGCGGGAACGGGGTTGTCCGGGGGCGCGCTCGCCGACGGGGTGGTGCTGCTGGGCCTCAACCGCCTCACACGCATTCTCTCCATCGACGCCGAGAACCGGCTGGCCGTGGTGGAGCCGGGCGTCGTCAACGTGGCCCTCAGCCGCGCCACCGCACCGTACGGCCTGCACTACGCCCCCGATCCGTCGAGCCAGGCCGCCTGCACCATCGGCGGCAACGTGGCCGAGAACGCCGGCGGGCCCCACTGCCTGAAGTACGGCGTGACCACCAATCACATCGTCGCGCTCACCGTGGTGCTCCCCGACGGCGACGTCGTGACGCTCGGCCGCGCCGACCGCGAATCCGAAGGCTACGACCTGGTCGGGGCGTTCGTCGGGTCCGAAGGGTGTTTCGGCGTGGCGCTCGATATCACGGTGCGCCTGACCCGCAACCCCGCGGCGGTGCGGACACTGCTCGCCGACTTCGTGAGTCTCGACGCGGCCGCCCGATCGGTGTCGGCCATCGTGGCCAGCGGCATTCTGCCCGCAGCGCTCGAGATGCTGGACGCGCCCACGATCCGCGTCGTGGAGGCGTCGATCTACGCCGCCGGCTACCCGGTGGACGCGGCGGCCGTGCTGCTCATCGAACTCGATGGCGCGCTGGCCGGCCTCGAGCAGGACGTCGCCGCCGTGGAGAAGTTGTGCCGGGCCGAGGGGGCGCGGTCGGTGCGCGTTGCCCGCGACGAGGTCGAACGCGCCCGGCTCTGGCAGGGCCGAAAGAAGGCGTTCGGCGCGATGGGCCGGCTCTCATCCCATCTCGTCGTGCAGGACGCGGTCGTGCCGCGTACACGGTTGCCCCACGTGCTCGCCGCCATCCAGGCGATCGGCGACAAGTATCGCATCACGGTGTGCAACGTGTTCCACGCCGGCGATGGCAACCTGCATCCGAACGTCGCGTACGACGCTGGCGATCTCGACGAGACGGCGCGCGTGCATGCAGCGATGCGGGAGATCATGCAGGCCTGCATCGCGGCCGGCGGCACGATCACCGGCGAACACGGCGTGGGACTGGACAAGCTTCCGTACATGGATGCCATCTTCTCGCCGTCGTCGCTTCGCGCCATGTGCGACCTGCGCGACGTGTTCGACCCCGCGCGCCGCGCCAACCCCGGCAAGGTGGTGCCCGTCCACAGCTGCCGCGAGTGGCACATGGCTCCCGCCGGCCGGCCCCGCGTGCAGGGCGAATCGCGATGATCGAGACGCGGGAGATCGCCGACCGGGTACGCGACGTCGCCGCACGCGGCGCGCGGCTGCGCGTGAGTGGACGGGGCCACTGGATGGCAGCCAATCGCCCCGTGGACGCCGACGAGACGCTGTCGCTGCGCTCCTGCACCGGCATTGTGGAGTACGTGCGCGGCGATTTCGTGCTCACCGCGCGTGCGGGAACGCCGCTGGCCGAGATCGCCGATGCCGCGGCAGCCGCCGGGCAGTGGCTGCCGCTGGATCCGTATGGCGAGGACGACGGCAGTCTCGGCGCCACGGTCGCTACCGCGTCTTCCGGTCCGCTCGCTACGACATTCGGCACGCCGCGCGACCATCTGCTAGGTCTCGAATTCGTGACCGGGGCCGGCGATATCGTGCGCGGCGGCGGGCGCGTTGTGAAGAACGTCGCCGGCTTCGACCTCGTGCGGCTCGCAACGGGCGCCTGGGGAACGCTCGGCGTGCTCACCGACGTCACCGTGCGCCTCCGCGCCCTGCCCGCGGCCCAGGAGACCCTGGCCCTGGCGCTGGACGAGGACCCGGAGACGATCGCACGCCTGAGCGCCCAGCTGCGCGCACTGCACCCGGCCCCGATGGCCTGCGAGTTGGTGAACGGCGAACTGGCCGCCCGGCTCGACCTGCCACCGGCGCCGACGCTGCTGGTTCGCATCGGTGGGAACGCCGAATCGATGCGCGCCCAGCGTGCCGCCCTTGCCTCGATCGGCGCCGGCGCGTTTCGCGAACTCGACGGCGCCGCATGGCTTCGGCTGCGGAGGGTCGCGTCGGCGGCCGATGCCGTGTGGCGCATGTCGTGGAGCCCCTCGGCATTCGCCGCCACCTGGACCGCGGCGCGAGACGCGTTGGCCGTCGCCGGAGGTACCTGGATGCACGGAAGCCCCCTGCGTGGCGTGGTCCGGTGCGGAGCGCCGGGCACGACCGACGGGGCGTCGGACGTCGAACGCCTGATGCGCGCGCTCACCACGCCCTTCGACGGCGCGCGCATCGGCGAGATCCTGCCCGTGCATGTCTGGTCGGCGCTCCCGTCGGCGACCATGGACCGCCTCTCACGCGGCGTGCGCGCCGCGTTCGACCCGTGCGGCATTCTCAACCCGGGCATTCTCGGAGCGTCCGAATGACCGCTATGAGACCGGAAGCGCCCGGCTGCGCGATTCCCGGCACCCCGCTCGCCCTGGCCGGCGCGGGCATCGATGCCTGCGTGCATTGCGGGTTCTGCCTGCAGAGTTGCCCCACGTATCTAGCTCTCGAGAACGAGAACGACAGCCCGCGCGGGCGTATCGTGCTCATGCGCGCGGTCTACGACGGCACGCTGTCGGCGAACGACGAGACCGTGGAAACGCACATCGGCCGCTGCCTCGGGTGCCGCGCGTGCGAGACGGCCTGCCCGTCGGGCGTGCCGTACGGACAACTGCTCGAGGCAACACGCGCCACGCTGGCCATCCGTCGCCCGCTGCCCTTGCTGGCGCGCGCCCTCCTGGCGGTGTTCGCGCGACCCGCGCTGCTGCGAACCGCAATGCGAATGGCCCGCGTGGCACGAGGGACACGGATGGCGGCGGTGGCGTCGCGACTGCCCGGGCGTGTCGGATTCGCGTTCGCGATGCTCGATGCGACCCGGGTTCCCGTGCCGCGTGCGCCGTACGACGCCGACGCGCCGCCGAGTCGCGGTCGCGTGGCGCTGCTGGAAGGCTGCGTGATGGATGGCCTGTACGCGGAAACCAACCGGGCCACGGCGCGTGTGCTGAAAATGAACGGCTTCGCCGTGGCGGACGCGCCCGGTCAGCGGTGTTGTGGCGCGCTGCATGCGCATGCCGGCGACCTCGAGGGTGCCCGTGCGCTGGCCCGTGCCAACATCGCGGCGTTCGAGCGATCGGGAGCCGATCGGGTGGCCGTGAACTCCGCCGGATGCGGGGCGATGTGCAAGGAGTACGGCCACCTGCTGGCCGGCGATCCCGCATGGGCCGAACGTGCGGCGGCGCTTTCGGCGCGTGTGCGGGACGTGAGTGAGTTGCTGGCCGAGGCGGGGCCGCTATCGGCCGGCGCCGGCGGGGCGCCGGTGCGCGTGGCCTACGACGCCCCCTGTCATCTCCTCCACGCCCAGCGCGTGGCCGACGCTCCTCTTCGCGTGCTCGGCGCCGCGCGGCCGGCGGAGCTGGTTCCACTGAACGGCGCCGACCAGTGTTGCGGCAGCGCCGGCATCTACAGCCTGCTGCAGCCGGCCATATCGCGGGCCGTCCTGGAACCGAAGCTGCAGGCCGTCCAGGAGGCAGGTGTGACGCTGGTGGCCACCGGCAATCCCGGATGCCTGATGCAGATCGGCGCCGGGTTGCGCAGGTCCGGGATCGGCGCCCGCACGGTTCATCCCGTTGATCTGCTCGACGCGGCGTACGCGAGGTCGGGAACGGACGCAGGAGGCCCCAGCGGGGCTCTGGGCTAGCCGTTGCGAATTCCCGGTGGCGACGTGCGCCCCGCCGGTATTAGATATTCAGCCATGCTCGATGCACTGCTGCTGGAGTTGGAAGGAGTGGTGATCGATACGCGCGCCGCGCGCTTCGACGCCCTGGTCCGGGCGCTCGCCGACGATGGGATTGCGAATCTGCCCACCGGGGCCGCGGAGGAGCTGCTCGGCCGGTCGCCGCGCGACGCCGCGGGTGTGGCGTCGCGGCTGCTCGGCGTCGCCGCCGATCCGACGACGCTCGATCTGATCGGGCTTCGTGCCGACCGGTATTTCACGGAACGGGCCAGCCAGGGGATGTCGCTCCGCGAGGGCGCCCGCGTGCTGGTGACGATCGCGCACGCCCGCTCGCGTCTGGCGCTGGTGACGCGCGCCTCGCGAGCCACTGTCGACCTCCTGCTGGGGTTGTCGGGATTGCACGACGCGTTCGAAGTCATCGTGTGCGCCGACGACGTACTGGACAACAAGCCGGCCCCCGAGAGTTACACGCGCGCCCTGAACCGTTTGCAGAATCGCCGGCCGCTGGCCCGGGACCGGGTGCTGGCGCTGGAGGACGCACGATCGGGGATCCTGGCGGCGCGCGCGGCGGGGATTCGCTGCCTCGCGGTGGGCGACCTCCCCGCACACCAGGCCGTGGAAGCCGACGGCCTCGTATCCTCGCTGGCGGACGCCGGCCATGACGTGCTGTCGGAACTCGAACGCTGGGCGCACGAAGCCGCATGACCACCGACAGCGTAGCCGGGAGAATCACCCCCGCGTCTCCGGCGCTCGAGACGATCTCCGGCCGGGCCGTGGTTCTGACGTACACCAACGTCGCGGCCGAGTATGCCGCGCTGCGCCAGCGGGCCGGTGTGGTCGATCGCAGCCAGCGTGTGCGAATCCGGCTGTCGGGACCGAAGGCCGCGGAGATGATCGCCGGCCTGGTCACGAACGACACACAGGCACTCGAGGCGGGCCAGGGGCAGTACGCCGCCGCGCTCTCGCCCAAGGGCAAGGTGGTCGCCGACGTTCGCATCTTCGTGCAGGAAGACGGCGTGCTCACCGATACCGGCGCGCGCGCGGGTGACGGCTGGCGCACGATGGTGAAGAAGTACATCAACCCGCGTCTCGCGCCGCACGTCGACGAATCGGACACCACGCGGACGTTGGGTGTCTTCGGCCCCACGGCGCATCACGTGGTCGAAGCGATGACCGGAATCAACGCGAGCGCGCTGGCGATCCTGCCTCCCTACGCCCACGTGCGCGTGGAGATGGACGGCTCGATGCTGACCGTGGCGCGCACCCCCGAGCTGTTGATGCAGGGATTCGAGTTCTTCCTGCCGACGGCGATGTTCGACGACGTGTGGCAGCGCGCGATGCAGGCCGGCGCCGTACCGTGCGGGCTCTCGGCCTGGGATGTGGCGCGCGTCGAGGCGGGACGGCCGGAGTGGGGCATCGACATGGACGACTCCACGCTCACGCAGGAGGCCAACCTCGACGAGCTCCAGGCAATCAGCTACACCAAGGGCTGCTACGTGGGCCAGGAAGTCGTGGCGCGGGTGCACTTCAAGGGACACGTGAACCGGTACCTGCGCGGGCTGCGCGTTTCCGAAACACCGGCGCTGCCGACGGGCGCCGTGCTGGAAGACGCGACCGGCAAGCCGGTGGGGGACGTGCGGAGCTCCGTCGTCTCACCCCGACTCGGGCCCATCGCCCTGGGCATGGTGCGCCGCGAAGTCGAGCCCGGCACGACGCTCGTGGCGCGGTGGGAGGACGGCGAGAGGCGCGCGGACGTGTGCGCGCTTCCCTTCCCGAACGAATAGTGCGCGCCCTGGTCACCGGGGCCACCGGCATGGTGGGGCACCACATCGCCGAGCGATTGCTTGCCGATGGCTGGGGGGCGCGCGCCATGGTGCGCGATCTCGACGGCGCCGGCGCCCGCGAACTGTCCGACCTCGGACTCGAGTTGGCTCGGGGCGACGTGCTCGATCAGCCATCGTTCGTGGCGGCGGCACGCGACTGCGACGTGGTCTTTCACGCCGCCGCGGAGATCATGACCCGCGGATGGGAGTCGTACCGCGCAGTGAACGTGGATGGCACGCGCAACGCCATCTCGGCCGCCGCCGCAAACGGCGCGCGGCTACTGCAGGTGAGCAGTGTCGCCGTGTACGGGTCGGCCACGCGATACCTGGGAGAGCGTCAGGGCACGAAGACGAGCGAGGATCTGCCGCTCCTGCCACTGCACGAGCGATCGTACTACGCGCGGAGCAAACGCGACTCCGAAGCGTTGGTGATGGCGGCCCATGCGTCGGGCCGCATCTGGGCGACGGCGGTGCGGCCCGACGTGATCTACGGGCGGTACGACCGACAGTTCGTCCCGCGAATCGCGCGGCTGCTCCGCTTCGGCATCGTGCCGCTGGTCGCGGGCGGAGGTTCGACACTGGCCGTGGTGCACGCCGCCGCCGTGGCCGACGGCGCCGTGCGGGCGGCGATGTCCGACATCGCCGCCGGACGCGCCTACAATCTGGCCAACGACTTCGACGTCACCGTGCGCGAGTTCTTCACGTACGGGGCACGCGGGCTGGGGGTCACCCCCCACTTCATCTCGATGCCGCCAGCACTGGCGCGCGGCGGCCTTCGCGCCGCCAAGCGACTCGTGCGCGTACTGTCGTTCGGGCAGGCGCGCCTCGGCGGCGGTACGGCCCTGGACTTCGTCTCCCGCGACAATCCCTTCACCTCGGAGCGAGCTCGCGTCGAATTGGGTTGGACACCGACGGTCCCTCCCGATGCCGGCGTGGCCGACGCGTTCGCCTGGGCGGCTGCGCGCCGCGCTCGTGCGTGAATGCGAACGGGCGCGACCCGTAAGGTCGCGCCCGTTCGCGTGATCGGCATCGAGAAGAGCGATTACGGCTTCTTCTTCGTGTCCATCGCCTTCATCGACGTGTCCTTCTTCGTCGAATCCATCTTCATGCCGGTGTCCGCCTTCATCGCCGAGCTGTCGCTCATGGCGGGTGCGGCCTGTTTCATCGCACCGCCGGTATCGGCGGCGGGCTTCGCCTGCGACGAGCAGGCAGCAACCGCGAACATCGCGGCAATCAGGGCCAAGCGCTTCATTAGCAATCTCCTGGGATAGCTGGGGTGAACGAGAGGCGCGCAGCACCGTTGCACGCAACGGAAAGGTGCTCGTGCTCTTGCGGCATTCAACATATGGAGCCGGTTGGGCCTGTCAATAGATGGTGCTGGCGCTCAAGTGACTACCCCACAACGGGTTCGTTGATCGCAGCAGGCGTGCGCGACGCGCCGAAAATTGGCCGCGGCGGGCAGCCGCCATTCGCGTTCCGGGCCGCGAACTTCCATGCGCGCAACGCGTTACCCACATTAAGAAACCTTCGCAGTCGCCGAGCGCCAACCGCATGCGGTACCGGCGTTGCCCGCCGGCTGCGGCGCCCTACTTTTGAACGTCACCACCTGCCGCCACTCCGCCCATCCGATGGCCGCCTCTCTGCCCCGAAGCCAGATCATGGAACTCCAGCAGCACGGGATCGTGCGGGGCGCATGCCCACACGATTGCCCCGACACGTGCGCGATGTTGGTGACGGTGGAGCAGGGCCGCGCGACGCGCGTGGCCGGAGACCCGGAGCACCCATTCACCAACGGCTTTCTGTGTGCCAAGGTGAACCGCTACGTGGAGCGCACGTACCATCGGGAGCGCGTGCTCCGGCCGCTCCGACGCGTGGGGGCCAAAGGAAGCGGAGAGTTCGAACCGGTGGCGTGGGACGAAGCGCTCGACGCGATCGCCGACCGGTTGAGCGCGATCGCCCGTTCGTCCGACGGCCCGCAAGCGATTCTCCCGTACTCGTACGCCGGCACGATGGGCATGCTGCAGGGATCGTCCATGGACCGCCGGTTCTTCCACCTGCTGGGGGCGTCGAAGCTCGACCGCACGATCTGTTCGATGGCCGGCACCATGGGCATGCGGATGACGATCGGGGCCAACATCGGCGCCGATGCGGAGGGAATTCCCGAGAGCGATCTCGTGCTGCTGTGGGGCACGAACACGCTCACCTCCAATCCGCACCTCTGGCCGTTCGTCGTCCGGGCCCGCGAACGCGGAGCACGCGTGATCGCCATCGACCCGATCCGGACGCGGACCGCCGCCCAATGCGACGAATGGATCGGAATCCGGCCCGGCACGGACGCCGCGCTCGCGCTCGGCATGATGCACGTGATCTTTGCCCGAGGCCTCGACGACGCGGACTATCTCAGGCGGCACACGCTGGGCGAGGCCGCGTTGCGCGCGCGCGCGGGCGAATACGGGCCGCCACGCGTGGCCGAGATTACGGGCCTCGACACCGCGACCATCGAGCGGCTGGCCGAGACGTTTGGCCGCGCGCGCGCGGCGTTCATTCGCGTGAACTACGGCCTCCAGCGTCATGCCGGTGGCGGCATGGCGGTGCGCACCATTGCGTGCCTCCCGGCCGTGACCGGCCACTGGCGCCGGGCCGGCGGCGGCGTTCAACTGTCGACGAGCGCGAATTTCCAGTTCGATAAGCGGGCGCTCGAGCGCCCCGACCTCTCGCCACCGGTGCGCACCGTCAACATGATCCGGCTGGGGGAGGCCCTGACGCAGCCCGACGCCGGCGTCGGCGGCCCGCCCGTCCGCGCGCTGGTGGTCTACAACTCGAACCCGGCGTCCGTGGCGCCCGACCGCAACGCCGTGTTGCGCGGATTGGCGCGCGAGGACCTGTTCACGGTAGTGCTCGAACACTTCCAGACCGACACCGCTGACTGGGCCGACTACATCCTGCCGGCCACGACGCAGCTGGAGCACTGGGACGTCCATCTGGCGTACGGGCATCACTACGTGACGCTCAATCGGCCGTCCGTCGCGCCCCTGGGCGAGGCGCTGCCGAACACCGAGATCTTCCGCCGGCTGGCCGGCCGCATGGGCATGACCCACGACTCACTGCGCGACGACGACCTCACGCTCATCGCCCAGGCCCTGGCCTCGCAGAGCGAGAAGCTGCACGGCGTCACGTTCGAGCGGCTGCTCGAGCGGGGTTGGATGCGACTCAACGTGCCGACGCCGTACCTGCCCTTTGCGGACGGCGGCTTTCCGACACCGAGCGGCAAGTGCGAGTTCTTCTCCGCGCGCATGCAGGACATGGGGCTCGATCCGCTGCCGACGTACACGCCCCCATACGAAAGCCCCGAGCGGGCGCCAGATCTGTCGGCGCGCTACCCGCTGGTGCTCATCTCGTCGCCGGCGCACCAGTTCCTGAATTCGACGTTCGTGAACGTGGACGCCCTGCGCCGCGGCGCGCGCGAGCCCGAATGCGTGCTGCATCCGGTGGACGCGCGGCACCGCGGCATCGCGGCGGGCATGCGCGTGATCCTGCACAACGATCGTGGATCGTTCACCGCCACGGCCCGCGTGGAGGATTCCATCCGCGAGGGCGTGGTGTGGGCCCCGTCGATCTGGTGGGGCAAACTCACGGCCGACGGTGCAAACGCCAATCAGACCACTTCGCAGCGCGAGACGGACATGGGGCACGGCCCCGTGTTCTACGACAACCGGATCGAGGTTTACGCGGCCGACTGATCCGCCCCTTGCGCCACCCGCCGATGCTTTGCTGATTCCGAACAACACACCGGAGTCGCCCGTGACGAAACTTCCCGAGACCCTCGGCGCCCTCAAGCGCTCGCCATACGGCGTCCCCGACCGTGCCCTGCGTTCGGTCAAGGACGAGATGCGCGAGAACCTCCTGGCCCGCCTCTGCACCGACGGCCCGTTGTTCGAAGGGGTGCTCGGCTACGAAGACACCGTGATGCCGCAAATCGTGAATGCGGTTCTCTCGCGGCACAACTTCATTCTCCTGGGCCTGCGCGGCCAGGCCAAGTCACGCATCCTGCGCGCCCTCACCACCCTGCTCGACGACGCGATGCCGATCGTGGCCGGGAGCGAGGTGAACGACAATCCGTTCGCGCCGATCTCCAAGCACGCGCGGATGCTGATCACCGAAGCCGGCGACGACACGCCGATCGCCTGGGTCGGTCGCGAGAACCGGTACGTCGAGAAGCTGGCCACGCCCGACGTGACGATCGCCGACCTGATCGGCGATCTCGATCCGATCAAGGCGGCGCGCGGCGGCCACCTGCTCTCGGACGAACTCACCATTCACTACGGCATGCTGCCGCGCGCCAACCGCGGCATCTTCGCGCTCAACGAGCTGCCGGACCTCGCGGGCAAGGTGCAGGTCGGTCTGTTCAACGTCATGCAGGAAGGGGACGTGCAGATCAAGGGCTATCCGGTGCGGCTGTCGCTGGACGTGCAACTCTGCTTCACGGCCAATCCCGAGGACTACACGGCGCGCGGCAAGATCATCACGCCGCTCAAGGACCGGATCGGCAGCGAGATCCTCACGCACTACCCGGAAACCGTGGAACTCGGGGTGGAGATCACGCGCCAGGAGGCCTGGACCAAGCGTGGCCACCGCCCCGTGCGCATTCCCGACTTCGTCGCCGAACTGGTGGAGCGAGTCGCCTTCGAGGCCCGCGCCGACCGGCGCGTGGACAAGCGATCGGGCGTGTCGCAGCGCATGCCGATCACGGTGCTCGAGAACGTCGTGTCCAACGCCGAGCGACGGGCCGTGAGCACGGGCGAGGAGGAGATCGTACCGCGCGTGTCCGACGTGTACGCGGCCCTCCCCGCCATCACCGGCAAGCTCGAGCTCGAATACGAGGGCGAACTGGTGGGCGGCGCCACGATCGCGCGCGAACTCATCCGCAAGGCGGCCGACGAGACGTTCGAGGAGCGGGCCGGCGGCGCCAACGTGGACGAGATCGTGATGTGGTTCGACGAGGGCGGGGCGTTGCAGGTAGCGGACGACGCGAAGGCGGACATCGTCCTGCAGGGGTTCGACGTGGTCCCCGATCTGGTGAACATCGTGCACCACACCGGGCTCTCCCCCGACGACGATCCCGCGCAGGCGGTTGCCGGGTGCGAGCTGGTGCTCGAGGCGCTGGTGGCCCGCCGCCGGATTTCGCGCAGCGACGGCGGGCGGTATACGCGCGCCGTGACGGAGCAGCGCCGCCGGCCCAATCAGGACTTCTTCGGCGGCGGACTCGGCTAGGCGCCTCCAATGACCACCACCAGGGCCGAACACGGCGTGGAGGTCCACGTGCGCCACGCGCTCGCCGACGATCTCGACACCGTCGTTTCGCTCCGGCTCGCCCTGGTTCGCGAATACGAAGGGCACGCCGTGTACGGCCAGCTCCATCCGAAGGCGGAGTCCCGCGCCCCGCGGCTGTGCGAGGAGCAACTGGCCTCGTCGCGCGACGCGTTCTTTCTCGCCGAGTGCGACGGCGCGGTGGTCGGACTCCTCCGCTGCACCGAGTCACACGCATCGCCACTGCTGCTGCCCGAGCGATTCGCGTACGTCTCGTCAGCGTATGTGGTGCCGGCCTGGCGCCGGCGCGGCGTGCTGCGCGCCCTGCTCGCCCGGGCGGAGCGCTGGTGCGCCGCCCGCGGACTCACCGAGATGCGCCTGCACAACGTGCCGGGAGGCGTGGCCGCGGCGGCGTGGACGGCGCTCGACTTCGCGATGGTCGAGGAAGTGCGCACCCGCAGGCTGCCGACGCCGTAGGTCATGGCCATCGTCACCATCTCGCGGATGTACGGCTCGGGCGGGTCGCTGGTGGCCCGCCGCGTGGCCGACGCGCTGGGCTGGGACCTGCTCGACAACGGCGTCGTGGATGCCGTGGCGGAGCGCCTCGGCCTGTCGGCGGCCGAGGTCTCCGCCCATGAGGAGCGGGTACCGTCGCTGGTGGAGCGCCTGGCCTCGGCGTTGACGCTCAGCGTTCCCGAAATGCTGCCCGTGGTCGACACGACCCTGGCGCCCACCGAGGAGCGGATCGTGGCGGTAACCCGTGCCGTCATCGAGGAAGCAGTGCAGACGGGCCATGCCGTGCTCGTCGGTCGCGGTGCCCAGTGCGTGCTGGCCAACCGCCCCGATGCCCTGCACGTCTTCTGCTACGCGCCGCGCCGCGCGCTCGCGGCGTTCGTGATGAGCGAGCGCGGCGTGTCGAACGAAGAGGCGCTACGCGTCGTGGACACCATGAACCACCAGCGCGAACAGTACGTCAAGCAGCACTGGCACCGGGAATGGCGCGCCGAGGAGAATTACGATCTGTGCGTCAACACGGGAACGCTGGGAATCGAAGGCGCGGCTCGCATGGTGATCGCGTTGGCGCGCGATCGCTTCGAGTAGGCCGATCCTCCCGCGCCGCTCACTCCGCGGCGCCGCCTTCCCCCCGAGCCGCTGCCAGCTGTCGCTCCACGTCATCGGGCACGAGCAGGTTGTCCGAGATGGCGGCGATCTCCTCCGCCTCCTTCCACGCCGCTTCCAGCATCGCGAGTTCTCCCTCCAGCGCGCGGCGCTCGACGTCCTCGTGCGCCGACATCTCGAGCGCGAGCGAGATCGCGGTCGGCAGTGCGCTGAACGGGACCCCGCCATTGGGCGTGATGACCGTGGGCGACCCGTGCTCGCGCGCCTGGCGGGCGAACAGGTCGCCGGGATCGGGGTGCCGGGTCAGCACCTCCACCGCATCGCGCACGACTGCCCGGCGCGCGCCCTTCTCGTTGACGGCGGGCAGGACCTTTCTCGCGGCGGCGAGCGCGGCGTCGCCGGTGAGTTCCATCTCGATCATCCCGTCGGAATTGCGAATGCCGGGCTTCCACTCGCGCGGCGAACGAACCGGGATGAGCGCCTCGAGGATGGCGGGGCGGTCGCTGACGGCGAGGCGCATCGACCACCCATCGGGTCCCGCAGGCACCAGCCGGATCCAGGGCATGTGGCGCCGGCGGAGCGGAAACTGCTCGCCCGTTTCGGGATCGGCGACCCGGGCCCGAATCCGGCGGCCATTGTGGATGTGACGCACGAAGTTGAGCCCATCGAGTGCCAACACGGGTGCGACACCGCCGAGCAGACCCGCCATCGGTCCCGCCGCCACGTATGCGGCGATGAAGACGGCCGACGCACCGATGCGCACGACCTTTCGCCTGCGGCGTCGCCCGAACTGATCGCCGTAACGCCACGCCGCCATCTCGGGCCGCTGCGCTGCCCCGATGCGCACCAATTCGAGGCCCTCCCGCACCCGGGCCAACCCGATGTTGTCGGTGGAGGCGCGAAGCCGCGTGTCCCGGTACAGGCGCTCGCACTCCTCGATGGCCTCCCACCGCTCCTCGAGTGGGGTGAGGTTCCACCGCTCACACCGGCGGCACACCACCCACAGCCGTCCCCTGGCCGCATCGAAGGCGAGCCGGCGGCCCACCGGAAATTGTTCGATGACCTCGTTGGCCCCGAGGTCCTGGTTGCAGAACAGGCAGGTGGTGTACACGACTCAGCGCTTCCGTTTGAGACGGGCGAACCAGTTCTCCACTTCGGCGGGGAGCAGCAGGTTGTCGGAGATGTGGGCGATCTCGTCGGCTTCCTTCCACGCCGCCTCGAGCATGGCCAGCTCGCCCTCGAGGGCACGGCGCTCGGCGTCCTCGTGGGCGGACATCTCGAGCGCCAGCCGGATGGGCTTGGGGATCTGCTTGATGATGCGCCCCTTTTCAGTGAGCGAGGCGGGCGTGAGCATGCCGCTGCGCGTCTGAGTGGCGAAGAAGCGCCCGGGATCGGCGTCCTCCTCGATCAGTTTCACGGCGCGCTGCACGTCGTCCTTCGCGGCACCACTGGCGTTGATCTTGGGCAGGATCTTCCCGGCGATGCGGACCGCCTCGTCGCCGACGAACACGGCACTCGTGCGCCGCCCCCGCTTCCCGTGGCGGACGATGCGCGGCGGCGGCGGATCGCCCGGTCGGCCGGGCGTGCTCGGCAATTTGAATCGCGTGGGCGCGATGGGCACGCGGAGCGCCCACCCCAGCTCGTTGTCGTCGCGGATCAGGTTGACCTTGACCACATGCTCCGCGTCGAGCACGTACGGCTTGTCCATCCACGGCATCGGCAGCTTCACGCGACCGAACGCGCGTCGGTATAGCTGCGCGAACAACTGCGGCGTCTGGCCCAGGAACCCCACCCCCCCGATGGCGTACAGCCCCAACGCCGGACCCACGACGTAGACGCCCGCAACCGCTGCCGCCCCGACGCCCGCATAGGTATAGTAGCGTCGCCGCCGGCGCCCGAACTGATCGCCATAGCGCCACGCCGCCATCTCCGGGCGATGCGGGCGGCCGATGCGCACCAGTTCCAGCCCTTCGCTCACGCGCGCGAGTCCGATGTTGTCGGTGGACGCACGGAGCTTGGTGTCGCGGTACTGCCGTTCGCATTCCTCGATCGCTTCCCAGCGCTCGTCCAGTGGGCTCAGGTTCCAGCGCTCGCACTTGCGGCACACGACCCAGAGCCTGCCCTTCTCGGCGTCGAACGCAAGCCGCCGTCCGATCGGAAAGTGCTCGATCACCTCATTGGTGCCGAGGTTGGAGTTGCAGAAGATGCAGGTCGAATACATGTGGGACGGCGTTGGAGCAGCACCGGCGGCCGGCGCGTGGAGGGTCCTCAGCGGCCAGTCTACAGTCTACAGTGCTCGCATCTGGGGCGTCTGGCGGAAGGCCCACACACAATACGCGAAAATGATCGCCGCGGTGCCAGAGATGGCCCACTGATCGCCGAGATGCTCGGCGAGTACCCCGGCAATGAGCGCGCCCACGGCCTGGGAGAGCCCCACGACGATGAACGAATAGGCCGCCATGAGCCGTCCACGCAGGTGATCGGGCACGATCGACTGCAGGATCCCGTTGGCCAGCGCCCCACTCACGATCATCGCGAAGCCGACGGCGAGCAGGGCCGGGTACGCCATGGCCGGCGTGTAGACGAGCCCGAACAGCACGAGGAGGAGCGCATAGGCGCGCACGCCGCCTTCCCAGAGGCGGCCGCGCGGCCAGTTGGCGCCCGCGGCGGCGAGCCAGAGGGCGCCGCCGAGCCCGCCGATGCCGACACAGGCGAGGAGGAGTCCGTACCCCCCGGCGCCCATGTTCAGCCGGTCGCGCGCCACCACCGGCATGAGCACCAGATACGGCACGCCGAGAATCGAGTACACGGCCACCACCTTGAGCATCGCCGCCACGGCCTTCGTGTCGCGCAGGTACCGGACGCCTTCGATGGCGCCGGCGAGCGGGGAGGCAACGACCGCCGTCGGGTGCCATTTCGGAAGCCGTATCATATACAGTCCGACGAGTACCGCCACGTAGCTCAGCGCGTTCAGGCCGAAGCACCAGGCGATGCCCAACTGCGCGATAGCGGCGGCGCCGACGGCCGGTCCGACGATGCGGGCCAGGTTGAAGCCGCTCGAGTTGAGCGCGATGGCGTCACGGAGGTCGTCGCGGCCGACGAGTTCGACGATCAGCGACTGGCGCGCGGGAATCTCGACGGCGTTGATGGCGCCGTTGGCGAACGCGAGTCCGACCAGCCACCAGATGGTGGCGGCCCCCGACCAGGTGATGTACCAGAGCGCCACCGCCTGCACGAGAAACAGGACCTGGCCGAGCTTCACCAGGCGGAGCTTGTCGCCGCGGTCGACGAACACACCGGTGAACAGCGAGAACCCGACGATGGGCCAGGAGGATGCGGAGGCGACGAGACCGACGAGGAAGGGGCTGTTCGTGAGCTGAAGCGCCAACCAACCCAGCGCCATCGTCTGCATCCAGGTGCCGATGAGCGAGAGCGTCTGACCGAACCAGAACAGCCGGAAGTTCCGGTGCTTGACCAGGGCGCGGAACGGGTTCGCCGTCGGCATGCCACCAATATACCGGAGCCGGTTCGCTCGTGGCCGTCGGCTTCGGGACGCCCCGGTTCGACCACAGAGCACACAGAACACACAGAATGTGGGACGTGACGTTGGTCCCGACCATCTAGGATCGGAAGCGCCGGTCCTCCTTGCGGTCCTTGGTCAGCAGCAGTCGCTCGAACTGCGGCCGCGGCCCGAAATTGAGCAGCAGGGCGCGTTCATAGGTGGTGGCCTTGAGGTAGTTGAGGACTTGCGCCCGATGGGGTGGCGAGATCGCCTCCGCCGTCTTGATCTCTACGACCACCGCACCGTCCACGATGAGATCCGCCCGGTATTCCCCCACGAGCGTTCCTCGGAAGTAGACCGGCAACTCGACTTCAGAAGCTACGCTTGCGCCTGCCTCGGCCAATGCGACGACCATCGCCCGGTGGTACACACGTTCCAGAAACCCCCAACCGAGTTCGCGGTAAACCCCCAGGAACGCGCCAATCACCCGGTACGTGACCGGGTCACGAACGCTCACGCGGCCTGCCGCCGACAGGCCCTGACGGCTCATGGTTGGTATCGCCATCTCTGTGTGGTCTGTGTGCTCTGTGGTGGACGACCGGCACTCCAGTGCTGCGCCCCCATGGCTACCCCCTTTCCCCAACGCCTCCATCATCACCTCGCCGCGGGGCGCCACGAAATCCCCCGCGGCGTGGCACTCTTTCGCCGGTGCGGGTATTCTTGGGAGAGGGAGGCCCGCATGCGATTTCATACCTACACCAAGTTCAGCGCCGAAGCCGCCGACCAGGTGGACCTCCAGGCGCTCCTCGACAAGCTCGCGGACTTTCTCCTGCAGTCCGGGTTCGCCGGCGCCAACCTGCCATTCGCCGGCAACTTCGATTTCGAAGAGGAACACGACCGGTCGCTGGACGCCCTGCGCCAGGCGATCCTGGACGCCCTCATCGAGAGCGGGCAGTTCACCCCCGAGATGCTGGAGGCCCTGCGCGGCGAGGGCGACGAGGAGTCGCAGGCCAAACTCGCCAAGCTGCTCGACGATCTCGTACAGCGGCTCATCGAAGAGGGGTTTCTCAACCTCGAGGCGCCGCCCCAGATGCCCGGCGCCCACCAGCCCGTCGAGGGCCCGGGCAGTCTCGCCAAAGCCGCCGCCCGCGACGTCCAGTTCAACCTCACCGAGAAGGGCATCGACTTTCTCGGATACAAGACGCTGCGGAACCTGCTCGGCTCGCTGGGCAAGTCGAGCGCCGGCAGTCACGAGACGCCTCATCTGGCCACGGGCATCGAGGCCGACGGCTGGAGCAAACCGTACGAGTTCGGCGACGTGCTGAACCTCGACGTCAACGAGACCCTCAAGAACGCACTCGCCCGCACCGGCAAGATCGAGGTGCCCATCGACCTCGACTACGGCGACCTGATGGTGCGCCAGGCCGAGTACCGCTCGTCGTGCGCCACCGTCCTGATGCTCGACTGCTCGCACTCGATGATCCTGTATGGCGAGGACCGATTCACGCCGGCCAAGAAGGTGGCCCTGGCGCTCACCCACCTCATCCGCACGCAGTTTCCCGGCGACACGCTCAGGGTCGTGCTCTTCCACGACTCGGCTGAGGAGATTCCGATCGCCACGCTGGCCGGGGCGCAGGTGGGACCGTACCACACGAACACCGCCGAAGGGCTCAAGCTGGCCCGGCGGCTGCTGATGGCCCAGAAGAAGGACATGCGGCAGATCATCATGATCACCGATGGCAAGCCGAGCGCGCTCACCATGCCCGACGGCCAGATCTACAAGAACGCCTTCGGGCTCGACCTCACCGTCATCCAGGAAACACTCAAGGAAGTCGCGCGCTGCCGGCAGGCCGGCATCATGATCAACACGTTCATGCTGGCGCGCGACCGGGCCCTGGTGGAATTCGTCAAGCGCGTGTCGGAGATCAGCCGCGGCAAGGCATACTTCACCACCACGATGAGCCTCGGCCAGTTCATCCTCATGGATTTCCTGAAGCGGAAGACGCGGAAGGTCTCATAGCTCCATCCGCGCCCCGGCAACGGTCGCCCGGCCGGCCCCGCATCGATCCGACCACCGCCCGCGAGTTCTCCCGCCGGCTGCGCGCCTGGTTCCGCCGGAACCATCGCGACCTGCCCTGGCGCCGCACGCGCGACCCGTACCAGATCCTCGTCTCGGAATTGATGCTGCAGCAGACCCAGGTCTCGCGCGTCCTGGAATTCTATCCGCGATTTCTCGCGCGGTTTCCAACGGTCCACCACCTGGCGCGGGCCACCCCCGGGCGCGTGCGCGAAGCGTGGGAGGGGCTCGGGTACTACGCGCGGGCCCGCAACCTGCACGCGTTGGCCCGCCACGTCACTCGGGACGGCGCCGACGGCGTACTCCCCGCCCACCCCAACGAGCTCCGCGGGCTGCCGGGCATCGGCGCCTACACGGCGGGCGCGGTGGCGAGTTTTGCCTACGAACGGCGCGCTGCGGCCGTGGACACCAATGTGGCCCGGGTGCTCACCCGCGCGTTCGCGCCGAAGCTCGATCCCAAACGCCCCCGAGACCTCACCACACTCTGGGCGATCGCCGAGCGTGTCCTTCCCCGAACGGGCAAGGCGACCTGGATACACAACCAGGCCCTCATGGAACTGGGGGCCCTCGTCTGCACCGCGCGGGTCGCCCGTTGCGAGGCGTGTCCGGTGCGGAGCTGCTGCAGGACCGGCCGGAAGGCCGGGAAGGGTCCGGCGTCCTGAGGTCGCGGGACCCCGACCACCGCCGGCGGGTAGGCGAGGTCCGATTCGGGGGAATTCCAGCCACCCGATCGCCCGGGCGGCACAGGGGCGCCAACCGCCTTATCTTACGTACTCCGCCGGACGCGGCAGCCGTCCCGCCATTCTCATCGTCGGCCCCCTGGGGGCCCGACCCAACCCCACCCGACCATTGGCGAAGAAACCCAACTACGGATTCCAGAAGCACATGAAGGAACTGGCGCGCAAGAAGAAGAAGGAGGAGAAGCGCCAGCAACGCCGTGAGGCCGCCGCGGCCAAGCGGGAACAGACGGACACCACTCCGGTGGAAGGCGACCCAGAGGCCGAACAGGAATAATCGGCTGCGCGCTTCGGCACGCCCCCTGAAATGACGCTCCTCTCCTTTTCCGACGTCGGCGTCGACTTCGGCGCCAACACGCTGTTCTCCGGCATCACGTTCACCGTCGGGGCCGGAGACCGATGGGGCATCGTCGGCCGCAACGGCACGGGCAAGACCACGTTGTTCCGTCTCCTCACCGGGGAGATGGAACCCACGCGCGGCGCGATCGCCCGGCAACCCGGCCTGCGGGTCTCGCTGCTCGAGCAGCACCGCGACTTCGGCGATGCGGCCACGGTGTGGGAAGCGGCGGCCGGAGAGTTGCGCGAACTCCTGATCCTCGAGCGTTCGCTGGTGGATCAGGCGGCGGCGTTGGCCCACGACTCGTCGGACGAAGCGATGGAGCGCTACGGCCGGGACCTCGAGCGGTTCGAGCACGAGGGAGGCTACGAGGTCACGTCGCGCATCGACGCGGTGTTGCATGGCCTCGGCTTCGATCCCGTCACGGCCCGCACCACGCCGGTGAGCGTGCTGAGCGGCGGTGAACGCGGCCGCCTGGGGCTGGCCCGCCAGCTCACGAGCACCGCCGACGTGCTGCTCCTCGACGAGCCGACCAACCATCTGGACCTCGAGACCACCGAGTGGCTGGAGAACTACCTCCGGAACGTCGGGAAGACGGTGCTCCTGGTCAGCCACGACCGTGCGTTCCTGGCCGGCACGGTGGATCACATCCTGCATTTCGAGGGCACCACGGCCACGCCGTACGGCGGCGGGTATCCGGCCTTCGTGGCCCAGCGCGCCGAACGGCGCCTCACCCAGCAACGGGCGTTCGAACAGCAGCAACGCAAGATCGCGCAGGAGAGCGACTACATCGCGCGCAACATCGCGGGCCAGAACAGCCGCCAGGCGAAGGGCCGGCGCAAGCGGCTGGAACGCCTGCCCCGCCTGAGCGCTCCCGTGGGCGGCGAGGACGCGATGGCGCTGAGGTTCGACGTCCACCATCGCGGCGGCGACCGGGTGGTGCAGGCGGCGAATGTCTGCGTGAAGGTGGGCGAGCGCGTGCTGGTGGAGCGCTTCAACGGCACCCTGATGCGCGGCGACGTGCTCGGGCTGATCGGGCCCAACGGCGCCGGAAAGTCCACCCTCATCCGCGCCCTGTTCGCCGAGCACCCGGTGGCGTCGGGCGATCTCAAGCTGGGCGGCTCGATCGACGCCGGCTGGTACCGGCAGGATCTCTCCCAGGTGCCACTGGGCCGGACCATTTATCAGACCATCGAGGACCTGCGTCCCACGTGGGACCGCCGCATGGTCCAGGGGCACCTGGGTCGGTTCGGCTTCTCCGGCGACGAGGTCCAACGCCGCGTCGAGACGCTGTCGGGAGGCGAGCGGGCCCGCGTGGCGCTGGCCATGCTCATGCTGTCGCACGCGAATCTGCTCGTACTCGACGAGCCCACGAATCACCTGGACGTCGAATCCATCGAGGCACTCGAAGACGCCATCGACGCATACGACGGTACGGTGATTCTGGTGAGCCACGACCGCGAGCTCCTCCGCACCCTGACCACCAGGGTCTGGGTGCTGCACGATACGCACATCACCGAATTCAACGACGGGTTCGCGGAATGGGAGGTGGTGAGCGCCGAGCGCGCGCATGCGGCTTCGGTGCGTGCGGCCGAGGACGTGGCACTCCGCCGCGTGCATGAGCGCAAACGCACGTCCGCCCAACGGGAGCGCGAGTCGAATTCGACGGCGGACCCCCGCAAGCAGCTCCGCACCGCGGAGCGCGAACTGGAATCCGCCGAAGCCGACGTGGAGCGGCTGGAGGCCGAGGTCACCGCGCTCACGTCGGCGCTGGAGGACCCGGATCTCTATACGCGGGCCGACGGCGCCGCCGAGGCCACGCGGCTCGGCGGCGAGTTGGATGCGCGCAAGCGAGAACTGGATGCCGCGCTCGAGCGGTGGGGCGCCGCGAGCGAGCGGGCCGAGGCGTTGGCCGCCGGCGGACAGGCCTAGCGCAGCGACTCAGCGGACCGTCAGGAAACCGCGCAGCCGGATGTCCCGGGAGCTGGCACCGACCATCACCCGGAACCGGCCGGGTTCCACGATCCAGTGCACCGCCTGATCGAGCATGTGGAGTTCGTCTGGGCCCAGGCGGAAGTTGACCTCCGCCGACTGACCGGGCGCCAGATGGACGCGCCGGAATCCTTCCAGTTGCATTACCGGGCGGCCGGCCGAGGCGAGGACGTCGTGTATATATAGTTGCGCCACCTCGTCCCCTACCCGCTGCCCGACATTCGTGACCGTGCATCGCACGACCGCCGACTGCCGGGGGCCGATGGTATCCGGCGTGATGCGAAGGTTGGAATAGTCGAATCGCGTGTAGCTCAGTCCGAATCCGAACGGGAAGAGTGGCTGGCCGGTGAGATCTCCATAGTCGTCCCCCCTACCGGTAGGTTGGTGGTCGTACACGAGCGGCAGTTGCCCTTCGGCCACCGGGAAGGTGACGGGCAGGCGTCCCGCGGGATTGGCGTCACCGAACAGCACGTCGGCCACGGCGGGTCCGCCCTGCTCCCCCGGGTACCAGGCATCGAGCACCGCATCCACGCGGCCGAGCCATCCGGACATCGTGATTGCGCTCCCGCCGACGAGCACCACGACCACCGGTTTGCCGATGGCGGCCACGGCATCGATGAGCGCTTGCTGATGCCCGGGCAAGCCGAGCAGCGCGCGATCGTGGAACTCCCCTTCCTCGATCCCGGCGACGACCACGGCCACGTCACTGCGGCGCGCCACCTCCACGGCGCTGTCGATCGCCGCCTGCCAGTCGTCCGCCACCCCCGCATCCCAGACCAGCTTCACCCGCGCGCCTCCCGTGCTCTCGTAGTAGTCGAGGCGCACGGTGTGCGTGCTGCCCGGCGCCAGCGCGACGTCGGCCGTGCGTGTGCCGTACGACCGCTTGGTCCAGTCGTCGATGACGAGCTTGCCGTCGAGGTAGAGTCGGTATCCATCGTTGCCCTCGACGCCCAGTCGATGGACGCCGCCGGCCGGCGCGGTGATCGATCCGGTCCAGCGCACCGAGTACCAGTCGAACGGGATGCCGCGGGCCGGCGAATTCAGCGTCCAGCCGAAGTCGACGGCGTGATCGATGCGGGTGATGAGCGGCGCGCCGTCGAACCGGTTGTTCGCCCAGTATTCCGCGCGCAGACCATGCATGGTACGGCCACTGTCGGCGGTCGAGAGTCGTTCGGTGGGAACCGGAACGCACGTCACCGACGACCGTCCGGGCCCGGGCGCGAAGCGCACCCGGGCGGCGCCCAATCGGCCGCGCAGCGCATCGAGAATCGACACGCGGCGCCGTCCCGGTGCGCTGTAGTCGCCCAACCTGGCTTCGGATGCGTCGGCGCCGATGATCGCTACCGACCCGATGCTGTCGGAGAGCGGCAGCGTCTGGTGGTCGTTCTTGAGGAGGACGATCGCCTCGCGGGCCGCCCGACGGGCCAGGGCGAGGTGGGCGGGGCTTCCGTTCACGGCCGCAGCGTGTTGGGGATCGACGAACGGGTGGTCGAACAGCCCGAGTTGGAACTTCACTCGCAGCACGCGCGCCACCGACGAGTCCATCACGGCTTGGGGCACGAGCCCGCGTTCGAACGCGGCGAGGTACGGGCGATACTGGGGATACGAGGACTGGAACACGACGTCGAGCCCGGCACGGAAGGCATCGCGCGTGGCCGTGGCCGTGCTGGCTTCGGTGTGCTGGAGCACCGTGGGCCCACCGGTGGCCGCCGCGTCGGAGATCACGAAGCCCTTGAACCCCCAGGCGCGCTTGAGCGTTTCGGTGAGAAGCGCGCCGTTCTGGGTGGCCGGAATGCCGTTCACGGAGTTGTACGCGCTCATCACGGAACGAGCGCCGGCCTGGGTGACGGCCGCCTTGAACGGCGGGAAGAAATATTCGCCCAGTACGCGGGCGTCCCAGTCGATGGGATAGCTGTCGCGACCGCCGGCGCCGACGTTGGCCACGAAGTGCTTGGGGGTCGTGACCACACCCCCGCGTTCGAAGGGCTCGATGAAGTTGCGCGCCATCGCCGAACTGAGATAGGGATCCTCGCCGTATGTCTCCTCGACGCGTCCCCAGCGGACGTCGCTGGCGATGTTCACCACCGGCGACAGCACCTGTCGGATGCCGCGGCTGCGCGTCTCCTGCGCGATGGCCGTGGCGACGCCGGTCATCAGCGTGGTATCCCACGTGGCGGCCAGGGCGATGGCCTGCGGGAACACCGTGGCGCCCTCGCGCACCAACCCGTGCACCGCTTCGTCGAACGGGACGATCGGGATGCCCAGCCGCGTGCTGTCCACGAAATAGCGCTGGATGGCGTTGATCCGCTCCGCCTGCTCGGCGGCGGCGCCGGCCAGCGGAACGCTGTCGTCGTCCGCTGCCTCGCTGATCTGGAGCCCGAACACCCCGTGCGAGTAGTCGTCGGCCGGGTTGTCCCGGCTGCCGGGAACCATGAACAGCTGCCAGAACTTGTCGCGCAGGCTCATGCGACGCATGAGGTCGTGCACGCGCGCATCGACGGGGAGCCGCGGGTTCCGGTAGGGGGCCAGGGAGTCCGGGGGAGCGGTCCGCTGCGCGGCGAGTGGTGCGGCGGCGATCGTGCTTCCGGCCAGGCCGAGGGCGGCCAGCAGGCGAAGGGAGTGGCGCATGACGGCGGATCGTACCAGTGGCGGCGGCTGTTTGCCAGCATGGCGACGGGCCGGTTGGCGGACCGCCCTTGCAGAAAGTTTGTGATTTCTTTGTGCGCTCCGGCGTTCATGGTAGAGCCAGGGGGCTGTGAGAGGCGACGGATCAACCATTGGGGAGCGGACTACTTGCGGATCGATCCCGGAGGCTAAAAGATACTTTATCCAATCTGGACCCTCCCGCCCCCCTCCCTGTGATCCCCCTGCACTCCCACCCCTTCGCACGTCCACGCCAGTTGGGCATCCTCGCGCTCGCCGCGGTACTCGTCCCGTGCGCCGGGCTCGGCGCGCAGGTGGATTACCACCGCGCCGAACAGGCGCTGACGTGGAACGAGCTGCCGCTGGTGTACGGAGACTACATCGCGCCGCAGTGGATGCGGGACGGCTCGCGCTTCTGGTACCGCGCGCACACGCGGGGGGGATGGGAGTTCATGCTCGAAGATCCCGCGCATCTGCACCGGGCGCCGCTGTTCGACAACGCGAGACTCGCGGCGGCCATGTCGTTGGCCGCCGACACGAGCTACGATCCGACCCGGCTTCCGTTCACGACCTTCGAATTCGGCGGTGACGGGCGCGACGAGGGACACATCGCGTTCCGGGCACATGCCAAGCGATTCGTCTGTGACATCGTGGGCTATGCCTGCTCGGTGGGCGACACGCTTCCGAGCCGGGTACCCTACGTCCGGTCGCCCGACGGTAGGCAGGAGGCCTTCATCCGCGGGCAGAACGTGTTCGTCCGCACCGTCGGGAGCGCCGACTCGACAGCGCTCACGAGCGACGGCGAGAAGCTGTTCGGCTACGGCTACGCGGCGATGCGGCCCACCCAGGAGATCCACCCGACGCCGCAACGGCCCACGCTGCAGTGGTCGCCCGACTCCAAGCGGATCGCAGTGGCCCGATTCGACGAACGGCACGTGTTGACGATGCCGCTGATCTCGATGACGTCGCAGCGCCCGAAGCTGTACACCTACCCGTACGCGCTTCCCGGCGATTCGGTGATCCCGCGCTTCGACATTCACCTGCTCGACGTCGCGGCACACACCAACGTGCGGGTGGACGTGCCGCCGCAGAATGCGCAGGACAACGGGCTCACCGGCATGCAGGACTCGAGCTGGATCAGCGTAAAGTGGAGTCCCGACTCGCGCCATCTCTACTTCACGTACGCCGACCGCGGACCCAAGCACGTGCAGTTGATGGAGGCCGATGCGTCGACCGGTCGCGCCACCTCGCTGTTCGCGGATTCCAGCCGCACCTACGTGGAGTTGAACCTCGAGTCGGGCGGCGCGCCGAACTGGACACCGGTGGACGCCGGCCGCAACATCATCTGGTTCTCGGAGCGCGACGGCTGGGGCCACCTGTATCTCCTCGACGCGCACGGGGCGCTGGAGCACCGCCTCACGACGGGCGCGTGGACGGTGGGCGACCTGGTGCACGTCGACTCCGTCGGCCGGTGGGTGTACTTCACCGCACGGGGCCGAGAGGCGGGGGACCCGTACTACGCGCGGCTCTATCGCGTGCACCTCGACGGCAGCGCGCTGCAGCTGCTGACGCCGGAGGGGGCCGACCACACGGTGCGCATGACGCCGTCCGGCCGCTACATCGTGGACACCTATTCCACCGTCCGGCGGGCGCCGGTCACGGTGCTGCGCACGCCGGACGGCCGGGTGGTGCAGACGCTGGAGACGGCCGACATCAGCGACCTGCTCGCCTCCGGATGGCGCTATCCGGTACCGTTCACGGTCAAGGCGCGCGACGGTGTGACCGATCTGTACGGCGTGATGTTCCTGCCCGCCAACTTCGACTCGACGAAGCACTACCCGGTCATCGACCACATCTATCCCGGCCCGCAGATCATCGCCGCCCCGAAGAGCTTCTACCCCACCAGTTCGCCGGCGCTCGAATACTCCTCGATGGGGCAGGTCGAGGCGCTGGCCCAACTGGGATTCGTCGTCGTCGAAGTCGACGCCATGGGTACGAACCTTCGGTCGAAGGCCTATCACGACACGTGGTATGCCGACATGCACGACAACGGCATTCCGGATCACGTGACGGCCATCAAGCAGCTGGCGGTGCGGTATCCGTTTCTCGATCTCGACCGCGTGGGCATTTACGGCCATTCGGGCGGCGGCTTCGCATCCACCGACGCGATGCTCAGCTACCCGGACTTCTACAAGGTGGCCGTGTCGAGTTCCGGCAATCACGACAACCGCAGTTACTACTACGGCTGGGCGGAGCGATACCAGGGACTGCTGGTACCGGACTCCGCCCGCCACACCGACAACTACGCGAGCGCCGCCAACAAGTCCTACGTGAAGAATCTCAAGGGAAAGCTGTTCCTCATTCACGGGGATATGGACGACAACGTGCACCCGGCGAACACCATCCAGATGGTGAATGCGCTGATCAAGGCGAACAAGTCGTTCGATCTCCTGATCTACCCCGACCGCAATCACGGTATCACGCAGGAACCGTATCTCATCCGCCGGACGTGGGACTACTTCGTGCAGAATCTGCTCGGGGCCACTCCGCCCCACGACTACGCCATCACGCCACCGCCGGCGCCGTGAACGGCGTGCTCGGGTGGTGCAAGCGTTCTGTTCGCTTTTCGATCACGTAGAAATTCGCGGTGACGCAAGAGACGGTTTGTTGAGTTGAAACAGTATTCCGCGATCGCGGTGCGCCGCGTCGCGCGGAACCCCGATTGAATGAATCTCCAGCGCATTGGCTGCCCCGTGTGTGCGCCGCGCTGGAATACGGTACGCAGTTCCCCTTCCCGTCGGGTTATTCGGCGCGCTCCGACCGGCGCCGTGCAGTACGGCCGATGGCCGCTTGGCAGTCACCTTCCCACCCCTACCCTGGCCCCGGGGGACCCTTCCCTATGGATCGACTTCGCTCCACCCTGCGGCTGCGCGTGACATCGGCCTGGCTCGTGTTCGCCGGCGTCATCGCAGCACTCACCGCCGTTCCACTCGCCACCGCATCCGCGCAGGGCGGTGGCATGGTGGTCGGCACCGTGACCGATCGCGGTACCGGCCAGCCGCTGCAAGGCGCCAGCGTTCTCGTCGCGGGAACGCAGCTTGGCGCGACCACGGACGGACGCGGACACTACGTGATCCGCGGCGCGAGCGGCCAGGTGACCGTGCGCGTGCAGCGCATCGGCTTCCGGCCGGCCTCGAAGGTCGTGCAGGTGCCGGCGAGTGACTCCGTCACCGCCGACTTCAGCTTGTCGGTGAGCGCGGTGCAACTCACCCAGGTGGTAACGACCGGAACGGGCGGCGCCGTCTCCAAGCGAGAACTGGGCGCGCCGCTCGCGATCGTCGACGTGGCGCAGATCCAGGCGGTCAAACCGTCCAACGACATGACGCAGGTGCTGGAGGGCCAGGTGGCCGGCCTGCGGTCGGTGAGCGTCGGCGGCGGCGTCGGCGGCGCCATGGACCTGCGCATTCGCGGCGTGTCGAGCTTCACCCTCGACCAGCGCCCGGTGGTGTACATCGACGGCGTCAAGGTCGACAATCGCGCCACCGACTGGACCGCCAGCCTGGGGAACCAGGGCTGCTGCAACTTCAACGGCGGCGTGGGCGAGGATCGCCTTTCCGACCTCAATCCCAACGACATCGATCACATCGAAGTGCTGAAGGGCGCGGCGGCGGCCACGCTGTACGGCTCCGACGCGTCCAACGGCGTCATTCAGATCTTCACCAAACACGGGCAGAACGACAGCCCGCCGCAGTGGACGATCGGCGCGGGGATGGGCTTCGATCGGCAGCGTCCGAACTATCCCACCAAGCTCTACCCCAACTTCGTCGGGCCCGACGGCACGCGCGCGCTCGACATGAACAAGACGCTCATCAAGAGCGGGCCCTACGGATCCTACGACATCCAGGTGCGCGGCGGCGCCAAGCAGGCCACCTACTTCGTGTCGGGTGCCTACTCCGACGAAGTGGGCAGCATCCAGCCCAACGACGAAAAGCGCGGCAACCTGCGCGTCAACGTCACCTGGGATGCCAACACCAAGTGGAAGTTCGCGGTCCGCTCGGCGTTCGATCACAACCTGATCAACTCGCTCCAGTCCGGGAACAACTGGACCTCGCTTACCGGCAACGCGTCCAACGGCGACCCGCGGCAGGCGACGGCGCTGCGCCCCTACGGCGAGGCCTGGGTCTCGGTGGCCGACATCCAGACGATGACGTCGTACAACTCCGCCAACCACTGGACGGGCGGCCTGACGGTCAACTACCAGCCATTCGAGCGCTTCCAGAACCGCCTCACGCTGGGCAGCGACATGGTCGGCGAAGCGAAGGTCCGCTTCTTCCCGCCCGACGGCAACTTCAGCAGCGCCTACGTGAACAACGGCGAGAAGGACGACGATTACCGCAACCAGACCATCTACACCGCCGACTACCTCGGCCAGATCTCGTTCAATCTGCCCTTCGGAATCGGATCGGACTTCGCGTTTGGCGGCCAGGGCTACTACGACACCGAGTGGCTCAGCGCGGCGATCGGAAAGGTGTTCGCCGGCCCCGGTGTCTCGACCGTCTCCTCGGCGTCGCAGACCTTCGGCGGCGAGATCTATACGCACCAGGTCAACCTGGGCGGGCTCGTCCAGGACCGCTTCTCGTACGGCGGCCGCCTGTACACCACGGTCGGCCTGCGCATCGACGGGAACAGCGCGTTCGGCAAGAACTACGGCTTCCAGAAGTATCCGAAGATCGACGTCGCGTACAATCTCGACGGCTACAAGTGGCTGCCGAGCTGGATCAACAGCTTCAAGCTGCGCGGCGCGATCGGCAAGGCGGGTAAGGCCCCCGGCCCGTACGACGCGTTCCTGACGCTGGCGCCGGGCGCCGTGTTTACCAACACACCGTCGCTCACGCCGTCCAGCCCGGGCAACCTGGATCTCAAGCCCGAGGTGACCACGGAAATCGACGCCGGCTTCGACGCCGGGTTCTTCCACGACCGGCTCGGTCTGTCGGGCTCGATCTTCCGGTCGGGCACCAACGACGCGATCCTCGCCATCCCCCTCGCGCCCAGCCAGGGCTTCTCGCAGGCCCAGCGGCAGAACGTGGGCGGCATCGTCAACCACGGATGGGACTTCAGCATCAACTGGGTCACCATCGATCGCAACGATCTCCAGTTCAGCAACGACATCAAGCTCGACGGCAATCACAACAAGATCACGGATCTCGGTACCGCTACACCGACCACGTCGGTGCGCGTGGGCTATCCCGTGGGAGGTGTGTGGGCCGTGGCACCCAAGTCGTATGACGCAGGCACCAAGACCTGGGTCTCCACGGATACCGCGGTGTACTTCGGCCCACCGATGCCGACTTTCAACTTCTCCTACAGCCCGACGGTCCGGTTCAAGGCGTTCCAGGCCTACCTGCTGGTCACGGCCGCGCGCGGCGCGATGTTCAACAACGGCGACCGTCCGTACCGCTTCCGTGAGCACACGGGCGATGAGTACCTCAAGCTGCTCGGACCCGGCGGCGCCGACACGCCGGCGGCGGACTCCACCGTTGCGCTCTGGTCGCGGTTCACCGACATCGAGTCGCGCGACAACGTCGAGTTGCGCGAGATCTCGCTGGCGTGGAGCGTTCCCCGGTCGCTGTCCGCGTTCGCCCGTCTCGGTGAGACCTCGGTGACGTTCAGCGTCCACAACGTGATGTGGTGGGACCACTGCGCGTGCCAGGACCCGTACACCAACTGGGCCGGCGCATCCGCGTTCAACGTCGCCTCGGCGTTCCTCACCGACCCGGCGCCACGTCAATTCCGCCTCACCATTCGAAGCCGATACTAGCCTCGCGTCTGCCGGCCGCCGATGGCAGGCGGCCGGCGCGCGCGACCTTCACACTTGGAGATACCGATTATGCATGGTCTGTTCAGCCGCGGGGCGCGATTGGCGGGATGCGCTCTGGCCGCGGTGTCGGTGGTGCTGGTGACGGCATGCCGCGACATCCTGCAGGTCCAGAACCCGCAAGCGTTCACCAGTGAAGCTGCCAACAATCCCAAACTGCTCCCGGCCGTTGCGGCGGGCGCCGAGGGTCAGTTCCAGTTGTCGATCGCGACGTTCGCGATCATGACCGGGATGCTCTCCGACGAACTACAGAACTCGAGTACCTGGATCGATTGGAAACAGGTATCCGACGGCACGATCACCAAGAACTGGCCCACCGCCGGCGCGTTCAGCGGCGCACAGGACAACCTGCTCCGCGCGCGGTACGACGCCATTTCGGCAGCGGCGCGGTTCGAGTCGGTGATGGGTGACACTGCGCACACCAGTCCCCTGTTCATTCAGGTCGAGATCTCGCGTGCCTGGGATGACCTCGAGTTGGCCATGGGCTTCTGCGAATCCCCGCCGAGTCCCGGTGTGCCGGCGGTTTCGGACACGGCGATGTTCCAGCAGGCGGCGGACAGCCTGAAGGCGCTGCTGCCGTTGATCCAGGCCGCCCACTTCCAGACTGCGGCGGAACGGCAGGACCGCCTGAATCTCGCCAACGCCGGGCTGGCTCGGGCCAGCCTCATGCTCGGCAACTACGCCGACGCGGACACGTACGCCGCCGCCGTGCCCGCGGGATACGAGTACGACGCGATCTATTCGACCAACAGCGGAAACCAGAACAACAACATGACGGTCCAGGGCACGTTCACGAACAACCGGTCCTACACCATCCGCAACATCTGGGACCAGTACGTGGATACGCTCACCGGCTTCATGCGCGACCCGCTCAGCGGCCAGGACGATCCCCGCATCCCGCTCGGGCATGACAACAACAATGCCAACACGAAGTGGTACGGCGCCGACGGCATCTCGCCGTTCTACAGCATGACCAAGTACATCAACCTCAACTCGCCGATCCCGATCACGAACAAGGCCGAGATGAACCTCATCCAGGCCGAAGTGGCGTGGCACAACGCCGACTACACGACGGCCGTGACCGACATGAACATCAACCGCACGGCGGTTGGCCTCCCGGCGCTCGTGGTGCCGGGCACCAATCAGCAGCAGGGCGTGTTCGACATGCTCTTGCAGGAGCGGTTCGCCACGATGTTCGCTCAGGGCGACCGCCTCCAGGACATCTATCGGTTCAACCTCATGGCGTCGCGGGTGGGCACCGGACGCCCCTTGAAGCTCCCGATGTCCTACAACGAGGAACAGAACAACCGCTCCATCGGACCCGGCGGAGGCAAGTGCCCGGGCGTGAGCTGACCCGCACGTGAAGGCGCAGTGAATTGTGGGGCGCAACCGGGATGGGCCGTCGGCCCATCCCGGTTGTTCCCTTCCCCACGCCGTCCCCGCAACGCACCGTCCCCATGACGCGACCCGAAACGCCCGCCATCATTCTCCCCCATGTCCCGGCGCTCATCACGCGCCGCGCATTCATTCACAGAGTCGGGTCGACGGCGGCCATCCTCACAGCCACCACGCTTCTGGGCGACTGTAGCGGCGGCCTGACCAACCCGCCCGACAACACGCCCAAGGGCTCGGTCACAGGCAGGGTCGCCGACCTGCAGGGCAACCCGCAGAGCATCGGCCGGGTCTACCTGCTCTCCGAGAACGGCCTGAACAACGGCCTGTATTCGGACGTCGATGCCACGGGCAACTACAACCTCGGTGCCGTGGCCGTCGGGTCGTACCAGGTCCGCTACTGGGGCGGCAACCAGGCCGACGTCCCGGAAACCTTCGACAACCCCGTCCGCATCACGGTCGCCGCCAACCAGACGGTCACCGTCGACTTCCACATCCAACTCGGCGGCCTCAGCGGCAGCGACCGCGAGATCTACGCCGGCGACTTCTTCTACCAGGAACAGCCCACCGGATTGCCCAATGCCACCGTCGTGGTGCCACTCGGCACGGGGGTGTGTTGGTACAACGTGGGCCGACACACGCACACCGTCACCGGCGGTCCCTGGGGCGACTCGGGTGACATCGCGCCACTCGGCAACTTCATGTGGACCAGCGATCAGGTGGGCACCTTCCCGTACCGTTGCACCTATCACAGCCCCGACATGCAGGCGACGCTCCAGGTCGTGCCGGCCTGAACGGCCGCACCCCAGCGTCGTTCCGCATGATGCTTCCATCCGCTCGGAGGAGCGTGAACATGACAGGTCCCGGAATCTCTGCCACCGTTCGCCTCTGGGCCGGTGCGCTCTTCGCCGCCGCCGTGCCCGCAGGACACGCGACCCGCGTGTCGGAGTGGCTCGTGCTGGGTCCCGTGCCGGCGGTCGCGCCGGCGTTCGGGGCCTCGAGCGACTCGGTGTTGCTTGCCTCCGGGCGGGTGTCCCTGGCGCATGGCTGGCCCGCCGCCGGCGACCCGGAACAGTGGCTCGACGGCGCGACCGTAAGCTGGCAGGCGCAGGATGCCACCGCGGGCACGCTCCGCCTCGATGTCACCGCGCCGTCGTTGGCGTTCGCCGTGACCTATCTCGACGCCGATCGATGGACGGAAGCGAAGCTCACCGTGACGGGCGGCGCCGCACGGCAGGTCATGGTGGACGGCCGCCCGGTGGCGGCTGGCACCGTAGCCCTGGAACGCGGCAAGCACGTGCTGTTCGTGGAGGCGGTGCTGCGGCCCGGCACGGAGTCGGGACTCACGGCCAGCGTGGAACCGACCACTCCCGGGGCGCGCATCACCACGGGCGTCGATCCGCGACACCCCGCCTCGCTGCGCGAGTTGATGTCCACCACCGACGTCACCGGCATCGCCGTCTCCTCCGCCGGCAACCGCGTGGCCTGGGTCGCCCGCCGCGTGGACGAGGCCAACGACGACGCGGCGACCGTGCTCGAAATCCACGACCTCATTTCGGGACGGCTGCTGGGCGAGGTGCACGGACGCGGGCTCGGAGCCGCGCGATGGTCTCGCGACGGGAGCGCGCTGGCATACGAATCGGCGACCGACGAGAAGGGTGGCTCGGGCCGCGACCTCTGGGTCTACGATCCGGCCACCAACCAGCGCCGGCGCGTGCTCCGGGACGAACACGGCCTCGGCGCCGTGGACTGGTCGCCCGACGGCCGCTGGATCTACTTCTCGGCCGCCCGACATATCGGCGAGGCCGAGCAGTACAAGCCGGGCGACCTCCAGCGCCTCACCCAGGTCTGGGACCGGTGGTCGTTCTATCCGGAGAAGGATCAGTTGTTCGCACTCGACACGCAGGTGGGAACGATCGTGCAGTTGCTTGGCGACACGCTCACCTCCGCCGAGGCGCCCACCGTGTCTCCCGACGGAAACGCCATCGTGTTCGCCCGGAGCGTGCGCACCGACTCCGCGCCGCCCTGGTTGCGCGCCCAACTGTGGGTCCTGAACCTGCGTGACCGGAGCGTACACAAGCTGCTCGACCTGCCGCACGAAGCATTCGGCGCGCCCACCGCGTTCGCCTGGTCGCCCGATAGCAAGGCAGTGGCCTTCTGTGCCAGCGCCGAGGAATTGCAGGCGCACCCCGCCAAGACGTTCAGCGTATACGAGTCGGAGTTGTACGCCACGACCGTGGCGCATCCGTCGCTCGTGCACCTGAGCGCGGGGTTCGTGCCCGCCGTGGTCTGTAGCCGTCCGCTGTACTGGAGCGCGGCGGACGGGCGGATCTACGTTACGGCCGACGACGGGGCGAAGACCATTCCGGCGCGCACGTCGGCCCCGGTGCCGAGCACGCTCGATCAGCAGCCGCCGCTCGAGGCCGTGGCGATGCCGGGCAACAACATCGTCTCCTACGACTTCGCCGGGAACAACCTGGTGGCCGCCATCCAGACGCCCGTGTCACCGTCGGTCGTGTATCGCATTCCGCTCGCCGGCGGCGCAGCCGTGGCCATCGCCAATCCGTCGAGCGACGTGCTCACATCATCCATCGAACTTCCGACCTGGCGCCCCTGGAGCTTCACCGACAGCCACGGCACGAAGATCGAGTCGTGGTACTGGCTCCCTCCCGGCTTCGACTCCACGAAGACGTACCCGATGATCGTGCACTACTACGGCGGCACCCTGCCGATGAAGGAGACGTTCGACGAACGCCTGGTGTGGTTCGCGAACAACGGCTACGTCATCTGGATGTGCAATCCGGCCGGCGCGCCGGGCTACGGGCAGGCCTTCGCCGACCTGCATATCAACGACTGGGGCTACCCGGCCGGCACCGACATCATCGAGGGCGTGCAACAGTTCGAGAAGACCCACCCGTTCGTGGACGCCGCCCATGTGGGCAACTTCGGCCATTCCTACGGCGGGTTCATGACCATGCACATGGCCACCCGCACGTCGCTGTTCGCCACGTCCATCGAGATCTCGGGCATCAGCAACATCGCCGACTACTGGGGGGTGGGCTGGACGGGGTACAGCTATACGGAGGGCACCTGCCCCTCGTGCTACCCCTGGAACCGGCGGGACGTCTACGTGAATCGGTCGCCGTTGTTCAACGCCGACAAGATCCACACGCCGATGCTGCTGATCCACGGCACATCGGATACCAACGTGCCGGAGAACGAGAGCGAGCAGATGTTCACGGCGCTTCGTATGCTCGGCCGTGAAGCCGAGTTCGTGCGGGTGTACGGCGAGAACCATGGGATCAATTCCAAGCCGTCGATCACGCGCCACCTGTACGGCGTGATGCTCGACTGGTACGATCGGTTCCTGCGCCGGGAGCCCTCGGCCTGGACCGCGCGCTGGCGGGACGGCAACCGCGTGGCCGGCATGCAGGCGGGCGGCACGCCCACGGCGCCCGCTCCCACCATCCACTAACGCCTACCGGAGACGCCCCCACATGCCGTTGCCGAGACGCACGGTCGCTTCCGCCGCCCACCGGCTCGCGCTCACCGCGGCGATCGCAGGGCTCGTCGCGGGCGCCTGGCCCTGCACCGCCGGAGCCCAGGGTACTCGCGACGACTATGCGCGCGCCGAGCGGTTTCTCGGTCCGAATGCGCAGGAACTGGTGATCGACGACGCCGTACAGCCCCGCTGGTTCGGTCCCGATCGCTTCTGGTACCGCAACCGCTCCGCCCAGGGCTACGTCTTCATGACCGTCGATGCCACCACCGGCCTCCGACAGCCCGCCTTCGACCAGGCGCGGCTGGCCGCGGCGCTCTCGACGGCTGCCGACACCGCGTACGACCCGCACGCCCTCCCGTTCCGCGAGATCAAGTTCGTCGACGGCGACCGCAGCGTGCGGTTCTCCGTGGGCAAGAACCGCCAGTGGACGTGCAGCATCGTGACCTACGCCTGTGCGGGCCCGGATTCGATCCCACTCGATACGGTGACCGAGGTCGCCTCACCCGACGGGAAATGGATGGCCTTCACGCGGGACGACAACCTGTGGGTGCGTGAAACGGCCACCGGTCACGAAGTGCAGCTCACCAACGACGCGGAGCCCGATTACGGATACGCCAAGCCCACGGGGTGCTGCGCCCAGGTCACCAGCGTGGTGCGCCACCTGCCGCAACGACCGGTGCTCGTGTGGTCGCCCAACTCCAGGTACATCGCGACGTACAAGATGGACGAGCGCCACGTGCGCCGCATGTATCTGCTGGAGACCAAGAGTCCGGCCTTCGTCCTGCACAGCTATCCCTACGCGCTTCCCGGTGACTCGGTGATCCCGACCTACGACACGTACGTGTTCGATGTGGCGGGGCGACACGGCGTGAAGGTCGATCGCCCGCCCCAGCAGGCGGTGAACACGACCTGCTGTTGGCTCACCACCCAGGACAGCGTGGTGAAGGACGTGAAGTGGGATCCCACGGGCGAGCATCTGTTCATGACGTACGGGCACCGGGGCTACCACCAGCTCGATCTGCTGGACGTGGACCCCGCCGCGGGTCACGCCCGCACCGTGCTCACCGAGAAGAGCAAGACGTTCGTCGAGACCAACCTGGCATCGGGTGGCGTGCCCGACTGGCGCCCGCTGCGCCACGGACGTGAAGTGATCTGGTTCTCGGAGCGCGACGGTTGGGCGCACCTCTACCTGTACGACGCGCGCACCGGCGCGATGGAGCACCGGATCACCGGCGGGGCGTGGACGGTGGGCGACGTGCTCCGCGTGGACGAGACCGGAGGCTGGGTCTATTTCACGGCTCGCGGGCGGGAGCCGGGACGCGATCCCTACTTCCGTTTCCTGTACCGCGTCAAACTCGACGGCAGCGGCATGCAGTTACTGACGCCGGAAGACGCCGATCACGACGTGTCGTTCGCGCCGTCGGGCACCGAGTTTCTCGACAACTATTCGCGACTCGACGCGACGCCCGTGACCGTGGTACGCCGCGCCGACGGCGCGCTCGTCCACGAAGTGCAGAAGGCCGACGCGAGCCGCCTGTTCGCCATCGGATGGAAGTATCCGACCCCGATCACCGTCAAGGCGCGCGACGGCATCACCGATCTCTACGGCGTGCTCTACCGCCCGTCCGACTTCGATTCCACGAAGCGGTATCCGATCATCGACTACATCTACCCTGGCCCACAGACCGGCCCGATTGGCGATCGCACCTTCGCGTCCGCCCTGCGGAGCAGCAACGCCGCCATGGCGCAGCTCGGATTTTTCGTCGTCGAGATCGACGCCATGGGCACACCCTTCCGGTCCAAGGCGTTTCACGACACGTACTACGGCCACATGGGCGACAACGGGATCCCCGACCTCGTCACCGGCATCAAGCAACTGGCGGTCCGATATCCGCAGATCGACCTGAATCGCGTGGGCATCTACGGCCACTCGGGGGGCGGATTCTCGTCGACCGACGCCATGCTCCGCTATCCGGATTTCTTCAAGGTGGCGGTATCGCGGGCCGGCAATCACGACAATCGCAGCTATGACTATACGTGGGGCGAGAAGTACCAGGGACTGCTGGTGAAGACCAGCGACAGCACGGACAACTACGACAGCCAGGCCAACCAGCGGCTGGCCGCGAACCTCAAGGGCAAGCTGCTGATCATGTACGGCACGATGGACGACAACGTGAGTCCCGTGAACTCGCTGCTGCTGATCGACGCATTGATCAAGGCGAACAAGAACTTCGACACGCTCGTGCTCCCGAACCGGAACCACGGCTTCGGCAACGAACCCTACGTCGTGCGGCGAACCTGGGACTACTTCGTCCGGAACCTGCTGGGCGTCGAACCGCCCGAGGGCATCGTCCTCCACATGCCGTCGCCCGGCCGGTAGGCAGGGGGAAGCGCCTCTCGCCGGCCCCGGATCAACACCGGGGCCGGCGCGAACCGGCGGGCCTGCGCGTCTTGGGGGATATGCTATCTTACCCAACGACGTGATGACCACCCTCTCCCTTCCCGCCGACCGCCGGTGACCGACAAGCAGAAGCCGGCCGGCCGCCGCCCGCGATCGAAATCCGGCGCCTCCACCCGAGGATCGGCGCACGGGCACGCCTCCGCGAAATCCGGTCCCTCGGCCAAGTCCGGCCGGTCGCGGGGCGGCGGCTCGCGCCGGCGCCGCGGTGGACGCGGCCGCAGCACGCAGCCCCAGGAGACGTCGCTCCCCACGTCGCGCAACGCCTACATGGAAACGCGACGGTGGCTCCTCGCGCAGCACGGTCCGGTGTGCGCCTACTGTGAGCGTCGGGTGGACGCCGATTCGATCACCCTCGACCATGCCACCCCCCGACGGGGCAAGACGGCATACGATCGGCGCGACAATCTGCTCCTCTCGTGTACCGAGTGCAACGCCCGCAAGAAGGACCAGTCGTTTCTCGCGTTCCTGCTCGGGCATCGCAAGAGCGCGGCGAGCGTCGTGCGCTACGGCCAGCACCTGAGTCCGATGCTGCTGCATATGGCAAAGGAGATCGCGGGACCCGAAGCCACCGCGCGCGCGGAGCGGCTGGCCGATCCGGACTACCCGTACCGCGATTGAGATCGGGCGGGCGGCGGTACTCCACGATGGCGGGGAATCACCCATCCCTAGCGGGCGCGCGCTCTCGTCTCCATCATTTCGCATCGAGGAGCGCCCCCACTCATCTACCCGCGCGCGGACCTACACTGCAATACACTCTCTGGAGTCACGACGAATTGCTCGGCTATACGAACCTTGGCACGCCGAGCGACGATCCCGAACAGCAGAGCGGCGTGTTCGAGCCCGAGCCGCCATTCGAGCGCATCGAGCCGATTCTCGGCGCGCTCGAACGCGCGATGCGCGAGTTCGAGGCCGACGCGCCACTCCCCTCGCCCGACGAGCTCGCGGTGCTGACGCGCGAGGAGCAGATTCGCATGATTCGCTCGGCGCTCGGCGGCGACTCGGTGGTGCGGCGGGTGGTCGAGTCCCAACGCGCCGTGGACGCCTTCGCCCTTCATCTGCGGGACGAGCACGACCGCGAGGTGCCGACGCAGTTCATTGCCATCCATCGTCTGCCCGACGACGTGGCGCGGGAGCCGGACTTCGCCGACGGTGGTTCCACCTGCGGCCGGGCGCGCTACGTCCTCGTGGCACGCCTGGAAGAACGGTCGGCGCCGTGACCGCCGCATCCACCGCCAGCCACCGAACCCGATCGTGACATGACCCATTGGGACGAACGCTACGCCGAGGCCGAATTCGCGTACGGCACCGAGCCGAGCGCCTTTCTCGCCGCCGTCGCCTGCCGGATTCCCGACGGGCCGGTGCTCTGCCTGGCCGAGGGTCAGGGGCGCAATGCCGTCTTCCTGTCGCGGATCGGCCATGCGGTCACCGCCGTCGACCAGTCGACGGTGGGACTGGACCGGGCCCGTGATCTCGCCACCGAGAATGGCGTCGCAATCGAGTGTGTGGCCGCCGATCTCGCCGACTTCGAGATCGAGCCCGGTGCCTGGGCCGGCATCGTGTCGATCTGGGCCCACCTGCCGCCGGCGCTGCGCGGAGCGGTGAACCGCAAGGCGGTGGCGGGGCTGCGCCCGGGTGGCGTGATGGTGGTCGAGGCGTACTCGCCCCGTCAACTCGAGTTCGGGACCGGCGGTCCGCGCGCGGCCGAGCTGCTCGTACCGCGCGCGGCGCTCGAAGAGGAGTTGTCGGGGCTCGAATTCATTCTCGCGCAGGAAGCCGAGCGCGAGGTCGTCGAGGGCAAGTACCATCGCGGGATGGCCGCTGTGGTGCAGGTCCTGGCCCGCAGGCCCGCCGCCTGATGCCGCCCCGCATGCCGAGCATCTACGAGATCGACGTGACACGCATCGACGGCACGAAGCAGACGTTGGCCGCCTACCGCGGCCAGGTGCTGCTCATCGTGAACGTCGCCAGCGAGTGCGGCTTCACGCCGCAGTACGAGGGCCTCGAGGCGCTGTATCGGAAGCACCGCGATCGCGGCCTTTCCGTGCTCGGGTTTCCCTGCGATCAGTTCGGGCACCAGGAGCCGGGGAGCGACGAGGAGATCGCGACGTTCTGCTCCACCACCTATGACGTCACCTTCCCGCTGTTTTCCAAGATCGACGTGAACGGTCCCGACGCCCACCCGCTCTACCAACTGCTCAAGTCCGAACAGGCGGGGGTGTTGGGCACCGAAGCCATCAAGTGGAACTTCACCAAGTTCCTCGTCGCACGGAGCGGGCGGGTCGTGAAGCGGTACGCGCCTGCCGACTCGCCGGCCAGCCTCGAGGGGGACGTGGCGGCACAGCTCGCCACCCGCGGGTAGGGTGGACCGCCGCGGCTTCCTGTTGAGCGGCGCGGCGTCGGTGGCCGCCGCCGCGATGCCCCGGTCCCGTTTCTGGAGTACGGTCCCCATCGCGCCGCGGCCCCGACCCTCGCCGGCGCAGCTCGCGTGGCAGCGCGACGAGCTGGCGATGTTCTGCCACTTCGGGGTCAACACGTTCACCGACCGGGAATGGGGCGACGGCACCGAAGATCCGGCGATCTTCAACCCGACGCGGTTCGACGCGGGACAGTGGGCGCGCGCGGCGCGCGCCGCCGGCTTCCGGGCCATGATCCTTACGGCCAAACATCACGACGGCTTCTGCCTCTGGCCCACGGCGACCACGAAGCATTCCGTCGCGTCGAGTCCGTGGCGCGATGGACGGGGCGACGTGGTGCGCGAGTTCGTGGACGCCTGCCGGGCCGAAGGCTTGCGTCCGGGACTCTACCTGTCGCCATGGGATCGCAACAACCCCGCGTATGGCGACTCCCCACGGTACAACGATCTCTACTGCGATCAACTCTCCGAACTGCTGACGCACTACGGGAGGATTGCGGAGGTCTGGTTCGACGGCGCCAACGGCGAGGGGCCCAACGGCAAGAAGCAGGTGTACGACTGGCCGCGGTTCTGGGGGCTGGTCCGGCGCCTGCAGCCGGACGCGGTGATGTTCTCCGATGCGGGCCCGGACGTGCGCTGGTGCGGCAACGAGCGCGGCGTAGCGGGTGATCCGAACTGGTCCACCGTCGATCCGTCCGTGGTCTCGTATCCCGGTGAGAGCGGGCCGCGCGTCACACCCGAGTTGCAGCACGGCGATCCCGCGGGCACGGTGTGGCGCCCGGCGGAAGCGGACGTGTCGATCCGACCCGGCTGGTTCTACCACGCGGCCGAGGACGAGCACGTGCGAACGGTGGAATCGCTCGTCGACCTGTACTTCTCGTCGGTCGGACGGAATTCCAAGCTGCTGCTCAACGTGCCGCCCACGCGCGAGGGATTGCTGTACCATGTGGACGTGGAGCGCCTGGCGGCGTTCCGCGCGCAGCGTGAGGCGATGTTCGCCGCGGACCTCGCCGCCGGCTCCCGTCCGGCGTGGCAGAGCACGGGCTCGCGGAGTGGGACCGTGGACATCACGCTCGACGCCCCCGCCACGGTTGCCCTGGCCCGTCTGGAGGAGTCGATCGCCCGTGGTCAGGCGGTGGCGCGTTACACGTTGTACGGGTCAGCCGCGAGGAGGGGAGCGTGGCAGCCGCTCGCGCGCGGCACGACCATCGGCTACGCCAAGCTCGACCGGTTCGACCCGGTGCGGGTGCGCCGGGTGCGACTGGTGATCGAGGATGCCGTGGATGAGCCGGCGCCGGTGGCGGTGAAGCTCTTCGGCCCGGCGTAGGGGCGCGCTTTGGCCGCGCGCCCCCGCCGTGGGTCGCCCGAGGACTACTTGCTGCGAGCCCTCGCGGACTTGCTGCTCGACTTGCCCGATGACTTGGCGGCCGGCTTGGCCGCCTTCTTCTTGGCGGACGCCTTGGCGGTCGGTGCTTCAGCCGGCGCTTCCGGGGCCGCGGCCGGAGCGGCCGCCTGGTTGCCGCCGTTCTGCTGCGGACCGCGGCGCCAGTACGGCGTCGCCGGCGCGGCACGGCGCGCGAGGAGGTCATCGTAGTAGGCGACGATGCGTGTCCGGACCGATTTCTGCGTGTCGCCGGACATGGCGCGGAAGGGCGCATACCGCTGACGGTCGTCGGTCGAAACGCTGAACCACCACCAGGGTTCATTGCCCAGGGCATGGGCCTTCTCCACCGAGCAGGTGAAGGTGCGGTCGTTGTCGACGAATTCGAATCCTTCTAGCACACCCGGTCCTTGTTGAATGCCACTAAATGTACTCGATTTCGCCCTCCGCCGCCCGCCCCGGCCATCCGAAAGTTCTGAAACACCCTGCCCTGTATCGGCTTATGGACACCGGTGCTTGCGGACCGGCGATGACGCGCTCCGGCGGCTCGATCGGGGGGCGCCCCCTCCGCCACCGTCCCCGGCATCCCGGCCGCGCGATTGACCTCACCGGTCCGCCGGGTGCACTCTAGTGTCGGTCAAATCGAACCGGAGGCCCGTCGTCATGTCCCGCAAGAAGGTTACCCGCCGCGAATTCGTGTCCGATGCCGGGAAGTTGGCGCTCGGCGCCATGGTTATTCCGAAGGGGTTTCCCACCATCGTGCCGCGGCACGTGTTGGGCGGTCCCGGGTACATCGCGCCCAGCGACCAACTCCAGGTCGCCATCGTCGGATTCGGCGGAATGGGGTCGGTAAACGCACTCGAGCTGTCGAAGACCGAACACATCGTCGCCGTCTGCGACGTGGATCTCGCCTTCTCGGCACGCAACGTGGCGTCGAAGCTGAAGACGCGTGACGGTGCGGATCGCCCGGACGGGCAGAAGCTCAAGGCGCAGTTCGACGCGGCCGCCAAGTACACCGATTGGCGTGAGATGCTCGACAAGCAGCACGACATCGAAGGCGTGGTCGTGGCGACGCCGGATCACAACCACGCGGTGGTGGCCAACGCGGCGATGCTGGCCGGCAAGCACGTGTACGTGCAGAAGCCCCTGACGTACTCGGTGTACGAATCGCGCGTGTTGCGGGCCACTGCAGCCAAGACCGGCGTCAAGACGCAGATGGGCAACCAGGGGCATTCGGGCGACGGAGCGCGGCTCATCAACGAGTGGGTGCAGGCCGGCGTGATCGGGACGGTGCGTGAGGCGCACGTCTGGACCAACCGTCCCTGGGGCTACTGGCCGCAGGGGATCTCCCGGCCGGCGAAGGCGACGCCCGAGCAGGCGGCGCGCTTCGGCAAGAGTTGGAATCAGGGCACGCTGGACGCGATGCTCGCCAACGAGATCGCCGGCCCCTATCCGATGCCCGATGGCCTCAACTGGCCCATGTACCTGGGCCCGGTGGCCGAGGACATCGCCTACCATCCGATCTACCACCCGTTCAACTGGCGCGGCTGGACCGATTTCGGGGTCGGCGCCCTGGGCGACATGGGGGCGCACCTCATCGATCACCCGTACTGGGCGCTGGGCCTCACGCAGCCGACCAGCATCGAAGCCACGTCGACCCCCTGGGGAACCAGCGTGGTACCGGCGGCGCCCGGCGAAACGGGACCGGACGGGAAGCCGATCCGGTCGCACCGCGTGCCGGTCACGTATCCGGTGGCGAAGACGGTGCACTATCACTTTCCGGCCGTGGGCGACCGCGGCCCGATCAAGCTCTTCTGGTATGATGGGGGACTCTTCCCGCCGCGCCCCGACGTGCTCCCCGACGAAGTGGCGTTGAAGAGCGACGGCGGCGGGCTGATCATCGGCGACAAGGGCATCCTGCACTACGACACCTACGGCGAGAATCCGCGCTGCTACCCCGAATCGCTCATGGACGTGGCGCAGGCCGTGCCGCAAACGATCCCGCGCATCACGGTGAGCCACGAACGCAACTGGGCGCTGGCCGCCAAGGGACTGGCGAAGGAGAGCTCGCCGATCTCGTACGCCTCGCAGCTCACCGAGACGATGCTGTTGGGCGTGGTCGCCGTGCGCGCCGGCCAGGGCAAGAAGATCTACTACGACGCGGAGAACATGCAGGTGACCAACATGCCGGAGCTGAACCGGTATCTGAAGCGCGACTTCCGGCCCGGATGGGCCATTTGATTCACCACTCTCTCGAGGGGCAGATGCAGCGATCGATTCGCGCGGCGGCGGCCGCCGTGGCACTGACGTGGGCCGCCGCGGCCTGTGCACCCGGAATGCAGCAGGCGGGGGGCGGCATCGCGCCGGCCGCCGCGCCCGCGTCGGCGTGGCACGACCTGCTGGGCGCCACGTCAATGGACCAGTGGCGCGGCTACCGCGACGAAGTGGACACCGCGTGGCACGTGGCCGACGGCGTCCTCACCAAAGCCGGTCCGGCAAGCGACATCATCACGCGGACGCCGTACCGCAACTTCGAACTCGAGTTCGACTGGAAGATCAGCAAGGGCGGCAACTCCGGCGTGTTCTACCGCGCCACGGAGGAGTACGACCACGTGTACTGGAGCGGGCCGGAGTTCCAGCTGCTCGACGACGCCAACGCGCCCGACGGGAAGAACCGCCTGACCGCGGCCGGATCCGACTACGCGCTCTATCCGGCGCCGGCCGGCTTCGTGAAGCCCGCCGACGAGTGGAACACGGCCCGCATTGTGGTGAACGGCAACCACGTGGAGCACTGGTTGAACGGGCACGAGATGGTGGCGTACGATCTGGGCAGCTCCGATTGGACCGACCGTGTGCAGAAGAGCAAGTTCTCGGCGTGGCCCGACTACGGGAAGGCACCGATCGGCTACATCGGCATTCAGGGGGACCACCCCGGCACCCTGTCGTTGCGCCACATGCGCATCCGGGAGCTGCCGTAGGCATGGAGAACACCATCGGTCTGGTCATCCTCATGGCGTTCCCGTTCGGGGTCGCCATCGCCGCCCTGCGGGCGGCAATCCGGTGGACAGGCGGCTGGAGAACGGCGGCCGTCCTCCCGCTGGTGGCGATTGGAGGCGACCTGTTGTTCTCGTACTACTCCGGCGTCGTCGATCCGGCCACGCACCATCTGTGGCCGTTCGAGTTGATGACGGTGACGGCGATCTGCGCGGTGTTTCTGATCGCCGCCAATTCGCTGCGCAAGGCGACCCTGCAGAAGGACGGGCCGTCGCAGTAGGCGCCGCCGGCGCGGCGCTCAGGGCATCAGGGGCGGATCGTCGCCCGCCGGATCGGCGATGATGCTCGGCAGGTAGTAGTCGCGGACGTATTCCTGCAGCATGCGCCGCGCCGTGAATCGCTCGCCGCTGGTGCGGATGGCGTGCTTCATCCTCCGCACCCACTCCACCGGGATGCCATGGGCGTCGCGGGTGAAGTAGAGCGGCACGACCTGTTCCTCGAGCAACCGGAACAACTGCTCGGCGTCGGCGGCGTCGGGGTCCCCATTGTCCGGTGCGGCCGCCGGAATGCACCATCCATTGAGCCCGGTGTAGCCCTCGGCCCACCATCCGTCCTCGGTCCCGAGCTGCGGCACGCCGTTGAGCGCAGCCTTCATGCCGCTGGTCCCGCACGCTTCGAGCGGCACGCGCGGCAGGTTGAGCCACAGGTCCACTCCGTGCACGAGCCGGTGCGCCACATGCAGTTCGTAGTCCTCGAGAAACGCGATGCGTCCCTCGAAGCGCGAGTCGCGTGTGGCGGCGTATACCTGCTGCAGCACCTGCTTGCCGTGCTGATCGGCCGGATGCGCCTTCCCGGAGAAGATCAACTGCACGGGGCGGCGGGGGTCGGAGAGCAGGCGCTGCAGGCGGTCGGTGTCACTGAGCAGCAGCGCCGCGCGCTTGTAGGTGGCGAACCGTCGCGCGAAGCCGATCGTCAGCGCGTTGTCGCTGAGCAGCGTGCCGGCGCCCACCAGGTGCGCCGCCGCGGGTCGCTTCTCGCGCCACTGGCGTCGGGCCTCCTCACGGATGAATTCCAGCAGATACACCTTGAGGCGGTTGTGTGTGCGCCAGAGCGCGCCGTCGTCCATCGCCAGCACCTGCTCGTGGAACGCCGGGTCGTCGAGGTGGTCGTCCCATTGCGGCCCGAACTGCGACTCGAAACGGTCCACCATGTGATTGGCCATCCAGCTGGGCAGATGCACGCCGTTGGTGACGTGTCCGATCGGCACCTCCTCGATGCCGCGCCCGGGCCAGAGTTCGTGCCACATCTCGCGCGTCACGACGCCGTGCACCCGCGAGACGCCGTTGACCCGCCGCGCCAGGCGGATGGCAGCCACCGTCATGTGGAACTCACCGGCGTTGCCCGACGGATGATGTCCCAGGGAGAGCAGGCGTTGCGGGTCCACCCCCATGTCGGCGCAGAGCGCGCCGGCACACGCGCTCACCTCCGCCTCCGTGAATACGTCGTGACCCGCCGGCACCGGCGTGTGCGTGGTGAACACCGTGGCGTTGCGTACGCGCGTCACGGCGTCGTCCACCGGCACGCCGTCGTGGCACAACTCCCGAAGCCGCTCGACCATCATGAACGCGGCATGGCCCTCATTGGCGTGCCATGCATCGGGGGATATGCCGACCGCCCGCAGGACCCGCACTCCGCCCACGCCGAGCAGCCACTCCTGGCGCAGCCGGTGCACGCGACCGCCGGCATACAGCGCGTGCGACAGTTCGCGATCGTCGGGTTCGTTGCCGTCGAGGTCGGTGTCGAGCAGGAACAGCGGCACGCGCCCCACCTGCATCCGCCAGGCCCCAACGTTCACCGTGCGACCGGACATCTGGATGGTCGTGAGCGTGCGCCCGCCTTGGGCGTTGAGCACGCGTTCCAGCGGCGTGACCGCGGGATCGAACGGCTCGGTGGTATCCTGCTGCCACCCGTCGACTCCGACCATCTGGTCGAAGTACCCTTTGGTGTACAGGAGCCCCACGCCCACCAGCGGCACGCCGAGATCCGAGGCCGCCTTGCAGTGATCGCCGGCCAGGACGCCGAGCCCGCCGGCGTAGATCGGCACCGATGCATGGAGGCCGAACTCGGCGCAGAAATACGCGATCGTCGACCCGGCGCGTTCGCCCGCGACACGCGCGAACCAGGTGTCGGTGGCTTCCGCGTCGTGGCGCGCCTTCTCGCGCACGGCGTCGTACAGGCGGAGGAAGGCGGGATCGGCCGCGCATTCCTCGAGCCGTGCGGGCGGCGCCTGCTGCAGCACCGCAATCGGGTTGTGACGGGTCTGATGCCAGAGGACGGGGTCGATGGCCCGGAAGAGCACGCGTGCGTCGCGGCTCCAACTCCAGGAAAGGTTCGTGGCGATCTCGGACAGACGGCCGATGCGGTCGGGAAGCGCGGGAAGCGGAATGCCAGGTGGGTTCATGCGTGTTCGATGGGGTTCACGTACCGTCGACGGGCGCGATGTGTTCACCACAACATAAAGGGTAACGAACGTGCGCGTTCAAGTGCGCAATTCTGGCGTTCGTCCGCCGAATGGGTTAACGATTGAAGCATGGATAAGGCGAACCCGGCAAGACGACGGGGGCGCGTCCCCCCGGCGAAGATCCCCAGATTGGTGATCGAGGAGGTCCGGCCCGCCGTCGATGGCGGCCGGTACGCGGTGAAGCGCATCGTTGGCGATTCGCTGACCGTCGACGCGACCGTCTACAAGGACGGCCACGACCTCGTCGCGGCCCGCATCCGATACCGAGCCCCGGGGGAGCGCCGCTGGCAGACGTCGCCCATGACGTACGAGCGGGACTTCGACCGATGCCGGGGATCGTTCGTGGTGGATCGACTGGGCCGATGGACGTTCACGGTCGACGCCTGGACCGATCGCTTCGAGACGTGGCGCGTGGACCTCCGCAAGAAGGCCGATGCGAAGGTGGATGTGGCGCTCGACCTGCTCACGGGGGCCCAGCTCGTGGACGAGGCGGCCGCCGCAGCACGCGGGCGGGACGCGGCCAAGCTGCAGCACCGCGCGCAGACGCTCCGCGATCCCGCGGTCGCCATCGCCGACCGGATCGGCGCGGCCCTGAGCGCAGAACTGGACGCCCTCGTACGCCGCCACCTGCCGCCGGCCGATCTGGCCAGCGCGCTCGCCGAGTACCCGGTGGACGTGGACCGGGAGCGTGCGGCGTTCGCGGCGTGGTATGAGCTGTTCCCGCGATCGCAGAGTCCCAGGCCGCACACGTACGGCACCTTTGCCGACACCGAACGGCAGCTCCCACGTCTGGCCGACCTCGGCTTCGACGTCGTGTACCTGCCCCCCATCCACCCCATCGGCACCACCAACCGCAAGGGACGCAACAACGCCCTCGTGGCCGGTCCCGACGACGTCGGCAGTCCGTGGGCGATCGGCGGCGAAGCCGGCGGCCATACCGCGGTCGATCCCCGACTCGGCACGCTGGCGGATTTCGAGCATCTGGTGCGCTCGGCCCGGTCGCTGGGTCTCGAGATCGCGCTCGACTACGCGCTGCAGTGCTCGCCCGACCATCCCTGGCTCCGCGATCATCCGGACTGGTTCTTCATCCAGCCCGACGGCTCGATCAAACACGCCGAGAATCCGCCCAAGACGTACGAAGACATCTATCCGCCCAACTTCTGGTGCGAGGACCGCCAGGGGCTCTGGGACGCGTGCCGCGACATCTTCCGGTTCTGGATCGAGCGCGGCGTGCGCGTGTTCCGCGTCGACAACCCGCACACGAAGCCCTATGCGTTCTGGGCCTGGGTGCTCGCCGAGATCCGTCGCGATCATCCCGACGTGATCTTCCTGGCCGAAGCGTTCACACGGCCGGCGCGCATGAAGGGACTGGCCAAGCTCGGATTCTCGCAGTCGTACACGTACTTCACGTGGCGCAACACCGCATGGGAATTGCGCGAGTATCTGAACGAACTGGCGCACACCGAGATGGCCGAGTACTTCCGCCCGAACTTCTTCGCCAACACGCCCGACATCCTGCACGAGTACCTCCAGGCGGGGGGGCCGCCGGCGTTCCGCGTGCGACTGCTGCTGGCGGCGACGCTCTCCCCGACGTATGGCATCTATTCCGGTTTCGAGTTGTGCGAGAACGTGCCGCGCGAGGAGGGCAGCGAGGAATACCAGCACTCGGAGAAGTACGAACTCCGCCATCGGCAGTGGGACGCGCCCGGCAACCTCGATGCCGATCTTCGCGCGATCAACCGGATCCGGCGCGAGAATCCGGCACTCCGCCGGCTCCGCAACGTGCGGTTCCACGACAGTGAGGACGACGCGGTGCTCTTCTACCACAAGGCGGCGGCGGGCAACGACCTGCTCGTGGTGGTGAACCTCGACCCGCATCACGTGCGGGAGACCATGGTGCACGTGCCATTGGGCGACCTCGGTCTGCGGGGCGACCAGCCGTTCGAGGTGGAGGACCTGCTCACCGGGACGCGGTACACATGGCAGGGTTCGCGGAACTATGTGCGCCTCGATCCGGCGGAGCGCCCGGGGCACGTGATGCGCGTGATTCACAACCCGGAGGCGGCGTGATGAAGCGCGATCCCCTGTGGTACCGCGACGCGATCATCTATCAGGTGCACGTGCGCGCGTTCAAGGACAGCGACGGGAACGGCGTGGGCGACTTTCGCGGACTCACCCAGCAGCTCGACTACGTCCGCGATCTGGGCGTCACGGCCATCTGGCTGCAGCCGTTCTATCCATCGCCCCTCCGGGACGACGGGTACGACATCGCCGACTACACCGATGTCAACTCGATCTATGGCACGCTCGGCGACTTCAAGCTCTTTCTGCGCGAAGCACACCGCCGCGACATCCGGGTGATCACGGAGTTGGTGCTGAATCACACCTCCGACGCCCATGCCTGGTTCCAGCGCGCCCGCCATGCCAAGCCGGGTAGCCGCGAGCGCGACTTCTACGTGTGGAGCGACACGGCCGAGGAATTCTCCGAAGCGCGGGTGATCTTCAAGGACTTCGAGCCGTCCAACTGGACCTGGGATCCGGTGGCGGGGGCGTACTACTGGCACCGGTTCTACGCCCACCAGCCCGACCTCAACTTCCGCAACCCCGCGGTGCGCCGCGCGATGTTCGAAGTACTCGACTTCTGGCTCGGCATGGGCGTGGATGGGCTCCGGCTGGACGCCGTGCCCTACCTGTACGAGGAAGAGGGCACGACGTGCGAGAATCTGCCCGAGACGCACGCCTTCCTGCGCGACCTGCGGCGGCACGTGGACGCCAACTTCCACGACCGGATGCTGCTGGCCGAGGCCAACCAGTGGCCCGAGGATGCGGTGGAGTACTTCGGAGACGGCGACGAGTGCCACATGGCGTTCCACTTTCCGGTGATGCCGCGGCTGTTCATGGCGCTGCACATGGAAGACCGGTTTCCGGTGGTGGACATCATGCAGCAGACCCCGGAGCCTCCCGATGGCGGCCAGTGGGCGCTCTTCCTGCGCAACCACGACGAGCTCACGCTCGAGATGGTGACCGACGAGGACCGCGACTACATGTACCGGGCCTACGCGCAGGACCCACGCATGCGCGTCAACGTCGGGATCCGGCGGCGTCTGGCGCCGCTGCTGGGACACGACCGCCGCCGCATCGAACTCATGAACGCGCTGTTGTTCTCCCTGCCCGGCACGCCGATCATCTATTACGGCGACGAGATCGGGATGGGCGACAACATCTATCTCGGCGATCGCAACGGCGTGCGCACGCCGATGCAGTGGAGTTCCGACCGGAACGCCGGCTTCTCGCGTGCCAACCCGCAGCAACTTTATTCGCCGGTGGTGATCGACCCCGAATACCACTTCGAGGCGTGGAACGTGGAGGCCCAACAGGCCAATCCGCACTCGGAATTGTGGTGGATGAAGCGGCTGATCGCGCTCCGCAAGCAGCTCGAGGGGTTCGGCCGGGGAACCATCGAGTTCCTGCAGCCCGACAACCGGCGCGTGCTCGTGTTTCTCCGGCGGTACGAGGAGCAGATCGTGCTGGTCGTGGCCAACCTGTCGCGCTACGTGCAGTGCGTGGAACTCGAGCTGGCGGAGTTCAACGGGCTCGTCCCGGTGGAAGCGTTCGGACGCACCGCGTTTCCGCCGATCGGCGAGCTGCCCTATTTCCTCACGCTCGGGCCACACGGCTTCTACTGGTTCTCGCTCACGCCGCGGCGCGTCGCCGCCCCCGAACGCACGCACCCGCGGATCGACGTCGAGGGTGACTGGAGCCTGTTGTTCGAGGAGGATTCGGTGCGCGCCCTGGAGCGGATCCTGCCGGACTACCTCGTCGCACGGCGCTGGTTCGGGAGCAAGGCGCGGGTGATCAAGACGGTCGAGGTGGTGGAGCACATCCCGTTCCCGTACGACGACACGACGGCGATGATCGCCTTCATCCAGTGCACGTACACCGAGGGCGAGGCGGAGCGCTACCTGCTGCCGCTCGCGTTCGCCACCGACGCGCGGCGGCACGCCGTGTCGGACGCGGCACCGCACGCCGTGATCGCCGACCTGTACGTCGCCACGACCGACGACGCGCCCGGGGAGGGCATCCTGTTCGACGCCCTGGCCGACGACCGGTTCGCCGAGGCGCTGCTCGAATTCGCGTCGAGCCGCCGCAGCTGCCGCGGCCAGCACGGCAATCTCACGGCCTCGCGCACCCGGAAGTTCAACGCCCTCATGGCCTCGGACGAGCCGCTGTCGCCCCAACCCATCCGCTCGGAGCAGAGCAACACGTCGGTGGTGTTCGGCAACCGGCTCATCTGCAAGCTGTTCCGGAAGGTCGAGGAGGGCACCAACCCGGACGTCGAGGTGGAGCGCTTCCTCACCGAACAGGCGAAGTTCCCGCACACGCCCGACGTCGCAGCGGTGTTCGAGTACAAGGCCCACGGACGCGCCGCCGCCGTGATCGGCTTCCTGCAGCAGCTCGTGCCCAACGAAGGAGATGCGTGGACCTACACCATCGACGCGATCGGCCGGTACTTCGAGGAAGTCCTGACGCACCCCGAACGCCCCGCGCTCACCGCGCCCACCGACGTCCATCCGCTGGACCTGCGGGCCTCCACGCCGCCGCCGCCGCTCGATACCCTGCTGCACGAATACCTGCAGCGGGCCCGCCTGCTGGGCCGCCGCACGGCGGAGCTGCACATCGCGCTGGCCAGCCGCGACGATCTGCCCGACTTCGCGCCCGAATCGTTCACCACGTACTACCAGCGCGAACTCTACCAGGGTGGCCGAACCCTGGCCCGCCAGGTGCTCACCCGGCTGCGCAAGCACGTGCGCGACCTGCCCGGCGAGGATGAACGCGCCAGCGCCCGGGCGCTGCTCAAGGCGGAGGACGAGTTGCTCGCCCGCCTCAAGCAGGTGGTGGACCACAAGCTGACGGGCCGCCGCATCCGCTGCCACGGCGACTACCATCTGGGCCAGGTGCTCTACACGGGCCGCGACTTCGTGATCATCGACTTCGAGGGCGAGCCCGCGCGATCGATGAGTGAGCGCCGCTTCAAACGGTCGCCGCTGCGCGACGTGGCCGGCATGCTCCGGTCGTTCGACTATGCCGCGTCGTACGCCCTGCACGCGGGCCGCGTGCGCGTCGAGGACGTGCCACTGCTGCAGCCGGCAGCCGAGCTCTGGGTGTTGTGGGTGCAGGCGGCGTTCGTCGCCGAGTATCTGGACACCGTCGCGCCGGCCGGCCTCCTGCCCCGGGCCGATGCCGACCTGCGCGTACTGCTCGATTTCTCCCTGCTCGACAAGGCCGTCTACGAACTGGGGTACGAGCTGAACAACAGGCCCGGCTGGGTACACGTTCCGCTCCAGGGCATTCTTCGGCTGCTGGCCGCCAACACCCCGGCCGCATGACGCCGCCGCGCAGCACCGGGGCCGGCCGCTGATGCGCGTCTGGCCCGGCGACCCCTACCCGTTCGGCGCCACCTGGGACGGCCGCGGCGTCAACGTCGCCATCTTCTCGGAGCACGCCGAGCGGATCGAGCTCTGCCTGTTCGACGCCCCCGGCGACGCCACCGAGAGCGCCCGCATCCTGCTGCCGGAGCGGATGAACAACATCTGGCACGGATACTTCCCCGACCTCCGTCCGGGACAGCTCTACGGCTTCCGGGTGCACGGGCCGTACGATCCCGAGCACGGCCACCGATTCAATCCGGCCAAGCTGCTACTCGACCCGTACGCGCGCGCCATCAGCGGCACCGTGCACTGGGACGATTCGCTGTTCGGCTACACGATCGGCGGCGCCGGCGCCGACCTCGTCGCCGACCCACGGGACAGCGCCGGCAGCCTGCCAAAGGGCGTGGTGGTCGAGACGGCCTTCTCGTGGGGCGACGACCGCCCTCCGCGCACCCCGTGGAACCGCACCCTCATCTACGAGTGCCACGTGAAGGGCATGACGGCGCTGCATCCCGCCATCGCGCCATCCGAGCGCGGAACCTACGGCGCGCTCACGTCGGAGCCGATTCTCGACCATCTGCATTCGCTCGGCGTCACGGCCGTGGAGCTGCTGCCGGTGCACCACGCGCTCACGGAGAAGGAGCTGGACCACCGCGGCCTGGTGAATTACTGGGGGTACAACACGATCGGGTACTTCGCCCCCGACTCGCGATACGCCACCGGCGCCCTGGGGCAGCAGGTGACCGAGTTCAAGACGATGGTGAAGAGCCTGCACTCCGCGGGACTCGAGGTGATCCTCGACGTCGTCTACAACCACACCGGCGAGGGGAACGAGCTCGGGCCGACCGTGAGTTTCCGCGGCATCGACAACAAGTCGTACTACCGGCTGTCTCCCGACCGCCCGCGCTACTACGTGGACTTCACCGGCTGCGGCAACAGCTTCAACACGCTCAATGCACGCGCCATGCAGCTGATGATGGACAGCCTGCGCTACTGGGTGAAGGAGATGCACGTCGACGGCTTCCGGTTCGACCTCGCGCCGGCTCTCGCGCGATCGCTACACGCCGTCGATCGGCTGGCCTGGTTCTTCGACATCATCCAGCAGGATCCGGTGCTGTCGCGGGTGAAGCTGATCGCCGAACCATGGGACGTGGGCGAGGGCGGCTACCAGGTGGGCAACTTCCCGACCGGGTGGACCGAATGGAACGGGCGGTACCGCGATACCGTGCGCCGCTTCTGGCGCGGCGATGCGGCGCAACTGCCCGACCTCGCGTACCGGCTCTCGGGAAGCAGCGACCTGTACGACCCGGGCGGGCGCAGCCCGTACGCGGGGATCAACTTCGTGACCTGTCACGACGGCTTCACGCTGCGCGACCTGGTGACCTACGAGGAGAAGCACAACGAGGCCAACGGCGAGCAGAACCACGACGGTACGAACGAGAACTACAGCCGCAATTGGGGGGCCGAGGGCCCGACCCAGGTACCCGAGATCGTGCGACTGCGGGATCGGATGATGCGCAACTTCCTGGCGACGATCGCGTTCTCGCAGGGTGTGCCGATGATCTCGCACGGCGACGAGGTCGGCCGTTCGCAACGCGGGAACAACAACGCCTACTGCCAGGACAACGAGCTGGCGTGGATGGACTGGGAACTCGACGAGGAGGCGCGCGAACTGCTCGCCTTCACGCGCGACGTGATCGCCATTCGCCACGCCAATCCCGTGCTGCGGCGCCGGAGCTTCTTCCGGGGAACCACGGCGGGGCGCGACGGGCGCCCGGACGTCGCGTGGCTACGCCCCGACGGCGAGGATATGCGGCACGACGACTGGAAGCCGGCCGCCGGCCGCGTGCTCGGGATGCTGCTGCACGGCGAGGCCACCGATGAGGTGGACGAGCGCGGCCGTCGCATCGAGGGCGACACCCTCCTGCTCCTCGTGAACGGCGGCGGCAAGTCGCGTCGGTTCACTCTTCCCAAACTCGGCCCGGGGATCTGGCATGAACTGGTGAACACGGCGCGGCCCGGCCACCGCCGCGTGGGCGAGGGCGTCCTGCTGGTGCGCCATTCGCTGATCCTCCTGAGCCACCACGTGCCCCGGAGCGGAACGCGATGACCACTTTCCCCTGCACGATCGGCGACGTCGACCTGTATCTGTTCAACGAGGGCACGCACCGCCGCCTGTGGGACGTGCTCGGGGCGCACCCGCGCACGTTCGACGGCGTGCGCGGCACGGCGTTCGCGGTGTGGGCGCCCAACGCCGAGCGGGTGAGCGTGGTCGGCGATTTCTGCGAGTGGAACGGCGACCGCCACGTGATGCGGCCCATCGAATCGTCGGGCATCCATGAGACGTTCGTGCCGGGCGTCGAGCCAGGCGCCCTCTACAAGTACGAGATCCGGACGCGCGAGGGCCACCTGCTGCTCAAGACCGACCCGATGGCGCAGGCCTTCGAACTGCCGCCCGGGACGGCCTCACGGGTCTACGAATCGGCGTTCACCTGGGACGACGACGCCTGGATGAGCGCCCGCCGGCACGCGGCGCATGCCCGCGCTCCGATGCACACGTACGAGGTGCATCTCGGATCGTGGCGCCGCATGCCCGAGGACGGCAACCGCTGGCTGAGTTACCGTGAACTCGCGCCCAGGCTCGTGGAGCACGCCCAGCGGTTCGGGTTCACGCACCTGGAGTTGATGCCGGTGGCCGAGCACCCGTTCACGGGCTCCTGGGGCTACCAGGTGACCGGCTACTACGCGCCCACGGCGCGCTACGGCGCACCCGACGACTTTCGCTTCTTCGTGGACTACTGCCACCGCCACGGCATCGGCGTGATCGTCGACTGGGTGCCCGCCCACTTTCCCAAGGACGCCTTCGCGCTGGCGCGCTTCGACGGCACGGCGCTCTACGAACACGTCGATCCACGGCTCGGCGAGCACCCCGACTGGGGAACGCTCGTCTTCAACTTCGGCCGCCACGAAGTTCGCAACTTCCTCGTCGCCAACGCCCTCTACTGGCTCGACGAATTCCACGTGGACGGCCTGCGCGTGGACGCCGTCGCGTCGATGCTCTACCTGGATTACAGCCGGCAGCCGGGCGAGTGGGTGCCCAACGTCCACGGTGGGCGCGAGAACCTGGAGGCGATCGACTTCCTGCGCGCGATGAACGATGCGGTGCGCGAAAAGTACCCCGGCTGCCTGACGATCGCCGAGGAGAGCACGGCGTGGCCCGGCGTCACCCGCAGCACCGCCGAGGGCGGGCTGGGGTTCAGCTTCAAGTGGAACATGGGCTGGATGCACGACACGCTGGAGTACCTGCGCCACGACCCCGTGCACCGCCGGTTTCACCAGGACGAACTCAGCTTCGCGATGGTGTACGAGTACTCCGAGCGATTCGTGATGCCGCTGTCGCACGACGAGGTCGTGCACGGCAAGGGCTCGCTGTACAACAAGATGCCCGGCGACCCGTGGCAGAAGCTGGCCAACCTGCGGCTCCTGCTCGCTTACCAGTGTACGCGTCCCGGCAAACAGCTCGTGTTCATGGGCACCGAGCTGGCCCAGGAGCGGGAGTGGAACCACGACACCAGCCTCGACTGGCACCTGGCCGACGATCCGGATCGCGCCGCCTTCGGCCGGTTCCTGGAACGGCTCGGGCATCTGTACGCCGACACGCCGGCTCTCTGGCAGCGTGATCCCGATCCGGAGGGCTTCGCCTGGATCGACGCCGCCGATCGCGAGAATTCGGTGTTCGCGTTCGTTCGCCTGAACGGCGACGATCACCGCGTGGTCGTGCTCAACTGCACGCCGGTTCCGCGCCACGACTACCGCATCGGGGCGCCCGTGGCGGGGCGCTATCGCGTGGAGCTCAACAGCGACGCCGGCGAGTTCGGGGGAAGCGGCGCCGGTTCGTTCGAGCCGATCGAGACCGACCCGACCCCGTGCCATGGCCGCGCGCAGTCGATGCGGCTGGTACTGCCCCCGCTCGGCGTGCTGATTCTGGCCCCGGCGCCCTAGCGTGGCCGAACCTTCAGCCCTGGAAGTGCTCGCCCGCCGTATGGGCGTGCTCGACGCGTACCGCGACATTCACGGGACGGAACGCCTCACCACCGACGACACCCGCGTGGCACTGCTGCGCGCCATGGGCCTTCCGGTGGACCATGAGACCGACGCCCGGCGCGAATTGGACCGACTCGATGCCGCGAGCGCCGACCAACTGCTCGAGCCGGTGGCGGTCGTCCATGCGCACGCCTGGCAGCTGCCACCGCTTCCCGTCGCCGAGGGCACCGAGTGGACGGCGGAACTGGTGCTCGAAGACGGCTCGCGTCACACCATGCACGGCGTGACGTCGGCCGCCGCCGTACTGCCGACGAGTCCCGCACCGCTGCCGCTGGGATACCACGAGCTGCGCGTGTCGGTGCGCGAGAGTGGGCGCACCCGCGACGCCCGTCAGCTGCTGATCGTTGCGCCCGCGCAGTGCACCACCGTCGAGCAGCGGCTCGGTGGGCGCCGGGCGGTGGGCGTCCTCGCCAACCTCTACTCCGTGCGGAGCGCCCACAACTGGGGATGCGGTGACGTGGGCGATCTCCGGCAGCTGGCCGGCTGGGTGGCGCAGGTGGGCGGGGCGTTCGTGGGCATCAATCCGCTGCACGCGTTGGAAAACTACGGAACGGCAGTGAGTCCCTACTCGCCGGTGAGCCGGCTGTTCGGCAATCCCATCTACCTCGACGTGGCCGCGCTGCCGGAAGTAGCCGAATCGCCGGAGGCAGCGGCGCTGCTCGCCGACACCGACTTCACCGCCGCCCGCGACGCGTTGCGCGCCCAGCCCCTCGTGGACTACGAAGGCGTGATGCGGCTCAAGCGCCGCGTGCTGGAGCCCCTGCACCGTGCCTTCGCGCGACTGCACCGCGATCGGGATACGCCGCGCGGGCGAGCCTACCGGCGGTACCGGGAGGCGCAGGGCGAGACCCTCGATCGCTTTGCCCTGTTCTGCGCCCTGGCCGAATACCTGTCCGGCGCGGACGGCGACGAGAGGGCATTCGATTGGCACACCTGGCCGGCCCCGCTGCGCGACCCCGGCTCCCCGACCGTGGCGGAGTTCGCGCGTGCGCACGACGAATCGGTGGACTTCCACCGCTATCTCCAGTTCGCGCTCGACGCGCAACTCGCCTCGGCGGGCGATGGACTGGCCCTTGGCGTGTACCGAGACCTGGCCGTGGGATCGGCCCCGGACGGATGCGATACGTGGGCCTGGCCGTCGCTGTTCGCGCAGGGCGCCACCGTCGGCGCGCCTCCCGACGACTTCGCCGGCGACGGCCAGAACTGGGGGCTGCCGCCCATCGCGCCGCGTGCGCTGCGCGAAGACCGGTACCGCTACTGGATTCGCCTCCTGCGAGCCGCATTCGCGCACGGAGGCGCCCTGCGCATCGACCATGTGATGGGACTGTTCCGTCAGTACTGGGTGCCCGCCGGCATGTCGGCGCAGCAGGGCGCCTACGTCCGGTATCCCGCCGAAGAGCTGTTGCACATCACGGCGCTGGAGAGCCACCGCCACAACGCGATCGTGGTCGGAGAGAACCTGGGCACCGTCCCGCCGGAAGTGGGTCCGGCGTTGGAAGCGTACGGCATGCTGTCGTCCGCCGTCGTCTACTTCGAACGTGAGACCGACGGCGGGTTTCTCCCGGCGGCCAGCTATCCCGAGCACGCGCTGGTGAGCATTGGAACGCATGACCACGTGCCGCTGGCCGGGTTTCTGAGCGGACGGGATCTGGAGATCCACCGGCAGTTGGGCCGGCTCTGTGATGACGGCGCACGGGACCGCGCCGTGGCCGAACGCGATCGGGCACGCCAGTGGCTGCTGGAACGGCTGGAGACGGAAGGGATCGGTCCGGCGTCGACGGCCGACCGCGCCGACGTGGTACGGGCAGCGCACGCGTTCCTGGGACGCACGCCGGCCATCATGGTGGGCGTGGCGCTGGACGACCTGGGGTCGGAGACGGATCCCGTGAACGTGCCCGGCACCGACAACGCGCACTATCCGAACTGGCGGCGCAAGATGCGGCGATCGCTCGACGAGATCGAGACGCCCGAAGCCGCCGAGTCGTTGCGCGCAGCGCGCGGAACGCCCGCGCCTAGAACGCCACCATCTGCGTGACCTTCACGATCAGGCTCTCACCGGGCAGGCCGGAGCTGAGCGCGGGATCGATGGTGGCGAAGGGACCGGGCGCGCGCCCGTCGGGCGTGAGGAAACGCTGTTCGTTGAACACGATGAACAGATCGCTCAACGGGTGGTGGATCACGTTGAAGCGGACGTTGGCGTTCAGCCGGTGCGAGCCCGCGTCGTACTGCGAGAGCGCGTCGAGAAATTGCGTGGTCGAGAACGAGTAGTTTCCGCGGAACGTCACCAGGTCGGCCACGAAGTGCGTGGGGCCGGCCACCTGCAGATGCGCGTCGGTGCGCTGCCCGCCGAGTTCGAGTTTGAGATGGTACGACGGACGCAGGGTCACGGTACCGCTCACCGTGCGTTGATGCCCGTTCCAGAGGCCACCGGAGATCCCGCTGAACGAGAGCGAGAGCGCGCGGCTCGGGTCGGTCTGGCCCTTCAACTGCCATTCCGTCCACGCATAGCCGCCCGCGGGGAGCGAATCGATGGTCGGATTGATGGTGAACCCCGAGGTGAGCCGTTCGAACCGTGGATTCACCGACAGTTCGACGTACCCGCCGTCGTTGAGGAAGAACGTGTATCCGGAGTGCAGGTTCTTGGCGAGCATGTGTCCCTGCAGGTCCTCGTAGTAGCTCCACGTGACGTGCGGGTGCATTTCCCGCACCCCATGCGCGGCCAGCCACCGCGTCCGCGGCCGGAGCCCGGTTTCCAGGATCCATTTGCGGTCGTTGGTGCGGCGATAGTAGCCGAGATCGTCGCGGAACCCGTCGCCGATCTGCATCACGCCCGCCTTGAGGTGCGCCTGATCGCCGTCGTAGTTGACGGTGGACCGCGCTGCATACTGCCCGCCGTGGACGCCGGGCGTCGCCGTGCCGACCAGGTACGAGTTCCAGTCCACGGCGCCCAGGAAGCGGAAGTTGGCATCGCCGCCGAACACGCGGTTCCAGCTGTGCGTGGAGTCCTGCGACTGCCGGTTCATGAGAATGACGCCGACGTCCGATCCCTCGTAGAGATTGCGCCGGAGCCGCAGCACCCCATACGACGTGGCGGGCGTGGTCGCGGTGGCCGACGTGGTCATGGCGAGTGCGCCGACGTCCAGGCCGCCCGCCGACCCGGTGAGGCGCAACCCGCCCGGCACGCTGATCGTGCGGCCGTCCGGGGTGAGGCCGATGCGCCGGCTGAAGAAGAGCACGAGGTCCTCGTCCGACGTGACCGGCGTGGACACCCGGTTGTTGCGGGCCGCGTCACCGACGTAGAAGGTGCCGGAATTCTCGAGGAAGAACTCGCGCTTCTCGGGAAAGAACTGGCTGAACTGGGTGAGGTTCACCTGCTGCTCGTCGGCCTCGGCCTGGGCGAAATCGGGATTCACCGTGCCGTCCAGCGTCAGATGCGACGTGATGCCGTATTTGAGGTCCACCCCCACGTCGCCCGTGCGGTCGAACGTCCGACCGCCCGTCTCGCGCACCGTGCGCGCGGCGACGTACGGCTTCACGCGCAGGTCGCGCGTGGCATGCGCCGTGGACAGGCCGTCGAGTTCGCCGGCCAGCGACACGCGCGTGAGGCCGTACGATCGGGGCACCGGCGCCCAGAAGTCGATCTCGTTCTTGCGCCGGATGCGGCGGCTGAAGTTGATGCCCCACCGCTGCGGCCCCGTGGTGGCGAAGCGGATGGCCGTGAAGGGAATCGCGATCTCGGCGGTCCACCCGTCGGCCACGCGGCGCGTCTTCACGCGCCAGACCGCATCCCAACTGGCGTTGACCTCCCGCCCCTCGTTGGCCACCTGGCGGTCGGCCTTGGCGCCCGCCACGTTCGTGATGAAGATGTATCCGTTGCGCCGGTCGTCGAACGTGTCGAGGAGCACCTCGAAGTCGTCCTCCCCGGTCTCGTCGAAGTCCTTGCGGATGTCGTTCACGATCAGCCCCGAGGGATCGCGATCGTGCATGTAGGCGGCGATGTAGATGTTGTCGGCGTCGTAGGCAACGCGGACTTCCGTGCGTTCGGTGGCCGGCTGCCCCTCGTGCGGCTCCGACTGCACGAACCCGGACGCCACGCGCGCCCGGCTCCAGACGGCGTCGTCCAGACGACCGTCGATCACCGGCGCCCGGGCCGCGCTCACGGCCACCACGGCGCGTGGGGCGGGATCGGCGCCCATCGCGGTGTCACGCGCGGCGGCCGGGCGCGGAACGGTGGACAACATGACGGTGAACGTCGCGGCGGCGGCGATGGCGAACATGGGGCAGAGGCGAATGGGAGAACCGGCGAGGCAGGCGCACGGGACAGGGAGGCCGCGGCGTGGCCGGTGAGCCAAATTAACAAGGGGTCCCGGGCAATCGCGAGTCGCCCGGCGAAGCCAGCATCCCCGATGTTCCCAGCGTACTACGTGACATGACTCCCCGTCCGCGGTCCCGCCGGCGCGCGCGCCCCACCCTGGGCCAGTGGGCGATGCTCGCCATTCTGGTGTTCCTGGTGGTCGTGGTGAAGTTGCAGGACACGACGCACGCGGTGATCGTGGCCCGGCACACCACGGCGCTCTGGGTGTCTGTGCTCGGCGCACTGGCGGGCGTGATCATACTGCGTTCGGGCTGGGCGGCCAGCACGCTGCGCTCCGAGAAGCAACTCGAGTTCGGCACCCTGCAGAACAACTACTACCAGCCGCGCCGAGAAGTGCTCGTGCAGGGGGGCGCGGTGGTGGGCGGCCTGGCCGGCGCGCTCTGGTGGGGCGTACAGTCGTGGGTCCTGTTGTTCGCGGGCATGCGACGGCAGCAGGCCACGCGCGGGCTGTGGGACTTCGAGATGTCGGTGCTGGTGGGGGCGCTTGCGTGGGGCGTGGTGGGCGCCACATTGGGCCACATCACCGGCCACCTGTGGGAACAGTGGCATCGAAAGCGGCGGAGGAAGAGACGATGACTGATCGTAAACTGCGCGAATTCCTGGCCGGCATGCTCGACTGGCAGCAGGCGCACGCCAGCTTCGACAGCGCGATTGCGGGCTTGCCGGCCGCGCTCCGCGGAAAACGCCCCGCCGGCGCGCCGCACTCGGTGTGGGAACTGGTGGAACACATCCGCCTGGCGCAACGGGACATCCTGGACTTCTGCGTCAATCCGGACTACGAGGAGCAGAATTGGCCCGCGGACTACTGGCCGGAGACGCCGGCCCCATCCTCAGCCAGGGCGTGGAACGCGAGCATCGCCGGGTACCACGCGGACCTCGCGGAGCTGCAGCGCCTGGTGCGCGACCCCGAGTTCGACCTGTGGGCCACGGTGCCGTGGGGAAAGGGGCAGACGCACATCCGTGAAGTCGTGCTCGTGTTCGACCACGCGGCGTACCACGTGGGGCAGATCGTGCTCGTGCGGCGTCTGCTCGAGGCCTGGAAATAGCCTTCCGGTGGGCTGCGGCTGGTGAGCCGTGCGTCCCATCGTCATCTTCCGCGCATGTCGATGCGCACCTTCCGCCGCTCAGCGGCCTGTCTCGCGCTGGCCGCCCTCGGCGCAGCGCCCACCGCTCTCGCGCAGCAGCCGGCCCCCGATGGCCGCATCTGCGACCGCCCCATCGTCCCCTGGCTGCTGATCGGCCCCTTCCCCACCGATACCGGGGCCCTGCGCCTGGACAAGCAGGATGTCGGCGACCCGGCCGCGCTCCAGGCCCGCGCGGGTGAACGCGCGGCCGGCCACGTGTGGCAGCCGGTGGCCATGGACGAACTCGGCCAGTTCGACTTCTTCAAGGCCTTTCCGGCCACGACGCTCGACAACATGGCGGCCTACGCCGAAACGTATCTGGCGAGCCCCGGCGACCGCACGGTCCGGATCGGCGTGGAGAGCGACGATGACGTGATCGTGTGGCTGAACGGCGCCGTGCTGGAGCATCATGACGTGGCGCGCGGAGTTGGCACGGCCACCGACACGCTCACCCTGCACCTGCACCGCGGCGTCAACCGGCTAGTGTACAAGGTCGTGAATCGCGGCGGCGGCATGGGCATGGGCGCGCGGTTCCTGTCCGACAGCCCCGATCCGGTGGGCGACATCGTCGCTTCGGACTCACCCGACGTGGCAACGCCGGCCGCCGCCGCCGCATCGCACTTCCGCGTGGGTCCCGTGGCCGCGCCGAGCATGGCGCGGCTGGTCGACGACGGCGGCCACGCCTCGCTCGCCGTACCGTTGCTCGTCTGCGCGGAGCGCGGCACCGCGGCGGAGGCGGAGGGCGTGTTCGCGCTCGGCGCCACCACCACTCGCGCCCCGATCGCGGCGGGCGGCTCGCACCCCGCTGTCACGCTCGTCGCCCCGTGGGGCGACCTGGTGCGCGGCGCGCTCGATGGCGGAGCACGCGTGTCGGCGGCCGTGTTCGCGCCCGACTCCGTGGGCGGCGTGACGACCGCGCCGGCGGACCGGCGCGGCAGCGCCGACGTCCCCGTGTCGCCGGCCGCCCTTCTCGGCATGTTGGCCCGTCCGATCCAGATGGGTCTCTGGAAGCAGGCCGCCCTGCCCACGAGCGCGCCCCTCACGTCCGCCGACTGGGCGCCCCTCGACACGGTGCTCGCCGACTCGAGCGCCCGCCGCCACCTGGCGGCCATCGGTTTTGCCATGACGGTACCCGCCGAGTTGGGCGGCCTCACGCTGCAGCTCCACGCCGGCGAGTTCCTGCCGCAGGCGACGTTCACTGTGAACGGCATGCCGGTGCTGGCCGATACGCTGGGCCGCATCACGCTCTGCGCCCCATGCACGGCGGGAAGCGGCGTGGAGTTCGCGCTCCATCCCAACGGCGCGTATTGGTGGGACCCGCCGGTGCTTCGCGTGGCGGACCTGGGCTGGCACGAGATCCACGACGGCGCGCAGTGGGCGCGCTTCTTCACGCGCGACAGTACGCTGCCCGTGCCGGGCGACAGCGTGGCGCGCGCCCTCGCCGCTGCGGCGCTCGCGCCCGACAAGGCGCAGTACCACGCCATCGTCGGACACTGGACCCAGTTGCTGGCGCCGGCGGTGGCCAAGGTTCGTCGCGACACCATCGACGTGGTGGGCAATTCGCACATCGACGCCGCGTGGCTGTGGCGCTGGCGCGAGACGCAGGACGTGATCGACCGGACGTGGGCGACGGCCACGAAGCTGATGGCCAAATATCCCGACATGCACTTTGCCGCCTCGGCGGCGGTGTACTACGAGTCGCTGGCCAAACAGCGGCCCGACGTCCTGGCGCGCATCAAGGAGCTCGACCGCGAGGGACGCTGGAACGTGGTCGGCGGCTGGTGGCTCGAGCCGGACGTCAACATGCCGTCCGGCGAGTCGCTCGTGCGTCAGGGGCTGTACGGCCAGCGCACGTTCATCAAGATGTTCGGGCATCCGGCGCGCGTGGGGTGGATTCCCGACACCTTCGGATATCCCTGGTCGCTGCCGCAGATCTTCCTCAAGAGCGGGATGGACTTCTTCGTCACGCAGAAGCTGCGCTGGAACGACACGGACAAGTGGCCGGCCCGGCTCAACCAGTTCTACTGGGAGGGGCCGGACGGCTCGAAGATCTTCTCGTACATCCCGTACGGGTACGACAGCGACCTCGACCCGCACACGCTGGCCACGCAGGAACGGACGACGGTGGACTCGAGCGCCGTGCCGCGCATGATGACTCTCTACGGCGTGGGCGACCATGGCGGCGGTCCGACCATGCAGATGCTCGAGCGCTCGCACGACCTGAAGCGCATTCCGGCGTTCCCGGTGATCCGCGACGACAGCCCCACCGACGCCCTCACGAAGATGCGGGCGGCCTTCCCCGCCGACGGGCCGGTGGTACGCGACGAGCTGTACCTGGAATACCACCGCGGCGTGTTCACCACGCAGGCCGAGATGAAGTGGTGGAACCGCCACATGGAGGGCCTGCTCGACGCGGCCGAAGCAGCCGCGACCGTGTCCCCCGCGCCCTACCCGCACGACGCGCTCACCACGGCGTGGGAAACGACGCTCTTCAATCAGTTCCACGATCTGCTCGCCGGATCCGGCATCGACTCCATCTACATGGATGCCAGCAACGACTACCGGGAGGCGAACGCACTCGCCGAGGGCGCGCTGGCCACGTCGTTGCGTGCATTGGCCGCGCCCCTCGACACGAAGCCGCTCCGCAGCACCGACGTGCCGATGGTGGCGTTCAACCCGAGCGGGGTGGCACGCTCCGGCGTGGTGCGCTTCGAACCGCCGGCCGGCGGAGACGGCGCCGACTCCGCGGGAGCGTGGACGGCCGTCGACGCCCGCGGCCGTGTGCTGCCGAGCGAGCCCGGCGATTCGGGCCGCATCAAGGTCCGCGTGGGCCCGGTGCCGGCACTCGGCGCCAGCGTGTTCTTCATGCGCCCGTCTCGCCTCCGCGCGCCGAGCACGGTGCCTGGATGGACGCTGGAGAACCGGTTCCTGCGCGTGACCATCGACTCGGTGACCGGCGGCATTGCGCGGATGTACGACAAAGTGCACCGGCGCGACGTGCTCGCGGGCGGCCCGGCCGCCAATGGGCTGCTGCTCATGGTGGACCGGCCGAAGGACTACGACGCGTGGAACATCGACAACCTGAACGGCGCGCGCACCTGGCTCGTGGCGCGGGCCGGCGACGCGCATCCCAGGGTCACGCGCGATGCGTTCGGCAGCACGATCACCGTCTACCGCGGCAAGGACAGCTCGCTCGTCACGCAGCGCTACGAGCTGCCCGCCGACGACGACCGGCTGGACGTGGAGACGATCGTCGGCTGGCGCCAGGCGCATCAGCTGCTGAAGGCGGTGTTCCCGCTCGCCTTCCACGTGGACAGCACGCACGCCGAGATCCCGTACGCGGTGATCGGGCGGACCACGCGGCCGCGCACGCGGCAGGACAGCGCGCGCTTCGAGACGCCGATGCTCCGGTTCGTGGACGGCTCGGCCACCGACGGCAGCTATGGCGTGGCGATCGTGAACGGGGGCAAGTACGGCTATAGCGCCAGCGGCGACACGATCTTCGTGACGCTGCTTCGTTCGCCGAAATCGCCGGACGAGCACGCCGACATGGGCACGCAGACCTTCCGGTACAGCATCGTGCCGCACGCGGGCGACTGGCGTTCGCCGGCCGTGCGGGCGGCGGCGCGCGTGCTCAACGAGCCGCTCCGCGCGGTGAGCGTCGACGCGCACGGCGGCCGGGGACGCGCCACGCCAAGCCCGTTCACGATCACCGGCGGCACCGTGGAACTCGGGGCGCTCAAGCGTGCCGAGGACGGCAATGGCTGGATCGTGCGGCTGGTCGAGACCAGCGGCCGGCCAACGACGGCCGAGTTGCGGTTCGGCGCACCCGTTACCGCGCAGGAAACCGACATGATCGAACGGCCGACGGGCAAGACGTTCAGCTCCAAGGGCAAGGTGCTCTCGATTCCGATGGGGGCGTGGGACATCGAGACGCTGCTGATTCCGGAGAAGCCGTGAAGCGACGGGCGGCGGCGCGGGAGTCGGCGGGGCGACGGCGATGAGCCTTCGGGGCCTCCTGTCACCCAACCCGCGACTCACGAAGCAGGAGTACGACCTGGCGCAGGCCATGGGGCGCAAGCGCTACGCCGTGCGGGGCGGTCTGCACATGGCCCGTTGGCTGCTGTTGCTCAGCATCGTGATCCTGGGCGCCCGGGGCTACATGGCCGGCAACTGGGCGCGGCTGCTCACGCTGCGCGTGGGGCTCGAAGTGCTCGCGCTGGTGGTCCTGTGTTCGGTGTTCGTGGGGTACACCACCTATGCGCTCATCTGGAAGGCGTTGATGCAGATGTTCGGGCCGAAGCCGGGGCCGTAACGCCTACATCGGCCACCCATCCCGCGGCAACCGCGTGGTGATCTTCAGCGCGTTCGCATAGTACACCTTCCGCAGCACGGAATCGGGCAGGTCGATGCCGTACAGCTTCCAGAAGGCGTGGTACGGCCGATAGTAGTCGAAGTATTCGTCCGACGTTTCGAGCACGCGCCAGTAGTACGGATACTCCTGTGGCTGGAAGGAATCCTTCCCGAACAGGATCCGGTCCTGGTACTTCACGAAGAAGTCGTGCGCCGCACGCGGCTGGCGGCCGATGTCGTAGAGCACGGCGCCGATCTCCGTGTACACGTTGGGCATGTCGTCGAGCATCCGGCCCAGCGAGGCGAGATCGTTGGCGTGCCACCCCATGTGCGCCGCCACGAAAATCGTCTTCGGATGCCGGCGGAACAGGTTGTCGCGCTCCTTCATGAGCTCCTCGAAGCTGGGGTACCGATCCGGTGGGTAGCGCCGGTCGCTGAACAGCGCGAGTTCCAACCATCGCTCGTTGGTGTAGTCGATGGGTCGGAAGAATTCCTGCGGATCGGCCGTGTGGATGAACACCGGGATGCCCAGCCGCGCGCATTCGTCCCAGATCGGATCGAGTGCCGGGTCGTCGATGCGAAGGCGCGATCCGTCGGCCCTCCGGATTGAGAGCCCGAGGCTCTTCGAGATCTCGCCGACGCCGACGGCGCCGGCCGCGACATCCGCGTCCAGCTGTTTGACCGCCCGCTCCGCCCATCCCGGGCCCACATCGCGGAAGTTGATCCCGGCCAGCACGAACACCCGGCCCTTCATCTTCGCCGACGCGCGGATGGTGGCGATCGTGCTCGCCAGCCGGTCGCCCGACACGTTGTCGGCGGCGATCATCACCCGCACGTTGAGGCTGTCGAGGGCGGCGCCGAGTGTGGCCAGCCCCTGTTCGGAGCCGAGCAGGCGCTGCGGATGTCCGTGGAAATCGATGGCCGGATACTTCGCCCTCGGTCTCAGGTGCACCGCCGTCACGAGGGTCGAATGGGGCCGGTAGTCGACGATGCTCGGCGGCGTGAACTCCGGCGCCCGGCAGAGCTGCGGCCGGATCTCCGTCATGCCGGCGGGGCACGGTTCCCCATTCTTGATCTGGACGGTTGCGCCCCCGAACCCTCGACCGCCCGGGCGGCCCGTCGGGGGAACTTGCGACGGGAGCGACCCGGCAAACACCGCAACGGCGGCGAGGGCACGAACGAGGCACGACGGTGTGTGGCGCATGGCTGTCGGAGTGGGGGGATCGCCGATGTTCGAGCGCAACGTTTCCTATTGTACCTCCGTTCTGGCTCCCCCGCGCGCCGGTTCGTAACTTCGGACGAATTCCTTTCCTTTCCCGCCGCCCCTCGCCGGCCATCCGTCACGCCCGCCCGCCGAACATGCATCCGTCACCCCGCTGCATCCTGCATCGCGCGATCGCCGTCCTGGGGCTCGTCGCCGTGGTTCCCGCAATCGCCGGCGCGCAGGCTCCGAAGTCTACGAGCGCGGATGCCGTACACGACCTGCGCAACGTCCTGGCCCCCGGATACATCCTGCAGGACCGGAACCACGACGACGTGATCGATTTCGTGAATGCGAAGATCGTGCTCCCGGCCTCTGCCACCGAGGCCGTCCTCGCCGCCGCCGCCAACGTCGCCGCCCGGCTCGGCTACGAGACCTCCGCCGCCGACCTCGACCTCACGACCACCGACACCGCGCGCGCCGCCGCATACGACGTGCCCGTGATCCTCATCGGCGCCGACAATGCGCTCATTGCCCGGGCCGGTAACGCGCTCGCCCGCGCCCTCGACGGATTGGCGCCCGGGCAGGGCGCGGTGGTGCGTATCGCGCCCAATGCGTTCTTCAAGCAGGGAGGCGTGCTGCTCGCCGGCGAAGACGGGTCCGGACTGCTGGCCGCGGCCGGCTACTTCTCGGGGCGCTACCCGAACGTCTGGAACACGCACGGCATCACCTATGCCGACCTCACCGCCCGGGTGGACAGCTTCCTCGCCGGCCGCGAGGCGCCGCCCGCTGCGCTCTCGCTCGATCGTCTCGTGCTCGACGCGGGCCATCCCGGCGTGGCCCGCGCCGACATCGCAGTCGTTCTCGCGGACAGCAGTGCGGTCGGGCGAGCGGCGGCCGCCCTCGCCACCCCCGACTCGACGGTACGATTCCCGGACCTCGATCGCGTGGACTTCGTCCTTGGCGGAGGCGGAATCGTGCGACGCATGCGCCTGCTGCCCCCCAGGCCGTGGGACACGAAGGCCGGCGCCGAGTACGCCCCGCGCGACAACCCGTCGTTCTCCCTCGACGACCTGTACACCATCAAGGGGTTGTTCCGCGATTCCAATCAGGACCTGCTGCCCGACCGCACCGAGGCCTTCGTCTCGCTGCACGGCACGCAATCGCCGGACGAACTGGCGGCGTTCGCGGAGCGGGTGGGACTGGAGACCACCGGCATGCGGCTGCCGTTCGTGACCGTGAGCGGCGAGGACGATCATCCCGAGAAGTCCGGCTTCCCGATCGTGTACGGCGTGGATCACTACCAGACGCGCCGCCTGCGGGAGGCCGGGACGTTGATCGGCGACCCGACCGTGGCAGGCGAGGGCTTCATGGAGTTCGTGAAGCGCGGATTCGACGGCAGGAACGGACTCGTCATCGGAGGCGGTGACAAGGCAGGCCTCGACGCCATCACCGACTATGCCGCCCGCCACATGCCGTATCTGTGGCAGTACGGCAAGGGCAACTACCAACTCGCCGACGCGCAGACGGAGGTCCGCCGCTTCCTGCAGGCAAAGGAAGCGCCGGGCCAGACGGCGCTCGCCGTGTACAAACTCGGACAGTGGCTCGACCGCCTGCAGGGCAAGCAGATCGATTCCATCGGCGTCGAGATCGCCGCGAAGGACCGCTACGCCGGCCTCGATACGTATGCCGAGCAGATGGTGCACGCGCGCTTCCCGAACGCCAGGGTCACCGTGCTGACGCAGAAGACCGGCTTCGGCGACGGGAAGACGATCTTCACGCAGGAGGCGACGCTCCCCTGGGAGGTGGACACCTTCTGGAAGGATTTCCGGTCCAGGGCGCTGCCCGAGCTCTCAGCGTCGAGCCATGGCACGATCGAGGTGCGGCTCAGCGAGTCGCCCGCCGAGCGCCGGAAGATCGCCTCACAGATCGAGCGCGAGCTGGCGGGCCGGGGCGTGCCCGCCGGTGCGATGGATGTGAAGGTGTTGAGCGCCTACAAGCAGGGCTACGGCTGGCTGCATGACGTGATCCTGCCGCAGCTCCAGGGCAAGCCCGTGGCCCACATCGCCATCACGTACCTCTCGCTCAAGGACTCCAAGGAGGTGCGCTGGAGCCAGGTGGAGTCGCCCACCCGCTGGCTGCAGGAGTTGTATCCGATCGACGACGTGATGGCCAAGCAGCTCGGAATCTCCGACTCGGCGATCACCTTCATCCCCACCGACCGGACCGATCCCATCTACACCGTGAAGGCGACCGACGCGGCCGGGCACGCGATCCTGTCGGCTTCGTTCGACCCCAAGTACGTGATCCGGCCGATGTTCGATCTCTTTCCGGCCTACGAGCACATCCGCGTCACCACGGGATGGGTGCACGTGGTGGACCGCGGCAAGACGGTGCTCGATCGACGCGTGGAGACCGACCCCGAGACCTTCTGGGACTACTTCCAGCAGAAGACCTACCCGAAGATCGCCGACTACTTCATGGACGTGCAGGACGGACGGCCGTCGCAGAGCTACGCGCCCTACTTCGACCGCCTCGACGTCTCGCTCTCGGCGAGCGAGCCGAGCTATCGCATCGGGATCGACGAGGAGCAGATCTCGTCGATGGAAGCGATTCACGAGGACATCTACTTCGAGACCCTCACCCTGTTCGACCTGCTCGGCGGGCGGTGGGGGATCGGCAACGTGAACTACCCCGGGCGCATCCTGCCGCACATCGGGCTGCCCGTGGACGGCCAGCCGCCGCGCGTGAAGATCAGCCTCACCGGCAGGGACAACGTCGTGCCGCGGCTGGTGATGACGTATCGCGAACGTGGACACGACCCCGTACGCGATCGGTACGACCTGTCGCCCCTGCCAACCCCATCGCCGGAACTGCACGGCATTCGGGTGAAGGCCGGTGCCGACGGAGTCGCGCAGCTCATGTTCGACGTCACGGCCAACGACTCGTCGTACGCCTGGAAGGACTACGAGCTCCGCGGTTCGGAGGAGCAGGTCGATCGCCAGATGCTGCCGGCCGATCTTCTGGCCGGCATGGTGCGCGCCATGGCCCGCCTCCACGCGCAGGGGGTGGCGGACAGCGCCATGAGCTTCGACCGCGTGGGCTCCCTGCTCTTTCACATCACCCTGCACGATTCGACGGCCAGGTACAGCCGGTTCGCGCAGATGGTGCGCAGTGCGCACCCGATGTCCACCGTGCGCCCGGTGCTCTATGCAAAGGACTTCAGATATCACGGGCAGCAGATCGTGCAGTGGGACACGCCGATCCCGCCCCCCGAGGCGGATTCGGACATGGCGAAGTTCGCCACCTTTCCCGGAGTCCACCCGTACTGGGTGGGGCGTTCGTTCCTGGGCAAGAACATCTTCGCCGAAGACTTCCTGCTGCCCACCGATTCCAGGTTCGTCTCGCAGGCCAAACTCGACGCGCTCAAGCCCACGCTGCTGCTCTCGGGACGCCAGCACGCGAACGAGGTGTCGAGCACCAGCTACATCCTGCGGTTCGGCGAGCGGCTGGCCACCGACACCAATTACGCGAAGCTGCTGCGCAAGGTGAACATCGTGCTGCATCCGATCATGAACGCCGACGGCGCGCAGCTCGACTACGACTATCAGAAGATCACGCCGGACTACATGCTCCACGCCAGCTATCTGGGCGCGCTCGGTGTGGACGCGACCACCGGCGCCGGCACCGAAGACCCGGTGTATCCGGAGTCGAACGTGCGCCCCGAACTGCAGGCCATGTGGGTACCCGACATCTTCATGAACCTGCACGGCTACCCCAGCCACGAATGGGTGCAACTCTTCGCCGGCTACTCGGCCTGGGTGCGCGGCCGCACCGGTGAATCGCGGCAGTGGTGGGCGCCGCGCGGGTGGTTCGTGCCGGGCTTCGGCTACGTGGACGACCCGGCGCACCCGCAGTGGAAGGAGGCGCAGTTCGCGATTCTCGACACGGTGGCGGCGGCAATCACCGGTGACTCGGCGGTGCAGGCCATGAACCGCCGATTGTACGCCCGATACCGGAAGTACGGCCAGCAGGATGTCGAGAACTTCCGCGAGTACTTTCACAACGGGATTCTGGTGTATCAGTCGCTGCGCGGCCGTCCGCTGGACGGCGGCGGCCGCGGCGGGCGGCCCGGGGCGGCGTCGCCGCTCAACAGTCCGCGCATCAGCTACTTCTCGATGGTCACCGAAGCGCCCGACGAGACGGCACGGGGCGACTGGCTCAAGCTGGTGGCCGGCGCCGGCCTCACCGAGGTCCATGCGCTGGCTCGATACCTCGCCGAAGGGGAGAACCGGGTCGAGCACGAGGTGGCGGAATATGATGGGTTCGTGAACCGGAGCGAGGCACGGGCGAAGCCGGTGCTGCCCAAGGGGTCGGATGCGGTGCGAACGCCGGGACGCGGCGGCGCGGCGCGACCGGGCGCACGACGCGGGCGTGGCGGCGGGCCGGGGCGCAACTAGCCGCGTTAAGCAAATCCTAATCTTGAGTTAATCTCCTCCGTCTTCCGCAGCGCCGGGATCGGCGTAGCGTAGCCATCATGACCCCGCCCCCAAGCGGCACCTGGGCTCCGCCCCGCCGCATTGCCTCCCCTGTTCCCCCGATCCTCGCCGCGGCACTGATCGCCGCTGCCGCAGGATGCTTCCGCCGGCCGGCCACGGCGCCGACGCCGATGCCCGACACGCCGGAAATGTCCATCTACCGGACCGTCGCCGAATCGGTGTACGTGCGGAACACGGGGCGCTCGGTCGGTATCGTGACCGCCCCGCTCGACACGAACTGCATGGAGACCAACTGCCGGCCGTTCATGACCCGGTGGGGGCTCGACCCCCTGTGGTGGGCCACGGGCGATTCGGCCGACGCGATCGCGGCGCGCGACGATCTGTTGTCGCGCATTGCCAAACCACTGACGCTGGCGAGCGTGGCCACCGGCCAGTTGCTACTGCAGTCCGTGGCTCCCGACTCGGCGGCGCTAGTGGTCGCCCAGCCCGACACCGCGCACTGGAAGGCATTCAAGGAACGCCACGGCGGCGCGTCGGGATTCCTCTGGTTCTCCCCCATCGGATTCGACACGCCGCGCCACTCCGCCATCGTGTTCGTGGACTGGCGGTGCGGTCCCGCCTGCGGCCATACCGTCGCCGTCGCGCTCCGCGCCGATCGGGCAGGCACGTGGCGCATCGACGATATGCTGCTCATTTCCTCACGGACACCGCAGTCGAATCGCGGAGGCCGCTGACCTTCCCCCCACCCCGCATGCCCACCCCCGGCACCTCGAACAGCGTACGACCGACGGCGCTCACGCGCGATGTGAGCGACGCCATCGTGCGTTGCGAACTCACGCATCGCGATCGGGTGCCGATCGACGTGGACCGGGCCCGCGCCCAGCACCTCGCCTATGAGGAAGGCCTGCGCCAGGCGGGCTGCACGGTGGAGCGCGTTTCGCCGGCACCCGACCTGCCCGACGCCGTATTCATCGAGGACACGGCGCTGGTCTTCGACGAGATCGCGGTGATGACGCATCCCGGAGCTCCATCGCGCCGGCCCGAGCTGCCCCCGGTGGCGCAGGCGCTCGCGGCGCACCGGCCCCTGGCGCGCATCGAGCCGCCGGACACCCTCGACGGCGGCGACGTGCTGGTCGTGGACCGTCAGGTCTTCGTGGGATCGTCGTCGCGGACGAACCAAGCCGGCATCGGGCAGCTCCGCGCGATTCTCTGTCCGTTCGGCTACACGGTGGAGGCGGTGCCGGTGTTGGGCTGCCTGCACCTCAAGTCGGCGGTGACCGCCCTCGGCGGGAAGACGCTGCTCATCAACCGCGCCTGGACGCGGGCCGACGCCTTTCGCTCGTACGACCTGGTGGACGTGCATCCGTTCGAGCCGGCCGCGGCGAATGTGTTGCGGGTGGGGGGCCAGCTGATCTACCCCGCCGAATTTCCGCGCACGGCCGAACGACTGGAACGGCGTGGCCTGAAGTTGCTCACCGTGCCGGCAAGCGAATTGGCCAAGGCGGAGGGTGGGGTCACGTGTTGCAGTCTGATCGTCTCATAGTCGGTGGAGGGTGAAAGACCGGAACGGGCGAGTCGCGGCGTGTAGGGCAACCGCCCTCGGGCGCGCAGCGATTCCCTGATGCATGGGAGTACGGGGGACCGATTATTTGCGACACACGCGGGGCGACTCGCACCCGAGCCCCGCTTCACGGCTTCACTGATAGACGGACCCGACCATGCGGAATCTCCACCTCGGCGCAAACTTCGCCATCTTCCTGCTCTTCTTCGGCCTCTCGCTCCTCGAGGCCGTGCGCGCGCACTCGTGGCCCATGGCCGCGCTCTGGGCCTCGTTCGCGGTACTGTTCCTCGTAGCCGACCGGCGCGAGCACCGCGCCGAGGCGCGCCGCTAGACGAAACCAACCGCCGCGGCGACATTCGAACGTCGCCCGCCTCCCGGCTGTGCCCCCGCACGCCCGCGCCGGCGCCGTGCCGCCGACTCGAACCGCGGGGTTATTCGTGCAATCCATCTCCACATCCGACGCACCCCAGCCCGCCGGGCACTACTCGCAGGCCGTCGTCCACGACGGCCTGGTCTATGTCGCCGGGCAACTGCCCCTCGATCCCGCCACCGGCGATGTCGTCGCACCCGGCGACGCCGGCGCCCAGACCGAACGGACCCTCCGCAATGTCGATGCCGTGCTCCGCGCCGCCGGCAGCGGGCTCGACCAACTGCTGTCGGTGACGATCTTCGTCTCCGGTCGCGACCTCTGGGGGCCCGTGAACGCGGCGTATGCGCGGGTGCTCGGCGGTCACCGTCCGGCGCGGGCCATCGTGCCGGTGGGCGAGCTCAAGCCCGGATGTCTGATCGAGATCCAGGCGATCGCGGCGCAGAAACGCTGATCGACGAGACGGAGGACGGTCCCGACGCGGCCGCCCCCCCTGACGGCTGCCAGGTGACGGCTCACGACCTTCGGTTAACCAAACGCAAAACGGCAGGCCGAGAGCGGCCTGCCGTCAGCGTTCAGCCATCAGCGACCTACTTGATCAGGCTGTTGTACGGCCGTTCGCCGTACCCCGTGTAGATCTGCCGTGGACGCGCGATCTTCTGCTCCTTGTCGTTGAGCATCTCCTCCCACTGCGCCAGCCAGCCGGCCGTGCGCGCCACCGCGAACAGCACGGTGAAGAAGTCCGTGGGGAAGGCCATCGACCGATAGATCAGCCCGGTGTAGAAATCCACGTTCGGGTAGAGCTTGCGCGACACGAAGTAGTCGTCGGACAGGGCGATGCGCTCCAGCTCCAGCGCGATTTCCAGGTCCTTGTCCACGCCGACCTGCTCGAACACCTCGTAGGCCAGCTTCTTCACGATCTTGGCCCGCGGGTCGTAGCTCTTGTACACCCGGTGCCCGAAGCCCATGAGCCGGCCACTGCCGCTCTTCACCGAATCGATGAAGGCCGGCACGTTCTTCTTGTCGCCGATCTCCTTGATCATGCGCAGCACCTGCTCGTTGGCGCCGCCGTGGAGGGGACCGAACAGCGCGGCGATACCGGCCGCGACCGCCGAGAACGGATCGACGTGCGACGAGCCCACGGCCCGCACTGCGTTGGTGGAGCAGTTCTGCTCGTGGTCGGCGTGGAGGATGAACAGCACCTCCAGCGTCTTCACGAACACGGGGTTGGCCTCGTACTTGGGCTCCGACATCCGCGCCACCATGGACAGGAAGTTCTCGACGTAGCCGAGATCGTTGTCCGGGTAGATGAAGGGCATACCCTTGACGTGGCGGTATGCGAACGCCGCGAGCGTCGGCACCTTGGCCAGCAGCCGGATGATCGAGATGTTCCGCTGCTCGGGGTCGGCGATGTTCTTGGCGTCGGGGTAGAACGACGACAGCGCGGCCACCGTGCTGCACAGCATCGACATCGGGTGGGCGTCGTAGCGGAACCCCTGCAAAAAGCCCTTGATGTTCTCGTGCACGTAGGTGTGGTACGTGATGTCGTGCACCCACTTCTCGTATTCCTGCTTGTTCGGCAGCTCGCCGTGCCGCAGCAGCCACGCCACTTCGAGGAAGGTCGCGTTCTCGGCAAGTTGTTCGATGGGATAGCCGCGGTAGCGCAGGATCCCCTTGCCGCCGTCGATGAAGGTGATCGCGCTCTTGCACGACGCCGTGTTCATGAACGCCGGGTCGTAGGTCATCATCCCGAACTCGTCGGGATTCGTCTTGATCGCGCGCAGGTCCATGGCGCGAATCGTCGTGTCGCCCACGACGCCGTCGGTCATGATCGGCACCGAGTAACCGGTGCCGGTACGCGTATCCGTGATCTCGAGGGCGGCGGCAGCGCCGGCGCGGTGGTCGGTCTTCTCAAGCGTCGCGACGGGTGCCCCAGCGGCGCCAGACTCTTTTGTCTTGGCCATGCTACGTTCTCCGAAGGTTGAATCAGGCTGGCCGAGTGCGTCCGGCCGCGTCCGTAACAATCTATGGAATGTACGCCCCGGGGGCATGCCCACGGCCGTCGGGTGATTAATGTGATTCCATCGCGACAAACCCTGACACCAGGTCCGCAGAAACACCGACACTGGCCCTCACCCCGCGCTTGTGATCCCGCTCGCACCGCCGGCTGCCCCGTTCGCCCTCCCGCTCCCGCCCGCGTCCACGCTGGCCCTGGTCGTCATCGTCTCGGCATTCGGCGGCGGTGTGAACTCGATTGCCGGCGGCGGCACCCTGCTCACCTTCCCGGCGCTGATCGGCCTCGGCGTGCCACCCATCGTGGCCAACGCCACCAGCACCGTGGCACTCTGGCCGGGCTCCGCAGCGAGCATCTGGGGCTATCGCGGAGAACTTTCGGGTGCCCGCCGCTGGGCGATCTGGTTCGCCCTGCCCAGCCTCCTCGGGGGCGCCGTGGGTGCCACGCTCCTCCTCCGCACCCCGGAAGCACGGTTCGCCGCCCTCGTGCCCTGGCTCGTGCTGGCGGCCACGGGGATGTTCATGCTGCAGGGGCCCCTGCTGCGCCGACTCCGAGCGCGCGCCAGCGCCCGGCGCGGCGCGGCGACCGGCGACGTGGCGATCACCACGGGCCGGCCGGCCAAGGGCGTCCTGCTGGCCCAGCTGGCCATCGGGACGTACGGCGGGTACTTCGGCGCCGGGATCGGAATTCTGATGCTCGCCGCACTCGGCTTCATGGGACTGGCCAACATCCACCGCATGAACGGTCTGAAGGCGTGGGGCGGCCTGTGCATCAACGCCATGGCCGCCGGCATTTTCATCGTCGGCGGCCTGGTGAGCTGGCACATCGCGCTCGCCATGGCGGCGGGATCGATCGCGGGCGGGTACGGCGGCGCCCGCATGGCGCAGCGCGTGCCGCCGGCATGGGTGCGGTGGGCCGTGGTGGTCGTCGGACTGTCGAGCGGCGTCTGGCTCTACGTCGCCCACCGTCACGGCCTGCTCTGATCAGACCGGTTTCGGCGCTCCGAGCTTCCGCACGGCCGCAAACTCGTCGGCCGTCACAGGCTGCACCGAGAGCCGGCTCCCCTTCTGCAGCAGCGCCATGCGCTCCAGCGCCTTCACGCCCCGCAGTTCGGCCAGCGTCACCGGGTGCGTGAACCGCTCCACCGCCTGGAGGTCCACCATCAACCAGGTCGGGGCATCGGGCTTCGACTTGGGATCGTAGTGGGGATCCTTGCGGTCGAACGCGGTATGGTCGGGGTAGGCCTGCCGCACCACGCGGGCCACCCCCACCACCGCCGTGGGGTCGGCGTTGCTGTGGTAGAACAGCACGAGGTCGCCCTTCTTCATGCCGTCGCGCATGAAGTTGCGGGCCTGATAGTTCCGGACCCCGTCCCAACCGGTGGTCTTCTTCGGACTGGCCGTCAGGTCGTCGAACGAGAAGGCGTTCGGCTCGCTCTTCACGAGCCAGTAGTGGCGTTCGGGCATGCGCCGAATCTAGCGTCTTAAACCCGACGACCGGCAAGGCGAATCCCCACTTTCCTCCGTTGCCTCTCCGGGCCACGTTTCTCAAATGGCCACACGTTCCGAGCCGGGTGTGGGCGCCCCTCCCGCTTCGCGCCCGGTCGAATCGCGCGACCCGGCCACGGGCGTGGTATGGCGCCGGCACGAGCCGTCGACGGCCTCCGACGTGGCCGCCGCGCTGTCGGCCGCGCGCCGCGCGCAGACCGGGTGGCGGGCAGTCCCGCTGGAGGACCGCGCGGAATTTCTGGAGCGCTTCCGGCGCGCGCTCTATGCGCGCCGCGCCGAGGTGGCGGAGACCATCAGCCGCGAGTGCGGCAAGCCGCCCGTCGAAGCGTTGAGCGAGGTGCTCGTCACACTCGACTTCGCACGCTTCTATCGCCGGCGCGAGGTGCTCCGTGTGTTGCGCCCGAAACGGTTCACGGGCGCCACTCCCGCCATGTGGCGCAAGCGGGTGCGCATCACCGAGGAGCCGTTCGGCGTCGTCGGGGTCATCTCGCCGTGGAACTACCCGTTGATGCTGGCCGCGGCGATCACGATGCCGGCGCTCGTTGCCGGCAATGCCGTGCTGCTCAAACCGTCGGAGTTCACGACGCAGACCGGGCTCCTGCTGGTTGACTTGCTCCATGAATCCGGCGTGCCCAGGGATCTGATCCGCGCCCTGCCCGGCGATCACGTCGCCGGCGCGGCGCTCGTCGAACAGGGGTGCGACAAGATCTTCTTCACGGGGAGCGAGGCGACGGGGCGCAAGGTGGCCGCGGCATGCGGCGCGCGCCTCATTCCCTTCGTGCTCGAACTGGGCGGGAGCGATCCGGCCATCGTGCTCGACGATGCCGACCTGGCGCGCACGGCCGACGGCATCGCGTGGGGCCGATTCTCGAACAGCGGGCAGACCTGCGTGGCGCCCAAGCGCGTGCTGGTGCACGAGGCCGTGTACGACCGATTCGCCGCGCTGCTGGCCGAGCGCGTCCGGGCCATCCAGGCGGGCGCCACCCGCGAGTCCAGCGAGATGGGCCCGCTGGTGCGCCCCGAACAGACGGCGCGGATCCGTGCCCAGTTCGACGACGCGCTGGCGCGCGGCGCCACGGTGGCGGCCACCGGGCCCGCTGGCAGCGACACGCTCTTCCCGCCGGTGCTCCTGGCGAACGTGAGCCCCGACATGCGCGTGCTGCGGGAGGAGACGTTCGGGCCCATTCTGCCGATGATCCGCGTGCGCGACGACGACGAGGCGGTGGCCTACGCGAACGACTCGCCGTTCGGGCTGAGCGCCAGCGTGTGGAGCGGCAGTCGGCGGCGTGCCCTGGCGGTGGCGGCGCGTCTCGAGGCGGGCAGTGTGGTGATCAACGACTCCGTGGTGGTGGCGGGCATGAGCGACGTCCCGCACGGTGGGGTGAAGGCCAGCGGCTCCGGGCGCGCCCACGGCGTGGCCGGCCTGCTCGAATGCGTGCGTACCAAGACCATCGTCGACGAGCGCCTGCCGGGGCTCCGCCAGGCCTGGTGGTTTCCGTACCGGCCCGGCGGGCGCGAAGCCTTCGACGGCGTGGTGGTCGCCATGCATGGACGCGGACTGGTGGCGCGAGTGCGCGGCCTGTGGCGCGCCCGCGGGTTGCTGCGCGGGCTCCGCCCTTGAAGCCGAGGCCTGGCCTGTCGAGCTTTCGCCCATGAACGAATCCGGACTCTCGATGGCGATCGTGATCCCGGCGCTCCGGGGCATCCTGCTCGGCGTCGGCGTCGTGGCCGCGTTGGCGGCGGCCCTCGCCTGGGCGGTACGCACGCGGCGCCTGGCGCCGTTCAGCTTCGGCGCGCGGCTGGCCCGCCGGTGGATCGATCCCATGCTGATGCCCCTGGAACGCGTCGTGATCCGCGCCGGCGGCAGCGCGGCGAGCGCCCCCTGGTGGGGTCTGGTGTTCGTCGCTGTGGCCGGCGCCCTCATCCTCACCGGCGTCCAGGCATTGACGGGCCTCGTGTACCAGATGATGTGGGCCGCGCAGTCGCCGGCGCGCGTCCTGGTGCTCCTCCTGTCGTGGGCGTTCACGATTCTGCGCCTCGCGCTCATCGTCCGCGTTCTGGCGTCGTGGCTGCCGATTCCGCCGTATTCGCGCTGGATTCGCTGGACGTATCCGCTCACCGAGTGGATGCTGCGTCCCCTGCGCTCCGTGATCCCGCCGCTGGGCATGATCGACATCACGCCGGTGGTGGCCTACTTCGCCCTCTGGCTCGTGCAGAGCCTGTTGCGCATTCCCTGATGCCGCTGGACGCGCGGCCGCGCGACGGAGGGGTTCGCGTGGCCGTGCACGTGCAGCCGCGCGCCGCGCGCACCGAGATCGCGGGGGTACACGGCACCGCGCTCAAGGTACGGCTCAATGCGCCGCCGGTGGACGGCGCCGCCAACGACGCGCTGGTCCGGTTCCTGGCCGAGCAGTTCGGGGTGCCGCGTCGCGCCGTGCGCGTGGTCGCCGGCCACGCGTCGCGCAACAAGGTCGTCGAGCTGGACGGCGTGGATGCCAGCGCCGTCCAGCGCGCCGCGGGCGAGCGTTAGGCCTTCGGGCCCGCGGCCATCGCCCGCTGCATGGCCTGCTCCAACTGCTCCATGGTGAACGGCTTGCCCAGGAACGGCGTCTGGTGATCGCGGAGTTCCCCGCGCGTGAACTCCTCGGCGTGTCCGGAGATGAACAGCACGTGCACGTTGGGCCGCAGCGCCACGAATGCGTCGCGAAGTTCCAGCCCCGTCATGCCGGGCATCCGGATGTCGGTGATCAGCAGGTCGATGTGCTCGTTGAACATCCGGTTCAACTGCAGCGCCTGCTCCCCGGACGCGGCGTCGAGCACGGTGTGGCGTTGGCGTTCGAGCGTCCGGCGGATCATGTCGCGCACCGCCTCGTCGTCGTCCACGAGCATGATCGTGAGCCGGGGGGTGGGCGCCGCACGGGGCACGTCGAGCGGCCGGGTGCCCGGTCGCGATTCCTTGCTGGGGCCACCGGGCACGAGCCGGAGCACCGGCGTGCCGGTGGGTTCCGACGGCTGGCGAGGCGCCGGCGACGCCGTGCCTCTGCCGGAAGCCGGCGGCTCGTGCTCGCGCGACGCCACGTCCGACGAGGCGCTCGCCATCGCGGCCAGATCGGCTTCGGTGGCTTCGTACCGGGGCAGGTAGACCGAGAACGTGGTGCCTTTGTCGGACGTGCTGGTCGGCCATACGTAGCCGCCGCTCTGCTTGACGATGCCGAATACCGTGGCGAGCCCGAGCCCCGTGCCGGCTTCCTTGGTCGTGTAGAACGGGTCGAACGCCCGGCTGAGCGTCAGCGGATTCATCCCCCCGCCGGTGTCGATCACGTCGAGCCGGAGATAGGGTCCGGGGCGCGGCGACACGCCCCACCGGATGAACTCCTGATCGAGGTTCACGGCGCTCGTCTTGAGGACGATCTTCCCCCGTTCGACGATGGCGTCGCGGGCGTTCATCACGAGGTTGAGCACCACCTGCTCGAGCTGCGTGGGGTCGACCATCACGAACCCGACGTCCTCGCCCGGCTCGAGGGTGAGTTCGATGTTGCTCGCCGCCAGCACGCGCAGCATGGTGTGCATCTGCTCGAGGCGTGCGTTCAGATCGACGATCTGCGGGCGCAACAATTGCCGCCGGCTGAACGCGAGCAGCTGGCCGGTGAGGCCTGCCGCGCGCTCGGCGGCCTTCACGATCTCGGCCACGCATTCTTCCGCCGCCTCGTTCTCCCCCACCGCTTCGAGCAGCAGGGACGAGAAGCCCTTGATCGCCGTGAGGAGGTTGTTGAAGTCGTGCGCCACCCCGCCGGCCAGCAGCCCGACCGCCTCCATCTTCTGCGCGTTGCGCATGCGAATCTCGATCTGCCGGCGCTCGGTGACGTCCACGAACATCCCCATGACGCCCACCACGTCACCGTCGCGATCGCGGAGCGCGGCCGTATGCACCAGTACGTTCACCCGCGAGCCATCGCGCCGCACCCGGACCGCCTCGGTGCCGCGCGTCGGATTCCCCTCGGTGGCCTTGCGAATGAACTCGAACATCTTGGGAATGGCGTCCGGGGGGACGTGGGGCGGGGGCCGCCCGATGACCTCCTCCTCCTTCCAGCCGAACAGCCGCTCCGCCTCGGGATTCCACATCAGCACCTTGCCGTCGAGATCGACCACGAGAATCGCGAGCGGCGACTGCTTGAGGAGTTCACCGAACGGCTCGAGCGCCGGCGGTAACGTCCGTCCCGATCCGGGTGATTGTCGGCGGTCAGCCATGAAGCATCGGTGCCTGATATGGGCGGAGACCCTGCCGGCTCGCTTGCTTCGCCGACCAGCGGTCCGTTAATATGTTCATCACATTCGTTCGTGGCGATTTTCGGCAAATTGCGGCCACGTTAAACAATCGCTAAAGCGCCCGGCTCGGCGCTCTTCGCTCCGGGCCTGTTTCGTTTTTCCCAACGGTCGATGCCCACTCCGCCCCGATCCCATCCGTATCTCCATGCCCTGACGAAGCGGGTTCTCGTATTCGACGGGGCGATGGGTACCAATATTCAGCGATATCATCCCTCGGCGGAAGACTTCGGCGGGAAGCAGTTGGAAGGGTGTAACGACCACCTGGTGCTCAGCCGCCCCGGCATGATTCGCGAAATCCACGAATCGTTCCTCGCCGTGGGGTGCGACGTCGTGGAAACGTGCACCTTCCAGTCCACACCCCACCGGCTCCGCGAATGGGGCATCGAGCCCCGGACGCACGAATTGAACGTCGCCGCGGCCCGCCTGGCCCGGGCGGCGTGCGATCGCTTCGCCACCCCCGCCCATCCGCGGTTCGTGGCCGGCTCCATCGGCCCCACCGGCATGCTGCCCTCGAGCAGCGACCCCGCACTCTCGAACATCACGTTCGCACAACTCTCCGACACGTACTACGCACAGGCCCGCGCGCTCGTCGAGGGGGGCGTCGACCTGCTGCTCGTCGAGACCGCCCAGGACATTCTCGAGGTGAAGGCGGCGATCGGCGGCTTTGAACGGCTGTTCACGGAGATCGGACGCCGGGTGCCGATCCAGGCGCAGGTGACGCTCGACGTGAGTGGACGAATGCTGCTCGGCACCGACGTGGCCAGCGCGCTCACGACGCTCGAAGCGCTCCGCGTGGACGTGATCGGCCTCAACTGCTCCACCGGCCCCGAGCACATGCGCGAGCCGATTCGGTATCTCACGGAGAACGCCTCGCGGCCCATTTCCTGCATTCCCAACGCCGGGCTGCCGATCAACACGGGCACCGGCGACGCGGTGTATCCGCTGGAACCGGAGCCGATGGCGCAGATGCTGGGCGAATTCGTGGCGGACTTCGGCGTCCGCGTGGTGGGCGGCTGCTGTGGCACCACGCCGGAGCACCTGGAGGCCATCGTCCGCCGCGTCCGGGAACAGGCCGGCGCCGACCGCCCGTGGGAGCCGCGCCCGGCCGCCCACGTGCCACGCGTGTCGTCGGCCATGCGGGCCACCACCCTCGAACAGCAGCCGCCGCCGCTGCTCATCGGGGAGCGCGTCAACGCCCAGGGCTCCCGCAAGGTCAAGCGCCTGCTGCTGGCCGAGGACTACGAGGGGATCGTCGAGGTGGCCCGCGAGCAGCAGGAGGCGGGGGCCCACGTGCTCGACGTGTGCGTGGCCGTCACCGAGCGCGCCGACGAGGCCGAGCAGATGGCGACGCTCGTCAAGCTGTTGTCGATGAGCGTGGAACTGCCGCTGATGATCGATTCCACCGAGCCGGCCGTGCTCGAAGCGGCGCTGGAACACGTGCCGGGCCGCGCGATCATCAACTCGATCAACATGGAGAACGGCCGCGCCCGGATCGATGCCGTGGTCCCGATCGCCAAGCGCCACGGCGCCGCGCTGGTCGCCCTCACCATCGACGAGCAGGGCATGGCCAAGACCCGCGAGCGCAAGCTCGAGGTGGCCCGCAACATCTACGACCTCGTGGTCGGCGAGTACGGACTCGCCGCCGAGGATCTGATCTACGACGACCTCACGTTCACCCTCGCCACCGGCGATGCGGAATGGATCGACTCGGCCAAGGAAACGATCGAGGGCATCCGCCTGATCAAGCGGGAGCTGCCGGGCGTCTTCACCTCGCTCGGCGTCTCGAACGTGAGCTTCGGCCTGTCGCCCGCGGCGCGGGCCGTGCTCAACTCCGTGTTCCTGCACCATTGCGTGGAGGCCGGCCTCGACATGGCCATCGTCAACCCGGCCCACATCGTGCCCTACGCGGAGATCTCGGAGGCGGAGCGCGCCCTGGCCGACGATCTGGTGTTCAACCGCCATCCCGACGCGCTGCAACGGTTCATCGACCACTTCTCCACCCGCGGCGCCGAAGCCGCGGGCGCCGGTGCGCCCGCTGAAGATCCGACGGCGTCGATGACGCCGGAGGCGAAGGCCCACTGGATGGTCGTCCACCGCAAGAAGGACGGCATCGAGGAGGTGCTCGATGCCGCGGGCGTGCGGCAGAATCCCGTGCGCGTGCTCAACGAAGTGCTGCTGCCGGCCATGAAGGAGGTGGGCGACAAGTTCGGCGCCGGCGATCTGATCCTGCCCTTCGTGCTCCAGTCGGCCGAGGTGATGAAGAAGGCCGTCCGCCACTTGGAGCAGTTTCTCGAGAAGGCCGAGGGCTACACCAAGGGGCGCGTGGTGCTCGCCACCGTCTATGGCGACGTCCACGACATCGGCAAATCACTGGTCAACACGATTCTCTCCAACAACGGCTACACCGTGTTCGACCTCGGCAAGCAGGTGCCCGTGAACACGATCCTGGAGAAGGCGCAGGAGGTGAACGCCGACGCCATCGGACTCTCGGCCCTGCTCGTCTCGACGTCCAAGCAGATGCCGCTGTGCGTGCAGGAACTCGACAAACGCGGCCTCCGCATTCCCGTGCTCATCGGCGGCGCCGCGATCAACCGCCGGTTCGGGCGCCGCGCGATGTTCGTGGAGGGGGAGCGCGCCTACGAATCGGGCGTGTTCTACTGCAAGGATGCGTTCGAGGGGCTGGAAACGATGGACGCGCTCCAGGACCCCGATCGCCGGGCCGGCGTGACGGCCAAGCTGCTCGACGATGCGCGCCGGGACGTGTTCCTGCATGCCGGCGTGGGCAAGGACGTGCGCGCCGGCACCGACGACGAGCGCCGGAGCGGCGTGCGGGCCGACCATCCGGTGCCCGCCGCGCCCTTCTACGGAACGCGCACGCTGCGCGAGATCCCGCTCGGCGAGGTGTTCGAACTCCTCGACCTCGACGAACTGTACCGGCTGCAGTGGGGCGCCCGCGGATCGGGGGAGGCCTTCGATCGCACGGTGCGTGAGGAGTTCGAGCCGACGCTCGAACGCCTCCAGACCCGCGTGCGGCGCGAAGCGCTGCTCGTACCGCAGGCGGTGTACGGATACTTCCCCGCGCAGGCGAGCGGCAACGCCGTGGTCGTGTACGACCCGGCGGCCTACGCCGGCGACGGCACGGCCGCCGAAATCGCGCGGTTCACCTTCCCGCGCCAGGACGGCCGCGAACGGCTCTGCCTGGCCGACTACTTCCGCCCGGTCGAATCGGGCGAGATGGACGTCGTCGCCCTGCAGGTGGTCACCGTGGGCGATCACGCCACCCGCGAGTTCGACCGCCTCCAACAGGCCGGCGAGTATACCGAGGCCTACTACCTGCACGGACTCGCCGTGGAGACCGCCGAAGCGACCGCCGAGTGGCTGCACCGCCGTACGCGCCATGAGCTGGGAATTCCCGGCGGGCGCGGCAAGCGCTACTCGTGGGGATACGGTGCCTGCCCCGACCTCGAGGACCACGCCCTGGTCTTCCGGCTGCTGCCGGCGGAACGAGAACTCGGCATGACCCTCACCGCCGCGCACCAGCTCGTGCCCGAGCAGAGTACGGCCGCGATCCTCGTGCACCACCCCGACGCCAAGTACTACGCGGTCCGCGTCGCCGCGGGAGCCGCCGGATGAGCACGCCCAACTCGCTGGCGCGATTTCTCGATCCGGCGCGCGTCATCGTCTTCGACGGCGCCATGGGCACCATGCTCTACTCGCGCGGCGTCTTCATCAATCAGTGCTACGATGAACTCAACGTGCGCGCCCCCGAGCTGGTACGCGCCGTGCATGACGAATACGTGCGGGCCGGCGCCGACGTGCTCGAGACCAACAGCTTCGGCGCCAACCGGCTGAAGCTCGCGCAACACGGGCTCGAGGCGCAGGTCCACGAGCTGAACCGGGCCGCCGCGCGCATCGCCCGCGACGTGGCCGGCGATCACGACGTGCTGGTGGCCGGCGCCGTGGGCCCACTCGGGGTGCGGCTCGAACCGTTCGGACCCACCAGCCTCGACGAGGCGCGGAGCTACTTCCGGGAGCAGATGGACGGGTTGCTCGAGGGCGGCGCCGAACTGTTCATCCTCGAGACCTTCGCCGACCTTCACGAGATCGAGCAGGCCATCCGCGCCGCGAAGGAGTCCGATGCCACGATCCCCGTCGTGGCGCAGATGACCATCGGCGTGGACGGGCTCAGCCCGTACGGCGCCACGCCCGAAGACATCGCGCGGTCGCTCGACGCCTGGGGCGCCGACGTGGTCGGGCTCAACTGCTCGGTTGGCCCGCAGGCGATTCTCGAGGCCATCGAACGCATGGCGCCGGTCACGCAGCGCAAGCTCAGCGCCCAGCCCAACGCGGGCATGCCCCGGCAGGTGGACGGCCGCAACATGTACATGGCGAGTCCCGAGTACATGGCCACCTACGCGCGCCACCTGGTTCAGGCCGGCGCGAAGATCGTCGGCGGGTGCTGCGGCACCACACCCGCCCACATCCGCGCAATCGCCGAGGGGGTCCGGCCCCTGGCGCCCCGACTGGCCGACGCGCGGACCCGCCCCGAGGTACGCGCCGCCGCTGCGCGCGCGACGGCCCCGCTCCCCGACGTCGTCCCGCTGGCCGAGCGCTCGCGCTGGGGTGCCCGCCTCGCGACGGGCCAGTTCGCCACGTCGGTGGAAATCGTGCCGCCGCGCGGGGTCGACGCCACCCGCATGCTCGACGACGTCCGGAGGCTCAAGGAGGCCGGCATCGACGCCGTGAACGTCCCCGACGGCCCCCGCGCGCAGAGCCGCATGGGGGCCCTGCTCACCAGCGTGCTCATCCAGCAGCAGGTGGGCATCGAAGCCGTGACCCACTACGCCTGCCGCGACCGCAATCTGTTGGGCATGCTCTCCGACCTCCTCGGCGCCTCGGCCATCGGGCTCCGCAACCTCCTGCTCGTCACCGGCGACCCGCCCAAGATGGGTCCCTATCCCGACGCCACGGCGGTGTTCGACATCGATTCGATCGGCCTTGCCAACCTCGTCCACAACCTCAACCGTGGCCTCGATCCCGGCGGCAACCAGATCGGACAACCCACGCGGTTCGTGATCGGCGTCGGCGTGAATCCGGCAGCCGTCGACCTGGAGCACGAGATCAAGCGGTTCGAATGGAAGGTGGACGCCGGCGCCGAATTCGCGATCACGCAGCCCGTGTTCGACGTCGAACAGCTGGAGCGGTTTCTGGCCCGCATCGCGCACGTGCGCATCCCCGTGATCGCGGGCATCTGGCCGCTGGTGTCGGTGCGCAATGCCGAGTTCCTGGCCAACGAGGTGCCGGGGGTGACGGTGCCCGAACCCATCATCGCCAGAATGCGCAGCGCCAACGAGCGCTCGCGCGATGCCGCCGTGGCCGAAGGAATCGCGATCGCCCGGGAGATGCTCGACCGCGTGCGGCCGGTGCTCCAGGGCGCTCAGGTGTCCGCGCCCTTCGGCAAGGTGGAGCTGGCGCTGGAAGTCTTCAATCGGTAAGGGCATGCGGGGCGCTCCGGGGCGCCGGACTCCCGCTACGGCGCGGCATCGCGCTGCGCCCGGCCGCGAAAGGGTTGCACGAACGACGCTGGGGTTCCATTAGTTGTGGAACGCGTCCGGACTCGTTCGCGTGACGAAGTCGTTCCGCGCGTGTCCGAACCCTGTCCATCCGACCCGCCCGCGGCGGGCAGCGAATCTCGCGCCGATCACGTTGCCATGGACCTCCGACCGACGAATCCGGCACACCGCACGTCGAAGGGACTCGGAGATTCCGGGGCGCGCATCGTCGTGGACCACGACCGCGTGGAATGGGAGGTCTACGACGAGAGCCAGTGGGACTTCCGCATGGCGCTCGACTGGGACGCGTTGCCGCAGACCGAGAATCCGGGCCTGATCTTCTCGTCGCGAGTCGACCGGCGGCGCGTCTGGCCGGCCCCGCTGGATTGGCAGCGGATGACGGACGACCAGCTGCTGACGTTGTGCGGGACCGCGAGATCGATGTTCTGACGGCAGGCGTCCGTCTACAGTCGAGCGGTGACGGTGACGGTCCACCGGGGACGGTGGCCCGATGATGCTCGACCGCCGGTGGCCCGTTGGGTGCTGCCGCGGCGTATATTTCAGCGGCCCCCTACCCCTATCCCGACCGCTGCCATGTCTCAGGCTACTGCTGCCGCCCGCCCCCCGCTGACGATTCTCTCCGACGACGAAATCATGTTCCGCGACGCCGTCGCGGGTCTGGCGGAGGAGATGGTGCGACCGCGCGTGCAGGACATGGAACGCGCCGGCAAGATCGACCCCGAACTGACCCGGGCCTTCGCCGAGATGGGGCTGATGGGAATCGAGGTGGCGGACGAGTACGGCGGCGCGGACGGCAGCCTGATGATGGTCACCCTGGCCGTCGAGGAGTTGAGCAAGGTCGACGCGTCGGCGGCCATCCAGGTCGACGTGCTCAACACGCTGGTCAACTACCCCATCCGCACCTACGGCAGCGACTACATCAAGTCCACCTACCTGCCCCGCCTGACCAGCGGCACGATCGGCGCATACGCCCTCTCCGAGCCGGGCTCTGGCTCCGACGCCTTCGGCCTGGCCACGCGCGCCGAGCAGAAGGGCGACGGGTGGGTCCTCAATGGCCGCAAGATGTGGATCACCAACGGCGCCGAGGCGGAGATCTTCGTCATCTTCGCCAACGTGAATCCGTCCGCCGGCTACAAGGGCATCACGGCATTCATCGTGGAACGGGGGTTCCCCGGCTTCAGCGTGGGGAAGAAGGAAGACAAGATGGGCATCCGCGCCTCCAGCACCACCGAATTGATTCTCGAGGGGGTCGAGGTGCCGGCGAAGAACGTGCTGGGACCGGTCGGCCAGGGTTACAAGGTGGCCATTGAGACGCTCAACGAGGGGCGCATCGGCATCGGCGCACAGATGATCGGCGTGGCACAGGGCGCGCTCAAGGCCGCGACCGACTACGTGAAGGAGCGCCACCAGTTCGGCAAGGCGCTGGCCGAGTTCCAGGGCATCCAGTTCCAGTTGGCCCAGGCGCGCACGGAGGTGGAGGCCGCGCGCCTCATGGTGTACAACGCCGCCCGGCTCAAGGACGCCGGCCACGACATCGCCATGGAAGGCGCGATGGCCAAGCTCTACGCGTCGCAGGTGTGCGAGCGCGTGACCTCGATCTCCCTGGAACTGTTCGGCGGCTACGGCTACACCAAGGACTTCCCGGCCGAGAAGTTCTATCGCGATGCCAAGATCGGCGCGATCTACGAGGGAACGTCCAACATGCAGCTGCAGACGATCGCCAAGCAGATGCTGCGGTAGAAGGCGGGCCGCCGCTCAGGCGCGCGCGGCGAAGACGGCTTCCAGGGCGGACTGGACGCGCTTCCGCAGGCCGTCGATCGTGAACGGCTTCTCGATCCACCCGACGCCATCGCCGACCTCGCGCCGGGCGATCTCGTCCTCGGTGTATCCCGACATGAACAGCACGGCGGGGGCGACGCCCAGGCCGCGCATGCGGTCCACCATCTGTCGACCTCCCATCCTGGGCATCACGAGATCGGTCAGCACGAGATCGAAGTCGCGCCCCCGACGCTCCAGAATCTCCAGCCCCGCCTCGCCAGAGTCGGCGAGCACCACGGTGTGCCCCTCGCGCTCCAGCACGCGGCGCGCCACCGCGCGCACCCCGGCCTCGTCCTCCACGACGAGGATCGTGCCGCACCGCTTGGCGGCAGGCGCCGCGGCACTCGCCTCGCCCGGATGCTCCGCCTTCTCTTCGAGTTCCGGCAGATAGATCTCGAAGGTCGTCCCCTGACCTTCCGCCGTATGCAGAGTGATGAATCCCTGCGACTGGCGCACGATGCCATACACCGTCGCCAACCCGAGCCCCGTTCCGCGCCCCTTTTCTTTCGTGGTGAAGAACGGCTCGAACACGCGCTCGCGCACTGCAGGTGACATGCCATGACCGGTGTCGCGAACGGTGAGCACCACGTAGCAACCGGGGGCCGCGCCCATGCCGCGCGCGGGCGCGAAGGACTCGTCGACGACCGCCGAGCGCAGGCTGATGAACAGCGCGCCGCCGTGTGGCATGGCATCGCGCGCATTGACCACGAGGTTCATGAGCACCTGCTCGATCTGTCCGGGATCGGCCAGCACGCGCATGGGGGCGGCGCCCGGATTGACGGATAGCGCGATGTCCTCGCCGATCAGACGGCCGAGCAACCGTTCCAGGCCGCTCACGGTCTCTTCCAGTCGCATCAACCGCGGCTGCAGCACCTGGTGCCGGCTGAACGCCAGCAACTGTCGGGTCAGCGACGCTGCGCGCTTTGCCGCCTGGTGGATCTCGTTCACGTCGTGCCGCGCCGGATCGCCCGGGATCAGATCCGCGAGCAGCATCTCCGAATAGCTCGTGATCGCCGTGAGGATGTTGTTGAAGTCGTGGGCGATGCCGCCCGCCAGACTCCCGATCGCCTCCAACTTCTGTGTCACGCGCAGTTGCTCTTCGAGCATCCGTCGCTCGGTGAGGTCCGACGAGACACTGACCACACCGCGCAACGCGCCGTCGGGCCCGGCGGTCGGCGAGCAATCCACATGGGCCGGAAACGTGGTGCCGTCGCGCCGACGCGCCTCGAATTCGCCACTCCAGCTCATGCCCGACTGGAGACATGCCTGCACGGCCGGATCGTCGAGCTTGGCCGCCTGCACCGGAACCACGTCGGAGGCGCGATGGCCGAGCACCGCATTCGTCGGCCACCCGTACAACGTTTGCGCCGATCGGTTCCAATAGGTGATCGTGCCGGCGAGGTCGGTGGCGATCACCGCCTGCTCCACCGCGTCGAGCAGATGGGCCCGCATGCGCAACTCGGCATCGGCCGCCGCCTGCGCCGTGATGTCGCGCGCCGTGCTCACGATGCCCCGCACGGCCGAATCGTCGATGCGGTTGCGACCGGTGCCCTCGACCAGGCGCCACGAGCCGTCCCGATGACGCAATCGGACGCGCATCGAGGCAGTGGCATCGGGGGCCGCCCGGAGGGCCCTGTACGCGCCGAGCATCGTCGGGGCGTCGTCGGGATGAACGAATTCTGCGGCGTTGCGTCCCACGAGTTCGCCGGGTGTCATGCCCAACAGGGTTGCGCCGGATGAACTCGCGTACAGCACCGTCCCGTCTTCGGCGACGATGGTGATGAACTCCACCGAGTGTTCGGTGATCGACCGGAAGAGCGCCTCGTTACGCTGCAGCGCCTTCGTGGTGGCGCGCAACTCGCTCTCGGCGTGGTGGCGCTCCGACACATCCTCGACGATCACGGCGATGCCTTCGTCCACCGGAAAGACGCGCTTCGAGAACCAGCGTCCCGTCGCGGCCGAATGCGCCTCGAAGTGCACCGGGACGCGCGCATCCATGGCGTGTCGGAACCGGGCCGCGTATTCCGCCGTGGCGGCCACCGGGAACGCGTCCCAGAATGCGCGGCCCACCAGCGCCTCCGCCCGCGCCCCGACCAGTTCTCCGGCCGCCGCATTGGCGAACGTCACCTGCCAATCGCGATTCACGGTGAGAAACGCGTCGCGAATGCCATGCAGGACGCTGGCCAGCGAGTCGGCGGCGGACGAGCGATGTCCGGGGTCGACGGACCCGCTCAGTTCACCGAATGGTTCAATGCCCATGGACCGCGGTCTTGGGGGAGAGGGGCGTTGACTGCTTCGCCGCCGCCGTCGGGAAATACCGCCGGCAACTCCATGCCGGCGTCCGCAATCAACGGTTGCCGGCTCCCCCGGGATTCGCTGTCAGGGAGTCCCCTCACGGTCTGTGAGTGGTTCCCTCACAGGGGCCGCCAACCCGCCCTGGGCTACGCGAAGAGCCGTCCGATGTATTCGGCGTACTTCTCCGCCACGACGCGGCGGCGCACCTTGAGCGACGGCGTCAACTCCCCGCCCTCCACCGTGAATTCCTGGGGGACGATCTCGAACCGCTTCACCGCCTGTACACGCGCGAGCCGGGCGTTCACCACGTCGATGCGCCGCTGCAGGTGCGCGCGGAACTTCTCGCAGGTGGCCGCCGACGCCGGATCACGCGCCGGGCTGTCCGCGGCACGCGCCTCCTCGATCAGCTGCACCGGATCGAGCGTGATCAGGACTCCCAGGTAGCGCTGCCGGTCGCCGACCACCACCGCCTGGCTCACCACGGGAATCGCCTTCAGATAGCCCTCCACGAGCTGCGGCGCCACGTTCTCGCCCCCCGCCGTGATGATGATGTCCTTCTTGCGGTCGGTGATCTGCAGGAACCCGTCGCCATCCAACTCGCCGATGTCTCCCGAGTGGAGCCACCCTTCCCCGTCCAGCGTCTCCGCGGTCCCCGCCGGATCCTTGTAGTAGCCGGCGAACACGTGACGGCCGCGCATGCAGATCTCTCCGTCGGCGGCAATCGTCAGTTCGGCGCCCGGGAAGACGAACCCCGCCTTGCCGGTGCGGTATCGGTCTGGCGTGCTGATCGTGCCCGGCCCGGTGCACTCACTCATCCCGTACACCTCGCAGATGGGGAGCCCGAGCGACAGAAAGAACTCGAGGGTCGACCGCGAGATCGGCGCCGCGGACGTCACGAGCACGCGCGCCCGATCGAACCCCAGCCGCCGGCGCACCGCCCGGAACACGAGCGCGTTGGCCAGCCCGTACGACAGCGGGCGCCGCCGCCCCCGTTGGTCCGCGTACCCGGCCGCCAGCCCCACGCGCCGCGCCCACGCGACAAGCTTCTTCGTCAGCACCGAGTTCCGGGCACCGGCCGCCTGCATCCGCTCCTGGATCTTCTCCCATACGCGGGGCACGCCGAGAAAGAAATCGGGCCTGATCTCCCGCAGGTCGTCGCCGAGCGTTGCCATGCTCTCCGCGAACCACGTGCATCCGCCAAACGTCACCGGGCCGAAGATCGAGACGATCTGTTCGGCGATGTGGCTGAGTGGCAGGTAGCTCAGAATATTGTCGCCGGCGCGGATCCCGAGCGCGGCAATGCCGGTGCTCGCCGTCCACACGACGTTGTCGTGGGTGAGCATCACGGCCTTCGGCACCCCCGTGGTGCCGGACGTGTAGATGAGCGTCGCCACGTCGCGCGGTGTCTGCGCCGCCAGGCGCTGCTCGAGCGCGGCCGCGTCCACGTCGTGGCCCAGGCGCAGCAGGTCCGGCCACGCAATGACGCCCGGTTCGGTGGGCTCGCCGTGCATCTGCACGATGGCTTTCAGGTGCGGCAACTGATCGCGAACGTCCAGGTACTTGGCCAGTTGCTCCGCGTTCTCCACCACCGCCACTTGCGCCTCGCAGTGGTGGGTCACGTACCGGCACTGCTCGGCGGTGCAGGTGGTGTAGATGCCGCTGGGAAGCGCGCCGGCGTGAATCGCTGCCAGATCGGCCACCAGCCACTCGGGGCAGTTGTACCCGACGATCGCCACGCCCTTACCCGGCTCGAGTCCGAGCGCCATCAAGCCGCGTGCCGCGAGGCGGATCTGCTGCCGGTACGCGCTCCACGTGAGCGACTGCCAGGCGCCCTCTTCCTTCCAGCGCACGGCGGGAAGATCGCCACACGCTTTCACGGTTGCGTCGAGGGCCTGGGGAATGGTGGTCGGAGACACGGGGGCGGGGATGGAGGAGTGGCGGCAGCCGGTACCCGGTCGCCGGCCGTCACCAAATATCATGCCGACCCCGCCGCTGTCGAGATCCCGATGGCGACTCGATCGGGGGGACCGTAGTTTCCGCCGTTGATGCCTGCCTCCCTCCGCGTGCCCGCGCTCGGCAATGCGCTTCCCCGCAGCGGAGGCCCGATATCGCGTACGCTGGGCCGTTGGTGGCTGGCCTGGCTCGGCTGGCGGATGGAGGGTACGCTCCCCGATATCGGGAAGGCCGTGATCATCGTGGCGCCGCACACCACGAACTGGGACTTCGTGGTCGGCATCGCGGCCAAGTTCGCGCTGGGGCTCCGCGCGTCCTGGCTGGGCAAGCACACGCTGTTTCGCGCGCCCTTCGGGGGCCTGATGCGATGGCTCGGCGGGATTCCCGTGGACCGGGCCCGCCCCAACGATGTCGTGGCCCAGTCGGTGCAGCGGTTTGCCGAGGTGGAGCGCATGGTGCTCGGCATCTCGCCCGAAGGCACGCGCAAGGCGGTCCCCCGCTGGAAGACCGGATTCTACCACATCGCACGGGGCGCCGGCGTGCCGATCATCCCCGTGGCGTTCGACTGGGCACACCGGGTGCTGCTGGTCGGCCCGGCGCTCGCGCCGGGCGACGACATGGAGGCCGACCTGCAGGCGCTGGGACGGTTCTTCGAGGCAGCCCGCGGGCGTCGTGGGGAACTGACGCCTCCGCCGCTCTAGCCGGCGGCGCTCAGGCGCCGCGGGTGACGATCAGCTTGAGCGGAGGCTTCGCCGCGTCGATTTCCGCCTGCTCGGGGACGATCGTGTGCCGGAGCGCATGCACGACTTCGGTTGCGAAGGTCCGTCCGGCGCTGCGGTCGATTTCCTCGAGCGCGTTCCACGAGGCGAACGCGGGGCGCGACTCGGTGGGCGTGAGCAGAGTCTCGTAGGCATCGGCCACGGCGAGAACCTTGACGGCCATCGGGATGCGCAGCGCGTCCACGGGCCAGTCGTCGCCGATCAGCTCGTGATAGCGGCCGTAGGCGGTCACCGTCTCGAGCGCGGCCCGCATGGAAGCGGCCACCGGCACCTCGCGGATATCGCGCGGGAAGTCGGCGAACATGCGCGCCACCCGTGGATCCTGCGGTCCCAACTCGTGCAGCAGGCCGGCCACCCGCAGATCCTCGATCTCGTCGTCGCGCATGGCGAGCTTGCGACCGATCGCCATGGCACGCTCGGCCACGCGATAGCTGTGGCCACGGCGGTGCCGGTCGGCGGAGTCCAGATGGAAGGTCAGCATCTCGAGCAGCGCGAAGTAGGTGCGCTTCACGTCGTCGGCGCGCGCTTTTCGCTGATCGGACAGCGTGCCCACCGCGAACCCGGTGAGGATGAGGAACCCTGCCCAGGGCGCGAAGTACATGATCGTCGACTCCGAGAGGTTGGGCGTCCCGCCCAGCCCGGTCACGGCCTGGAAGAACGTCACCAACAACACCGTGAACAGCGCGGCCCCGACGGCGCTGTTCCGCCCCAGGAGAAATCCACCGGCGATGATCGGCAGGTAGTAGAAGCTCAGAAACGCGAACTTGTAGTCCACGGTGAAGTTGATGAACAACAGGGACGCGACGAGTACCACCACGAGCGTCTGCTCGAAGTGATCGTACAACGCTTTCTTGATGCGATTCGCCAGTCCTTGCACCGTAGGCTTACTCCCAAACGCGACTGTAGTCCGGTACATCCACCGGTCTCGGTGGGATGCGTTGCTGACTCACTCCGGGCTCCTTTATCGATCGCGGAAATCGAGAAGTGGCACCTTGCCTCGAAGTGTCATGCTCCCCGAAGTCCGCCGCAAGACGTCGAACCGGCCCCAGGGATCGTAGAAACGTGACACTACCGGGCATCTTGTCCGGGGGGCTGTGACGGGCGCCACGCATCGCGGGCGCTCTGAAATGGGGTTTCTCTTCCCGGCGACTGGAGTCCGCCCTCCTGCCCGTGGTAGTATTGGACATGCGCATCGACGTGATCACCCGAGCTGCGGCCGCCGCCGCACTGCTGCTGACGGCCGCCGTTTCCCCGCTCCGTGCCCAGCAGCCCACCGGCCCCGCCTCCATCAGCGGCGTCGCGTACGACAGCGTTCGCAACCGCCCGATGGATGGGGCGCAGATTGTGATCCAGGGCACGACGCTGCTCAGCGTGGCCGGCCCGGACGGACACTTTCGCTTCGACAGCGTGCCGCCGGGCAAGTATCGGTTGCTCGCCGCGCATCCCATTCTCGACAGCATCGGCATCCAGCTGACGACACCGCCCATCACCGTGGCCGCCGGGAAGGCACTCACGGTGAACATGGTGACGCCACGGCCGGGGGCGTTGGTCAAGCAGCTCTGCCCCGCGGCGCGCCTCGCTCTCGGGCCCGCCGCGCTGTTCGGGCGCGTGCGCAATGCCGACACCGAGCAGCCGATCGCGAAGGCCAATGTCTCGATCGTCTGGACCTCGCTCGAGTTCGGCGGCCTGCGAAAGGTGCCGAAGATCCGCGAGGCCGTCACCGCCGACGACGGCACGTACCGCATCTGCGGTCTGCCCTCAACCTTCGACGGCAAGGTGCAGGTCCAGCACGACGGCGTGACCAGCGGCGACGTGCCGGTGAGCTTCAACAACGACGTGTTGGAACTCCGCAGCCTCAGCATTGCCGTGGCGGCCCCGGCGGCGGTTGCCGCGGCCGGCGACACCAACCAGGGGCCTCGCCGCCCCGTCGCGGTGGCCAGGCTCAGTGGACGCGTGCTCAGCGTCACCGGTCAGCCCGTGAGCGGCGCGCGGGTGCAGGTGGAGGGAACCACGCGGGCCGTCGACAGCCGACTCGACGGCACGTTCAGTCTCGACAGCCTGCCGTCCGGATCGCAGGTCGTCGTCGCCCGACGCATCGGCTACAACCCGGTGGAGCAGCCAGTGGAATTGTCGGCGAGCACGCCGGCCACCACGACGCTCCGCTTCGACCAGGCGGTGACGTTGCTGCCCACCGTGGTCACCGAGGCCCGCACCGAGAGCGGGCTCGATGCCGTGGGATTCACGCAACGCGAGAAGTCCGGGATGGGCTTCTACATGGACGAGAAGACGATCGCCAACCGCCAGGCGCCCCAGTTCACCGACATTCTGCGCACCGTTCCCGGCATCAACGTGACGACGTCCGGCTACAATACTTATGTCACCGATGCGCGCACACAGGGTACGGGCTGCGTCAACTACGTCGTGGACGGATCGCCCTGGGTGTCGATGAACCCCGGCGACATCAACTCGTTCGTGCTGCCCGACAATGTCGGCGCCATCGAGGTGTACCACGGCGCCGAAACACCGCCGCAGTTCGTGATCCCCGGCCAGGGCGGGTGCGCCACGATCGTCATCTGGACCAAGTGGCGCCTCGGTCGCAACAAGGGGAAGAAGAAATAGCGTCCGGGGGATTGGGCTAGAGCAGTTCCTTGAGGCGCGCCACGTCCACGTTGCCGCCGCTCACGACGCACACCACGCGTGCGCCCGCCGCCACCGGCAGCTTGCCGGCGATCAGGGCCGCCACTGCGGCAGCGCCCGCCGGCTCGGCCAGCAGCTTGGCCGACGACAGGACGACGCCCATCGCGCGCGCGATCTCATCGTCGGACACCACGACCACGTCGTCCACATAGTGCTGAGCCGCCCAGAGGGGCAGCGCGCTCGTCATCGGCGCCGCCAGCCCGTCGGCGATCGTCTTCGGCGGGTCGATGGCCGTCACGCGCCCGGCGTCGAGGCTCCGCCGCAACGCCTGCGCGCCCTCGGGCTCCACGCCGAACACCTGCACGGATGGTTTCACGTGCCTGGCCGCCACCGCGATGCCCGACAACAGGCCCCCGCCGCCCACCGGCACCACGATCGCGTCCACATCCGGCGCATCCTCGACGATCTCGAGCCCGGTCGTGCCGGCGCCGGCCACCACGCGCGGGTCGTCGAACGGATGGATGAACACGTATCCGTGCCGCTCCCCCAACTCGCGCGCCTTGTCGAACATCGCCGAACCCCACTCGTGCTGTACCACTTCAGCGCCGTACCCACGCGTGGCATCGAGCTTGGCCTGCGAAGCATTGACGGGCATGACGACGGTGCACCGGGTTCCCGCCGCACGCGCCGCCCACGCCAGCGCCTGCGCGTGGTTCCCCGCCGACACGCCCACCACGCCCCGCGCCCGCTCGGCATCCGAGAGCAGGCTGATGGCGTTGAGCGCGCCGCGCACCTTGAACGAGCCGGTCTTCTGCAGTAGCTCGGCCTTGAGGCGCAGCGATACGCCGGCCATCTCGCCGATGCGGGTGGCCGAGAGCAAGGGTGTGCGATGTACGCGGCCGGCGATGCGCTCGCGGGCGGCGACGATGTCGGCGTGTGTGAGCATGCGGTGGCGGGATGGTGGGCTAGCACGGTAGCGCATCTCGCCGGTGTTTCGCAACGCCGCTTGCCCCGGTGGCGCCACACGGGGAAATTTCGGCCACTCGGAGGCCCCATGTCCCGCATGAGCAACCCCGGCTGCATGCTGCGCACGATGAGCGCGCTGTTCGGCACCATCTTCCTGCCGGTGGGCATCTCGTTCTTCTTCGTGCTCAAGCACCGACACTGGCCGGAGGGCGTCGGCGCCGTGCTCGCCGCACTGGGCTTCTACTACGTCGCCTGGCGTGCCGAAGACATTCTCGGCCTGGACAGGATTTCCGACGGCGAAGCGCTCCCCTTCCCCGACCTCCCGTCCCCGTCCAACGACGCCCCGGCCCCACCATCCCACGACCAGGAGCCACACCCGTGATCAGCCATCGTCGCCGTCTCCCGTTTCACCCCACCGTAGTGCTGACCACGATCGTCCTCCTCGCTGCCCTGCCGGTCGCCGCCGCGGCGCAGTGGCGGTTGGCGGATGCCGGGACGCGGGCCGAGTTCCGCGGGCTGAGTCTGGCCGGCGATCACGTGGCCTGGGCGAGCGGCACGCACGGCACCGTGGCCCGCAGCGTCGACGGCGGCGCGCACTGGACGCTGCTCCACGTCCCGGGCGCCGACTCGCTCGACCTCCGGTCGATCGCGGCCTTGGGACCCGAGGCCGCGGTCACGGCGAGCGCCGGCCCCGCCGAGAACGGACAGGCGCGGATGTTCCGCACCACCGACGGCGGCGCCACCTGGACGCAGGTGTACGCCACCGACCAGAAGGGGGTGTTCCTCGACGCCCTCGCGTTCTGGGACGCCGGCCACGGCATCGCGCTGAGCGATCCCATCGACGGCAAGCTGTTCCTGCTCGTCACCGACGACGGCGGCAGGAGCTGGACGCGCGTGCCCCCCGAGGCACTGCCGCCGGCGCTGCCCGGCGAGGCGGCGTTCGCCGCGAGCGGTACATGCGTGGCGGTGTGGGGCACCGGTGAGGTGTGGATCGGCACCGGCGGCGGGGCGCGGGCACGGGTGTATCACTCGTCGGATCGCGGGCGCAGTTGGAGCGTGGCCGACACGCCGGTGCACGCCGGAAGTTCGGCCTCGGGAATCTTCGCGCTCGCCTTCCGCGACGCGGAGCACGGCGTGGCGGTGGGTGGCGACTACACGAAGCCGCACGGCGCCACCGTGAACGTGGCGCTCAGCGACGACGGCGGCCGCACGTGGCACGCCGCACCCGGGATGCTGGTGCAGGCCTATCTCTCGGGCGTTGCGTGGGCAGGGTCGGACCCCATCGTGGCCGTCGGCTTGGCCGGCACGGCGCGGTCGAACGACCACGGCGTCTCGTGGACCCTGATCGACACCCTCCCGCTGAACGCCGTGCGATTCCGCGGCTCCGGGTTCGGCGTGGCCGCCGGTCCCCACGGCCGGCTGGCCCGCTGGGTGCCGCCCAACCCCGGCCCGCGCTAGGCGCCGGCCGCGGGCAGCGCGCCCGGTGCATCCCGCTCGGGCACCGTCGTCACGCCGCCTGAGAGTATGAACGCCATCACGTGCGCGCTGTCGGCGTCGAGCCGGCGCACGTTGGCCGAGGGGAAGACCACCAGGTTTCCCGCGAACCCGTACGACTGGGGCACGTACACGGTGGAGGAAGCGGCCACGCCGAACGCGTCCAGCGACTCCTGCGTGAGGAAGCCGAACACGCGGGCGCCGCCGCCTACCGAGACGATCACCGGCTTGTCGAACCGGCGATGCTCTCCCACGAACGCGTTGAGCAGGTCGCGCGTGCTCGTGTAGAGCAGCCGCACGAACGGGAGCCGGGCGAACAGGGCATCCAGCCCGGTGCTGAGCGTGCGGGCGGCGAACGTCTGCGCCGCGAACCCGACGGCCGTGACCAACGCAATCATCACCACGAACCCCGCGCCGGGGATCGGCAGCACCAACCAGTTGTCGATCGTCGTGAAGATCACGTAGCAGATGTACACCGTGATGAACACCGGCGCGGTGACGATCAGGCCCTTGAAGAAGTAGTTCAGGACGCGTGACATGACGAACCCGGGAAGAATGGAAGTGACGGGTGAACGCAACACGGGCCCCCGCCTGCGCGGGAGCCCGCCGTGAGCGCCTGGCACTCGTGGAGCTTACTTGACCCGGAAGGGAACCGAAAGCTCGGCGCGCCGCCGGTGGCGCGCGTGCCTCGGCCCGAGTGGGCGACGCCGACCTTCGATTGGAGAGACGCCCGGGCGTATGCCGGCGTATATGCCCAGCCACGGCGCAGTTCGTGACCCCGGGGTGCGTTCGCCGGTCGTTGTGAAAGGACCCTTCAAGAGAGACTCAGATGAAGAAGCTCTTTGGAACCATGGGCATGTTCCTCGGAAGCACGATTGGCTGGTACGCCACCGACAAGCTCGGCTTCATGACCGCGTTCTTCGTGAGCACGATTGCGGGCGGAGTCGGCCTCTACTACGGGGCGAAGCTGGCCAGCCAGTGGATGGGGTAGTCGACAGCGCTGCCGGCCTCTCGTGCGTTGACCTACGGGGCGTCGCGCCCCGTCCCATTCGCCATCTCACCCGAACGCCGTGACCCCTCTCGATCTCTCGAGCGACGTAGCGCTCGTCGCCCTGTGTCTGCTGACGGCCAACCTCCTGCTCGGCCTCCTGCTCTCCATGCACTACAACCCGTGGAAGCACTGGCCGCACCGCCGCTTCAACTACTTCAAACTCCACAACTGGACCGCCTACGTGGCGCTGGCGCTGGCCACGCTGCATGCCGTGTTGCTGCTGGCGGTCAAGACACCCGCATTCCGGTTCATCGACCTGCTGTATCCGGTCAACGGGCCCAAGCAACCCTGGATCAACAGCCTCGGCGCGGTCTCGCTGTACGTCCTGATCGTCGTGGTCGTCACGTCGTACTACCGCGTGGCCATCGGGCGTGACCGGTGGAAGCTCCTCCACTACCTGACGTATCTGACTGCCGCCCTGTTCTTCGTACACGGCGTGCTCACCGACCCCACGCTCAAGGACGCGCCGATCGACTATCTGGACGGCGAGAAGGTGCTGATCGAGGTCTGCGCCCTGCTCGTGCTCGGCCTGTCGCTGTACCGGCTCCGATGGGCCATGCGCCGGAAGACTGCCCACAAGACCGTGGCGTCGCCGGCGCGGGCGGCCTGACCCGGCGGGCGATCAGAGCAGCCGCTTGTACCGCTTCCGGCGGCGGGACTTGGCGGACCGCCGGTACGGTTCCCGGGGTACGATGTCGCTGAGCGCCACCAGCGCCTGCTCGGCGGTGTGCCGCGACAGTTCCCAGCGCACGCGCGACCGCTTGTCGCGCTGGATCTTCTCCAGGCGCGCCCGGACCGCTCCCTCCCCGTCGGCCGACGCGCGCGCCCGACGCTCGCTCTCCGATGGTTTGCGACTCATATTCGCTCGTACGTAATGGGCCCCGTCAAACTAACCCGCGGCGGCGCCGTGCCGTCACGATTTCAGCCGCGATGATCCGCCGGAACGCTGCAATGACCACTCGAACCTCCGCCAACGTCTCCGCATCCGTCTCGCTGGACGAACAGTGGATGCCCTTCACCGCGAACCGCGCCTTCAAGCGCGCGCCGCGACTGCTCGTATCCGCCAGGGACATGCACTACGTGGCCGCCGACGGCCGACGGGTGCTCGACGGCACCGCCGGCCTCTGGTGTGTCAACGCCGGACACGCGCGGGAACCCATCGTCCGCGCCATCGCGGAGCAGGCCGCCACGCTCGACTACGCCCCCGGGTTCCAGATGGGACACCCGCTCGCCTTCGAGTTGGCCGCGCGCGTGGCCGCCCTCACACCGGACGATCTGGCCCGCGTCTTCTTCACCAACTCGGGGTCCGAAGCGGTGGATACGGCACTCAAGATCGCCCTCGCCTACTGGAAGGCCCGGGGGCAGCCGGAGCGCGTCCGCTTCGTCGGGCGCCGGCGCGGCTACCACGGCGTGGGATTCGGCGGAACGTCGGTGGGAGGCATCGCCGCCAACCGCCGCCAGTTCGAGGGACAGTTGCTGCCGAACGTCGACCACCTTCAGGACACCCACGACCTGGCGCACAATGCCTTCAGCCGCGGACAGCCGTCGTGGGGCTCGCACCTGGCCGACGAGTTGGAGACGATCGTCGACAAGCGCGGCGCGGAGACCGTTGCCGCGGTGATCGTCGAACCGATGGCCGGTTCCACCGGCGTGTTGATTCCGCCCACGGGGTACCTGGAGCGGTTGCGCGACATCTGCAACCAGCACGGCATCCTGCTGATCTTCGACGAGGTGATCACCGGCTTCGGCCGCCTCGGCGCTGCGTTCGGCGCGCAGTTCTTCGGGGTGCGGCCGGACATCATCGCCATGGCCAAGGGGATCACCAACGCCGCGGTTCCCATGGGCGCCGTCGCCGTGGCCACGGAGATCCACGACGCGATCGTGGATGGCGCGCCGGGCGGCATCGAGCTCTTCCATGGCTACACGTATTCGGGACACCCGCTGGCCTGCGCGGCCGGACTCGCGACGCTCGACCTGTATGAACGCGAGGGACTGTTCGCCCGGGCCGCGGAGCTGTCGTCGTACTGGTCCGACGCCGTCCACCGGCTCGACGAGAAGCCGCACGTGATCGACGTGCGGAACATCGGGCTGGTGGGCGCCGTGGAACTGAACCCGCGCGACGGAGCGCCCGGCGCGCGGGCGCTCGACGTCTTCCTGCACTGCTTCGAACATGGAGTGCTCGTGCGCATGGCGGGGGACACCATCGCGCTCTCGCCGCCGCTGATCGTGAGCACCGACCAGATCGACGAGGTGATCGATGCCATGTCGAGCGCGCTGAACGCGCTCCGCTGAACCGACGGACCCAGCGCCCCACCTCAATTCTCGAACACCGTGACCCTCAACTCTCCGCGCGAGGCAGTCGCGCACCTGCGCCGCGTCGATCCCGTCATGGCGGGCGTCATTCGCACCGTCGGTCCCTACCGGCTTCACCTCCGGCGCGGGAACTCGCACTTTCACCATCTCGTCCGCGCCATCGTCTACCAGCAGCTCTCGGGCAAGGCGGCGGGCACCATTCACGCGCGCTTCTGCGCGCTGTTCCCGCGCCGCCACGTGGACCCCGAACGGCTGCTGGCGCTCTCCGATGAGTCGCTGCGCTCGGTGGGACTCTCGCGTCAGAAGATGGGGTATCTCCGCGACCTGGCCGAAAAGGTGCGCACCGGGGCCGTGCCGCTCCACCGCGTGCGCCACATGAGCGACGAGGCGATCATCGACCACCTGGTGCAGGTGAAGGGCGTGGGCCGCTGGACGGCGCAGATGTTCCTGATGTTCCGCCTCGGCCGCCCCGACGTACTGCCCGAGTTGGATCTCGGGATCCAGAACGGCGTGCAGCGGGCATATGGATTGCGCCGACGCGCCACACCGAAGGACGTCCAGCGCATCGGGAAGGTGTGGACCCCCTACAGCTCGATTGCCTGTTGGTACCTGTGGCGATACGTCGACGACGCCGGTTGAAGGCGCATCGCACGCCGCGCTAGCTTCTCGACGACGCCTCTTCCCCGGAGTCCCCTCGTCATGCCCCCCGCCATTCGCTCATCCGGCACGCGGCGCCGCGCGACGCTGCCCACGATCGTCGCGGTCGTCGCCGCGGCCGCAGCACTCGCGCTCTCGGCCACACCGGTCCGCGCCCAACTCATCCCCGCCGACCGGAAGATCCGCGCCTTCGTGCACCACCACCACGAAGACGAGATCGCCATGCTGCAGCGGGCGGTCGACATCAACAGCGGCACGATGAATTTCGCCGGCGTGCGCGAGGTCGGCCGGCTGTTCGCCGCCGCGCTCGACTCGCTCGGCTTCCAGACCCACTGGGTCGAGCTGCCCGATTCGGTGAATCGCGCGGGGCATCTGGTGGCCGTCCACAGGGGAAAGACCGGCGGCACCCGGCTGCTGTTGATCGGGCACTTCGATACGGTGTTCGAAGGGGACGGACAGCAGTTCGTCCGCGAAGACACCATCGCACACGGCGCCGGCACCAGCGACATGAAGGGAGGCGACGTCATTCTCGTCTACGCGCTCAAGGCGCTCCGCGACATCGGCCGCCTCGACGATGCGAACATCATCGTCGTGTTCAACGGCGACGAGGAGGCGCCGGGACTCCCGCTCAGCATCTCGCGGCAGGCGCTGCGGGACGCGGCGGCCCAGAGCGACATCGCGCTGGCGTTCGAGGCCGGGACGCAGTCCCTGGCGTCGGTGTCGCGCCGGGGCGCCAGCTCCTGGCTGCTCACGGTCCAGGCCCGGCAGTCACACTCTGCCGGCGTGTTCAGTCGAGGCGCGGGGTACGGCGCCGTCTACGAGACCGCGCGAATCCTCGACACCTTCCGGCGCGAGTTGGCCGGCCAGCCCGATCTCACTTTCAATCCCGGCGTCATTCTCGGCGGCACGCACGTCACCTACGACACCGCCCACCTGGCGGGGAGCGCGGACGGGAAGACGAACATCATTGCCCCCACGGCGGTGGTGCCGGGCGATCTCCGGTTCATCACCGAAGCGCAGAAGGACAGCGCGCGCGCCCGCATGCGCAGCATCGTCGCCGACCACCTGCCCGGTACGACCGCCGAGATCACCTTCGAGGACGGCTATCCGGCGATGCCGATGACGCCGGGCGGCGAGCACCTGATCGCGCTGTACGACTCCACCAGCCGGGCCCTGGGCTACGGCCCCGTGGGCGCGCAGGATCCGGCCTCGCGCGGCGCCGGCGACGTGTCGTTCGTGGCGCCCTACATCCCGGGCATGGACGGCCTCGGCGCCCTCGGCCGCGGCGCCCACACGCCGCGTGAGTTGGTGGACCTGAATTCGCTCACGATGCAGACGGAGCGTGCCGCGGCCCTGATGGAGAGGCTTTTGGCTGAGAAGTGAAGGCTGAAACGTGAAGGGTGAGGAAGCGATTCTACGACTTCTTCACCCTTCACTGTTCGCCGCTCAGGCCGTCTGCGTCGGCAGCGGTCCCAGGAACCCCTTGGGCAGTTCGGCCATCGCGTCGCGATGCGCGAACACCACATCGGGGTGACGCTGGAGCATCTCCAGGTAGCGCGCCGCGAACGTCGTCTTGGGCGGCACGGGCGTCAGCAGCCCGCGCATCTGCGCCAACAACGACGCGGTGACCTCACTGGCCACCGGCGTATTCTCCTGCTCCGCGGCGTCCAGCGCCTCGTCGATCTGCACGATCAACTGCGACGCGGGACGCAGCCACTCGAACGACGGCTCGTGCAACACCGCCTGCAGGTACGCGTTGGGCGTGAGGCGGCCGCGCGAGCGCTCCAGTTCCACCCGCTCCATTTCGAGCAACAGGCGGTGCACGCGCAGCAGTCCCTGCCGCGCGGCCTTTAGCGTATTCGTGGTCAGGTCGCCGGCAGCAAGGCCGGCGGGCGTTTCAATGGGTTGCATCGGCTCCTCCACTTCTGAAGTTAGCCGCGAGGGGAAGGGCGGATGGGCGAAACGGACGATCCCCTGGGATACTGACGAGCCGCGGGGGCGGATGTCAGTGATCTGAATCCGTGGGGCACCGAAAAGCCCCCGGCGATCACCGGGGGCTGGCCGCAGACGGCCGACGGCTGACACCCGCGTGGCCACCCCGCCCGGGGGGCCCTATCGCTTGGCGACCTCGAAGATTCCGGCGGCGCCCATGCCGCCCCCGATGCACATGGTCACCAGGCCCAGGCCGCCGCCGCGCGCTCCGAGTTCGTGGACCAGCTGCGTGGTCAGCTTGGCCCCCGTGGCGCCGAGTGGGTGGCCGAGCGCGATGGCTCCGCCATTCACGTTGACCTTGGCGGGATCCATGCCCAACTCCCGAACCACCGCCACCACCTGCGACGCAAATGCCTCGTTGAACTCGATGAGCGAGAGATCCCCGATCCTGAGCCCGGCACGGTCGAGCGCCTTTGGCACGGCCTTGATCGGTCCGATTCCCATCACGTCGGGCTCCACACCCGCCACGGCGAAGGTGACGAACCGCGCCAGCGGCTCCAGCTTCAGCGCCCTGGCTCGTTCGGCACTCATCAGCAGAATCGCCGCGGCACCGTCCGAGTAGGGACTCGCGTTGCCGGCGGTCACCGTTCCGTTCGCCTTGAACGCCGGGCGAAGCTTGGCCAGTCCTTCCAGGGTCGTGTCGCGGCGGGGCAGTTCGTCCTCGACGAACGTCACGGTGTCCTCGGTTTTCGTGGCGCCCTTCCATTCGGCGCGAGTCACCGGCACGGGAACGATCTGCTCACGGAACGCGCCGTCGGCGAGCGCCTTCGCCGCCTTCTGCTGGCTGCCCAGCGCCCACGCGTCCTGCTCCTCGCGCGAGACCTTCCACCGCTGGGCCACGCGCTCGGCGGTGAACCCCATGCCGATGTAGCTCTCCACGGCCTTCGGATCGAGGCGCGTGTGGTAGCCCGACATCGGCACCTGGCTCATCATTTCGATGCCGCCGGCGAGCACGACGTCGGCCATGCCGCTCAGGATCTCCTGCGCGCCGAACGCGATGGTCTGCAGTCCCGACGAGCAGAAGCGGTTGATGGTGGCGCCGGGCACCTCGACGGGAAAACCCGCCTGCAGCAGCGAGAGTCGCGCCACGTTGAGTCCCTGGCCCGCCTCGGGCATCGCGCATCCCCACAGCACGTCGTCCACGATCGCGGGGTCCACCTTCACCCGGTCGACGGCGGCGCGCATGAGGCGCGAGGAGAGCTCCACGGGATGCACGCCGGCCAGCGCGCCGTCCTTCTTGCCACGACCCACGGCGCTGCGCACCGCGGAAACGATCACGACTTCAGTCACGAGTCATCCCTCTCAGTTGCGGAGCGGTTTGCCGGTCTTGAGCATGTGCGCGATGCGCTCCTGCGTTTCCTTGGTCCCGAGCAGGCGGAGGAAGGCGTCGCGCTCCAGATCGAGCACGTCGTCTTCGGTCACCATGCGCGCCGGCCCGTCACCGCCGCAGAGCACCCGAGCGATCTCGAGCGCCATCCGGACGTCGTGGTCGCTCGCCTGTCCCGCCTCGTGCATGGCCCATGCAGCGTAGTGCAGATTCCCCATGCCGGCGCTCCCCACCGCCTCGATGGTGCGCGGTGGCGGCGCGACGTAGTCGGGGGCGAGGTCGAGCACGCGGCGCTTGGCATCGGCCAGCAGAAAGTCGCGGTTCATGGAGATCCGGTCGCGGTCGCGCAGGAAGCCGAGGTTGCGCGCTTCGAGCGCGCTCGTGCTCACGGTGGCCATGGCGATGGTCTTGAAGGCGCGCTTCGGCGCCTCGAAGGGATCGGCCTCGTCGTACGGCGCCAGATCGCCCGCGAACCGGAAGAGCAGCTCCTTGGTCCCACCCCCGCCGGGCAGCAGACCCACCCCCACCTCCACCAGCCCCATGTACAACTCGGCGTGCGCCTGGATGGCGTCGGCGTGCAACGACCACTCGCATCCGCCGCCGAGGGTCAGGCCGAACGGGGCCGCCACCACCGGAAAGGGCGCCGAGCGGACGGACATCGAGCAGCCCTGGAAGAGCAGCACCGCTTCCTCGAGCCGCTTCCAGTCGCCGGCCTGCGCCAGCGACGCCACCATGCCGAGGTCGGCCCCGGCCGTGAACGTCCGTGGATCGTCGTTCCCGATCACGAGTCCCGCCAGCCCGTCGCGTTCCACGATCTCCAGCGACTTCATGAGCATCGTGAGCACGCCCTCGCCCAGCGAGTTCATCTTGCTGTGGAACTCGAGCACGGCCACGCCGTCGCCGGCATGCCAGAGCGACGCATCGGCCGACTCGGCGAGCGCCCGTCCCGAGCGGCGCAGCGTATCGATGCGCAACAGCCCTTCGGGCTCCTGCACCGGTTCGTATCCCGCCCAGTCCAGCGACGCCGCACGGGTGCCGTCGCGACCGTAGAAGCCCTCCTGCATCGCCTTCGGGCGGAGCGCCGCGGCCTCGGGCAGCGCATCGCCCAGCAGATCGAGCTGCTTGAACGGACCCGCTTCCCACGCGAACCCCCACTCCATGGCGTGGTCCACGTCGGGCAGTCGGTACGCGATCTTGGGCGCGGTATCGATCACATAGCGCGACAACCGCGTCAGATACTCGCGCGTGAACTTGCCGTAGGTGCCGTCGAGTGCGATGGCGGCTTTGAGACGGTCGCCGAGTGGAAGCTTGAGCGCCTTCCCGATGGCCGCCGCCTGTGGTTTGGCCGCGGCCGCGTACGCCATGGTCTTCCAGTTCAACGTCTGGATTTCCTTGCCCACCTTCTTGTAGAAGCCGGCCCCGGTCTTCTCGCCCAACTGACCGTTCTTCACCATCACGCCGACCCAATCGGGCAGCGTGAAGTCCTCGCCGGTCGCCCTGGCCAGTCCGGCCGCCACGTGGGAGAGCACGTCGAGCCCCGTCAGGTCGGCCGTGCGGAAGGTGGCCGACTTGGCTCGTCCGAGCAGAGGCCCGGTGAGCACATCCACCTCGTCGATCGTGAGATCGAACTCCTCCATCATGCGAAGCGCCAGCACCATGCCGAAGACGCCCAGGCGGTTGGCCACGAAGCCCGGCACGTCGCGCGCGGTGACGATGCCCTTGCCCAGAATCCGCTCGCTGAAGTCGCGGGCGCCGGCAATGGTGTCGGTCGCGGTGTGCGGGGTGGGAATGATCTCGAGCAGGTGCAGGTAGCGCGGGGGGTTGAAGAAGTGCATCCCGACGAAGCGCCGCTTGAAGGCGTCGGTCCGCCCCTCGGTGAGCATCGTCATGGGGATGCCCGAGGTGTTCGACGCGATGATGGCGTGCGGCGGCAGGATCCGCTCCAGCTTCTCGTACAGGGCGCGCTTGGGCTCCAACTGCTCGATGATCGCTTCGACGACCAGGTCGCAGTCGGCGAGGCCCCCGAGGTCGTCGGTGGTGTTTCCCACTTCGATAAGCGCCGCGCGCGCGGCATCCATGAACGCAGCAGGCCTCGCCTTGCGGGCTCGCTCCAGCCCCTTCCTGGCCGGCGCATTCGGGTCGTCGGCCGGCCCCGCAATGTCGAGCAGCGCCACCGGTATGCCGGCCGACGCGGCCAGTGCGGCAATGCTGTGTCCCATCGTCCCGGCGCCGATGACGCCAAGCCGTCGAATCCGCATCCTGCCCCTCCGGAATTGTGCAGTTGCCGGCGCGCTCGGCGCCGGATTCGAGTAATACCGCATTCGGCGGGCTTGGGGCAGTGGGAATGCCTCCGGGCGTTTACACGGAAGACCCCCGACTGCCGTCCGCCAGGAAGGTCCGCAAAGAGCGACATCGAGTTGCAACTTTTTGCGTAGTTCGTCCCGGGTAATGGATGTCACAACTCTGCGTAAGCGGTTGCGTTATAGTCGTATATGCAGCTTGACCATGTTGGTTTGATTCCTGCAACAGAGGCCGGCATGTCACGCTCCCAGCGGTCCGCATCACCTCCCCATCGAGGGCGGTTCCCGCGATTCGGCTTCACCATCATCGAGATGCTCGCGGTCCTCGTGATCATAGGGCTGCTCGTCGGGATCTCGATCGGCCGTATCAGCGCCACGATCACGCAGCAGCGCCTGAACCGCGCGGCCATCGCCTTGAGTGGTGACCTGGAGTCGGCCTTCTCGTTGGCTCAACGCGACCGGAAGCCGGTCACGATCTCGTTCAACACGGGCACCATGGAGTTGAGTATCGCCGACGCCGCGTCGGGCACGGTGTTCCGCAAGACGTCGCTGGGCAATTTCGACCTGAAGGCGTCGAACGTCACGCTCTCGCGAACGTCGTTGAACGTCTACCCCGCCGGCCTGGCCGACGATTCACTCTCGATCACGCTCTCGACCACGCTCGGCAACACCACGTACTCGCACCGGGTGCGCATGACGCGCGGCGGACTCGTGCAGGTGAAATGATGCGCTCTTCTCGCCGCCCGCCACGCGGGCACGCCCGGGCCGGCGTGTCGCTCATCGAGATCATGATCGCGATGAGCATGCTGGCCATCGTGCTGGTGACCATCGCCCAGCTCTCGCTCACCGTGGCCCGGACGGGCCGGAGCAACGATCTCGTCGCCCGCCGCACCGCCGTGCTGCAGCAGCAGGCGGCCCGGCTCGGCGCCATTCCCTACACGACCCTCGATTCGCTGGCCAGCGGCACCTCGACGATCACCGTCGGCGGCGTGGCGTACAAGCGACGGCTCTCTCTCACGCAGGGCACCAATCGGATCACGGTGAAGGTGGTGATCGCGCCGGCGTCGGATTCGACGAAGAAGGACTCCCTGGTGTTCGACCACGCCTACGGGTCCGGTTCTCCCCTCTGTTCCGGGTGTTGATCATGAAACGCACGAGCACCCGCCGCGCCGGGTTCACCCTCACCGAAGTGCTGATCGCCGTGGTGATCATCGGGATCATCGGCGCCGCATTCACGCGCCTCATCATCGCGCAGTCCCGCTTCTTCACCCGGGAGTACGGTGCGCGCAGCGCGCGCGCCGTGGCGCGGAACTCCATGAATCTCATGCTGTCCGACCTCCGCATGGTGCAGGACTCCGGCGGCGTGGATTCGGTATCGAGCGACGGACGGACGGTCCGGGTGATCGTTCCCTACGCCTACGGGATGGCCTGCGGCAACTCGCTGACCGCCACGGTCGTGAGTCTCCTGCCCACCGACACCAGCGCGCTGAAGCTGGCCACGTACGGCGGGTATGCCTGGCGAAACCCCTCCAGTGGCCGCTACACCATCGTGACGCCTCCCCTGCCCCAGGGGGCGAACAAGGTTCAGGCATCGACCGACCAGGACCTCTGCATCGCGAGCAGCAAGGCCGACATCTCCACGCTCCACATCAACGGGCGATCCGGCCAGGTGGTCGATCTCACGCCGCTGGCGGTGGGGGTCGCCGCCTACGATCCGGTCTTCCTGTGGCAGAAGATCACCTACTCGTTCGACACGTCCGCGTCGTTCCCGGGCCTCTATGGGCTGTACCGCAACGTGTCCGGGGGACAGCGCGAGGAGATTCTGGCCCCATTCACGTCCTCGGCGCGGTTCAAGTTCTACGTGCCCAATCAGGACACTTCGCAAACCACCGTTCCCGCGCTCTCGAGCATCCGCGGCCTGGACATCCTGCTCTACGGCGTGAGCCCGAAGGCCGCCAACGACGGGACGCGCGCGTCCACGACGTTCACCACCGCCGTGTTCTTCAAGAACACGCGCGGCTTCTGAGGACCCCACCGATGGCACGTCTCTCCAATCGCAAGGGGTTCGCCCTCCCCATGGCCGTGCTGGTGATCGCCGTGATCACGGCGGCACTTGCCGCCGCGTTCATGACCACCACGGCGGAGATCGCGACCAACCAGGCACAGAAGGGCACCGAGCGAGCGTTCGCGATCGCCCAGAACGGCCTCGAACAGTTCCTCGTGCGTCGCAGCGAGGCCGGATGGTGCCAGTACTGCGGCTCGCCACCGGCCACGACGGCCGAGTCCACGAAGGTGGCGTCGAACGGCGGCTACGCCTGGGTCGTGTCGCGCCAGGTGCACCCGTCCTCCGGCACGTCCGACCCGGCGTACTACTTCATCACGTCCACCGGTGTCGACACCACCACGAAGATGTCGGGCGCCGGGAATGCGATGTATGCCACTCGCACCGTCGGCATCTATGCCAAATGGAACGTCAACACCGTGAACGTGCTGTCGGGATGGACCAGCCTCTCGGGCATCCACAAGAACGGAACGGCCGGCGTGATCAGCGGCGTCGACCAGTGCGGCGAGGACACGACACTCGCTGGCGTCACCGTTCCGTCGGGCGGGTGGAGTTCGAACGGCAGCTTCGCCCCGACGGGAAACCCGCCCATCGACTCGAACCAGACTCAGTCGCAGCTCGCATCGCAGACCAAGATCGACTGGCAGGCCGTGCTCAACGGCGCCATCCAGCCCGACGTCGTGATCCCGCCAGGGAGCTTTCCCACGAACGCGCAGTTCGCCGACACGAGCTACTGGCCCGTGATCCGCATTCACACGAACGGGTACTCGCTCCCTCGCGCCGGCCGCGGCATCATCATTGCCGACAGCGACTTCGTGATCAACGGAAGCAACATGTGGAATGGGATCCTGCTCGTCGGAGGGGCGCTCACGTCCAACGGAAACAACACGACCGCCGGCGCCACGATCAGCGGCCTCAACGTCCTCCTCGGCGGAGCGGCGGGCGCCGGCGTGGTCACCGTCGACACGTCCATGGCTCAGGGACAGAAGAGCTACGTCTACAACAGTTGCAACGTCGCGCGCGCCTCGAAGGGCCTGCAGTCGTACGTCGCCTACCCCAACACCTGGGTCGACAACATCGCGATCTACTGATCCCGGCCGGGCGCACACAACGAGCCGTCCGCAGTCTTCACTGCGGACGGCTCGTTGTTGACCACCTACCGACTGCCGCGGTTCCCTATCCCCCGAACGGATCTCCCGGCGGGGCCTCCAACGCCTTCGTCGGTGCCGGCAGTTCGCGGCGGTCGATCCACCGCTGGAAGTCGCCCGCGATGGCGTACCAATGCGCCCGCGCCGTCACGCTGCCCGTGAGGGCGCGCCGCGCCGCCTGCGGCTGCAGGTCGCGGATCTCCAGTTCCATGATCGCCCGCACCTCGGGCGCCGCCGTCGTGTCGGCCGCCAGCAGCAGCAACCGGTCGGCCACGGCCCGCTGCGTCACCCGCTGCAGCGCCGCCAGCTTGCCGCTCGCGGGTACCGGCGCGTTCCACGTATCGGCGATCAACGAGTCCACGGTCTCGCCGAGCGTCAGCATGTTCGGACGCCGTGTGGCGAATGCCACCAATCGCGCCGCGCGCTCGGGTTGCAGGATCATGTCCACCACCATTTGCGACAGCGTCCGCGCCGCCGAGAGTTCGTCGAACGCCGGCTGCGTCTCGGTGCCGAACAGCTCCACGCGCGGCGAGACCTGGTTGGCGTTGGGCGCCAGCAGGGTGAGCACCGTGTCCGGAATGGCCAACTCGGCGGGGGTGATGGCGCTGAGCAACTGATGAAGCGCCGCCCGCTGCTGCGGGCCGGCAATCGGCCGGGTGGCCTGCTGGCCGTCGCCCACCACCACCTCGGCGTACTCCATGCCGCCGATGGTCTTGGACAGCGAGTTGAGCGCATAGCGGTGGAAGAAGTACAAGGGCGCCAGCCGCTCCTGCAGCATGCCCAGCGGTTCGCCGGGACGCAGATTGCGGAGGCCGAAGTGCGCCAGCGCCACGCGGCGCACGTCCATCTGGTTCTTGAGGAACTGCGCCGCCGTCGCCTGATCGTCCCACAGATTGGTCCGCGGGTCGGAGGCGAAGTCGGGCCGGGCGTCGGCGTCCGACAGGAACAGGTAGCCCTTCTTCAGGCCGTCGGCCACGATCGCCTTCAGCGAATCCTGCTCGGTGCCCGGCGGGAAGATGCCGTACCCCCAGTGGATGGCCCACACGTCATACGCGCCGGGTCCCACGGCATAGGCTTGTGAGAGGTCGATGCGGCCGTTCCGGTCGAGGAAGGCCCGCGGCGGGGGATAGTCCATCACCGACGCCCGGCCGTACGTGGAGGCGATGTAGTTGTGCGACAGCCCCAGGCTGTGCCCGATCTCGTGCGCGCTTACCTGGCGCACGCGCGCCAGCACGAACGCCGTGTCGGCCGGCGTCTTGGCGGCGCCCATCAGTGCCGCGAAGATGTTGTAGTCGGTGCGCGCGCGGTGCGAGTCGAGCCGCGAGACGCCCTTGATGATCTCGCCGGTGCGCGGATCGGTGATCGCGGCGCTCACCGACCACCCGCGCTCGTTGCGGTTCTCCCACACGAGCACGTTGTAGCGGGAATCCATCGGATCCACGCTGTCCGGGCAGAAGTCCACCTTGAACCCGCCCTTCAGCCCGGCATCGTCGAAGGCCTGCTCCCACCACTTCACTCCCTGCAGCGTGGCCGTCTTGATCGGCTCCGGGATGCCGGGGTCCACACAGTAGACGATGGGGTTCTTGATCGGTGAATTGGGATCGTTCGGATTGACCCGCTCCAATCGGTGTCGGGCGATCCAGCGCTGCTGCAGCGGCTGGTCGATGGGCTGGGCGTAGTCGTTGAAGGTGACGCCGAAGTACCCGATGCGCGGATCCCAGGCGCGCGGCTTGTAGCCGCCGTCGGGCAACTGGAGCAGCGAGACGTGTTCGTGCAAGGTGAACGCCGACCCGTCGGGCGCCATGCGGCTCACGATACCGCCCGGCCGGCCGTTGGTCGCGAAGGTGAGCGCCACGTCCACTTCGGTGTTCTTCGGGAAGGCCTTCGTCAGCGGCGCATAGACCACCGAGCGGTCCTTGGCCAGTGTGTAGTTGCCCTGCCGCGTGCGCTGCAGCGTCTCCGTGACGTCGGTCCAGTCGCGGATGAAGAACTCGGTCGCGTCCACCAGCAGGTGGCCGTCCTCCACTGCCAGCAGCGGCAACGCCGCCACGGTGCTCACCGGAAATGCCTCGGTCACGGTGCGCTCGTGCTCCGGATTGCCAACGGCACCGCGGAAGCGCGTATTCTGGAACACCACGAACACGTGGTCGGCGTTGCGGTCGAAGTTCACGATCTGGGTACGGCCGCCCGCCCCGCGGTCGATGCCGATGGGGTTGGAGCCCAGCCCGGTGGATTGCATGGTGAGCATGAGGGCCGGGAACGAATCCCGCGGGATCTCGAGCAGGATCTTGTCCGTCGTGTCGCTGAGATAGATGGGAATGAAGCCGTCGTGCTTCACGTATCCCACCGTCTTGGCGGCGATGCTCGTGCCGACGGGAGCGGGCTTGGGCGGGGCGGCGGGGCGCTGGGCGCCGGCGGTGGGGGCCAGGGCCATGGCGCCCAGGATGATCGTGGCGGCAAGGAATTTCGAACGCATGGGACGTCGGGTAGGAGTGAACGTCGGCGCGCGGCGCGGGCCCGGCGGGGAGAACACGGCCCCCGCTGCGCGAGATGCCCCAAGCTACACCGCGTGCACCCCGGTGCGCGACAGGCGGTCCGCGGCCGGGCGGCAGGACGCCGGCGGGAACCCGGCCGGCCCGGATAGGACTCCGTTACCGTGGCAGCAAGGACCGCGCCGGCACGCGCGGGGCGGCGACCTATATTGAGCAGTCGGATCAGCGGCGTCAGCCGTCGATCCCGGGTTCGCGCAACACGAGGAGTTTCGATGGGTTCACCGGCATCCGGTTCACGTACACAGCCGGACCGCGAAACGCAGGAGCGCACGGCACCGGCCGGGCCCGGCGCCTCCGATTGGCTCACCGCCGAGCGGCTGGCGCAGGTCCGTGGGATTCTGTTGGCGCTCACGCTGTTCATCGCGCTCGCAGTCTGGGTGCTCTACAGCCTGGGCTTCGAGGCACGCGGACTGCACATCGCCGGCAAGCTGCAGGCCGTGGGCGTCATGACCTGGCTGTATGCGCTGGTCCAGATCATCGATCATCGCTTCTGGAACAGCCGGTTCGCGCGGCGGCGGCGCGCCACGCTCGGGATCCCGGAGAGCCTCTTCGGATGGCTGCTCGGCCAGATGCTCGCCTGGTTCGGCATCGTCTACTACGCCCTCACCGGTAACGCGCACTGGTACGCGGCCGGTCTGGTCATTCTGCTGCTCGCCTTCGTCGCCTTTCCCATCCAGCGCGAGTCGCGCCCGTAAGGTTCCTCCGGCGGCCGGAAGGTTCTTCCATCCGGCTCCCGATGGCGCTACCATAGTGACGCGACTATCGGATTATATCAGTTTCCTCCAGTCCTCTTCCCCCATGCTGAGTCCGTCCTCCCTCGCCTTCCTCAAGCGACTGCTCGATTCGCCCGGCCCCTCGGGGTACGAGACGGCGGCGGCGCGCGCCTGGCGCGCCGAAGCCCAGACCTTCGCCGACGTCGTGCGGAGCGACGTGGCCGGCAACAGTTTCGCCGAAGTCAACCCCGGCGGTTCGCCGACCATCATGCTCGACGGTCACATCGACGAGATCGGCCTCATCGTGCAGTACGTCGACGACGACGGGTACGTGTACATCGCGCCCATCGGCGGGTGGGATCCCGAGGTCCTCGTCGGCCAGCGCATTCGCTTCCTGTCGGGCGACGGCAGCGTGGTGGGAGTGGTGGGCAAGAAGCCCATCCATCTCATGAAGACGGCCGACCGCGAGAAGGCGTCCAAGATCACCGACTTCTGGGTGGACATCGGCGCCGCCGACCGGGCCGAGGCCGAGCGCACCGTCGCCGTCGGCGACGCGGCCGTGATCGACTCGCACGCCGTGGACCTGCCCAACGATCGCATCGTCTCGCGATCCATCGACGATCGTATCGGCGCATTCACCGTGCTCGAGGCATTGCGTCGATACAAGGAGCGGCCGGGCAAGGCCCGCGTCGTCGCCGCGGCGACGACGCAGGAGGAAATCGCCTGGCACGGCGGGGGCGCCCTGATCGCCGCCAACTCCGTGAAGCCACAGATGGCGATCGCGGTCGACGTCACCTTCGCTACCGACCATCCGGGCCTCGAGAAGAAGGAGATCGGCGATCACAAGCTGGGCAGCGGGCCCGTCCTGGTCCGCGGCGCCCTCATCTCACCGGTGGTGTTCGATCTGCTGCGCGATACCGCGAGTGCCGGCAGCATTCCGTACACGGTGCACGCCGAGGGACGGGCCACGTCCACGAATGCCGACGCGATTCACCTCGCCCGCGAGGGCGTGGCCACGGCGCTCGTGTCGATTCCCAACCGGTACATGCACTCGCCCAACGAAATGGTGAGCCTGCTGGACGTCCATCACACGGCCGCGCTGATCGCCGAAGCATGCCGCGGCGTGGACGACCGCACCGACTTCACGGCACGCTAGACGACCGCCTGCCCTTCTTGGTCAGGCGGGCCACCGTGTCGCGCACTTCCTTCACGCGATCCGAGGCCAGCGTCTTGAGCACGGCGTCGGCCAGCGGCGATTTCACCTCGGCCAGCGCCTGAACGGCCGCCACCCGGAACGCGGTGGACTTCTTCTTGAAGAAGCCGCGCTCCGGCTCGGCCGCCCGGATGAGCCGCTCCACCGCCGAGGCCGTGCCGACGCGCCCCAGCGCCAGCAGCATGGCCAGCTGCACATCGGTGTCCTGCTCCGCATCGATGGCCGTGATCAGCGTCGTGGCCGTCTTGGGATCTCCGCTGGCGGCGATCGCGAACGCCGCCTGCATCCGGACCTGCGGCGACTTGTCGAGCACGGCGTCACGCACCGCCTGCCGTGCGCTCTCCGAGCCCAGTTGCATGAGCGCGTTCGTCGCGGCACGGCGCACCCGTTCGTCGCCGTGGCCCAGCAATTCCACCAGGGCGGGCTCGGCGGCGGCGGCCTTCAGCTCGCCCAGCAGGTCCGCCGCGTTGCGCGCCACGAACCAGCGCGCGTCCCCGAGCATGTTCACCAGCGCCGTCACGCTGCTCTCCAGCTTGGCGAGGGCGTCGAACAGCACCGCCCGGTCGTCGTTCGTCTGCGCCTGCGTCACCTGCTCGATCGCCGCGTCGGCGCCGTCCTGCCCCATACGCACCAGCACGGCCAGCACATCGTCATGTCGCTCGGGTGCCTGCGTCAGCAGCCCGGCCACCGCGCGCAGGAAGAGCGGTTTCGACAGCCGGCGCAACGCCATGACGTAGGCCTTCCGCACGTCGGGATCCGTCACCGAATCTTCCTGTCCGATCACACCGTGCATCAGCTCGAGTACGGTGAGCGGCTTGCCCTGGCGCGCCGCCTCGTCGGCCAGGGAGACCACGTCATCCAGCAACCGGATGGTCTCGATCGCGTTCCCGCTACTCGCCAGGCGCGCCAGCAGCGTCGCGGGCGATTCCTTCACGTTGCCGATGGACGAGAACTGGTAGAACATGCCGCCCGTGTCCCGCGACACGAGTCCGGCAACCGTCTGGAGCCCGGGATCGTCGGCCGGCGGCGCGGAAGCCGGGCCATCCGCCGCCACAGGCGACACGGGCTCGGCCGGCGTCTCCGATTCTGGCTCGGGCGGCGTCTCTGGTTCGGGATCGGGCGGCGTCGCCGGTTCGGGATCGGGCGGCGTCGCCGGTTCGGGGCCCGACTCCGCCTCCGGTTCTGGTGCTCGCTCGGACTCCGATTCCGGACCGGGTTCGGGCTCCGCTTCCGGCCGGGGTCCGGGCTCCAGCGCCGGCTCCGCTTTGGATTCCGGTTCCGGTTCCAGCGGTAGTTGCTCGAAATCACCGGAACCCACGAAGCGCAGCGTCACGGCATCGAGGTCCGTCAGTCGCTGGTGCAGGTCGCCGGGGTCCGGATGGTCGGGGTCCACGAGGGCCAGCGCTCGAGCAAGGTCGAGCAACTCTCCCGCCAACGGCTGTTTCGCGAAATCGATCTCGGCAAGCCGCCCGGCCCGCATCCGCGCGGTCAACTCCGGCACGCCGGACAGCACCGGAAGCACCAATTCCCCGCCGGCATAGAGGGCGTCGTCGGTGACGCGGAACCGAACGGCCCCCTGCTTGCCGATCGAGACCACGCCGCGCAGCGAGATCTTCTGCTCATCCACATTGTTGCTGTCGTGAATGAGCAGCCAGACAAGCCGCGCGAACAGCCGTGCGAATGTGGTCGAGAGTTCCATAGGCGGGACAGAAATGCCCCTCAGCGTGCGGGGGAGGGAGAGGGTGGAAGTTAGGCTGTTCCCGCCGCGCGACGCCACCCGACGAGGCATGCAGCGCGACGATCCGCCCCAGCGGTTGGCCCGCGACCGTACCGGCGACTAGACTTCGAGCCACCCCAAACGAGCACACGCATGAACGCCCTCACTCGCTTCTCGCTTCTGGTTGCCGCCGTCGGGGCCACCGCCTGCGGCCCCACGCGCACGGCGCGCACGGCACCCACGCCGGTGCCCACCCCCGACTCCCTGCGCATTCGCGAGGACATCGCCTATCTGGCCAGCGATCGTCTGGAAGGACGCCGCGCGGGGACACCAGGCAACGACAGTGCCGCGGCGTACATCGCACGCCGCTATCGGGCTCTCGGCCTCGACGGCATGACTCCGGTCTCCTATCTGCAGCCCTTCGTGGCCCGGCCGGCGGCCGGCCCCCACTCGGTAGCCGAGGTCCTGCCCACGCAGAACGTCGTGGCCATGTTGGCCGGCACCGACGCGGCGCTGCGCAACGAGTGGGTGGTGATCGGGGCGCACTTCGACCATCTCGGCCGCTCGTCGCAGGATGCCCTGGATCCCGAGGCCGGCAACGCCATCCGGAATGGCGCCGACGACAACGCGTCGGGCACGGCGGCGGTAATGGAGCTGGCGCGCATCTTCAAGGCGGCGCCCACGCGCCGCTCGCTGATGTTCGTGAACTTCAGCGCCGAGGAGGAAGGCTTGCTCGGCTCGGCGTATTTCGTGGACCATGCGCCCGTTGCGCTCGACAGTATCGACGCGATGATCAACTTCGACATGGTCGGCCGCCTCCGGAAGGACCGCCTCATCGTCTACGGCGTGGCCACGGCCCCCGAATTCCCGGGGATGCTCGACAGCGCCAACGCGGGCCGGGTGCGGATCTTCGGACAGGGCGACGGCTTCGGCCCCTCCGATCAATCGTCGTTCTACGCCAAGAACATTCCGGTCCTCCACTTCTTCACCGATCTCCACGAGGACTATCACCGCGCCACCGACGACGTGGACAAGATCAACGCAGCCGGCGAAGACACCGTGGTCGAGATCGCCGAACGCGTCATCCGCGACATCGCGAACCGGCCGTCCCGCGTCACCTTCGTCCGCGTCCCCACCAAGCCCACCGTCGCCGCGTCGGGCTCCGGGACCGACGTCTACTTCGGGTCGATTCCCGACATGGCGGCGGGGGAGGTGGAAGGGGAGCGGCTCACGGGCATCACGCCCGGCAGTCCGGCCGACAAGGGCGGGCTCAAGGCCGGCGACGTGGTGGTCGAGTTCGGCGGGGTTCGGGTCACCGACCTCACCAGCTATTCGCAAGCCCTGTATGCACACAAGCCGGGCGATGTGGTGCCCGTCGTTGTGCTCCGCGACGGCCAGCGGCTCACGCTCAGCGTGACGCTCGGCAAGCGCGGCGGCTAGCGGACCGGGCGCCGGCCGGCACGTCATGCTTCACGCCTGGTCGAGCGCCCGCTACACCTTTCCGCTCCCCGACGGGCATCGCTTCCCGATCGAGAAATACGAGCGGGTCCGCCGGCGCGTGCTGGACGACGGGATCGTGGACGCCGCGTGCCTGCACGAACCCGACCGCGTGGCGCACGCCGACCTGTTGCGCGTCCACACGGTGCCCTACGTGCAGGCCTTCACCGCTGGCACACTCGACGCTGCCGCCGTCCGGCGCATCGGCTTTCCCTGGTCGCCGGCGCTGGTCGAACGATCACTGCGCGCCACCGGCGGCACCACCGAGGCGGCGGCGTTCGCCCTCGAGCACGGGATCGCGATGAACCTGGCCGGGGGCACGCACCACGCCTTCCCGGACCATGGCGAGGGATTCTGTGTCTTCAATGACGCCGCGGTGGCGGTGCGCGCGCTCCAGCATCGCGGGCGTATCGCCCGCGCCGCGATCCTCGACCTCGACGTTCATCAGGGCAACGGCACGCACGCGATCTTCGCCGGCGACGCCAGCGTGTTTACGTTCAGCATGCACGGCCGGCGCAACTATCCTTTTCGCAAGGTGGCGGGCGACCTGGACGTCGAACTCGACGACGGCGCGACCGACGACGACTACCTGGCCCGCCTCACCGCCGAACTGCCCCGGGTGCTCGCGCGCGCCCGTCCGGAGCTCGTGGTCTACCTGGCGGGGGCCGACGTCCACGAACACGACCGCCTGGGGCGGCTGCGGCTGACGGCGGCGGGACTCGCCCGCCGCGACGTGCTGGTGCTGGAGCACTGCCGGGACGTGGGACTGCCCGTGGTGATCGCGATTGCGGGCGGCTACGGCCGGGATCTCGAGACCACGGTCGGGCTCCACGTGCAGACGGCTCGGCTCGCGTCGCAGTTCGCGAGCGGGATCCCCGTGCTCCGATGACCACCGCGCCGTCGATTCCGCAGCCGCGCGCCTCGGGCTTCACGACGAGCACCGAGGTGCCGCTGTACTGGGCCGTATACGGCCCCACCGGGGGCCCGAGGGCCATCGTGCTGCATGGCGGTCCCGGTGCCGACCACGCGTATCTGCTGCCGCAGATGCTCGAACTCGCGCGCGGACGTGAACTGCTGTTCTACGATCAGCGCGGCGGGGGTCGATCCCGCACCGACGCCCGCGACCCGATCACCTGGCAAACACACGTGGCGGACCTCGGCGCGGTCCTGCGCGAATTCGGCGACCGGTCGCCGACCATCGTGGGCTACTCGTGGGGCGGGTTGCTGGCGCTCCTCTATGCCTCCCGCGCGGCGCACGAGTCGGCGCTTCCCCCGCCCTCCCGCCTCGCCCTCATTGACCCGGCCCCCGCGTCGCGGCAATTTCGGGAGGAGTTCGAGACGGAATTCGCCCGGCGCCAGACCGCCCCGGCAGTACAGGCGCTGCGCGACGAGCTGGCCGGATCGGGCCTCCGGGAGCGGGATCCGGAGCAGTACCGGCATCGCGCTTTCGAGTTGAGCGTGGCCGGTTACTTCGCCGATCCGCGCGCGGCGCGGAACCTCACGCCGTTCCGGGTGGTAGGGCGAGTGCAGCAAGCCGTGTGGGAGAGCCTTGGTGACTACGATCTGGTGCGCGACGGAATCCTGTCCGCCGTGCACTGCCCGAGCCTGATCGTGCATGGCCGCCAGGACCCCATCCCACTGGCGTCCTCCGAGGCGTGTGCGCACGCCATCGGGGCGAAGCTGGTAACGTTGGAGGCGTGCGGCCACGTGCCGTACGTTGAACAGCCTGCGGCTCTCTTTGCCGCACTCGAGCACTTTCTTGCGTGACCGCGGCCCCGCCGCCTCAACACTCCGGCATCCGGACCATGTCGTCGAACGAAACCATCATCCAGCCGTACATCACCACCATCGAACCGGACGAACACAAGCTGCACGTGTCCTGTCGGATCGCGTTCGACGGTATCGAGTACGTCGGCCGGCTGTGGTTCGCCGACGACGGGTGGGATGACTCGGGTATCCCCGACCGCGGCGCCCTGCCCGGCCGGTCGCACGACGAGGTGATCGCACTCGCCAAACGGCTGAGCCCCACGGAACTCACCCTGCGCTACCGCCGCGCCCTTGCCGAGAAACGTCGATTCATGCAACTGCGCAAAGCCACCGAGGAGATCCTGTCGAAGATCCGCTACCTGAATCAGGTGGCGATCTCGATGCGGGCGGGCCTGCTGGACGAGGAGGGGGCCACCCAGGAGATCGACCTCACCGAGAAGCAGCTCCACGACTGCGTGGACCGGTTGAAGTCGCACGCCGGTGTCGAGTCCTAGACGCCGCCGCGCCGCCCTGAAGGGCGCCGCGCTCGAGCGTCAGGCCCAGGAGGTGCTGCACCGGCTGCTCGCGGAGTATCCGGACGCCCACTGCGCCCTCGACTTCAAGAACCCCTATCAGCTCCTGGTCGCCACCATTCTCAGCGCGCAGTGCACCGACAAGCGCGTGAACATGGTCACGCCGGCGCTGTTCAAGAAGTACCCCACGCCCCGGGCGCTCGCCAAGGCCCGCCAGGAAGACGTGGAGACGCTCATCAAGAGCACCGGGTTCTTCCGCAACAAGGCCAGGAACCTCATCGGAATGGCCGGCGCGGTGGTGGACGAGTACCGCGGAACGATCCCCGACACCATGGACGCGCTCACGCACCTGCCGGGCGTGGGCCGGAAGACGGCCAACGTGATCCTCGGCAACGCATTCGACAAGAACGAAGGCATCGTCGTCGATACGCACGTCACGCGTCTGGCCGAACGGCTCGGCCTCTCGCGGGCCAAGACGGCGGAGAAGATCGAGGAGGAATTGATGCCGCTCTTTCCGCGGGCGCAGTGGGCAATGCTCTCCCACCTGCTGATCGAGCACGGCCGCCGCATCTGCGACGCGCGCAGACCGAAGTGCGGCGATTGCGTGCTCAGCGACATCTGCCCGAGTTCCACGGCCTGATACCCGCCGGCCTCCGACATCGACGGGCGGCCGAATTCCGCACTGCCCCTCCCGACCGCGCCGGAAAGGCCTAGTTTATTTCCGACATCCAATCCATTCCTCTGGCCCGCATATCCGTGAGCAAAACCGCAACGTTCGAAACCAATCGCGGCACCATCGTCGCCGAGCTGTACGACAAGGAAGCGCCCAATACGGTGGCGAACTTCGAGAAGCTGGCCAACTCGAAGTTCTACGACGGCGTGAAGTTCCACCGCGTCATCCCCGACTTCGTCGTGCAGGGGGGCGACCCGCTGTCGCGCGACCTGCCCGCCGGCGATCCCCGCATCGGCACCGGCGGACCCGGCTGGAAGATCAAGTGCGAGACCGCCGGGAACCCCCACAAGCACGTGGTCGGCGCGCTCTCCATGGCCCACGCCGGCAAGGACACCGGCGGCAGCCAGTTCTTCATGGTGCTCAGCGAGGGCAACACCCGGCACCTGAATGGAGTGCACACCGTGTTCGGCCGGATCACCCAGGGTCTCGACGTGATGCAGAGCATCCACCAGAACGACGTGATGAACACCGTGCGCGTCGCCTGACCGCACCGCCCACAGGAGCTTCCATGAGCGCACCACACGACGCACACGACTCCCACGCTGGCGATATGAAGGCCGGCTTTCTCGGCCTCATCATTGGCGCCATCTGCGTGTTCGTGATCCTCTTCTCCATCGTGAAGATCACGCACAACCACTACGCCAACGAGAAGCCCGCCGCCGCGCAAAAGGCCGGGTGAGCACTGCCCGGCCGCCATGGGCGACGGCCGGGCGGCAACCCGCATCGGTGGCCGGCCGGGCTCGGCGACCGACCGTGCATCAAGCGGTGGAACTGCAATAGCACGGAACAGGCGGATGACGCGGATACTTCGCGATGCGGGCCCCAGCGGGAACGACTCAGCTGGGGCCCTTTCATCTTCTTGGTGTCGCCACCTGGTCGTGTCCGTGCCATCCGCGGTTTCGGTGTTCGTCTGCTGTTCCAACGGTCGGAACTCCCCCGACCAAGCCCCCACTGCGGGCACCGGAGTTCGCCGGCGAGCCCATGTGCACGCCTAACGAATCGGGCGCCGACCGGTCCATATTACGGACGTCTTCCGAACCCGAGCCCAGACGCGAACCATGCCCGATCTACCGACCCGCGAGTCCGCGCTTGCCCTCATGCACGAGTACACGGCGAGCGACTCCCTTCGTAAACACATGCTTGCGGTCGAGGCGGCCATGCGGGCCTACGCCGTCAAGTTCGGCGAAGATCCGGAGCGCTGGGGGCTGGCCGGCCTCATCCACGATTTCGACTACGAACGCTTCCCCAACGCCGCCCACTCGGCCACCGAGGAGCACCCCGCGCACGGCGTGAACGTGCTTCGGGAGAAGGGCTGGCCGGAGGACATCCTCCAGGCGATCCTGGGCCACGCCGAATACTGTCACGTGCCGCGAGAGACGCGGATGGCAAAGGCCTTGTTCGCCGTGGATGAACTCACGGGACTGATCACGGCCACCGCACTCGTGAAGCCGACGAGGAGCGTCCACGACGTGGAAGCGCGATCGGTACGAAAGAAGATGAAAGACAAGGCGTTCGCGCGGGGCGTGAGTCGTGAGGACGTGCAACTGGGCGCCCATGAACTCGGCGTGGAGCTGGATGATCACATTCAGTTCGTGATCGGCGCCATGCGCGGGGTGGCCCCCGAACTGGGGCTGGCCGGCCCCGCCGCCAGCTCCTGACCGATGTTCAACGCCCACTTGGCGGCCCGCGTACATCGGGGTGGACAGCGAAGGGACGCCAATGACCGTTGCGATCGCTCCGGTAGTGCCGCAGGTGAGGGTGCCGGTGGCTGACGTGGAACGTCCGGAGCGTGAATTCGTGCTGGCGGCCCAACGCGGCGACCAGGATGCGTTCGCGGCCTTGGTGCGCATGCACGAACGCCGGGCGTATGCGGTCACGCGGGCCATCGTGGTGACGCACGAGGATGCGGAAGACGCGGTGCAGGAGGGATTCCTGCATGCGTACCGCGCGCTGGACCGGTTCCTGCCGGACCAGCCGTTCGGGGCCTGGTTGTATCGGATCATGGCGAATTCGGCGCTGGACCTGGTGCGGCGCCGGAAGGTCCGCGATGCGGATGAATTGACGGAGACGGTCGCGATGCCGTTTCGCGACCCGGGGGAGTCGGACGAACTGCGGACGCGGCTGTCCGAAGCGATCGGCCACCTCACGGAACGACAGCGGTCGGTGATCGTGATGCATGACGTAGAAGGGTTCACGCACGGCGAGATCGGCACCATGCTCGGCATTCCCGAGGGGACGGCTCGATCGGACCTGCACCATGCCCGGGCAACGCTGCGCGGGCTTCTGAAAGACGTACGGAGTGACCTATGAGCGACCTGCGACTGGTACACGACGACGACGACGTCACGCGCGGCCTGCGCGCGATGTACGCCGCCCCGAGTGACGAGGCGTACTGGAGCGAGCTCGAAGCGCGGATCATGCATCGCATCTCCACGGTGGAGTTGGGATGGTGGTCGGAGCTGGATTCGTGGACCCGCCCGGCGCTGCTCGCCGCGGCGGCGCTCATTCTCGCCTGCAGTGCGGCGCTCTTCCGCGCCCACGAGGTGGAACAGGCCACCGCGTACGAAGCGCTGCTGGCGCCCGTGCCCGGCCCCACCGAGGCCGTGGCGCGTCCCATGCTCCAGGACCAGCGCGACGGCACCGTGCGCTACGTCCTGTCCCACGACTGAGGACCGGTGAACATGGAACGGCCTAAACGGCAGGCGCTCTTCTTCCTGCTCGGGGCGGTCCTCGTGGGTGGCGTGCTCGGCTTCTCGGCCGACCGCGTCATCCAGCGCCGCCCGCACACGTGGGCCGAGCGTACCACCATGTACGACGACATCGGACTCTCGACCACGCAGCGCGCCGCCGCCGACTCCATCTGGGACAACACCAACTGCGCCATGGAGCAGGTGTATCGTCCGGTGCGACCCGTGCTCGATTCCATCCGCACGGCCAGTTGGCGGGAGTTCCGCGCTCTGCTCTCTCCGAACCAACTCGCCCGGCTCCAGGCTCGGCTCCAGGCGGACTCCGTTCGCCGGGCCCGCGCCGATTCCACCCGCCGTGCGCACGGTGACTCCACCGGGCGCCACGGCCGATCATCAAATTCGAGACAGGACGCCTGTAAACGATGAAGAAGTTCCTGCTTTTGGCGGCACTGCCCGCCGCGTTGGCGGCACAACAGCCCGCCGTAGATTCGTTGCACCCGATCACGCTCAAGGAAGCCATCGCCCTGGCGCAGCAGAACGCGCCCGCTGCCGTGGCCGCCGAGGGACAGATCAAGACCGCCAACTCGTCGGTCACGTCCGCCTATGCGGCGTTCATTCCGAGCCTCAACTGGTCCATGAGTCAGCGGCAGTCGAGCGGCCCCCGACTGGGACAGGACGGCACGATCATCCAGTACCTCAATCCGTGGTCGTACAGCGACGGCCTGAACAGCAGCCTCACCCTGTTCGACGGCGGGCGCCGGTTTGCCGACCTCCGCACCGCCAAGGCCGGCGTGAAGTCGGCCGAAGCGAATGAAGTGGCGCAGAAGTTCAGCATCGCCCTCAACGTGAAGACGCAGTACTACAACGTCCTCGCCGCCGAGGAATCCGAATCCGCCGCCCGGGCACAGCTCGAGCAGGCGCAGGAGCAGCTCAAGGTCTCCGTGGCGAAGGTCACCGCCGGCGCTGCCACGCGGTCGGACTCGCTCCGTTCGGCCATCCAGGTGAGCAATGCGCGGCTGGCGCTGCTGAACGCCCAGAACAACCGGACGGTGGCCAGCGCCGCGCTCACCCGGCTCGTGGCCACGCCGTATCTGGTGACCGCCACGGCGTCGGATACACTCGACCAGAACATCGCGCCGGTGGACAGTGCCCTGCTCTCGCACCTGGCCGCGCAGGCGCCGAGCATCCGGGCCGCCCAGGCCTCGCTGACCACGGCCAAGGCCGCCTACTCGGCGAGCAAGGCCTCGTATCTGCCCACCATCAGCGTGTCCTATGGTCGCAGCGGCAGCGGCTACGACAAGTACTGGGGCATCGGCGGCGGGCAGTTGAGCTACAGCAAGAGCCTGTCGTTCTCGCTGAACTTCCCGATCTTCGACAACTGGTCGCGCGAGAGCCAGTCGGTGAGCGCCGCCGTCCAGGTCCGGAACGCCGACGCCTCCCTCCGCGACGCCGAACTCGCTGCCCAGCAGAGCATCGTCCAGTACTACACGAGCCTCCAGACACTGGAAGAGCAGATCAACATCCAGCAGCAGACCATCGCCGCCGCGGAGGAAGATCTCCGGGTCCAGCAGCAACGGTACGCCGTTGGCGCCTCGACCCTGCTCGACGTCCTGACCTCGCAGACCGCGCTCAATCAAGCGCGCGTGCAGCTCATCCAGTACCGGCTGAACTACCGGACCACCAAGGCCCAGATCGAGCAGCTCATCGGTCGGGACCTGGAGTAGCCGACCCGGACACCCGGTTCGACCGAAAACGCTGGCCGGCCCCCAACGGGCCGGCCAGCGTTTTCTTCAGGCCCTCCGTACTAGGGCTAGCTGTCTCAGATAACCGACTCGAGGAATGGGTTCGTGAAACAGATTGCCCCCCTGATCGCCCTCACGCTCCTGGCCGCTTGCAGCACCGGAAAGAACAAGCTTTCCGCCGTGCAGACGCAGACGGTCCAACGGCGCGACATCGTCGTGACGTCCGAAGCCAACGGCGCCATCGAACCAATTGTCGTGGTGGAGGTGCGCTCCAAAGCGTCCGGCATGATCACCGACATGCCGGTGGAAACGGGCACCTACGTGAAGCCGGGCGCGCTCCTCGCCCAGATCGACACGCAGACCGTGCAGAAGCAGTACCGCCAGGCCGCGGCCGACCTCAATTCGGCCCAGGCCCAACTCGAAGTCGCCACCGCGCAGAAGAAGCGCAGCGACGAGATGCTGGCCGCCAAGGTCATCACGCCGCAGGAGAACGAGCAGGCCCGCCTCACCTACGAGAGCGCGCAGGCCACCGTCGTTCGCCAGCAGGCCAACCTCGACATCGCGGCTCAGGCGCTGGCCGATGCGACGGTGCGCGCCGTCACCAACGGCACGATCATCGAGAAGGACGTTCAGGTCGGGCAGATCATCCAGTCGTCCACCAACTCGGTGAGCGGCGGCACCACGCTGCTCAAGATGGCCGACCTCACGCACGTGCGGATGCGCGCCTACTTCAACGAAACGGACATCGGCAACATCCGCGCCAACGAACCGGCCACGGTCACCGTCGACGCGTTTCCCGACCGCCGGTTCGAGGGCAAGGTGGAGAAGATCGAGCCCCAGGCCGTCGTCCAGCAGGGCGTGACGATGTTCCCCGTGCTCGTGAACCTCGAGAACTTCGACGGCGCATTGCGCCCCGGCATGAACGGCGAGGTCTCGGCGCTCGTCGACCAGCGTGTCGGCGTCGTCGCCGTGCCGAACGACGCCCTCAAGACGACCCGCGAAGGCGTCACCGTCGCTTCGATGCTCGGCCTCAACCCCGACAGCGTGCAGGCCCAGATCCGCGCCCAGATGAGCGCCGGATTCGGCGGCGCGGGTGGGCGGCGCGGCGGTGGACGCCGCGGCGGGAATGGCCGCACCCGGGGGGCGGTCGGCAGCGGTCCCGACGTCACCACCGCCGCCGGCGACGTAGCGCTCGACCCACAGCAGGCGCAGCAGCAGGGCGGGCGCCGCGGCGGCTTCCAGCAGGTGGAGGTGACCGACAAGGACTGCGCCGCCATCGAGGTGGCGTACAAGAAGTTCCCCAAGGAGAAGAAGCAGCTCGACGACCTGTCGGCCAGGATGCGCGACCCCGACGCCGACCGTCGTGCGATCATGACCCAGATGGAACCGCTGTACGCGACCATGGGCATCGACCGCGCCAAGGCCGGCGCCTGCCGGCGGCGTGCGATGCAGGCGCAGGGCGGCGCCGGGGCGGCAGGGGGCACCGGCACCACGTCGGGCCGGCAGGGCAGCCAGCCCACCGGCGGCCGCTCCGGCCTCAACGTGGGCGCGGCCGAACAGGGCATGGCCGTCCGCCCCCGCACCGGCCTCGTCTTCGTGGCCGACAGCAACGTCTACAAGCCACGCGTGGTCATGCTCGGCCAGAGCAACTTCGACTACACCGAAGTGCTCAGCGGGCTGAAGGAAGGCGAGCAGGTCGTGATGCTCAACGTGCTCGCCATCCAGGCGGCACGGGCACAGCAGCAGGACCGCTTCCGCCAGGTGCAGTCGTCGCCGCTGGGCGGCGGGGCCCGCGGCGGCGGCCGCGGCCGTTAGGCACCGGCGAGGACATATGCTCTTCGGCGAAATCATCAGCGTCGCGCTCAGTGCGCTGCGCGCCAACAAGCTACGTTCGCTGCTCACGATGCTCGGCATCGTCATCGGCGTGGCCGCCGTCATCGCCATGGTGGCGCTGGGCAGCGGCGCGCAGCAGGCCGTGAAGGATCGGATCGCGTCGCTCGGCACCACGCTGCTCAGCGTCAGCCCGGGTCAGCAGCGCGGGTTCGGCGCCGCCATCGGCGGTCAACGAAAGCGCATGACCATCGAGGACGCGAAGTCGCTGGACGACGCCGACCGCCTCCCCGACGTGATCGCCGTGGAACCGGAGATGCAGAAGAGTTCCCAGGTCACCTGGACCAACCAGAACACCAACACGTCGATCATCGGCACCACGGCCAACTACCTGACGGTGCGCAACTACAAGCTGGCGTCGGGCCGCATGTTCACCGAGGCCGAGGATGCCGGACAGCGCCGGGTCGCCGTCGTGGGACCCACCGTGGCCGCGAACTTCGGCCTGTCCACGCCGGACGCGCTCGTTGGTGAGGACATTCGCATCGGCGGCGTCCAGTTCACCGTCATCGGCACCACCGCGCCCAAGGGGCAGGGGAGCACCTTCGGAGATCCCGACGATCAGATCCTGATCCCCATCACCACCGGCCGGTACCGCGTGTTCGGAAGCAACTGGGTACGCTCGATCAACGTGCTCGCGTCCACCGAGGATAACATCCCGCTGGCGATGGCCGAGATCCAGAAGGCGCTACGCCGCGCGCACCGTCTGCGCGCCGACGCGCCCGACGACTTCCAGATCCGCAGTCAGACGGACTTCCTGACCACCACGGCCGAGACGACGCAGGTGTTCACGTATCTGCTGGCGGGCATTGCCGGCGTGAGCCTGTTGGTGGGCGGCATCGGCATCATGAACATCATGCTGGTCTCGGTCACCGAGCGCACCCGCGAGATCGGCATCCGCAAGGCGCTCGGCGCCACGCGTGCGAACATCCTGCTCCAGTTCCTCATCGAAGCGGTTGTGCTGTGCTGCCTTGGGGGAGTGGTCGGCATCGCGCTTGGCGCGGGCGGCGCACAGATCCTGAGCAAGACGGCGGGGTGGAATACGCAGATCTCACTGTCGGCCGTAGGCATCGCGTTCGGATTCTCGGCGGTGGTCGGGGTGCTGTTCGGCGTCTGGCCGGCGCGGCGGGCCTCGGTGCTCGATCCGATCGTGGCGTTGAGATACGAATAGAACGGCGCCAGCAGGCAGTCAGCAACGGAAGAGCCCCCCGCCAGAAGCAGGGGGCTCTTTCTTCGGTTCATCCAATTACCGACGACTGTGGACAGTTGACGCTCGACCAGCCGTTGACAAGATGTATCGCGCGATATATCGTCCTGCACATAACGATATATCTCTGCTATATCGCAGACGGAGGTGATCCATGTACGACGACTGTTGCGGCGGACCTCGTCGCGCCCGATGGGACTGGGATTCGTTCGCCGGTGGTTTCTGGGGGCGTGGCGGGCCACGGGGAAGGCATTCCCGCGGACGGATGGGCAGGATGTTCGAGCAGGGAGACCTGAAATACGTCATTCTCCAGTTGATCGACGAAAAGCCGCGCCATGGTTACGACATCATCAAGGCATTAGAGGAGCGGTCGCACGGCGCGTACTCGCCAAGCCCTGGAACCGTTTACCCGACCCTCACCATGCTCGAAGAGATGGGTTACGCGCGCGGTACGGCGGAGGACGGGGGGAAGAAGGTCTACGAGATCACGGCCGAGGGAAAGAAGTACCTGGAGGAGAACGCCAGCACCGTGGAATCCATCTTCGAACGGATCTCCGAAACGGTGGAACCGTTCTTCAGCAGCTCCATGGGTGAGGTTCGCGGCGCCATGCGTCACCTGGCCCGCAGCAGCCTCGGCACGGCCATGAAGCACGCCGAAGACAAGGAGATCCTCGGCAAGGTTGCCGAGATTCTGAATCGGGCCGCCACGGAGATCGATGGGATCACTGGGTAGTGCGCTGGACGGACCCTGAGGGGGTGCTAGATTGGAGGACGGGCCGCGAACCCTTCGCGGCCCGTTTCTTTTTGGCGGGGGCGGGCCGGTGTTCCGCCGCCGCCGGAATTCAACTGTCTTTCCATGTCCGCTGACCCATCTCGCTCGGGTGAACCGGCGGCCCCAGTTTCGGCCAACGGGACGAGCGGATTTCATGCAGCCGTGCCCCGCGAACGGGAGCACGTGGAAACACACCCCACCGGCAAGCGGCTTGCCTTCCTCTCGCTGGCGGCGCTGGGCGTGGTATACGGCGACATCGGCACCAGCCCCCTCTACGCCATCAAAGAGTGTTTCCGGACGGAATACGGCATCCAACCGACCCAGCAGAACGTCTATGGCGTGCTCTCGCTGATCGTCTGGGCGCTGATCCTCGTGGTGTGCGTGAAGTACCTGGTGTTCATCATGCGCGCCGACAACCGGGGCGAGGGTGGCATTCTCGCCCTCCTCGCCCTTCTCATGCAGGACGGCAAATCGCCCGCCGGGACCACGCGCCGCTACGCGCTCGTGGTGCTCGGCATCTTCGGCGCCGCGCTGCTCTATGGCGACGGGATGATCACCCCCGCCATCTCGGTGCTCGGCGCCATGGAGGGGCTGCAGATCGCCGCGCCGAACCTGCACGAAGCCACGGTCGTCGTGTCGACCGTGGTCATCCTGTTCGCACTGTTCTCCCTCCAGAAGCACGGTACTTCCCGGGTGGGCGGCCTGTTCGGCCCCATCATGCTGGTGTGGTTCGTGACCATCGGCGCGCTGGGCGCCGCCGAGATCGTCCGGGCGCCGGCCATTCTGCTCGCGCTCAACCCCTGGTACGGGGTGCGGTTCTTCCTCTCCTACGGCTCGGTGGCGTTCTTCCTGCTCGGTGCCGTGGTGCTGGTGGTCACCGGATCCGAGGCGCTGTATGCGGACATGGGCCACTTCGGCAAGCGGCCGATCCGGCTCGCCTGGTTCGGGTTCGTGTTCCCGGCGCTCCTGCTCAACTACTTCGGCCAGGGCGCCATCCTGTTGCGCGAACCGACGGCCGTGGCGAACCCGTTCTATCTGCTGGCGCCCCGGGTTCTGCTCTACCCCTTGCTGCTCATCGCGACGCTGGCAGCGATCGTCGCGTCGCAGGCGCTCATCTCGGGCGCCTTCTCGCTCATGCAGCAGAGCGTGCAACTGGGCTACTCGCCGCGCGTGACCATCGTCCACACGTCGAGTCGGGAGGCGGGGCAGATCTTCATCCCCGAAGTCAACGACGTGCTCCGCATCGGCACCATCCTGCTGGTGCTGAGCTTCGGCTCGGTGGCCAACCTGAGCGCGGCCTACGGCATCGCGGTCACCGGCACCATGGTCATCACGTCCCTGCTCTTCTACTCCGTGGCGCGGTCGCGCTGGAATTGGTCGATCCTCAAGGCCGGACTGTTGACCCTGGGCTTCCTGATCGTCGACGTGGGGTTGATGGCCGCCAACCTGGTGAAGATCGAGTATGGGGGTTGGGTGCCGATCGCCATCGCGATCGCCATCTTCGCGATGATGAGCACCTGGAAGCGCGGGCGCATCATGCTCAACCGCATTCTCCACTCCGGGGCGCTGCCGCTGGACATCTTCCTGGACGACGTCGCGCGCCGCAAGCCCACGCGCGTGCCGGGTACGGCGGTGTTCATGACCTCGTCGCCCAAGGGCGTGCCGGTGGTGCTGCTGCACCACGTCAAGCACAACAAGGTGCTGCACGACCAGGTGGTCTTGATGTCCATCCTCACCCTCGAGGTGCCCGAGGTGGACGACGGTGACCGTCTCTCGCTCGAGAAGTTCGAGGAAGGGTTCTGGCGGTTGACGGCCCGCTATGGATTCATGGAGACGCCCGACGTGCCGGAAGTCCTCAACCGCGCGCGCACGCTGGGTCTGCGGGCGAAGGCACTCGACACGACGTTCTACCTGGGTCGCGAGCGGATCCTCGTGCTCGAGAAGGGCGAGAAGCGCACTGGTCGCGGCGCCACGCCGGACGCCGAGGAGGGGCCGGTGCTCGAGATGGCGCGCTGGCGGAAGAAGCTGTTCGTCGTGATGACGCGCAACGCGCGCTCGGCGACGGAGTTCTTCAACATTCCGCCCAACCGGGTGGTGGAGCTCGGGGCGCAGGTCGAGTTCTAGCAGGGCGCCGCCGCTTCGCGGCGTTGTTTCCCGTTGAACGTCCCACCGAGACCTTCAACGGCGCCCTCGCTCCGCCCCCTTCCCTTCCCGCGGTCCGCGAGGCAAATCAGTGGCGCGTCAGTCCCGCCCCAACCCCCTCCTCGCTCCCCGCTCCTTCGGAGACTCGCCCATGTCGGCCCCCATCCGTTTCGCCCGTGCCCGGTTGGTCCGGGCCTGCGCCGCGCTCGTCCTCCTCGGCGTTTCCGCCGTGGGCGCGACGGCGCAACAGACGCACACCAACACGGCCAATTGGACCCTGGCCAACAAGTTCACCCCCGAAGCGCTGCGCCCCATCCTCTACAGTTCGGCGGTGGATCCGCACTGGATCGGGAAGACCGATTCCATGTGGTACAACTGGAAGGACCACAACGGGTCGGCATTCTATCTCGTGGTACCGTCGCTCAAGGTCAAGCGGGCGCTGTTCGACCAGGTGCGGATGGCGGCCGAACTCACGGCGGCCTCGGGGCACGCGTACGACGCGTACAACCTGCCGTTCACCAGCGTCGATTTCGGCAAGGACCACAAGACCTTCGAGTTCAACGCCGACAGTTCGCGTTGGGAGTGGACGCTGGCCACGGAGAAGCTGCGCCGCGTGGGGCCGGCCACGCACGAAGAGCCGGCGCCGAGCGGCCGCGGTGGCCGCGGGTTCGGGCGCGGCGGCGGGAACTTCCGCAACTACTCGCCCGACAGCACGCACTTCGTGTTCGCCCGCGACTACAACCTGTTCATCGTCGACACGGTGACCAAGGACACGACGCAGATCTCCACCGACGGTGAGCGGAAGCGGAGCTTCGGCAAGATCGATACGGCCATGGTGCTGCTGAACCAGCGGGGCCGCTCGGGCGGCGGCGGTGTCGGGCGGGGGCGCGGAGCGAACAACCCGCTCGACCCGCGCGTGCGCGCCAACGTGGAATGGTCCCGCGATTCCAAGGCGTTCGCCGTGGTGCGCATGGATGAACGCAAGGTCGCGGACCTGTATCTGGTGGACAACCTGGCCCAGCCGCGGCCCACGCTGATGGAGTATCCGTACGCCATGCCGGGCGAGAAGAACGTGGCCCAGATGGAGTTGTACACCTACACCATCGGCGACAAGTCGGTCACGCCGTTGGACGTGAGCAAGTACAAGGACCAGCGGATCATGAACATCGTCTGGCCCGACGCCGGCCACGACGTGCTCAGCCTCGTGCGGCGCGACCGCACGCAGCGCGACCTGGAAATGATCGACATCAACCTCAAGACGCACGCCGTCACCACGATCCTCACCGAGAAGAGCGGATGGGGCGGGCTGCAGACACAGACCCCGCGCTACGTGAACGCGGGCGGCGACTTCATCTGGTGGTCTGACAGCACGGGCTGGGGGCACTACTACCTCTACTCCCACGACGGCAAGCTCAAGAGCGCGCTCGGCACGGGACCCTGGCGCGCCGAGGAGCTCGTGGACGTCGATTCGGTGCGCCGCGTGGCGTGGATGACCGGCGTCGGACGCGAGCCGGGCGAGGATCCGTACTACCACCATCTCTACCGCGTGAACCTCGACGGCACCGGCCTCACGCTGGTGGATGCCGGTGACGCGACGCACGACGCCGACCTCTCGCCCGACTACAAGTTCGACGTCGACAATTACTCGCGTATCAACCTCGAACCGCACGCCGTGATCCGCGACGCCTCCACCGGCAAGACGGTGATGGACCTCGAGACCACGGACATCTCGGGCCTCAAGGCGCTCGGCTGGAAGCCGCCGGAGCCGTTCAAGACGAAGGCGGCCGACGGCATCACGGACATCTGGGGCGAGATGTGGAAGCCGTTCGACTTCGACTCCACGAAGTCGTACCCGATCATCACGTACACCTATCCGGGACCGCAAACCGAGTCGGTGGTCTTCAACTTCTCACCCGCGGCCCAGCAGCAGCGCCTCGCCCAGCTCGGCTTCATCGTCGTCACGTTCGGCAATCGCGGCGGCAGCCCCGAACGCTCGCGCTGGTACGACACGTTCGGCTATCTCAACCTCCGTGACTACGGACTGGCCGACAAGAAATACGTGATCCAGGAACTGGGCGCCGAGCACTCGTACATCGACCTCAACCGGGTGGGCATCTACGGCCACTCGGGCGGCGGATTCCAGACGGCCGCCGCCATGCTCCTGCCGCCGTACAACGACTTCTTCAAGGTCGGGGTGAGCGAATCGGGCAACCACGACAACAACATCTACAACCAGAACTGGAGCGAGCAGTACCACGGGCTCAGAGTCGAGACGCCCGGCGACAGCGCGCGCGGTGGCGCACGGGGTCGCGGCGGGCGCGGGCCGCGCGGCCGCGCGGCCGCGGACACGAATGCCAGCGAGTTCGGCCGCGTCGCCGCCAGCGACAGCAACACGGACGTCCAGATCCACGTGCCGACGACGGTCGAGTTGGCCAAGAATCTCAAGGGCGCGCTCCTGCTCGAGACCGGGCTCATGGACAACAACGTCCATCCGGCCAATACCTACCGGCTGGCGAATGCCCTCCTCGAGGCCCACAAGCGCTTCTCCTTCATGATCTACCCGGGACGGCCGCACGGATACGGCAGCTTCGCGCCGTACGCGCAGGAGATGATGATGGAGTTCTTCGCCACGCACTTCCTGGGAGACTACTACGGAGGGAGCGCGGAGATGAGTGTGCACTAACCGGGTAAGTCGGTAAGTCGGTAGGTCGGAGAACGGCGAACGCGGTCCCCGACTTACCGACACTACCGACCTACCGACCTACCGACCTACCGTTGCACCGCCCTACTGCGTCAACGCGTCCAGATCAACGTCACGCACCCGGCATGCTCGGCGCCGGTGGTCATGGCGCCCGCGCCGGCCGTGGTCGCGTTGTAGCTCGGCGGGACCTCCCCCGCACGGTACACCTCGATGCCCGCCACCATGCTCGGGTCGAGCATCGAGTTGATGCCCGTGTCCAGGTTCCGGGCCACGCGCCCCGGCCCGAGGTTCGGCTTCGGGATCGGCGTCAGCGCTCCGTCGATGTAGATCGTGCAGTCCCACATCCACGGACGCCCGGAAAGTGCCGTCAGATCGCTCATCAACGTGGGCGCCCAGTGCTCGATCTGCGCCTGGGAGATGTACGCGTTCGGGGGCGCCGCCCCCTGCCGCCGCCGGTCGTAGAATCCGGTGAGGTCGAGCTTGCGCACCGTGTCGGCGGGACCGCGCGCCACGCCGCGCGCGCGGGTGACCACGGTCGGCATCATCTGGCCCACACGGTCGAGAACCAGCGTGATCGGGATCGTGTCGGCCGTGCCGTTGGCGACCACCACCGTGCTCATGTTGTATCCCAGCTTCCGCACCCGCAGCAGCGCCCCCGACGTGTCCATCGGCAGAAGGACCGTGCCGGTGGCGGTGGTGAGCGCCGAAAGACCGGTCAGGATGTCCTTCACCTCGGCACTGTCGATCGGTTCGCCCGTCTCGGAGTCGAAGATGCCGATCACGCGCGTCCGCACGACGAGGCCTTTCACCGAATCGGCCTGCGCCCGAACACTCCTCGGCGCGCCGAGTACGATACCGGCCAACGCGAGCAGGACCGCCAAGACCGTACGGAGCGGTGCGGTGAGAGTGGCGCGCATGGGGTTGGGGGTGGGGGCGGGAGTGGGGGGCATAACCATCTCTCCATTCTCGGAAACATATAGAACGAAGTACCGCGCCTGCGCCAGAGTCGGCACGAGAAATCCGTGGGTGCGGGACCCGGCCACAGCGAATACTCCCCTCGCGCCGCCGACGTTTGTCATCGAATCGTTCCCGAGCGTGGCATTTAATAGGGAGGCCACGATTTCCATCGGCCTGCCGCCCGGAAGTCGACCACTGACCGCTGATCACTCTCGAATGGCAGTTGGCAGCGAATGGCCAGCCTTCAGTGGCCGGTCCCCCCTTCCGCCCGCTCCCTATTTTCGGTATTTCTTCGGGTATGCCGGCCGCTGCTGCCAGGGACCTCTCCGCCCTCCGTGCGCTCCTCGACGAGCGCTTTCCCGATGCCTCGCCCATCACCCGGCGGGCCACCGCCCAGTTGGCCACAGGCATCGGGGAACTGGATAGCGCCCTGCCCAGCGGCGGGCTCCCGCGCGGCCGCCTCTCCGTCTGGGCGCCCCGTGGCGGATCCACGGCCATCCTCCGCGCCGCCTGCCAGGGGGTCCTCGCCGCCGGCGAGCGTGCCGCCTGGATCGACAGCGTCGGCACCGTGGCCGGCGCCTTCTGGGATGAGCAAGGGCCCCTGCTCGTCCGCCCATCCAGCCGCCTGAACGCGCTGCGCTCCGCCGAGGAGCTACTGCGCTCGGGCGGATTCGCGCTGGTGGTGCTGGCCGGCGCCGAGCCCAGAGGACAGGAGACCGTCCGTCTCACCCGTGCTACCCGTGACGGGGGCAGCGCCCTCGTCGCACTCACCACGCACGCCGCGATGTCGGCCCTCAAGCTCACCTCGCGCATCACTCCCACCGGCTACCGCTACAAGCGCACACCGTTCGGAGACCCCGCCGAGATCACGCACGCCCGCGTGCGCGTGGACTCGGTGGCGCTCGGATGGAAGGCGCACGCCGAATTCGTTCTTCCGGTCACGCATCATGAGTTACGTCTGTCTCTGGAGCCCGAGCTGGCCGACCGGCGCGGCGTCACGCGCTGAGATGTCAGGCCGCAACGGCCGCCGGCACCGGTCCGGCGGGCACCAACTCCTTTCGCCCGAGATCCACGCGGAGGTTGAGCCCTTCAAGACCGTGCGCGCCGAGCAACACCATGTCGCCCGGCTCGGCAAACACCACCGCGGCGACCGCCGACCGTCCGCCGGCATGCAGATACGCGAACCCGACGTCGCGGTCGAGCACCCGGCCGTCGGCCGTCTCGAAGCGGTCGGTACGCATGGCTTCCACGCCCAGCTCTTCGAGGATGGTGCGCGGCACCCAGTTGTACTCGCTGCCCGTGTCGACCATGACCCCAGACAACGTGCGCCGGTCGTGCGGCCGCGTGATCTGCGCGACGTCGACCGTCGTTCTGAAGATCCCCATGTCGTCGATCATACGTTCGCTCCCGGAACGGGGGTCATCCCAGTATCGCAGACTCGGCGATTCGAACGCAATCGGGAGACGGCGCGATGAGCTACGTCTGTCTCTGGAGCCCGAGCTGGCCGACCGGCGCGGCCTTTCCCGCCGAGCTGCTCACCGACCTGCTGCAGCACACCCCGCGCGTGCGCGTGGGAGCCGGCGGCCGCGTGTGGGCCGACGCCCGCGGCTTCGATGCGGGCGCACTCGCCGTGCAACTGGTGGACGTGGCGCACCGCCACGCCTACTCCAACGCCCACGCCGGCGCCGCCACCACGGCCATCGCCGCCGAGCTGGCAGCCACGCAGCGGCGCGTGCCCTTCACCGTCGTGAAGCCTGGGCACGACCGTGAGTTCGTGGCCGGGTTTCCAATAGACGTGCTCGAGCCCTCGACGCTGCTCGACAACCTGCTCGACGGCATTGGCGTGGAGACCTGCGGCGCGCTCGCCGCGCTCGACGCCGAACACGTCGAGGTGCGCCTCGGCGCCGAGGGCGTGCGCCTGTGGAAGCTCGCGCGGGCCGACGACCCGCGGCTGCTGTTCGCCTATCCCACGCGCGTGCTCCCCAGCACCACGGTCGAGTGGGTGGACTACGCGCTACGCGACGCCGAGCGGTTGATCTTCGTGGTCAACGCGCAGGCGGAGACCGTGTGCAACAAGATGGCCGGCGACGGACAGCGGGCGCGCGAGATCTCGCTCGTCTTCGCGCTCGCCGACCGCACTGCGTTCACGCACCGTATTCGCTCGGCGCGTCCCACGGCCAGCCAGAAGGCGTGGATGCGGCTCATCCGCTCGGCGCTGGAGCGTATCACGCTTCCCGATGCGGTCACCGGCGTGACGCTGCGCGTGGAGTCGGTGATCGGCAACGACGGCGTGCAGGGCGATCTGTTCGACAAGGGGTTCGCCAGCGCGCCGCAGGTGGAACGCACGGTGTCGCAGCTCATGGACGATCAGGGCGACGTGGTGCTGACGCCGAAGAACTCGGCGCACCCGCTGGTGGACGCGCGTACGGCGTGGACGCGCGAGGATCCCGCGGTGGCGGCCACGAGCGGCGCGCGCGGCGCAGCCAGGGCCCAGAGGGAGGGCGGCGCAAGGCCGACGCCGCACCTGACCCTGCAGCTCGTCACACCGCCACGGCCCGTATCGGTGAAGACTACGGAGCGCCGCGACCACCAGGTGCCGGTGCAGTACCGCGATGCCGGCACGTCGTACGCGATCGTGGATGCAGCCGGGCCGGAGCGGGTATCGGGCGGGCAGTGGGAGGAAGGAGGCCCATACGCCAGAGAATATTTCCGTTGTGTCCGCGAAGACGGCACGTTGGTTTGGTTGTATCGGGATGCAGCGCGATCTGTCGGTGCCGGCGTTGCCGGTAGCTCAGAGCGGTCAGCTCACAGCTCACGGCCTTCTGTTGACGCTTCTTCGCAGCCCGCAGTTCTCCCACCTACCGACCTAACGACCTACCGACCGACCCCTTGGTTCCTCCACGGCTGGTGGGATTGACCCTCCAATGCCGTACACGGAACTCCGCGCGCACACCGCGTTCTCATTCGGTGACGGTTCGGCGACCCCGGAAGCGCTCGTCGCGCGCGCGCACGCCCTCGGCTATCGCCACCTCGCCATCACCGACACCGCCGATCTCGGCGCCATCGTTCGCGCGCAGCTCGCCGCGCGCGCCTGCGACCCGCCGCTCGAGCTGATCGTCGGCGCCGAGATCAATGTGGACGGAAAACCGACGGCGTTCCTGGCGCGGAACGCACAGGGCTATCGCAACGTGGCGGCGCTCGTCACCGCCGCACGCGTGGGCAACTGGGCCGCCTGGGACAAGAGCGCCCAACACAAGCGGCGCGGCCGCGCCGGCGTCACCTGGGAACAGGTCGTCCGGCATGCCGACGGCGTGCACGCGCTCACCGGACCGGGGTCGGGTCCGCTCGCGTCGCGCGTCCTGGCCGGCGACGACGACGGGGCGCGCCGGCTGCTGGGCGAATGGCGTGAAGTGTTCGGTGCGCAGTTGGCCGTCGAGGTCCAGTTGCATCACACCGGGGGCGCCGAGGCGGCACTGGCCGGCGCGCTCGTCTCACTCGCCGAGCGGGAGCGCGTGCCCTGGGTGGTGACGCACGATCCGCGATACGTGGACGAGCGCGGCCGTCTGGTGCACGACATGCTCACCGCGCTGCGAGCAGAGTTGACCATCGACGAAGCCGCATCACGCGGCATGCTGCATCCCAACGGCGACTGGCGCCTGCTCGCGCCGGCCGAGATGGAGCGTCGGTGGCGCGGGCGCACCGAGGGATTGTGCGAGAGCATGCGGATCGCCGCCGAGTGCGAGCCATGCGACTTCGCGTGGATGCGTCCGCCGATGCCGAACTACTCGGTGCCCGCCAGCCACAACGACATCAGCTTCCTGCGCGAGCAGGCGTACATCGGGGCACGCGAGCGGTGGGGGACCGTCACGCCGAAGCAGGCCACGCAGATCGAGCGCGAGTTGGCGGTGATCAACCGGCTCGGCTTCGCCGGGTTCTTTCTCGTGATGTGGGACGCCGTGCGCTTCGCGCGCGAACGCGGGATCCTCTGCCAGGGACGCGGGAGCGCAGCTAATTCAGTGATCGCCTTCTGTCTGCGAATCACGGCGGTGGATCCGGTGGAGCACGGGCTGTTGTTCGAGCGCTTTCTGAGCGAGGTCCGCGTGGACGGGAAGGCCGAGGCGCCCGACATCGACGTGGACTTCGAGCACGACCGGCGCGAGGAGGTGCTCGACTACATGTACGAGCACTATGCGCGCGAGCGGGCGGCCATCGCCTGCACCGTGCAGACCTATCGTGCGCCGAACGCCGTGCAGGATGCGATGCGGGCGTTCGGGTACGAGCCGGAGCTGGCGGTGTCGATTTCCAAGCGGCTGCACCATGCGGAGCCCGCGGAGGCGGCAACGATGATTCGCGACGGGCTGGGCGCCGAGCAGGGGCTGGAGGTGAACGACGCGCGCGGGCAGGCGCTGCTGAAGGGAATCGCGGCGTTCGACGGCGTGCCGCGCATGCGGTCGACGCACGTGGGCGGGTTCGTGCTGTCCAGCCGGCCGCTGGGCCACTACCTGCCCATCGAGCAGACCGCGATGGGGCGGACCATCGTGCAGTTCGACAAGGACGATCTGGACGCGGTGGGCGTGCCCAAGTTCGACTTTCTGGGCCTGGGCGGACTGTCGGCCGTGCGGCGCGCGTTCGACGTCATCGAGCGGCGGACGGGCACGCGGCCCGCGATGTACACGTTGCCGTACGACGATGAGAAGACATACGCGCTCATCCAGAGCGGCGAGACCATCGGGACGTTTCAGATCGAGAGCCGGGCGCAGATCGGGTCGATTCTGAAGACCAAGCCCGAGCGGCTGTACGACATCGTGGTGCAGGTGGCGCTCATCAGGCCGGGTCCCATTCAGGCGCGGTTCGTGCACCCCTACACCGAACGGCGGCTGGGGCGCGAGCCGGTGACCTATCTGCATCCGGCGCTCGAGCCCATTCTCGCGCGCACGCAGGGCATTCCGATCTTCCAGGAGCAGGCGATGGCGATCGCCATGGCGCTGGGCGGCTACACCGGCGGCCAGGCGGACGAGTTGCGCCGTACGATGGGGAACATCCGCAAGAAGGAGCGGCTGGTGGGCGCGCTCACCAGACTGCGCACGGCGATGGTGGATCGCGGCATCGACGGTGACATCGCCGATCACATCTGCGCCGACCTGGTGAGCTTCGCGAACTACGGATTTCCGGAGAGTCACGCGTGGAGCTTCGCGCTCATCGCGTATGCGACGGCGTGGCTCAAGGCGCACTACCCCACGGAGTTCTTCTACGGACTGCTGAACTCCTGGCCCATGGGGTTCTATCCCGTGTCCACGTTGATCCACGATGCCAAGCGGCACGGGGTGCCGCTGCTGCCGCCCTGCCTGCGCGACGGCGACTGGGAGTGCAGCGTGGAGGAAACGGAGGATCCAGCTCGGCCGGCGCTACGCATCGGGTGGCGGCACGTGCGCGGCGTGGGCACGCGGGTGATCGACGCGTTGAAGGACGCGCGGATGACCGGGCCGTTCATCTCGATTGCCGACGCGGTGCGGCGGGCGCGGCTGAGCCGGGCGGACGTGCTGGCGTTCGCGCGGGCGGGCGCGTTCGGCGTCTGGTCGCCGGACCGGCGGCATGCGGCGTGGGAGGGGCTGCGCGCGGTGGGTGATCTGTTGCCGCTGGCACCGGCGTCACGGGAGTTGCACAGCCCGCCGCCGGTGGATCGCGACCGGCAGGTGCTGCTGGACTACTACGCGGTGGGGTTGAGTCTCGACGGCCATCCGATGCAGACCGTGCGCGCGAAGCTGCAGGCGGGGGGCGCGGTATCGAGCCGCGACCTGGCCACACTGCCGACTGGGCGGACGGTGGCCATCGGCGGGCTCGTGACCGTGCGGCAGCGGCCGAGCACGGCGGGCGGGACGATCTTTCTGCTCCTGGAGGACGAGTGGGGGTTCGTGAACGTGGTGGTGCACAAATCCCTGGTCGAGGCCAACGAAGAGGTCGTGAAGCGGGCGCCGTTCGTACTCGTGCAGGGGCGGTTGGAGAAGGATTCGGGGGCGGTGAATATCGTGGGGCGGAAGTTCCGGGAACTGCGCGTGGGGAGCGGAGAGTTCGTGCACCGGGCGCATGAGTTCAGGTAGCCCCTCTCTAACCACGCACCTGAAACCGTGGTTATGACGGCAGCGAGGTGCAGCTTATAGGGGAAATAGTGGCAGGCCGCGTACTTCACCCCCGTCACGGGCCCACGTTCGTGACAAGGCCATTCGTCATGGATCTAGCCGTACGACGTGTCCGAGCCTAGAGCGAGTAAGGCGTCCACGAAATCGGGTAAGGCTCGGTGAGCCCCTGTCCACAGGTGACGATGCTGCCCGAGGCATCATGGCAGGTGCGGGTGCTGGTGCGAACGCGGGTGATACTGCTGCTGTCCACGACCACGGCCGCCGCCAGCGAGGCGAGTGCGTACGCGAGTCGTGGGACGGTAGACCGTTTGCTACGGGTCTACGGATGGGGTCCGAAGGCATCTCAGATGACCTGTGACGCCCACGCCCTCCGGAGTATGGCGTTCATCGAGCCGGAGCCCTGAGCGCGTTCTCCGAACACGCGCTGGACCACGAAGGGGGCATCACCCCGCAACCCACCGGTGTCGAAGAAGAGCCCGATGAAGGGGTTCCTGGCGCGGATGCCGGCCAGCCACGAGCGGTCGATGCCCCACCCCGAGTATGGAAAGGCGAACGGCACGGACTCCTGCCCCGTCAGGTCGCGGATGATACCGCACGACTCGACGATCTCCCGCTCCGCGTCCGCGGGCGGGAGATCCTGCAGCCGTCGGTGGCTGCACGTATGCGCACCGATGGTGAAGCCGTCGGAGTGCAGCTCCCGGATCTGCTCGGTCGTGAGGTAGGGACGCACTCTGCGCAGGTACGCCTCGGCATCGACGCCGAGCCGCTCGGAGACTGCCTCCAGCAAATCCATCTGCTCGGGACGGACGGCGAGCAGCCAATGCAGGAGAGGCACGAGGCGCGGCTCCGGGGTGCATCCGAAGTTCGCGGCCTCGAAGCCGAATCCCTGGGGTCGCGACCCCCCGTGGGGGCGCCAGCGGTCCAAATCCAGCTCGGCCATCGCCGCCTCCACCTGCTCAACCGGCATCCGCAAGACAGCGTCGATGCAAAGCGAAGCCCTGGTCTCCCTGAATATCACGCGATTGTCGATCAGATCCGTGATCACGAAGACCGTCGCGCTCGCGCCGAGTCGAAGCAGGGTCGGTCGCGCGACTGTGGCGCACTCCGAGAAGCCATCGTCGAACGTGAGCACGACGGAGCCTCCGCGCCCCGGGGCTCCGCCCGAACGCTCCCTGACCAGCTGCGGATAGTCGACGACCTCGAGGGTCCGCCGCAGATACATGACGTCTGCCTCGAAGCTCCCGACGGACAGCGGAGCGTAGTGTTTCAGGTGCCGAGGGGCCCGATCGGAGACGACGTGATAGCACACGCCGAACGGGGGCATCGGTGCCAGCTGCCGCCAGACCGGCACGGGAACGACGCTGAGCGCGCCGCGCGCGGCGGCTCGTAACTTGTGGAGCAGGGGAACCCCGGGGGAGGGTCGGAGACGGCAGAAGAGGATGCTGGGTGTCGATTCGTATCGGACTAATTATTATGACAGGTGCCCAGGCCGAACCACCCCCCCCGAGGTCGACATGGCATTGGTGAGTGTCATCGTTCCAACCCACAACTCCCGGGAGTTCCTCCCCGATGCGTTGGCGAGTGTGTTCGAACAGACGTATTCCGCCATCGAGATCCTCGTGGTGGACGACGGATCGAGCGACGACAGCGTCGAGGTGGCGAGGGAGACCCTGCGGACGGGGTCGCCCTACCCATGGAAGGTGATTGAGCGCGGTCGAAACGGCGGCCCCAGCGCGGCGCGGAACGAAGGACTGGGCGCTGCTCGCGGCGCCTGGGTCCAGTTCCTAGACAGCGACGACCTCCTGAAGCCGCGCAAGCTCGAGCATCAGATGGACGCTGCGGCCTCCGCACCTCCCGACGTGGCCGCGGTCCATTCACCGTGGCTGTCTGGAGCGGTGGGGGACGACGGAGCGAGTTGGGAGGGGAACCTCGGCGATCCGCTCTTCGAAGGCCGGGCCCCCATCACGTACTTCTTGCCCCGCGTTCGGCCCCTGCTCGCCGCTGCCCTCGTCCGGAAGTCCGTCCTGGATCGGGTGGGGAGATTCGACGAGTCTCTTCGCTTCTGGGAGTGCGAGGAGCTGTGCTTCCGGGTCGCCGCGGAGGGCCGCTTCGAAGCCGTGGCTTCTACCGAGCCGCTGTATCTGTGGCGCCAGCCCGATGGCAGGGAGTACATCGGGAACGAGCACGCGAAGTACGACTCCCGGCAAGTGGGGCTCGCGTGGATGCGGAGGATGCTGGAGGCGACCGGCGGCCGCTCATTCGACGAGCTACGACTTTCGGACGAGGACCGCGGCCTGATTCTGGACGAGTGCACCCAGTGGGCGAGGACGCTCCGAGGCTGCGACCGCGAGGCGTTCTCCCAATACATGCTCGGGCTACGGACGCTGGAGCCCCGGTTCCGGCCGACGGGTCCGTGGTATCTCTCCCTGCTCTCCCTGCTCCTCTCCTACGAGGGCGCCGAGTGTGTGGCGGAGAAGGTGCGCCGGCTCAAGAACCTGAAATGGAGCGCCATCGGCGCGATGACACTGGACGCCCTGAGCAGCTGAGGCTGCCGACAGGTCGCCCGCTACCCAGCCGCTGCCCACCGTCAGTTTCCCCCATGGTGCAACACTGCAGTTCCCAGGATTTCGTGGACAGGGCTAACATCCCCCGCACCCATGGCGGAGGCAGCCTGTGTCCAGACGTCCAGGAACCCGCAGGGTTCGCTCGACCTATTTCGGAGGCTGGGCCGCCGGAGCGACCATCCATCAGGTGGCTGGAGAATCGCGCCGACTCGTCCGCGACGTCGACGATGCTGTACGACGACGTGGTGGTGGCGACGCGGCGCATCGGGTGTACGGTGAAGCAGTACCATTGGGGAGGCCGCACGCCGTGGCTCCGCACCGCCCTGCCCGGAATCGGGGATTCTGCGTGGCCGTCCCGGTTGCCGGATCGAGCGTGCAGTTGGTCGTGCTGACCACCTTCGAAACGCTGTTGGTCCTCGTGACGCCGTTGCGGACTACCGTGCCGGTCGCAAACACGTGCGGCGTGATCGTGCATTGCAAAGGGGCCAGCGATCGATGGGCTCGTGGCGCACCTCCGCGAGGCCGCGCGGCGGCAGGAGCTCTACCCTGGCATCGGCCCGCGACCTGGCCACACTGCCGACTGGGCGGACGGTGGCCATCAGCGGGCTCGTGACCGTGGGGGAGGGGACCTTCGTGCACCGGGCGCATGAGTTCAGGTGACACCGCTGGTTCCCCAGATAGCCGCTCGCGGTCGCCGGATTTACTCCCGGTGGGAAATACACGTATCATATGATCTGGAAGCCGCTCGTCATGCACCGGCCTCCATGCTGCCCACGGACCAACCGTAGACGGAGTTGCCTATGTCCCGAACCCGCCCCGTGATCGCCACGGTGCTCATTGCCAGCTTCGCCGCTCTCTCCACCGCCTGTGCCCAGAGACCTGCCATGTTCACACTCACGAGTCCCGACGTCCACGCCGGCCAGACCATCCCCATGAAGCACGTCTTCAAGGGCATGAGCTGCACCGGCGAGAACATCTCACCCGCGCTGTCCTGGTCCAACGCCCCGAAGGGCACCAAGAGCTTCGCAATCACGGTGTACGACCCCGACGCGCCCACGGGCAGCGGCTGGTGGCACTGGGTGGTGTACAACATCCCGGGCAACGTCACCTCGCTCCCGGCCGGCGCCGGCGATCCCAACAGCGGACTCATGCCCAAGGGCGCCGTGCAGGGTAACACCGACTTCGGCACCGCCGGCTACGGCGGTCCGTGCCCGCCGGTGGGCGACCCACCGCACCACTACCACTTCACCATCTACGCCGTCGACGTGGAGAAGATGGACATCCCCGCCGGCGTGACCGCGGCCAATGTGGGATTCAACATCCACTTCCACACGCTCGGCAAGGCGGAATTGGTCGCGCTGTTCGGACGGTCGAAGTAGCGGCCGTTCGGCGAACCGGCCGAGTCTCGAGGCCGGCTACACGCGAACACCGCAACGCAAGGGAGCGCGCGGTCCCCGTCTGGACCGCGCGCTCCTTTCTGTCGTACGTTCCCTCCGTCGCCTCACCTCCCGCTCCTTCCCTACCAGTCGCACCGGAGCCCATCCGCATGCCTCGCCTCCCGCAGCACCGGCTCGCCCTCGCCGGCCTCGTCATCAGTGCCGCCGTGAGCGTCGGCGCCGCCTCACCAGCCGCCGCCCAACAGCAGCACCTGGTCAACGAGACCCCCGCCCACTTCACCACGCCCGACTCGACGTGGAACTATACGCGCCGCGACGTCATGATCCCGATGCGCGACGGGGTGAAGCTCCACACCGTGATCCTGATTCCCAAGGGCGCGCACGATGCGCCGATCCTCCTTACGCGCACACCGTACGACGCCAGCGCCACGACGACCTACGCGCACAGTGCGCACCTGGGTCCCAACCTCAACGGCTACGACAACGCGTGGGACGTCATCATTCCCGGCGGCTACATCCGCGTGGTGCAGGACATCCGCGGCAAGTACGGCTCCGAGGGCGAGTACGTGATGAACCGCCCGCTCGTCGGGCCGCTCAACGACACCAAGGTCGATGAGTCGACGGACACGTACGACACGATCGACTGGCTGGTGAAGAACCTCCCCATGTCGAACGGCCGCGTCGGCGAACTCGGCATCTCGTACGACGGATTCGAACCGCTGATGGGCCTGGTCAATCCGCACCCGGCGCTCAAGGTCAGTGTCCCCATGAACCCGATGGTGGACGGCTGGATGGGTGACGACTGGTTCCACCACGGCGCCTTCCGCGAACAGAACATGCCCTACGTGCTCGAGCAGGAAGCCGCGCGCGACAACTCGGTGCACTGGTGGACCGACGCCTTCGACGACTACGACGTCTACATGAAGTACGGCAGCGCCGGCGCGCTGGGTGCTTCGCGCGGCATGCAGCAGGTCGGCTTCTGGAACCAGATCCTCGCCCACCCCAGCTACGACCGGTGGTGGCAGCTGCAGGCCATGGACAGCATCCTCGCCAAGCAGCCGCTCAAGGTGCCGACCATGCTCGTCCACTCGCTCTGGGATCAGGAAGACATCTACGGCGCGCTCGCGGTGTACCGCGCCATCAAGCCCAAGGACGTCAACAACGACATGGTCTACCTGACCATGGGACCCTGGCACCACGGGCAGGAGATCGAGGACGGCAGCTCGCTTGGCGCCATCAAGTTCCCGACCAACACCTCGTACGACTTCCAGACGCAGATCCTCGGCCCCTTCCTGGCCAAGTACCTCAAAGACAGCACCCCCGCCGAACCCGTGGCGCCGGTGAATGCTTACCTCACGGGCGCCGACCGGTGGGAGCGGCTGCAGAGCTGGCCGTCCGGGTGCGCTGGCGGGTGCAAGCCAACGCCCACGCCGCTCTATCTCGAGGCGAACGACAAGGTAGGGTTCAGCGCGCCCACGGCGAGCGGCAACGGCACCGACTCGTACGTCTCCGATCCTGCCAAGCCCGTACCGTTCCGTCCGCGTCCCTCGCAGCCCATCGGCTACGACCTGCCGCTCACCTGGCCGCAGTGGCTGGTGGACGATCAGCGTCCGGCGTCCGGACGTACCGACGTGCTGACCTACGAATCGGACGTGCTCACCTCACCGGTGCAGATCAGCGGCGAGCCGATCGCCAATCTGGTCGCGGCCACCACCGGGACCGACGCCGATTGGGTGGTGAAGTTGATCGACGTGTATCCGCCGGAAGTGGGCAACGACCCACCGATGGGCGGCTACGAACTGGCAGTGTCGATGGACATCTTCCGCGGGCGGTACCGCACGAGCTATTCGGACCCGCAGCCGATCACACCGAACACGCCGCTCACGTACAAGTTCCCGCTCCCAACGGCCAACCACGTGTTCCTGCCCGGCCACCGGATCATGGTCCAGATCCAGTCGAGCTGGTTCCCGCTCTACGATCGCAACCCGCAGACGTTCGTGCCGAACATCTTCTGGGCCAAGCCGAGCGACTACCGGAAGGCGACGATGACGGTGTACCACGAGCCGGGGCATGAGTCGTACGTCGAGCTTCCGGTCGTGAAGAGGTGATGCGGGCAGTTGTCGCTCTGTCCGACTGTCTGATTGTCGGACAGTCGGACAGAGATACTACGTAACCGCCTCCACCTCGATCTCTACCAGCAGCGCCGGCTCCACCAACGCGCTCACCTGCACCAGCGTGGCCGCAGGGCGAATGTCCGCGAATACTTCGCCCTGCGCCCGCGCCACCTCGGTCCACCACGAGATGTCGGTGACGAAGGTGCGCACGCGCACAACGTCCCGCAGCGAGGCCCCCGCCTCGGCGAGTGCCTTCGCGATCTTGTCGTAGACGAAGCGGGCCTGGCGATACGGATCGCCCTCCCCCACCACCCTGCCCGCGTCGTCCACGGCGGTGGTGCCCGCGACGTGTACCGTGTTGCCCACCCGCACGGCACGACTGTAGCCGTAGAGCCGCTCCCACGTCGTGCCCGACGAGATCAACTGCCTGGTCATGCGTTCGCGTTCCCGGGTTGAGGGTCCCGCGCTGCCGGCCGGCAACTGGTCACCTGGCCGGCTTCAACTTCGACTCGTACTTGCCCGGCTCGGTGCGCGCCGAGATGGCCAGTCGATTCCACGCATTGATCGTCGCGACCGCAAAGGTGAGATCGGCTAACTCCTTCTCGCTGAAATCCGGCTTCACGGCATCATACACGAGATCGTCAACCTGCCCGCCGGCAACGAGCGTCACCGCCTCCGTCCACATCAACGCCGCCCGCTCGCGGTCGGTGTAATATGGACTCTCGCGCCATGCGTCCAACCCGTACAGGCGCTGCTCGGTTTCGCCGATGGCGCGCAGGTCCTTCCAGTGCATGTCGATGCAGTAGGCGCACTCATTGATCTGCGATGCCCGGAGTTTGATGAGGTGCAGCAGCGGCTCCTCGATCGAGCACTCGTGCAGGTACTTCTCCAGGCCGGCCATCGCATGGTAGATGCCGGGCGCCGTGGTCACATAGTTGAAACGCGGCTTCACGAATCCTCCGACTCGGTGGTCTTGTGCGTGTGGGAGTATCCTCACAGTAATGGGTCGGGAAACTCCCCGTACCCACCATGCGGCCGCCCGCGCGTCGCCCGGCACCGGCATGGGCGCAGGCGCCGGCTTTCACGACGCGCTCATCCGGGCCTGGCACGCTGGCTGCCCCGGCCGGCCGCACGTAGCTTGCAGGCATCATGCTTTCGGGACGCGACCTGGTCCCCTGAACCGTCGTCTGCACCGATGTGATGTCCGTTCAATTCCGCAGGCACCCGATGATCGGAATCCCCGGCTGGACCGTGATGATCGGTCTCGCCGCCGCGTGCGCCGGCACCGGACCACGGCGTCTCCCCATCGACCGGCCCCCCGCCCCGGCCGAGCCGGCCTGCCAGCGCGTCGCCGACAGCGCAGTGTCCGCCGCCGACACCATCCGCTTCGTCGCCGAACCGCAGGCCGCAGCAGCCGCCCGCATGTCGCTCGTCGCCTGCACGGATACCGTTGCGAGCGCGTCGCCGGTAGTCGACTCGCTGGCCATCCCGCGCGGAGCGGACCTCCGTGACCTGCTCGACCGCGGCGGTCAGGCGCCGGGTTCGCCGCGCGTGGACGTGCTCGTGACCCGCGACCCAGACGTGCTCTCGTACGCGGCGCAACTCGGGACGTACCGCAGCGTGGCCCTGCCCTGGGATCGCACGTACACGCTCGTGGCGCCGCACCTCGATTCGGCGATCGCGAGCCCCAGCATGGCACAGCGCGACGCGCTGGCCCGTGATGCCGTGCAGGCCGACGCGCGCGGCGCGCGCCCCCCGTTCTGGTGGAACACCGACACCACCTGCACCACCGACACCACCCGGTATTCCGCCGGCGCACCGCGAACCGTGGGCTACCCGGCCGACGATCCGATCGCCCGACAACTCGCCGAGCGAATCGTCGCGCTGGCCTCGGCGCACGACACGCCGCCGTGGATTCCGCCTTCGCTTTCGTCCCCCACCGCGGGCCCGCTGCGCACGGTGGGTCTGGCCCCAACCGGCCTGGACGACGCGCTCGCGTCGGGACAGGTGGCTGCGTTCGTGACCGCCCTTCCGCGCCAGCAACCAGCGACGTGCAAACCGGCAACGCGCATCCCGGCCGGCGCCACCCTGGTGCCGCTCGTCGACTCACGCGCCCATGCGCTGATGCGGCGCGGCAGCGGCGCGGCGTTCTACATCGAGGGTGACGGGACACTCCGCTTCGTGTCCACCCGGACGCCATGAGCTTTCGCGTCCGGCTGACGCTCGCCTTCGGCGCCATCGCCCTCGTTCCACTTCTGGTATTCGGCTACGGCGTGCGCGCCGAGATGACGTCGCGTCTGGACGCCGAGTCGGCACGACGACTGGCCGCGGTGACCGACGCCGTGAACGCCGATCTGTCGCAGACGATCGCCGCCGACCAGGCACGCCTCCGCTCGTTGGCAACCGAGCTTGCCGCCGACAACCGGTTCCGGCTCGCCATTGCCAGTCCCGCCTCCGGCGAGCGACGATGGCTGCTCGACTGGGCTCCCGCCTCGATGCAGCTCGGCGGTTTCGCCATGCTCCAACTGCAGGACAGCACGGGCCGCATTCTCAGTTCGGGGCAGTTTCGCAACGACTTCGACCGAATGGACCCCGCGCTGCCGGCGGCTGTCGTGGCGTCGTCGAGCGGCGCCGCCGTGGTCTCGGTGCGGACGCCCGACGGGTCGGTACGCGCGCTGGCGAGCCTCGACACCTTCTCCGTGTCCGGCCGCACCTTCTCGCTGGTCGGTGGACGCGCCTTCGATTCGACGCGCGTGGCGCGGCTGTCTCCCGACCGTGAGATCGGCGTCGCCCTGCTGCTCGGCGACGCGCCGCGCCCCGGGGATGCGGTGGCCGACGTTGCCCTTCCCTACTTCGAAGACCAGGCGACATCGGCCCCCGACACCGCGCACCTGGTGCTGCTGCAGGATCTCGGTCCCACGCGCGCCCTCAAGCAGGGCGTGAATCGGTGGCTGCTGGTCACGCTGGGCAGCACGCTCCTTGCCGCCTTTCTGTTCGCGGCGCTGCTCGCGCGGCAGGTGTCGCGGCCGCTGGCCGAACTGGCCGACAAGACCGCGCGCCTCGATCTCGACCGGCTGAACCAGACCTTCGCCACCGACCGGCGCGACGAGATCGGCACGCTGTCGCGCATGCTGGACGCCATGCGCACACGGCTCCGCACCGGCGCGGCGCGCCTGCGCGAGACCGAGCGGCTGGCCGCCACCGGCGACCTGGCGCGGCAGATCAACCACGATATCAAGAACGGCCTGGCGCCCATCCGCAACGTGCTGCGACACCTGTCGCAGACCGCGGAGCGCGAACCCGATACGCTCGCCTCGATCTACATGGAACGGCGCGGCACCCTGGAGTCGAGCGTCGACTATCTGGATGAGCTCGCCCGCAACTACGCGCGCATCTCGCCGGCACTGGGCCGCACGGCGTCCGACCCGCGCCAGGTGGTGCTCGACGTCGCCCAGAGCGTCACCGTGGCGCCGGTGGAAGTTCATGTTCCCGATGCGCTCCCGCGCATCCGCGCCGACGCCGTGGTGCTGCGCCGGATTCTCGACAATCTGGTCGCGAACGCCGTCGACGCGATCGACGGGGAACGGGGCTCGATATCGCTCACCGCCGAGCCGGTGGGCCAGGGCGCCGAGCGCCGCGTGCGGTTCATCGTGTCCGACACCGGTCGCGGCATGACGCGCCAGCAGCTCGACCGCGCGTTCGACGACTTCTACACCACGAAACCGACCGGTACCGGCCTCGGCCTGTCCGTGGTCCGGCGGCTGCTGACGGATCTCGGGGGCTCGATCCGGGTGGAGACCGCGCCGGGTGAGGGCAGTACATTCACGATCGAGATTCCCGCCAGTGGATGAATGCCAACCGTGACCCGATGAGCGCTATCCTCGTTGTCGACGACGTCGCCGCACTCGCCGAGCAGTACGCCTATGACCTCAAGCGCATCGGCGGGCACGACGTGTCGGTGGCCACCGGCGGGGCCGAGGCGCTCGACCTGCTCCAGTCCACGAACGTCGACTGCATGATTCTCGACCTCGAAATGCCCGGCATGGACGGCTTCGAGGTGCTGCGCACGCTGAACCACCGCGGCAGCGAGACGCCGGTGATCGTGTACACCGGAACCGGCGACTTCGACCGGTGCATCGAAGCCATCCGGCTGGGCGCCGCGGGATTCATCGACAAGGCCGAGCCCATGGAGCGCGTGGCGCAGGAGGTGGAGCATGCCATCGAGCGCTTCCGCCTGCGGCGCGAGGTGTTCGCGCTGCAGAACCGGCTGGGTGAATCGACGCTGCTCGGCCGGAGCGCGGCCATGGACCAGTTGCGCGACGCCATCGGCCGCGTGGCGCCGATCCCGAGCGCCGTGCTCATCGTTGGCGAGAGCGGGACGGGCAAGGAACTCGTGGCCCGCGAACTCCACCGGCTCGGCGCCAATCCCAGCGGCCCGTTCATCGCCATCAACGCCGCGGCGCTGCCCGAGAACCTGGTGGAGAGCGAGCTCTTCGGACACGAGAAGGGCGCGTTCACCGGCGCCGCCGGTGTGCGCAAGGGCGCCTTCGAGTCGGCGGAGAACGGCACGCTGTTCCTGGACGAGATCGGCGAACTTCCCGCCGCGGTGCAGCCGAAGCTCCTGCGCGTGCTCGAACAGCACACCGTGACGCGGCTGGGCAGCAACCGTGCGCTGCCGGTGAATGCGCGCGTGGTGGCGGCCACTCTGCGCGATCTCGACCAACTCGTGAAGGAGGGCACCTTCCGCGAGGATCTCCTCTACCGGCTCAACGTGCACGTGCTCCGTGTACCGCCCTTGCGCGATCGCCGCGAGGACGTGCCGCTGCTCGCCGAGCGCTTCGTGGGGGAGACGTGCAGCCGGTTCGGCGTCCTGCCCAGGCGGCTGGCGCCCGACGCGCGCGAGGCGCTGGTGCAGTACGACTGGCGCCGCAACAACGTGCGCGAACTGCGCAACGTGATCGAACGCAGTGTGGTGGCCGCCGATGGCGAGGTGATCCGGCGCGAGCATCTTCCGGCGGAGATCCGCGGCGAGACGCCCGCCGCGCCGGACCCCGGTGACGGGTCGTTCCAGGCCCAGCGCACCGACGCCGAGCGCCGCATCGTGATCGCGGCGCTGGAGCGCCACGACTGGCAGATCACCCGTACCGCCGAAGCGCTGGGGCTGGCCGATCACGCGAGCTTGCTGAAGATCATGCGGCGACTGGGAATTCAGCGAGGGTAGGTCGCGCTCGGCCCAGCCGGTGCGCACCGGCACTTCACAGTCGAGAGTCCTCAGTCGACTGTCGTCGGTCCACTGAACACACTCGACTGCGGTTCGTGTCCCCCCGGACACGTCCCCATCGCGCCCTTCGTGTCCCAACGGACACGACGCCCGTCGCACGCCCCCACCGGCGCAGCGCTAACCTGCGTGCTGCCAACCGCTTACCGGCGCCGCTCCGAACACCAGACGCTGGCTCGAATGCTGCCTCCTCGTATGGCATCGCAAGACCCCACGGCGCATCCGCGCCCCCATCGAGGAGGACACCATGCAGACCATCATCCGCAGTACCCGCATCGCCCGGCTTTCGTGGAGCGCACTCATCGTCGTGCCCTTCGCGCTGGCGGCGTGCGGCGGCGACAAGGCCGAGGCGCGGCCGGTCGAATCCTTCAAGGTCTCGACCCCGAACGCCGTGCAACCCAGCGGCCCGCCCAAGGGCGCCGTGATTCCCGCGTCCAACGTCGAGCGCAGCGCTCCGACCGGCGGGACGACGGTGGACGCGACCATGCCGGCCACGTACGAGAACGCCAACGCCGTCTTCAAGTCGGGCCACTATCCCGAAGCCGCCGAGATGTTCGAGCGGTACGTGGAGAGCAAACCGAACAACGCGTTCGGGTTCTACATGCTCGGGCTGTCGAGCTGGAAGGCCGGTGACTTCGAGCATGCCAAGGAAGCATTCGACAAGTCCATCGACATCGATCCGACCTTCGCCAAGAGCTACTTCAACGAGGCGCGCGTGCTCCTCGATCTGCAGCGGGCGCCCGAAGCGCTGGAGCAGGTGGAGCAGGGGCTGAGCATCGACTCGACCTCGGCCGACGGCTGGCGGCTGAAGGCGCGTGCCCAGGCGGCGAGCGGCGACGCCGACGGCGCCATGCAGACCTATCGCGAGTTGCTCGTCCGGAACGACGAGGATCTCTGGGGCCTGAACAACCTCGGGGTGATGCTGCTGGATTCGGGCGACTACGAAGGCGCGCTGGGACCGCTGGCCCGCGTGGTGCAGCTCAAGCCGACGGCGCCGCTCTTCCAGAACAACCTCGGCATGGCGCTCGAGCGGTCTGGGTACATGGTGGCCGCGCTGCATCACTACGAAGCCGCCGTGCGCGACGACTCCGGCTACACGAAGGCGGTGAGGAACGCCGAGCGGTTGCAGGGCATCGTCACCGACACCACGCTGCAGGACGAGGTCAGCGTTCCCGACCTGGCCGAGGCGTTCCGGGTGAAGGTCAAGATGTGGAAGGAGACCGTGACGCCACAGCCGCAGGTGAAGCTCGTCGTGAAGCCCGATACGGAGACGGCGCCGAAGCCCGATTCCGTGAAGGGCACGAAGCCCGATACGGTGAAGACCGTGAAGCCCGATACGATGACGGTGCCGCCGACCACCGGGGATCCGGTGAAGGGTGGAAGGTGAAGGCTGAAGGGTGAAGGCTGAAGGGTGGGGCGGCGAGCAGACGACTGCTTCGCCGCCCCTCCGACGTTCCGTCCGACTGCCTGACTGCCCGACTTCCTTCCGTCGGCCCGGCGCAGCTGGCCTACATGAAGCGACCGCCGACGGGGACCTGAAACTCGACGGGTGGGGCGGTCCGTACAAACCAATCAGGCCCAGGGTTTGTCCAAGAGACGTTGGCCGGCCGTGAGCCGCGCCCCTCCCCACCGCGATTCTCCACCAGGACCCGTCATGCGCAATGTGAAGTTGGCCTTCCGCACGCTGGCCAAGACGCCGTTCGTGACCACGGTCGCCGTACTCTCGCTTGCGCTCGGCATCGGCGCCAACGCCGGCATCTATTCGATCTTCGAACAGATCTTGCGCCAGCCGCTCCCGGTGTCCCATCCCGAACAGCTGGTCAATCTCTCCAGCCCGGGTCCGCAGCCGGGGTCACAGTCCTGTGGGCAGGCGGGCGGCTGCGACGAAGTGTTCAGTTATCAGATGTTCCGCGATCTGCAGAAGGGCAACACCGGTCTCAGCGGTCTGGCGGCCCACGTTTTGTTCGGCGCCAACGTTGCCTACGATGACGAAACGCTCAACACGCTGGGTCTCGAGGTCTCGGGCTCCTATTTCCCGGTGCTCGGCCTGCAGCCGGCCGCCGGCCGGCTGTTCAACCCGTCGGACGACGAAACCATCGGCGCCAACTACGTGGTCGTCCTCGGATACGGCTACTGGCAGGCGCACATGGGCGGCGACAGGTCGGTGATCGGCAAACCGATCAAGGTCAACGGCCAGTCGATGACGATCATCGGCGTTGCGCCGCAGGGATTCGAGGGCACGACGCTCGGCGCCGTTCCCGCCGTGTACGTACCGCTCTCGATGCGCGGGATGATGTCGCCTACCTTCGCGCAATACGACGGGTTCGCCAAGCGGACGTGGTACTGGGCCTACGTGTTCGGCCGCCTCAAGCCCGGCATGACCATGGAGCAGGCAACCGCGGCGATCAATGCCGTCTACCATCCGATCATCACCGACGTCGAAGCCCCCCTGCAGCAGGGAATGAGCGACGCCACGATGCAGCGCTTCAAGGCCAAGCAGATCATCCTCAGTGACGGGCGCCGCGGACAGAGCGATGTCCGGCACGACGCGCAGACACCGTTGATGCTCCTGTTCGCGATCACGGGCCTCGTGCTGCTCATCGCCTGCGCCAACATCGCCAACCTCTTGCTCGCGCGGGCCGCCAATCGGACGATGGAGATGGCGGTGCGGCTGTCGCTCGGTGCCACGCGTCGGCAACTGATGACGCAGTTGCTCACGGAATCCGTGGTACTCGCGCTCATGGGCGGCGTGATCAGCATCGTGATCGCGCACTGGACGCTGGTGGCCATCATGACGATGCTTCCGAGCGAGACCGCCGCGATGCTGCACTTCCGGCTGCAGTTCTCCGTCGTCTGGTTCGCGGCGGCGCTGGCCATCGGCACCGGCATTCTGTTCGGCCTGTTCCCGGCCGTGCAGAGCACGCGCCCGGATCTGGTGACGGCCCTCCGGAACAACTCGGGCAAACTGTCGGGCACGAAAGCCGCCATGCGCTTCCGCACGACGCTGGCCACGGCGCAGGTGGCGCTGTCGATGGCCCTCTTGGTGGCTTCCGGGCTCTTCCTCAAGAGCCTGCGCAACGTGACCCACGTCGACCTCGGGATCAAGACCGACAACGTGGCCACCTTCTCCATCTCGCCCGCCCGCAACGGATACTCGAAGGCACACGCGGCGGTCTTCTTCAGCCGCACCGATCAGGAACTGAGCGCGATCCCCGGCGTCACCGGGGTGACCGAGGCGTTGGTGCCCCTGGTCGGCGGCAGCAACTGGGGCAACAGCGTACGCGTGGAGGGCTATCCCACCGGTCCCGACGTCGACAACAATTCGCGGTACAACGAAGTCGGCGCGAACTATTTCCACGTCGTCGGCATGACCTTGCTCGCCGGCCGCGACTTCACCACATCGGACGCGCTCGGCTCGCCCAAAGTCGCCGTGGTCAACGAGACCTTCGCGAGGAAGTTCAACCTCGGGCGCGACGCCATCGGGAAGCGCATGTCGATGGGCGGCAAGGACCTCGACATCGAGATCGTAGGCCTGGTGAAGGATGCGAAGTACAGCGACGTGAAGAACGATATCCCGCCCGTCTTCTTCATTCCGTGGCGGCAGGACTCGACCGTCGGGAGCATCAATTTCTACGTCCGCAGCGCCGGGAACCAGGAGTCGACGCTTCGCGCCATTCCCGGCGTAATCAAGAAGCTCGACCCGACCCTTCCCGTGGAGGAGTTGAAGACGCTCGACCAGCAGGTGAAGGACAACATCTTCATGGACCGCATGATCAGCAAACTGTCCCTCGCCTTCGCGCTGCTCGCCACCCTGCTGGCGGCCATCGGCCTCTACGGCGTGCTGGCCTACTCGGTCTCGCAGCGCACCCGGGAGATCGGCGTGCGGATGGCCCTCGGTGCCGACGGCTCCCGCATCCGAGGGATGGTGCTACGCCAGGTAGGCGTCATGACGGCCGTCGGCGGCGTGATCGGGCTCGCGGGCGCCGTCGGTCTCGGTGAGGGCGCGCAGTCGCTGCTCTACCAGCTGAAGGGTTGGGACCCGATGGTGATGGTGATCGCCGCGGCAGTGCTTTCGCTGGTCGCGCTGAGCGCGGGGTACATCCCGGCCCTGCGCGCATCCCGCACCGATCCGATGGACGCCCTGCGATACGAGTAGCGGAGGCCGGGCTCCATCGCTAATCTGGCGGGACCGATGCCCCCTCCCGCCATCCAGGCCCTGTTCGTCAACTCCGGCATCCTCGGCCTTCGCACCTTCGCCCGCTTCGTCGACGAGGCGTTCGTGCGAAAGCCGGGCGACATCGACGCGACGCAGGTGGTCCTCACCGACCGCCTGACGACGCGCGACCGCGTCGTGCGCCGGCTGCTCTGCACACGAGTATGGCACGACGGATGGGCGGGCATGACCAACCTCGACCTCCTGCGATGGCGCGCCGAATGGAACGCCGGCCTGCTCGCCCGCCGCCGGATCCGCGAGATGGAACACACGGGGCGCCGCTTCGACGTGCTCCACTTCCACCGCCAGGCCGCGGCCTACGCGAGCCTCGACCGCATGCGGACCACGCCGTCCATCGTGTCCATCGACTGCACGCAGCGGCCCGTGGTCGAGGCGGCGCACACCGCCCTCGAGAAGCGCACCTACGCACCCAACGTGCGCCGCGACGGCCGGATCTTTCGCGCCGCGAAGCTCATCGTGTGCACGTCGCGCTGGGCGGCCGATTCCCTGCGCGCCGAATATCCGGACTGCCACACCGAGATCGCGGTGATGCCGGACCCCGTGCTGTTCGAGATGTTCGACTCCATCTGGGCGGAGGCACGGCTGGCACGCGCGCAGCGCGACCCCGGGGGCATGCCTCGGGTGCTCTTCGTCGGCGGCGACTTTCCGCGCAAGGGAGGGTTCGAGTTGCTCGACGCATGGCGACGCGGCGGATTCGGCGCGCGCGCGACGCTCGATCTCGTCACCGGCTGGGAGATCCCCGCCGCGCTGCTGTCGGCCGGTGTCGAAGTCCACTGCAACGTGACCGCGCACTCCGAACAGTGGCGCGCGCTCTGGCGCGACGCCGACCTGTTCGTGCTTCCAACGCGCGACGAGGCGTTCGGCCTCGTCTTTCAGGAAGCCGCCGCCGCCGGACTGCCCGCCATCGGCACGCGGCTGAACGCGATTCCCGAACTCATCGACGACGGCCGCACCGGCCTGCTCGTGCCTCCCCGAGACGCGGACGCGCTGATCGCGGCGATCACCCGCCTTCTCGACTCCGCCGCGCTGCGCCACGAGATGGGATGCCGAGCCCGCGCGCTCGTCGAACGCACGGCCGACCCCGCGGCGTACCGGGAGGAGTTGGCCGGCGCCATCCGCCGGCTCGCCGGCCGGTAGCCGGTGCGCGTGCCGGCTACTGGCCGGGCGGCAGCCGGAAGATCACGAGCTGCGGGTGCAGCGTCGGATCGAGCGCCCGACCGTCGGGCGCCGAGAAGCGAATGGTCTCCGTCGCGGCCTGCGACGACGTGGCGAGCCGCCAGAACGTCATCCCGCCGGGCGGCAGTTGCATCGGCGCCGGCGTTGCCGTCACCGGATGCACGGGAATGGGAAACGGGAGCTGCTGCGAGGCGGAGGTACCGTAGAGATTGGTCCACAACTGGCGCGTGTTCCGACTGCTGAAACGGTCGAATACCGGCACGGTGTTGCGCGGCATTCCCGGCAGGCTGTCGGTGTAGAGCGCGAGGCCGAAATTGCCGAACAGTGCGGCGAAGCCCTGCCCCCCCGAGGCGCTCTCGATGGCGCTCACGCCGCTGCCCTGTGTGGTCTCGAGCCGCCGGTAGAACCCGGCCGGCATGTGGTCGCCCAGCCAACGCATCAACGCCCAGGCCCCACCGCGCCACGCCGTGCCGAGGTCGCGGTCGGCGTGGACGGTCAGCGATACGGTATCGGGGTTGCTGGCGAACGCATACGAGTCGAGCATGAACGTCCGCGCGAAGCCGAGCGACGAGTCGGGCAACAGTTGGTTGGGATCGGTGCGACAGGCCGGCGGCGGGCATTTCGCCTCGTAGTACGCCGACCCCAGCTCTTCGGCTACCAGACTCAACCCCTCGTCCATCCATGAGGCCGCCGGCGCGCCCCGCCCCAGCACCACGTGCTGCGAATAGCTGATCAGGTGCTGCAACTCGTGCAGGAAGACCGCCGGCTCGACGCTCGACACTTCGGAGGCGGGGTGTGGGCATCCGTACGCGCCCTGCGGATCGGCCACGAGAGAATAGAAGATCTCACCGCGGTTGGAGTTCGGATCGGCGGCGCCGTTGAAGTCCTGCCCGTTGAAGAAGCCCGCCACGAACCCCTGCGTCTGACAGATCGCGCTCGGCGTCCCCGCGTTGACGGCCGGTGACATGAGCATGATCACATGGCCGTTGGCATCGGCGTCGGAGGGTGGGCCGAAGGCACCGGTGTCGATCGGAAAGAGCGTCTGGTCGAAGTACTGGCCGAACTGCGCCAGGGCCGGCGAGGAGAACCCGGCGTAGGGTGTCCGCGTATCGGAGTAGATCAGGACGCGCGACCCGATGTAATCGAGCTGCGCCGTGACGGTCGCCCACACGTCGTTGGCCGCCGTGTAGTCGGTGAGCACGCGGAAGGTTCGCACGCTTCCCGGGGCCGGCACGGCGTCGGCCGCTCGTGCGAGCTGCGGTGTTGCTGCGAGCACCGACGCGCGCTCCGCGGTCCGTTCCCGCGCACGGAGCCTGAGGTCGAACGCCGATTGCAGCCCACCACCAGCGGGCGGCACCCGCACCGCGCCCGCCGCCCGCGGCAGCAGCGGGGGGGCAACGTCGGCCGTCGCCGCCGCCACGGGCAGCGTATCGGCGCCCAGCACGTACGCCGCCGGCGTCGCCGAACTCTTGTCGGTGGCGAGCTGCGCGACGATCAGATAGTTCGCCCCGCCGGCGGCCACCGTCGCGCGTGTGCCGCCGTTGCTGCAGTCGACCACGGCCGACTGCGCGCTGCGCAGCGCTGTGGCTGGAAGTCCGGCACAGTCGCGGACGGCCGATGCGTTGGGCGCGTCGAGTGCGCCGGAGCAGGCAGCGAGCAGAGCGGCGAGTCCGGTGACGCATCGTGCGCCGTCGGTGCGTGTGAGCCACGCGCGGCCGCGGAGGCTGCGCTGCCCGACGGGGCGCGTCGGGCGAGCGAGGGGCATGCGGTGTGGATGTGAGGTGAGAATGCTGCAGGTGGGTATGCCCCACTCTACCCCTCACGATTCGAAAAGTCGCGTCGGAGAAATGCCGATTTTCGTAAACGGATGCACGCGGCGGCGCAAACGAATTGGGCCCGGACTCGACCGTCGAGTCCGGGCCCTGCTCGCGATCTCGCGCGCGCTGCGCCGGCTACGTCCAGCTCAGATCGTGCTTCGAGAGCGGCAGCGAACGCACGCGTTTGCCGGTGGCCGAGTAGATGGCGTTGCACAGCGCGGCCACGGCCGGCGGCAGTGCCGGTTCGCCCAGCCCCGTGGGTGGGAAGCTGGTCTTCAGAAAGTGGACTTCAACCGGCGGCACATCGCGCATCCGAAGAATCGGATAGTGATTGAAGTTCGCCTGCATCGCCCGCCCGCCTTCGATGGTGATCTCCTGCCCGAACGTCTCCGACAGTCCGTCCAGCACGGCGCCCTGCGCCTGACTCTCGGCGTTGATCGGGTTGATGATCTCGCTGCCGATGTCACCGGCCACCCATACCTTGTCCACTCTGAGCAGCCCGCTGCGGCTCACCGTTGCCTGCACCACTTCGGCGAAGTACCCGCGATGGCTGAAGTGGAAGGCCACGCCCTGTGCGGTTCCGCGGGGGAACTTCTGCTTGCCCCACCCCGACTTCTCCACCACCAATTCCAGCACCCCGCGCATCCGCTGCGCGTCCATCGCCGCCCCATCCTCGACGTTCGACAGCAGGTCGCGGCGGAAGTCCACCGGATCGCGGCCGGCGGCGTGCGCCAGTTCGTCGATGAACGACTGCATCACGAACGCGATCGCGTTGCTCCCCGGTGCCCGCAGCGCGCCCGTGGGAACACCCAGCGGCATTGACGATGCCCCGAAGGAGAAGTTGGGAATGAACCGGGCGGGGAATTCGGTGGGGGAGATGCCGGCGCTGGCCGCGTAGCGGGGCGGATCCCCGAAGGTCACGAAGTGATTCTTCCACGCCACGAGCTTCCCATTCGCGTCCACACCGCCGGTGAGGTAGTGGAAGCCGGCGGGCCGGTAGAAGTCGTGCTCCATGTCGTCTTCACGCGACCAGAGCAGCTTCACCGGTGCGTTCACCTGCCTGGCGATGCGCGCCGCCTCCACCATGTAGTCGTTGTTGAGCCGGCGCCCGAACCCGCCGCCGCTCCGCGTCAGATGGATGGCGATGTCCTCTGCCTTGATGCCGAGCGTCTTGGCCACCAGCGAGCGGCCGCCCTCCGGCGTCTGCGTCGGGGCCCAGATCTCGAGCCGTCCGTCCCGATAGTGCGCCGTGCAGTTCTGCGGCTCCAGCGTCACGTGCGCGATGAACGGGTAGGAGTAGTCGGCGCTCACCACTTTGGCCGCGCCCTTGAGCGCGCCGTCGGCATTGCCATCGCTGCGCAGCGAGCGCTGTGGCTCCTGCTTGGAGAGAGCCGCCGCCTGCATGGCGAAAGACTCGCTGCTCTGCTGCGCCGTCGAGCCCTCGTCCCACACCACCTCCAGCTTGTTCCGCGCCGACTGCGCCCCCCACCATGTATCGGCGATGATCGCCACACCGCCGAGCAATCCGTTGAGAGCGCTGCCAGGCGCGGGCTCCACGACGAACGCATCCTTCACCCCCGGCAGCGCCTTCATGGCGTCGAGGTTGGCGCTCTTCACGGTGCCCGCGAACACGGGGCACTTCTGAAAGACGGCGTACACCATACCCGGCAGCGTCACGTCGATGCCGTACAGCGGCTTGCCGGTGACGATGGCGTGGTTGTCCACCCCGCGCACCGGCGTGCCGATGATCCGGAATTCCTTGGGGTCCTTGAGCTTCACCGACTTGAGGTCCGGCGCCTTCATCGTCGCGGCCTTGTCGGCGAGTGCGCCGTAGCCGAGCTTCCGCCCGCTGGCGCGATGGTACACGACACCCGCCTCGGTGGTGCACGCGGATTCGTCCACGCCCCACGTGGCGGCCGCCGCCGCGACGAGCATCGCCCGCCCCGCCGCGCCCACCTGCCGCAGCGGCATCCAGTTGATGGGCGTGGCCGTGCTGCCGCCGGCCCACTGGTTCTCGTACTTGTCGGTGTTCAGGCCTACCTGCTCCACGCGGACGTTCTTCCAGTCCGCGTCGAGTTCATCGGCGATGATCATCGGGAGCATCGTCTTCACGCCCTGCCCGATCTCGGGGTTCTTGGCGGCAATCGTGATGATGCCGTCCGGCGTGATCCGGATGAACGCGTTGAGCTCGCCCGGTTCGGCTGCGCCTGCGCCGAACGCGTCGCGGTGCATCAGACCGGGAACGTAGGTCGCCAACAGAATGCCGCCGCCGGCAATAGCGGAGACGCGCAGGAAGTCGCGGCGCGTCACGGTGGTCTTGGTCATTGGGTGGCCTCCATGCCCGCGGCGTGATGGATGGCCTCGCGGATCCGCAGGTACGTGTTGCACCGGCAGATGTTGCCGCTCATCGCGGTGTCGATCTCGGCGTCGGTGGGGTGCGGATTGCGTTTGAGCAGCGCTGCGGCCGCCATGAGTTGTCCCGCCTGGCAGTAGCCGCACTGCGGCACGTCGAGTTCCTCCCAGGCACGCTGCAGCGGGTGGTCGCCGTCGGGCGACAGCGCCTCGATGGTGAGGATGTCGGCGCCCTCGAGCGTCGACGCGCGGCGCCGGCACGAGCGGGCTGGTCTTCCGTTGATGTGGACCGTGCACGCCGCGCACTGCCCGATGCCGCATCCGAACTTGGTGCCCTTGAGGTCGAGCAGGTCGCGGAGCACCCACAACAGCGGCATGTCGGCGGGGACGTCAACGGTGTGGGCGGTTCCGTTGACCTTGAAGGAGACTTTCATCGGCTGCACCCTCGACGATCGGCGTTCTGGGGAGCGCCCCGGGGGGTCTGGGGCTCTCCGAGAATCTATGCCGGTTTCCGGACCGCGGGTACGTGGGACGTCCGCGTGGTGCTTTCCCCTACTCCGCGCGGAGCGCCTGCATGGGGTCCACCCTGGATGCCCGGCGAGCCGGAATGAAGCTGGCCACCGCGGCCACGGCCAGGAGCACCGCCGTCACGAGCCCGTACACCACGGGATCGCGTGCCGATTCGTTGAACAGCAGAGGCTGCACCCAGTGGCCGACGCCGAGCGCGATCGCTGTGCCCAGCACCACGCCGACCACTGAAACGGCCATGCCCTGCCGGAACACGAGCGCCATCACGTCACGCACCTGGGCGCCGAGCGCCACGCGTACGCCGAGTTCCTGCGCGCGCTGGGCGACGTTGTACGCGATCACGCTATACAGACCGACGGCGGCGAGGACGAGCGCCAGAACCCCGAACGCCAGGAACATCGTCGCGCCGAGCTTCCACGACTTGGTCTGGCCGCCGAGCACGTCGCTCATCGGGGTCACGGTCACGTAGGACACACCCGGCATCAGCGGCTGGAGAGCCTTGCGAATCGCCTCCGTGCTCTGCGCCGCGTCCCCATGGGTGCGGACGAACAACCCGCCCTGGTTCCGCGCATACTGGTCCCACGACATGTAGTAATAGAGCCCGGGATCTGCGCCGAGGCTCTCGTTCTTGATGTTCTCGGCGACACCGACTACGTAGGTGCACGGCATGGTATCAGCGCCCACCTTCACGCACTGGCCGAGTGCGTCGGCGTGTGGCCAGAGGCGCTTCGCCATCGCCTCGCTCACGACCATCGCCTGCGGTGCGCCTGCGATGTCTTGCGCCGTGATGCCGCGTCCCCGGACGATGCGGGTTCCCATCGTGGCGAAGTAGTCGGGCGTGACCGCGTTGAGGTCGAATTGGCCCAACTTGTCGACGGTGTCGATGCCGGCCACGTGCAACTCGGTGTCCCACGTGCTCCAGAAGGGCATCGTGACCTGCACGGCGGCGTGCGTGACCCCGGGAATCGCTTTGGCCGACGCCAGCAGACCGAGCAGCAGGTTGTGGGTCCGCGTGGTGTCGAGCGCCACGCCGCGCATGTTGAGATTCACCACGGCGACGTTGTCGGCGTCATAACCCAGCGGCGTATTCCGCACGTTGGAGAGACTGCGCACGAACAGACCGGCGCCGATGAGCAGGAGCACCGAGAGCGCCCCCTGGAATACGAGCAATCCGGTGCGGATGCGCGAGCCGTGATACGTACCCTCGCGCGCGCCGGCCTTGAGATCGCTGGTGAGGTCCGTCTTGCCGGCCTGAAACACCGGGGCGAGGCCGGTGAGCAGCCCGGCGGCCACTGCCGTGACGCCGATGAAGATCAGCGACCGCGGATCCCGGATCACGGTGGCGGTGCTGGTCTTGGAGAGAAACAGCGCACGGAGCAGCGCCTCACCCCACTGGGCCACGGCCGCGCCCGCCACGCCGCCGAGGAGAGCGAGCGCGAGACTCTCTATGAGGAGCTGCGACGCCAGGCGAGCGCGGCTCACACCGAGGGCCAGGCGTACCGCGATCTCGCGACGCCGCTTGAGCGCGCGGGCGAGCAACAAGTTGGCGACGTTGGCGCAGGCGATGAGCCACACGATCAGCGCCACGCCGCTGATCCAGGTGACGATCTTGCCCAGGCTGGACTCGTTGGGGCCGCGGTCGCTGAGGATCGAGGCGACGATGGCGCGCGGCTTGATCAGCGCGAGCGAGCGCATGCCCTTGTCGGTGGCCGCCTCCTTCTGATAGCTGCGGACCAGCGCCTGGGTGAGATCGGCGGTCGCCTGCTGGACGGTGACGCCGGGCTGCCGCTCGGCGATCATCGACGCCCACGTCCAGTGGTAGGTGGTGTTCCACGTCTCGCCCGAAAGCCGGATGTTCTTCCCCATTTCCTGCCCATATACGGAAATCGGGATGAATGCAGCGGGTGGCGACTCGGGCCACAGCCCCACGAACCCCTGTGGCGCCACGCCGATCACCGTGTAGGTCGTGGCGCCGATATGGATCGACTGACCCATCACGTCCTTGCGGCCGCCGTAGGCGGTCTGCCAGTACCCGTACCCGAGAACCACCACCGGTGTCGGCGCGAGGGTCGAGTCTTCCGCCGTGGTGAAATAGCGCCCGAGGGCAGGCGGAGCGTCGAAGAATCCGAAGAAGCTGGCGCTCACCACGCCGACGTTCAACTCGGCGGCATCGGTCCCGACCCCAAAGGCCAATTTGCGCTGCGTGTACTCCGACGTGCGCGCGAAATCGTGGCTGAAGTTCGTCAGGTCGACGTAGCGGGCGTACTGTGTGCCGCCCGAAGTGAATTCCTTGCCGCGGTAGGTGCTGGCCAGGTAGATGCGGTGGGAGAGCGCCGGCGCGCGCATCATCGGCGGCGGGCGGAAGAGCACCCGATCCACGATGGAAAACATCGCCGAGTTGGCGCCGATGCCGAGGGCGAGGGTGACGACCACCGCGATGGTGAATCCCGGCTTGTTGCGGAGGCCGCGGGCGGCGTAGCGGAGGTCCTGGACGAGGGCTTCGAGGAAGGCGGGCATGAGGCGGTCGAGTGGTGGGACTGGACAGTCGGACAGTCAGTCGAACGCTGCTAGGGCGGATACGGTTTCAGTTGGACACCGGGAGCCGCCGCAACGTTTGCTCGAGGGCGGGGTCAATCGATTGATCGGCCACGATCTCCGTCATGCGCAGGGTGTCGGCCTCGCGTTTGCCGCGTATCTTCCTCCCCAAACCCCCGCCCACCCGGTCCCACTCCCTGCCATGCGCCGTCTCCTCGCCCTCGCCGCCCTCGCTGCCGCGCTCCTCGCGCCAGCCACGCGCGCCCTCGCCCAGACCCAGACCCACGACCTCGTTGTCCTCGGCGGCTGGCTCTTCACCTCCACCGACACGGGGCGCGTCCACAACCCCGGCATTCTCATCCGCGCCGGCAAATTCCAGCGGGTGGGCGGCGATCTCTCCGAAGTCAAACCGGGCGCCGACACCATCCGCCTCACCGACGACGAGACCATCACCCCGGGCCTCATCGATCTCCACGCGCACTACCACATGCAGATGTTCGGCAATGGACGCGTGGACGAAACGGCCGCCTACCCGTCGCTCTTCCTGGCCAACGGCGTCACCAGCACCTGGCCCGCCGGCGAGATGCAGCCCGACTCGATGCGCGCTCTGCGCATTCGGATCGACCGCGGACTCGAGCCGGGGCCACGGCTCCTCAACTCCGGCCCCTACTTCGGCAGCGCGCGCCCGGGCTGGTCGCGCAGCATCACCACCGATTCGATCTACGCCGAGGTGGACCACTGGGCCGAGCTGGGTGTGCGCGGATTCAAAGCCAAGGGCGTGACGGCCCCCGAACTGGAGGCACTCATCGACCGCGCCCATCAGCACGGGCTCACCGTCACCGGGCACCTCGGCTCCGGCTTCCGCGGCACCGTGAACCCGCGCGACGCCATCCTCATGGGCATCGACCGCATCGAGCACTTCATGGGCGGCGACGCCTACCCGGCCACCCGTAGCGCGTATGCGTCGCTCGAGAACTTCACCGATTCGACCTTCGCGTCGCCCGCCTACCAGCGCACCTTCCAGCTCTACATCCGGCACCACGTCTACTACGACGCGACGATCAGTGCCTACGGGTATTACGGCAAGCGCGATCCACGGGTGTTCACCTACTTCACCGACGAGAAGCGCTTTCTCACGCCCTACGTGCGCAAGCTCGTCGACTCGCGCGGCCGCCCGCCGGTGATGGAGCAGTTCGAGAAGATCTACTGGGTCAAGCAGAAGGAGATCAAAGCCTTCTACGATGCCGGCGGCAAGGACCTCATCACACTCGGCACCGACCACCCCAGCCACGGCGAGTATCTCACCCCGTTCGCCGTACACCGCGAGCTGCTGGCGTTTGTGCTCTCGGGCATCCCACCGTACGCTGCGCTTCGCTTCGCCACGATCAACGCGGCCCACGCCATGGGACTCGGCGACCGGCTGGGCTCCATCGAGACCGGGAAATGGGCGGACGCGGTGATCGTCCACGGCAATCCGCTGGCCGACATCAAGGCCATGCGCTTCCCGCGGCTCGTGATCAAGGGCGGCATCGTGTTCGAGCCGCAGAAGCTGGAGAACGCGGTGGTCGGAACGATCGGTCCCAGGGTTCCGGCCGACTCGATCTACTGGCTTGGCGGCACGCACGGCGTGTTCCGGTAGATTTCACCCGCGCTCCACCATTCACCGTCCCCCGTCTCATGGCATCGAACCCCAGACTCGCCTCCCTGCTCGCTCGCCTGTCGTACCGCGAGGGCGACTTCACCCTCGCCTCCGGCGCCAAGAGCACCTTCTATCTCGACGCCAAGCAGGTGACGTACCATCCCGAGGGCGTCGAGCTGGTGGGCAACGCCGTCCTGCAACTCGCGCAGGAGTTCGGCGCCCAGGCCGTGGGCGGCCCGACGCTGGGTGCCGACGCGATCGTGTCGAACGCGGTGTACGCGTCCGCCCTCGCCGGACATCCGCTCCCGGGATTCATCGTCCGCAAGGAGGCCAAGCAGCACGGGCTCGGCAAATGGATCGAGGGCGTCGATCCCAGGGGCAAGAAGGTGGTGATCGTCGAGGACGTCACCACCTCCGGCGGGTCGCTGCTCAAGGCGGTGGAGCACGTGCGCGAGGCGGGCGCCGAGATCGTGGTCGCGACCGCCGTGGTGGATCGCGAACAGGGAGGCGCCGCCGCCATCGAAGCGGCGGGCATTCCCTTCCGTCCACTCTGCACCATCTCGCAGGTGCGCGCGGCGTTCAAGGGCGGCAAATGACCAACGGCTCCCAATCCACCCTCCCCTCGCTCGACGCGCTCGAGGCCGCCGACCGCCTGGTGAAGGCGGTGATGCCCGCGACGCCGCAGTACCACTGGCCGCTCATCGACCGCCTGGCCGGTACCACGGTGTGGGTGAAGCACGAGAACTACACGCCCATCGGGGCCTTCAAGATCCGGGGCGGCCTCGTGTACATGGACAGGCTCAAGCGCGCGCAGCCGAACGTGGAGGGCGTGGTCACGGCGACGCGCGGCAACCACGGGCAGTCAGTGGCATTCGCCGCGGCCCGACATGGGCTCAGGGCGCTCGTCGTCGTGCCCCACGGCAACAGCCGGGAGAAGAACGAAGCGATGCGCGCGCTGGGCGCCGAGCTGATCGAGTACGGCGACGACTTCCAGGCATCGCTCGAGCACGCCGCGGAGCTGGCCCGCCAGCGCGGCTGGCACCCGATCCCGGCGTTCGACCCGGCGCTCGTCGCGGGCGTGGGCACCTACTCCATGGAGTTCCTCCGCGCCTTGCCCGCGCTGCAAACCGTCTACGTGCCCATCGGGCTCGGCTCCGGCATCTGTGGCATGCTCGCCGCGAAGGAAGCACTGGGACGTGACCTCGATGTGGTGGGCGTCGTGTCGTCCGCGGCTCCGGCGTACAAGCGCTCGCTGGAGGGCACCGAGCTGGTGTCGTGTCCCGTCGAAACCGTCATCGCCGACGGCGTGGCCTGCCGCACGCCCAACGCCACCGCGCTTGGCCTCATGCGCGGCCGCGTCGCCCGCGTCGTGGACGTGTGCGACGCCGAGGTGGCGCAGGCGATGCGCGACATCTTCGCCGCCACGCACAACGTGGTGGAGGGCGCGGGCGCGCTGGGGCTCGCGGCGCTGCGCCAGGAGCGCGACGCGATGCGCGGCCGCACGGTGGGGATCGTGTTCACCGGCGCCAACGTGGACGCGGACGTGTTCGCGCGGGTGCTGAGCGGCGGTTGACCTCACCCGCAACGCGCACCCGCTCTACTCCGCTTCCTTCACCGCCGGACTCCCGGTATCACGCCGGTGCTCGCGCAGCGCGGTGCGTGCCTCGGCTGCGAGTTGCTGGTATCCGCGCTTGATGCGTCCCAGTTCCTGATCCTCGAGTTCCTCGAGGTCGAGCAGCGCATTGTGCGCGCCCTTCATCGCGCGAATCAGTTCGTCGAGCTTCACCTGGATGGCTTCCGTATCGCGGTTCTGCGTATTCTGAATCAGGAAGACCATCAGGAACGTCACGATCGTGGTGCCGGTGTTGATCACCAACTGCCAGGTGTCGCTGAAATGAAACAGCGGGCCCGTGACGCCCCATGCGACGATGATCGCCACCGCCGCCACGAAGGTGACCGGCCGGCCCGTGGTTCGGGACGCCCACTTCGCCAGACGCTTGAACCGGGATGGACCCATGATGCTGCCTCCACGCCTGCGGTTGGCCGGCCGGAACGGTCGGGGGTGTCGTTCAGGGATCGTAAAGCAGGTACGGTCGCGTGGCCTCGGCAAATGACTTCGACTCCGCCGCGAGCCGAGGCAGCAACTGTGCCACGGTTCCCGCATCCACGGCCTTTCGCAGCGCGTCGCTCCCGGCCAGCTCGTCCATGTGCGGCAGCAGCCATTTGAAATCCGCCGGGTGGCGGCGGCGGATGATCTGCAGCATGTACGCCGCCACCTGCACCGGCTTCACACGATCAGCATCGGTGACGGTGACGTGCAGCATCGGGATCGTCTGGCCGCCCCACTTCTGCCCGGCGGCGATGGTGCGCGACGTGGAATCGAAGCGCACCCCACCCATGTTCAGCAAGTTCAACTCGCGGGCGATCTCACCGGCGTCGGTGAGCCACCCGGCCCCGACGAGCTGAAAGGGCGCCTCGGTGCCGCGCCCCTCGCTCAGGTTGGTGCCCTCGAAGAACACCGTGCCGGGGTAGAGCGCGAGCGCGTCCTGCGATCGCAGATTCGGCGACGGGTTCACCCAGGGAAGCCCGGTCGCGCCGTACCACATCGAACGGCGCCACCCCTGCATCGGCACCACGTGCACGTCGGCGTGTACCTGCCCCGTCCCCACGAGATATCGGAGCAGCTCGCCGGGCGTGAGTCCGTAGCGCAGCGCCACGGGATACTGCCCGACGAACGACCGGTACGCCGTGTCGAGCACGCCGCCCTCCACGCGGTCGCCACGGATCGGGTCGGGGCGGTCGAGCACCACGAACGGCACGTGCGCGCGTCCCGCGGCATCGGCCGACAGCGCCATCGTCCAGACGTAGGTGTAGAAGCGCGCGCCGGCATCCTGGATGTCGTACAGCAACACGTCCACGCTGTCGAGCATCGCCGGCGTGGGCGCGTGCACGGCGCCGTACAGGGAATAGATGGGCACCCCGGTGGCGGCGTCGGTGTCAGAAGCGATCGTCGCGCCGGCTTCGGCCGTGCCGCGGATGCCGTGCTCCGGAGCGAACAAGGCCACGAGCTTCACCCCCGGCGCATGGGCCAGGAGGTCGATGTCGCTTCGCCCCTCCCGGTCGCGTCCGCTCTGGTTGGTGATCAGCCCGACGCGCTTGCCGCGCACCACCGACAGCGAGTCGCGGAGCAGGACTTCGATGCCGGGTATGACGACGCCGGCGCTGTGCTGCGCCGGCGCAGTGTTGCTGCACCCGGCCGCCGCGGCGATCACCAGCGCGGCGAGGCCGCAGCGGACGGGGAATCGAGCGTTCGAGATCACGACCTGATATTACGTGGATCGCGATCTCCGTGGGAGACGGTGCGGCGGAACCCTCGGCTCAGAACCTGATCACGCGCAGCCGCGGCGCCAGTACCACCACCGCCGGTTCCGCCGGCGGGGCAGGCGGAGCGACCCGCGCCAGCGTTGCCGCACGCACGACCACCGGCGCAACCGGCGCCGGCGGCGGAACCATGGCCGGCATCACGGGCGCGTCCGGGGGCGCCGGCGCCGCGGGCGGCTCCATCCGGATCACCGCGGGCGCCGACCCGTCATCCATCCACCGCACGCGCGGCGACACCCGAATGTCCCGGAGCGAGCGGCGCACCTGATCCATGGCACGCTGAACGTCGTATTGCACTTCCGGCCCGATGGAGTTGAAATCGAGCCCCGGCATCATCTGGCCCTCGTTGCCGCGGAAGATGAAGGTGCTCGAGTTTCCACCCAGTTCCGACGCTTTCCCCGCCTTCAGATGGACGGTCTTGAAGCGGCCGTCGGCATAGACGTCGAGCGCCACGTCGTCGCCCGGCTTCACCTTCCGCATCTCCCGCTGCAGGCGTTGATAGCGCGCGCTGGACACGTATTGGTCGCCGGCATCCTCGCGATCCACCTTGAGGTTCACGCCGTTGATGGCGGCGATGCGATTCCCCTCTTCGAGTCCCGCTTTCGCTGCCGGTCCGTCGTCGTTCACACCGATGATGAGCACGCCCAGCGTGTCGCGCTTGCTCCCCGTGACCGCAAGCGACACGCCGAGCACTGCGCGGTTGTCGTCGCTCCGGCGCACGAATCCCATGGCACCGCCGTACAACTCGTCGGACTCCACCGTCTTCACACGCACTGCCTTCACCTGCCCGTCGTGATACACCCTCAGCGACACCTCGTCGCCCGGCTTCAGCTTGCCGAGTTCGCGCGTCAGCCGGCGCGACATCGCGTCGGCCATCTCCTGATCGCCGATGTCGATGGCGGAGAGCTTGAGGTTGACGCCGTTGATGGACTGCAGGCGGTCGCCTTCCTTGATCCCCGCCTTCTCCGCCGGACTGCCGGCGGCGACCTCGCTGATCCGCAGGCCGAGCGTGTCCTGGGCATCGCCGGTGGACATCGTCACGCCGATCACGGCGCGCGGTGACGATTCGGAGTTGAACGAGTACGCATAGGCGCGTGGCGCGGTGCGCAGCGTGACCTGAGCGGCCGCGGGTACCGCCGCCAGGGCGGCCGCCAGCGTCATGGGAATGAACAGTGTCGTACGCATGATTCCTCGACTTGCAGGGGGTGGTCGCCTGATGAGTCACGAGGGCGCCGCTGGATGGTTTACTCACACCGCAGGAGACCTGCGGATCGGACCCTTCTACCGACCTACCGACTCACCGACCTAACGACCTACCGATTCACCGACCTACCGTCGTACTCTGATCAGGGCATATTTCTCCCCATGAACACCTCCCCCTCACACGCCGACGTCGACCTCGACGCCTTTCACGAACACTGGCAGGACGAGGCCGACGCGGCGTTCCTCTACCGCGTGCTGGCCGGGTTCGAGCACGACGAGAAGAAGAAGCACATCTATCTAGAACTGGCCGACGTCGAGGACCGGCACACCAAGATCTGGGCGGCGCTGCTCACGGAGGGTGGCCGGCCGGTAGGGCCGTTCCGCCCCACGGCGCGTACGCGCCTCCTGGCCACGCTCGGCCGGTGGCTCGGCCCCGGATTCCTGCTTCCGATGCTGCTGGCGGAAGAGGGGCGCGAGGTCAAGGGCTACCTGAACATGCACCGCGGCACCGCGGAGGGCGCCCCGGGCAAGGACGAGTCGCTCACCCTGGCCCGCGAGTCCGCCGAGCACGCCAGCACGCTCGGCTCCCTGGCCGGCCGCGAGGGCGAGCCCTGGCACCGCGCCGAATCGGGCGGCTTCCTGCGCAACGTGGTCTACGGATTCAACGACGGGCTCACCGCCAATTTCGGACTCGTGGCCGGCGTCATCGGCGCCTCGGCGCTGAACCAGGCGCACGCCGTGATCGTGGCCGGCGTGGCCGGGCTGATCGCCGACTCGCTTTCCATGGGATCGAGCGGCTACCTGGCGGCCAAGAGCGAACAGGAAGTCTACGCCCACGAGATCGCGATGGAGCGCGACGAGATCGCGCTGATGCCCGAGGTGGAGCGCGACGAACTGGCCCTGATCTACCAGGCCAAGGGCATGGACGCCGACTCGGCGCACGCGCTGGCCACCGAGGTCATGGCCGATCCGCAGCGCATGCTCGACGAACAGGTGCAGGAAGAACTCGGCATCGGCGAGCAGGGTATGTCACCGCTGCGCGAAGGATGGGTCACGGGGACGGCCACGGCCATCGGCGCGTTCATTCCGGTGGCGCCCTTCCTCTTCTGGTCGGGCACCACCGCCATCGTCCTCTCCTTCTCCCTCTCCATGCTCTCCCACTGGCTGGTGGGCGCGGCGCGGTCGGTGTTCACCGGCCGCAGCGTCTTCCGGTCGGGACTCGACATGTTCGTGGTGGGGCTCGGCGTGGCCGCTGCGGGGTATCTGGTGGGTGATTGGATCGCGCGTCTCCTCTGACACCACACACTACATTGGACTCATGACACGTCTCGGAACCATCGCGGCACTCCTCGCGCTCTCTGCCACCCCCGTGCTCGCCCAGGGCGGTCTCTCCGCCGGACACCTCGGCGCGGCCGTCGGCATCAGCTTTCCCACCGGGGCCCTGGCCCGCACGCACGCATCGGGGTTCAATCTGGGCGGCATCGCGGAATACGAGGCGCCCGGCCAGGCGATGGGCATCCGCGGCGAGGTGTTCTACGAACGGTTCGGCGGCAAGGCCACCGTCTCCGGAGCGCGGGCGGTGCAGACCACCGCCGGCATCATCGACGCGATCTACCACGTTCCCGGCTCGGCGTTGAACGCGTACTTTATCGGCGGCATGGGCGTCTATAACGTCACCGGCAACGGCACCAACCCGGGGTTCAACGGCGGCATCGGGATCCGCATTCCACTCACCGGAATGACCGCGTACTTTGAAGCGCGGCTGCACAAGGTACTCACCACCAACAGCTCCTACCTTTCCTTGCCCGTCACCTTCGGGCTGAGCTTCTAGTCCACGACCAATGGCCTCCAGCCAATCCGGCACCCCCGCCCCGAAGCTGACCAAGCACAGCATCCACGTCTGGCACGCGACGCTCGCCGCCACGCCGGAGAATCTGGCCGACGCGGAAAAGCTGCTGCCGGAGACGGAGCGCGAGAAGACGGCACTCGTCACGAGCCAGGCGCAGCGGGCGCGCCTCACGCTGTCGCGGGCCTGGGTGCGCGGCATCCTCTCCAGGTACCTGAGCCAGCCGGCGCCCGACATCACGATTCGCCGCTCGCCCAAGGGAAAGCCGCAGGTGGTCGCCGACGGCGAGGCGGAATCCCCGCTCCAGTTCAGCGTCTCGCACTCCGCCGATCACATGCTCGTCGCCGTGACCCGATCCGACGACGTGGGGGTGGACCTCGAGCGGATGACGCGGCTGGCCGACGTGGAGCGCATCGCCGCCCGCTTCTTCGCTCGCGGCGAGCACGATGCGCTGCTCGCCCTGCCCGCCGAGGAGCGCGCCGACGCCTTCTTCCGCGCGTGGGTGCGCAAGGAATCGGTGGTCAAAGCGCTCGGCACCGGCATCGCCGCGGCGTTCGACGCGTTCACCGTGCCCCTGGGCAAGGATGTACAGCACGAGGTGGACGTCACGGGCATCACCGGGGTCGACCGGCAACGGCTGTGGGTCCGGCTCCTCGACATCGGCCGCGTGGACTACCTGGCGGCGGTGGCGTACGCGCACCCCGACTCGAAAGTCGAGTACGCGGAGTGGGAATGACCAGTGGGCGGTGAGCAGTCGCTCGAGCGCCGCTCACCGGCGACTGCCACCTCCCGACCGACGACTCACCGCTCCCGACGGCCCACCGACCGTCACACGACCAGATTGAGCAGCCTGTTCTTCACGTAGATCACCTTCTTCGGTGATTCCGTGGCGAACTTCGCGATCGTCGGTTCCGCCATCGCGGCCTCGAGTACCGCGGCTTGCTCGGCGTCCTTGGGCACCTGCACGGTGCCGCGCGTGCGACCGTTCACCTGCACCGCCACCGTCACCGACTCCTCGGCCGCCAACGCAGCGTCGAATGCCGGCCAGCCGTCGTCGAAGATGCTGTGCTCGTGGCCGAGCGTCTCCCAGAGCTCCTCGGCGGCGTGCGGCGCGAAGGGCGCTACCAGTTGCACCAGCGGTTCCACTTCGGCCACGTGGGGCTTCCGCTCGTGCGCCCGGAGCACGTTCACGTACTCCATCATCGCCGCGATCGCCGTGTTGTAACTGAGCGACGGCACGTCGTCGGTCACCTTGCGGATCGTCTGGTGCAGTTTGCGCATCACCGCCGTCTCGGGCTCGCCATCGCGCGTCGCCTCGTGCGCCGAGGCCCACACCCGGTCGAGAAAGCGCCGGACGCCGGAAATGCTCTGGTCGCGGAAGTCCCCGCCCTCCTCGTACGGGCCCAGGAACATCAGGTACGTGCGGAACGCGTCGGCGCCCCACTTCTCGACGTACTCGTCGGGGTTCACCACGTTGCCGCGGCTCTTCGACATCTTGGCACCTTCGCGGATGATCGTGCCGTGCGCGCGGAAGCGCGTGAACGGCTCCTCGAAGCCGAGCAGCCCGGCGTCATGCAGCACCATGGTGATGAACCGCGAGTAGAGCAGGTGCAGCACGGCGTGCTCGTTGCCCCCGATGTACGAGTTCACCGGCAGCCAGTACTTCGTGATGGCCTGGTCGAACGCCACGTCGTCGCGGTCGGCGCTGGGATACCGCAGGAAGTACCACGAACTGTCGAGGAAGGTATCCGACACGTCGGTCTCGCGGCGCGCCGGCTTGCCGCACTTCGGGCACGGCACACGGTACCAGGCCTCGTCGCGCGCCAGCGGGGAGATCCCCGAGTCGTCGGGCTTGAAATCCTCCAGCGGCGGCAGCACCACGGGCAGGTCCTGCTCCGGCACCGGCACCGGTCCGCAGGCGTCGCAGTAGACGATCGGGATCGGCGGCCCCCAGTAGCGCTGCCGCGAGATGCACCAGTCGTGCAGCCGGTAGTTGACTACGGGCTTCGCCGAACCGCGCTCGGCCAGCCACGCCACGATGGCATGCTTGGCCTCTGGGACGGTGAGTCCGTTGAACTGCCCGGAATTCACCATCACCCCCTTCACGTTGTCGGTGAACGCGGCGTCCGTGGGCGGCGCGGTGTCGTGGACGTCCGTCCCCACCACGCGCGGCGTCGGCAGGCCGAACTTGCGCGCGAACTCGAAGTCGCGCTCGTCGTGTCCCGGCACGGCCATGATCGCGCCCGTGCCATATTCCATGAGCACGTAGTCGGCGATCCAGATCTGCATCGGCGCGCCGGTGGCCGGATTCACCGCGTAGGCGCCGGTGAACACACCGGTCTTCTCCTTGTTCACCTTGCGGGTCACGATGTCCTGCTTTGCCGCCGCGGCGCGGTACTCCGTCACGGCGGTGCGCTGCTCGTCCGTCGTGAGCTGGTCCACCAGCGGGTGTTCCGGCGCCACCACCAGGAACGTCGCGCCGAAGATCGTGTCGGCACGCGTCGTGAATACGGTGATATCCACCGGCTCGGCCGTCACCTCACCGCTGATGCCGCCGCCGCTCGCCGTCGCACTGCCCGCGAATTCCATCAGGTCCTGCACACGGAACGACAGCTCGGCGCCCTCCGACTTGCCGATCCAGTTCCGCTGCGCCGTCTTCGTGCTCTCCGACCAGTCGAGCGTGTCGAGATTGTCGAGCAGCCGCCCGGCGTAGTCGGTGATGCGGAAGAACCACTGCTCCAGGAACCGCTGCTCCACCTGATTGCCGCAGCGTTCGCAGGCTCCGTTGATCACCTGCTCGTTGGCCAGCACCGTCTTGTCGAACGGACACCAGTTCACGGCGCCCTTCTTCTTGTACGCGAGCCCGCGGTGGTACAGCTGCAGGAAGAGCCACTGCGTCCACTTGTAGTACGACGGGTCGGTGGTGGAGAGTTCGTAGCGCCAGTCCACCATCAGGCCGGAGCGGCGGAGCTGGCGACGGAAGTTGGCGATGTTCCGCGGAATCAACTCGGTGGGATGCACGCCCACCTTGAGCGCGTAGTTCTCCGAGTGGATCCCGAACGCATCGTACCCCAACGGTTCGAACACCGTATGGCCGCGCATGCGCTGGTAGCGGCCGTGGATGTCGTTGCCGGTGAACGCGAACAGGTTCCCCACGTGCAGCCCTTCGGCCGACGGATAGGGGAACATCATGAGCGTGTAGTACGGCCGCGGGCCCGAGAGATCGGTGTGATTGGTGCCGCGCTCGTCCCAGCGCGCCTGCCACTTCCGTTCAACGACGGAAGGGTCGTACGCGGCCGGGAGTTCGGCCGTGGGCGGAGTATTGGTGTCTGTCATGCGATCGGGGTGGCGCGTCCCGGACCGGCGGAAACTGGTCCCGCCCGGCGCCTGAAGGCGATGGCCTGTGTTTCCGGAATTTACTTGGCCCCAGAGGGCAAACAAGCCAGATTCCGGGGCGGTGCCCGGCGCGGGGTACCGTCCGCTCCTCCTGCCGCTCCGATGCCTCCCTCCGTTCCGCCCTCTCCTTCGCCGCCGGCCCCTACACCGCGATCGCCTGCATCGGGCGCCACGCTCGGCATGCGCCTCGTGCCGCTGTCTGCGGTGGTGGCCGTGCTCATTCTCGTCCCCCTGGGCCTGGTGGCCAACCACCAGCTCACGCGGTCGTTTCGCGCCCAGGCCGACGCCCGGCTGGAAGCCGTCGCCAGACAGTATGCCGCTCTCGCCAGGATGGCCCTCACCGCACGTCCGGATGCCGCGGAGATCGTCACCCCGGACTCGACGCTGCGCTCCACCCTCACCACTCTGTTCGCCACCAACGCGGGAGCCGGCGCCACCGTCGATCTGATCGATTCGTCGGGGCATCTGTTGACCAACGCCTCCGGATCGGCCGACGACGAACGGTCGTCGCTCGCCGCGGCCGTTCAGACGGGCACCGACTCGGTGTTCAGCTTCGCCACCCCGGACGGGCCCGCACGCGGAGCGCGGGCTTCCATCAATCGCGGCCGCTGGGTGGTGCTGGCCCACCAATCGGCGCAGGCCGCCGACGCCGGCCTGCACCAGGTGCGCGTCGCGTTCGTCGTCCTGGCCGCCTTCCTGTTCCTGGTCATGGTGGCCGTCGGCTACGCCGTCGACCGGCTGGTGAATCAGCGCATCCGCCGCCCCGCCATGCAGCTCGCCGCTCTCGCCGAATCGATCGCCGACGGGAACCTCACCGTGGAGATCGGCGCGGTGGATTCCACCGACGAGATCGAACGCCTGGCGCGCGCGCTCTCCACGATGGTGAACGATCTTCGTCGGCTGGCCCGCGCGCTCACGCGTTCGGCCGACGACACCTCGACCATGTCCACCCAGATCACGGCGAGTTCCGAGCAGATGTCGAGCTCGGCGGCGCAGATCGCGCAGACGGCGAGCGATCTCAGCGCCGAGTCGGGGACGATGGCGGTGTCCATTCAGGAACTGTCGGCTTCGGCCACGCAGCTCGCGCCCCTGGCCGAGCGCATGCGCGCCGGGGCCCAGGACGGCCTGGCCCGCAACGCCCGCCTGCGCGACCTCGCCCTCGAGAATCGCCGCCTCATGGACGACAGCACGGCGGCCCTGGTGACCCTGGCAGCCGACGTGGAAGCAGGCGCTGCCTCGGTGCGCCAGCTCGTGGACGCCTCGCAGGAAATCCGGACCTTCGTCAATCTCGTGCAATCGCTGGCCCGCAACTCCAAGCTGCTCGCCCTCAACGCGGCCATGGAAGCCGCCAGGGCCGGCGATCAGGGCGAGGGCTTTTCTGTGGTCGCCGCCGAAGTGCGGCGGCTCTCCACCATGTCGTCCCAGGCCGCCGAGCGGACGCAGCAGGTGGTGGCCGACGTGCTGGCCGGCGTGGAAGCGTCGAGCCAGAACACGGAGCAGATGGCCGCCACCGCCCGCGCCGTGCAGCGCGCCACCGAACAGGGCTCGGCGTCCTTCGCGCAGCTCGAAGCGAGCGTCGCCGAACTCGAGACCTGGACCGCCTCGATCGAGCGAACCGCCACCGGTGCCAATGCGCTGGTGGGTGACATGACCGGACGACTGGCGGCGGTCGCCCGTAGTACGGAGACCTTCGCGGCCGCGATGCAGCAGGTGGCGGCGGCCAGCGAGCAGCAGAGCGCCAGTACCCAGGAGATCGCCGCCGCCGCGCAGACCATGGCCCACGCCGCCGAGCGCGTGTCGTCGCTTGTCGCCAACCTCCGGGTCGGCGAGGCGCGCTGACGTTCAGCGCATGGAGCGGATCACGGCGGCCATCACGTCGAGCAACACCTCGAGTCCGGCCACCGTGTGATCTCCCATGTGTCCGATGCGCACGGCGGAACGCCGGAGCTCGCCGTGCCCGGCCCCGATCACGAACCCGCGTTCATTCAGCATGCGGACCACCCGCTCCGGCTGGTCGCACAGGATGCAGGTGACGGTCGGCGAGCGCTCTCCCTCGGCAGCCAGAATCTCGAGCGAATGCTCGCCGTTGCCCTCCACCTGGACCCAATCCCAGCAGGTACGCGCCATCTGGGTGTGGCGGGCGAAACGCACCGGAAGCCCCTCGAATTCGATGTCCGACAGCTGCTGATCGAGAGCGAACAACAGGGAGATGGCGGGCGTCGTCGGGCTCTGCGACTTGTGCCAGAACTCGTCGTACCGCACCAGATCCAGAGCGTAGCCGCAGTCGAACAGCGTGCGCGCCCGATTGAGCAGCCGCTCCGAGGCGGCCACGAACGCGAGACCCGGCGGCAGCGCCAGCGCCTTCTGTGAGCCGGTGAAGACGAGATCGGCGCCCCAGGCATCCATCTCGATGGGCATCGCGCCGACGCTGGTGACGGCGTCCACGAGCAGCATCGCGTTCGACGACTCGCGCACCACCCGGGCAATGCTCGCCACGTCGCTGAGCGCACCCGTCGAGGTCTCGGAGTGGACGACCGTGACCGTGTCGTAATTTCCCGCTTCGAGCGCCAGGCGCACCTGTTCCGGCGACACCACCTGGCCGGGTTCGGCGATCACCCGCGTCACCTCGCGGCCGGTGAGCTCGGCGATTTCGGCGAACCGCTCGCCGAATGCCCCGCACACCAGCGCGAGCACGCGTTCGATGCTCCCGCATCGCACGGCCATCTCCATCGCCGACGTCGAGGAACCGGTGAGCACGTACACCGGGCGCGTGGTGCCGAACATCGGCTGCAGCCGGGCATGCACCGTCTGCATGAGCAGTTCCATGGCGGCGCTGCGGTGCGGGATCATGGGATGCCGCATCGCGTCGAGTACTTCGGGCCGCACTTCGGTGGGCCCCGGCAGGAAGAATCGTTCGTCGGACATCATCGCACCGACGCGGGGTTGAAGGGACGTTCGCAGGCGGCAGGGAGCGCGCGCACGGCCGGGGGCGCGCCCATCGCGATCGGCGCCGCCCACACCATCAGTCGCTCGTTACCAGGAGGGCTGTAAATGTAGTGCCGTTCGCCGGGTTCGCGCACGGGCGAGATACACGCGCACGTTCGCATCGGGCGCATGGCACCACCGGATCCGCCGCCAGTTGTGGCTCCGGCGCCACAACCGACGTCTCGATCGCTCGCCTGCATGACCCCCACCGCTGGCGCACGTCTACCGAATGCCGATGCGCCGGGCCGGCTCATTTCGGAATCACGAGCGTACCCGACATGGCGTGGCCCTTCGGCCGCTGGTCGTGGGTGTACATGTACGCGAACGGCTCCATCCGCGCGCCCTTGTCGTCGCAGACCGCAAATGACACGGGGTGCGCAGGGTCGGCGCCCTGGTAGGCCATCGCCGCGCCGTACTCGCCCTTCTTGTTCACGGCGTAATACTGCAGGTCGAAGTACGGCCGGCCGTGCTCGTCGAGCAGGCGCTTCTCGGTCATCGCGATCACCCGCTCCATGACCTTCATGCACGCCGCCTGCGGCGACATGCCCTGCCGCATGAACTCCACCGCGAGGAACGCGCCGCACACCTTGATGTTCGCCTCGCCGCGGCCCGTCGAACCTGCGGCACCCACTTCGTTGTCGCAGTACTGCCCGGCACCGATGATCGGTGAGTCGCCCACCCGGCCGGGAATCTTCCACGACAGCCCGCTCGTCGTCGTCACCGACGCGATGTCCCCGTTCGCGGTCACGGCGTTCATGTTGATCGTCCCGTAGGTGTGCGCCACGCCGTTCGCATCGTGGAAGACGTGCAGCGACTGGCGCAGCGTCTCGTCGTCGTGGTTGTCCCCGCCCCCGCTCGACGGACGCCGCGGCGGCAGGTTCAGCCAGTTGTCGTCCGGATTCAGGTCGGCCTTCCACCGCAGGAACGCGCGGCGGCTGGCATCGGTCAGCAGGTTCTGCGGTTTGAAGCCCATCTCGACCGCGAACCGCTTGGCCCCCTCGCCGACCAGGAAGATGTGATCGGTGAAGTCCATCACCGCCTTGGCCACCGCTGCGGCGTCGACGATGTCTTCCAGACAGCCCACGGCGCCGGCGCGCTTGGTGGGCCCGTGCATGCACGAGGCATCCAACTGCACCACGCCGTCCTCGTTGGGTAGTCCGCCGAGCCCCACCGACTGATCGTTGGGATTCCGCTCCACGACGTTCACACCGGCCACGATCGCGTCCAGCGGATCGGCGCCGCTCGTCAGCAGGTCCCACGCCACCTTGATCCCCTGCTTGCCCTCGGAATCCTTCTCCATCCCGTTCCCCGCCGAGATGATCACCGGCCGGGACGCCGGACGCGTCGGTGCCGGCCGCGACCGATCGACGATCGATGAAATTACGGGCTCGGCGCCGGCAAGGCGCGGAAGGGCGAGGCCTGCCGCCGCTGCGGCTCCCGCACCAAGGAAATCACGACGGGAAATGGACACGAGTCTTCCTCCGGAAATGGACGTGGGGCTGGGCAATCTTACGACTTTTGTCCGAGGGAGACGAGAGGAGGCTTCGGCATCCCGCGAGCAACGATCCCGCAACCTTCGCGGAACGACGCGTTGCGAACCTTTTCCGGGAAGTTCAGGTTGTGAATCGTATGGGTCCGCGCCGCGGGAGGCCCACGAACGACGATCGTCGCGCCCACGGCGCGCCGGCCGCAAATGGATGGGAGACACCATGTTGTTGACCGGAACACCACGCCGTACCGCCGAGTCGTGCCGGGCCATGCTCGAGGACGCCCGCCAACGCACCCTGGCGCTCGTCGCCCCGCTCAGCGAGGCCGACCTGCGCATGCAACACGACTCGCTCATGAGCCCCATCCTCTGGGACCTGGGCCACATCGCCAGCTTCGAAGAGTTGTGGCTCACGCGCAACATCGACGGCGACATCCGGTTCGTGGAGATGCCCGGCCTGTACAACCCATTCGAGCATCCGCGCGCCACCCGCGCCGCGCTGCCGCTGCCCACACTCGCCGGAGTGCTCCAACTGCTGGCCGACGTTCGGGAGCGGGCGCTCGAACGGTTGACGCTCCTGGAACTCGACGACGCCAACCCGCTGCTCCGCGACGGCTACGTGTACAGCATGGTCGCGCAGCACGAGTACCAGCACAACGAGACGATGCTCCAGACGCTGCAGCTCAAGCGGGGCGAACCGTATCGCGCCCCGCGCGCCTGGCAGCCGCCCACGGCGACGCGGCCCATCGCCGCCGGCGCGATGGTGCGCTTCCCGGGCGGCGAGGTGGCCATCGGTACCGACGATCGTGCCGACGCCTACGACAACGAGCGCCCGCAGCACGTCACCACGCTCGCGCCGTTCGAGATCGACGTGGCGCCGGTGACCAACGCGGAGTACGCCGCCTTCATCGCCGACGGCGGATACCGGCGCGACGAATTCTGGAGCGAAGCCGGACTCGCCTGGCGCAACGAGTCCCACGCCCAGGCTCCCAAGTACTGGACGCGCGACGGCGGCGCATGGACCACGCGAATCGTGGACCGCACCATGGCCCTGCCGGCCGACCACCCGGTGTGCCACGTCTGCCACCACGAGGCGGAGGCGTTCGCCCGCTGGACCGGCAAGCGCCTGCCCACCGAGCAGGAGTGGGAAGTTGCCGCGTCATACGAACCGTCCCACGGGGGCAAGCGCGACTACCCGTGGGGTAACGAACCGCCGGACCGCACGCGCGCGAACGTCGACCAACTCGCCTTCGGCACGTCCAGTGTGGGAGCCTATCCCGCCGGCACTTCTCCCGTGGGCTGTGTGGACATGATCGGCAACGTGTGGGAGTGGACCTCCAGCAACTTCCTCCCCTGGCCCGGCTTCAACGCCTTCCCCTACGCCGAATACTCCGAAGCGTTCTTCGGCACCGAATACAAGGTCCTGCGTGGGGGCTCGTGGGCCACCCGGCCCGGCGCCGTTCGGAACAGCTTCCGCAACTGGGACTACCCCATACGCCGCCAGATCTTCAGTGGCTTCCGGTGCGCGCGCAATGGCTAATCCCTTCCTCCTCGCCGGATCCGCCGGCTCGGCCATGCTCCGTGACGTGGCGCGCGGTCTCGCGCAGCCGCAGAAGGAACTCTCGCCCAAGTATTTCTACGATCATCGCGGCTCGCGGCTCTTCGAGCAGATCACCGAACTCCCCGAGTACTACCTGACGCGCGCCGAGCGGGCGATCCTTGGTGCCGAGATGCCGGCGCTGATGCGCGCGCTGCAGCCCGCCACGCTCGTCGAACTCGGGGCGGGAAGCGCCGCCAAGACGCGCCTGATCCTGGACGCCATGCATGCCGCCGGTTCCGGGCGCTCCTACGTGCCGCTCGACGTCAGCGCGTCGTTCCTCGCCGACAGCGCCACCCGGCTTCGCGCCGAGTACCCCTGGCTCAGCGTCACCCCCGTGGTCGCCGACTTCACCGATCGCATTCCCCTGCCCACGGTACTCCCCCGGCCGCTGCTCATGGCGTTCCTCGGCAGCACCATCGGCAACTTCGGCAAGGCGGAAGCAGTGCGTCTGCTGCGGCGCGCGCGCGCCGCGCTGGCCGCCGGTGACCGCCTGATCCTTGGCGCCGACCTCCGCAAGGACGTCGCGAGACTCGAGGCGGCGTACGATGACGCCGCCGGCGTGACCGCCGAGTTCAACCGCAACATGCTCCGCGTGCTCAACCGGGAACTCGGGGCCGACTTCGATCCCGAGGCATTCGAGCACGAAGCACGCTACAACGGCACCGAGCATCGGATCGAGATGCACCTCGTGGCGCGCACGCCGCAGGCCGTGCAAATCCCCGGGGCAGGCGTGTTCCGGTTCGCGCGCGGCGAGTCGGTGCGCACCGAGGTGAGCTGCAAGTACGATCGGCCGGCGCTGGACGCGATGTTCGCCCTTGCCGGATTCTGCATCGAGACGTGGCTCACCGATCCCGCGGGCGATTTCTCGCTCGTCGTCGCCGCTCCGCTTTCGGACGACGCGTGACGCTGACGCGGGTCGACCTGCGCGACGCCGTTGCGCAGGCGTTCGGCATCGGCGCCGAGCCGGGCCCACCGCGCCTCGGGCTCGAGGTCGAGGTCATTCCGTTCGACCGGGCGACGGGCCGCCAGGTGCCGATCCACCGCTCGCTCCACGCACTGGAGACGCTCGGCTGGACGGCACGCCCGTGTGCCAAGTCGGGGATGACCGAACTCCACCGCCCCGACGGCGCCCGCCTTACCTTCGAGCCCGGTGGGCAGATCGAGTACAGCACCATGCCGCACGACTCCGGCACCACGCTTCTGGCCGACGTGGACGACGCGTTCGCGCACATCGCCCGCGCGCTCGAGGCCGCCGGGCTCGGAATGCGCAGCGTGGGACTCGACCCGGTCACGCCCATCGGCAGCGTGCCACTGCAGCTCGATGCCCCGCGCTACCGCCGCATGGACGCATACTTCACCGCCATCGGTCCATCGGGGCGCCGTATGATGCGCCAGACCGCCGCCATGCAGATGAGCATCGACCTCGGCCCGCAGCCCCTCGCGCGCTGGCGCCTTCTGGGCGCCCTCGCCCCGGTGGTTGCCGCTGCGTTCGGCAATTCCCCCGTGGACGGCGGCGTGCGCACCGGCGAACGCAGCATCCGCCGGCGCTTCTGGGCCGAACTCGACCCCGCGCGCACCGGCCTCCCCGCGCTCGGCCCCGATCCCGTGACCGAGTATCTCGAGTTCGCGCTCGCCGCGCCCGCATTCCTGATGGGCGACGACCCGTCGTCCGCCGAGCCGTTCGCCGCCTGGGTGCCGCGCGGCGCGACACGCGACGACTGGAAGGCGCACCTGAGCACCCTGTTTCCCGACGTGCGCCCCCGCGGGTACTTCGAGTTCCGCGTCGCCGACGCCTGCGACCGCGATGCAGTCGCGGCGCTGGTCGCGCTCGTTGCCGGCATTGCATGGCACGGGCCGTCCGGCGCGGCTGCGCTCGCCCAACTCCCCGCGCCCGATGCCGCGTTGATGGCCCGGGCCGGACGCGAGGGGTTGGCCGATCCCGAACTCGCGCGGGCCGCCTGCTTCGCCACGGATCTGGCGCTTTCCGCCTGCGTGGCACTGGAGCCGTCGCTCCTCAGCGACGACGACATCGACCGCGCCGATCGCTTCTTCGGCAGCTACACGCGCGCCGGCCGCTCGCCCGCCGACGATCTGCCGACGCCGGTCGCGGCGTGATCCCGGCGGACGCCGTGCCCGCGACGTCCGGCGGCGCCGCCCTCGCCGCGGTGACGGTGACCAAGCGCTTCGGGAGCGTCACGGCACTGGATGGCGTTTCGATCGCCGCCGAGCCCGGTGAGACCGTCGCGCTCGTGGGCGAGAGCGGATCGGGCAAGACCACGCTGCTCCGCTGCTTCAACGCACTCACCATTCCCGACGCCGGCCGGGTGCTCGTCGACGGTGCCGACGTCGCCGCCGCCGATCCGGTGCTCCTGCGCCGCCGCATCGGCTACGTGCAGCAGGACGGCGGGCTCCTCCCCCACTGGACCGTGCAGCGGAACGTGGAACTGGTACCCCGCCTGCGTCGTATGCCCGACAATGCCGCGCGTGCAGCGGCCGCGCTCGAGTTGGTGGGCCTCAATCCAGGGGAGTTCGCCGCGCGCTGGCCACGCGAACTCTCGGGCGGACAGCGCCAGCGGGTCGCCATTGCGCGAGCGCTCGCGGCGCACCCGGACGCCGTGCTGCTCGATGAGCCGTTCGGAGCGCTCGACGCCATCACGCGCGGCGAGCTGCGAGAAGCCTTCGCCGAACTGCGCGGGCGCCTGCGCCTGACCACGCTCATCGTCACCCACGACCTGTCGGAAGCGCTCGAGCTGGCCGACCGCATCGTGGTCCTCCGCCATGGGCGCGTGGAACAGACGGCCACGCCGGCGACGGTGCTCTCCGCGCCGGCCAGCGCATACGTGGCTACCCTGCTCGCACGTGCCGGAGTGGGCGCATGACGCGGCTCGCGCTGCTCCTCGCACTGGCCCTCCAGGGGGGCACGCCGGCGCCACGGCCCGTGGTGGTGGGGTCCAAACCCTTCGGCGAGTCCTACCTGCTCGCCGAGATGTTCGCGCAGCTGCTCGAGGCGCGCGGCATTCCCGTGCAGCGCCGGCTCGGCCTTGGCGCCACGGAGATCGCCTTCGCCGCCCTCCGGAAGGGCGCGATCGATGTCTACCCCGAGTACACGGGCACCGGACTCGTCGCCATTCTGCACGAACGGCCGACCGGCGACCGGGCAGCCGTCTACCGCGAGGTGGCGGCGCAGTTCCGCCGGCGCTGGGACGTCCGCTGGCTGCCCCCGCTCGGATTCGAGAACACCTATGCCATCGCCGTCCGCCGCGCCACGGCCGACTCCCTCCACCTCGCCACGCTCAGCGACCTGGCGCGCGAGGCGCCGCATCTGCGCGCCGGTCTCTCGCCCGATTTCATCGGCCGCGACGACGGCTTGCCGGGCCTGGCCCGCGCCTACGGAATGCACTTCAGGGCCGTGCGCGCCCTGCTCCCGGCCGTGAAGTACCAGGCACTGGCCGCCGGCGGCGTGGACGTGATCGACGGCTACTCCACCGACGGCCTCATCGCCCGGTACCACCTCGTGGTGCTCCGCGACGACCGACACTTCTTCCCGCCGTACGAGGCCGCGCCGCTCGCCTCCGGAGGGCTGGCAGCGCGCGATCCCGCGGCCATGGCTGCGCTGGCCGAGTTGGCCGACCGACTCGATGCCGCCACGATGCGGCGGCTCAACGAACGCATGGAGGTGAACGGCGAGGCGGCCGCGTCGGTGGCCCACGACGAACTCCGCGCCCTCGGACTGCTGACCGCCGATTCCACCGCCGCCGCCGCCGCGCCCCCGGGAGCCGCGTCCTCGTTCGTGGATTATCTGTGGACGCGTCGAACCACGCTCGCCGCCGAGACGCGCCGGCACCTGATGCTCGTCGTCGTGTCGCTCCTCGCCGCCATCCTCATCGCCGTCCCCCTCGGACTGGGGCTGGAGCGCGCCCCGCGCGCCGCTGAGGGGGTGATCCGCGTGGTGGGGCTGCTGCAAACGGTGCCCGGCATCGCCCTCCTCGCGTTCATGCTTCCGCTGTTCGGCATCGGGGTCATGCCGGCACTGGTGGCGCTCACACTGTACTCGTTGCTCCCCATCCTGCGGAACACGTATACCGGGGTGCGTGACGCCGACCCCGGCGCCACGGGCGCCGCCCGGGCGCTGGGCATGACCCCCCGTCAGATCCTCCTTCAGGTCCGCCTGCCGCTGGCCGCTCCGGTCATCTTTGCCGGTGTCCGCACCGCCGGCGTGATTGCCGTCGGCACCGCCACCCTGGCCGCATTCATCGGGGCCGGCGGCCTCGGCGATCCCATCGTCGCCGGACTGGCGCTCAACGACAGCCGCATGGTGCTCTCTGGTGCGATTCCGGCGGCGCTTCTGGCGCTCATCGCCGATGGCATTCTCGCCCTCGCCGAACGCGCGGCCGCCCCCCGCGGGCTGGATTGACACTCCACTCGCTACCACCCCCCCGGCACAGCGGGTAGCTTACCAGTCCTATGTCACCCAATGCCTGGCAGGAGCAGCTCCGGGACAATCCGTTCTTCGAGAGCCTCCCTGATAGCCTTCGCTGGCACCTGGTTCGCGCCGGCGTTCCCACCACGTTCGAAGCGGGCGCGATGCTGTTCCGGAAGGGCGACCCGCGCGAATTCTTTGCCGTCGTGCTCGCCGGCAGCGTGGCCATCGAACAGGAACTGAGCCCCAACCCGCTGGCTACCCTGGGGGCCGGCGAGGTCGTCGGCGAGGGAATGCTGCTCGATCGTTCGCCGCACGGGACGTCGGCCCGAGCGCTGGTCCAGACCGAAGCCATCGTATTCGACAAGGATCGGCTCGACCCGCTGCTCAAGGACAATCCGGCGCTTCATGCCGCTCTCGTCACCCGCGCTGCCCGCGCCATCGCCCAGCGTCTCCGGTCCGCCGACGCGACACTCGCCGGGCGCGGCCGCACTCTGGGATTCACCGGAGGCGTCACCCGCCTCGAGCACGACCTGCTCGGCGAGCGGGGGGTGCCCGCCGAAGCGCTGTACGGCGTGCAGACGCTCCGCGCCCTGGAGAACTTCCCGATTTCCGGGGTGGCGATCCGCGAGTTCCCCTCGCTGGTCGACGCGTTGGCCTCGGTGAAGTCCGCCGCCGCCCGCGCCAACGCCGATCTCGGTCTGCTGGCCCCGGAAATCGCCGCCGCCATCGAGGAAGCTGCCGGTGAGATCCGCGACGGCCGCCACCACGAGCATTTCCTCGTGGACGTGATCCAGGGCGGCGCCGGCACCTCGACGAACATGAACGCCAACGAGGTGATCGCGAACCGGGCCCTCGAATTGATGGGCAGGCCCCGCGGCGAATACACCACGATCCACCCCAACAACCACGTCAATCTCAGTCAGTCCACCAACGACGTGTACCCGACCGCCGTGAAGCTGGCGCTGCACACGAGCATCGAGGGGCTGCGCGCTGCGATGCGCGATCTGGTGGGCGCATTCCTCGCCAAGGGCACCGAGTTCGGCGGCTACATCAAGATGGGTCGCACCCAGTTGCAGGACGCCGTGCCGATGACGCTGGGGCAGGAGTTCTCGGCCTTCGGGCACACCGTGCTCGAGGACGTCGACCGGCTCGGTGAAGCGCAGGCGCTGATCCGCGAGATCAACATGGGCGCCACCGCCATCGGCACCGGGATCAACGCCCCTCCGGGATACGCGGAACGGGTACGGGCACGACTCTCGACCCTCACCGGGCTGGATCTGATCACGGCCCCCGACCTCGTAGAGGCCACCGCCGACACCGGCGCCTTCGTCCAGCTCTCCGGCGTCCTCAAGCGGTGCGCGGTCAAGCTCTCCAAGATCTGCAACGACCTGCGCCTGCTGAGTTCCGGCCCGCGTGCCGGCCTCAACGAGATCAACCTGCCCGCCATGCAGCCCGGTTCGTCGATCATGCCCGGCAAGGTGAACCCCGTGATCCCCGAGGTCGTGAACCAGGTCTGCTTCGACGTGATCGGTGGCGACGTGACGGTGACCATGGCGGCCGAGGCGGGGCAGTTGCAGCTGAACGTGTTCGAGCCGGTGATTGCCTACCGCCTGCTTCGCAGCATCGACACTCTGCGGAACGCCTGCGTGGTGCTCCGCGAGCGGTGCGTGGTGGGGATCACGGCGAATCCCGATCGGATGCGCGAATTCGTGGAGCACTCCATCGGCATCGTTACGGCACTCGTGCCGGTGCTGGGGTACGAACGCTGCAGCCAGATCGCCAAGACCGCCCTCGATACCGGGCGTGGCGTCACGGAACTGGTGCTGGAGCAGAAGTTGTTGACCCGCAAGCAGATCGACGAGCTACTCGACCCCGCGCGAATGACCGCCCCACGGGCGACCACATCGTAGGGCGACGGTTCATACCCTCGCTGGGTAAGACGTCATGGCTGGATTGAAACTCGATGGTGCCGGACAGGCGAAGTTGAAGACGCTGGACGAGGCGGCGGTCATGATCCAGCGCATCCACGGCCTGGTGGAGAAGTACGCGCTGGCGGTCAAGCGCCAGACACCCACCGGCACCTTCTTCATGAATCTGAAGCGTCAGTTGCCGGCGCTCGGCGGCCTGTTGAAGGGACAGTTCGGCATGATCGCCGATCAGGTTTTCGCCATGACGCTGGCCATCACCCGCGGATCGAGCGAGCCGAACCGGATCCGGCAGATGCGGGAAGGGGTGGCGCAGATCACCCAGGCCATCGACATCGCCACCAAGCACGTGATCCAGAAGCACGCGGTTTCCGACGAGCACGACGCGGCCCGCGCGGACTGACGGTCGGCGACCCGGAAACGCCTGTCGAACGGGTACTTGCGGCCTCCGGAACGGGGAAGTTTCCCGACGCGAATTCTCTTGATTTAGGTACGGGCAGCCGGTAGGTTGCCAGTGCTGTTTTTCGCCCGCGCGCGCTCGCTCCTCCCAGAGCGCTCATACCACAGTCGGTACAAGGAATCCGCATGGGAACCCATTCCCGCCCGCGTCGGCTGACGACCGCCGCGCTGACGGTCGTGCTCGCAGTGTTCGTCGCTGCATGCGCCCCCGCACATCCCAATTCAATCTTCACTCGCCACACCGATTTCAATCGGGACATCGGACACCTGTTCGACATCCTGATCGGCCTGGGGTCCTTCGTCTTTCTGTTCGTCGAGACGATCCTCGTCATCGCGCTCATCAAGTTCCGTAAGCGCGACGGCCAGCCCGCCCCGACCCAGACCCACGGGAACACCCGGCTCGAGATCCTGTGGACGGCGATTCCGGCGATCATCCTGGCGGTGATCGCCGTGCCGACCGTCCGGACGATCTTCAAGACCGAGGCGCCGGCGGCCAGCGATGCCCTGCAGGTGACCGTGACCGGCCACCAGTGGTGGTGGGAGTTCCAGTACCCGCAGTACGGGATCACGACCGCCAACGAGCTGTATCTGCCCATCGGGCGGACGGTGAACTTCACGCTCAAGACCGCGGACGTGATCCACTCGTTCTGGATTCCCGAGCTGGGCGGCAAGCGCGACCTGGTGTCGAACCACACGAACTATCTGTGGTTCACCCCCGATTCGGTGGGCGACGACGTGTTCAACGGCTTCTGCGCCGAATTCTGCGGCACGTCGCACGCCAACATGCGGTTCAAGGTGTTCACGGTGAAGCCGGCGGAGTTCGCGGCGTGGGCCAAGCACGAGGCTGAGCCTGCCGTCGCGCTGGATACGACGGCCAAGCCGGCGCCCAAGGGCGCGGCGCCGAGCACGCAGGTGGCGCAGGCGGGACCGGCCACCGCGAGCTTCGTGAGCTATCCGCGCGCCGACATCCCCAAGTACGCCGTGCCCGAGACGCCACTTCCGGCGGGATTGACCTTCGACCAGTCGCTCACCGGCGACCCGGTGGCGGGCGAGAAGCTGATCTCGGCGCCCACGAGCATGTGCCTGGCCTGTCACACCATCAAGGGCAATCCGATGATGCAGGCGATCCTCGGTCCGAATCTGACACACATCGCCTCGCGGTCCACGATCGCAGGCGGGCTCTATCCGAACGACAAGGAACACCTCGAGTACTGGATCAAGAACGCCCGGGTCATGAAGCCCGGCGTCATCATGAACACCCTGGGCGCGGGACAGATCGACCCGATGACTGGCAAGCCCACCGAAGTCGGCAAGCTGACTGATCAGCAGATCGCGGACATCGTCGCGTATCTGCAGACCCTGAAGTAATCGCACGGAGACTCTGACGCATGGCAACCACTGCTGCCGCTCCTCCCTACGTCTCGACACAGGAACCGTCCAACACGGGGATCTGGAGCTGGCTCACCACCGTTGACCACAAGCGCATCGGGGCTCTCTACCTCGTCACTGCGCTCTGCTTCTTCCTCATCGGCGGCCTCGAAGCCGAGATCATCCGTGCCCAGCTGGCGCATCCGAACGGCACCCTCGTGTCGGCCGATACGTACAATCAGCTGTTCACGATGCACGGCACGACGATGATCTTCCTGGCGATCATGCCGCTGTCGGCCGCGTTCTTCAACTTTCTGATCCCCCTGCAGATCGGCGCCCGCGACGTCGCCTTCCCGCGCCTCAACGCCTTCAGCTACTGGGTGTTCCTGTTCGGCGGCCTGTTCATCAACTTCTCGTGGCTCCTGGGCGCGGCCCCCGACGGCGGTTGGTTCGGCTACGCGCCGCTCACCACGATGCAGTTCAACCCCGGCCTCAACATCGACTTCTGGGTGCTCGGCATTCAGATCCTCGGCGTCAGTTCGCTGGCCGCGGCGTTCAACTTCATCACCACGATCATCAACATGCGGGCCCCCGGCATGCAGCTCATGCGCATGCCGATGTTCACCTGGATGGCGTTCATCGTGCAGTTCCTGCTCGTGCTCGCCTTCCCCGTGATCACCATCGCCCTGGTCTTCCTGCAGTTCGACCGGTTCTTCGGCACCCAGTTCTACGAGCTGGCCGCCGGCGCCGATCCCCTGCTCTGGCAGCACCTGTTCTGGATCTTCGGGCATCCCGAGGTCTACATCCTCATCCTGCCGGCATTCGGCCTCGTCTCCGAGGTCCTCCCCACCTTCTCCGGCAAGCCGCTGTTCGGGTATCCGGTGATGGTGTACTCCGGCATGCTCATCGCCTTCCTCGGCTTCGGCGTGTGGGCCCACCACATGTTCGCCGTCGGCATGGGCCCCATCGCCGACTCGGTGTTCGGCGTGACCACGCTGCTCATCGGCATCCCCACCGGCGTGAAGATCTTCAACTGGATCTTCACCATGTGGGGCGGCAACGTGCGGTTCACGGTGGCCTGTAAGTTCGCCATCGCGCTCATCGCGCTGTTCACCATCGGCGGCATCTCGGGCGTCATGCACGCCTCGCCGCCCGCCGACCTGCAGCAGACCGACAGCTACTTCGTCGTCGCCCACTTCCACTACGTGCTGTTCGGCGGGTCGATGATGGGCATCTTCGCCGGCATCTACTACTACTTCCCCAAGATCACCGGGCGCTTGATGAGCGAGAAGCTCGGCAACTGGCACTTCTGGCTCACCTTCATCGGCATGAACCTGACGTTCTTCCCGATGCACTTCTCGGGCCTCGCCGGCATGCCGCGCCGTATCTACCGCTACGACGCCGGTCAGGGCTTCGACGTCTACAACCTGATCTCGTCGTACGGCGCCTACCTGCTCGGCTTCGCCACACTGATCTTCGTCTGGAACCTGCTCCGCAGCCGCAAGAAGGGCGCGATCGCCGGCCACAACCCGTGGAACGCCCCCTCGCTCGAGTGGTCGATCCCGTCGCCGCCCCCCGACTACAACTTCGCGCAGATCCCGACCGTGACCTCGCGGTACCCGCTCTGGGACCACAAGGGCAACGTGGTGGAGTTCCACGAAGGCGAGAAGATCAAGACGGCCAGGGAACTCGGCATCCCGATGCCCTTCCCCACCATCAAGCCGCTGTTCACCGCGCTGTTCCTCACTCTCATGTTCGCGGGACTGCTCTTCATCCACAAGAACAACTGGCCGATGGCGTACACCTTCATCTTCGGCGGCGCCGCCGGCATGGTCATCTCACTCTACAGCTGGTTGCTCAGCCCGCTGGAATAGTCGACGCGCGAGCGCGGCAACCCGGCCGCGCTTCGCTCCCCGATCTCCCGTTCGCCGCACAACGCATCCACGGTTTTCTCAATGGCCAATCCAGCAGCAGCTCTCGAGCACCACGGGCACACGCCGACCACCACCGGCCTCGACCACCGCAAGGTGGCCATCTGGGCCTTCATCGGGTCGGAGTGCATGCTCTTCGCGTCGCTCATTTCCACGTATCTGATCTACAAGGGCCGCAGCGTGACGGGCCCCTTCCCGCACCAGGTGTGCAGCCCGCCGGTGTGCGATACGGTCATGAAGCCGATCCTCAACATTCCCGTCACCTCGGCTTCCACGTTCGTGCTCCTCATCTCCTCGCTGGCCATGGTGCTCGCCCTGGCCGCCGTCGAGAACGCCGATCAGCCGAAGCACACACTCGGCGAGAAGATCCTCGGCAACTCCAAGCTGTGGCTCTTCATGACGGCGCTGCTCGGCACCACCTTCCTGGGCTTCCAGGCGTACGAGTTCACCTCGTTCGTGCACGAAGGCCTGACCATCCGTACCAACCTGTTCGGTTCGTCGTTCTTCACGCTCACCGGGTTCCACGGCGCCCACGTGACCGCCGGCGTGCTCTGGCTGCTCACCCTGCTCGCCATCGACATCAAGCGCGGCCTCAAACCCAAGGACGCACTCATCGTCGATATCGCCGCGCTCTACTGGCACTTCGTGGACGTGGTCTGGATCGCGATCTTCACGCTCGTGTACCTCATCCATTAACGAGACCACCCCATGGCGCATTCGTCCTCGGCTGACGCTCACGTCTCCCATTCCGACCATGCTGCGCTGGGCGAGGTGAAGGAACACCCCACCTGGTCCGTGTACTGGAAGGTCGCGGTCATCCTCACACTCATCACCGCCGCCGAAGTCTGGGTCTACTACATCCCGAGCTTCGTCGCTTCGCACCTCTTCGTGCCGACCCTCCTCGCGCTGTCGGCCCTCAAGTTCGCGATCGTCGTCCTGTTCTACATGCACCTGCGCTACGACCACAAGCTGTTCCGCGCGCTGTTCACCGGGCCGCTGATCATCGCGATGATCACCATCGTCTCGCTCATGTTCCTGTTCGGCCACCTGGCCATCCACGCCGGCTGAGCCGGCTCGGACGGGAATCCCGCCGGGAGGACCCGGTATTTGATCCGCGTGATCCGCTGAATCCGTAGCATCCGATCCTGAACTCCGAGAGGCCCGCCCGGCGCGAAGTTCCTTGCGCCGGGCGGGCCTCTCGGTTTCTGAAACCGGATCGGGCGGATTCGGCGGCGCTATTCCTTCCCCTCCAGCGCGTAGACGAGACTCTCCGCCAGGTGCGGATGCGCCCGCCACATGTAGGCCCCCATGGTGAGCGCGGCAATGAGATTCCCCACCGCCACATCGTACCAGGCGAGTACCCCGAACACCGGCACGTCGCTGAATGCCGAGGTCACCCCGTAAAATCCGGCCTCGAACATCACGAACAGAATCAGCGCGCCGGCCATCACCGTCGGCTGCCGATCCGCCCAGTTCGCCACCGCCGCCACCACGAGCCCGGCGACGATGAACGCCAGGTAATGGAAGACCGTGTACCCGATCACGACCAGCAGATCGGTGTTCCCATTGGTCGTCTGGCCGAACAGGGTGAAGAACCCGCGGCCCAACTCGATGGGCGTCTGGAAGGGGTGCCGCATCACGACGTCGATGATGAAGAACCAGGCCGCGACGCTGGTCGCCCCCAGGACGCCCGCGATGCTCCCTTCCCGTAGAATGCCGTTCCGCATCCGCCACCTCCTAGGATCGTTTCGGCACGAGCCGTCGCTCGCTATGTTAGTAGCCCCAGATGCCGCCGGCCAGTTCCCCGCCGTTCCCGTCCCGGGCGCAGGCTGCGCCCCGATCCAGCACCGCTCCCCGCGAACGGCTGCTGTCGCTCGACGTCTTCCGCGGCCTCACCATTGCCGGCATGCTGCTCGTCAACACCCCCGGCACATGGAGCGCCATCTACCCGCCGCTGGAGCACGCCGCCTGGAACGGGTGGACACCCACCGATCTCATCTTCCCGTTCTTTCTGTTCATCGTCGGCATCACCACCGAGCTCTCCCTCTCGGCGCGCCGCGCCCGCGGCGACGACGAGGGCGCCATCCGACAACAGATCGTCCGGCGGGGCGCGCTGATCTTCCTCTTCGGATTCCTCCTCAACGGTGTCCCCTTCTTCACCTGGACGGCCATCCCGGGAAACCCCGATCCCACGTTCCTCCAACGGGTCCTGGACCGGCTGTACGACTGGCGCTTTCTCGGCGTGTTGCAGCGCATCGGCATCGCGTACCTCGCCGCCGGGCTCATTGCGCGCCGCGCTTCGGTGCGCCGCCTGGTGACGGTCGTCACGGTCATCCTGCTCGGCTACTGGATCGCGCTCACCGCTCTCCCCGTCCCCGGGACCCACGGAACCCTCGGTGCCCTGCTGTTCAACCGCCCCGACGCGACCATGGCGGCCTGGTGGGACCGGTTCCTGCTCGATTGGACCCGTTTCGGCCTCGGCAACCACATCTGGCCGAGCAGCGTGACATGGGACCCCGAGGGGTTCTTCTCCACGATTCCTGCCGTCGCCACCTGTCTGATCGGCAACCTTGCTGGCCGTTGGATCGTCAAACAGGAGCGCCCCTTGCTCGAACGGGTGAGCGCGCTGTTCGCGGTCGGCGCGCTGGGCATGATGGTGGGCTTGATCTGGAATTGGGTCCTGCCCATCAACAAGAGCCTGTGGACCAGTTCGTACGTCGTGTTCACGGGCGGGGTGGCCGCGGTTTCACTGGCCACGATCATCTGGGTCGTCGACGTACGGCACGTGAAGTGGTGGGTGCGGCCGTGGGTGGTGTACGGGCGGAACCCGCTGATTGCATATGTTGGCTCGTTCTTCATGGCTCGGATGATCTATTCCGTGCTTTTGGTGTCCTATCACGGTCGAGTCATATCGCTTGAGGAAGAGATCTTCCGCGCGCTGTTCCTGCGGTGGGCATCGCCCGTCAATGCGTCGCTCGCGTTCGCCGTCGCGTTCGTGCTAATGTGGTACGGAATCCTGGTCGTGCTCGATCGGCGACACATCATCCTCAAGGTCTGAACGCCGGGCTCTGGTTCCGGTCTTCCTCATTCACCACGTCATTGGATCGTCATGAAGCTTGCGGCCGCCGTTGTTTCGATTCTCGGGGGAGTCACACTCGTCGCCGCCACGCGCGGTGCCGCCGAATCGCCGTCCCATGCCGTATCGGGCGCCGATTCCCGTGACGGAGGCGCCGCCATCACCACCACGGCGCCCACCCATGCCGTATCGGCCGCCCGCACCGCCGCCCTGTCGAGCCGCGTACGCTCGCTCGACCTGGACGTCAACTACGTACTCAATGCCAGAGTGCGCAGCGGCCATTGGGGGGCCATCGTCGTCTCTCTGACTCGCGGCGATACGCTGTTCACGCACCGGGCCGACGACCTCATGCAACCCGCATCGACGCTCAAGCTGTTCACCACGGGGTTGGCGCTCGACCGGTTCGGGCCCAATTACCAGATCGGCACCGACGTGCTTCGCGACGGCGATCTGACCCCCAATGGAACGCTCGACGGAAACCTCTACCTGCGTGGTGGCGGCGATCCCGCGATGTCGATGCGATTCTTCGGCTCTGCCAACACACCGATGGACAATCTGGCCCGTGCCATCGCCCTCACCGGGGTCAAGCACGTGACCGGCGATCTCGTCGCCGATGCCAGCGCCTTCGATGGCGAACGGATTCCCGACGGCTGGAAGCGGCGCTACCTGTCCGCGGCCTACGCCGCGCCCGTCTCGGCGCTCTCCCTGAACGAGAACGTGCTCTGGGTGGCGGTCACGCCCGCCAACGGCCACGCCGACATCGCGCTCGAGCCGGCCACCACCGCGTTCAGCATCACCAACAACGTCACCCTGCGCCCGGGGCGGCGCGACGCGCGGATCGTGGTCTACCGCCGTCCGGACGGGAATCTCGACGTCCGGGGCTGGATCGGCACCAGGACGTCCACGAAGCGATACTCCGTGGTGGTCAACGACCCGCCCCGCTTCGCCGCCGGCGCGCTCCGCGCCGCCCTGGCGACGCTCGGCATCACGATCGACGGCACGCTGCGCGAAGGAATCACCCCCGCCGCGGCGAAGCCCGTCGCCTCGCTCGAATCGCCGCCGCTCGCGCAGATCGTCTCGGAGATGAATCGCGAGAGCATCAACCACGTCGCCGAGCTGCTGTTTCGCGACGCGTCCCGGGCCACGGCGCCCAACCACGTCGGGTCGGTGGCGGCCGGCGAGACCGCGCTGCGCGACTTCCTGACCAGCAAGGTGGACGTCCCGGCCGGCGATGTGCGCGTGGCCGACGGCAGCGGCCTCTCGGTGCGCGACTCCGTGACCCCGCGCGCGATGGTGCATCTGCTGTCGTTCGCCCACCACGCGTCCTGGTCCTCCGCGTTCCACTCATCGCTGCCCGTGGCCGGCGAATCGGAGCTGCTCAAGGGGCGCATGCGTCGCACCGCCGCCCAGGGCAACCTGCACGCCAAGACCGGCACCACGAACACGGTGGTGTCACTGGCCGGGTACGTGACCGCCGAGGACGGCGAGATCCTCGCCTTCGCGTTCATCTACAACGGCGCCGACCGCTGGAACGCCCGCGCCGCCATGGACAAGACCGGGGCACTGCTCGCGTCGTTCTCGCGGAACTGAACCGGGGGCCCGACCGGCGCAAAAACGACTGCGCCCGGCGGGCCCCCTCGAGACACCGGCCAGCGATCACTGCCCACCGGGCTACCGCACGGTCTCCTTGATGTCGATGCCGCGCTTCCGCAGCTCGGCGATATAGGCCTCGGCCGGCATCGCTTCGTCCGGCGTGCGCACGCCGAGCGCCACAACCTGCCCGCGCGCCTGCATGAGCCCCGTGATCGACAGCGAGAATCCGGTGGTCCGCTCCATGGCACTGATCCCGGTGGACGCGTCGTAGCGATCGACGAGGTCCCATTCGAAGGTCTTCGGTTTGCCGCCCTTCTTCCCCGACACGATCACGCGCAACGCCACCAGATCGGCGCTCTCCGGCTTCGTCAGTCGCGGACCCATCGCGGCCACCGCCACCGCGCGCGGCGACACCTGCATGCCGTTCACCTCGATCGGCTCCTGTTCCAGCAGCCCGAGGTCGCGAATCGCCTCCATGATCTTGGCGTGTCCCTGGTACCGGAGGGTCTTGTACTCCATCGTCGGCACCTTGCCCTCGTAGCGCGACGCCATGGTCGACAGCCCGCCCGCCGTGTGGAAGGCTTCGAGCGTTCCGATGGGGCTCGGGAAGTCGATCGCCTCGAGCTCGGACAGCGCCTTCACCTGCGTCCGCTTCCCATGCCGCAATACCCATGACAGCGTCGTGTAGTAGTCGAGAACGCCCTCCAGCGAATACACGATCTGGTAGTTGAGCGGTGCCTGCGGATGCTGCGGCAGCCCGCCTACGTAAATCTTCACCGCATCCACGCTGTCGAGCTGCCGGATGCCCAGTTCGGCCAGGATGTTCACCATGCCCGGCGCCAGTCCGCAGTCGGGCATCACGGAGATCTTCTTCTTGGTGGCCTCGGCGTCCAACGTCTTCTGCTTGAACACGATCTCCGTGTTCCCGCCCAGATCGGCGAAGTGGACCCCCGCTTCAACGGCGCACTCGGCCATTTCGAAGTTGAAGTAGTAGGGAATGGCGCTCATCGCCGCGTCGCATCCCTTCATCGCCGCCAGCACCGCCGCCCGATCCCGCACGTCGAGTTGCAGAGGCTTGAGTTTCCTGTCCGCTCCCGGCGCCTTGGCCAGGAACTCCGGCAGGGGGTCGACGTGCAGATCGGCGATGCGCACCTCACTCACGTCGGGGTCCTTCAGCAAGTCGTACGCGCAGGCGGAGCCCTGAAGCCCCGCGCCCAGCACGAGCATTTTCATTCGGATGTGCCTCCACGGTTCGATGCACGGAACTGTTGTATCATTCAAAGCTAACCGCCCGGAAGGGGCGGTGTCAGGCGTTTCCCCGGGGGAATGGGGACCGCATACGTCTCTTTTCTGGACCGTATCATGACGCAGACTCTCGCCAACTGGCAGACGCACCTCGTCGATGACGATGCCGGGCTCCGGCGGATCATCGAGCAGTCACGCCGCATCGCCGTGCTCGGCATCAAGACCGCGGAATCCGGGCAGTCGGCCTACCTCATTCCCGAGGCCCTGCAGCGGTCGGGCTTCGAGATCGTGCCCGTGCCGGTCTATTATCCCGAAGTGACCCAGATCCTGGGACAGCCGGTGTACCGCACGCTGGCGGCGATTCCGGGACCGGTGGACCTCGTGGACGTGTTCCGCCGCCCCAAGGACATTCCGCAGCACGTGGACGACATCATCGCCAAGCGCCCCCGGGCCGTGTGGTTCCAACTCGGCATTCGCAACGACCAAGCCGCCGAGCGCCTGGCACGTGAGGGCATCGATGTCGTGCAGGATCGCTGCCTGATGGTGGAGGCCCGGCGCATCGGCCGCTGATTACCAACACCCGCTACTTCACCTGGATGCGGGCCAGCAGCGACACGTCGGGATCCGCCACCAGTGCCGTGGGCGTCGACAGGAGCCGGAGCGGGATGGTGGTCGTCGTTTCGGCCGTGGCGTCGAGGTCGATCGTCGCCACCTGCGTCTGCCCCTGCGCGTCCCGCAACTCCAGGGTCAGCGGCATCCGGAAATACCCGAACCGATTGCCCTGCGTGATCGTCACGCGCACGGCATAGGCCGAGGCGTCGTACGACCAGTTCACCGTGAGTTCCGGATACCCCGGGCGCCGCAGCCACTGGTCGAAGAACCAGTGCAGCGGCCGTCCGGAACTCTGCTCCAACGCGTCGCGCAGATCCGCCGATGTCGCATTGCCGAACTCGTGCGCGTGAAAGTAGATCCGTAATCCGCGGAAGAAGTCGCTGTCGCCCAACTCGCGCCGCAACATGTGCAGCACGAAGCCGCCCTTCTGGTAGCTGTTGGCGTCGAGCAGCGCCATGAGGTTCGTTTCGGTGGTGTCGATCACCGGCCGCGTTGCCACGCGCTCGTCGCGAAGCACGCGCGCCCGGATGTCGCGCATCGTCTCGCGGAACACGCTGTCGCCGTGGGCGTGCTGGGCCCACAGTGCCGAGAAGTAGGTGGCGAACCCCTCGGAGAGCCAGAGTTCCGGCCAGTCGCGCTCGGTGACGGCATCCCCGAACCACTGGTGCGCCGTCTCGTGCGAGATCAGCCCGTCGTTCATCGTGTGCCGGCGGAACGCCTCGTCCGAATAGAAGATCTCGGTGGCGTTCTCCATGCCGCCGAACCGCGTGGACGACTGTACGTGGGCGAGCCGCTCGAATGGGAAGGGCGCGATCAGCTGCGAGAAATAGGTGACGATGCCCGGGGCCGCGCTGAACGGACCCGGCATGTAATTCGCCTGCCCGGGCGCCGTGTACACCATCTGCGGCACGCAGCGGGACACGCTGCCGTAGCCGCACGCCGTTTCACCGAGCGGCGTCTCGACCAGCGGAGCCGCCGCGATCACCATCAGGTAGGTCGAGATGGGGCGAATCTCGTTCCACTCCGTGACCCGCCGCGGCACGCCCCCGGGACGGAGTGGGCGCACCACCGACTGCCCGGTGCGTGTGCCGTTGCCGATCACCGTCTCCGATGCCGGCGCGCTCACCCACCACGACACCGTCGCCTTGTCGCTCGGGTGGTCCACCGTGGGCAGCCAGTGCCGCGCGCGGTTCGGCCAGTTGTCGCCGAAGTACGTCCACCGCCCCGCGCTGTCGCGTCGGATGATCAGCCCATCGTCGGGGACGCCGTCGTAGGCGACGTCCACCCGCAGCGTATCGTGCATGCCGGGCCCGAGCGGCACGAACAGGCGGTCGGCGGTGCGGCGGCCGATCGAGGGCCGGCCGTTCACGCGCACGCTGTCCACCCGCAGACCCACCAGATTCAGCGCCAGCGTGTCGGCCGGGCTGCGTCGCGCCACGATCAGCGTCGCAATGCCGCTCACGTGCTTGCCGCTGTCGGGCAGGGTGATCGCGAACCGGTAGTGCAGGACGTCGAGCGCCGAATCGGGCGATACCACCTGGGCGCCGACGCGCGGCACCAGAAGCAGCAATGCCATCGCCGCCATCCGCACGAGCTTCGGTGTCATCGGCCGGCCCTCCGGCCCACCGGCTCGTTGCCGGTCGACCCGGCATCGCCGGCAGCCCGGGTGAATGCGTCCGCGAATTCGAGCGCGGTCTGGTATCGGTCGTCGGGATTGCGTGCGAGCGCCTTGATGAGCACTTGCTCCACCGCCTCTGGAAAGGTCATGTCCGGATGTATCCGCCGCAGCGGAACGGGATCGCCGCGCAGCCGCGCGACCATCATCTCCTGCTGGGTGCGCCCCTGGAAGGGCAGACGGCCCGTGAGCGTCTCGTAGATTACCAGCGACAACGAATAGATGTCCGTTCGCGGATCGAGCGGCCTGCCCCGCAGCTGTTCCGGGCTCATGAACTCCGGCGTACCCATGATGATCCCCGTCGCCGTCAGTTTCTGCAATTCGGCCCCCGCCCGGCGCTCCTTGGCCAACCCGAAATCCATCACCACGGCGTATTCGGTGCCGCCCAATCCGCGGCAGATCATGATGTTCTCGGGTTTCAGATCGCGGTGGATGATCTTGAGCTCGTGCGCCACATGCAGTCCCGCGGCGATGTCGCGCACCAGCGGCACCAGCTCCTCGAGCCGCAGATGCCCCATTCGCTGGTTGCGCTCCGACAGAATCTCGCCCTCCACGAACGGCATGACCACGTACGCCAGGCCTTCGCTGGTCTCGCCCATCCGGATGATGTGGCACACGTTCGGATGGGCGAGCCGCATCCCGAGACTGGCCTCGCGCTTGAGACGGGCCATGGCGTTCGTGTCGTTGGACATCGTGCCCGAGAGCACCTTGATCGCGCACGCTTCCTGCGACACGACATCGGTGGCGAGATAGACGAAAGACATGCCGCCTTCTCCCACCTTGCGCTCGATCCGGTATCGGCCGTCGAGCACCCTGCCGACGATTTGACCGCCCCCGCCCCCCTTGCCACCGCCAGCGGCGGAACCCGCGGCCGGCTGCGTCCGCGCCGCCGTGCGGCGGCCGTCCGTCGTGGCGTACGGCTCTCCCGACAACCGGGTACCGTCCCGTGTGCAGAACTTTGCATCGTCGGCGTATTCTCGGCGACAGGCAGGACAGCGTTTCATGGGCCGAAGGTGCGGCGTCCGGTGCGCAACGTCAAATCGCCGCGCGTCATGCGCCCGGTCACGAGTCCGACAGCAGGGCCTGCAACCCCGGCCAGTCCACGTTGCCGCCGCTCAGTACGGCCACGGCGGACCCCGTCACGCGCACCGCGCCCGACATCAACGCTGCCACCGTGATCGCCCCGCTCGGTTCGGCCACCAGCTTGGCCCGTTCGAGCAACAGCCGCATCGCGTCGCGAAGCGCAGCGTCGTCCACCAGCACCACCTCGTCCACATAGCGCTGGTGATGGGCAAAGGGCAGATGGCCGATCTCCACGGCGAGGAGACCGTCGGCCAGGCTCGCCGTTTGCTCAAGCCGCACGGGGGCGCCCGCCGCGCGCGCCCGCGTCAGTTTCGGCGCGCCGGCCGGTTCGACGCCGATCACGCGGACGCCGGGAGCGGTCAACTTCACGGCCGCCGCCACGCCGGCGCTCAGCCCGCCGCCACCCACCGGCACCAGCACGGTCGTCACCCCCGGCAGCGCCTCCGTGATCTCGAGTCCCACGGTGCCCTGGCCGGCGATGATGGTCGGGTCGTCGTACGGCGGCACCACCGTCGACCCCTCGGCCCGCGCGATTTCGAGCGCTCGATCCATCCGGTGCGCGGTGGTCGTACCCGCGAGTTCGATGCGCGCTCCGAGGCGCTCGGCGCCCGCGCGCTTGGGTGCCGTCACCGTCGTGGGCATCACCACCGTCGCCGGGACCCCGAACATGCGCGCCGCCAGCGCGACCGCCTGGGCGTGGTTGCCCGACGACGGTGCGATGACCCCGCGGGCCCGCACCGCCGGTACCATGTTGGACAAGTAGTTGTAGGCCCCGCGAAACTTGAACGCGCCCCCTCGCTGCAGCATCTCCGGCTTCAGCCAGATCTCGGCGCCCGTCGCCTCGGCCAGCGCATCGAACGGCAGCAGGGGAGTGCGCACCGCCACCGGCGCCAGCACCTCGGCGGCCCGGCGCAGATCGTCGAGCGTCACCAGTGGGCGCGCCGGGTTGCCCTGCGGAACGCTCATCAGGAGTAGACGCGGTTCCGGCCGCCCGTCTTGGCCTTGTACAGCGATCGGTCGGCTTCGTGCAGCAGCACATCGGGGGAGATCGGGTCCGTTCCCCGCGCCAGCGCTACACCGACGGAGACCGTGGCCGCGAGCGGCGACGCCTCGGCCCCGAACCCGAAGTCCTCCACCCGCCGGCGCAGGCGCTCGGCGAACGCCACCGCGCCTTCCCACCCGGTGTCGGGAAGCACGATCACGAATTCGTCGCCGCCCAGGCGCGCTACCGCATCGGTGTCGCGCGCCGTGCTCTTCATGATGGCCACCAATTGCTGCAGCACGAGATCGCCCACCGGATGGCCGCGGGAATCGTTGATCGCCTTGAAGTGGTCCAGATCGATGGCGACCACCGCCACCTGCGACCCGCGCCGTTTGGCGAGCCGCCAGTCGCTCCGCAGGCGGTTCTCGAGGGCACGCCGGTTCATGCAGCCGGTGAGCGCGTCGGTGTCGATCTGCTCCGCGAACCGATCGCGCATCTTCTCGAAGCTCCGGGCCAGCAGCGTGAGGTCGTCCGGGTGTGTCGCCTTGGTGGCGGACAGCTGGGCCGTGAGCTCCCCCTCCTCCACCAGCCGGCAGAACAGCCGCAATTCGTTCATCCGATTGCGAAAGCTGCCGAACACGAAGACGACCATCGCGCTGACGAGCACGAACACGGTGATCGTCAGAACCACCTCGGGCGGCGAAGGCTTCGGGCCGGGGATGATCGCCGGCGCGGCCAGTTCCACGACGCCGTACGCGACCGCGGTCAGCAGGGTCGCGTAGGCCCCGAGCCACCACCCGAAATAGAACACCGAGAGCTGCACGCCGAGCAGTCCGATCAACAGCATGCGATGGTGCGCCTGCCCGTACGTCGTCAGGTAGAAGAATCCGGTCAGGGCCAGAATGTCGGCCGTCACGAGCAGACCGGGCAGCATCGGGTGCAACACGCCGCGCTGGGATCGCTGCACCCACCACGAGGTGAGCATCACCGTGGCGATGTAGGCGCCGGAAATTACGAGCGTGGGGAGGAGCGAGACGTCTCGCGGAGCGCTGCCGAAGAGCAGGGCCACCAACAGCGCCACCAGCACCGCCAGATAGCGCAGCCACCGCTGCCACAGAATCGCCTCGCGTTGTGCATCGGCCTGGGCGTGCCGCAACGCGTCACCCAGCTCGGTGCGATTCTCGACCGAGTCACGGAGGACTTCGAGGGAACTGGTATTCCGTCGAATGGGGGGAGGAGTGCGGGGCACCGATGTCATGCGTGGAAGGCGTTGGTCGCGCAAAGCTACCGCGCCGGGGGCTCCGGGTAAAGAAGAATCCCCTGTCGAATCGCCCGCGCAGTCCCCATGTTGCCGTGGCCGACGCCGCCGTCCGCCGCACCCTGCCGGACTTCATCCGCGCCCGGTTGCGGCGCCAACCGCTTCCCGCCTCTCCACGCCCGTGCCCTCACGTTCGCCATCCCCTGCGTCCGCCTCCCCCTCCCCTTCCCTGCGCTCGGTCTTCCTCGGCGCCGCCTTCCTGATGGCGACCTCGGCCGTCGGCCCCGGGTTCCTCACGCAGACGTCGGTGTTCACCGCGGAATTGGGCGCCAGCTTCGGCTTCGCGATTCTCGTGTCGGTGGTCGTGGATCTCGTGGCGCAGTTCAACGTCTGGCGGGTGATCGCGGTGAGTGGGCGCCGAGCGCAGGATCTGGGCAATGCCGTGCTGCCGGGCCTCGGGTGGCTGCTCACCGTACTCGTGGCGGCGGGCGGCTTGGCGTTCAACATCGGCAACATCGCCGGCACGGGGCTGGGGCTGAACGCCATGCTGGACGTGCCGGTGAAGACCGGCGCCGCGGTCAGCGCCGTGGTGAGCATCGCGATCTTCCTGGTGCCCGACGCTGGCCGGGCCATGGATCGGTTCGCGCAACTGATGGGCTTCGTGATGGTGGCGCTCACGCTGTACGTGGCGATCACGGCCCACCCACCCCTGGCGGGGGCGATCGTCGGCACCGTGGCCCCCACCGACTGGAGCGTGCTCACGATCGTGACCCTGATCGGGGGCACCGTCGGCGGCTACATCACCTTCGCGGGCGCGCACCGCCTGCTCGATGCCGGCATTTCCGGCCTCGACGCTCAATCGGAGGTCACCCGCACGGCGGGGCTGGCCATCGGCGTGGCGTCGCTGATGCGCGTGCTGCTGTTCCTCGCCGTACTGGGCGTCGTCTCACGCGGCCTGATGCTCGACCCCGCCAACCCGCCGGCCTCGGTGTTCCGTCTGGCCATCGGCCAGATCGGTTATCGCCTGTTCGGGATCGTGATGTGGGCGGCCGCCATCACGTCCGTGGTGGGAGCGGCGTACACGTCGGTGAGCTTTCTCCGCTCCCTGAGTCCGTGGGCCGATCGATTCTGGACGCGGCTCGTGATCGGCTTCATCGGGTTGAGCACGATCGTCTTCCTGCTCGTCGGCCGGCCGGTGAAGACGCTGATCGCGGTGGGCGCGCTGAACGCCCTGGTGCTGCCGGTCGGACTGGTCGTGGTGCTGCTGGCGGCCCACCGGCGTACCCTGATGCCCGACGGGTACCGGCATCCGCGCGGGCTCACCATTGCTGGAGCCCTGGTGGCCGCCGCGATGGCGGGGATGGGGCTCTATACGCTGGTGACGGAGCTGCCGAAGATGTGGCGTGGGTGAGGACGGCGAAGGGTGAAAGGTGAACGCTCGGCCCGCTCACCTTTCACGCTTCGCGATCCAGCTTACACGTCCTCCGCGCCCACCGGCTCCCCTTCGCCCTCGCCCTCGTCCACGGCGCCCTCGTCTGCTTCGTCGGGGACCACGCGGGCCACGTCGCGCACGAAGTCGCCGCCGTCGAGGTCCACCAGGCGCACGCCCTGCGTGTTCCGTCCGGCCACGCGGATACCCTTGACCGGCATGCGGATGATGATCCCCTGCTTGGTGATCAACATCAGCTCGTCGTCGGGCAGCACTTCCTTGATGCTCACGGCATTGCCGGTTTTCTCCGTGCGGTGCACGGTGATGATCCCCTTGCCGCCGCGCTTCTGCACCCGGTACTCGTCGATCGGCGAGCACTTGCCCATGCCGCGCTCGGTGACCACGAGCAGGTTGGCCTCGCGCTTCACGACGACCATGCCCACCACGACGTCGTCGCCGCTCAACTCGATGCCCTTCACGCCCGTGGTGTCGCGCCCCATCGGCCGGACGTCGCTCTCGTGGAACCGAATCGAGAGGCCGTGCCGCGTGGCGAGCACGATGTCGTTGTGCCCATCGGTCACCTGCACGTCGATCAACTCGTCGCCGGGCTCGACCTTGATCGCCTTGAGCCCCGTGGAGCGCTGGTTGGCGTACTGGGAGAGCGCCGTCTTCTTGACGGTGCCGCGCCGCGTGGAGAACAGAAGGAACTTGTCTTCCGGGTAGTCGCGCACGGCCAGGGTCGCCTGGATGCGTGTTTCCGGCGAGACATTGATGAGGTTGACCACCGGCTTGCCCTTCGCCGCGCGGCCCGCCTGTGGCAGTTCGTGCACCTTGAGCCAGAACACCCGGCCGTCGTCGGTGAAGAAGAGCAGCGCGTCGTGCGTGGACGCGATGAACAGGTGCTCGACGAAATCCTCGTCCTTGAGCCCCGATCCCGTGCCCCCCTTGCCTCCGCGGCGCTGGCGCCGGTAGGTGGAGACTGCCGTGCGCTTGATGTAGCCGGAGTGCGAGATCGTGACCACCATGTCCTCTTCGGCGATCAGGTCCTCGACCGTGAACTCGCCCTCGTCGCTGGTGATCTCGGTGCGCCGCGCGTCGCCGAACTTGTCGGCCACGTGCGTGAGTTCCTCCTTCATCAGCGCCATGCGCTTGGGTTTGGAGTCGAGCAGCGACCGCAGCTCCTTGATGAGCGCCTGCACTTCCCTGAGTTCTTCCTCCAGCTTCTCGATCTCGAGCCCGGTGAGCTTGGCCAGCCGCATGTTGAGGATCGCCTCGGCCTGCCGCTCGGAAAGCTTGAACCGCGCCTGCAGTTCGGCGCTGGCCGCCGGCGTGTCCGCCGCCGCCCGGATGACCTTGATCACCTCGTCGATGTTGTCGACCGCGATCTTCAGCCCTTCGAGGATGTGTTCCCGGTCCTGCGCCTTGTCGAGTTCGAACTGCGCCCGCCGGACGATGACCTCGTGCCGATGCGCGATGTAGTGCTCGAGCACTTCCTTGAGCGGCATGATCGTGGGCACCAGCCGTCCCGTGGCCGCGTCGGGCACCAGGGCCAGCATGATCACACCGAACGTGGACTGCATCTGCGTGTGCTTGTACAGCTGGTTGAGCACCACCCGCGGAATGGCATCGCGCTTGAGCTCGACGACGATGCGCAGGCCCTCGCGGTCCGACTCGTTCCGCAGGTCGCTGATGCCCTCGAGCTTCTTGTCCCGCACCAGGTGGGCGATGTCCTCGAGCAGCTTGGCGCTGTTCACCTGATAGGGAATCTCGGTGACCACGATCTGCGCCTTGTTCGACGACTCCTTCTCCTCGATCACGGCGCGCGCGCGCATCACGATCCGCCCGCGTCCGGTCTCCTGGTAGTCCTTGATGCCCTGGCGGCCGTAGACGAAGCCCGCCGTCGGGAAGTCCGGCCCCTTGATCAGTTTCCGGATATCGGCCGTCGTGGCGTCCGGGTGGTCGATCAGGTGCAGGAGCGCCGCCACCACCTCGCGCAGGTTGTGCGGTGGAATGTTCGTCGCCATGCCGACCGCGATACCCGACGATCCGTTCACCACGAGGTTCGGGAACCCCGACGGCAGCACCGCCGGTTCCTGTAGCCGGTCGTCGAAGTTCGGCACGTAATCGACGGTGTTCTTGTCGATGTCGGCCAGCATCTCCATGGCGATCGGCGTCAGCCGCGCTTCGGTGTACCGGTAGGCGGCCGCCGGGTCGCCCTCCACCGAACCGAAGTTCCCCTGCCCGTCGATGAGCGGATTGCGCAGCGAGAAGGTCTGCACCATGCGCACCAACGCGTCGTACACGCTGGAGTCGCCGTGCGGGTGGTACTTGCCGAGCACGTCGCCCACCACCGTCGCCGACTTCTTGTACGGACGGCCCGGCACCAGCCCCAACTCGTTCATCGCGTACAACACCCGGCGGTGTACCGGCTTGAGGCCGTCGCGCACGTCGGGCAGTGCCCGCGATACGATAACGCTCATGGAGTAGTTGAGGAACGACTCCTTGATCTCGTCGTCGATCAGGCGCGGCAGGATCCGTTCGCGGTTGTTCGGAGCGGTCATGTTGGCGGTCGGGGGAAAGGCAGAAATGTGGGGTTGGACAGACCGTGAAACATACCCGTTTCGGGGGCGGAAATCAACCGAGCGGACTACCTGTAAGTCTTTGCGTCAAAGCAACTTGTAGACATGGGACCGGGCGGTTCCGCCGGGCGCTGAACGCCGCTGAACTTTCGCGCGGAACCGGCGCTCGAAAACGCCCGTTCCCGCCCGGCCGTCCCCGCCCTCCGACTACGTTCGTGTCCCGCGCTTGCGATCGAAGATCACGCTCCGCCGGCACTCCGGGCAGAGCAACCACTCGCGGCGCCTGGCATACCCGAGTCCGAACGACCCACCGCCGATCTCACGCACGGTCATCACCGCGCCGTCGCGCGGACAGTGCACGGCACCGCCCCCCGCGTACGCCGCGCGCACCGCCCGCTCCTCGTCCGGTTCGAACTGCGCATGCTCCGTCACCCGTTCACCGTTCACCCTTCACGCGTCACCTCCAGCACGATCTTCCCGAACTGTTCTCCCTCCTGCAGCCGCGCGTACGCCTCCCGTCCGTCGTCCAGCGCGTACACCCGGTCCACCGGGGGCAGCAGCCGGCCGGCGCGCAGATGCTCGACGATCGCCGTGAACTCCGCGTCGTTCCCCATCGTCGATCCGAGAATCGAATACTGGTTCCAGAACAGCCGCCGCACGTCGGTCTCCACCATCGGCCCGGTGGTCGCGCCGCAGGTGACGAGCCGCCCGCGCTTGCCCAGTGCGGCGAGCGACTGCTTCCACGTCGCCATCCCCACGTTGTCCACCACCACGTCCACGCCGGCCTTCCCGGTCGCGGCGCGGATCTCACGCGCCACGTCCTGCGTGCGATGATTGAGCGTATGGTCCGCGCCCAGCGCACGCGCTTTCTCCAGCTTCTCGTCGCTCCCCGACGTGACCCAGACTTCGGCGCCCAGCAGCTTGCAGATCTGGAGCGCGGCCGTGGCCACGCCGCCCCCGATGCCCCAGATCAGCACGCGCTCGTCTGCCCGGAGTTGCGCGCGCGTCACCAGCATCCGCCACGCGGTGATGGTCGCCAGCCCGAACGCCGCCGCCTCGGGCACCGGTGTGTCGGCCGGAATCGGACGCACGTTGAAGCCGGGCACCACCGCGTATTCGGCCGCCGTGCCCGGATGGTGCTCGCCGAGGATCCCGAACTTCACGCACAGCGAGTGCTCGCCTTCCCGGCAGTACGCGCACGTCCGGTCGCTGATGCCCGGATTGACCACCACCGTGTCTCCCTGGCGCACCCCGGTGACGTCAGGGCCCACGAGGTCGACCACTCCCACGGCGTCGGCAGCCACCACCCACGGCGGCACGAGCGGCACGCCGGGCAGTCCGGCCAGCACGAACAGGTCCAGGTGATTCAACGCCACGGCCTTCACTCGCACCCGCACGTCGGTGCCCGACCGAAGGGCCGGTTCGGGAAGGTCGTCGCGAATCTCCAGCTGGTCGAGCCCGCCGTGAGCGGCGATCGTGAGTGCTCGCACTGCTCCCTCTACGGTTATATTCCACACGCTTGCGGCCGCAGGCACTGCCGCCGCGCTTCCGGCTGCTGGAAATATGCACCGTGCGCCCGGCCCATGCGCCGCAGCGGCCACCGCGAACCGACACGGAATCCGATGACGTCCATCAAGGTCCCCCCGCTCGGGGAGTCGATCACCGAAGCGATCGTGTCCCGCTGGCTGAAAGCCGAGGGTGATCCGGTTGCGCCGGGCGAAACGATCGTCGAACTCGAGACGGACAAGATCACCGTCGAGGTGCCGTCGCTCGCCGGCGGCGTGCTCACTAAGCACCTGCACGCCGAAGGCGACACCGTGCACGTGGACGACGAACTCGCGCAGCTGGACGAGTCGGCCGAACCAGCGACCGCCAAGCCGGCGACGCCCGCGCCGGGCCCCAAGGCGGCCCCGGTGCCCTCACCCGCCGCGGCCGCGCCCACCGCGGTCACCGGTGACGAGCGCCGCCGCGTATCGCCGGCGGCACAGCGGTTGGCGGCGGAGTCGGGCATCGACCTCTCCACCGTGCCCGGTACCGGAATGGGCGGCGTGGTGAGCAAGCCCGACGTGGTCGAGGCACTGAGCGCACCACCCGCGGCGCCGGCCCGCTCCGCGGCTCCGCGCCCCGTGCCCGCCGCGGCCGCCGCGTCCCGTCCCGCCGAGATGCCGCACGATCAGCGCGAGTCGCGTGAGAAGATGACCACCCGGCGCAAGCGGATTGCCGAGAACCTGCTGCAGTCGCAGCACGCCACGGCGCATCTTACCACGTTCAACGAGATCGACATGACGGGCGTCGTGTCGCTGCGCGCACGCCTCCGCGACCGCGTGGAGAAGGAGCACGGCGTCAAGCTCTCGTTCATGCCCTTCTTCGTGAAGGCCGCGTGCCAGTCCCTCAAGGCGTTCCCGACGGTCAACGCGCAAATCGACGGCGACGAGATCATCTACAAGCACTACGTCAACATGGGCATCGCGGTGGCCTCGGACGCGGGGCTCGTGGTGCCGAACATCAAGGACGCCGACCGCCTGGGACTCCTCGACATCGCGCGCAGCATGAATGCCGTGGCCGACCGGGCCCGCAACGCGAAGCTCACGATGGACGACCTGACCGGTGGCACGTTCACCATCACCAACGGCGGTGTGTTCGGGTCGCTCGTCTCGACGCCCATTCTCAACTATCCGCAGGTCGGGATCCTCGGCCTGCACAAGATCCAGGACCGCCCGGTCGCGATTGACGGCCAGGTCGTCGTGCGCCCGATGATGTACATCGCGCTCTCGTACGACCACCGCATCGTGGACGGCCAGCAGGCCGTGCTGTTCCTGGTGCGCATCAAGGAACTGATGGAAGAACCGGGGGCGATGCTGGTCGAGTAGGGATCCGTCGCGACCGCGCTCGCCCCACCCAACGCCATGCCTGATCAGACACAGAATCGAGCCGACGTCGTCGTGATCGGCGGCGGACCCGGCGGATACGTGGCCGCCCTGCGCGCCGCCCAGCTCGGGCGTTCCACGGTGTGCGTCGAGATGGACAAGACGCTCGGCGGCACGTGCGTCAACGTCGGCTGCATCCCGTCCAAGGCGCTGCTCTCGTCCAGCGAACACTTCGAGTTCGCGCGCACCCACGCCGCCGAGCACGGGCTCGTGTTCGGCGACGTACTGCTCGACCTGGCGCGCATGCTGAAGCGCAAGGACGACGTCGTCGCGCAGAACACCAAGGGCATCGAGTTCCTCTTCCGGAAGAACAAGGTGACCTGGGCCAAGGGCCGCGCCAGGCTCCGGGCCGGCACCGTGGTCACCGTTACCGGCGCCGACGGCTCCGAGACGGAATGGCAGGGTGGACACGTCATCATCGCCACCGGCTCGGCCCCCATCGAGCTGCCCTTCCTCCCGTTCGACGAGGAACGCGTGCTCTCCAACGTGGGGGCACTCCGGATCCCGCAGGTTCCACGGCATCTCATCGTCATCGGCGGCGGGGTCATCGGGCTGGAGCTCGGATCGGTGTGGCGGAGGCTGGGCGCGAAGGTCACCGTCGTCGAGCTCTTCCCCACCATCCTGCCCGGTATGGACGACGACGTGATCAGGGAGGCCGACCGCACCTTCCGGAAGCAGGGTCTCGAACTCCGCACCGGCACCAGGGTCGTGGGCGGGGGCCGCGAGGGCGATCACGTGTTCGTGGACATCGAGAAGGACGGCGCGTCGGAGCGGCTCGAAGCCGACTACGTGCTCGTGTCCGTGGGCCGGCGCCCAGTGCTCACCGGCATCGATGCCCCGGCGCTCGGCCTGGCCGTGGGCCGGCGCGGCGAGATCGTCGTGGACGACCAGATGCGCACCAACCTGCCCAACGTCTTCGCCATCGGCGATTGCGTCGGGGGCAAACTCCTGGCCCACAAGGCAGAGGAGGAAGGGGTGGTGGCCGCCGAAGTGATCGCCGGCCACCCGGCGCACATGCACTACCGGTCGATTCCGTCGGTCGTCTACACGTGGCCGGAGATTGCCTCGGTCGGGCTCACCGAGCGCGAAGTGAAGGAATCGGGCCGCGAGTATCGCACGGGACGGTTCCCGTACTCAGCCAACGGACGCGCCCGTTCCATGGGCGAGACCACCGGCTTCGTCAAGTTCGTGGCCGACGCGCGCACCGACGAACTGCTCGGCTGCCACATCATCGGCGCCAACGCATCGGAACTGGTGGCTGAAGTGGTACTGGGGTTCGAGTACCGGGCGTCGAGCGAGGACATCGGCATGACGGTGCATGCGCACCCGACGCTCTCGGAAGCCACCAAGGAAGCGGCGTTGGCCACGCTCGGCCGCGCCCTGCACATCTGACGGCATGCCGACACGTGCCCGCGACCTGATCGAGTCGACCCTCGGTGGAACGCCGTATCTGGCGCGCGCCCTCGAGTTGCTCGACCTGGCCGAGCAGCAGAACTCGGACGAATCGTGCGCCGTCTGGACGGAGCACGAGGGCGCGGTCACGTCGCTGGCGCTGGTGGGCATGGTGGCGGGGGCGCGCGGCGCCGGTCGCATCCACCTGCTGCTCGGCGACGACCCGCGCCTCGTGGCCCGCGCCTGTGACGTACTACGCGCGATGGGGGCGAGGTTCGCCATCGCCGAGTGGCCGGACGACATCCCGTTCCGCGAAGCCCTGCGGCGACTGCGCGAGGAAGGCTTCGCGCAGGAAGCGCGCATTCCCGACTATTTCCGCGCCGGCGTGGACCAGGTGTTCATGCGGCGCGATCTGTAGCCGGAGACTAGACCCGCAGGGCCGCGGTTGCGGCGTCGAGCGCCAGGGCCGCCCACTCGGCGTACGTCGCACCTGACGGATGGAGGCCGTCGGCCACGAACCCGGCCGGATCGGTGGCCGTGCGCGAACGGCCGGTGATATCCACGTAGCGGGCGCCCGCCCCTGCCGTCGCCGACCGGACCACCCCGTTGAACGCGTCGATGCCGGCGGCGATCGCCGCCCGGTCGCGCCCGTCGGCAAACGGTGACACCCCCCAGTCGGGAATCGAGAGGACCACCACCCGCCCGGTACGCCCACCAGCGAACCCCGCCGCCTGCCGGAGCAGCCGTCCGAAACACGGGGCGAACTGGTCGGGCGTCGCGCCGCGGAAGTGGTCGTTCACGCCGATGAGCAGCGACACCAGCGGGTACGGCCCCCGCGGTGCGGCGGCGGCGATGCCCGCCGCCAGTTCCTCGCACGTCCACCCCGATCGGGCGAGGATCTGTGGATCCGCAACCGGGAAGCCGAGGCCGCGCAGGCCGGCGGCGAGTCGGACCGGCCACCGTTCGGCCGCGGCGACCCCCTCGCCGATGGTGTATGAGTCGCCGAGCGCGAGATATCGCGCGCCGTTCACGAGGGACGCGCGGCGAGAGCGTGCTTGAGCACCGCAATCTGGCCGGCGTGGTACAGCGTGTGCTGGACCGCGCCGTGGAGCATGACGTAGGCCGAGTACGGATGGCCATGTACCATCTCGTCGAGCGATCGGCCGGGATTGCGAAGTACCGCCTGCGCGAGCGCGTCGTGTGCCGCCAGCGCCGACGTGCAGGCCGCGGCCCAGGCCGCGGGATCCGCGCTTCGCACCGGCGGAAAGTTCTCGGCTGGCGTGGGCTCGGCGTGGTCGCCTTCGAATCGTCGCTGCGTGGTTCGTGTCCAGGTCTGGATGTGACCTACGAGCTCCCAGATGCTGTGGGCACCCGGGATCGGGTGGGCGGCGGCGTCAGCGGCCGACACGCCGTCGAGCGCCTCGCCCAGCGATGGGCCATGCCAGGCATCGCCATGGGCGGCGCGTCGGATCTGGTCCGCAATGCGCGCGGCTTCTGTCATCGGAGCCTCCGTACGAACCGGGTGGAACGAAAAAGGCGACCAGGATCGCGAAGGAACCTGGCCGCCTGAATCGGACGCTGAAGCGAGCTTCAGCGCACAAGCAATGCGGTGACGATGGATGCGGCCGCGACCAGGGCGACGCCCACGAGCAGGGCGGTGCCTGGGGTGACCACGAACTCGCGCCGGTACCAGGGCGTGATCGTTCCCGCCGGTGCGTGTGTGGGCAGCGAGGCCATGATCTGCGCCTCCACGTGCTGTGGGGTACGCATTCGGCGAACCCGCGCCATCTCGACATCCAAGCCCCGCCAGAATTCCACGTCTTTTGCAGCGTCACTTTTGCGCACGGCAGCCTCCGGCAGCTCCCCATCCAACCACGCGTGTACGGGTGCGGCGAGGGGACGATCCGCCTGCGAACCCAACGGCACTTCGCGATCTATTAGCGGGCGCGCCGGCGCATCCTCGGCAGGACGCTTCTGGACGTCGCGCGAGAGCCCCGCGTCGGAACTCAGGTCGTCGTACATGTCAGGCGTACTTCTCCTCGAGTAGTGCTTGGAGCGCCTCGCGCGCGCGGTGCACGCGCATCTTCAACGCTCCAACCGTTGTGCCCAGTAGATCCGCCATCTCTTCGTACGAACGCCCTTCCACGTGCTTCATGACGAACGCTTCTCGCAACGAGGCGGGCAGCGACGTCAGCGCACGATCGAGATCCGATCGCAGTTCCGTCCGGTCCAGTTCCTCGTCCGGAGTCGCATGCTGCGAGGGCTGGTCATCCTCCTCATAGCTCAGATGCGACCGCCGAATATTCTTCAGCCAATCCTTGCAGCCATTTGCGACGATCCGAAACACCCAGGCGTCAAATCGCCCACGTACCTCGGACAGGTGCTGGTACGCCTTGATGAAGGAAAGCTGGAGGATGTCTTCCGCGACATCCGGGCTCCCCGTCATGCACAGGGCGTGCCGGTACAGCGGGTCACTGTAGCGCGTGATCAACAGCCGGAAGGCATCGCGTTGCCCCGCGAGCACCTGCTGGATGATCAGTTGATCAGACCCGTCCTGATCAACGACTGAGGCGGTGGATTCCGTCGTCTTCACGACGATAGAGTAATGCACTTTCCCCCGTTGGAACAGGGAGCGCCACCCATCCCGCCTTCCACCACGGGTGTCACGCCTCAAAGACGAAATGGTGGATCGGGAAGTAACGGAGGGCGGGGCGGATCAGGCGAACGCCCCCCACCCTTCGGCGCGTACTCGGGCCCCGTGCTCATCCAGCAGCGGTGGCGGGCGCCGAACCACCCCACCGACGCTCGAGGGCAGGCCCGTGAGCGGCGAGGCCGCGGCCGTCTCGGCCAGCACTTCCAGCACCGGCCGCACGACGCCGCTGGGTACCCCTGCCTCCGCGAGTACCCGCCGCCAGTGCGCCGCGGGACGCTCGGCGATCCGCGACGAGATGGCTCGTGTCACCCGCTCGCGCGCGGCCACCCGGCCGGCGTTCGTGGCCAGGTCCGCGCCACCGGCCAGCTCCTCGAGCTCGAGCGCCCGCACGCATGCCACCCACTGCGCGTCGCTCCCCACCGCGACCACCACCCCACGATCGGCGGCTCGGAAGAGTTGGTAGGGAACGAGGTTCGGGTGCGCGTTTCCCCATCGCCGCTGCTCTTCGCCGGACACCAGCGCATTCTGCGCCACGTTGACCAGCGCGGCGGTGGCACTCGCGGCCAGAGAAATCGAGAGCCGGCGACCGGTGCCCGCGCGCTCCCGGGCCAGCAGCGCGCCCAGAATCGCGATCGCGGCGTCCTTGCCCGCCACCACATCGGCGAGCGCCACCCCCACTTTCATGGGATCGCCGCCAGGCTCCCCCGTGATCGCCATCCACCCCGACTCCGCCTGGATCACGAAATCGTAGCCGGGGCGTGTGCTGTCTCCGCCGAACCCCGAGATCGTGCACCAGACGAGCCGGGGATGCCGGGACACCATGGCGTCGGGCGCCAACCCGCGCCGTTCGAGCATTCCCGGAAGGAAGTTGTCGATCACGACGTCCGCCTCCCCCATCAGCCGCTCCAGCAAAGCCACATCCTCCCGGCGGTCCAGGTCGGCGGTCACGCTCAACTTGTTCCGGTTCACGCTCAGGAAGTACGCGCTCTGTCCCCGCATGTCGAACGGCGGCCCCCACCCCCGCGTTTCGTCTCCACTCCCGGGCCGCTCGACTTTGATCACATCGGCGCCAAGGTCCGCCAGGTGCATCGAACAGAGGGGACCGGCAAGTACTCGCGACAGATCCAGGATTTTGATACCACTGAGCATAAACTGGCTTTATAATGTTTTAATTGAGGCGCCAATTACCTGATTCCATACCGCCAAGCCAGAGACCTGGAATGAACGGTTTACGCAGGCTTGGCCTCCTTGCATAGCTGTCGAAAAATCATATACTTGCCGCCAATTCTACGGCTCCAATTTCAGCTGCCCCGGCGGACGACAGGATCGCGAAGTTAGCGACGCTTTCAACGTCCATCAAACATCACGGGGCGCTGTTCCCCCTTCATCTGACGAGTGGACGCGACTGATGCCGGATTCTGCGCACGCCGGTTCCGCCAAACCCTCCGCTGACCAGCCGCCGCCGCCCGCGGCACCACGACGCGGGCCTGGCCATCGCGCCGACGCCCGCGACACCGTGGCTGAACTGGCCGAAAAGGCCCAGTTGATCAGCCTCGAGGCGGGCAGCAAGGTGGCGGCCGCCATGAAAGACGTGATCAGCGCCGCGGCAGGCATCGCGGGATTCGCGATCGAGAGCGCCCGCGACCTCACCAACTATATGGTTCGGCGTGGCCAGATGACGCAGGACGAAGCCGACAAATTGCTGCGCGAGGCCGAGGCGGCCCATTCCAAGCGCCCGGCCTCGGAGCGGGGTAAACCGACCGCCACGAAGATTGCCGCGGAGAAAGCCGCGCTCGCCAAGGCGCAGGCAGCGCGTGCCGCGGAGATCGCCGCGGCAGCTTTCGCCAAGCTTCACCCACCTCGCCCTCCCAAGCCGCCCTCCAAGGTCTTCATGCCCAAACCGGTGAAGAGTGCGAAGGCGCCGGCCAAGAAGACTGCGAAGAAGGCCCCCGCGAAGAAGCCTGCGTCCAAGAAGCCGGTCAAGAAGGCCGCCGCCAAGAACCCCACGAAGAAGCCGGCCGCCAAGAAGCCGGCCAAGAAAGCCGTCAAGAAGGCGGCGCCCAGAAAACCAGTTCCGAAGAAGGCGAAGAAGACGGTGACCCGGAAGGCCGCCGCCAAGAAGAAGCGCTAGCCTCGGGCGGTGACCATGCTCCGCCCACGGCATCTGATCCTCATGGCGGTCGCCGTCGTGGCGGCCTGGTTCGCGTTGCACCGGATGTCTCCCACCGCTTCGCCGACACAGGCCGACCCGGCACAGATCCGTCGGGAGATTCTTGGCGTACTCGACCATGGCGCCCGGGCGTGGGATGCCGGCAACCTCGACGAATTCCTCTCCGACTATCTCCCCGATTCTGGGACGACGTTCATCACCAAGACAGGCGTGCTCCACGGCATCGATGCCATCCGCGGGGTGTATGCCGCGCGCTTCGCCCCGGGGGCGCGGCGCGACTCCCTTCACTTCCAGAACGTCGAGGTGGACGTCCTGGCCCCCGACGTGGTCAACACCATTGCCTGGTACGTGCTCACCCGCGGCGACTCGATCACGGCGCGCGGCCCGACATCGCTCGTCATGCGCCGCGTGAACGGACGATGGCGCATCGTGCACGACCATTCCAGTTGAGATGTCCCCAGCGGTGGCCATGCGCGCGCCCACGCGCGTGGATTTCGGTGGCGGGTGGACCGACGTGCCGCCCTACTCCGACGTCGAAGGCGGTGTGGTCTGTGCGGGTGCGATCGCCAGATATGCCACGGCGGAGCTGAGCGATGCCGCGGGGCCGGCGCCCCGCGGAGCGGCCCCGGCACCCGAACCGGAAACACCCCTCATACGGGCGGCCCTCGCACGCACCGGGATCGACCACGCGACGGTGCGGGTTCGACTGCGCAGCGACTTCCCGATCGGAGCGGGCCTCGGTGGATCGTCCGCCGCCAGCGCCGCACTGCTCGGGGCGCTCGACCGTTGGCGCGGCATCCCGATCGACCGCGTGGCGATCGCCGAACGCGGACGCCAGATCGAGGTCGAGGAGCTCGGCGTTCCCGGCGGACGCCAGGACCACTACTGCGCGACGCACGGCGGACTGCTCGCCCTCAGCTTCGGCGCGACGGTGGGCGTGCGTCGCATCCCCCTCCTCCCGCCGCTCCGCGCGTCGCTGGAACAGCGCTGCGTACTCGTATATACCGGAGAGTCGCGTATCTCGGGCGACACGATCACCGGTGTACTGGAGGGCTACCGTCGCGGGGATCGTCGTGTAACGTTCGCTCTCGCACGGATGCGAGACCTGGCGCGGCAGATGATTGCCGCGCTCGAACGCGCCGACGTGGATGACCTGGGCTCGCTGATCGCGGAACACTGGACGCACCAGCGCGCGCTGCATCCGGCGATCCCCACCCCGCGCATCGATGCCATCGTCGAGTGGGCCGGGCGAGCCGGAGCACTCGGCGCCAAGGCGACCGGTGCATCGGGAGGCGGGTGTGTCGTGGCGGTCGCGCGCCGCGGCATGGAAGCGGAGGTGCGCCGGGCCGTCGGCGCACTCGGAGAACTCGTTCCCTTCACTCTGGACGAAACGGGACTGACTGCATGCGACTGGAACGGGGAGACGCCGTAGGACTGGCCCGCGCGCTCATCGGCGTCGATTCACGCAATCCGTCGCTGGTGCCGGGAGCCCCCGGAGAGCAGGAGGCCGCCCGCCTGCTGGCCGGGGTTCTCGAGGCCTGGGGATTCCGCGTCGACGTGCACGAGGCCGCACCACGACGCCCGAACGTCGTCGCACGCCTCGGTGCGCCCGGCGGGCGCACGCTCATGTTCAACGGCCATCTCGACGTCGTCGGCGTGGAGGGCATGAAGCACGCCCCGTTCGAAGGTCTCGAACGTGACGGCCGCCTGTACGGACGCGGCTCGGCCGACATGAAGGCGGGCATTGCGACGATGTGCGCAGCCGCCGCACTGGCCGGCGACGGGCTCACGCACGGTGAGGTGATCGTCGCCGCCGTGGCCGACGAGGAGTACGCGAGTCGCGGCACGCGCGCACTGGTGGAGCGCGGCATCCGCGCCGACGCCGCCATCGTCACCGAGCCCACCGGACTCGCCATCATGCCGGCGCATCGCGGGTTCGTCTGGGTGGAACTCGCCTTCCACGGCCGAGCCGCACACGGCAGCCGGTACGACCTGGGCATCGATGCCATCCGGCACGCCGGCCTGGTGTTGGCGGAACTCGACGCCCTCGACGCCGGCCCCCTCGCTCGCCGCACCCACCCCCTGCTCGGGCACGCGTCGCTGCACGCCGCGCTGATCAGCGGCGGTCAGGGCATGTCCACGTATCCCGACCGGTGCGAGTTGAAGATCGAGCGCCGCACGGTGCCGGGGGAGACTCCGTCCGGGGTGATGGCCGAGATCGAGACCGCATGCGCCCGGGTTCGCGATCGCCGGCCCGAACTACGCGTGGACCTCGCGCTCCTGCTCGCGCAGAGCCCCAGCGACGTGGCCCCCGACGCACCGGTCGCCCGCGCCCTGCGCGGCGCGTTGGACCACCAGGCCATTCCGGTGCGCGTGGAAGGGATGAGCGCCTGGACGGACTGCGCGATTCTCAACGATGCGGGCATCCCCGCCATCTGCTTCGGGCCCGGCGACATCGCCCTGGCCCACGGGCCGGAGGAGTACGTGGAAATCGAACAGATCCACCAGGCCACCGCGGTGCTCGAACGCATGGCCCGCTCCTGGTGCGGCGCGGACCCGGAGGGCCCATGGCGGAACTGACCCACGTCCAGTACGAGATGCTCGAACGCGCCGTGTTGAACGGCCAGCGCATCATGGTGTACCGCCGGGGAACCGAGTATCTGGTGATTCCCGACCGGCTTGCCATGCACGGCCGTCGGGAAGCCATCGAAGCGCGCAACCCGACCACCGGAGACCGACTCACCTTGTACCTCGACGAAGTGGATTCCATCGAGGCCGTGCGTTGAGCCCGGCCGACCCGCTCCCCCTGGTCGCCGTCTATGCCGATGAGTCGTGCCTCGGCAACGGGCAGGAGGGCGACAATCCCGGGGCCGCCGGCGGCGTGATCGAATATCGCGGCGCGGCCGCGGGCCCCATCACGAGGCGCGATTTCTGGCTGGCCGAGCCGGCGACGACGAACAACCGCATGGCCCTGCGGAGTGTGATCGAGGCGTTCCGGATCCTGGCGCAGAAGGACGGCCGGTTCCGCGTCGTGTTCACCAGCGACTCCCAGTACCTGATCAAGGGCATGAGCGAATGGGTTCGTGGGTGGATGGCGCGCGGCTGGCGGCGCAAGGGGGGCCCGATCGAGAACCTGTCGCTCTGGCGCGACGCCGTGGCGTGCGTGCGCCCCCACCAGGTGCAGTGGCAGTGGGTGCGGGGCCACGTGGGACACGTGCAGAACGAGTACGCCAACCACCTCGCCACCCGCGCGGCACGGGACCAGACCAGCTCCGGGGGAGCCGTGCCGTCGGGGTTCGACGCATGGTTGGCCACCGAACGGGCGGCGGGCCGCATGCATGCGGCCCCCGCAGCCTTTCCGGATCCGCATAGATTCAAGCCATCGCAGCCGCTTCCCGCGGCGGCTCAGGCGACGCTGCTCGACTAGGGGAGGACGGGATGGACGCAATCGACCGCATGTTCACGGTACTCGCGCAGACGGTGCGGGACACACAGCCCCGCTATCTCAGCCAGCCGTTCGAGGTGGCCGAGCTCTACCAGACGCTGCTGCCCTACCGCCACTTTCGCCGCGAACTGGCCCTCGATACCAACGAGGACTACGAAATCACATTGATGCAGCTCCTTTCCGGAGCTCGCGGGTATCTCATCGTTGATGACCGGATGCGCGACGCGCTGGAGCGGGAGCTCCAGTCGCCGAATCCGGATCCGGGGGCGTTTCGGCAATTCGCCGACGCCCAGATCGCGCTCTCTCCGGCGGCGCTGCAGCGACGGATGCAGACGCCCGAAGGGACGGCGGATGCGGCTGCGGTGAGCGGGTCGACGGTGCGGCTGGAGACCCCGGCTTCGCAGGCGGCGGCTGCGGCCGCGGCGGACGGAGCGCGTTGTCGGTATTGCACCAGCAAACTGCCGCAGGGGCGGAAGGTGGTGTTCTGTCCGAACTGTGGCCAGAACCTCACGGTAATGAACTGCAGCGCCTGCGGCGCGGAATTGGAGGTCGGATGGAAGTTCTGCGTAGCGTGCGGTCGCCCCACTCCCCAAGCCATATGATGCGGCGCGCCTGGCGGGCGGCAATCCTGCTCACCGTCGCCGGGGCGATGGCGGCGTGCGCCTCGGGCCGTGGGCGTACCAGCGCTGCCGCGGTCACGCCGGCGGCGGACAGTTGGCCCGTGGTCACGCGCGAGCACGTGGACCTCTGGCTCCACGGATACGCCATGATCACGCGCGACGTGGCCCAGGTGCCGGTGTTCCGGCGTGGCTACCGCGACTCCATCGAAGCGGTCCGACACCGCGAAAACGTGCTCACCGCCCTCGACGCCAACCACGCGAAGCTGGCCATGCTCATGGCGCAGAATCCGGAGATCAGCAACGGCCAGTTCGTGCCGCTGTACTTCACGTCGTGGGATCTGATGGTGAAGGCCGTCGACGACTTCGTACACGCCGACGGAGCGCGCCGCGACATCGCCCCGGCCGACCGCCGCTCGTTCGCCATCCTGGCCTCGATGTATCCCACCGTGCAGGACCGGGAGTGGCTCCGCCTGTTCACCGAATCGCTCGGCGACGAGTCCGATCATTTCTATCACCAGTACTGGACGGCCGAGCAACAGAAGCACCACGGCATCGTCGTTGCCGTCGACTCCCTCTGGCGTTCGATCCGACCGCGCTTCCAGCGGTTCCTCACCAACACCGGCCAGACCGACGGGCAGATGGTGCTCTCGCTCGTCCTCGGGGGGGAGGGGCGCACGATGAACGAGTCGCCGCAGCACAACATCGTCGTCGTGACGATGCCCGACTCCCTGGCGGGAGCGGCGGAGCCGGTCTACGCGTTTGCGCACGAAATCGTCCAGGTCGTTTCGAATCAGGCCGTGAGTGCCAACACGACCGCCGAGCAGCAGCGAAACGGAACCGCCGCCGCCTACTCGCCCACGGCGGCGGTGCGGGGCGGAGAGATGCTTCTGGAACGGGTGGCGCCTGAGCTCGCCGACGGATTCATGCGTTACTACCTGTCGCAGGCCGGCGTGGCAGCGCCCGCGGGTAACCCCGAAGCGGCGTTCGTCGGCGCGTTCCCACTTCCGACGGCGATCATCGCCGACATGGACCGACAGATCGGCAGCAGGCTCACGGGAACCTGACCCGCGCGGTTGCCCGTATATTGGAATCATGGCTGACGCCCCGGTTCCCGCCGCTCCCCAACCGCCGCTCGATCGCGCCGCGCTCGAGCGCGTGATTGCGCGTGCCGCCGAGCTGCAGGCACGCACCTCGGACGCGGCCGAGACGATGACCGAGGACCAGATCATCGCCCTCGGCCGCGAGGTGGGTCTCTCCCCGGCCTATCTGCGCCAGGCGCTGGCCGAGGAGCGATCGCACCGCGGGCAGCCGACCGCCGCCCACGGACTCCTGCGTGGACCGGCCCTGCTCACGGCCGAGCGCACGGTGCGCGGCACGGCGCCCGAGGTCTTTGCCGCACTCGATATCTGGATGCAGAAGGAGGAGTGGCTCCAGATCAAACGGCAGTTCCCGGATCGGATCGTCTGGGAGCCGCGGCGCGACTTCGAGGGAAACGTGCGGCGCCTGCTGAACGTCGGCGGACGCGGCTACACGCTGTCCAAGGCCACCGACATCGGCGCCACGGTGGTGCCGGCCGACGAGGGCCGCGTGCTGGTGCGTCTCGACGCCGACCTTTCGGGACATCGCCGGAGCTCTCTGGCCGGCCTGGCCGCCGGAGCCACCGCAGGAGTGGTGAGTGGCGGCGTGCTGCTCGTGCTAAACTTCGCGGCCGTGATCGCCGCCGCTCCGGTGGTCCTGCTTGGCGGGGTTGGCTACTTCTCGGCTCGCGCCTCGTTCGCCAGGGTTGCCGCGCGCGTGCAACTCACCCTCGAACAGATGCTCGACCGGCTGGAGCGGGGCGAACGCGCCGATAACCCGTCATTGCTGCGCATGCTGGCGCAGGCCGCCGGCACCGCGATCCCGCGCCGCTACTGACCGCCGGCCAGGCTCGGCACGAGCCGCACCGGGCGCCGGCTGGCGCGCGCCGCGAGCCACGCCAGCGCCCGATTGCTCATCACTCCCGCGATGCTGAGCACGATCAGCGACTTCACCTCGGCACGTGAGATCTTCACAACCTGCCGCCGCGCCATGGCCGACGGCACGCGCGTGAGATCCCGCAGGGTGGCATACGCGAACAACAGGGGAAGCACACAGAACAGGCGGATCGACACCGCCCGGCGCGGGATCAGGAGCAGATAGTCCTTGGCATGCTCCAGATCCTCCCACGCCAGCTTCACCAGCGAAGCCATCGCGGCCTGAGTGTTGGTGGCCCGCTCTCCCGCCAGAATGGCCGCGTGGCTTCCCCCGTGCTCGACCAGTAGTCGTTCGGGGATGTAGATGGAATTCTCCTGCTCGGCATCGGTGGCCACGTCCTTGAGGATGTTCACCGTCTGCAGCGCCTCCGCGAACGACCGGCTGCGCTCGCGCAGCACCGCGTACTGCCGCGGCCCGATGCTCGGCGCGTGCTCGTGCCACAGATCGGTGAGGAGGTACCCCACCGTACCCGCCACGTAGTAGCAGTACTCGCGGTACTCGTCCAGCGTCTGGATGCGGATCCCGCCCGGGTACAGCAGCACGAACTTGCGCATGCCCACCGCCATCTCGGTCACCCAGCGCTTGATGTGCTCCCGCGTGGCCGGCGGCAGCGCCCGGTACGCCACGAACACCAGATCGGTGTGACGGATGAGCCGCAGGTGTGCCGGGTCTCCCGTCATCGCGGCTACCAGCTCCGGGAACCGGTCGGCCGAGGCCGCATCGTCGAAGCAGGCCAACATTCGGTCGAAGAGTGCGGCCTTGTCGGGCGCCGGGATCGACGGCGCGTCCTCGATCGTGTCGGCCACGCGACAGAGGAGGTACGCGCAGTTCACCGCGGCCCCGAGCTGCCCGGGCAGCACACGGATGCTGAGCGCGAACGTACGCGACACCGACGGCAGAATCTCCCGCGAGAAGCGGAGTGCCTGGTCGAGACGCGGATCGGCGGTAGCTTCGGGGGCGGAGGACGCCACGGTCAGCAGCGGGGTCGTCGTCGATGGAGTCGGTGCATTAAACTTCGGCGTTGCCGGCTTGGCTGGAACTTACCCCGTCGGCCCCGTCGGCGCTCCCTGGCGCCACCACATTCACAGAGGAATCCGTTCGCGTGAGCCTCACCGCCCCCCCTGGATTCAGAGGAACGTTTCGCACCGACGATTCCGCGCGCGCGGTGTATGGCGAAGCGGCGGGGGTCGCCCGCTGCTGGCCGCGTGCCGTCGCGGTTCCGGTGGACGCCCGGGACCTGCAGGCCCTCGTGGGATGGGCGCACCGAGAGAATGTGCCGCTCGTGCCGCGAGGGTCGGGGAGTGGCATGGCCGGCGGCGCGATCGGCGACGGAGTGGTGGTGGACCTCAGCAGGTTCCGGACCATCGGCGACGTGGACGGCACGACGCGGACCATCCGTGTGGGCGCGGGCGTGCTCCGCGGTGAAGTGGACCGCGCGGCCCGCGCGGTGGGCCTGCGCTTCCCGGTGGACCCCTCCAGCGGCGAGTTCTGCACCATCGGCGGCATGGCGGCCACGAATGCCGCCGGCGCACATACCATGCGGCACGGCCCGATGCGCCCGTGGGTCCAGGCCCTGCACTGCGTCTTCGACGACAGTTCGACGGCCGAGATTCGCCGCGGCGTGACGCCGCCACGGGAAATCGCCGCGGTCGATCGCTTCATGCGCGATGCCCATGACGCGATCGTCCGGCGCGAACATGCCACCCCGTCGGTCCACCGCGGCGTCTACAAGGATTCGTCGGGCTACGCGACCTCGGCCTACGCAGCGGGCGGCGACCTGGTGGACCTGCTCGTGGGAAGCGAAGGCACGCTCGCTCTGTTCACCGACATCGAGCTCCGCCTCGAGCCGGTGCCGGCGGCGAGCGCCAGCCTGCTCGGCGAATTCCGGTCGCTGGATGACGCCGTGCACGCGGCGGCCAGAGCCCGCACCCTGGGCGCCAGCGCCTGCGAGTTGCTCGACCGGACCTTCCTCGAGGTCGCCGGCCGGGGAAACGCGCCGCTGCCGGTGGGGCCCGGAGCCGAGGCCGTGCTCCTCGTCAGGTTCGACGGCGAGTCGACGCGCGACGTGGGCGCACGCGCCCGCTCCATCGAGCAGGCGTTCCGCCGGATCGGGGCCTCTGGTGTTACGCTTGCCCTCGAACCGACCGCCGAGCACGAACTCTGGGAGCTCCGACACGCGGTGAGCCCGATCCTTTCGCGGCTCGACCCGTCGCTCAAGTCGATGCAGTTCATCGAGGACGGCGCCGTCCCGCCGACCCATCTGGCCGACTACGTACGGGGCGTTCGCGCCGTGCTCGACCGGCACAAGGTCCAGGGAGTGATCTTCGGCCACGCCGGCGACGCCCACATCCATGTGAATCCGCTCATCGACGTGAGCCGTGCCGACTGGCGCGCCAAGGTCGACGCCATCCTGGACGGCATCGTGGCACTCACCGCATCGCTGGGCGGCACCCTCACGGGGGAGCACGGCGACGGCCGGCTGCGCACGCCGCTGCTCGGCCGCGTATGGACCGACGCCGCGCGCGAGCGCTTCGCGCTCGTGAAGCGGTGCTTCGACCCCGCCGGCATCCTCAATCCGGGAGTCAAGGTTCCGCTCCCGGGGCAACGCCCGCTGGCCGACGTGAAGTACGACCCGACGCTTCCGCCCCTGCCGGCCGATGCCGCACGTGCCCTCGACATCGTGGAACGTGATCGGGCCTACGGCGAGTTCCGGCTCGGCTTGCTGGAGGCGCCCGTGGAATCTTGATTCCGAGCGGCCAGCTACCTCCCGGGAACGATACCATCGCGCGCCGACCTACCCTTCACCGCCACCACGATGCCTGAAATCTTCCGTGCTCCCCGCGTCACGCTGCTCGCCCGTCCGACATTCGCCGAGCCCCCGCACCTGCCGGTCGAGTGGCAGGGAGAGAGCACCGACGGGGAACGGCTGGCCGAGTTCGCCGGTCGCCTGTGCTATATGAGCCAGCACAATCCGGCCAAGCGGGCCACGCGGGAATACCTCGAGAACATCAAGAAGCAGGGGCACGGCAGCGTCCTCGAGCACGCCAACTACTCGATCCTCCTCGAAGGGGTGAGTCGCTCACTCACCCACGAGCTGGTCCGCCATCGGGCCGGATTCGCGTACTCGCAACTCTCGCAGCGGTACGTGAACGAGTCACACGCCGCCTTCGTCGTCCCGCCGGCAATCATCGGCGACGAGGCTCTGGAACAGGCCTGGCGCACCCAGGTCGAGGCGGCGCAGCAGACCTACGTTTCCCTGGTCGAGCAGTTGATGGAGCGCTACGGCTGGGTGACCGACAAGGTGCACCGTCGGAAGATGGCCCGCGAGGCAGCCAGGGCCGTGCTCCCCAACTCGACGGAGACCAAGATCGTGGTGACCGCGAACGTGCGCGCCTGGCGGACGATGCTGGAACTGCGAAGCAGCGAAGGAGCGGAGATGGAGATCCGGCGCGCCGCCCTCGCCATCCTCCGGCTCCTGCAGGCCGAGGCGCCTGGCTTCTTCTCGGACTTCGAGACGTACATGGCCGACGACCGGCACGAGGCGGCACGCATCTCGTATCACAAAGTGTAATCGCCGGCGATTCGCCCTTTTTTTCCGTTGCGCGACGAATTCAACACGCATATCTTGGCGCGTCCTTTCGAGATCGGATGACGCGCATCGGTTTCGCGTACAATCAGAAGCCCGAGTCGGATCCCGCGATGAACGCGGTCGACGCCGACGACGAGCCCCCCAGTACGCGCCGGGACGAGAGTTCCCGGACCTTCAATTCTGTCCCGCCCACTCCCTTCGCCACGACCGGCGGTGGCACGGGTTTGGTCGCGTCGCCCCGCGCCGCGCCCGACGCCCCGGTGGCCGACGTGTACGCCGAATGGGATTCCGCCGAGACCATCGATGCCGTGGCCAACGCGCTCTCGGCGTACGGCACCGTGATCCGCCTCGAGGCGACTCCCGACTTTCCCGAGCGCCTGCGCGCCTCGGACGTCGACATCGTCTTCAACATCGCCGAGGGGCTCCACGGCCCGAACCGCGAGGCCCACGTCCCCGCCATCTGCGAGTTCTACGGCGTGCCCTACTCGGGCAGCGACCCGTTCACGCTCTCGCTCTGCCTGCACAAGGCCCGCACCAAACAGATGCTCGCCGCCAGCGGCGTCCCCACCGCGGGCTTCGTGCTCGTGGAGACCGTGGATCAGTTGGCCGCGCTCGCCGCCGGCCGGTCCGCGCCGGCCGCCCGCTATCCGCTCTTCCTCAAGCCGGTGCAGGAGGGATCCTCCAAGGGGATCACCGAGCGGAATTTCGTGCGTGACGGCGACGAGTTGATGGTCCGCGGCCGGGAGCTGCTGCAACGGTATGACCAGCCGGTGCTCGTGGAGGAGTACCTGCCCGGCGCGGAATTCACCTGCGGCGTGCTGGGAAACGGCGGTCGCGCGCGGGTGCTGCCGCTGGTGGGAATGCGCTTCGACACGCTTCCCGGCGGGGCCCTACCGATCTACGGGTTCGAGGCCAAGTGGGTGTGGGACACACCCGAGCGCCCGCTGGACATCTTCGAATGCCCGGCCCGCATCCCCGACGACCTTCGCGCCGCCATCGAGGCCGTGACGTTGCGCGCCTACCACGTGCTCGGCTGCCGCGATTGGTCCCGTATCGACGTCCGGCTCGACGCCACCGGCGCCCCCAACATCATCGAGATCAATCCGCTGCCCGGCATTCTCCCCGACCCCGAGGAGAATTCCTGCCTGCCCAAGGCGGCGCGAGCCGCCGGGCTGTCGTACGACGAACTGATCCAGGCCTGCCTCGTCCACGCCGCCGACCGGCAGGGCGTCACCCTCCAGCGCCGGAGCGCGCCGTGAAGATCGCCCTCGTGTTCGACGGAGCGTCGGCGATTGCCGCGTTCCCCGATCTGTTGATCCTCGACACCGTCGAGGCCATCGAACGCGCAATGGTGAGCGAGGGGAACGGGGTGACCCGGATCCCGGTGCATCCCGACGGCCGATGGATCGAGCGACTGCGGAAGGGCGGGTTCGACCTCGTCTTCAACATGTGCGAGGGAGTCAACGGCGTCGCGGCCCTCGAGCCGTCGGTCATCGCCGTCCTGGAATTGCTCGCCCTGCCATACACCGGCAGTTCGAGCTTCACCACCGCCCTCTGTCTGCGGAAGCACGTGGTGAACGGTCTGCTGGCCGGCGCCGGACTGCCGGTGCCGGAGTTCACCACCGTGCGGCCGGGCGACGCCGTCAAGCCCATTGGGTTTCCGGCCATCTGCAAGCCGGCGGCGGAGGATGCATCCATCGGCATCGAACAGAAGTCGGTGGTGCGCACGCGACGGGCGCTCGACGAGCGCGTCGAGGCCATGCTCGAGCGCTGGAACCAGATCCTGGTGCAGCGGTACGTCGAGGGGCGCGAGGTGAATGTCGGTGTGCTCGGCGACCAGGTGCTGCCGGTGGCCGAAATCGATTTCAGCGGCATGCCCAAGGGCAAGTGGCGGATCGTGAGCTACCGGTCCAAGTGGGAAGCCGGCAGCGACGAGGACGCCGGGACGGCGCCCCGCTGCCCGGCCGATCTGCCGCCAGACCTCGAGGCCGAGGTGCGTCGGGTGGCACGCGACGCATGGCGTGTGGTGGGCGGCCAGGGGTACGGCCGCGTGGACATGCGCATCGACGCCAAGGGACAGCCGTGGATCCTGGAGGTGAATCCGAATCCGGATATCGCCCCCGACGCCGGTCTGGCCCGCATGGCCGGCGCCGCCGGCATGAGCTACGGGCGTCTCATCCGAACCGTCTGTCAGCTCGGGGCGCGCCGCCGCATCGAGGTCGGCGACGCCGAGCGGCTGTGGGCCCTGGCGTTCGAGCTCTCCGGCGGGACCAGCGCCGCGCTCCAGTCGGACCTGTTCGACAGCACCCGGCAGGCCTCCTGATGCCCACCCTAGGAGCGCTCGACGCCACCCACCGGCCACATCTGGACGCCCTGCTCCGGGCCACCGGCGCCTTCCGGTCCGACGAGGTCGACGTCGCATTGGAGTTGTTCGACGAAACGTACGGCTCCTTTGCCGACTCGAGTGCGCCGGCCGACTATGAATTCGTGGCCGCGTTCGACGATGCGGGGTCTCTCGCCGGATACTGCTGTTACGGCGCAACGCCGGGCACCCAAGGTACGTACGACCTCTACTGGATTGCCGTCGATCCGGCACAGCAGGGTCGTGGCGTGGGCTCGGCGTTGCTGGCGGAGGTGGAACGGCGGCTGGGGGAACGGCAGGCGCGCATGCTGGTGGTGGAAACGTCCGGACGGGACGAATACAAGGCGACACGGCAATTCTACGGAGCGCGTGGTTACGACGTCACGGCGCGGCTCCGCGATTTCTACGCCCCCGCCGACGATCGGGTGGTGTACACGAGGTACCTCGGCAGTTTTCATCCACCCGCGGTTCGCGGAGCCTGACCGCCATGAGTGACTGGCAGCAAATTCTTCACACCGGCATCGACACGCTCGACAAGCTGGCCGAGAAGTTCGGCCCCGAGGTGATCGACGTCGACGCCCTGAAGCCGGCGTTCGACAACTTCCAGATGCGGCTCACGCCCAACGTGCTCTCCCAGTTGCGGGAGGTCGGAGATCCGATCTGGAACCAATACGTCCCGACGGTACAGGAGTTGAACGTCGTGGACGGGGTCATCGATTCCCTGGACGAGGACGGTGACTCTCCGGTCCCGAACATCACGCACCGCTACCCCGATCGCGTCCTCTTCTTGGTGAGTCCGGTGTGCGCGTCGTACTGCCGGTTCTGCACCAGGCGCCGTAAGGTGGGCGACCCCGAGAAGATTCCGCTCAACCAGTACGAATCGGCGTTCGAGTACATCCGGAGCCACCCGGAGGTCCGCGACGTGATCATGAGCGGCGGCGATCCGATGATGCTCTCCGACCGGCGGCTGGAGTACCTCTTCCAGCGGCTCCGGGAGATTCCCCACGTCGAGATCATTCGCATCGGCAGCCGGATCACGGCGCACCTACCGGAGCGGATCACGCCCGAGTTCTGCGAGATGGTCAAGAAGTACCACCCGGTCTACATGAACACCCACTTCAACCACCCCAGCGAGTTGACGCCGGCCACCGTGGCGGCGCTCGGTCGGCTGGCGGACGCGGGCGTTCCGCTGGGTTGCCAGACCGTGCTGCTGCGCGGCGTGAACGACAATCCGGAAACGATGAAGGAGCTGATGCAGAAGCTCCTCAAGGCACGCGTCCGCCCGTACTACCTGTACATGGCGGACCAGGTGGCCGGGGGCGAGCACTTCCGGACGATGGTCGAGACCGGTCTCGAGATCGTGAAGGCATTGCGGGGCTGGACCTCGGGGCTGGCCGTCCCGCACTTCTGCATCGACGCGCCGGGAGGCGGCGGCAAGGTTCCGCTCCTCCCCGAGTACGTGGAGAAGGTCACGGAAGACGAGGTCATCTTCCGGAACTACGAGGGCAAGCGGTTCACATACAAGCAGCCGCGGCTCCCGATCGCTGCCTCCGCGTGCGGCACGGCCGCCGAAGAGCAGTCGGTGGTGTTGCCCATGCGGGCCGTCAAACCGCGTAAGAAGTCGGTGCGGACCCGCGGGCGGAAGACCGGCTGAGGGATGGCGGCAGACGGGGCGGCGCCGGTGGCGCCGCCCCGTCTGCCATCGGACTCACCGCGACGTCAGGACGATCACTCCGCCGGCATTACCGGACCCGAATCGCTGCATCGCCTGCTCCGGGGTCAGGTACCGGATCTCCTTGACCGTCGCCACCGGAATGGTCCGCAGGTCCGAGATTCCGCCCAGCCGATTGCTGTCCATGTACACGTGGACGGTGTAGTCCTGAGGCGAATTGATGGACGACGACGCATTGGCCAGGTGCGGACGGAGCATCTCCGGACGCAGGTGCTGGATGGCATCGTAGACGTTCGGAGAGTTCTCGTTCGCCAACTGGGCCGCGGTGATCACGTTCGGGTCCCGATACGTCGACGCCCCTCCGGTGCCCACTCCGCCGCTCGCGCAACCCGCGAGCAGAACCCCCGCCAGCAACGTCCTGACCGACGACATTCTCATGGTACAACCTCCGTGTGTGCCGCCCTGCGGCGTCAGTGGGCCAACGCTTCTTCGTGTTCCTTGGCCGACTCGCTGATGACGCGTTGCGATGCGTCGGACGGCATCTCTTCGTAGCCGCGGAACCGGCGGGTAAACGTCGCCCGCCCCTGCGTCATCGACTGCAGGGAACTTGCGTACATGTACAACTCGGCCTGGGGAATCACGGCCCGTACCCGGGTCCCGTCGGTGGTCGCCTCGGTCCCCAGGATGTGCCCGCGCCGCGACGACAGGTCGCCCAGAACATCGCCCATGTACTCGTCCGGCGTCAGGATCTCCATCTCGTCGAGCGGTTCCAGCAACACCGGCTTGCACTTGGGCGCCACCACCTTGAAGCCCAGAATTCCCGCCATCTTGAACGACATTTCATTGGAGTCGACGGTGTGGAACGAACCATCGTACAGTTCCACCTTGAAGTCGACCAGCGGATAGCCGGCGAGCACGCCCCGCACGGCGGCCTCCTGGATCCCCTTGTCCACGGCGGGGATGAATTTGCTGGGGATCGCGCCGCCCACGATCTTGTCCACGAACTCGTACCCGGCGCCGCGCGGAAGCGGTGAGAATCGCACCCAGCAATCGCCGAACTGGCCGCGGCCGCCGCTCTGCTTCTTGTGGCGGCCCTGCCCATCGGCGGTGCCACGGATGGTCTCGCGGTACGCGATGCTCGGCTTCGTCAGTTCGGCTTCGACGCCGTACTTCCGCTTCAGCTTGCCCATCGTCACTTCGAGGTGCCGTTCCCCCATGCCCGAGACCAGCGTCTCGTGCGTCTCGGCGTTGTAGTGCATCTCGAACGTCGGGTCCTCGTCGTGCAGCCGGTGGAGCCCCGCCTGGAGTTTCTCCTCGTCGCCGCGGGCAGCGGCGTGCACGGCCATCTGCATGACGCCTTCGGGGAACTCGATCTGGGGCAGCCGGACCGGATGCTGGCGCGTGGACAGCGTGTCGTTGGTATGGGTGTTCCGTAGCTTGGCCACGCACCCGATGTCGCCGGCGTAGAGCGCCGGCACCTCGGTTCGATCCTTTCCCTGCACGACGGACAGATGGCCCAGCTTCTCGCTGCCGTCCCGGGTGGCGTTGAACACCTCGGCACCCGATTCCACCTTGCCCGAGAAGATGCGGAAGAGACTCACCTCGCCGACGTGCGGTTCCGACATCGTCTTGAAGACGAGCGCCGCGAAGGGTGCGTCGTCATTGGCGTGGATTTCCACGGCATGGTCGCCTTCGGCGCCCTTGAACCCGTGGAGCTCCTCCATTTCCCAGGCGCTGGGCATCACTTCCACCACCGTGCTGAGCACCGCTTGCGTCCCGTAGTTCAGTTCGCTGGACATGCAGAACAACGGGAACAGCTCCATGCGCTTCATCGCCTCCTTCATGGCCTGCAGGGCATCGTCGCGGCTGATCTCGCCGCCCTCCAGGTAGCGCTCGAGCAGCGAGTCGTCGGTCGCGGCGATGGTCTCGATGAGCTGCTCGTAGTACTTGTCGAATACGGGCTGCAACTTCGCCGGGATTTCCACTTCGTCGTACTCGCCGCCCTTGGCCCCCTGCTTGTACAGGTGCGCCTTCTTGGAGAACAGGTTGATGATGCCGTGAAATTCGGGGCCCTCGCCGATCGGCACCTCCACGGGGATCACCTTGTTCGTCAACCGGTCGCGGATCTGGGACACCACGGTGTCGAAGCTGGCATGCTCCTTGTCCATCATCGTCGCGACGAACAGCACCGGATCGCGGCGCCGAACCGCTTCCCGGAACATGCGTTCCGTCCCCACCTCGATGCCGGCCGTGGCGCTGATCACGCACAGGGCACCGTCGGCAGCGGCCAGCCCGGCTATCGCGTCCCCCTGGAAGTCCAGGAATCCCGGGGTGTCGATGAGGTTGATCTTGACGCCCTTCCACTCGGCGTACGCGCATCCGAGGTTGATCGAATAGCCGCGTTCGATCTCCTCGGGCCCGGTGTCGGTGAGCGCCGTGCCATCCTTGACCGACCCGTGCCGCTTGCTGGACCCGGACACGAAGGCGAGCGCATCGACCAGGCTGGTCTTGCCGCTCGCCCCGTGTCCCACGACCGCGACATTGCGGATCTCCGACCCTCGATATTCTGGCATCTGCCGCTCCTCGTCAGATCAGGTGAGTGTGCCGATGCGCGGCGCGACCGACAGCCAGCCCCGGAGGGTTTCTTCCTCGACGTCGCCGACGCTGCCGGGCAGATCCACGGCGATCGCGCGAGCCGACTGCCGCACCTCACTGACGCAGATGAAGACCACGGCGCTATTGCCGCCGGCCTCACCTTTCACGTACGTCGCGGTCCACATGCGGCCGAGCGCGTCGGTGAAGACGCGCTCGCCGCCTGAGGGGCGGCGTGGAGTGGTGCGGATGGACTGCCTTGGCACGATAGGGATCCTCGATTGCAGAAGCGTGGCCACATGATCGGGGGTTCGTCAAGGTCCCACGCCCCGGCCCCGGAAAAGGAAAACCGGGGGGCGCTCCTGCGCCCCCCGGCCGGTGCTGCTCGCCCATCGTGATGCAGCCCTATTCTCCGTCGTAGTCGAAGGCCAGGCTGTCTGCCTCCCGCCAGCGCTCCAGCACCGATTCCAGAGGTTTCAGCACGGGCGCGGTGAGGCCTACCACCGGGCCGAGCGACACCGTGATCGCACGCCGGGCGCCTTCAGGCCAGTCCGGCATGGACAACCCCGCCACGAGCCGGCCGATCACCTGACCGCATTCGCGCAGGAGTTGCGTGGCGGTCGCTCGCAGAATGTCGAGCGGAATCTCCAGGTCCCGGGTCACCAGCTGCCCGGTGTTGTCACGCCACGCCGCGTCTCCCACCGCCCCGCGTTCGGGCCACACACCAACGTGGCGAATGGACTCCAGAGTCCCTTCACCGTCCCCGGCCCCGGTTCGGTGGCATTCCACCGCCGCAGCCAATGCCAACGCAACGGACTCTGGGGTCAGGTCGCCATACAGAGTGACGACATCTCTCGATGGCCGCTCGGCATCGAGCGGCGCCGGAACCGAGTTCACGTGCGCAAGCACTGGCGACTGGTCGGGATTATCCTCGAGCATCACGAGGACATCCATGTCGTCCCTCCTGTTGAAGAACTGCCAAACCATCGCCACGCCCCCTCAACGAGTATCTGCCACGGCGGGTTTCAGCCGCGAATTCGGTCGAGCGCCGACCGCCACGTAGAAACCCGTATATGCCGACTTCGTTCCGCAAAAAATGCGCCGCGGCACACGCCTATGCCCACTCAACTCATCGAGGCGCAATCGGGTCACGTGAAAAAAAGAGGACCCCGCGCATCGCGGGGCCCTCGTGTGATCGGAATCACCAACGGACTACTGCGTCCCGTCACGAATGATCGTGCCCAGGGCGTAGCACCCCTCGTCAATGCCCGGCGTGCAGTCGTCGACCAGGCCGGTATACACGTTGTAGCCGGTGAAGTGCTCGATCCGGCGCCACACGGCACCTGTCCTCACGTTGACGTGCGTGGCCAGCGTGGCGTCGCGTGCCGACTCGTCGACCAACGGACCGCCCGGTGTCTCCGAGAACAGGATCGAGAACCGTCGCAGATCACCCCGGCCGCCGATCGCCGCCCGGCGGAAGGTGTGGATCGTCACCCATCGTGATGGCTCGTTCGAGGGCACGAATCGCAAGCGGGGAGAGAAGTCCACGTAGTCGCGGCCGCCTATCGTGGTCACCGACGCGGTGACCTTGACCCGAACCGTGGCCGGATCGCACGGCTGGTCCCACGTGCCGGGGCCGTAGGACGACGTCGCGGGGTTGCACACGGCGTGGGGCGGCACGACCAGACGATACCCGCCGATGTGGTACACCCCTCCGCGGGGGGAGAGGTAAAGCGTGGAGCCCCCGCGCCCGTGTTCCGGTCCGACCCGCGACAACGCGAGCGCCGGGTCCGTGGGCGAGGTGACGGGCGCAGTGGGCGCGACCTGGTCGGCGCAGCTCGCCGCGACGGCCAGCGCCGAGACGGTGAGTAATGAAGTCAGCCGGCGCATGAGTTCCTACCTGGCAATGATTGGGGGCGGCCCTGCTCCTCAGTCTCCCTGCGGCGGGCGACCCTTGATCAGCACATGGGATACATGTGAGAGCCGGGCACCCGACGAATACGCACCACCGGGAGCCGGGTGTCCGTGACCATCGTCACCCAGTCGACTTCAACTCGCGGAATCGACGGACCAGCGCCGTGAACCCAAGGGCTTCGACGCGCGCGGCGTATCGGTCCACGGCGCCCAGCGCCAGGTCGCGATCGATCGCGAACAGCGATGGCGCGCATGCCGCGGTCAACCAGGCGGCACTGAACACGTCGGCGGGGTCGGCCAACGCCCGGCCGCCCTCGAATTGTGCGACGGCATCGGCATTCCGCCCCTCGGCGGCGGCGAGCAGCACCCGCAAAGCCTCCACGAGCTCGCGCCCCTGGAACCACTCGCTCCGCATGGTCATGCGGCTCTCGGCTTCCGCGAGCGGGCGCCGCGCTTCGTCCAGCCGACCCAGCGCCAACAGGCACAGCCCCTCGCCCGCGCGGGCACCGATCTCGACGTCCGACTGGCCGATGCGCTGGGCCAGCGCTTTCGTGGATTCGTACAGCTCCAGCGCCCGGTGGTGCTCGCCGCGCTCGCGTTCCGTGTGCGCCATGTTGAACAGCGAGTAGAGTTGATACTCGGAATTCTTGAGCGAGGCCGAGAGCCCCATCGCCTCCCCGAACAGTTCACTGGCGCGGGTGTAGTCTCCGAGCTTCTGGAAGATCAGTCCCAAGTTGAGGGCGGCCGCCGCCCAGAGATCGGCCATGGCGGAGGCCCGTGCCAGCGCGATCGCCGTCGCCAGGGACTCCCGCGCCTCCGCGATCTGACTATCCACCTGCAGCACGATGCCCAGATTGTTGTAGCAGCGAACCTGGCCGCGGATGTCTCCCGCCTGCCGGGCCAGGTCGAGCGCGCGTTCGTAGCATTCGCGCGCCCGTTTGGGCGACTCCGACGAGATCGTGGTCCCGAATCGGGTCAGCGCTTCAGCCAGCAGCAGCGGGTCGCCGATTCGCTCCGCCATCTCCACGCACTCGGCGGCGATCCGCGCCGACTCCCGCGTCTCGCCCAGGCGGCCGTAGACCTGCGACAGCAGCGTGAGGATCGCCACCCGCTCCTCGTCGAACCCGAGCCGCGAGGCTTCGGCGTCCAACGCCTGGAGCGCGTCGAGCGACCGGCGGGCCGGTTGCCCGAGTTCCTTCCGCGCCCATTCGCGCATGCGCCGCAGCGTCAGCGTCCGCCGCTCGTCGCCCTGTCCCTCGAACCAGTCGAGCGCCAGGTCGCACAGCTCTTCCTCCTCGTCGTACCGCCCCAGCGCATCGGCGATCTGGGCCAGCCGCACACGGACTTCGGCCAACTCGTCCGGAGAAGTCGCATTGCGCGCCGCTACTTGAAGCAGGTTCTTGGCCGTGGTGACCGCATACAGCGATTCGGCGTCGGCACCCGCCCGCAAGGCCATACGATAGGCCGAACTCGCCGCTTGAGCGGCGTCGTAGTGGAGGGCGATCTCGATCGCCGTGCCCTCGCCCCGCGCCTCCATGGCCCGTGCCACCCGCTCATGCTGGAGGTGCAGTTGCTCGGCCGGCAGCGCGCGTATCAACGCATCCGCAATCGTCTCGTGCGCGAACAGGAAAGCCTTCCGGCGCCGTTCATAGGTGTACTGTAGCACGCCGGTGGCCATGGCTTCGTCGATGGCCGCCTCCACCGCACGAGCGTTTCCCGCCCCCGCGGCTTCCAGCAGCGGCGCCTCGAACTCCCGGCCCACCACCGCCGCCGTGGTCAGCACGGCCCGCGTGCTCGCCGAGAACCGGTCCAGCCGCCGCGCCACGATCCCGTCCATTCCGGACGGGAGCTGCATCTCCGACACCGACTTCCACTGCCAGCGCATGCCGTCGTGCCAGAGCATCCCTTCGTCGGCCAGGCACCGGAGCAGTTGCGTCAGCAGGAACGGGTTGCCCTCGGTCTGGCGGTATACGAAGGCCAGGAACTCGCGGGCGACCTCCTGATGGTCGAGCGCCGCCTCCAGCCACCGTTTCACTTCGTCGCGCGTGAGCTGCGAGAGCTGGATCTCCTGGTATCCGGTGTGGGCACGGAGTGCCGCCCGCCGCTCGGCGGCCACCGTGTACTCCGCCCCAGTGCGCATGGTCACGCAGATCATGATCTGCTCGTCGGTGAGCTGCTCCACGAGATGGTCAAGCGCATCCCACGATGCCTCGTCCGCCCACTGCATCTCGTCGAGCACCACCACCACCGGCCACTTCGAGGCCGCCGCGCGCAGATACGCCGAGATCTCCTGCATCAGGCGGAACTTCGACCCCGGCTGCGCCGCCGCATCCCGTTCCATCGTGGGCACGAGCTTGGGCAGCTCGTGCCACGATTGGTCGGCGGGTGGTGCGATGCGACGCATGGCCTGGAACACGCCGGCCCACGGGCCGTATGGCTGCCGAACACCCATGGGCCGTCCGCGCCCGTAGAGCATCGAACCGCCCAGCAGCCGCACCTCGGGCTCCAGCTGCCGCGCCAGAGTCACCGTCCCGCTTCCCGCTTCACCGACGATGGAGATGACACGCGGATTGCCGGCCGCCGCTTCGTCGAGCAACCGGAACAGCAGGCGCCGCTCGGCCAGGCGCCCCGCGAATCGGCCGACGTCGGGCAGGACCGCCGACGGGCCAGTGGCCACCGCCGTCGGCGCCACGAACACGCCGTCTCCTCCGCGCTCGGCAACCGATCCCCTGGCACGACGCGCCGTCTGCACGAGCAGTTCCGGATCCAGACCATGATCGGGCGCCGCGGCGACGCCGGCCGAGATCGTTACCCGCGGCATCGAGCCCGTTGGTCTGGTCGGCGTGGACGGCATGAAGTCGTGTCCGCGCACGGCGGCACCGATTCGGCTCGCAACCTGCCGCGCGTCCTTCACACCCGCGCCGAGCAGCATCACGACGACTTCACCCTCGGACACGCGCTCGACGTAATCGCCCGTGCGCAATATGCGCTGCAGCATCAAGGCGATTTGCTCGCACACTTCGTCCGGTCCCGAGGGCCCGAGCGCCGACCGGAGTGCCTGCAGTCGATCAAGTTCGATCGAGACCACCGACACGGGGCGCTTCGTCGCGCTCGCTTCTGCCAACGTACCTGAAACGACGTTCAGGAGGTCTCGCATGCGGGTGTGTGACGGGGATTACAATCAGCCCGGGCAGAGGCGTGGTATTGGGCACCCGGACGGACGTGCAGAACCGTACGCATTCATACCACGATCCCGCAAGCGCTTAGGTCACACTTGGCCTCAGAATTTTTAACGTAGCGGCACTCCGCCCCGTCATACGGGTACCCCTGCCAGAATCCGGAGAGTCCAGTATGCGGTACCGCCCTTCGTCGCGCTGGGTGCTGTGGCCCGCGGTGGGTGCCCTCGTGGCCTGTGCCAGCGGGTCGCCCATATCGGTCACGGCGCAGTCCCCGAGTGTCGCGGCGCTGCCTCAAGCTGACGCGCCGAGGGAACAGTTGCCCGACCAGCAAGTGTTGCAGGTGCTCAACCGGCTGGGCTACGGGCCACGCCCCGGCGACGTGGCGCGTGTGAGGGCCATGGGGGTAGACCACTGGATTGCGCTGCAACTGACGCCCCGGCGCATCAGTGATCCGGCAGCCGATGCAGCGATCGCCCGCTATCACCTGCTCCAGCTGCCCACCAGCCAGCTCGTGGCCGAGTACCGTGAGGCCGTCCAAGCGCGCCGGCAGATGCAGTTGGCGCTCAAGGATGACGACGGTCAGTCGCCGCAGGCCGCGCGCCAGGCCTATCTCCGCGCGAATCCCCGGCTTCGCGAACTCCAACAGCAGGTTCAGGGACCGGTCAACGAGCTGCTGTCGGCGAAGCTCGCCCGTGCCGTACTCAGCGAGCGTCAGCTCAACGAAGTGATGGTGAACTTCTGGGAAAATCACTTCAGCGTGTACGTCGGCAAGGGACAGACCCGAAATTTCCTGACGGCCTTCGATCGCGACGTGATTCGTCCGCACGCGCTCGGTCGGTTCCGTGATCTCCTTGGCGCGGTGGCGCACAGCCCCGCCATGCTCTTCTACCTGGACAACTGGGAGAGCCAGGCCGACAGCGCGCACTCGGTGCTCACCGCCAACGGACGCATCGTCTCGCCTGAGCAGCGTCGCCGCCTGCTGGGCATGCTCGGGCGCGCCCGGGCGAACCAACTCCCACGGCGGCTGCGCACCCTGACGCCGAGCCAGCGCCAGCAACTGGTCCGCCAGGCCGGGACGCGCGGTATCAACGAGAACTACGCCCGAGAGTTGATGGAACTCCACACCCTGGGCGTGGACGGTGGCTACACCCAGCAGGACGTGATCGAGGTGGCCCGCTGCCTCACCGGATGGAGCATCGACATGCGAACGGGCGCCTTCGTCTTCCGTCCGCAGATGCACGATGCCGACGCCAAGCTGGTGCTGGGGCACCGGATTCCGGCAGGCGGGGGGGAGCAAGACGGAGAGAAGGTGCTCGACATCCTCGCCCGGAGCCCGGCCACCGCGCACTTCATCGCCCGCAAGCTCGTGGTGCATTTCGTGAGCGATAGCGCACCGCCGGCACTCGTCGAGCGCGCCGCCCGGACCTTTCTCCGCACCGACGGGGACATTCGCGAGGTGGTGCGCACGATCGTGACCTCCCCGGAGTTCTTCAGCAATGCGGCGTATCGCGCCAAGGTGAAGACGCCCTTCGAGGTCGTGGCCAGCGGCCTCCGCGCGCTCGGCGCCGAGCTCGACACGACGCCGCGCCTGGCGAGGCTCGTCGCGTTGCTCGGCCAGCCCGAGTTCGGACGCCAGACGCCCGACGGATGGCCCGACCGGGCCGACGCCTGGATGAACACCGGTGCCATTCTCAACCGCATCAACTTCGGCCTGCTGCTCGCCAGCGGCCGGATTCCCGGCGCCGCTTTCGCCAACTGGCCGTATGCGGATTCACTGCGGCACGCGCCCCACACGCAACAGGTGGACGGCGTGATCGATGCCATACTCGGGGGCCAGGTCTCACAGGTCACTCGAGACGTGCTCCTCACCGGCGAGAATCCGTTCCTCGAGAAGACGCACAGCGATTCGCCGGCTAACGCGGCCGATGCCATGACGTCAAACGGAATGGATGGCCGGGCATTCGCGGGGGTCGCCCGCGGCCAACCGAGGGCCCGAGGAGCCGGCGTGCTCACCCGTCCGGTGAACCTCACCGGACTGCAGCTGGTGGTAGGGCTCGCGTTGGGCGCGCCCGAATTTCAACGCAAGTAGCGGGCGGGGGAGCACATGAAACGCCGAGTGTTCGTGAAGTCGGGCGCGCTGGCGCTCGTCACCATGGGATTGTCCCCGAGCTTCCTGCGTCGAAGCGTATTCGCCGCAGAACTGCCCAGGGCACGGAAGGGCAAGACGCTCATCTGCATCTTCCAGCGCGGTGCCGCCGACGCGCTCAACGTGGTCGTGCCGCACGGCGAGCCCGCCTACTACCGCATGCGCCCCACGATCGCGATTCCGCGGCCGACGCGGAACGCGACCGGCGCCGTCATTGACCTGGATGGTTTCTTCGGGCTCCATCCGGCGCTTGCCCCGTTCGCGCCGCTCTGGGACCGGGGGCTGCTCACCGCCGTGCACGCCGTGGGCAGTCCGAGCAACACACGGTCGCACTTCGATGCGCAGGACTACATGGAGAGCGGCACCCCCGACAACAAGAGTACGCCCGACGGTTGGCTGAACCGCTATCTCGCCGCGCAGGGCACCTGCGCCGAGTGTGCGGTGAACCCGCCTCCGCCGTTCCGCGCCGTATCGATGACGCCGCAGACTCCGCGGATTCTGGAAGGCAGGTCTCCCGTGATCGCCATGAACAGCCTCGATCAGTTCACGATTCGCACCGGCGGAACCGCCGCCGCGGAACTCGAGGCCCTGTACATGACCGGATCGGCCGATGTGGTGCACGCCGCCGGCGGCGACATGTTCGAAGCGATGAAGGTGCTGCGCGCTGCCGATCCGGAGCAGTACCGGCCGCGGAACGGTGCGGTGTACCCGCAGTCGTCTTTCGGGCAGCACATGAAGCAGATCGCGCAACTCATCAAGTCGGATGTCGGACTCGAGATTGCGTTTGCCGACGTCGGCGGCTGGGACACGCACGTGAACCAGGGCGGCTCCACCGGCCAGCTGGCGGCTCGCCTCGACGACTTCTCGCATTCCATTGCGGCGCTCGTCACCGACCTCGGCGATCGGATGGCCGACGTCGCGATTCTCACGATGTCGGAATTCGGCCGTACCGCGCGCCAGAACGGCAATGGCGGCACCGACCACGGACACGCGAGCGCCATGTTCGTGATTGGCGGCGACGTGCAGGGCCACAAGGTACACGGTCGGTGGCCCGGCCTGGAGCCCGAGCAGTTGAACGAAGACCGCGACCTGGCATTAACCACCGATTTTCGCAGCGTATTCTCCGAAGTCGTCGGAAAGCACCTTGGCGCAACCGCGTTCGAACGGATCTTTCCGGGATTTGCGGTGGATAAGAGCAGGTGGGTGGGCGTGCTGTGAACGAGGGGGGGCGCGCAAGCGTCTGAGAGTGACACGGCAGCCAACCCGAACGGCCCCGGCGGAAAAATCGCCGGGGCCGTTCGAACATGGTCGGCAGCGCAACCGTGCGCGCGGCCTTCCGGTTCAGAACCTGATGATCCGCTGGAGCCCGTGCGCCAGCCCCTGCAGCAGATCGCTCAGCCCCTCGGCAATGGTCGGCATCTGTGGGCCGGTGTGCATCTGGCAGGTGTCGGTGGGCGCCTCGCCCGCCTTGAACCACTCGGTCTTGCGCTGCGGGCACCACTCACCCGCCAACTGGCCGGATTCAGGGTCGATGACGGCCGGGACCATTCCCTGAGGCGGCACCCACGCCGAGCTGTCGGGCTCGTGCCACCCGGCGCGAATGATCGAGGCCCACGCGGGTGCCGCCAGCCGTCCCCCCGTTGCGGCGTGCCCGATGGGTGTCGGCGTGTCGTAGCCGAACCAGACCCCGGCCACGAGCGTCGGGGTGTACCCCACGAACCAGACATCCGCGTTGTTGTTGGTCGTACCCGTCTTCCCCGCCACCGGGCCTCTGACACCCATGTCGCGCACCACCCGGCCGGTGCCGAAGTTCACCACGCCCTCCAGCATCGAAGTCATTTCGTACGCGATCTGCGGATCCATGGCCGGGGTGGTCTGGACGCCGCTCTTCCACAACACGCGCCCTCCCGGCGCGTCGATCTCGGTGACCAGCCGCGGAGTCACCCGCCGGCCGCCGTTGGCGAAGGGTGCATAGGCGCTCACCAGCTCCAACGGCGTCACCTCGAACGCGCCGAGGGCGATGGCCGGCACCGGCTGCAGGGGACTCGATATGCCGTTGCTGCGCGCCGCCGCGATCACGCGTCGCTCGCCAACCCCGTGGCTCACGCGCACCGCCGCTGCATTCGACGAGATCATGAGCGCGCGCCGAAGGGTGACCGGCCCCGTGTATTCGTCGCCGTAGTTGGCCGGGCTCCAGACGCGTCCCCCGAGATCGACGTCCACCGGCTCGTCCTGCACCATCGCGGCAGGCGAGAGCCCGGCCCGGAGGGCCGCGCTGTAGACGAACGGCTTGAACGCCGAGCCCGGCTGGCGGTGCGCATCCGTCGCGCGGTCGAATCCGCCGCGCACGACGCTCGTTCCGCCGACCAATGCCCGGATGTCGCCGGTAGCGGCATCGAGGCCAACGAACGCGCCTTGGGCCGGCCCGGGGATCGAGCCGTACTCGTTCATGGTTTCCCGTTGAATGGCTGCGGCCTGCCGCGGAATCACGCGGTCTGCCGCTCGTTGCAGCGCCCAATCAATCGTGGTTCGCACCGTGAGGTCGCCAGGACGTCCCGCCGCCGGGAGCACGGAGTCGACCACCGAACGAACGGCATCGATCACCGTCGACGCATCGCCCCGATCCGGTCGCCATCCCCCGCCGGCAACACCCAACGCCTGCGAGCGGGCCGCGTCGGCCTGGCTGCGGGTGATGTAGCCCTGCTCCGCCATGAGGTTGAGCACGAGATTCCGGCGCTGGATGGCGCGATCCGGATCGTTGCGCGGTGTGTACGCCGACGGTCCCTTGGGGAGCGCGGCGAGCATCGCCGCCTCGGCCAGCGTGAGTTGCCAGACGTGTTTGCCGAACAGGTCGCGGCTGGCCGCCTCGACGCCGTAGGCCCCGTCGCCGAGGTAGATGGCGTTGAGGTAAAGGTCGAGAATCTGGTCTTTGCTCAGATCGTGCTCGAGGATCTTCGCGTACCGGATTTCGAGCAGCTTTCGCCGCAGAGAGCGTCCTTCATAGCGATTGGCCAGAAACGTGTTCCGGGCCACCTGCATGTCGATCGTACTGAACCCCTCACGCACGCTCATGGTGGTTGCATTACGAAGCGTTGCGCGCGCCACGCCCCACCAGTCCAAGCCGTGATGGTGATAGAAACGCCGGTCCTCCGTAGCGATGAACGCTTCTCGCACCTGCTTGGGCACGCGATCGATAGGGACGTTTACCCGACGGACGAAGGCAAGATGACCGATTACCCGGCCCGTCCGATCGAGTATCCGTCCGCCTTCGTCGGCCCGGTACGCCCGGACCTCGGCCCGCGACGGGCACCCGGCGAATCCGCACGTTCCCAGCCAGGCGTCGAATGTCGCGAGACCTGTGAGGAGGAGCACGGATATCGCGATGGCGATCGTGCGACGTTTGGACCGTGTGACGTTCATGCGGCTCGCGTGGTGAGAGGCTCCAGGAATTCGTACGCCGTCGCGAGTCGCAGGTTTCCGCCGGATCCGTCTGAGTGCGGCCCGGCCTCAGCTACCACGTTCTGATCAGGCTTCACTCCAATGTGCTCCCGGCAGTTCAAATGGTTTGTCTGCGGTGTTGGGTCGGTCGCCATCGCGTTCGTGTCGGCATTCGCGCAGACGTCCGGCCTCCGCGCTTTGACAACCGAAACACCCTCAGGGGTTCACGGGCCGCATGCGGTTGCGGAGCGGCCGATTGCGCGTGACGGCGTGAAGTCGCCCGGGCGTCTGCATCCGAATCCGGATGGCCGCGTACCGATTCTGGAGTACCATCTGATCGCGGACAGCGATTCGCGCTGGGGGCGCAGTTGGCGCCATTTCCGCCAGGACTTGGAGATGCTCTACGCTCGGGGGTACCGGCCGGTGAGCGTCTCGCAGCTTCTGGATCGGAAGCTCGACATTCCACCGGGTACCTCGCCCGTCGTGTTCACTTTCGACGATGCCTCACCCGGCCAATTCCGGTACGTGGAAGACGACGGCCGCCTGGTGATCGACTCCACGAGCGCGGTCGGCATCTGGCTGGCGTTTCACGCCGAGCATCCCGATTGGCAAAACCGGGCGACGTTCTGCCTACTCCCCGCCGCGTCGGCCGGACATGCGTTCTTCGGGGACAGGGGCATCCAGGGACAGCGGACGGCGTGGCGGATGAAGAAGGTGAAGTTTCTGGCTGACCAGGGGTTCGAGCTATGCGACCACACCCTCTGGCACGCCGACCTGGCGAAGTACGACGACGAGGTGGTGCAGGAGCAGATTGCCCGTGGCGAGATGGCCATCGACTCGGCGGTGCCGGGCTATCGTGTACGGACCTTTGCCCTCCCGCTGGGGGTGTGGCCCAAGAACCGATCGCTGGCCCAGCGGGGTTCGTGGAAGGACCCGAAGACCGGCCGGGTGTACCGGTACGACTTCGACGCCATTCTCGAAGTGGCGGGCGGATTGAGTCCGAGTCCGAACGATCCACAGTTCAACCCGCTGCACCTGCACCGAATTCAGGTGAACGACGGGGAGCTGGAGCGGGTGCTCGACATGCTCGACCGGACGAAGACGCGGTACGTGGCGGGCGGGGTGGCGACGCCGGAGGCGGGTCACCGGTAGGTGCGCCGGCCCGTCGGCACCCCGCGGGCCGACGTCGCCCGCCGGTTACATCGTCCTCCAGGCTCCCCAGAGCGCCGGGAGCATGGTCACGATCCAGAAGGAGAGTCCGAAGGCCCAGGCCTTGGCCTTGGGCAGCTTGCCGATTACGGCCACCCCGATGGTGATGAGCAAGAGCGACCAGAGCACGAACAACTCGACGTGATCGAGCAGGGCCCCCATGAGCGGCGTGATCGCATTGGGGTCCAGGAACCGGGCCGGACCGAATTCGATGCTGAACCGGGTGGTCAGATTCGCAGGATCGATGAGCAGCCCCTGCACCGACAGGGCCACCTGCTGCACCACCCTTGGCACCAGGGCGAACGACGCCACGACCATCGCGGCGTTCCAGGACAGTTTGGCCCCGAACGCCTTGGCGAGCACCCAGGCCACGAACGCCAGCAGGAGAGCCAGGATCGGGATGAAGACGATGGTTCCGTACTGCGTGACCGTGAAACCGATGGCCTTGGACCGCTCGACCATCGCGGGCGTCAGCTGCGGGTTGGCCTTCATCATCTGGGGGACGTTGCGCGCGAATTCGGTGCTGAAGATCGGCTCCATGATGTTCCGATTCGCGAACACGAGCAGCGCCATGAGGACCGTGACGACGAGGAGCGGAATCCAGAAGTTGCCGTTCTCTCGACGCCGGAACACCTGGGCCGGCGCGTAGAAGATATCCAGGAAGTCTTCCCACACCGACGCCTTGTCTTGCTGGACGACCGGTGCTTGCGGTGACGCCGTGTTCTGGGGATCCATTGCGGCCTCTTTCGGGGAGGGAGGGCCCGGCCCAAGGCACAGGCCGGCGAACTTCGCGAGCGATCAGGTCACGCAGGTGGAAGATTCGCTTCGGTGTCAAAATTCGTCAAATCGGGCCAAAGTGTGGCCCAGGTCACACCTTGGGGGTCGGCTGTCACAAAAAGTGATAGTCGCGACACAAAACAGCACTTGTACCGAATACGGGGTGTTCCGATCTTGACGGTTGAGAAATTGCGTCCCGCAGGACGGAGGATCACCCGGTGTTCGGTAACGCTGATTCGCTGCGACATCTCGCTTTCTTCGAGGAAGCCGCGGCTCACGAGGAGCATCAGGCAGAATGGCGGGCGGCCACGGCTGGGCTCGTGACGCTGCGTCTGTTCGATGCCTGGATCGAAGAGGGCCCACAGGTCGTGGCCCCGGGGTCGTGGAATGTGCGCGCTGTGGTCAACGCCATCGAAGCGATGGACGACGGGTCCACCCTCCCGTCGATCCTGCGGAGCGTATTGAACGCGATGCAGGAGGCGCCCGCGACCAGAGTTCACGACGTCATCCCGCGATTGGCGGCGTACGGACGGGCGCTGGAGTACGAAGCACAGTGGGTGCTGGCACTGGACGTCTACGACACGATCGTTGCGCATACCCATCCGCTGGAAGAGAGCGACGCGGCCGCGGCAGCCCATAACCGTCGTGGTTACTGCCTCCGCACTCTCGGTCGGCTGGCGGCTGCCGTCGAGGCCTACCAGACGGCCGGCCGGATCTCGGCGACGGCCGGCGACATGATCGGGGTCCTGCAGGCACGGCTTGGTGACGCCAAAGTCGCGGTTGCGCGGGGCAATCTGCCGCAGGCCGAACAGGTGCTGGACGAAACCATCGCCCGTGCCTCGACGCTCGGGATTGCTGACATCCACTCCAAGGCGCTTCAGGATCGCGCCATGGTTGCCGGTATGCGCGGCCATCACGATCTGGCCATCGAACTCGCGTACGACGCGCTCCGCGAGACCGCCAATCAGGCCGAACGCGACCGCATTCTCAACGACATCGGTACCGCATTCCACATGCTGGGACTCCGGAGCGTGGCTCGCGACGCATTTCTGGTGCTGTCGGCAACGGCTCAGGAGCAGTACATCCGCTGGGTGGCCACGCTTTCCCTGATGGGGATCGCCGCGGAGGACGGGTTGGAGCCCGTCTTCGAGCAACTCCGCCGCCAGCTACGCCCGGCCGAGTTGCCCCCCGAACTCGAAATCGAGTACTACATCAGGATGGGCCGCGGAAGCCGCGGGCTCGGGCAGGACGATCGGGGGCAGATTGCACTCGGAAAGGCGGTTGAACTCTCGGAACACCACGGGCTGTACGCACTGCTCTTCGAGGCTGAGGAAGCGCTCCACGCTCCGCTGCCCAGAAGCCAGCCGAAATCGGAGGAGGAGGTCGTGCCGCTGCGGGTGACCGGGGTGGCCGAGGCGGTCCGGCAGATGCGAATTGCCGCGGTTGCCACGTAGGTTCCAGAAAAGATTGTGGGCCCCCGCTGGCGGCGGTGGGCCCACAATCGAGCAGTCAGTCGAGCTAGAAGGATCAGCAGGTGATGGACGAACTGCCAACGTACCCACCGATGCATGCATCGTGCTGCGGCGCGGTCGGACTCGCGCACGCGGCCACAACAACGGAGGCAATTGCCAGGACGAGGTAGGTCAGCTTTTTGCGGCGCGACATGGGGTGTACTCCAAGTTTAGAGGCAGTGATTTCCGTGACGGGGAACTCGTGCCTGCCAAGCTAGGGTCGCCGTTTGGTGCGTAAACTCGCATTTTGTGACAACAGATTGCGGTTTTATGACATCGAATCCCGATAAGGCGTGGACGTCGTCGCCCTACTGCCCCGGCAGCTACTCGATCATCTGATCCAGGTACTCGGCCCCGCGCATTCTCTGTCCGCTTCGACCGACTGGAGTGCGCTCCGCGCCACGGTACAGAGCCACATCGTCGACGCCGTCATTGCGGATCCCGCCTTCGACGGAAACGTCCACACACAGGATCTGATGGATTTACGGGAGTTGTATCCTTCCCTTCCCATCATCCTGTACACGACGCTCAGCGCGACGGCGATGCAGGGAGTGATCCAGCTTGCACGATACGGCGTGGAGCACGTGGTGCTCGCCCGTTTCGACGACGAGCCGACGCGCTTTCTCGAACTCATCGAGGGAGTGCCGGGATACGCCCTCGGTGACCGGATGCTCCAGCAACTTCGGGCGCCCATCGCCAAGCTCCCCGTGACCATCGGCCGGGCCATCGAACAGCTTTACAGATCGCCCGGTCGTTTCCACGGCGCCCGGGAATTGGCGGAGGCGAGTGGGGTCACCCCTCGCGGGTTGTATCGTCACATGGCGGCCGTGGGCATGCCGTCGGTCAAGGCGCTGGTGGTCTCGGCGCGGCTGGTGCGGGCGTACGGATACCTCAAGGATCCCGGACGCTCGGTGAAGGAAGTCGCCGCCCGGGTGGGCTACAGCCGCCCGTGGCTGCTGACGAAGCAGATGCGCGAGTACACGGGACATGTGCCCAGCGAGGTTCGCATGGCGCTGTCCCCGGAAGAGTTTGTCACGCTGCTCACAACACGAGTCTGCACCGAGCAGTGGTAACGAGGATGGAGGCCCCTGACCGGCCCCTCTCCGATGCTAGAGGTAATCGCTGTGCCGGGAACACCGACTCGGGTGCTCATCATCGACGATGAACCCGCAATCTGCAAAGCCCTGTCCATTGCGCTCTCGCGCACGGGCTTCTTCGTGCGCACCGCGCTGTCGGGAGACGAAGGCATCCGGATCCTCAAGGGCGAGCCGTTCGATGTTCTCGTGCTCGATCTGCGCGTGCAGGACATGCGCGGTGATGTGATTTACGAACTGGCCAAAGCCGAGCGACCGGAACTCACCCGTCGCACGCTGTTCGTCACCGGCGACATCTCGGAGCGGGCCGACAACATCATTGCCGCCTGCAAGTGCCCGCTGCTGCGCAAGCCGTTCGAATTGCGCGACCTCATCAACATCGTGGTGTCGATGGTGCCGCGGGCGAACAACGCCTCAGCCTGAAGCCCGTTCCAACTCACTCCAGCGGTCGACGGCCCGCCGCAGATGCGGAACCACGATCGAGCCACCCACGACGAGGCCGATCGACAGCGATTCGAAGACCTGCGCCCGCGTGACACCCTCCTCGGCGCAGCGGATCAGATGGTAGGTCACGCAGTCGTCACACCGTAGAACCAGCGAGGCCACCAGCCCCAGCAGTTCCTTGGTCCTCACGTCGAGCGCCCCGCCATCATACGCCCGTCCGTCGAGCGCGAAGAAGCGGTTCATCACGAGATTGTTCTCACCGAGGATCTCGGCGTTCATCCGCTCCCGATAGGCCCGGAACTCGGCCAGCGACTGCCCGTGTTCGTGCGCGTCCGCGCTCACAGCTTCCACTCCCGCAGCGTCTTCAGAGCCGATTCCAACGCCGATCGCTGGGCCGGTTGCGTGGACTCGGCAAGCAGCCCCTCGTAGGTGCGGATGGCAAGATCCAGCGCAAGCGGGTCATGTTCGGCGCTCGCCAGGCTGGTGGCGTTGTCGGCCAACGCCGCGCGCGCGATGGGGTCTTCGGGAAAGCGTTGCGCGACCTGTTGCCATCGCGCCACGCGCTCCCGGATGTTCGATTCGGCCAACGCCCACAGGTGCCAAGCGCCCCGATTGCCGGCATCCACGGCAATGGCGCGAGACGCGAGATCGCCGACGACGTCGGGGCCACGACCGGTGAGCCAGTACGCGTTGGCCAGCACAACGATGGCCTGCGCATCGTTCGGAACCTGCGCCACGATTCGTTCGTAGGCGGGTATGATCACTTCGGGCCGGTCCCGAAATGGGGCGCAGGCATCCTTGAGCTGCTCCGGCGGCACGGCCGCCGCCAACGCCCGCACGCGATCGAACAACACGCCCACGTTGTCCGTGCGTTCGTAGTCCTGCAGGGCGGCACGCAATTCGGCGCCCGCATCGATGCTGGGAGAAATCATAAGGTGAAAACTACGGGCCCGAGCCCCGCCCGCCTACCGGCGGGTGCGGGGAATCCGATCCGACCCCATCCAGGGTTGCGCGAACGGCCCCGACTGCCGATACTCAATGCGTCCGCCGGTACGACTAGTATCGTCCTTCCGGCCGATCGCGCGGCCGCCCGTCCCTCACGTGCGAGTGGATGATGGCGAGCAGGCCGCGCCCCGCAGGACCCCGCCCGCTGACGCGTGAGGCAGCCGCGCCGCGAGCGAGACAAGTCAACGCCAGAGTAGCGTCGCACCACGTCCCCACAGTTCGCGCTCGACCGCGCTGCGAATTCGTTCGCCCGGGTCTACATCGAGTGCATGCGCAATGGAGCGCAGGGGCCAGGACGTGCGCAATTGAGCCGACCCACGGCTGCACGTGGGTGTTCCGATCATTGAACATTTCGATTCCCAAACCAATCGCCGAATGACCGAACGTCGCCGCCCACCTCGTCGTGGCCGTGGCTCTCGTCCAACCCGCCCCAATGACGAGGCGTCGGGCGAACCCAACCCGTACCGGGATGCATCCATGGACATGCCCTCCGAAGGCGAGGCTGCCGAAACGCAGGCCCCCGCGCCCTCTGCTCCCGCCTCCACTGCTGAGCCGGACGGCGGGAGCGCACCGGCGAATGCCGAGGCGCCGGCCCCGGCAACCCCTACGGTGAGCCCCGATGGGGCATCGGCCAACGGCAACGGTGAGTCCTCCGGATCACGCCAGGACCAGCAGAACTCACGACATGAACGGAACGGGCGCCGACACCGCCGGAATCGGGGACGCGGCCGCAGCCGCGACAACCGGGGCGAGAGCCGCGAGCCGCAGCCTCAGGCCCCCGTGGTCCTCACCCCGGCCGGTGACCAGACCGGATGGTTCGATCCGCAGCGCGACGGCGGGTTCGTGCGCCGTGCCGAAGCCAGCTACCTGGCCGAGCCGGGGGATCCTTTCGTGCCGCCGCAGGTGGTGCGGCAATACGGCCTCCGCAAGAGCGATACGATCGATTGCGCACTGGGTCGTGACCAGCGGGGACGGCTGACGGTGATGGAGATCCGGACCGTGAACGGCGAGGATCCCGCCATGAGCGTCAAGCGTCCGGACTTCCAGTCGCTCACGGCATCGTACCCCGAGCGCAAACTCTTTCTCGAAACCGGCCGGCCGGCCAAGGGTGGCCCCGAACTCACCCGCCGGGCCATCGACCTCATCGCACCGATCGGCTTCGGACAACGCGCGCTCATCGTCGCCCCGGCCCGAGCCGGCAAGACCACCCTGCTCCACGCCATCACCGAAGGCGTGGCGATCAACCACCCCAACGTCGTGCTCCTGATCCTGCTCGTCGACGAGCGTCCGGAGGAAGTGAGCGAGGCGATCTCCTGGGGCGTGGGCGAGGTCATTGCGTCGAGCTTCGACCAGCCGGCGCAACGGCACGTGGACGTCACCGAGATGGTGCTCGAGCACGCGCGGCGCCAGGTGGAACTCGGACGCGACGTGGTGATCGTGCTCGATTCGCTCACCCGCATGGCGCGCGCGCACAACACGGCCGAACGCGGCACCGGCCGCACCCTGTCGGGCGGCCTCGACGCGACCGCGATGGCGAAGCCCAAGGCATTCTTCGGCTCGGCCCGGGCGGTACTTCCCGCGGTCGGCGGCGGCTCGCTCACGATCATCGCCACCGCGCTCGTGGAAACGGGCTCCCGCATGGACGACGTGATCTTCGAGGAGTTCAAGGGTACCGGCAACTGCGAGATCAAGCTCGACCGGCCGCTGGCCGAGAAGCGGATCTACCCCGCGATCGATATCGCGACCAGCGGAACACGCCGCGAAGAGAAACTGTTCCGGCCGGAGCAGTTGGACAGCGTGTACACGCTACGCCGCGGACTGGCGCAGATGCCGCCGCAGGCCGCCATGGAGTGGCTCATCAAGCGCGTGGCGGCGACGCCGAACAACGACGCGCTGCTGGAAGGGTTGTAGGAAAGGGGAAGGGTGAAGGGTGGTATGCCCACCCTTCACCCTTCACGTTTCCCACCCAGCTCCTCGTACAACATCGCCACCGCGCGGAGTCCGCGCGTGAAGTTGTCCATGCTCAGCCATTCGTTGGGCGCATGGGCGTTCTCACCGGGCAGGCCGAAGCCCATGAGTAGCACGGGAGCCCCGAGGATGCGCTCGAAGTCGTCCACCACGGGAATCGAGCCCCCTTCGCCGGTGATCACCGGCTCCCTGTCGAAGGCCGCTGCGAGCGCTCGCCGCCCCGCCTCGTAGAGCGGGCCGTCCAGCTCGGCCCGCCAGGGCTTGCCGCCGTGCAGCGGCTTCACCTGCACCGTCACCCCGTCGGGTGCGACGCGATCCACGTGCGCCTGCATCAGGCGTTCGATCTCGCGCGGGTCCTGGTCGGGCACCAATCGGCAGCTGACCTTGGCCATCGCCTTCGAGGGCAGAACGGTCTTGGCCCCTTCGCCGGTGTACCCGCTCAACAGGCCGTTCACCTCGCACGTCGGGCGCATCCAGATCCGCTCGAGGGTCGAGTATCCCTTCTCGCCTCCGAGTACCGGCGCGCCGGTCTCGGCGCGAAACTGCTCCTCATCGAAGGGCAGGCCTCTGATGTCGCGCCGCGCCTTCTCGCCCCAATCGCGGACCTTGTCGTAGAAGCCCGGAATGGCCACATGCCCGTCCGCGTCATGCATGGTGGCGAGGATGCGCGCCAGGGCCATTGCGGGATTGACCACGGCACCGCCGTAGCTGCCCGAGTGGAGGTCGGTGGTGGGGCCGGTGAGGTCGATCTGGAAGTAGGCGAGCCCGCGGAGTGACGACAGGATGGAGGGCAGTCCCGGCGCAAACATCGAGGAATCGGAGATCACCACCCCGGTGCACGCCAATTCCGCCTTGTGGGCCTCGATGAACTCCGCGAGATGGTCGCTTCCCACTTCTTCCTCGCCCTCGGCGAGGATGACGATGTTGATCGGGAGTGCGCCACGCACTTTGAGGTGCGCTTCGAGCGCCTTCATGTGGATGAACAGTTGGCCCTTGTCATCCACCGATCCGCGAGCGAACAGCTTGCCGTCGCGAATCGTGGGCTCGAACGCCGGGCTGTCCCACAGCTCGAGCGGCTCGGCCGGTTGGACATCGTAGTGGCCGTATACGAGAACCGTCGGCGCGTCGGCTCCGGCGCCGCGCCACTCGCCGACCACGATCGGGTGGCCGGCCGTCGGATGGATGGTGGTTCGCAACCCGGCGGCGGACAGATTATCGGACACCCACTGGGCGGCCTTTGCCGTATCGGCGTTGTGGTCCGTCCTGGCGCTCACGCTGGGAATGCGCAGGAGATCGAAGAGCTCGCTGCGGATGCGCGGCTCGTTGGCGACGAAGAATGCGTCGAGATCGGGAGGAAGAGGCATAATGCTAAAGAAACGACCCGGGGCCGAAACCGCGCAAGACCGAGACGGCGCAACCGAGCCTGCACGGGGCATCAACCGCGCATGACGATCCGGCCGGCCACCGGAGGCTGCCGAACCGCGAAGGGCTGGTTGGTGAGGACGGGAAGCCCCAATGAAGCGTCGAGTTGGGCGCCCGGGTGGTGTGGACGCATGACCCGGCGATATACTCATGGGCCATGTCTGCCAAGACCCCTCCCCAAGAAAGCGCGATCCAGCGTGAGCTGCAGCAGACGCGCCCATTCCACTCGATCGGCGCCGAAGCGATCATCAGCATCATGCGCACGTCGGCGCTCATCCAACGGCGGCTGAATGCGATCGTCTCTCGAGAGGGGATCACCCAGCAGCAGTACAACGTCCTGCGGATTCTGCGGGGGTCCGGCGAAGCCGGCATCCCGACGCTCGCCATCCGCGACCGTATGATCGATGCGTCGCCCGGGGTTACCCGCCTCATAGACCGCCTGGAGCGGGCCGGCTACGCGCACCGCGAGCGCTCGGCGCCCGACCGCCGGCAGGTCCTCTGCCGCATCACTGCCGCCGGTCTCTCGCTGCTGTCGCGCCTCGACGGCCCCGTCAGCGCCTACGACGACGACGCCGTCGTGATGTTGACCGCCGCCGAGAAGCGGGAGTTGGTGCGACTACTCGACTCGGTGCGCAGGGAGAACGCCGCCGGCGAGTGAACCGGCCCACCGCCGATCATTCACCGGCTTGCCGCTTCACTGCTGTCGGGCCAGGTCCCCTTCCATCCACGCAGCACCCAGATCCGCCGAACCGCGGCCACGTCGCCGTCGCGGCGCGTGAGGGGCACGAGCGCTCCCTTCTCGATCGAACGAAACTGCGGGCCGAGGACGACGGCGGTGTGGTGGGGCCACGCGACCTCGTCGAGCACGAGCACCAGATCGTCACCCGGATGCGCGAGCTGCCGGAATCCGGGCCACAGGTCATACTGGTTCGGGCGTCCGGACAGATTCGTCGAGAACGTGACCGTCTGGTCCGGCATGTGGAACGCGAGTTCGGATGCGTCCTGATACTTATCGGCGCCCACCCAGACGTGGACGCTGTCGCCGGCAATGCGATGCCGGGCCGAGGCCACGCTGTCGGCCAATTGCTGCCATCCGGCGGATCGCGCAACCGGATCGCGGCGGGCCGGCAGGGGGAGCACCGGAATCACGGACTGCACGTAGATGACGGACGATGCCAGCGCGGCGAGCCCCACACCCCACCACAACCACTTGCGGGCGATCCGGCCCCAGTCGGTGAGCGCCAGGAGTGGCACCGCGGGCACGTATGCGATCGCGGGCCAATTGGCCTCGACGGGACGGCGAAGCGCGCTGAACACGAACAGGCCCACACTGGTGAGCGCCACGACGGCCAGCAGGTAGTGGACGTCGGATCCGGGACGCCGGAAGGCGCGCCACACGGCCATGGCCAGCAGCACGAGAATGATGGGCGACGCGAGACCCGCCTGTCCGCCCACCAAGTTCAGTTCGCGCTTGAGCGGCGATCCCGTGGGGGTGCCCAGTCCGTGGTGGATCTGGAATCCGAAGGAGATCCACCCGTGGTGTGAATTCCACAGGAGCACCGGGATGAATACGAGCAGCGCGGCGAGGCATGCCGCGTACGGCCCCGGTTCCGCCAACCGGGTCCGGAGGCCGCGGCGGGTGAGCACGGCGATGGTGACGCCCATCGGCAGCAGAATGGACGTGTACTTCGAGGAGAAGGCGAGCCCGAGGGAGACGCCGGCGGCGATCCACCACCACAGCGCAGCCGTGGACCGGGTTGGATGGCCGAGTGCGCGGACCACGCAGTAGAGGCCGGCTGCCGCCGTCATCAGGAGTGGAACGTCCGGTGTGGCCAGCACCATCCCGGAAGCCGCCAGCGGCATGACCGCGAACACGATCGCCGCCAGCAATCCGGAGCGATCGCCGCCCACCCGCCGGGCAATCGCGGCCCCGAACAGCGACGCCAGGAATCCGGCAACGATCACGAGGAACCGAACGGCGATCGGCGATCGCGAAAGCCCCACGGCCGCGGCCACCCACGTTCCGCCGCGAATGAGAGCGGCGATGCCCCAGGGGTGGTCGAAGTAGCCCGCTGCCAGGTGCCGAGACCATTCCCAGTAGTACGTCTCGTCCGGGAATAGGGGGATGAGGGCGGCGAACGCCAGCCGGATCAGTGCCGCCACGCCGAGCACCGCGAGTGCGAGATGCCAGTCGTTCCGGACGCGTCGACCGCCGTCGGGCGAGGCCGCTGGCGTCATGCGCGGTTCGCCGGCGGCGAGGACCGGCGTCGGCGCCACGCGAACCGAATCAGAACCAGGCTCCAGATCCAGATGAGCCACGACATCCGCTCGTTGTCCGTGAGCATGGTGAACATGCGCGCGGCGACGAGCGGCAGGGTGGCCGCCAGCCGCCACCGCGACAAGCCCGTATTGGCCTGGCGTCGCTCCACGACGCGGGTGGCTTCGAAGCCTCGCGTTCTGATCACGCGGTCAATGGACTCGGCGAGCGAATCGGTGCCCATGCCGCGCCATCCCGGGAGCTGGACCAGCGTCCATGCCGGCGCCGTGAAACCCCATCCGTGATTGTCCGTGCCCGCAACCAGGGCCAGGTTGAAGGTGTCGGCGATGGTGTTGATCACCATCCGCTTGCGGCGCGTTTCACCGAGGCCGCGCGGCGAACCGTCCACGATCTCCATGGCGCGGACCCCGGGGGTGCCGGGGCCCGTGGCGGGATGCAGATGCCGCAGTTCGCCGGGAAAGGTGAAGATGACGATCGGCTCGTGGTTGGGCAGCATGCTGGCCATGGCGAGCGACGTGTCGTCGATGTCGCGCAGATTCGGATCCGTGAGCCCGCGATACGTCCGCTGTGCGCCGAGGACGTTCACGTGGGCCCCGTCCCAGACGACTTCCAGACCCTGCAGGAGCATCGTGGCCTGCCCAGCCTGGTCGGGATTGCCCGCGATCCCCTCTTCGGCCCCGCGGACGGTCCGATGGTCGGTGATGTACGCCACGTCGTAGCCTGCACGCTGGTGCCAGCGCCGGTTGGCTTCGGGGCTGAACCAGGGCGCCCCGTCATGCGAGTAACGGGTATGCGAGTGGAAATCGGCCACGAGCATGATGTCGTTGACCGGCGTTTCGACGGCCAGCGACGCCATCGGCCGCGGTATGACGGCCCCAGCGGTGTAGATCAGCACCAGCGCGACGAGCGCGAGGCCCACAGCCGCGGCCTCGCGCCAAGGGGTGGTGCCGCGGCGCACACCGCGCCAGCTTCGCCAGGCGACGAAGATCACCGCGTACGACGCGAGAATCGCCAGGTGCTGGCGCAGGCTCATCAGCGACAGCGTATCGAATACGTTGCACACGGGCGCCAGCAGCAGATACCCGGCCGACAACACCAGGTGCACGAAGGGCACGGGTTCGAAGGTGCTCGCATCGCGGAGGGGATCGACGGCGAAGGGAGCCGAGAAGATCACGACGACGGTGAGCAGCACGGCCACCCATGGGGCGCGTCGAAGCCACGCGAGACGGTCGGTCGGGGCCTCGGGTTCGGCAGCAACACGACCTGGTTTGCGGGATCGACGGGAGTGAGAGGCGGCAGCCACAGCGGGTCGGGTTGAATGGCCAGGAGTTGCCGGACGGCGAGCAACCGAAGACGATAAGCTAGTAACACTTTTCTCAGAGCGCACGAATGCCCAATCGATTAGCCGCCGAGACCAGTCCGTATCTCCTGCAGCATGCCGACAATCCCGTCGATTGGTATCCGTGGGGAGCCGAGGCACTCGATCGCGCGCGACGCGAAGGCCGGCCGATCCTGCTGAGCATCGGGTACGCGGCGTGTCATTGGTGTCACGTGATGGAGCGGGAGTCGTTCGAGAACACCGAGACGGCCCGCCTGATGAACGAGCGCTTCGTATGCATCAAGGTGGACCGCGAGGAGCGTCCGGACCTGGATGGCATCTACATGCAGGCGGTACAGGCGCTCACCGGCCAGGGAGGGTGGCCGATGACGGTCTTCCTCACGCCCCACGGTGAGCCGTTCTACGGCGGCACCTACTATCCGCCCGTCGATCGCCACGGGATGCCCGGGTTCCGCCGCGTCCTCGACGCGGTGGCCGATGCCTATGCGAACCGGCAGCCGGATGTCCAGCGGACGACGGAGATGTTGCGGCAGGTGTACGCCGCCACGTCGGCCGTCGCGGAGGCCGAGGACGCGCTCTCGCCCGAAGTGCTCGACCGTGCCTACCGGTTGACCGCGGCGGAGTACGACGTGCGCCACGGCGGATTCCGCGGTGCGCCGAAGTTTCCGCAGGCCATGACACTCGAGTGGGTGCTGGTGACCTGGGCGCGCACGGGCGACGCATTCCCCCTGGAAATGGCATCACGGTCGTTCCGCGCCATGGCGCGGGGCGGCATCTACGATCAGCTGGGCGGCGGGTTCTCGCGCTACGCCACCGATGCCGTCTGGCTGGTGCCGCACTTCGAGAAGATGCTCTACGACAACGCGCTGCTGGCGCGGCTCGGAGTGCATCTCTGGCAGGCGACGGGCGACGCGGATGTACGGCGGGTGTGCGAGGAGACGTTCGACTGGGTGGCGCGTGAGATGACGTCGTCCGCCGGCGGATTCTACTCGACGCTCGACGCCGACAGCGAGGGGGAGGAGGGAAGGTTCTACGTCTGGACGTCGGAAGAGATGGACGCGTTGCTCGATGCCGACGGGCCCGTCGTGCGCGCGTACTACGGGGTGGCGCCCGGCGGCAACTTCGAGGGCAGGTCCATTCTCCACGTCCCGCGTGACCTCGATGCGGCGGCCGCGGCCGCCGGCGTAGGCGCGGATCGGATGCGCGACGCGGTGGCCCGCGCCCGGCCCGTGCTCTACGAAGCGCGCGCGAAGCGTGTGTGGCCGGCGCGCGACGAGAAGATTCTGGCGTCGTGGAACGGATTGATGCTCCGCGCGATGGCGGAGGGCGCGCGGGCGTTCGCCGATTCGCGCTATGGCACACTCGCCGTGGCCAACGGCGACTTCCTGTTCCGCGAGATGGTGAAGGACCAACGCGTGCTACGATCGCACAAGGACGGGAAGACGCGGATCGCGGGTTACCTCGAGGATCAGGCGGCCGTCGCGCTCGGGGCGCTCGCGCTCTACGAATTGACCTTTGACCGCCGGTGGCTCGACCGTGCGCGGGCCCTCGGCGACGCGATGGTCACCTGGTTCTGGGACGAGGCCTCGGGGGTGTTCTTCGACACGGCGAGCGACCACGAACCGTTGATCACGCGGCCACGCGACGTGACGGACAACGCCACGCCGTCGGGAACATCGCTCGCCGTCGAGTTGTCACTGCGACTGGCGGAGTTGTTCGGCAACGATGCGCATCGCGAGCGCGCGGAGCGCGTGCTGGGCCGGCTCACCGACAGCATGGGGCAGATGCCGCTGGCGTTCGGTCATCTGCTGGTGGCGGCCGACCTGGCGGTCCGGGGAGCCGCCGAATTGGCGATCGTCGGCGATCCGGCCGCCCCGGCGTTCCAGGCATTCGCGGCCGCCGCGGCGGAGCGCTTCGTGCCGGCACTCGTGCAGGTGGGTGGCCGGTCCAGCGAGAACCCCGACGTCCCCTTGCTCGCCGACCGGACGGCGCGCGGAACGCCGCCGGCCACGGCATACCTCTGCCGGCACTACGTGTGCGAAGAACCGGCCACGGAGCCGGGCGCCCTCGCGGCGCAGCTGGAAGCGATCGGGCCGCACTGACCGCCAGAGGCGCGGTGCTACCGCAGCACCGTTCGAAAGACGAAGGACGTATCGACGAGGAAAAAGGAGCGGTTGATTCCGCTGGGGTCGAACGCGACGTAGCGCGGGCCGGCACGCAGCACGAGGAAGGGAGACCCGGCCGGCGTGAAGTGCGCCGCTGATTCGACGGCGGCGGCCACCCGGCCGCACACACCCGCGTCGGTCACGACGTGCACCGCGCTCGAGTCCAGCCCGGCGAGCCCGAGTCGGTTCAGCATCGCCAGCTCGTCGGCGTCACGTGAGCTCATCATTTCCTTGAGGGCCGCAATGCGCAGCTCGCCACCCTCCGCGGTGTTCGCGCAGGCCCCATGCGAAGGGTCGGCCGCGGGCGCCGAGGCGGCACTCCGCAACGCAAGCGTCTGGGCGCTGGAAACGCCGGGCATGTGCCGCAGGGCGTCGGCGGCCGCATCGAGCGCGCTCACCGACCCGGCATCGGCGAGACGCACCAGGTAGTAGCCGTCCAGGCCACCGTCGCTGTGGTCGCCCCCCACCACCACCCCGCACACCCGGTCGACGGCAGCCTGGCGTTGGGCCTGCGACGCCGTGGAATCGAACCGCGCCGCCAGCAGATTGCGAACGTAGCGCATCCCCGGGCGCGATGATCCCGTGATCGTCCCGAGGGAATCGAGGACGTTCTCGGGAACCGTGTCGGGGGCGAGCGGGGGCACGAATTCCCGTGACGCACACGCAGGGTGCGGCACTCCCGCGACGTGCTGGCCCGCCGCCGGACCGGCGAACAGAGCGCCGGCCACGACCAGCAGGAGCGCGAGCGTCCGGCCTGTTACTGCCACCACAGCCGTGCCGTCGCCCACGATGCGGGCTTGAACAGGTCGGGATCGAGCTTCACGTTCACCCGCACGTCGGAATAGTCCTCTTCGTAGACCAACTTTCCCGCCGAGAGCACCTGCACCTGCTCGGCCAGCCACCCGCCGGGTTTGGGTGCGTACCGGTCGAACCGGACGTCCTGCCATGCCGTGCGCGCCTCGTTGCCCTGAATGAGCCGCACGAACAGTAATCGCTCGGCGTCCACCCAGAACTGGGTCGAGGTCGTGTCGCCGGCGGCCGCCCCCACCACGTACACCGGCCTCCCCTGGAAGGTGTCACGATGCACGCGGCCCAGGTCGACGCCCTCCTGCTGCAGCACGGCCGCCGTCCGGGCGACCGGCTGCTTGTACACGTCGAAGCCGAGGATGAGCAGCAGGTTCCGCCCCGCCGTGCCCCGCGCGAGCTTGCCGTTGGTGAAGCTGTAGGTACTGTCGTTCCGGAAGATGGCGCCGTTTCGCGCGGCCGCCTCGCCCATGTCGATGCGCAGGCGACCGGGCGCGGAGAGGGCCTCGTGCCAGGTCTGTACGCGCGCTTCGGACCCGTCTGGTTTGTACCAGATGCTCTTCTGGACGAAGGTGAGCGTGGGATACCACGTGGCCGCGTAGCGGTCGTGCATCGCCGTGAGGACCTGATGGCCGTCCGTGAGCGTTGGCGCCTGGGCGCCGAGCAGCGCGGGCACCGAGAGCGTGGCCAGGATGAGCAGGCGGCGCATGGAAGGCTCCGATGGAAGTTCGCGACCGGGGACGATCGGTCCGGCCGGCTCGCGTCGGGATCGCCGAAGCACGGACGGCGGGTGCTGTGGAACTCGGTGAAAACTACGACGTACACGGCGGGAACGGGCCCCTCAGGCTTCGAGCCGGTAGCCCGCCTTCCAGACCGTCAGGATGTGCCGGGGCTTGGAAGGATCGTCTTCGAGCTTGCGGCGCAGTTCGGCGATGTGGATGTCCACCGTGCGCGTCATGACGTCGGCGCTGTAGCCCCAGACTTCCTTCAGCAGTTCGAGCCGTGAGACCACGGCGCCCCGGCGTCGGACGAGCATGAGCAGCAGGTCGAATTCCTTGGGACTCAACGCGACGGGCTGGTCACCGCGGGTCACGGTGCGGGACGCCGGGTTGATCTCCACCGCGCCGAACCGTTCGACCGAATCGAACTCGGCCCCGTCGTCGGTCTGGCGGGCCCGGCGGAGCAGCGCCGCGACGCGTGCCAGCAGTTCCAGCACGCCGCACGGCTTGGTGACATAGTCGTCGGCACCGAGGCGGAAGCCGAGGACCTTGTCGGTCTCCTCCCCGCGCGCGGTGAGAATGAGGACCGGCATCTGGAGCCCTTCGTCGCGCAGCGCGCGCAGAACCCGGTAGCCGTCCATGCCGGGAAGCATGAGATCGAGGATGACGAGGTGCGGCCGCCAGTCGCGGGCGCGCGCCAGGCCGGTCTCGCCGTCGCCGGCCACGTCGGCCTCGTAGCCTTCGATTTCGAGCCCAGTGCGCAGTCCGTAGGCGAGGTCCGGGTTGTCTTCGATGATCAGAATGCGATTCATGTGGGGGGCTCCTCGGGCACCGTGGCGCCGGTGGCCTGCAACGTGAAGAGAACACGCACCCCGCCGCCGGGCGACGGTTCCATGCTGCAATGCCCACCGTGCATCTGCACCAGGTCGCGGACCACGGACAAGCCGATGCCGCTGCCTCCCGTGCCGCGTTCGGCATCGCGACCCAGGCGCACGTACGGTTCCCAGACGCGGGGCCGGTCGACTTCCGACACGCCGGGCCCCTCGTCGTCGATCCAGATCCGCACCCACTCGCGCGTGCGCGCGCTACCCACCGTGATCGTCTGACCCTCGGGCCCGTACTTGGCGGCGTTGTCCAGCAAATTGAGCATGATCTGCCGCAGCGCATTGCGGTCGACCAGTGCGACGAGTCCGATCTCGATCTCGGTCCGGAGTTTCATCTTCCGCGAGCGCGCCAGCGGCGTGAAGAGCTCGAGGGCATCGCGCAGTTCCTTCTCGACGTCCGTCGGGACCGGTGCGATACGATTTTGCCGGCGTTCGGCGCGCGCGAAGTTGAGCACGTTCTCCACGAGATACGTCAGTCGCCGTGCCTCCTGATCGATGATGCCGGCCGATCGGACCCGCTCCTCCTCGGTGCGCAGTCTCCCCATATGCAGCAGTTCGGAGAACCAGCGGATCTGGGCGAGCGGCGTTCGCAGCTCGTGCGAGACACCGGATACGAATTCGGTGCGCAGGCGGGCCAGTTCCTGCTCGCGCCGCAGTTGCACGAGGGCGATGGCGAGCAGGAAGGCCATCAGCAGCAGCAGGGCGAGCAGCATCGGCAGCCGTGACGGCGGGAGCCCGCCGACGATCAATCGATCCGCCACGTCCGGGCGGAGGGCGATGCGGAGCACGAGGCGCCCGAAGTTGGATTCCAGCGTATCCGTGGCGTTGTAGGTCAGGTCGTACTGGCCCGGCGACCCGAACAGCGGATTGCCGGATCCGTCCTCCACGACCATCGAGAGCACGGAGTCGAGCGGGACGTTGCCCACCAACGACGGCGGAAGCAACGCACTGCGGTGATACACCGACTGGAATGCCGGGGTCAGAAACGGCAGCGGTGGGGTCTCGTACCCATAGATGACCACGGGCCGTCCGTCCATATTGCGCGAGACCAGGAATACCAGCAGGCGCGGGCGCAGTTCGACGTGACCGAGGATCATCACGTACGAGTCGTTGGTGACGATCACGCGCATCACCGCCTGGGGGCGCGCCGCGATCTCGGAGGAGCCGTAGGCCCGGGGGAGCATCTCCTTGAGTGGAGGCATCCGTTTCACATAGGCGAGGATCGTATCTCGCGCCCAACGCAATTCCCCCGAAGACGCGTTCGTCGGCGTCGTCAGGAGCGGGCCGTCGGGCCAGTCGATTCTGAAGAAGTAGCGCACGCTGTCCAGGCACTTGCACCACCCCGCGTAATCGCGGGCCAGCGTGGCGACGGCCGCCGGGGAGAGCAACGACGCCGGCAGTCGTTCGGGATTGACCCGCATGGCGGCCTGGCCAAGCGACGGGATCATGCTCGTGAGCAACTCGTTCTTGATCTGCTGCCCGAACTGCCAGTCGGCGAACGACGCGTAGTCGCGCAGCGTGCGCTCGGCGGTGAGCCGGTGCCCGCGCGCCGCCACCTGGGCCTCGTACACGAGCATCGCGGTGATCACGAGCGCGAGCCCGAGCACCACCACGGTACCGATCAGCCGGGAGGGACGCGAAGGGGTCATGGTACGTCGAAATGAAACCCTCCGGCCCGAGGCCAGCCAGAGTGGACCAGGGGCGTCTTACCAAAGGCTTACAGCGGCCGGCGCGAAACGCGCCCGATGCGCCGGTCGGCTTGACTGTGCGAGCCAATGCGGCAAACTCCACGCATGACCGCCGCGATGCCGTCCTTCGTTCGGGGCATGTTCAGCGGGGCCGTGCACGATGCCCTGCTCTTTCCGTACCCCGATCCCCTGGAACGTCGCGACCGCGACGAAGCCGCACGCGTGGGCGTGCTCATCGAGTGCCTGCGCCGGATCGAACGCGACCTCGTCGACTCGAACGCGATCGACGAGCAGGAGACGGTGGCGGAGCCCATCGTCCGCGCGCTCGCCGATGGCGGGCTGCTCGGCCTGACGATACCCGCCGAATACGGCGGTGCCGGACTCTCGCCGGCCGGATACGCGCGGGTGATCGGCGAGTTGTCGCGCATCGACGCGAGTCTCGCCGTGCTGGTGGGCGTGCACTGCGGACTGGGGGCGCGCGCGATCGTGCTGTACGGCACGCCGGAGCAGAAGGCGCGTTACCTGCCGGGGTTGGCCCGTGGGGAGACGCTCGCGGCGTACGCCCTCACCGAGCCGGAGACGGGTTCCGACGCCCAGCACGTTCACACGCGTGCCCAGCGTGGCGCGGATGGCGCCTCGTGGATCCTGAACGGACACAAGCAGTGGATCGGCAATGGCCACCGGGCCGGCGTCATCGTCACCTTCGCGCAGACCGAAGTGGAACGCCGCGGCGAGCGCACGACGCGGCCCACCGCGTTCATCATCCGCTCCGACCTGCCGGGGTTCAAGGTCATGAGTACCGTGCGCAAGCTCGGCATTCGCGGATCGACACAGGCCGAACTGGTGTATGAGAACCTGGTGGTGTCCGATGACCAGGTGCTGGGGACGGTCGGCAAGGGGTTCGCGGTGGCGGTCCACGTGTTGAACGGAGGCCGCCTCTCCCTCGCGGCGGGGTGCACGGCGGCCACGAAGCGGATTCTCGGCCAGATGACGGCGTTCGCCGAGGGGCGGGTGCAGTTCGGACGGCCGATCGCCGACTTCGAGATCACGCAGCGCAAGCTGGCGCGACTGGCGTCGGACACGTACGCCGCCGACGCGATGCTCGGCGCGTTGACGGCGATGGCGGCCGATCCGGCCAGCGATTCCGCGCTCGAGGCGGCGTGCTGCAAGGTGTTCGCCAGTGAGCTGCTCTGGCGGGCCGCCGACGAGATGGTGCAGGTGGCCGGCGGGCGCGGGTACGTGAAGCCGTATCCGTACGAGCGGATGTTGCGCGACGCGCGCATCAACCGGATTTTCGAGGGCACGAACGAGATTCTGCGGCTGTTCATCGCGCTCAATGGCATTCAGGTGCCGGCCGGGCAGTTGCGGGAGATCGCGGCGGCCTTGAAGCACCCGCTGCGTCACCTGGGGCTGGTTAGCGGATTCGCCGCGTCGCGGCTGCGCAGCCGGCTGGGCGCCACGGGCACGCTCGACACGGCGCTGCACCCGCGCCTCGAAGGGCACAAGCGATATTTCGAGAAGCACGTGCGCCAGTTGAGCGAGGGGGCCCGCCGGCTGCTCGAGACGTATCGCGACCAGATTGCCGAACGGCAGCAGGAACTGGAACGGCTGGCCGACATGGCGGTCGAGTTGTTCGCCACAGCGGCCGTGCTGTCGCGGACGCAGCGGCTGATCACCGATCGCGGGATCGCGGCCTGCGTGCACGAAGTGGACCTCTGCGACCTGTTCGTCGCCGACGCGGGGCGCCGGTTCGGGGCAGCGCGCGACACGCTGCAGTCGATCCAGGATGAGACGCGACGCGCGATCGCGAGGTCCATACGAAACGAGGGCGGATACGCCGTCCCCGACGCGCTGCTGGACTGGCCTCAACGGACGGAGTGACATGCGACGCATTTTCGACATCTCGGTGCCGGTGGAATCCGGCGGGCTCGTGTACCCGGGCAATCCCGAGATCCGGATCGAGTTGCAGCAGGCGATCGCCAACGGGGCGACGTCCAACGTGTCGCGCATCGACTTCGGATCGCACACCGGCACGCATGTGGATGCGCCGCGGCACTTCTTCGACGACGGCGCGGGGGCCGACCTGCTTCCCCTGGACGTCCTGATGGGCCCGGCCCTGGTGATCGCCGTCGAGCCCGATCTGATGGCGGTCTCGGCGGCGCAGCTGCGTGAGCACGATCTCACCCACGTGACGCGCCTGCTCATCCGCACCAGAAATTCGGGATTCATCCGGGAACCCGAATTCCGAAAGAACTTCACCTATCTGGCGCCCGACGGCGCGGAGTACCTCGTGGAGCACGGGGTGAAGCTGGTCGGGGTGGACTACCTGTCGGTGGAGCAGTTTCACTCGGGCCATCATCGCACCCACCGCACGCTGCTCGGGCATGGTGTGGTGATCATCGAGGGGCTCGACCTGAGCGAGCCGACCCCGGGAGTGTATGAACTCCGCTGCCTGCCGCTCCGGCTCACCGGGCTCGACGGGGCGCCGGCGCGGGCCGTGCTGCTCGCCTCCTGACCGGTCGCGTCCCCCCTCTCTTCTCTTCCTCATTCCGGTATTCGAAACGATGCAATTGGCAATGATTGGACTTGGCCGCATGGGCGGCAACATGGTCGAGCGCCTGATGCGCGACCGGCACACCGTGGTGGTGTACGATCGGAGCGCCGACGCCGTACAGAAGGCGGCGGCCCTGGGCGCCACGCCGGCCAGTGACCTGGCACAGTTGTGCGCGCAGCTCAAGGCGCCACGCGTGGTCTGGATCATGGTGCCCGCCGGCGACCCCGTGGACGAGACGATCGACGCGCTGAGCGCGCACATGACGGAGGGCGACGTCATCATCGACGGCGGCAACTCCAACTTCAAGGACTCGATGCGCCGCGCCGCCGCGCTCGCAGACCGGAAGATCGAATTCATCGACGCCGGAACGAGCGGCGGGGTCTGGGGGCTCGAGAACGGATACTGCCTGATGGTGGGTGGCTCGACGCGCGCCGTCACCCGGTGCGAGCCGATCTTCAAGACGCTGGCGCCGCCCGACGGCTTCGCGCACGTCGGACCGGCCGGCGCGGGCCACTACGTGAAGATGGTGCACAACGGCATCGAGTACGGGCTGCTCCAGGCGTACGCCGAAGGCTACGAGGTGCTCCATGCCTCGAAAACCTTCCCCGAACTCGACCTCGAACAGATCGCGTCGGTGTGGCAGCACGCGAGCGTCGTGCGCTCGTGGCTCAACGAGTTGGCGATGCGTGCGTTTTCCAAGGACGCCTCGCTCGGCGCGATCAAGGGTTGGGTGGCCGACTCCGGCGAGGGCCGGTGGACGGTGAACGAGGCGATCGACCTCGACGTGCCGGCCCCGGTGATCACGCTCTCGCTCCTCACCCGCTTCCGCTCCCGCCAGGAAGACAGCTTCTCGGCCAAGGTCATTGCCGCACTGCGGAACGAGTTCGGCGGCCACGCGGTGAAGGCCGAATGACCGCGGAGACCAAGCGGGTGGCCGCCCGGCCCAGGCGGGCCCGGCGGCCGAACGGTTCGGAACGACGGAACGCGGACCCCTGCACGATGGTGGTCCTCGGCGCATCCGGCGACCTGTCGCGACGCAAGCTCATGCCGGCGCTGTACCAGATGGCCAAAGACGGGCTGCTCCCCGAGCCCTTCCAGTTCCTTGGCGTGGGGCGCGACTCCTACGACGACACCGCGTTCCGCAAGCTGATGCACGCCGAACTCGAGAAGTCGGACGAGATCGAAGGCGTGGACGACACGGTATGGGAGCGGCTGAGCGCGCAGATCCACTACGTGTCGGGCGACTTCGCGCAGGCCGCCACGTACACGGCCATTCAGGAGCGCCTGGCGGCCATCGAGGAGCCGCATCCGTCCGAGGCGCGCAACCGGCTGTTCTACCTGGCCGTGCCGCCGAGCGTGTTCGAGGACATCGTGCGTCACCTGTCCGCGAGTGGCCTGGCGCCGAAGGCGGCTGGTGCCGGGGAGCGCCCGTGGCGCCGCGTGGTGATCGAGAAGCCGTTCGGACACGATCTCGCCACCGCGCAGGAACTCAACCACCTGGTGCTGGAACTGTTCGACGAGTGCCAGTTGTTCCGCATCGACCACTATCTCGGCAAGGAGACGGTCCAGAGCATCCTCGTCTTTCGCTTCGCCAACGCGATCTTCGAACCGCTCTGGAACCGGCAGTCCATCGCCCACGTGCAGATCACCGTGGCCGAAACCGTGGGTGTGGAGCAGCGCGGCGGGTACTACGAGGAAGCGGGCGTGGTCCGCGACATGTTCCAGAACCATCTGATGCAGCTCCTCGCGCTCACCGGCATGGAACCGCCGGTGACGATGAGCGCCGACGCGGTCCGCGACGAGAAGGTGAAGGTGCTGCGCTCCGTACGGTGGATGGGCCCCGCCGACGTCGACAACTCGGTGGTGCGCGCCCAGTACCGGGCCGGGTCGCTGCACGGCGTCGAGGTGCCGGGCTATCGCCACGAGCCGATGATCGCGCCGGACTCGGTCACGCCGACGTTCGCCGCCATGCGGCTCTACCTCGACAACTGGCGGTGGAAGGGCGTGCCATTCTTCCTGCGGTCGGGCAAGCGCATGCCCGACCGGGTGTCGGAGGTGTCGGTGCAGTTCCGCGATCCGCCGCATCTGATGTTCGGCCACGAGACGCGCAAGCTGCTGGCGCCGAACACGCTCGTCATGCGCATCCAGCCGGACGAGGGCGTCTCGCTATCGTTCCAGGTGAAGACGCCGGGCGCGGCATATCAGCTGGCCAAGCAGATGGAGGTGGCGCCGGTGGCGATGGACTTCGCCTACCGGGATGCCTTCGGCGACGTGAACCCGCCGGCGTACGAAACGCTGCTCCTCGACGTGATGCTCGGCGACGCCACGCTCTTCACCCGCAGCGACGAGGTGGAGGCCGCCTGGCGAGTCGTGGACCCGATCCTCGACTACTGGGACGCGCACCCGCCGACCCGGATGGATACGTACGAAGCCGGCACGTGGGGGCCGGCCTCGGCCAATCAGCTCATCGCCCAGAACGGATTCTCGTGGCGCGAGCCGGATCCGGAGGACGACTGAAGCGGCGGCGTGACGACCGGCGGGGCGTCAGCGCCCGCCGCCGTCGTGGTCCCGGTCTCCCCCGCCCGGACGGCGGCGCACGGGAGCGTACTGGCGGCGGAGCATCATGCTGGCGCTGAGCGTATCGCCCCATGCTTCGGTGACCCGCGCCGAGACGACGCGGTCGAGCAGCGGGAATTTTCGCTTGAGGTACGCGTTGCCCTGCCGCTCGATCGAGTCCTGCGACGGCCCGGTGCCGCGCGGCGGCCCCTGGCCGTAGCCGCTGTAGAGCGAATCGACGACGTTCATCCCCTGGATCACCTGGGCGATGGGTGGGAACCCAATGCCGCCCAGTGTGTCGAGCCGGGAGTTGTCACGTTCGTCGACATACAACTGCACCGTCCGCGATTGCGGTCCGCTGCGCGCGAACGCGATCATGCCGCGCCGATTACTCCGGATCACCGGATCGTCGGCGATGCGCCGATTCCGCCACTGTGCGTTGACCGCGGGCTTGCCCGAGATGCCCCACTGCGCCAGCGACCCCTTCACGACCCGGAAGAAGTACGTGTCGTCGTAGTACCCGTTGGTCACCAGGAAGTAGAACCGGTCGACGCCGAACGGCGCCCAGTCACGATGCGCCATGACCAGGAACGGGCCGCGCGTGGTCTGGAACTCGACGCGGAAGCTGTCCGGCGCCGGCGTCAGGAGTTCCTCGGGCGTCGGCTCGAGCAGCGGGGAGCGATGCGAGCACCCGAGAATGGCCGTGCTCACGGCGAACACTGCAAGTACCGCGAAACGTCGCATGGGCTGGATCAACATGACCTGGGCATCAGAAGACACTCGGAACGGGCTCCATCCGATGGGGGTGGGTTCGATTTGGTACCCGACCGGAGCATCCGAAGGTCCGCGGAACGGCGGCAGGGCTCGTGGTGCCGGCATTCCGAGCGTGCGGCAGGCCCCTCATCGCACGGCGTCGAAGTCGATGAATCCCTGCCGGGGATCGGTGTGCACCAGCCGCAGCTTGACCCGGTCACCCACGTCCAGCCCGTGCTGCCCATGCACCACCATCCCTTCGGCCGGGGGATGGAAGAGGCGTGCGAACGTTCCGTGATCGGAGACGCCGGTCACGATTCCGTCGAACACGTCGCCGATCCGATGGGCCAGCAACAACGCGGCGGCCACCTTTCGCATGGTCCGCTCCACTTTGTTTGCGGCATCTTCGCGTTCCGTGCAGTGCGCGGCGATCGCCGACAGTTCGTCGTTGGAATACGGCGCGTCGGCACCGGCGATCGCTGCCTTGGCCAGACGCTGCGTGACGAGATCCGCGTACCGGCGGTTGGGGGCCGTGGCGTGGGAGTAGTCGTGCACGGCGAGTCCGAAATGCAGGCCGGGATCCTTGCCCGGCATGTCGAGCGCGTATTCGCCGGGCCCCATGAGCTTGACCACGGTGAGCGACAGATCGGGAAACCGCACCGGATCGGCCGCCCGGCGCGTGCTGAGGAAGTGCGCCAACGCAAGCGAATCGGGCCTGGCCGGCAGGGTGACGTCGTACTGCTTGGCGAGGTCGACGATCCGACTCCACCGTTCCGGCTCCCGCACCACGCGGCGAATGCCGGAGCGTCCCCTGGACTCGAGAAACACCGCGATCGCGATGTTCGAGGCGATCATGAAGTCCTCGATGAGATCGCGCGCCTTGCTCTTCTGCGTGAGGGCGAGGTCCACCACCCGGCCGTCCTTCGCCACCGGCGTGGCTTCGATGGTATCGAGTTCCAGAGCGCCGTTGCGCAGCCGCTGCGACTTGAGCCGTTGAGCGGCTTCGGACTGCAGCCGGAGCTGTTGTTGGAGCGCGGGGTTCCCGCTCACCTTCGCCGGCGGCGTTCCGCCGTCGAGCCAGGCCCCCACGTCGTCGTAGGCGAGCTTGGCCTGGTTGCGGATCACGGCACGGTAGACGTCCTGCGTGTTCACCGCGCCGTGCGCGTCGACCACCGTCTCGATGACCAGCGCGAGTCGATCCTCGTTCTGGTTCAGCGAGGTGAGGCCCGTGGACAGCTTCTCCGGGAGCATCGGAAACACCTCGACCCCCGTGTACACGGACGTGGAGTTGGCGCGGGCGTGTGCGTCGAGCGGCGAGTCCTTGGGCACCAGCGCGTCCACGTCGGCAATCGCGACGAGCAACCGGATGCAATCGCCGGGCAACTGCTCGGCCGCCTCGGCCTGGTCCAGATCGAGAGACGAATCGTTGTCGATGGAGGACCAGAGCATCTGGCGAAGGTCGCGTGCGCCGGACGGGATGGGCGCCGGCGCCGTGAGCGCGTCCAGTTGGCGTTGGGCGTCGCCTGGAACGGCCGGCTCGAAACCGTACTTGGCGGCCACGCGCCGGGCCGCAGCATCGAGATCGAAATTGCCGGGCACCCCGTGCTTCGGCGCATGGTTGGGGTCGCGGTGGCCGTGGTTGGAAATACGCGTGCTCCGATGGAGGTGAGGACCGGTTGTGTGAATCTGCCGTGCCCGGCATGATTGAGGCAATGTCCGCGGCCGATACCCGCAAGACCCGCACACTCGCCGACACGCCACCGCGCCGCAGCCAACCGCCGCCGGAGACGTGCGATTATTGCGGCAGCACCGATCTCCACTGGGTCAAATGCAAGTTGATCTGCCGGAACTGCCGGCAGATCAACAAGAGTTGCTCGGATCTGTAGTCGACGACCGCCACTGCCGACCGTCGGCAGTCGACAGCCGGCAGCCGGCAGCCTCTCATTCGAAATCGAGTGCCAGATCCATCGCCGGTGCCGAGTGGGTGAGCGCACCCACGGAGATCCAGTCCACCCCGCACTCCGCGATCTCCCGCACGGTGTGCAGCGTCACGCCGCCGCTCGCTTCGACGGTGGCACGGCCGGCCACGAGGGCCACGCACTCGCGCAGGCCTTCGGGTGACATGTTGTCGAGCATCACGATGTCGGCACCGGCCCCGACCGCCGCCTCCACCTGCGCGCGACGCTCGCACTCGACCTCCACGCGCGTGCCCACCGGCGCCGTCTCGCGCGCCCGCTGCACGGCCCGTGCGATGTCTCCGTCGAGCGCCGCGAGGTGGTTGTCCTTGATCAGCACGGCGGAGGCCAGGTCGAAGCGATGGTTGGTGCCCCCGCCCGCGCGCACGGCGTATTTCTCGAGCAGCCGCCATCCCGGCGTCGTCTTCCGCGTATCGAGGATGCGGGCTTTCGTGCCGCGGACCGCCGCGACGTAGCGCGCCGTGAGCGACGCGATTCCCGACAACCGCTGCATGAAGTTCAGCGCCACGCGCTCGGCGGCGAGAATGGGCCGGGCGTGCCCCGTGATGTACAGCACCGAATCGCCCGCCTGAACGTGCGTGCCGTCCTCGGCGTCGATGCGGATCGAGACCTTGGGGTCGAGCAGGCGAAACGACTCGACGGCCAGCGGCACGCCGGCCACCACACCTGCCTGCTTGGCGACGAGCGATGCCCGCGCGCGACGCTCCGTGACCACGGTGGCGATGGTCGTGATGTCGTTGAAGGCACCGTCCTCCTCCAGCGCCGAACGTACCAGCGTGTCGAGCGCGCCCGCCGCCAGCGGAAACTTCAGCCCGCTGCGGGACATCTCCGGGATCGAGGGCGTGGACAGCGGGGTGACCATGCGCCGAACACTGGGGCGCTCCGACTCGGGCTGCAGCATGGGCCTACTCCCCGGGATCACCCACCGGGGCAAGGGCGCTGGTGCCGCCGATGGAGACCATCCGCTCGATGGCTCGGCGCGCCCGTCGCGCGATGTCGGGTGGGACGGTGATGTGATGTTCGTTGCGCTTCAGCGCGCCGAGCACCTTGGGCAGTGTCGTGACCTTCATGTACGCGCAGGTGGCGCGGTCGTTCGCCGCGTAGAACGTCTTGGTCGGGTTCTCGCGTCGCAGGCGGTGCAGGATGCCGATCTCGGTAGCCACGATGAACTCGTCGGCCGGCGACTGCGCCGGGCGCCGGATCATCCCCTCCGTGGACAGGATCTCCACGCCGTCGCCGTCGACGTCACCAGACGAGAGCGCCTCGAGCACCGACGTGGAACAGCCGCATTCGGGATGCACGAGGAACTCCGCCTTCGGGTGTGCCGCACGCTGCGCATTCATGTGGGCGGGATCGATGCCCGCATGCACGTGACACTCGCCCATCCAGACGTGGATGTTGTCCCTTCCCGTCATGCGCCGCACGTGCGCGCCAAGGAACATGTCGGGAAGAAAGAGGATCTCCCGGTCGGCGGGGATCGCGTTCACGACGTCCACCGCGTTCCCCGACGTGCAACAGTAGTCGCTCTCCGCTTTCACCTCGGCGGTGGTATTCACGTACGACACGACGACGGCGCCCGGATGCTCGGCCTTCCAGTCACGGAGCTGCGCGGCGTCGATCGTCGCGGCCAGCGAGCAGCCGGCCGCCATGTCGGGCAGCAGCACCGTCTTGCCGGGCGAGAGAATCGCCGCCGTCTCGGCCATGAAGTGCACGCCGCAGAACACGATCACGCCGGCGTCGGTTTTCGCGGCCTCGCGCGACAGGCCGAGCGAGTCGCCCACATAATCGGCGACATCCTGCACTTCGGGGCGCTCGTAGTTGTGCGCGAGGATCACCGCCTTCCGCTTGGCGGCGAGTGCGCGGATCTCCTCGTGCAACTGCGAGGTCGAGCGATCGGGAAACGTTTCGGTTGTCGAGCGCATGTCCTTGATATTAGCCGTAGTGACCGGGGCGATGTTCCACCTGGCGAAACGAACGTTTAGAGCTCGATGTGGCGGCCCCGCCATTCGCCTCTGGCCCGCGGAAAGTCGCTCCGGTAGTGGCCGCCCCGGGATTCGCGCCGTCGAAGCGCCGACCGTGCGATCAGGCCGGCAGTCTGGATCAGATTGACCTCTTCGGTGGCTCCCTCGGGCAACCGGCGCTCGATGTCCCCCAGGGTGGCCAGGGCGCTCTTGAGTCCGGTGGCACTGCGGATGATACCCGCGTACTGCCACATGATCATGCGCACCAGATCGGCCGCCACCTGGGCGGCTCCGCGGTCGTGGAGGACGGGGACGCTCCACCGCGTCTTGCGTGGCGTTCGGGCGAGTTCGGGGATCTCCCGTAGTCGCGCGGCCACACGCTCGGCGAACACCAACCCTTCGAGCAACGAGTTCGACGCCAGCCGATTGGCCCCGTGCACCCCGGTGCGTGACATCTCGCCGGCGGCGAACAGCCGGTGGAGACTCGACTGCCCGTACAGATCGGTCGCCACGCCGCCCATCATGTAGTGCGCTGCCGGCGTCACCGGAATCAGATCCCGGCGCGGATCTATGCCCCGCGCCTTGCAGATCGCGTCGATACCGGGAAACCGGCGGGTGAACACGCGCCCGATCTTCCGTGCATCCAGGAATACCCGGTGCCCGGCCCGCTGCTCGCGAAAGATGGCGCGCGCCACGATGTCCCGGGGGGCCAACTCCGCCTCCGGGTGCTTCCGGACCATGAACCGCTGGCCGCGATCGTTCACCAGCATCGCCCCCTCGCCCCGCACCGCTTCGGAGATGAGTTGCAGCGGGTTCTCCGGCGTGTCGAGTGCCGTGGGATGGAACTGGACGAATTCCATGTCGGCCAGCGTGGCGCCGGCCCGGTGCGCGATGGCGAATCCGTCGCCGGTGGCGACCACCGGATTCGTCGTATGGCGGTAGATCTGCCCGCATCCTCCCATCGCAAGTACGGTCGCGTCGGCGATGATCTCGGTGGCGTGACCCCTGACGCTCGCCCGCACGCCTAACACGGTGCGGCGCGCCACGATGAGGTCCAGCACGCGAGCCTTCTCGAGCACGCGGATCCTCCGGCTCTCCCGCACCCGTTCGATGAGGGCGCGTGCCACCTCGGCGCCGGTCTGATCGCCGTGGGCATGGACGATGCGTGATGCCGAGTGTGCCGCTTCTCGTCCCAGGATCAGTTCGCCCTCCGGCCCGAGGTCGAACTCGGCGCCGGCGGTCTGGAGTTCGCGCACGCGTTCCGGTCCCTCTTCCACGAGCACGCGGACGGCCGCCGCGTCGCACAGAGCCGCGCCTGCGGCCAACGTGTCGCGGCGGTGGAGTTGCGGCGAGTCGCCGGCACCCAGCGCCGCAGCGATGCCGCCCTGGGCATAGGCGGTGGCGCTATCGAACAGCGAGCGCTTGGTGACCAGCAGCACCTCGCCGTGCTCCGAGGCGCGCAGAGCGGTGTGCAGCCCGGCGACGCCGCTCCCCACAACCAGAAACCGCGTTCTGATCCGCTCGACCATGGCACGCAATCAATTGACCCGACGAGCCTTGCGGTACCCCGCGTACGCACACGATTGTTCACGCCATGCGAAAGCTGCTCATCCTCGTGGGCGTGCTGCTCGCCGCCCACGCGGTGTTGCTCTTCGTGCACCCGGCCGGCGCGGTTTCTCCCGTCATCGACCCCAATGCGGTCAACGTGGGCATCGTGTTCGACGTCGGGGGCCGGGGCGACAAGTCGTTCAACGACGCAGCGTACCTCGGCGGCGAGCGAGCCGAGAAGGAACTCGGCGTCCACGTGCGGTTCATCGAGCCCGGGGACGGCTCGGACCGGGAGGCCGGGCTCCGCATTCTCGCCGCCGAGGGGATGAAGCTGGTGATCGGGATCGGCTTCATCTTCACCGATGATCTCCTGCAGCTCGCCAAGGAGTATCCGCACACCGACTTCGCGGGCGTCGACTTCTCGGTGGCCACCGACAGCGCCGGCCGTCCCATTCCGCCCCCGCCCAATCTCGCGGCGCTCAAGTTTCGCGAGGAGGAGGGCTCCTTCCTGGTCGGGGCGCTGGCGGCGATGGTGGGCCATTCCAAGAAGGTGGGATTCATAGGCGGGATGAACTCGCCGCTCATTCAGAAATTTCAGGCCGGCTACGCGGCGGGGGTCCACTACGTGTGCCCCGACTGCCAGGTGATCGCGCAGTACGCCGGTGTCACGCCCGACGCGTTCCGGAATCCCGGCAAGGGAAAGGAGTTGGCACTCTCCCAGTACCAGAACGGCGTGAACGTGATCTTCCATGCCTCGGGTTCCACGGGGCTCGGGGTGTTCGAGGCCGCGCGGCAGACCAACAAGCTGGCCATCGGGGTGGACGCCGATCAGTACTCGGAAGCGCCGGGCCACGTGCTCACGTCCATGGTGAAGGGCGTCGATGCCGCCGTGTTCGACGTCATCAAGCGCGTGAAGGACGGCACGTTCAAGGGCGGGATCTACTCCTTCGGGCTGGCCCAGAACGGCGTGCGCTACGTCTATGACGAGCACAACAAGGCGCTGATTCCCGACAGCGTCCACGCGCGGCTGGAGCAGCTCAAGGCCGACATCATCGCCGGCAAGATCAAAGTGCCCACCACTCCATGACCACGCCCTCCGGACCACCGGTTCCGACGCCCGGCGCCGTGGCCGTATCCATGCGCGGCATCGACAAGTCGTTCGGGCCGGTGCGCGCCAACCGGGGCGCCTCGCTGGAGGTGGCGCGCGGCGAGATCCACGCACTGGTGGGCGAAAACGGGGCCGGCAAGTCGACGCTCATGCGCGTGCTGAGCGGCATGTACACGCCGAGCGCCGGCACGATGATCGTCAACGGGCACGATGTGACCGGGTGGACGACCGCCAGGGCGATCGCGGCCGGCGTCGGCATGGTGCATCAGCACTTCATGCTCGTTCCCACGCTCACCGTGGCCGAGAATATCGTGCTCGGACGCGAGATCACCTCCGCGGGGCAGCTCGACCGGAGAGCGGCCGAGCGCGCAGTGGCCGACCTCGGCGCGCGCACGGGACTGGTGGTGGCCCCGGGCCGCAAGGTCAGCGATCTGTCGGTGGGCGAGGCGCAACGGGTGGAGATCCTCAAGACGCTCTATCGTGGCGCGAAGATCCTCATTCTCGACGAGCCTACCGCAGTGCTCTCGCCACCGGAGGTCGGTGAACTCTGGCGTGTGCTGGCCCGCATGCGCGATGCCGGAGACACGATCATTCTCATCACCCACAAGCTCGACGAGGTGATGGAGATCTCGGACACCGTCACGGTGATGCGGCACGGGCAGACGGTCGGGCGCGTGGCCACGCGCGACACGTCGCCCGCCCAGCTGGCCCGGATGATGGTGGGCCGCGACGTGGTGCTGGCCGGCGAAGGACAACCGGCGCCCGAACCGACGGTCAGCGCCGCAACGCAGCAGCCGGCGCTTGAGGTTCGCGAGCTCACGGTGGCCGACCCACGCAAGGCGCACGCCGTGGACGCGGTGAGCTTCTCCGTGGCGCCGGGCGAGATCCTCGGCATCGCCGGAGTCGAGGGAAACGGACAGACGGAACTCATCGAGGCGATCGCCGGGCTCCGGGCGGTGGCGTCGGGCGCGGTCCTGCTGGACGGCCGTGACCTGACGCGGCAGAGCGTACGGGAGCGTGGGGATGCCGGGCTCTCGCACATCCCCGAGGACCGGCAGCAGCGCGGGCTGGTGCTCGACTATTCGATCGCCGAGAATCTGGTGCTCGGCCAGCAGCACCGGTTCTCGCGTCACGGGATGTTGGACGAGGCCCGCATCGCGGACAACGCCCGCCGGCAGATCGACCGGTTCGACATCCGCCCCGTGGATCCGGCAGCGCCCGCGCGGGCACTCTCCGGCGGCAACCAGCAGAAGGTGGTCGTGGCCCGTGAGATGGGCCGCGACTTCAGCGTGCTGCTCGCCGCCCAGCCCACGCGCGGCGTGGACGTGGGCGCCATCGAATTCATCCATACGCAGCTGCGCAACGCGCGCGCCGAAGGCAAGGCCGTGTTGCTGGTGTCGGCCGACCTGACCGAAGTGCTGGCCCTCTCCGATCGCATCGCCGTGATGTATGGCGGCCGGTTTGCCGCGGTGCTGCCGCGGTCGGACGCGAACGAGGAGATCCTGGGTGCCTACATGACCGGCGCCTCGGGGCGGGCCGCGTGACGGCGCCGGCCACGACGGGGGCCGAGTCGCGCCGCCGCCGGCTGCGCGCGCAGTTCGAGGAAGCGGTGTTGCCGGCCATCGTGGCCCTTCTCATCGCGGCGCTCGTGGGCGACATCCTGATCATCACCTACGGCCAGTCCCCGGCTGCCGTGTACCGGTTGCTCATCGAAGGCACGTGGGGAAACGCGTACGGGTTGGGGCAGGTGCTCTACAAGGCGACAACGCTCACGTTCACCGGCCTGGCGGTGGCCATCGGACTGAGGGCCGGGTTGTTCAACATCGGCGCCGAGAGCCAGCTCGCGGCCGGGGGATTCCTGGCGGGCGTGGTCGGCACGCTGTTGCCCACGGGCATTCCGGCGGTGGTGGTGCTGCCCCTGTTCATCCTGGCCGCGGCCGTGGGTGGGGGACTCGTGGGAGGCGCTGCGGGTGTGCTCAAGTCGAAATGGGGCGCGCACGAGGTCATCACCACGATCATGCTCAACTTCATCGTGCTGGCGCTGCTGAACTACCTCACGGTGGCGCACTTCAAGGTGTTCGATACGCTGCACACGGCCGATATCCGGAGCGGCGCCATCGCCCGGCTCTCGGTGGTGCTGCCCGCGTTCCACGGGTCGGCGGCGAACCTCGTGCTGTTGCTCGCGCTGGCCGCCGCGGCGATCGCGTGGTGGTACCTGTTCCGGTCGCGGGCGGGCTATGAACTGCGCGCCGCCGGCCTCCAGCCCGGTGCGGCCGAGTACGGCGGTGTGAACGTGGCGACCATCTGGTGGAAGGCCATGCTCATCTCGGGTGCCGTGGCCGGGATCGGCGGTCTCAACTTCGTGCTGGGCTACAAGCACTATTACGAGGATGGGTTCAGCACGGGCGCCGGATTCCTCGGCATCGCCGTGGCCCTGGTGGGACGCAACAATCCGATCGGCGTGGTGCTGGCGGCGCTCCTGTTCGGCACGCTGTCGCAGGGCGGCTTGGCGGTGAACGCGCTGGTGCCGAAGCAGATGGTCGAGGTGCTGCAGGCGGTGGTGATCATCGCCGTGGCGACCTCGGTACCGGAGGTGCGGCGCCTGCTGCGCAGCGTGCGCAGTCATGGAGCGCCGGACGCATGATGCTGCTCGCCTTCCTCTCGCAGACCATCCGGATCGCGATGCCCTACCTGTTCGCGTCGGCGGGCGGGGTGCTCTCGGAGCGGGTGGGGCTCATCGGCCTCGGCCTCGAGGGGTACATGCTGTCCGGGGCGTTCTGCGCAGCACTGGGTGGCTACTACTCGCACAGCCCGTGGGTGGGAGTACTCGCCGGCATCGCGGGGGGCGGCGCGTTTGCGGCGCTGTACGGCCTCTGCTCCATTCGCTACAAGGCCGACCAGGTGGTGGTCGGCGTCGCCATCAACCTGCTCGCCGTCGGCATCACGCGGTTCTTCCTTCGCTTCACCTTCGGCAGCTCCTCCAACTCGCCCCGGGTGCCCGGGTTCTCGGTGGCCGAGACGGGCAGCGGATTCCTCGCCCTCACCCACAACCCGCTCATCTGGCTGGGCGCCTTCGCCATCCCGGTGGTGGCCTGGGTGTTGTACCGCACGCCGTTCGGGCTGCGGGTGCGCGCGGTGGGTGAGCATCCGGGGGCTGCCCTGTCGGTCGGGGTGCCCGTGGCCCGGGTGCAGTGGATGGCCGTCCTCCTCTCGGGGGCCATTGCCGGAATGGGAGGGGCATATCTGGCCCTGGATCAGCACCAGTTCACCGACCAGATGACGGCGGGGCGCGGCTTCATTGCGCTGGCAGCCATTATCTTCGGTCGATGGGATCCACCCCGCGTGGGGCTGGCGTGCCTGCTGTTCGCGGCGGCGGAGACCTTCCAGATCCGGCTCCAGGGCGCGGCGCTCGTTCCCGCGCAGTTCGTGGAAATGATACCCTACCTGCTCACGATCGTGGCCCTGGCCGGCGTCGTGGGACGGGCGGTCCCCCCGGCTGCACTCGGCAAGACGGACGAGTAACCGAATTCTCCGAAAAGAATCCTGACATTCGGGCCGTTTGTCCTCGCGCTCGGATGGCGCTTGATTTCGAGTCCACATTTTCGCCCGCGTGACCTCCGTGCCCGCATCCCCGCAGTCGTCCGCTCCGCCGACCGGCACGCCGTTCGGCAAGCTCGCCGTGCTGATGGTGACGGCGTTCATCGACATGGTTGGCCTGTTGATGATCGTCCCACTGTTGCCGTTCTACGCCGAGTCCCTTGGCGGCAACGGTCTCATGGTCGGGTTGCTGGTGTCGTCGTATGCGGTGGCGCAGCTCATCAGCGCGCCGTACTGGGGGCGGCTCTCCGATCGCCACGGCCGCCGACCCGCGCTCCTGGTTGGGCTCACCGCGTCGGCCATCGCGTACGTGATCTTCGGCTATGCCAGTTCACTCTGGCTGCTCTTCCTCTCGCGCATCGTGCAGGGAGCCGGCGGGGGCACGGTGAGCGTGATCCAGGCCTACGTCGCCGACGCCACGGCGCCCGAGGACCGCGCCAAGAGCCTGGGCTGGCTCTCCGCGGCGACGAACGCCGGCGTGGTGATCGGACCGGCACTGGGTTCGTTCAGCATGGGCGCGGGCGTGCACGCCCCGGGGCTCGCTGCGGCGGCCCTCTGCCTGGTCAACATCCTGTTCGCGATGCGATACCTAACGGAATCGCGCGACATGAAGGAGGCGCAGTCGCGGCCCGTGGCCAAGGGCCGCTCGCGCGAGGCGCTCGTCCGCGTGATCACGCATTCCAGCGAGCCCGCGTCGCGCCTCATCTGGATCTATTCGCTGGCCATGGGGGCGTTCCAGGGCATGACGGCCATCCTGGCGCTGTTTCTCGCCGCCCGGTTCAGTGTGACCACCAAGACGATCGGATACTTCTTCATGTACATCGGGGCGATCTCCATGCTCACGCGGGCCGTGATCCTGGGGCACGCCGTCGATCGGTTCGGGGAGCTTCGGTTATCGCGCCTGGGCGCCACGCTGCTGGCGGCGGGGCTGGTGATCATTCCGTTCACGCGTCCGGCCATCGACCCGCACGTGCTGGGCACGCTGTTCGGCGGCGCGGCACCCGCCTGGGTGGCGACACTCGCGCCGTACGTACCCCTCGCCATCGCCATCGCGCTGGTCCCGCTGGGCACGGCGTTCACCTTCCCCTGCGTGACAGCGATGCTGTCGCAGGTCACGCCGAGTCATGAACGCGGGCTGTATATGGGGGTTCAGCAGACGTTCGGCGGCATGGCGCGCGTCATCTTCCCGATCCTCGCCGGCTGGATGTTCGATAGCGTGATCGCCCTCCCCTTCCTGGTGTCGGCCGGGTTGGTGATCAGCACGATCTTTCTCGGGTTCGGACTCCAGGCCCACGTCACGCCCTACCGAGCGATGGCGCGGAAGGCCGCCGACGGCTGACGCGCGGCCGGCGGCGGGTACCGAGGCGTCAGTTGGTGCTCTCGGCTCCCGGCTCGCTGGCCAGCACGGCCTTGGCGATCTCCACCATGGGCACCGAGCGATCCTGGCTGGTGCGCTGCAGGATGCGGTAGGCTTCCTGTTCCGACGATCCGGTGCGCCGCATGAGAATGCCCTTCGCCCGCTCGATGGTCTTCCGGTTCTCCAACGCCTGCCGGGCGCCCTCGGCGTCCTTGCGGGCGGACGCGAGTTCCTTTGCGCGCGTGGCGGCCAACCGGATGGTGGAATCGAGCACCCGCGGCGGCGCCGGCTTGGGCAGGAATGCAATGGCCGCGGTGGCGGCGACATCATGATCGGAGAGCGTGAGCGCCTGATCGCCGCTGAACAGCACGACGGCGATGCCGGGCGTCGTCTGCGTGATCGCTTCCGCGGCCTCGATGCCCGAACCGTCGGGCATGTGCACGTCGAGCAGCACGATGTCCGGCACGAGCTCGGCGGCGCGCTCCTGCGCTTCGCGTCCCGAACCAACTTCGGCAACTACGATGTGTCCGAGCGCCGACAGAAGTTCAACGAGTAGAGAGCGCGCATTGGCGTCGTCTTCGGCGACCAAGATGCGGATCTGAGGGGTTCCTTCAGTCATTGCGACAAAATTAGGGGTTCAACCGCTCACTACGCCAGCACGATGTTTGTCGAGGCCGATACCTGGGCCAGCAGGTCGGACGTTCTGACCGGCTTCCGGAGGAGAAAGTCGGTCGCTGAAGTATTACCCCGCGGTTCCCATCCGGTAACAACGCCGATTCTCAGCTTCGGCCACCGGGACCTGGCGTGGGTGACCAGATCCCAGCCACTCCCGTCGGGCAGGCCAATGTCGGTGACCAGCACGTCGTAGGGCGGCGTTTCCCCCTCGCCCAGGCTGGCTTTGGCTTCCTCGATACAGGTGACGACCTCCACGCTATGGCCGTCGCTCTCCAGCAGCGCCTGCATGAACTCCCGGCTGTCGGCGTGGTCCTCCACCAGGAGTACCCGGCGGGGGGTGCGGCGGGCAAGGAGGTCGATCACCGGCTTGGTGGGCCCCTCGACAGCGATGGGGAATACCATTCGGATCGTCGTGCCCTTGCCGGGCGCGGAGTCGATCTCGGCCCGCCCACGGTGGCGCCTGGCGATGCCGTACACCTCGGCGAGGCCGAGTCCGGTGCCCGCCTGCCCCTTGGTGGTGAAGAAGGGCTCGAAGGCCCGTTCACGAACCTCGTCGGACATGCCGGTTCCGGTGTCCCGCACCTCGAGCGCCACCTCGTCCCCGATGATGCGGGTGACGATGCCCAGGGTGCCGCCACCGTGCATCGCGTCGAGCGCGTTCTGCACGAGGTTCAGCAGCGCCTCGCGGATCTCGCCCGGAATGCCGCGGATCATCGACCCGGGAGCCAGCACGCGCTCCAGCTGGATCTGGCCGCCGCGGGCCCGCTCCGCCCACAGCGGGCGCGTCATCGCCACGACCTCGTCGCACACCGAGGTCAGATCGATCAGCTCGTCACGTTCGCCCTTCATCGGCTCCTGGCGGATGAACCGTCCCACTCGGGCGGCGGTGGCGGCCCCCGTCTCGGCGGCCTTGGCAATGCGCACGGCATAGTCCCGCACAGCCTCCGGCTTGTCGGCATTGGTTTCCAGCAGATAGGCTGCCGCCATGATCGGATTGAGCGCATTGTTCACATCGTGCATCACGCCGGCCGCGAGCTGCCCCACGGCGGCCAGGCGTCGTTCGCGGGAGCGGGCTTCCTGCAGCGCCAGCAGCTCCTGGGTGCGTTCCTGGACCATCCGTTCCAGGCGCTCGGCTTCGGTCGAGACGCGCTCGTACAACTCAGCAGTCCGGCGTGCCTCCTCCTCGAGCTGCTGCTGCAGTTGCGTTCGGAACGTGACGTCACGTTCCACCGTGACGGCGCCCCGGATGCGTCCCTGCTCGTCGTAGAGCGGGTTCGCATTCACATCGATGATCATCGCTGCGTCCGGGCCACGCCGCACTTCGAGACGTTCGCCCCGCACCCGCTCGCCACGCAGGGCGCGCGCCGTGGGGTGTTCGTGCACGAACAGGCTGGTGCCGTCGAGCGTGCGCGGACGGTCGAGTTGCCACAGTTCCCGCAGTGTATTCGGCGTGTTCGGCGCGTGGTCGAGCTGTGCCTGCGTGTTGGTGCGCAGGGTGTTGCCATCGCCATCCACCACGCGCACCGAATCGGGAATGACGTCGAAGATCGACTCGAGCTGCGCGATGCTACGGGCCAGGTCCTGACGCAGTTCCTCGCGTTCGGTGAGGTCGTTGCCGGCAAAGATCACCCCGCGCCCGCCCGACTCCGTGGTGATGGGCACGAAGGTCGCCTCGATCAACCGGGGCCCGTTCCGGTGCTGGAACGTCACCGGATGGGCGATCACGGGAACGCCGTGCACCGCCGAGTCGATCTGTTCGGTGAGATCGGCCTGGGCGTTCGGGAACGCATCGTATACCGAGTGCCCCTGCGCCGCCTGCACCGACGTGTCGATGAGGTCGTAGTAGCGCGGGTTGGCGCTCATCAACTCCAGCTTCGAGTTGAACACGGCAATCGCATGCGCGATGGCTTCGAACAACGGTTCGAAACGAGCCGTCGGCATGCTGTTCCGCTGGCCGGATCTGGACTCCGAGTTCACAGGCGGGGCCTTTCCCATAGGGCAGAGTGGTCGACGCGACGCAGGCACACCCGTCGCGACGCGTAGGCTTCCTTCCTAGACTGACGCGCGCCGGGCGTCAAAGTCAATGCAAATCGGGGCCTGGAATGGGCTTGACAGGCATTTCGCCTCACCCGTCAGTGCCCTCCCAACTGCGTACTGCCGGGACGCCGGAGCAGCGGAACCAGGGGCAGGGCCGCGAGGATGGCCACCCCGACCCAGAGAAACACGTGTTCGAAGGCAATGACGTACGCCTGGCCGTTGATGATCCGGTCGAGCGCCGCGAGCGCCTGCCGCCTGGCGGTGAACAGGTTGGATCCCCGGGCGACGAACGCTCGCTGCATGGCCTGCAGGCGCAGATAGGTTCCGATTCCTGTCCGTGAGGCATGACTCACCAGTACGGCGCGGTTCACGGCCACGTCCCGCGTCAGATAGGTGGCCAGCAGGGAGAGCCCGAGGCTGCCGCCGAGCTGCCGCGTGAGGTTGAAGATGGCCGAACCGTGGCCCAGCGCTCGTCCGCGCAATCCGGCCACGGCCGATGCCGTGAGGGGCACGAAGATCATGCCCAGCGCCGCGCCGCGCGTGATGATCAGCCAGTGCCAGTACGATTCCGGCACACCGGCGGTGAGATGGGAGTGCAGCCACATCGAGTAGGCCAGCAGCAGTGCGCCGGCAGCAATCGACCATCGCACGTCGATGCGGTCGCCGAAGCGGGCCATGGGCACCATCATGGCCGCCGACGCAATCGCCCCCGAGAGCAGCAGAATGCCGGCCGTCTCGGCGTCGTAGTGGAGGATCTGCTGCATGAACAGCGGCTCGGCAAAGATGCTCCCGTAGAGGCCGGCCCCGAGGGCGAACGCGAATAGCGATCCTGCGGCAAGCGAGCGGTCCTTCAGCACGCGCAGGTCGAGAATCGGCTCGTCCACGTGCAACTCCCAGACGATCATCGACACGATGCCGACGACCGCGGCCACCGTGAGGGCCGTGATGAGCCGGGAGTCGAACCAGTCATAGTGTTCGCCGCGTTCGAGCACGAACTGCAACGAGCCGATGCCGACAGCGAGTAGTCCGACCCCCACGACATCGATGCGGCCCGGCTTCCGGATCTCCACGTGGTCGTGCACGAACAGCGAGACGACGAAGAACGACAGCATCCCCACGGGGATATTGATGAAGAAGATCCACGGCCACGAGTAATGGGTGACGATGATGCCGCCCAGTGTGGGCCCGATGGCGGGGCCGACGATCATGCCGAGGCCGAAGATGGCCGCCGCGACGGTCTTCTGATGCGGCGGAAACGCGTCGAACAGGATGGCCTGGGCCGTGGCAATGAGCGCACCGCCGCCGAGTCCCTGCATGAGCCGCCAGAAGATGAGGGCGCCGAGCGTTCCCGACGTGCCGCAGAAGAAGCTCGACACGGTGAAGATCGTGACCGAGGCCAGGAAATACCGCCGCCGGCCGAAATACGCGGCGAGCCAGCCCGTCATCGGAAGCACGATGACCGCCGAGAGGATGTACCCGATCACCACCCAGGTGATCTCGTCGATGGTGACGCCGAGATTCGCGCTCATGTCGGCGAGCGCGACGTTCACGATGCTCGTGTCGATCAGCTCCATCACGGCGCCGAGGATGACGCCGAGAGCGATCAGGTATCGGTGGGCGTATGCCGGGTTGTACTCGAGAGCGGCAGAGTCGGTCATGGTCGGCCCGGAATGCTACACCGCGAATGCCGGAACGATCACGCGCTTCCCGTCGCGGGGTTTCCCTTCTCCCGCGTGCCGATCAGCCGCGACCCCCGCTGGTACGTGAAGAACGCGTAACCCCACTCCACCAGGACGCTGGCGCGGTTGCGGAACCCCGCCAGATACATGATGTGGATGAACAACCAGAGCCACCACGCCAACCAGCCCGACACGTGCAAGCGTCCGAACCGGGCGACGGCGCGGTATCGCCCGATGGTCGCCAGGTCGCCCTTGTCGAGGTAGCGGAACGGCCGGGTGGGCTTGCCCGCGATGAGCCGTTTGACGTTGGCGGCAGCGGCCGGCCCGCTCTGGATGGCGGCAGGCGCCACGCCCGGCACGGCCTTGCCGTTGGACTTCATCTCGGCCTGGTCTCCGACCACGAACACCTCGGGGTGGCCGGGAATCGAGAGATCGGGTTCGACGATCACCCGGCCCACCCGGTCGAGCGGCACTCCGAGCGACTTGCCGAGGGGGGACGCCTCATTGCCGGCCGCCCAGATGATGGTCGCCGCTTCGATCCGCTCGTCGCCCGCATCCACCACGCCGCGGGCGACGTGGTTGACTCGCGTATCGAGGCGTACCTCGACGCCGAGCTGCTCGAGCTGGGCCTGGGCCGCCCGCGACAGATCGTCTGGGTAGGCAGCGAGAATGCGCGCGCCCCCCTCCACGAGAATCACCCGCGCCTTCCGCGTATCGACGCGGCGGAAGTCGTCGGGCAGGGTATGGCGGGCGATCGTGGGCAGCATGCCGGCCATCTCCACCCCAGTGGGTCCGCCCCCGACGATCACGAACGTCATCAGCCGCCGGCGCTCGGCCTCGTTGTCGGTCTTCTCGGCACGCTCGAACGCCAGCAACACCCGCTGGCGGATCCGAATGGCGTCCTCGATGCTCTTGAGGCCCGGCGCCACGGTCTCCCACTCGGGATGCCCGAAATACGAGTGCCGCGCACCGGCCGCCAGGATCAGGTAGTCGTACGGCAGGGTCAGCGCGCCACCGTCGGCGACGGCCACTCGGCGTGCGACGTCGATGCGCTCTACCTCGGCCATCAGGACTTCGGTGTTGGTCTGCTTCCGCAGCAGCCAGCGGATGGGGGCCGTGATGTCGGTGGGCGCCAGCGTCGCCGTGGCCGCCTGGTAGAGCAGCGGCTGGAACAGGTGGTGGTTCGTCCGATCCACCAGGGTGACGCGTACCGCGGAGTGTCCGAACGCGCGGGCGGCGTAGAGGCCGCCGAACCCGCCGCCGACGATCAGGACACGCGGACGGTCCAGCGTCACGCCATTCTCGACTCTGCCCACCGGGCGCCGGTCGTGATGGCCAGCACGAGCACGATGAGCAGAACGCTGTAGGCGGACGCGGTGCCGAACGAGAGTCCACGCAGCTGCGAGAGGATCTCCATGGAGATCGGACGGTTGCTGTGTGAATAGAGGACGATGCTCGCCACGAATTCGCCCACCGCGGCCACCGCCGCGAGCATCGCGCCGGCCACCAAGCCGGGTCGGGCGGCCGGCAACACGACGCGCCGCATGGCCAGTAGCCAGGAAGCCCCCAATCCGCGCGCCGCGTCTTCGATGGTCGGATCCATCTGCCGCAGCGATCCCTCGATGGCATTGGTCACCAACGGAATGTTACGGATGAAGTACGCCAGCGGAAGGATCCAGAACGTGCCCACGAGCAGCAATTTGGCGGTGGCCACGGAATTCCGGTCGAACGTGGCGGCCAGCCCGAGCGCGATCGCCGTGGCGGGAATTGCCCACGGCAGCGCCACCAGCAGGCCGAGCAGCTTCTTGCCCGGCGCCCGGGAGAGCACGAGCAGATAGGCGGCCAGGAAGCAGACGACCACGTTCGCCGCGGTCGCGATGGCGGCCATGCTCACGCTGTTGACGATCGGCTGCAGCAGATCGGGGTCGGTGGCCAGGTGGCGGAAGTTGTCGAACGTGTACTGCGGGGGCAGCACCTGCGTGGTCCACGCGCCGTCCCGCGCGAATGATACGAGAATCACCATCGCGTGCGGCAGCACGAGAAACACCACCGCCACGGCCGCCACGACGGGGGCCGCGCGCCGCCAGAACCGCGATCGCACGACACTCCGCGTGGCCCGCCCCTTGCCGGCCATGGAATATTCGCGCCGCCGCTCGATCCAGCGCAGGATCACCAGCGCGACGACCGCCGTCACCACCAGCATCGACGTCTCCACGTACGCCATGCCCATCGAGCCGTTCAGCTTGGACACGAGAATCTGGGTGCTCAACACGCGCGCGCCGCCGCCGAAGATGTACGGGGCCGAGAACGATCCCAGCGCGCTCATGAACACCAGCAGCATCGAGCCGATGATCGACGGCGTGAGCAACGGCAGTGTGACGCGGCGCAGCCGGAGCGCCGGCGACGCGCCGAGCCCCTCGGCCGCCTCGTCGAGCGAGGAGTCGTAGCGTTCCAGCCCCGCCGAGACGAACAGGAAGACATACACGTACATCGTGTACGCATGCACGAAGACGATCGCCCAGATGCCGCTGAACTTCCACGGCGCGTGCGACATCCCCAACAGTTCCTGCACGCCGCGCGTCACCACGCCGCTCTCCCCGTACAGGAACATGAAGGCGATCACGCCCACCAGCGGCGGGAGCGCCGCCGGCAGCGTGGCCATGGCCCCCATGAACCGGCGGCCGCGGAACTCGAACCGCGTGAGCAGAAACGCCAGCGGCACGCCGATGGCGAGCGACGCGACCACCGAAGCCACCGCGATGATGATCGTGTTGACCAGGGCCTCGTGGTCGGCGCGACTCGTGAAGAAGATGCGCCAGTCGGTGAGCCCGTGGGCGAACGTGCCCGCCACCACCGAGACGTTGGGATAGACGACACTCCAGGCGAGGAGCGCCAGCACCGCCACGGCCAGTCCGGTGAACCGCTTGTTCATGGCTCTCGATGCGCGGCCACGAGCGCCACCGCGCGTGGCCGCAGCCGCACGCCCACGGCGTCGCCTTCGGCATAACGCCCGTGGTCGCACATCACCTCGAGCGGTTCCGTGGTGCCGGCGATCTCGCCCACCCGGTATACGTAGTGATCGCCCGCGAACCGCCGCGTCTGCACCGTGCCGCGCCACGCATCCGTTTCGGAGGGGTCGGCAACCACCAGCGACTCCGGCCGCAACACCGCCCAGAGTTGGCCCGTGCCGTGCCTGGACCCCAATGGCGCACGCTGGCTCACCTCGCCCAGCGTGACGACCGCCGCGTCTCCGTCGGCGGCAGCGGTGGCAAACCCGGCCCGCCCCACGAACTTCGCCACCACGTACGAGGCGGGCGCCTGGTACAATTCTTCGGGACTGCCCACCTGCTCCAGACGGCCGGCGCAGAGCATCGCCACCCGATCCGCCACCGCGAACGCATCCTCCTGATCGTGCGTCACGAACATGACCGTGATGTGCAGCCGGTGCAGCATCTCACGCAGTTCGTCGCGGGTGGTCTGGCGCAGCGTGGGATCGAGATTCGACAGCGGCTCGTCGAGCAGCAGCACGTTGGGTTCGATCACCAGGGCCCGCGCCAGCGCAACGCGCTGCTGCTCGCCGCCCGACAGTGCCTGAACGGCGCGCGGGCCGTAGCCGTCGAGGCCCACGCTGCGGAGCGCGTCGGCGGCGTGCGCCATCCGTTCCGCCTTCGGTACCCGGCGTGCCTCGAGTCCGAACGCGACGTTCTCCTGCACCGTCATGTGCGGGAAGAGTGCGTAGTGCTGGAACACCATCCCGAAGCCGCGCCGCTGCGGCGGCTCGCGCGTGATGTCGCGTTCGACGCCGGCGGCGTTGACGAGCGCGATGCGCCCTCCGTCGGGCGGTTCGTAGCCGGCGATCATGCGGAGCGTGGTGGTCTTCCCCGATCCGGACGCACCGATGAGGGCCATCAACTCCCCCGGCCGCACGTCGAGCGAGAGATCCTCCACACCACGTCCCGATCCTTCGTAGCGGCGCGACACCCCGGCGAGGCGAAGCCCGCTCGGGTCGCTCACTTGCCGCGCTCGCTGTTCCGGATATTGGCGTCCCAGTACTTCATCCACGTATCGGTGCTGTCCACCAGCATCTGCCGGTCGATCTGCATCGGCTTGATCTTCGCCCGCGCTTCGCGAATCCAGTCGGGCAGCGAGTCGGCCGGAATGTCGGTGCGCACCGGAATGCGCACGAACCGGCGCGCGGCGTCGAGCAGCGCGGCCTGCGTGGTCACGAATTCGTAGAACTCGCGCGCCAGCTTCGGGTGTTTGGTACCCTTCACGATCGCGATCGCATCCACCAGCATCGGCGTACCGCTCTTCGGGATCACGTAGGCAAGCGGGAACTCCGACTTCTGCTTCAGCATCGCGATGTCGGGCATGTCCCAGAGGCTGATGAGTCCTTCCTGCCGGCCCAGCTTCTGGTAGAGCAGCGTCGGATTGAGCGCGTACTCGCTCGTCTGCCCGTCCAGCCGCCGCAGCCAGTCCCACCCGGCCTTCTCCGAACCCGTCTGTGCAATGGACCGGGCGACGATGGAACTGAAGATGGCGCGCATCGACCCCGACGCGATCGGATCGCGGATGATGACCTTGCCCTTCCACTTCGGATCGAGCACGTCGTCCCAATCCTGCGGGGCGTCGGCCGCCGACACGGCCTGCGAATTGTACGTGATGACTTCCGGCGTCAGATACGTACCGTACCACAGATCGTGCGGATCGTGCGCCTCGGCGGGCACATCGGCAGCCCACGTGGGCTTGTACGGAGCCAGCAGTCCCTCTCTCGCTGCCCGCGTGAACGTCTCCGAGGGAGCGCCGAACCAGACATCGGCCTGCGGGTTGGCCTTCTCCGACCGCAATCGGTCGAGCACGTCCTGGGACCCCATGTCCACCCACTGGACATCGACGTCGGGGTGCACGGCCTCGAACGCCTTCTGATAGAAGGTCAACAGATCCTTGCCGTGCGGTGAGTACACCACCAGCGGCGTGCGCGAATCGCGCGTGCAGGCGGCGAGCGACACCGCCAGCGCGGTCGCGGCCAAGCGTCGCAACGCAACGAATGAGATGCGCATCAGGGTACCGGCCGGCCGGCGCCCGAAGACGCCGCGTTCTGTTTGGCGGAGAGAATGTTCACGAACAACCGGGCGGCGCCCGGATTGCCGGCCGGGAGCTGGCGGAAGAAGGTCAGCGTCACGTACTCGAACGTGCCCTTGCCCAACGGCGCGATCAGGATGCCCGCATCGTTCGGCGGCTCGCCGGTGTCGTGCATCGACAGGATCGCGTGGTAGTGACCGTCGAAGGTATGCGGCATGTACGTCGACCGCTCCTGTACCCAGTCGGCGAAATCGGCCTGCGTGATCTTGTTCGGTGTGTTGAGGATGGGCGACGACGGGTCGAGAATCGTGACCGCCGCGTCTTCCTCCGTCACGCGATTGGCCGGCCGCGATATGGTGATCGGATAGGGCAGCAGCCCGTTGCTCGCCATTTCATACTGTCCATACTGTTCCACCAGCGTGCCGCCGGCACGCGCGTATTCGAGCAACCGGTCGTTGTTGGCGCGCAGCACCTCACTCGCGTCGAAGGCCCGCGGCCCGACCACCACCGCCGAGTATTTCGACAGATCCGCATGCGCGAGCTGCTCCGGCGTGATGGTGGTGACCGAGAGACCGAGTTCCTCCAGCATCGGTTCCACGTTGTCGCCCACGCCGGGGATGTACGCGATGTGCATGCCGGGCGCGTAGGCCACGTTCACGGCCTGCACGGTAACTGCCGCCCGGCGGTACTCGCGTCGCGTGCGGATGTGCGGATAGTCCACGGCCACGAAGCCGGTGGTGAAGGTCTGGCCGTCGCTGGTCGCGGCCGCCGAGATGGTGTGGGTGCCGGGCGCCAGCGTCCCATGCACGTGGAAGTCGAGCTCCACGTCCTCGCCCATGCTGAGCGTCACGGTGCGCGTGGCACTGTCGGCCGTGAGGCCGGCGGGGAGTGACAACCGCACGCTGACGGTCCGCGGCGACGAGGCGTCGGCGCGCACGTGTACCCGTTCCACGCGGTCCAGCGGTGCGTTGGCACGGGCATACTCCACCTGGCGGTCCAACAACAGGCTCACCGGCGGCACGAAGGCGATCGGCTTGTCCACCTCGCCCGTGGCCGGATCGGCGTACCGATGGACGATGGGCGAGATGTCGGCCGAGAACCGCGTGCCGGCGATCTCGAGACCGACATCGACGCCGGAGCTCTGAACCCGGTCGGCGCCCTCGAGCAGCTGCGGCACCGGCGTGCCGCTGGTGTCGCCGGGCGGGCGCAGACGGAACATGTCGTGTTCCAGGGGATAGCGGAGCCACCAGGCCTGGGTCGGCTCACCGGTGGGCGACAGCGTGTACGTCTGTTCGGTCATCCCTCCCGGCGGGATGGTCTCCGGAGCGGCCGAGCCGTCGCGGCCGAAGAACGTCACCGGCGCGGGTCCGTGATCGACCACGGTGATCGTCACCGGCGCATGATCGCCGAGGGCGATCAGATCGCGCGGCGTGGTGGCCAGCAGCTGCACGCCCGAGGCGAGGAGCAGCGCGCGCCTGGCGCGCCGCGCCTGTTCGTTCATCGTCGTAGCGAAGTCACCCATGGCGCCGGAGCACACGGGCACCGGCAGGGCGGGCGTGTCGCAGCGTGCTGCCCCCGACTGCGCCCGCTGCACGAGCGCCAGGTAGTGGGCGATGGGCGCCACCATATCCGCCGGATGCACCAGGCTCATGTGGCGGGCGATGTCGGCGCGCACGAGGTCCAGCGAGTCGACCGCGGCGCGCACTGGCGCCGGCAGCGGCAGCGCGTGGAACCGCGCGAAGCTCGTGTCCATGCCCGGGAAGAGCGTCGTCGGGTTGCCGCTGTCGGCGGGCGGCACGGCGACCTCGAGCCGCACGTGGTCCAGACGCGGCCCGAGCGGCGCTTCGTTGCCCTGCCCCTGTGAACGGTGTTGCGACCGGCTCTCGGCGGCGATCGCCGTGTACGTGCGGCCCTCGAGCACGTCATAGCCGCCGACGTCGAACGGCACGGCGCCGGGCATCGGACCGCTCGGGCCGCGGAAGCGGCGCGCCGACCGATAGAACACCTCCGGCTGCCAGGCGCCCATGCCGTTCGTGGCCGAACGCGGGAAGCGCACGGTGTCGGCCGCTTCGTCGAATGCGATGCGCGACAGGATGCCGGATACCTGATGGTGCCCGTGTCCGTCGCGCGGCGTGCCCGACCACACCGAGATGATTACCTGCGGCCGGAAGGCGCGAATCACGCTGATCATGTCGCGGAGGATCGAATCGCGCGGCCAGTGCTTGAAGGTCTCGGCGGCGGTCTTCGAGAATCCGAAGTCGTAGGCGCGCGTGAAGTACTGCCGGCCGCCGTCGATGCGCCGCGCCGCCAGGAGTTCCTCGGTGCGGATCATGCCGAGCAGCGGGCCGAGCTCGTTGCCGATCAGGTTCTGGCCGCCGTCGCCGCGCGTGAGCGAGAGATAGGCCGTCTCGATGTGCCGGCCCTTGGCCAGGTAGGTGATCAACTGGGTGTCTTCGTCATCGGGGTGGGCGCCGATCATGAGGACGCGCACCGAGACGCCGAGGCCTTCTACCGCCTCGCCCAGCGCGGCGGCGCCGCGCCCCTGGGCCGGCAGCATGCTCGGCGCGACGACGAGAGCTGCGACGAGAACGATGAACCGAGTTCGCACGCGACACTCACCGGGTGATGGGAACGTTGACTCGAGCCGCGCGCCGTCGACGAGCGACCCTACGGTTAGACCTTCGCTGTCCTGCGGCGGGAGGACCCGGCGGGAGCGAGCGTGAGCGCGTCGCTCACGATGCGCGCCTGTTCCTCCGCATGTACCGATGGATAACCCTCGGCGGGGCTGGCGCGTTCCGGCCGGCCCACGTACCGCACCGGCAGCTGCGTGCCCGTGGAGGCCCGCAACCGCGGTGAGACGTAGGTCCAGGCGCCCATGTTCCGCGGCTCCTCCTGCGCCCACACGACGTCTTCGATGTTGGGATACGCGTCGACGATGCCGGCGATCGCCTCGTGGGGCCAGGGCGACAGTTCCTCCACGCGCACCAGCGCCACGCCGGGCTCGTCGCCCGCCTTGGATCGCGCCGCGAGCATGTCGTAGTAGATCTTCCCCGTGCAGAACACGACGCGCCGGATCCGTTCGCGGTGCTCGGCGCCCGCCGGATCATCGAGCACGGGCTGGAAGCGCCCGGCGCTCAATTCCTCCAGCGACGACATCGCGGCGGGCAGCCGCAGCAGCGACTTGGGCTGCATGACCACCAGCGGGCGGCGCACGCGGCGCATCGCCTGCCGTCTGAGTGCATGGAAGTACTGCGCCGGCGTGGACAGATACGCCACCGACATGTTCTCCTCGGCCGTGAGCTGCAGGTAGCGCTCCAGCCGGGCGCTCGAGTGCTCGGGCCCCTGCCCCTCGTAGCCGTGCGGCACGAGGATCACGAGTCCGGAGTCCTGTCCCCACTTGGAGTGGCTCGAGGAGAGGAACTGATCCACGATCGGCTGTGCGACGTTGGCGAAATCTCCGTATTGCGCTTCCCACAGCACCAGGTCGCCCACCGTTGCCGTGCTGAATCCGAACTCGAAGCCCATGACGGCGAGTTCGGACAGCGGGCTGTTGTAGATCCTGAACGGGGCCCGGCCCCGGGTCAGGTGCGCCAGCGGCGTGTAGGTCTCGCCGGTCTTCACGTCGTGCAGCACGGCCTGGCGGTGCGAGAAGGTGCCGCGCTCCGCGTCCTGCCCGCTCATCCGCACCCCGATGCCGTCCTCGAGCAGCGAGGCGAACGCCAGCGCCTCCCCATGCCCCCAGTCGATCCCGCCCGCCTGCAGGCCGTCCCGGCGCCGGGCCAGTGTGCGTTGCAACGTCGGGTGGAGCGTGAAGCCGTCGGGCCAGGTGAGCATCTCGGTGTTGAGGGCCACCAGCCGCTCGGCGGCCACCTGCGTCTCCGGATGCTCCAGGCGCGGCGGATGCGCGTCAGCCGGAGGCCCGCCGTCCTCCGTCTTCGCCTTCACCTGCTTGAAGACCTCGCCGAGCTCGTCGGCCACGGCCTTCGCCATCGCCTCCACCTCGGCCTCGGTGAGCACGCGCTCGCGCACCAGCCGGGCGCCCCAGACTTCGCGCGCCGTCGGGTGCGTCTTGATGATGTCGTACATCGTCGGCTGCGTGAACGCCGGCTGGTCGGCCTCGTTGTGCCCGTGCCGCCGGTAGCCCACGAGGTCGATCAGGAAGTCCTTGTGGAACTGGTCGCGGTACATGAGCGCCAGCCGCACCGCCTGAATGCAGGCTTCGATGTCGTCGGCGTTCACGTGCACGATCGGCACTTCGAACCCCTTGGCCAGATCGCTCGCGTAGTGCGTGGAGCGTGCGTCGATGGGGTCGGTGGTGAAGCCGACCTGATTGTTCGTGATGATGTGGAGCGTACCGCCCACGCGATACCCGCGTAGCAGCGCCAGGTTGAACGTCTCGGCCACCACGCCTTCGCCGGGGAACGCCGCGTCGCCGTGGATGCAGATCGGGAGCACCAATTGCTCGTTGCGTTCGTACGGATTCGCGGGATTCCGCTCCAGCGCACGCGCCGCGCCCATCATCACCGGATTCACCAACTCCAGGTGGCTGGGATTGGGCACCAGTTCGAGAGCGAGCACGGCATCGTCCACCCGGCGCTCGGACCGATACCCGAGGTGGTACTTGACGTCGCCGGAGCGGTTGGGATCGGGCGAGACGCGTTCGCCCGCGAATTCGGCGAACAGGTCGCGGGCCGGCTTGTCCATGACGTGCCGCAGCACGTTGAGCCGCCCCCGGTGCGCCATGCCGAGCACCACCGTGCGCGCGCCGCTGCGCGCCGCGCGGGCGATGGTTTCGTCCACCATCGGCACCAGGGCGTCCACGCCCTCGATGGAGAACCGCTTGGCGTTGACGAACGCGAGGCCGAGGAACCGCTCGAAGCCCTCGACCTCGGAGAGCCGCCGCAGGAGCCCCTTCTTCTCGTCCGCCGACAGCGGCGTCATGAAGCTGCCGGTCTCGATCTGATGGCGGATCCACAGCCGCTCGTGCTCGTCGCTGACGTGCACGAACTCGTAGGCGAGTCCACCCTGATACCAGGTGCGCCGCTTGGCGACGACGTCGGCCGCCGTGCCCTCCGTCTCGCGCAACGCCGTCGCCGGCACGTCGCGCAGATCGGCCTCGGTGATGCCGTGGTATTCCGGCGTGAGTTCCGCCGCGCCGATGGGGGGTGACCCGAGCGGATCGATGGGCACCGCGAAATGACCGTAGCGGCGAATCGCCGCCACCAGGGCACCCGCTCCCGCGGCCTTGCGCAGCGTTTCGGCGTCGTACCCCCCGGCCGCCGGCGCCGCACCGCCCTTCAGCGACTCCGCGAATCGAAAGAACTGGCGCCAGGACTCATCCACCGACGCCGGATCATGGCGATATGCGTCGTACTGCTCGGCGATGTAGCCGTCGTTGAATGCACTGGAAATGGGAAGCCCGCTCATGGGCATGAATCTAATCAGCGCCGAGTGTGGACCGTGAGGCGCTCAGACCGTCCACGCCGGCGCGTCTCGGGGCAGAACCAGGGTGAACGTGGAGCCGACGGTCGGCGCAGACTCGACCTCGATGCGTCCCCCGAGCATGCCGGCCAGTCGGCGACTGATGTAGAGCCCGAGCCCCGTGCCGCCGTACCGGCGCGTGAGCCCCGTCTCCACCTGCGCGAACGGTTGAAAGAGCCGCCGCAGATCTTCCGCCGTGATGCCGATGCCCGTGTCCCGCACGGAGAACCGCACCTCGTCCAGGTCGCGCGCCACCGACAACCGCACCTCGCCGCGGTCCGTGAACTTCACGGCGTTCCCGGCCAGATTCACGAGTACCTGCCGCGCCTTGTCGATGTCGCTCGTCATGCGAATGGGCTCCACCGACGACTCACAGATCACGACCACCTGTTTGCGCCGCGCCGCCGGTTCGACCACGGCCGCGGTGGCCACGACCAGATCACCGGCCAGAAAGTCGGTCGGCCGAACCGTCTCACGGCCGGCCTCGAGGCTCGTGTAGGCGAGCACTTCCTCGATCATCGATGACAGATGCTCCGTCACGGCTCCCATGCGGGCGATCACGTCGAGTTGGGCGTCGGAGAGCGGACCGATGACCTGATCGCTCAACAGCTCCTGGTACCCGGTGAGCGCGGTGAGTGGTGTGCGGAGTTCGTGCGAGATCGTGGCCAGAAAGCGTCCCTTGGCGACGTCGCCGGCCTGGGCCTGCTCGTACAACTGTTCCTTCCAGAGCGCGAGCGCCGCGTGGTCGGCGATGACGCTCAGCCGTTGCGCCTCGCGGGCCGTGAACGGGATCGACAGCGCATCGCGCATGACCGCCAGCGTGCCGAGCACCTGGTCGTGCGCGATCAGCGGCGCCATGAGCATCGGGCCGATCTGTGCGTCCCCCAACAGATGCGCGCGCGGCCGGCTCGAATTCCCGAAGTCCTCCACCGCCGCCACCTCGCGCCGCGCGATGGCCTCCTGCGCCAGCGAGCCGGCCAGTGAGAACTTGAGCCCGTCCACCTTCCGGGCGATGCCCACCGCAGCCACGATCTCGGCTTCGGTGTCGGTGGTACGGAGCACCGCCGCGCCGTGCCCGCGGCAGAGGCTGGCGGCCGCGTCGCACAACAGCGCCAACAGCTCCGCGGAGTCGGCGACCTCGGACATCTGGCGGGCCAGCGCCCGGAGCGACTCGTTCTCCTCGATCCGCTCCTCGAGTGCCTTGTCCCGCGCGCTGCGCAGCATCGCGAACGCGCGCGACACCGCCACCACGAGCCCGCCCGAGCGGTCGCGCGCCACACGGACGCCGTACGCCCGCAACTCACCGCTCACGTTGTGCTCGAGATCGAACCGCCGTGTCACGCCGTCGGCGGCCGAACTCCGGATCAGACCCGCGCCCGGTTCGACGAGGAATCCGGGATAGGCCATCCAGAAGTCGCGGCCGAGCGCCTCGTGGTGCGGCACGCCCAGGATGCGCTCCCACGACGCGTTCATGTAGCGTACGCGCCAATCGGCGTCGAGGACGGCCACGCCGTCACCCAGGGCGTCCATCACCGCACGGGCATCCACCGCGTCGTCGGCAGGACTCACGCCCAGGTCGGCGGCCCCGGCGGGGGTTTCCAGGAAGTCTCCGGAACTGCTCACGGCAGAACACTGCCCAGGGCGGGATCATCCAGTCAAGCGCGCGCCTGAAACCCCGGACCCGGGAGGGGCGTACGGGATCGCGTCCGCCCGCCCCCCGGGGAGCCCATGCAGGGACTGTTTCGCGACATCCGCTACGGCGTTCGCACGCTCGTCAAGAGCCCTGGTCTGACCATCGTCGCAACCCTCGCCCTCACGTTGGGCATCGGGCTCACGGCCACCATGTTCAGCATGGTCTACGGCGCGATCATGAAGGGCCTGCCGTATCCCGGAGGCGGCCGCATCGTGGAGATCTACCGGACCATGCCATCCCGCAGCATCCAGCGGATGGGCGTCCCGATGGCCGACTACGAGGACTACAAGGCCCGGCAGCGGAGCCTGAGCACGATCGCCGCCTACTACACCGGCACCGTGAACGTCAGCGGCGCCGCGCAGGCCGAGCGCTACAGCGGGGCCTGGGTGACGGCCGGCACCTTCGACGTGGCGCACGTCGCGCCGGCACTCGGCCGCACCTTCCGGCCCGGCGAGGACACGCCGAGCGGAGAGCGTGTCGCCATCATCAGCTACGCCATCTGGCAGACCCGATTCGGCGGCGATTCGAGCATCATCGGACAGGTGCTTCGCGCCAACGGCCAACCGTTCACGATCGTGGGCGTGATGCCCGAGGGCTACGCGTTTCCGGACAACGCCAGAATCTGGCTCCCGCTGCAGATGGATCCGCTGGCCCTGCCGCGCGGCGACGGACAGTCGTTGACGGTGGTCGGGATGCTCAAGCCCGGCACGACGCTCCAACAGGCCGACGCCGACTTCGACGGCATCGCGACGCGACTGCAACACGAATTCAAGGATGCGAACGAGGGCATCGGTGCTCAGGTGCGTGGGTTCGTCGACGCCGAACTGGGCCCCGAGCCCAAGCGCCTGCTCTACACGATGCTCGGCGCTGTGTTCTTCGTGCTGCTCATTGCCTGCGCCAACGTGGCCAACCTTCTGCTCGACCGCGCGGCCCACAAGACCAAGGAGATCGGCATCCGCACCGCGCTCGGCGCGAGCCGCGTCGCCGTGGTCCGTCAGTTCCTCGCCGAAGCAATGGTGCTGGCCCTGGCCGGCGCCGTGCTCGGCACCGCCTTCGCCTATGGCGCCGTCAACCTGTTCAACCGCGTGATGACGGCGTCCACCGAGGTCCCCTTCTTCATCGACGTCCGCGTGAACGGGCCGGTGCTGCTGTTCGTGATCGGCGTGACGATGCTCGCCACACTGTTCTCGGGGCTCATTCCGGCGGTCCAGTCGTCGCGCACCGATATCAACGAGGTACTCAAGGACGAAGCGCGCGGCTCGTCGAGCCTGCGCATCGGCCGCATGAGTCGCGGCCTGGTCGTGTTCGAGATCGCGCTGTCGTGCGGACTCCTCGTGGCCGCCGGCCTCACGATCAGGAGCGTTACCAATCTGCGCACCATGGACCCCGGGTTCCGGACGGCGAACGTATTCACGGCACGCGTCGGGTTCCCCGCGGGATACACGGACACCGTCATGCGGCAGCAGTTCTTCGAACGGCTGCACGAACGCCTGGCCGCGATTCCCGGCGTGCGCTCCGCCGCCGTGATGTCGTCGCTGCCCGGCGTGGGCTCCGACGGCGGCAGCTTCCAGGTGGAGGGCGTCGCCTATCCTACCGATCGGGACTACCCCCGGTCCAACTGGTACACGGTGTCCCCCGGGTACTTCGAGACCTTCGGCATCCGCGTCAGCCAGGGTCGGGGCATCACGACCGCCGACCGCGTGGACGCCGCCCCCGTCGCGGTAGTGAATCGCGCATTCGCCGACAAGTATTTCCCGGGCCAGGACCCGATCGGGCGCCGCATCCGCCAAGGGGCGCACGTCGCGGCATTGCCCTGGATGACGATCGTGGGAGTGGTGCCCACCAACTTCTCCGGCGATCCGGACGAGCCCCGCCCACCTGCGTACTATGTGCCGTTGGCGCAGCACAACCTGCAGTTCGCCAGCATGGCCGTGTACACCGCGGGGCCGCCGATGGCGATCACGGCGCAGGTACGGGCCACCGTGGCCTCGCTCAACCCCGACATCCCCATCTACTGGCCGTACTCCATGGATGAGGCGCTTGCACGCCCCCTGTGGTTCATCCGCGTGTTCGGCACGATGTTCATGATCTTTGGCGTCGTCGCGCTCTTCCTGGCCGCCGTCGGGCTCTATGCGGTGATGTCGTTCTCCGTCAGCCGCCGCACCCGCGAGGTGGGCATTCGCATGGCGCTCGGCGCGCAGGGTGGCGATGTCGTGCGCATGATCTTCCGCCAGGGCGTGCTGCAGATCGTGGTCGGGCTGGTGCTGGGCCTCTCGCTGGCCGCCACAGTCGCGCAGTTCATGAGCGTGGTGTTGTTCCAGGTCCGGCCGCGCGACCCCATGGTCTTCGGCGGCGTGGCCGGCGTGCTCGCGCTCATCGGTCTGGCGGCGTGCCTGGTGCCGGCGCGGCGCGCCACACGCGTGGATCCGCTGGTGGCCCTGCGCAGCGAATAGCGCGGGGCGCGCCGCGCGGGGCGCGGTTGCCCTATGACGCGGGGAGCGGCCGGTGGTGCGGCGCGCGGCGCGCCGCCGACTCGGCACCGTCTGTCTCCGTGCCGAACCCGCTCCGCAGCAGTTCGGCGAACGCACCGTTCGCCGCCGCCAACTCGTCCCACGTCCCGATCTCCACCACCCGGCCGCCGTCGACCACCACGATGCGGTCCGCCTTGCGCACCGTCGACAGCCGGTGCGCGATCACCAGCGTGGTGCGTCCCCGCGTGGCGGCCTCGAGCGCGGCCTGCACGAATTCCTCCGACACCGTGTCCAGGTGTGACGTCGCTTCGTCCAGGATCAACAGCCGTGGATTGCGCACGATGGCCCGCGCAATCGACAGCCGCTGCCGCTGCCCACCAGAGAGCATGATCCCGCGCTCTCCGATAGGCGTCTCCAGCCGGTCGGGAAGCGATGCCAGCAAGTCGTCGAGATACGCCGAGTGCAGCGCGAATTCGATGTCCTCTTCCGTGGCCCATGAGCATCCGAACGCGACGTTGGCGCCCAGCGTGTCGTTGAAGAGAAACGGATCCTGTTCCACGAGCGCCACGTGCTGGTGCCAGCTCTCCGGCGTGAAGCTCCAGTAGTCCACCCCGTCCACGAGCACGCTGCCCCCGGTCGGCTCCCGCAACCGGAGGAGCAGCGTGGCGAGCGTGGACTTGCCGCTTCCCGATTGCCCCACGAGGGCCACCGTCGTGCCGGCGGGAATGTCGAACGACACCCCCTCGAGTGCCGCGCGCTCGGGCCGGTACCGATACGTCAGCCCGCGCACCGCGACCCGCTCGCGTACGTCTTCGAACGTCGCCGTGCCGAACGCCCGCACGGGAAACTGCGGCGTGTCGAGCCAGCGCGTGATCTCGCGGATGCTGCTCGACAGGAACAACAGGTGCGCCTGGACGCCGAAGAACCGATTCACCAGCGGCACGAGCCGCAGGAGCACGAGGCCGAACGCCGTCAGCTTGGCCGACGACATGGCGCCCGGCGCCACGAGGAAGGCGTACGCGCCGAGCAGCAACGAGATGGCGGCGACCAGCGATCCGGTTTCGACGATCGGCTGCAGCACCGCCGCAGCCCGCTGATACCGCTCGTTGACCGTCGCCTGCCCGGTGTTGGCGTGGTCGAATCGTTCGGCTTCCAGCTGCTGCGCGTTCGCGGCGCGGATCACGCGCACGCCGTTGAACGCTTCGGCCGTCCGGCGGGCCAGCTGCATGTTGCCGGACGTCATCTCGCGGCCCAGCCGGCCGAAGTGCCGGTAGAGGCGGCCGATGAGGGCCGCGCCGATCACGCCGGCCACCACCGTCCCGCCCCCGAGCAGCGGGGAGATCCAGATCAGCGCCCCGATGTAGAGCAGCCCCGTGCCGACCGTCTGGATCAGCCCGACCCCCACCGGCAGGCATTCCAGCGCGCGTCGGGCCTCCTCGACGAACAGGCTGGAGAGTTCCGCCGACGAATGGTGGTCGAACACGTCCAGCGGCGCCGCCTGCAGACGCGCGAACAGCACGCCGCGGATCCGCTCCATGGCCGTGCGTTGGATGCGGGCCAGGACACTCGTGTTGACGTACAGCGATCCGTTCTTGAGGCCGATGGCGAGGATCACCGCGGCCCCGAACCCGCCCGCCAGCGTCACCGTCGACGCGCCCGGCGCCAGCCGCATCGCGAACGTCAGCAGCCGCGTGGTACCCGTCGCGGTTCCGAGCACGAGATTGAGCAACTGCGCCATCAGGCCGACGGCGGCAACTTCCATCACCATGGTGACGGCGGTCGTGACCACCACGATCACGGCCGATGCCACCGTCAGCGGAATGAAGGGGCGCAGCTTCGCCAGACCGCGAGCCGCGTTTCGGAGGTCTCGAAGCGAATTCCGCATTGGCGTCGGCTAAGTTATCGCATCACGCGGCGCTACGATATGCGGCGCGATGGGGCGAGCAGTTCGAACGCGGCGCCGACCACCACCTCTCCCTCCGCCAGAACCCGCGCATACACGCGGCTCCAGCCCGGATGCGCCTTCTGTGCGATGCGCCCGAACCGACCATCCGCGAAGTACGGGCGCAGGTTGTGGCAGGGGTTCGCATAGCCCGTGACCTCGGCCTCCACCGTTCCGGCGCGGAACCGCGTGCCGACGGTCATCCCGTCCCATGCGATCCCCCGGACGGTCAGATTCTCCCCCGTCGCGCCGGGCAGCACGCCGTGCCCTTCCACGCGCAAGGCGTCGAGGAGGTCGGCCGAGTAGACGCAGAGCGCGCGCTGCCGCCCGCCGTGATGCTCGAGATTACGCTGCCGATCGCCGGCCAGCCCATCGACCGTCACCAGCGCCCGGGCGACGGGGCGCTTCGGTACACCGCCGGCGGAGATGTTGATCGAGACCACCTCACCGCACGCCATCAGAAGTAGATCCTCGCCGGTTCGACCCCGGCGGGGATCTCCCCGAGTTCCACCCGCACCGGAATTCCACCGTTGCTCGTGCTGAGCGCCGGGTGCATTGCGAAGCCCAGTTGCGACGTCAACTTCGCATCGGGACTCAGCAACGCCAGGCGCCACCCCCCGCAGTGCCGCCGCAGCACGTGCCCGAGCTGCGCGTACAGGTTCCGGACCTCGTGACGGTCGCCCACGCGCACGCCGTACGGCGGATTGGCCACCACCAGCCCGGGCCCCACCGGCGGTGAAATGGCGGACACCGCATGCACCGAAAGTGTGAGGTCGTCGGAGACACCGGCTCGCTCGGCGTTGGCGCGGGCGGCGTCGATGGCCCCGCGATCGCGGTCGGACCCGTGGATCGCCACGGGGCTGCCGGGCAGGACCTGCGCGCCGGCCTCGTCGAGCAGCCGGGCAAACACGTCCCGCGGAAACTCGGGCCACTCGACGCACGCAAACTGGCGGCGGAGGCCGGGCGCCATGCGCCGCGCGATCATCGCGGCCTCAATGGGAATCGTTCCCGAGCCGCACAGCGGATCCACCAGCGGCGTCGTGCCGCGCCAGTCGGCCGCCAGCAGCAGCGCCGCGGCCAGCGTTTCGCGCAGCGGCGCCTTGGCCACGGCCTGCCGGTAACCGCGCAGATGCAGCAGGGCGCCCGAACTGTCGGCGCTCACCGTGCACTCGTCGTGCGCAATCCGCACCACGAACAGTTGCTCGCGCCCGGCGTCCGCGGTCTCGTCGTCGTCCGCGCCCCCGGGAGTCGTGAACGTGCTGGCCGCGCCGAGGCGGTGCTCGATGGCGGCTGCCAGCCGTTCGGCCACGGCGTCCGAATGGTAGAGGCGCGACTTGCGGCAGGTGACGCGAAATCGCACCGCGCCTCCCGGCGCGACGAACCGTTCCCAGGGAATGCGCCGCGCGTGCCGCTCCAGTTCGTAGAACGCACGGGCCCGGAAGCGGGCCGTCCGGACCACGATGCGGCTGGCGGTGCGGAGCCAGAGGTTCGCCCGGCACAGCGATTCGGCGTCCCCCTGCCAAGCGACGCCTCCCCCGCCCGCTTCGATCCGCGGCGCCTCGCCGAGCGCCGTGAGTTCGCGCGCCACCAGCGGCTCCAGTCCCGGCGCCGCGATGGCGAAACATTCGAACGGGCTATTCGCTGCGCTGGAGGGCGGCGGCGTTCGTGACACCGGGGCGGGTCCTGACCGGTTCATGGCCCCGCGCGCTCCATCGTCGGACCACCCGGTACGCGAGCAGCACGATGAAGACCGCGAGGTACACGAGGGGAAACAGCGTGTCCTTCTTCACGGCCCAAAGGTAGTGGACCGTCCCCCCGATCGCGATCAGATAGATGAGTTGGTGCAGGCGACGCCACCGTCGGCCGCCAAGCCGGCGCACCCACGCGTTGGTGGATGTCAGCGCGAGCGGGATCAGCAACAGGAAGCTCGCCATCCCGACCAGAATGTACCGGTGCTTCACGATCTCGCCGCCCATCAGGCCCCAGGCGAAGAACCAGTCCACCCCGACCCACATGGACAGGTGGACGAACGCGTAGAAGAACGTGAACAACCCGAACATCCGGCGGTACTTGGCGAGTACGCCGAGGCGCAACAGTTGCCGCGCCGGGGTCACCGCGAGCGTGATGGCCAGGAAGCGCAGCGTCCAGAGGCCCGTGAAGATCTCCGCTTCCTCGATCGGATTCACGCCCAGGCCGTCGGGATGCAGCGCGCGCCACGTAAGATCGGCGGCAGGCAGCAGGCACACCGCGAACACCGCCGGCTTGAGCCAGCGCTGGCGTGCCAGGGTTTGAGACAGGGTCAGAAATACTTCCTCAGATCCATGCCCGCGTACATCGACGCCACCTGGTCTCCGTAGCCGTTGAACATGAGCGTAGGCCGGCGGCGGAATTCTCCGATGCGACGCTCCACTGACTGCGTCCATCGCGGATGATCGACGTGCGGATTCACATTGGCGTAGAAGCCGTACTCGTCGGGCGCCGCCAACATCCATGCCGTCATCGGCTGCTGCTCGACGAACTCGATCTTCACGATCGCCTTGATGCCCTTGAACCCGTACTTCCACGGAACCACGAGCCGCACGGGCGCGCCGTCCTGATTGGGCAGCGTCTTGCCGTAGAGCCCCGTGACGAGAAGGGTGAGCGGGTGCATCGCCTCGTCCATGCGCAGGCCCTCCACGTACGGCCACTGCAGCACGGAACGCCGCTGTCCCGGCATCTGATCCGGATCGTACAGCGTCGTGAACTTCACGTACTTGGCGCCCGGGTCCGGCTCGAAGCGCTTCAGCACGTCGGCCAGCACGTATCCGTTCCACGGAATCACCATCGACCACGCTTCCACGCACCGCAGTCGGTACACGCGGTCGACGCGGTTGGCCGGCTTGAACAGATCTTCGTACCGGTAGTGGCCCGGCTTCTTGCACAGACCGGCCACTTCGATGGACCAGGGCTGCGTGCGGAACTGCTGCGCGTTGGCCTTGGGGTCGGACTTCTGTGTGCCGAACTCGTAATAGTTGTTGTACGAGGTGATCTGGTCCCAGGTGTTGAGCCTGTCCTCCAGCGGGCCGTCGTTCACGAGGGCCCCGTGCAGCAGACCGGGCGCCAGGGCACCGCCGGCCGCGATCGCACCCACGCCGCCGGCCATCTTCAGGAACGCCCGGCGGTTCAGGTAATCGCGCTCCGGCGTGATTTCCGAAGAGGGGATGTCGTTCGGCTTCTTGATCAGCATGGTCGCTCCTCGCGGGTGATGGCGTCCCGTCCCGCAAACATACCGGGTTCGCGTTCGATGGGTTCCCCGTTTTGGCAGACCGGGTCCCGGGCGCTGTCAACACGGACCACGCGGCACGTTCCGAGTTTGCCACTTTGGCCGCATGGGCATGGCACGTCTCGTGCCTTCAAGCGCGGGTGAGGCGCGGGCTGCCGGTTGGCATCGCCCTGACGCCCAATCCATCGAATGCTCTCTTCAGGAGGATCGCCATGATCGCCACTCGTTCCCTCTCGTCCACACTGGACCGGATGCTCTCGCTCAACCGCGCGCTCGACGGTGCCTTCACCGGCCCGCGTCAGGCGTTCGACGGGCACCTGTGGGTGCCGGCGCTCGACGTCGCCGAACGCAAGGACGCGTACCTCGTCACCGTCGAACTGCCGGGGGTCGACCCCAAGGACGTGGACATCAGCTTCGAACAGAACGTACTGACGGTGCGCGGCACCAAAGCCTCCACCCTTGTCGCCGGCGACAACGAGATGCGCGTGTACGCCAACGAACGCGTCTCGGGAATGTTCGAGCGGTCAATCCGCCTGCCCGAGTTCGTGGACGGTGACAACATCACCGCGCAGTCGGCCAACGGCCTCCTCGAGATCACGATTCCCAAGGCGCAGGTAGCACAGCCGCGGAAGATCGAGATCAAGGCGGCCACACCCGTCGGCTGATCGGGTCGGTTGGACCAGTCGTAGAATCGCCGCGCCGGGCCTGCTGACCCGGCGCGGCGCTTTCGTATCCGCTTGACATTCATACGATCGTATCATATCATACGAACGTATGACTGATACGACCTCCACACGCGAACGCATCCTCGCCGTCGCCCGAGAGCTCTTCACCGCCCGCGGATTCGACTCCGTTTCCGTTCGCGACATCGTCTCGGCGGCCAACGTCAACCTCGGGGCCGTCACGTACCACTTCGGCTCGAAGGAAGCGCTCTACCACGCCGCCCTGGAGTCGATGGCTGATCCGTTCGCCGCCCGCATTGCCGAACTCGCGGCCGGACCCGGCACGCCCCTCGATCGCATCGAAGGCATCGTGCGCGGCGCCCTCGCACACCTGCTCGACAATCCGGGGCCGCCCGTCGTGCTGCTCCGTGAACTCGCCAGCGACCGTCCGCTACCGCCGCCGATCGCCTCGCTCATGCGCCGCAACCTCGGCGCCGTCTCGGCCCTCATCGCCGAGGGGCAGCGGGACGGCACCATTCGCGCCGGCGACCCCGCGCTGCTCGCCATCACCGTGATGTCGCAGCCGTTCTTCGTCCGGGCCGCGCGCCGTGTGGTGAGCGTCGCGCTCGGGGTCGATCCCAACGCGGCCGGGCAGCAGGAGCGCATTACCGAACACGTGGTCAGAAGCGTTCGCCACTCCATCGCCAACACGCCGCAGGTCTCATCATGATCTCTGCCTTGCTGCTCGCGCTTGCGATGCAGGCACAGGACACCACACGCCTCACGCTGCAGAACGTGGTGGACCGTGCCCTGCACACGCATCCGGCCGTCGCCGCCGCCCAGGCCGCGCAGGACCGGTCAATTGCCGACTTCAACGATGCCCGATCGCGCCTGCTGCCCGATCTGAACTTCGACGCCGCGCTCAACCGGTTCCAGCGGCCGATGGTGGTGGCGCCACTGCACGGCCTCGACCTGCGCAACCCGCCACTCTTCGATCGCACGCCGTACCAGGCGGGCCTCTCCCTCAACTGGACGGTGCTCGACTTCGGGAAGCGCTCGGCCCGGATCGATGCGCAGCGGGCGCTGCGCAACGCCGCCGGCGACGCGCTCACCGCCACGGAGCAGCAGTTGATGACGTCCACCGTGCACGGATATCTCGCCGTGCTCGACGCCCGCCAACTGCTGGCGGCCCAGGATCGCCTGGTCGCGGCCCTCGCCGCCGCGCAGTCCCGTACGTCGCAACTCGAGGCCCAGGGCAAGGCCGCGCGCGTGGACGTGCTGCGCGTGGACGCCGAACTGCAGCGCGCGCGGGCCGACCGGATCAGCGCCGCTTCGCGGCTGGAGGTCGCCGAACATCAGCTCGCGCAACTTGCCGACGTATCCTTCGGTGCGATCCACGGCGCGGAACTCGCCCCGCTCACGCTCGTCGACACCGCCTCGGCCGCCGACACCTCGGCCGCCGTGCGCGCCCGGCTCGTCGCCCAGGCACGGCGCACGAGCAGTGACGTCCGGCAGATGGAAGAGCAGTCGCAGGCCGCGCGGGCCGGCGTGTCCGCCGCACGCGCCACCTGGCTGCCGACCGTCCAGATGCAGGGCGCCTACATCGACCGCGGCCGCTGGGCGGGCAACTACTCGGCCGAATGGCAGGTGGGCGTCGCGATGTCGTATCCGGTGTTCACCGGCGGCAGCCGCACCAGCGCGGTACAGCGCGCCGACGCCAACGCGCGCGCGGCCGCCGAGCAGGTTCGTGTCGTGCAACTCGACGTCGAGCGCGGCGTGGATCAGAACCTGGCCGCGCTCCGCGAAGCGCACGCCCGCGTGGCCGCGCTCGAGAGCGCGGTCGCGCAGTCGCAGGAAGTGGAACGGATCGAGAAGCTCGCGCTCGATGTGGGCACGGTGGTTCAGACCGACTATCTCGACGCCGAAGCCAAGCTGTTCTCCGCGCAGGCCGCCCTGATCCAGGCCCGCCACGCGGAGATCGCTGCCCGTGTCGACCTGGCCCGAACTCTCGGCGAGCTGTCCCGCAGCTGGCTCGCCCGCAACGTGGAGTCCCTACCATGAACCGCAAACGCATCGTTCTCGCCGTCGTGGGACTTCTCGTCGTCGCCACGGCCGTCTACCTCACCGTATTCCGTGACGGCGCGAACGCCGCCGAACCCGCGGTCTCGGGAACGGTCGAGGCCACCGAGGCCGATCTCGGATTCCAGCTCCCCGGGCGCATTGCTACCGTCGGGCCGCACGAGGGCGACCGCGTGAAGGCCGGTGACACGCTGGCCATGCTCGACCGCACCGACCTGGCCGCCCGCGTGGCACAGGCGCGCGCCGGTCTCGCCGCGGCCCGGGCGGGTCTGCTGGAAATGGAACGCGGGGCGCGGAGCGAGGAGTTGGCGCAGGCTCGCGAGGCCGACAGCACGGCCACGGCGCGCCTGGCCGACGCGCAGCGCGACTTCGACCGCACGCAACGGCTGTTCCAGGGCGGCGCGGTGCCGCGCGAATCGTTCGACAAGGCGAGCCTGGCGCTCGATGTGGCGCGGAGCGGCAAGGCCCAGGCTGACCAGCAGTTGAAGCTCGTGGAGAGCGGCCCGCGTCGCGAGCGCATCGCGGCGCAGCGCGCCATGGTGGAACAGGCCCAGGCGGCCGTGCGCCAGACCGAAGCGGCCATGGACAACGGAGTGATTCGCGCGCCGTTCGACGGCGTGGTCACGATCCGCGACCGCGAACCGGGGGAGACGGTGGGCGCCGGTACGCCCGTGTTGACGGTCATGAACTTGCACGACCGGTGGGTGCGCATCTACGTGCGCGAGGATCGCATTGCCGCAGTTCGCCTGGGCGAGCCGGCGACGATCAGCACCGATACCTACGCCGGCAAGACCTATCCGGGCGCCGTGTCGTTCATCGCGAGCCAGGCGGAGTTCACGCCGCGCAACGTGCAGACCACCGAGGAGCGGGTGAAGCTGGTGTACGCGGTGAAGGTTCGCATCACCGGCGACACCACGACCTACGATCTCAAACCCGGCATGCCGGCCGACGTACGGTTGGAAGGCTCGACGCCGTGATGCCGGGGGATCGCGCCGAGGCGGCGATTTCGCTGCGGAGCCTGCGCCGCACGTTCGGCGACGTCGTGGCGGTGGACGGGTTGTCGTTCGACGTCGGCCGCGGCGAGCTGTTCGGGCTCGTCGGGCCTGACGGCGCCGGCAAGACCACCACGCTGCGCATCCTGGCCGGCGTGCTGCCGCCCACGGGCGGCGACGCGATGATCCGCGGCGTGAGCGTGGCCGGCGATCCGGAGGGTGTGAAGCACCACATCGCCTACATGTCGCAGCGGTTCGGCCTGTACACCGACCTCACGGTGCGCGAGAACATCGACTTCTATGCCGACCTGTACCGCGTGCCGCGCCGAGAGCGGCCGGCACGGCTGGAGCGGCTGTACCACTTCTCCAACCTGGGGCAGTTCGAACACCGGCTGGCCGGGCAGTTGTCCGGCGGCATGAAGCAGAAACTCGGCCTGTGCTGCGCGCTGATCCATCAGCCCGAGATCCTGCTGCTCGACGAGCCGACCTTCGGGGTCGATCCCATCTCCCGCCGCGACCTGTGGCTCATCCTGCACGAGATGGTGGCGCAGGGCGTCACGGTGCTCGTGACGACGGCGTACATGGACGAGGCGGAGCGGTGCGATCACGTGGCCCTGCTCGATCACGGCCGCATCATCGCGCTGGATACGCCGGTGGCCCTCCAGCGGACGCTGGCCGGGCGCATGGTGGCGCTCCGCGCGTCGGAGCCGCGCCGGGCGCTGGCGGTGCTCGAGGGGACGCCGGCCGCGCACCATGCCGCCCTGTTCGGCGACACCATCCATCTGGCGCTGGACTCCACGCCGCGCGACTGGCCGCAGGTGGAGGCCGCGCTGACCGCCGCCGGCATTCGCGTGCTCGACGTCCACGACCTCGAGCCGTCGCTGGAGGACGTGTTCATCCAGCGCGTCTCCGAGACCGTGGTCGACGCGGTGGTGCCGGCATGACGTACGCGGTGGACGTGCACGAGCTCACGCGCAAGTTCGGGGACTTCACGGCCGTGGACCACGTGACCTTCCAGGTGCCCGAGGGCGAGATCTTCGGCTTCCTGGGCCCCAACGGGGCGGGCAAGACGACCACCATCAAGATGCTCACCGGGCTGCTCGCGCCCACGTCGGGCACCGGCCGCGTGGCGGGATTCGACGTGCGCACCGACGCCGAACGAATCAAGGAGCACATCGGGTACATGTCGCAGCTGTTCTCCTTGTACGGCGATCTGACCGTCGAGGAGAACATCGCCTTCTTCGCCGGCATGTACGGGGTAACCGGCGCGCGCCTCGAGGAGCGGCGAGACTGGGTGTTGCGCATGGCGGGGCTCACCGCACATCGCAGCCAGATGACGGGCGACCTGCCCCTGGGCTGGAAGCAGCGGCTGGCCCTCGGCTGCGCCGTGCTGCACGAGCCGCCGATTCTCTTTCTCGACGAACCGACGTCGGGGGTCGATCCCGTGTCGCGCCGCAGTTTCTGGGAACTGATCTACGCCCTGGCCGATCGCGGCACGACGATCTTCGTGAGCACGCACTACATGGAAGAGGCAGAGTACTGCAACCGTCTGGCGTTGATGAACCGGGGCCGGTTGATCGCCCTCGACCGTCCGGCGGCGCTGCGCCAGCGGATGGCGGAACCCATTCTCGAGTTGGCCACCGACGACGGGCCGGCCGCCGTGCAGGAGCTGCAGCACGCGCCCGGCGTGGTCGAGGCGGCGATGTTCGGCCGGGCCGTGCACGTGGTGGTGGAGGACGAAGCCGCTGCCCGGGCCGCGCTGCCTGGCTTTCTGGCAGCGCACGGCCGCACCTGCGACCGCATCACCACCGTCCAGCCATCGTTGGAAGACGTGTTCGTCTCGCTCGTCCGCCACGAGGGCGGCGCGGTGGAGGGCTGACCGGTGGGTCTCAGTCTGCAGCGACTGATCGCCGTGGCCCGCAAGGAGGCCATCCAGCTCCGGCGCGATCCTCGCAGTCTGGCGATGGCGTTCCTGGTGCCGGCCGCGATGATCATCGTGTTCGGGTACATCATCAGCTTCGACGTGCGCGACATCCGCATCGCCGTACTGGATCAGGATCATTCGACGCAGAGCCGGGCGCTCGTGTCGGCATTCGAAGCGGCCGGCCGGTTCGAGGTCGTGGGCCGGCTGACGCGCCCCGAACAGATCGATCCCCTCATGAACCGCGGCGCGGTGCGCATGGCGTTGGTGATTCCACCGGACTTCGAGAAGAACCTGCTGGCCCGGAAGCCGGCCCCCGTGCAGGCCATCGTCGACGGGGCCGACGCCAACACGGCGTCGATCTCGATGAACTACGCCGAGGCCATCGTGACGGCCTTCTCGTCGAAGGTCGTGCTCAACCGCGCGGCGCTCCCCGTCCCCGTCACCATCGAGAGCCGCGTGTGGTACAACGAGGCACTCGAGAGCGCGAACATGATCGTGCCGGGGCTCGTGGCGGTGATCATGATGATCATTGCCGCCATGCTCACGGCGCTCACGATCGCGCGCGAATGGGAGCGCGGGACCATGGAGCAGCTGGCCGCCACCCCGGTGCACCGCCTCGAGGTCATCTGCGGCAAGATGCTGCCCTACCTCGCCATCGGGCTCGTGGACGTCACGGCCGCGGTGCTCATCGGCGTGTTCCTGTTCCACGTACCGTTCCGGGGCAGCCCCCTGCTGCTGGCCGTGATGGCCACCATGTTCCTGCTCGGCTCGCTGGGGCTCGGCATCTTCATCAGCGCCGCACTCAAGTCACAGCTGCTGGCGACGCAGTTGGCCATGCTCGCCACGTTCATCCCGTCGCTGCTGCTCTCCGGCCTGATCTTCGACATCGCCAGCATGCCGTGGCCGCTCCGGGTCGTGTCGCTCGCGGTGCCGGCTCGGTACTTCGTGGTGGTCCTGCGCAGTGTGTTCCTCAAGGGGGTGGGGGCGGAGGTCCTCTGGCAGCAGGGCGTCGCCATGATCGTGTACGCCGTGGTCGGGTTCGGCCTCGCCGTCCACGCGTTCCGCAAGGAGATCGCCTCGTGAGCGCCCCCCGGCTGAACTGGTCGCGCGTGCGCCAGATGCTGCGCAAGGAATTCCGGCAGATGTTGCGCGACCCGCGCGCCAAGCGGGTGCTGTTCGCCGCGCCGATCGTGCAACTCATCGTGTTCGGCTACGCCGTGAACACCGACGTGCGCAACGCGGCGACGATGGTGGTGGATCACGACCAGACCTCGGAGTCGCGCGCCCTCGTCTCGGCGCTGACGTCGTCCGGCTATTTCCGCGTGGCGGCCCGAAGTCAGCAGCCCCGCGACCTGGTGAACGCGCTGGATCACGGCAATGTGCTCGTGGGCCTGGAGATTCCACAGGGTTTTGCCAAGGATCTCGCCGCCGGCCGGGAGGCCGACGTGCAACTGCTCGTCGACGGCAGCTCGGCCAACACCGCCAACGTGGCGCTCGGCTACGCCACGCAGATCATCGCGCAGTGGGGCCTCGCCCACGGTGGGACCGCCGCCGGTCTGGTGCGCGGCGGGCCGCGACCGGGCGTGGACTTCCGCGTGCGCGCGTGGTACAACGAGAACCTCGAGAGCCGCGTCTACAACGTGCCCGCGGTCATCGGCACCATCGTGCTGCTCATGACGCTGCTGCTCACGTCGCTCGCCGTCGTGCGCGAACGTGAGATCGGCACGCTCGAGCAACTGATGGTCAGCCCGCTGCGGCCCCTCGAATTGATCATCGGCAAGACCCTGCCGTCGGTGTTCGTGGCGTTCGTCGACCTGACCGTCATCACCGCCGTGTCGCTGCTTTGGTTCCACATTCCCTTCCGCGGCAGCGTGGTGTTCCTGTTCGTGGCCAGCGTGTTCTACATCCTCACCGGATTGGGCCTCGGCCTGTACATCTCGACCGTGTCGAACACGCAGCAGGAAGCGTTCATGGCGATGTTCTTCTTCTTCATGCCCGCCATCATGCTTTCGGGGTTCATGTTCCCGATCGCGAACATGCCGCAGACGCTGCAGTACGTGACCTATCTGGATCCGCTGCGCTACTTCCTGGAGATCGTGCGGGGCGTGTTCCTGCGCGGCGCCGGGTGGCGGATTCTCTGGCCGCAGGCGCTGGTGCTGGCCGCCATGGGAGTACTCGTGGTCACGGCGGCGACGCGGAAGTTCCGGAAGACGACGGTGTGATCAGAACAGGCTCCGAATCCACCCCCCATCCACTGCCACCGACTGCCCAGTGATGTAGCTGGCCCGCTCCGACACCAGAAACGCCGCCAGCGCCCCGAACTCCCGCGGCTCGCCGATCCGCCCCATGGGAATCTGCGCCTCCGTTCGCGCATTCACCTGTTCGATCGGCACGCCCTCGCGCTCGGCGTTCGCCCTGGCCAGCTGTTGCACCCGTTCGGTCTTCGTGAACCCGGGCAGGATGCAGTTCACGGTCACCGCATCCCGGGCCACTTCAGTGGCCAGGGTGCGCGCGAATCCGGTGACCCCGGCACGCAGCGCGTTGGAGAGCATCAACCCGTCCACCGGCTGTTTCACGGTGATCGAGGTGACGTTGAGAATCCGGCCCCACTTCCGCTCGCGCATACCCGGCAACACGCGGCGCGTGAGTTCCACCGTGCTCCGCAGCAGGTTGTCCACGTGCTGCTGCCATAGCTCCCACGGCAGCTTCTCGAAGGGTCCCGACGGCGGGCCGCCCGTGTTGTTCACCAGGATGTCCACGTGTCCGAACGCCTGCTCGGCGGCGTGCGCCACCGCATCGATGCCGTCCCTGGTCGCGACATCCGCGGCCACGGCACGGACGTCCGCCTTGGTCTCGGCGATGATCGCCTGCCGAGCGGCCTGCAGCCGCTCGTCGCCGCGGGCGCAAATCACCACGCGCGCGCCCTCGGCCGCCAATTCATGCGCCACGGCGTACCCCAGCCCGCGACTGGCCGCGCAGACGATCGCCGTTCGGTTCCTCAGTCCCAGATCCATCGCTATTTCCGCAGGTAGGCGTCGGTCTTGTTCAGCCAGTCCTGGCGTGGCGGATCGAAGATGTCCACGTCGAGCGTGTCCTGCAGCGCTTCGGCCTTGTGCCACACGTTGGACGGGATGTGCAGCACCTCGCCGGCCCGCACCACGACTTCCTCCTTCTCGTCCTCGCCGATCCAGAAACGCAGCGCACCCTCGAGGATGTATGTGAGCTGTTCGTTCTCGTGCTGGTGCTTGGGCACGATGCAGCCCTCTTTGAGATACACGTGCGCGAGCATCATCCGGTCGCCAGTGATCAGACGGCGGTCGATCATCGGCGAGACGGTCTCGCGGGGCATCTCGTCCCAGCGATAGAAGGTGACGGACCCAGGGGAGTTGGACATGGTGTGGAAGGTGAAGGGTGAATGGATCGCCGGCACCGGCGGACCGGCATTGAACGACGGGCAACCGGTACGTAAATGGGGGGCTGCCCCGGGGTGCCGCCAGTGCTTGACTCATCCTCGGCGCCCGGTTTTATCTCCGGCATGGCCCAGAATGCACCGACGCCAGAGCTTCCCCCCTCGATTGCCCGGCTGCTGCGCCAGTTCGCAACGCTCGGACGTGAAGAGAAAATGCAGACGCTGCTGCATTATTCCAAGAAGCTCGAGCCTCTCCCGGAACGGTTTGCCGCGCTCGACCGCAGCAACTTCACGGTCCCCGAGTGTCAGACGCGGGTGGACCTCTTCCCCGAGGTTCACGACGGCACGCTGCACTTCTACGCCGACGTCGACGTTCGCCAATCGCCCACCATCGCGGCCTTCCTCGCCATTCTGTTCTCGGCCGTGAACGACCAACCACCGGAAACCACCCTCGCAATTCCGCCCGACTTCGTGCGCCGGATGATGGACGGCATCGGGCTCGCCGGCCGTGAAGCCGGGCTCTCGGCGATGGTCGCGCGTCTCCAGGCACACGCACGCCGCGCGCACACGCCGACGGCATAGTCGTCGCTCACCCGCCTCCAGAGGGCTGCATGCCCGCCAACCCACAGACGTACGCGAATCACCGGCGCATCTTCCCCATCTATCACCTCTTCGCGCTCCCCATTCTCACCGCGAACGTCGTGGTCGCCATCGCGGACTTCCTCGATGCCCCGTCGTGGCACGCCGGATGGTGGGTGCTGGTCTCCATGGCGCTGGCGGCCGGACTCCTTGCCTCGCGTGCCTCGGCGCTCATCGTGCAGAACCGGCTCGTGGGGCTCGAGATGCGCTTGCGCCTCACGGCCATCCTGCCCAACGAGCTGCGCCCGCGCATTGGCGACCTCACCCTGCGCCAGATCATCGGCCTCCGGTTCGCGAGCGATGGCGAAATGGCCGACCTCGTCCGCCGCTGCGTCGCCGGCGAACTGGCCACGGCCGACGACGTCAAACGCCAGATCAAGGAGTGGCGCCCCGACATCGTCCGGGCCTGAGACGACCCATGGCACGCGTCACCACCGCCTGCCCTCGCGACGAAGCCGATCTCGACGCGCGGCTCTCCGCTCCACGCAGCCAGACCGTTGCCGCGCTCGCTGGCTGTCCGGGCGATCTTCTCGTACTCGGTGCGGGAGGCAAGATGGGGCCCTCACTCGCGCGCATGGCCCTCGCCGCGGCCCGCCGCGCCGACGAGGGCGGGGACGCGCGGCGCGTGATCGCCGTTTCCCGCTTCTCCTCGCCGCCCGTTGAACGCGCGCTCCGCGCCGCCGGCGTGCACACGATCCGCTGCGATCTGCTCGACCGCGCCGCGGTCGCCGCACTCCCCGACGCGCCCAACGTGATCTTCATGGCTGGCCAGAAGTTCGGCACCCGCGACGCCCCGTCGCGCACGTGGATGATGAACGTCGTGGTGCCGGCCATCTGCGCGGAACGCTACGCCGCGTCGCGGATCGTCGCCTTCTCCACCGGCAACGTGTATCCCCTCACGCCCGTGACGTCGGGTGGGGCCGGCGAGATGGATGCGCCGGCGCCGGTGGGCGAGTACGCGTGGTCGTGCCTGGGCCGCGAGCGCGTGTTCGAACACGCGGCATCCGCAGGCACGCGCGTGGCGCTCATGCGGCTCAACTACGCGATCGATCTCCGGTACGGGGTGCTCACCGATCTCGCACTGCGGATTCAGCGCGGCGACCCGGTATCGCTCGGCATGGGCCGGGTGAACGTGATCTGGCAGGGTGATGCGAACCGGGCCGCCCTCGAGCTGCTCCCGCATGCCGGATCGCCACCATTCGTGCTGAACGTGACCGGGCGCGACACGCTCTCGGTCCGAACCCTCGCCGATCAACTGGGCCGGCGTCTGGAACGCGAGCCGCGCTTCGTCGGCGTCGAGGCCCCCGATGCACTGCTCAGCAACACCGACCGGATGGCGCAGACCCTCACGCCGCCGGCCATCGACGTCGAGACGTTGCTCGACTGGGTGGCCGAGTGGGTGCGTGCCGGCCGGCCGTTGCTCGACAAGCCGACCCACTTCGACGTGCGCGACGGCAGCTTCTGATGGACGGACTGCGCGCGCACCTGCGAGACGGGGTGGTGATCCCGGCGCACCCGCTGGCCCTCACGCCACGACGGACGCTCGACGAGCGCCACCAGCGCGCGCTGACGCGGTACTACGTGGACGCCGGGGCCGGCGGTATCGCCGTCGGCGTGCACACCACGCAGTTCGCCGTTCGTGAGCACGGCCTGTACCGGCCCGTGCTCGAACTCGCCGCCACCACGGCGCGCGCCGCGCTTGCGGCGGGACGCCAGTTCGCGCTCGTTGCCGGCGTGTGCGGGTCCACCAAGCAAGCCTGCGGGGAAGCGGCCGTGGCCGGCGCGCTGGGCTACCGGCTGGCGCTGCTCAGCCTCGGCGGCCTCGACCAACTGGACGACCGTGCGCTCGTGCGGCACTGCCGCGCGGTGGCCGACGTGCTGCCGCTGTTCGGATTCTATCTGCAGCCGGCGGTCGGCGGGCGCGTGCTGTCGCACGCGTTCTGGCGCGAATTGTGTGAACTGCCCGGTCTGTGGGCCATCAAGATCGCCCCGTTCGATCGCTACGCCACCACCGACGTGATGCGGGCGGTCATGGAGTCGGGGCGAGACGACGTGGCGTTGTACACCGGCAACGACGACAACATCGTCGCCGATCTCGTGACCCCGGTGCGCGCCCGCGTGGGCGGCGCCGTGCGGGAGCGGGGCATGAACGGCGGACTACTCGGCCAGTGGGCGGTGTGGACGCGGCGCGCCGTGGAATTGCTCGCGGCGGCCAGGGCCGCCCGCGACGCCGGCACGGTCCCCACCTCGTTGCTCAGCACGGGCGCCGCGCTCACCGCCGCCAATGCGGTAGTGTTCGACGCCGCCAACGGATTTGCCGGCTGCATTCCCGGCATTCACGAGGTGCTCCGCACCCAGGGATTGATGCGGGGCGTCTGGTGCCTGGACCCTCGGGAGGTGCTCTCACCCGGCCAGCGACAGGGCATCGCCCGCCTGCGGGCGACCCACCCCGAGTTGACCGACGACGACTACGTGCGTGAGCACCTCGACCGGTGGCTCAGCTAGTGGCGATCAACGCTCCGGTCCAGGCCTCGTCCGCCCGCCGCTCGAACCCGTCTCGCCAATCACCGGCCAAAATGACGCTGGTGTCAAAGATCATCGTGTCGCCCGTCACATCCCCCCTCCCCGCAAGCGCCGAGAATTCGGCCCGACTGACCGACTGCGTGCGCCCATCGGCGTCGCGGTAGAACACACGGCCGCCCCCCATCATCTGGGTCCCGACATACGTGCCGATTTCGCGCAGGTGGCGGAATAGGGCATCGATCGAACAGCCGGACGCCTGCTCGGCGGTCGGATCGATACCAACGGCCAGGAACCGGCCGTAGCGCCAGTCACGGGCGCACCGGAGTGGCATGCCGTGTGCTTTCCATTGGGCGAGATAGCCGTCCACCTGGGCAAGGAGCAACTGCGCCTGACCGGCGTCCAGCTCGCGGTCAGCCGCGAACACCCAGACACGGGCATCGGCGGGAAGTAACGAGAAGTTGACCTGAGGCATCGTGACGGAGTGAGAATGAGTGGAACGGATTCTCCGGGAAATGTAATGCGGCCTGGCCATCGACCCGTGCCGGGCGCGTTGGTGCCGGAGAATTGCCCGGGCATCGTCGGAGGCAGATATGCTGCCGCACATGATGGAATCCAGCCGTATCTTGCCGGGTATCCGCCCGACCGCGACTCCTCGATCGTCCATGATCTGGGGGGCTCAACCGGTAATCTCTCCCGCAACTTCCCGAAATACGTGCCGTCATGAGCGCAGCGACCGGCCTTCGGCTCCAACGGACTGCGGGGTACACCCTGCTCGAGGTCCTGATCGTCATGGTCATGATCGCGACGCTGGTGGTCATTGCGCGCACCCGACTCAACGCGCCGCGCTACCGCGCCGACGCGTCGATTCAAATGTTTCGGAATGCCCTCACGCAGGCGCAACGCACCGCCCTGCTCAACCAGTACGACGTCCTCGTGGTGATCGACACGGTCCACCAGACGATGAAGGTCTCCGAGGACGCCAACAACGACGGTGTCATCGAGTCGGGCGAGCATTCGCTGAGCTACCCCCTCACCGATGGCGTCACGTTCGTCGTCCCGCCCACGGGCCTGGACAGCGCCGTCTCCGCTCCCGTGGTGGGGTCGCAGCTCGGCAGCCTCGGCGCCCTCCCCACGATCACGTTCGGACGCGACGGCGCGGCGTCCAGCGATCTGCAGCTCTACATCGCGACACCGCGGAATCCCGGCCGGGTCTATCGCGCGCTCGAACTCGTCCAGAGCACGGGACGGAGCGATTGGTACCTGTACAACGCCACCGCCAACATCTGGGTCGAGGGAGGGTTGCGGTGAAGCCACGTCATCGGCGCCGGGGCCCGCGCGGGGGATTCACGCTGGTGGAAGTCGTCATCGCCATGCTCATCCTCGGAAGCGCCCTGCTGGGCATGGCGCTGTTCGTGTCGAGCATGGCGCATTCGGCCAGCAAGTCGCGCCTGCTCGGGATCGCCAACGAGTTGGCCGCCGATCGCATCGAGACGATCAAGACATCCACCAGCTACGCCACCCTGCCCGCCGACTTCCAGGGCACGGAAGCCTCCATCCCCGGCCGTGACTTCGCCGGCTTCACGCGTCAGACCATCATCAAGCACGTGGGGGGCAGCGCGCCGGACTCCGTGGACTACATGGTGGTGACGGTCCTCGTCTCCGATCCGGCGATCAGCGACACCGTCCGCAAGACCACCGTGATCGCATCCTTCTGACGCCGCATGCCCATCGACGCCACTCGCCGCGGATTCACGCTCATGGAGCTGCTCGTCGCGATGATCCTGATGATGGTCATCATGACCGTCGCCGTGCAGACCTTCCGGCGCAGTTCCATTCTGCTCGCCTCGCAGGCCGGGATGCTCGAGGCGCAGCAGAATGGACGGTTCGCCGTCATGAACATCGACCGCGACCTCCGGGTGGCCGGCGCCGGTCTGGCGGCCACGCAGCCGATGATCGTTCAGGCGTCGAACACGGCGATCACCTTCAACGTCGATCTCGTGTCGCGCGACTCCACCGACCCGGCGGCGGTGTACGTCGACCCCAAGGCCGACAGCAATACGACCTCGGCCATGCGCACCAGCCGCCAGATCACGCTCCCCGGCTCGAGCAGGACGTACCCAGACAGCACCTACTATACCGCGGCCGGCCTGCTCAGCCCGGCCGAGACGATCTCGTACTATCTCGCCAAGGACTCGACGACTTCGCTGAGCAACGAGTACATCCTCTGGCGCCGGGTGAACGCGGCGACGCCGCGCGTCATTGCCCGGGGCATCCGCTTCGATCCCACCGACACGGTATTCCAGTACTACCGGGCAAACGACACCGGTGCGGTCTCGCTCATTCCGCAGTCGAGTCTCCCACTCTACCACTCGGTACCGGTACACGGGTCGCCGGCCGACACGGGACGGTTTGCGCTCATCGACAGTATCCGCAGCGTGCGGGTGCGGCTGACCGCCATCTACCACGATCCCCGGCGGGGTGATGTGCTCCGGCCCATCCAGGCCACCATTCGGCTCCTCAACGCCGGGCTGGTCAATCGCACCACGTGCGGGCAGCCGCCGCTCGGCGTCGCGGTCACGACCGCCACATCGGTGGCCGGTGCCGCGTCACCGTTCGTGAAGCTCACGTGGGGCCCCTCACTCGATGACGGCGCCGGTGAGAACGATGTGGACCGGTACGCGATCTTTCGGCGGCCGGACACGGCCGCGACCTTCATTCAACCATTCGCCAGCGTGCCCGCCGGGGCCCCGAGCTACACGTACATCGACAGCGATGTGAAGTCCGGGGACCGCTGGATCTACGGCGTGGCCGCGACGGATTGCACACCCAGCAGCTCGCCCGTCGCCACCACGGGCGTCATCGTCGTTCCCTGACCGGCATGGATACCATGAGCCGCCGTTCTTCGAACCGCCTCGCCCGGCCACGCGGCTGGCGCCCCGGCAGTGCCGGCCTCGTCAGCAGGGCGGGGTTCGCGCTCGGGTTGGCGCTGGTGTTCACCATCGCCATCGGCGCGCTCGCCACCACGGCGATCATTCTCTCGTCCAATGCGACCATGATGGCCAAAGCGGTGGATCGCCAGCGCGACATGAAGTACGCCGCCGAAGCCGCCCTGCAGATGGCGAAGAGCCGGATCACGGCAGACGCCGCGCTCGTGCCCGATAGCGGCGTGCGCCAGATCATGACCAACCAACGGATTTATGCAGCCGACGACCGCCCGGTGCCCGGGATCACCGTCAACGCCTGGGTGGGACCCTCCGGTTCCACCACCGGACAGTTCGGCCGGTTCGTGAGCATCGTGGCCCAGGCGAACGGGCCACGCGGCGCCGGATTCGTCCGCCGGTTGGAGATGTCCGAGGAGAGCTTCGCCAAGTATGCCTACTGGTCGAACTCCGAATCGATGATGGGGACCGCCATTTACTTCCAGAATGACGATCAGCTCTGGGGTCCGGTCTGGTCCAACGACGTCATCCACATCGGCAGCACCGGCGCCACCTTCCACGATCGGGTCGGCACCGCGCAGACGATCAGCGGTGTCTCGTACGGCACCTTCCTCCGCGGCTACGCCCAGAACCAGCCGCCCATGCCGCTCCCGTCGGACTCGACGCTCGCGCCGCTGGCCAGCTACGCGGCATCCGCCGGCTACAGTTTCGCCGCTCCCACCAACGGCGATGAGACCTCGACGCTCATGCGCATCGAGTTCGTGGCCACCGACCTCAACCACGATGGCGACTCCACCGACGACAACGAAGGGTTCTTTCGCGTGTACCAGGCCAATACGGGACAGCAGGCCTGGCTGCGCGGCGACTGGCCCGGCGGCAGCTCCGTGAGCGCCTACACGAACTGCGGCGACTGGCACGCGGTGCCGGGCTCGTCGGAGCTCAAGTTCTTCCCCGCCTCCGTGCACCCGACCGCCTGGTTCCAGCAGTTGATGGTCGCCGCCGGTATGTCCGATCCGGCCGCGGACGCCGAGCAGTCGGCATCAATCGCCACGATCATGCAGCACCCCGGCGCCCGCTGTTATCTGGGCGGCGACCCGCACCTGGTGGCCGTTTCGCGCACGTCCACGCTCTACCCCAATGACGCCGACCGGCACAAGGGAGGCGACGACACCACCTTCACCCCGGTGGGGGCGCGCGGATCCTGGCTCCAGTACTCGGCCGCGCCCAACCCCACCGTTTCGGCCGTTCGCGCCGACGCCCGGTATCTGTTCCCCCTCTATCGCGGGTTCAACCCGAACACCAAGGGCGTGGTGTACGTCAACGGAACGGTGGGCGTGAGCGGTACGGTCCGTGGACACGTGACGACATACGTCCGCGGCGGCGATCTCGTATTGCTCGACGATCTGCGATACGCCGACGATCCCGCCCAGGGACAGTGCGCCGACGCCCTGGGCCTCATCAGCGACAACGACATCGTCGTGGCCGACAACGCCGTCAACACGCCACAGTTCACGGGATCTACATATCAGTCTCTGGACGACAGCCAGGGACTCGACGTCCAGGCGGTCCTCATGGCACTGAACACGTCGTTCCGCGTGCAGAACTACGGGGCGGGCCCGACCAGCGCCATCAACTGCCAGGGCCGATTGGTGGGGCGCGGTTGCCTGTACCTTACGGGCGGGATCATCCAGGAGTCGCGCGGCCCCGTGGGCATGGGCACCGGCCAGGGCTATTCCAAGCAGTACAGCTACGACCGGTGCGCGGCCAACGACCCCCCGCCCTACTTCCCATCCACCGGCCGCTTCACCGACAACCGCTACTTCGAGATCAACCCGGTGGGCTTCAACGTCACGGCGTTGTTCGCCGCCATCACGCGTTGACGCCGCCGTAGCCGCCGTTCACGACGGATTGGAATCCCGGCGCTCGATCGCATCGATCTCGCGCTCCGCCCCCAGTTGGCGAAACAGCCCCAGCGCCCGCTCGCGCCATCGTTGCGCCTCGCCGTCGCCCGTCGATCGTTTCAGCTCCCACAACTCGCGACTGGCCTCCGCCTCCAGCAACTTCACGCGGAACCGCTGCGCGACTCGGGCCGCCTCTACGAGCGCCGACTCGGCCTCCGCCACGTGCCCCGCCACACGGTGTGCATAACCCAGCCACCGGTAGGCCTCGCCGCGCTCCACTTCGTCCCCGATGTCGATCGAGATCGACATCGAGACCTCGCAGTTGTGCACCGCCTTGTCGAAGGCTTCCTGGGCCACGAGCACTTCTGCCTGATTGAGGAGCACCTTGGCGACCATCGGACGGTTGCCCAGGAACTCGCACAGACCCAGGCACTGCGCGTAGGCATCCCCCGCCGCCTCCCATTCCTCACGGTCGGCGTACACCATGCCCAGATTGTGGAGCGCCAGCGCCTCACGGCCGCGGTCCCCGTTGTCGCGAAACAGCGCCCGCGCCCGCAGATAGTGCCAGAGTGCGTTCTCGAGGTTGCCCTCGATGTTGGCAATCACCCCGAGGTTCAGCATCAACTGGCCGATGAGGACGTGGTCGCTGGTGCGCTCCATGGCCATCTGGTAGGATGCCCGCGCCTGGGCATACTCACCGCGGGAATAGTGCACGGCCCCGATGCCATTCTCCGCCCGGGCCTCGAGGTCCGGGATGCGGCTCTCGCGAGCCATGCTACGCGCGCGGTCGTACCATTCAAGGGCCGCGTCGTACCGGCCCTGCCGCCACGCCACGCGCCCGAGCCGGAAGAGGCCCTCAGCCGCGGCCGTACGATCGTCCGCCTCCGCCACGCGGGCGTAGGCGGCAGTGGCCTGCACGTAGTCGCCGCGCTGCTCGGCGGCTTCGCCGTCGGACAGCGTGGATTCGGGATTCGGGGTTCGGTCGAATGCCATCATCGGCATGTCAGTCCTCGGATGTGGGCCGCGCGCGGATCACAGCGCGATCGCGTACGACGAGAAGTGGTGGATCTTGGTCGTGACGGTATGGCTGCCCCCATTGAACGTTCCCTCGAGCATCTCGAGCACGTTGCCTTCGTTGTCGAGATAGTCCACATGTCTCGGTGTCTGCGTCCCCAACCTGCACCCGCCGGTGCTCAGTACGAGGACGACGTCCTTGCTGAAGTGCAGGCCGTGCGGCTCGAAATGGATATCCGCCAGGGTATCGGCCGGAATCGTGGCCGTGATCAGAACCGAGTCGGAGAGTGCGCCGCCGGGGATGATCAGCCGGTCGTTGCCGACTCGGATGCTGGCGCCGGACGCGCCGACCCAGGCGCTCGTCGAAACCGCGTCATGCGCGCCGCACACCAGCAGATGGGACTGACCTTCGTCGTTGCCCTCGGACTCGCCGCCGCGGTCGAAGCTGGGGCTGACACGGCTCACAGCTGGTCCGGCGATCGCAGCCGGGGATGCCGTGTCACGACAACCGAAGACGGCTGCCGCTGCCGCGCCGGCGAGGAACAGGGTGAGGATGGTCCTGGTACGTGTCATGAAGCGAATCTCCGGCTTGCAAGAAGAAGTCATGCGATGTTCGAAGTTCAAAGGGCGAGCGTCGGTTCGCGCAGCCCCGCGCGCGAGCCCGAGCTCGAGGCATTCGCCTGGCGTACCTGACGGAGCAATGCCCGCACCACGAATGCGGCGCCGCCGCGACGGCGGATGTCGCTTGGCGTGGAGTGCAGATAGCGCTGGCACACGTTCCGGAAGGCGCTCCCCGAGGGGAACCCGAGGCTGGAGGCCACGCGATCCGCCGTGCGGTGGGGATCCTCCAGCATCCGGGCGGCCACGATCAGCCGTCCCCACGTGAGAAGGCGGCGCGGCGGCGGATAGCCGGCCACGGCGAGCCGCTGGCTGACCGTGCGCCTGGGTAGCGCCAGCAACCGCGCCAGTCCCGTGGGCGACAACCGCTCGTGGGCGCGAGTGATCACCAACAGCACCGCGTCCCGCACACTCGGGTCCACCTCGCCAAGGGCCAGCCGAACCTCGCTGCCCAGACTGCGCGACTCGGCGTGCTCGATCCGGGCCAGCAGTTGACGGGGGCTGTCATCCTGGTCGGCGATGATCAACGCATCCATGCCGATGCGCCCGGCATCGAACACGTCCCGGACGCGCTCCATAGTGATCGTCGAATAGCTGAGCAGCGACAGGCCCGGCCAGCGCTGCTTGAGTTGGCGCACGCGCTCGAAGTTGGCCGGCCCCGTGGCGTACAGGTCCACCACGGCAATGCGGACAGGATGCATCTCGCACGCCTCGGCCAGCGATTCCCACGTCATACACGGCACCAACTCGTGCCGGTCGCGAATCGCGGCCCGCAGGCGTTGGAGGTGTCCGGGCTGCGGCAACAGCGTGGCGATTACGCCCATCCGTCGACCGGGAAGGAGGGAAGTTGGACCCGCGGGACTCTGTGTCGGGGATCGGGAAGTCCCCTACGGTAGACGAGCGAGACCATTTCAGGCAAGGCCGATTGCTATACAATGTGATGACTAATGCCCGGACAGTGATACCGGCTGTCACGCGGCTGGTTACCGTCGAGGTCAGATCATCGTTCCCTCAGAGGAAGACGACCCACTCGGCGGTCGTCACCAATCTGTTCTCCATCCGGTCGGCACATTATGCCCATGCGCAATCACGAATCGCCGACGCCGGCTTCGGGATTCACGCTCTTCGAAATCGTGATCGTGTTGATCATGATGGGCGTGATCGCCGCGCTGGCAATTCCGCGGCTGGACATCCAGCGCTACCGCACCGACGCGGCCGTGCAGGGTCTGCGGAGCGTCCTCATGCAGGCCCAGCGTACCGCCCTGGTCCGCCAGTACAACGTCGTGATCAGTATCGACACGGTACACAATACGCTGGAGTGGTCGGAAGACGCCAACAACGACGGCACGATCCAGAGCACCGAGCACCGGCGGGCCTATCCGCTCAATGACGGCGTCAAATTCGCCGTGCCTCCCACCGGGATCGACGGCTCCGTAACGTCATCCATCGTCGGGTCGCATCTGGGCATCCTGAACGGGCTGCCGACGGTCACCTTCCATCGCGACGGCGCCGCCACCACGGACCTGCAACTCTACGTTGCCGGCCCCGCACAGCCCGACGTCACCTACCGGGCGGTCGAGCTCACGCTCGGCACCGGACGCACGGACTGGTACCTCTACAACAGCCAGGCCCACAAGTGGGTTCTCGGGGGGGCGAAGTGATGCGCCGGCGCGGCCTGCGGCAGCGGGCGGGATTCTCGCTGCCCGAGGTCATCGTGGCCCTGGCCATTCTGACGGCGGCCCTGCTCGGCCTGGCGCTGTTCGTGTCCCGCATGGCCCACGCGACGTCGGATTCCCGCCTGCTCGGGACCGCCGATGAACTCGTCACCAACCGTATCGAAGCGATCAAGGCGATCACGAATTACGCCTCGATCGACACCTGCGCGGGAACCGAGACTTCAATTCCGGGATCCGCCAGCTACAAGGGATTCACCCGCCAGACGCTGATCTCGCATGTGGGCGGGGGCGTGGCCGATTCCGTGGACTACCGCATCGTCACCGTGATCGTGAACAACCCTGTGCTGCCGTCTCCGGTGAAGAAGACCACCGCCATCGCCGCCTTCTAGCCGAGTCTCCCTATGCCGACACTGCGCGCACGCCGCGGATTCACGATACTCGAGTTGCTGGTGGCCACGATTCTGCTCATGGTGGTCATGGCCACCACTATCCAGACGTTCCGCAAGAGTTCCATTCTGCTGGGCTCCCAGGGCGGGCGCCTCGAGGCACAGCAGAACGCCCGGTTCGCGATCACGTCCATCGATCGCGACCTCCGCGTCGCGGGGGTGGGCGTCGTCCCCGGCCAGCCGATTCTCGTCGAGGCCGACACGACGGCGCTGGTGTTCAACGTGGATCTCATTTCGCGCGTTCTCGGCGACGTGGGTTCGGTGTACGTCGACACGAGTGCCGATTCGAACGCGGTGTCGGCCATGAAGTCCGTGAACAAGCTCCTGTTGCCCGGCATGAGCACGTATTACCCGAACTCGACCTACGTCCAGTCCGGCGGCACGGTGAGTGGCGCCGAGACAGTTGCCTACTACATCGTGAAGGACTCCTCGTCCAGCTATCCCAACCAGTACAACCTGTATCGGCGAATCAACGCGACCACCCCGCAGATCATCGCCCGCGGCATTCAGTACACCCCCGGCGACACGATCTTCCAGTACTTCAAGACCGATACGCTCGGCAATCTCACCGCGATTCCCATGTCGTCGCTGCCCCTGTACCACAAGGCGACGATCCACGGGTCGATCGCTGACACCGGCAAGTTCGCGCTCGTCGACAGCATCCGTTCGGTCAAGGTCAAGCTCGTCGCCGTGTACCACGATCCGCACCAGCCGGCGACTGCCGTGACGCGCACGATCCGCAGCACGCTCGTCGTCGCCAACACGGGCCTCGTCAACGCCACCACCTGCGGCAATCCGCCGCTGGGGGTAACGGTCACCGACAGCACGTCCCCGCTCGGGTCCACGACGCCCTTCGTCACCATCATGTGGCACCCGTCCACGGACGACGGCGGAGGTGAGCGCGACGTGGAGAACTACGCCATTTACCGGCGCCCCGACACTGTCGCCACGTTCAACCAGCCGCTGGCGAACGTCCCGGCCGGCGATACGGTCTATTCATGGACCGACAACAGCGTGGCGACCGGTGACCACTGGATCTACGGCGTCTCGGCACAGGACTGCACGCCCTCCAGTTCACCGATCGGCGCCACCGGCATCATCATCGTGCCCTAACAGGAATGGAGTCCATGCCTTCACCTCGTTCGGTATCACTCGCGCGCCGTCGGTCGGCGCCCGCCGGCGCCCGCCGCGCGCGGCCCCGCCCGGGCTTCGCGCTCGGCATGGCGCTGCTGTTCACGCTGGCCATCGGCGCCCTCGCGACCTCGGCCATCGTGCTGTCGTCCAACGCCACGCTCATCGCCAAGGCGACGGACCGCCAATCGGAATTGACGTACGCGGCGGAAGCCGCATTGCAGATCGGCAAGAGCCGCCTGAACTACGACCCTTCGGCGCTGCCTGACAGCGGCGAGGTCCAGATCATGAGCAACCAGCCGCTCTACGCCGCCGACGGGACGACGCTCCCCAACGTGTCCGTCAACGTCTGGATCGGACCCACGGGTTCGACCACCGGCCAGTTCGGCCGCTTTGCCAGCGTCGTTGCGCAAGCAGTGGACAATCGCGGTTCGGGGTTCGTCCGGCGCCTGGAGTTGGACCAGGAGAGCTTCGCCAAGTTCGCCTACTTCACCAATTCCGAAACCTGCTGCGGCGGATTGACGATCTATTTCAACAACGGCGACGAACTCTGGGGACCCGTTTACTCCAACGACATCATCCACATTCTGAACGGTGGCGCCACCTTCCACAGCAACGTGAGCACCGCCAAGACCATCAGCGGGATCGGCTACGGCACCTTCATGCAGGGGTATACCCAGCACGCCACCCCGATCACCATGCCGTCCACGGCCAATCTGGCCAAGCTCACCGGCTACGCGGCGCTTGCCGGCTACGCCTTCACCGCGCCCACGTCTGGCAACGAGACGACCGTTCGCCAACGCATCGAGTTCGTGGCCACCGACGTGACCGGCGGCGGGGATTCGTTGGCCATCGAGGACGGATTCTTCCGCGTCTACACCGCAAAGAGTGGGGAGACCGCCTGGCTACGGGGCGACGCGAGCGCCGAGAGCACCAACTGCGGCGACTGGCATCGTGTCACGCCAGGCGGGCCGCTGCTGTTCTTTCCGATCGCCGTGCACAATAGTGCCAACACGTGGTTCAAGACCGACCTCATCAATGGCGGCATGAGTTCGTCCGCCGCCAATTCCGAGTACAAAGCATCGTCCACGACGGTGATGAACCACGCCGGGGCGCGCTGCTTCCTGGGCGGCGATCCGCATCTCGTCGCGGTGGCCCGCTCGACGTCGATCACCGACCCGGCCACGGGCGCCCACTACACCACCGCCGCCATCCAGAAGGGCGGTAGCGACACCACGTTCACGCCGGTCGACCAGTACGGGTCGTGGTCGCTCTATTCCAACACCCCCAACGCCGCGGTCGTCGCGGCGCGCCCGCAGGACAACGAATACCTGTTCCCGCTGTACCGGGGCTACAATTCCAACGTGAGGGGCGTCGTCACCTTCAACGGCACCGTCGGAGTCAGCGGCACCCTGCGCGGCCGCGAGACGCTGTACGCCAAAGGCGGCACGATCGTGCTCCTGGACGATCAGCGCGACGCCTATGACCCCTCCCTCGGCACGTGCGCCGACATTCTGGGGCTTCTGGCCGACGACAACATCGTCGTCGCCGACAACGCCATCAACACGCCGCAGCAGTTCACTGGCGGCTGGAGCTATAAGTCGTTCGACGACTCGCAGGACATGTACATCCAGGCCGTGATCATGTCGCTCAACACATCGTTCACCGTGCAGAACTACAATTCGGGCCCGAGCAACGCGCTGAATTGTGCCGGCAGCAATGACGGCCGCGGCTGCCTGTACGTGACCGGAGGACTGATCCAGGAGAACCGCGGCCCGGTGGGGCTCAGCAGCGGGCAGGGCTACGTCAAACAGTACACCTACGACCGGTGTGCGGCCGTGAAACCGCCCCCGTACTTCCCCACCACCGGCCGGTTCCAGGATAACCGCTACTTCGAGCTCGACCCCGTGGGCTTCGATGTGGTCAAGCTGTTCCAGAGCCTCACCCCGGGCAGTTGAGTCCCCGCTCGTTTCGGCTACCCGAACGCCCGTCGCGTGCCCGCGGCGGGCGTTCGTGTCATGTCCGGCGGCCCGCCCATCCCTCGGCTCCGACGGGGTTTACATCTTGCAGACACCAACGAGCACACCAATCCGTAGGTCAGGGTGTCTAACTCCGTGAGTTGCAGCCCGCGGAACCTCTCCCTCGACCCCGGGGACGTGTGCCATGATCGAATCCAATCGAGCGCTGACCCTTACCGCCGACGACGAACCTCTCGAATCCCCGTCCGCCGAACCGGCCAAGGTCGTCGCATCCAGTGCGCAACCCTCGCGCGTGGACGCCGTCGCACAGGCGGTGGTCGAACTCCTGCGTGCCGAGCGGCAGCGTGCCCGTATCGTCGTGCGGTCCGAACGCCGGCTGCTCTTCCTGCGCCAGGAGGAGATCGACTGGGTCGAGGCCGCCGGCAATTACGTGCGACTCCATGTACGCGGCGATACGCACGTGCTGCGGCAGAGCATGAAGATCATGGAGGCCAGACTCGACCGCGATATGTTCGTCCGAATCCACCGGTCCGCCATCGTCAACGCCGACCGGATTCGTGAGCTGCAGCCCTGGCTTCACGGCGAGTACATCGTGATCCTCGACGACGGTACCCGTCTGTCCGCCAGCCGCGTGTTCAGCGGCCGGCTCAACGCGCTGATCGGCTAGCGGGCGCGAAGCAATTCGAAGGCCAGCCCCTCGGCGAGCAACGGAAAGCGAAACTGGAATCCGAGCTCGCCGAGCCGGCGCGGCATCACCCGCTGGCTCGCCAGCAGGGTGGCCTCCGCCATCTCGCCGAATGCCAACTTCAGCGCCATCGCCGGCACTGGCAGCACCGCCGGGCGATGCAACACCTTGCCGAGCGCCTTGGCGAACTGGCCGTTCCGCACCGGGTTCGGAGCGACCACGTTGACCGGCCCCGCACTCGCGGCATTCCCGAGCAGGAACTGCACGGCCCTCCCGTAGTCCTCGCGCGCGATCCAACTCATCCACTGGGAGCCGGCTCCCAGCGGACCGCCGACCCCGAGCCTGAATGGAGGCAACATTCGCTCGAGCGCGCCACCTCCGGCGCCGAGCACCACCCCGGTGCGCATCAGCACCACGCGTAACCCGGCATCACGAGCCGGATCGGCGGCCCGCTCCCACTCCGTCGCGACGGCTGCCAGGAAGTCATTGCCCGCGCCGCTGCCCTCGTCCAACACTTCGTCGCCGCGATCACCGTAGACGCCCACCGCCGACGCTGAAAGCAACACCAGAGACGGTTTGCGGGCGGCAACCATGGCGCGGGCAATGGTCTCCGTGCCCCGGATCCGGCTCTCGCGGATGCGGCGTTTGCGCTCCGTCGTCCAGCGCTGTCCGATCGGCTCGCCGGCCAGGTGGACCACCGCATCGATGTCTGCCAGCGCGTCCGGATCGAGCGCTCCGGCCAGTGGATCCCAAACAATGGTGCCACCAAGGCCGGGTTCGGCCGCTTGCCGCACCATCGGACGGACCGAAAACCCCGCGGCTGCTAGCCGTTGAGCCACGACGGTCCCCAGAAAGCCGGAAGCTCCGGATAGCGCAATGTTCATGTGCTGCAACCTGACCCGCGAGGCCTCGCGGCGGAATCCCGAGCTTTCCGGAACGAATTAGATGATGGATCAATTAATTTTGCGAGGGGTATCGTTGGAAACCCCGCCCTTCGTTGCTCTAGCGACTCGAGCCTCGTCCTGCTCGCCTTCCACCGTCTGGACTCACGAATGCTCGTCAGCGCACTTCTCGCCGTCGTCATCGCCACCGCCGCCGCCCCGCCGGACACGACACCGCCGTCAGCGCATCCGGCTTCTGCCGACTCGGTCTCACCGATTCCATTCGCCGTCCAGATGCCGGCCGACACGGTGCACCGGCGGCGCCCGCGACCGCGCGCCATCGAGTACCCAGACAGCTACTACACGCGTCTCGAGATCCATCGTGACCTGAGCTACGCCATTTATCCGCTGTACGTCGGGCAGTACATCTTCGGGGAGCAACTGTGGAAGTACAGCCGCAACGCCCCGACCTGGGCAAAGACGGGCCACCGGGTGTTCGCCACGGCGCTCGTGGGTGTGTTCGCCGCCAACACGGTCACCGGACTCTGGAACCTCTGGGACTCGCGGCACGACCCTGACCATCGAGTCCTGCGAACGGTGCATGCGCTGACCATGCTCGCCGCCGACGGGGCGTTCTCGTACGCCGGAAGCACACTGGCGACGCAGGCACAGAACAGCCTGTCCAAGCGACGTCTCCATCGCACCATCACGATCTCGGCCATGGGCGTCACGGCCCTGAGTTCGCTGATCATGACCTTCTACAATCGATGAGCCCGCGCGACGCCGATCCGCGTCTGCGTGTAGGGCAGGTGCACACGACACCGGGAGAACATATGGGGTGTGAGGATTGTCTGAGCCGCCGCCAGTTTCTGGCGAAGTCCGCCGTTGCCGCTGCCGCGGCGGCGCTCGCCGCGGGCTGCGGCAACGGGCAGATCGGGCCCACGGCATACCAGCCGCCGAGTAGCGGTTCTTCGTCCAACGGCAACACGATCAAGGTCGGTGACTTTCCATCGCTGGCGAACGTGGGAACGTTGGTGAAGGTGAATAGCTTTCAGGCCGTGAAGCGGACGGGAGCGGCAACCTTCGCCGCCTACTCGATGGTGTGCACGCATCAGGGCTGTCTCACGCAGATCTCATCGAACATCTTCTTCTGCCCCTGTCACGGCGCGGAGTTCAATTCGTCGGGGCAGGTCATTCGCGGGCCGGCGGCGCGCGCACTCGGCCAGTATGCCACGTCGTACGATGCCGCCACGGATACCCTGACCATCGGCTAGCGGGGCACGCCGGAACGAATCTGGAGCATTCGCCGGATGGTGACGTCCTCTTGTTCGTCGTAGGGTTCCACCGCGGCGCCGGCGCGGCGTCATCGAACGCTCGGCGGCGCTGGCGCGTTAACAACTATCGTGGGCCGCTCGACAGGTGGTCCGCCCCGAACCGCAACTTCAACGAACGATACTGATGCTCAGCGCACCCGATATGCTGATTCACCTCACGAAACCGTGGGAGGAGTTCTACAGTCACTCCAAGGTGGCGCCGACGGTGGTCACCTTTCTCCACGTGGGTGCACTGATTCTGGCCGGTGGATTCGCGTTGTCCACCGACCGCGACACGTTTCGAGTCGTGAATGCCGGCGAGGCCAAGCGCATGCAGCATCTCGAGGATCTCGACAGTGTGCACGCGTGGGTGGTCGGTGGCCTCGTCGTGTCCGTGCTCTCGGGAGTGCTCCTGTTCGCCGCCGACGTCGAGACGTTCTTCAGCTCGTGGGTGTTCTGGGTGAAGATGGGGCTCATCGTCGCCCTGTTGATCAACGGCTACGTGATGATGCGTATGGAGCAGGGGTTGCGGGGCAGTGCGGGGGACACCGCCGCCCGATGGCGGACGCTCCGCCAGACGTCCCTGGTGAGCATCGTGCTCTGGTTCACGATTTCGCTCGCCGGAATCATTCTCGTGAACATGTAACTCTGGTGTTTGGAGACAGCGTGATGGATGGATCGAACGACACCCGCAGCACTCCCGCCGACGACCACTGCGACGGGTGCACCATCGCCGCCGCGAGTCGGCGGCGATTTCTCCGCGACGCCGCACTGATGATCGCGGGCACCCTCGCGGCCCTGTCGGCGGGGCCGGTCTCGGCAGCCGCGCTTGAGCCGCGCTTCGTGCGCGCGCTCGATACGTCCGACGAGCTCAAGAGCTACCCGATTCCCGCCACCGACGGCGTGAACATCGACCAGGACGAGTCGGTGATCATCACCCGCTGGCAGGGCGAGTTGTTCGCGTTCTCCCTCGCCTGCCCGCATCAGAACACCGCCCTGCGCTGGGAGCCGGAGGATCAGGAGTTCCGCTGTCCCAAGCACCATTCCATCTACACCCCCGAGGGCGTGTTCATCGACGGGCGGGCGACGCGCAGCATGGATCGATTCGCGGTCACGCGGAACGGCAACAACGTGTCCGTCGACCTCGACAAACTCTACCGCGAAGACGACGATCCGGACCTCTGGAAGGCGGCGTTCCTGAAGCTGTGAGCTGTGGCCGGGACGCCCACGCGTCCGGCCCCTCCGCCGGCGCTCCGCCGGCGCTACCTTACCCCCATGCTGCTCGGCGTTGCTGGCATGGTCGGCTCCGGAAAGACGACGCTCTCCCGCGCGCTTGCCGCCCGGTTCGGGCTGCAACTCGCCCTGGAGAGCGTGGGCGACGACAACCCCTGGCTCGAGCGGTTCTACGATGGTCCCGACGGGATGCGCTCCTTCGGCCTCCATCTCCAACTGCACTTCCTGGCGACCCGCTTCGCGGCCATGCGCCGCATGCTCGGCACCGGCGGCAGTTGGGTGCTCGACCGTACCTGGTACGAGGACGCCGAGGTGTTCGCCCGGGGGCTCTTCGAACAGGGGTACATGAGTTCAGACGACTGGACCCTGTACCACCAGTTGTATGGCGAACTGTTGCATGCCCCCGCCGCCCGGCCGCCGCGCCTCCTGGTATATCTTCACGGCCCGGTCGAGATGATCATCGAGCGGATCGTCACGCGCGGGCGCTCGAAGGAACGCGACACCGATGCCGAATACTGGCGCGAACTGCACGATCGCTACGAGCGCTGGATCTCCGGATTCACGCCGTGCCCCGTGCTCCGCCTCGACATCCGCCAGTACGACCTGGTGGCCGAACCCGACGCCATCGAAGACGTCGCGGCCCAGGTGCGCGCCGTGATCGGCGATGAGCTGCCGCAGACGGAACTCTGGCCTCCCGCGGCTCGCCGCTCCGATCGCCGCGCCTCCTGACCGGCCCGCAGCTCCCGGCGGACCTTCTGCCGGCGAACGTCCCCCGGAAAGCCGTGTATCATTGGGGTACCCCCGACTGACCGTTCGAGGAATTCGTCATGTTCGCTTCGTCATCCGGTTTCGTTCGCGTGCTCGCCGCGGCGGCCGCCCTGGCAACGCTCTCCGCCTGCACGGAGCGCCGCACGGCCGAGCGCGCCGATTCCGATCTCTCACACGATCTCGCGCTGGCCAATCAGATCAGCGCGCAGCCGGCGCTCAAGGATACGGGCGTCGCGCCGGCCCCGGAGCCCCAGCCTCGGCAGCCGCCCACGCCGGCCCCGCGCCAGGAGTCGCGGAGCCCGCGGCGGGAGCCCGTGCCACAACCCACCCGTGCCGCCACGGCACCGGTGTCGCAACCCACGATGACACCCGTGGCCCAGCAACCGGACTCGAGCGCGATGGCCGCCGCGGCCATGCCGGCTCCCGCGCAGAAGCTGATCGGCGCCGGCACCGGCATCGCGCTGAATTCCGGCATGAGCGTCTGCACCAACACCAACAAGGTGGGCGACAAGCTCGTGGCGACGGTCACCAGTCCTGTGCAGGGCGAGGGCGGCGCCGAGATTCCCAGCGGATCACGCGTCGTGCTCGAGGTCGCCCGGGTGACACCGGGCGACCCCACCGACAGCAGCATCGTCGTTCGTCCGATGACGATGTACGTGGACGGCATCTCCTACCCCGTCTCGGGCACCATTGCGTCCACCACGGCATTCCAGCGCACCGAGGTCCCGGGCACCGGTCCATCGGACAAGGAGAAGGTCGCGGGCGGCGCCGTCGTTGGAGCCATCCTCGGCCAGATCTTCGGGCACAGCACGAAGTCGACGGTCATCGGCGCGGCTGCCGGCGCTGCTACCGGTGCCGCCGTGGCGCATGCACAGAAGAACTACCAGACCTGTCTGCCCGAGGGCGCGGCCCTGGTGCTGACCCTCGATGCCCCACTCACGATGAACTGATCCGTTGACGAAAGGCGACACACGGGCGGCGCGGCGCGAAGGCGCCGCGCCGCTATTTTTCGGTCAGCCACTGCACGACCACCCACACGATCACTCCACCACGCATGGATCTCCGCTACCCGATCGGTCGCTTCTCCCGTCCCGTGGATGTCACCGCCGCCGAACGCGCCGGGTACATCGAAGCCGTCGCCGCCGCGCCGGCGGCACTCCGCGACGCGGCGCGCGGCCTCGACGACGCACAACTCGACACGCCGTATCGCCCCGACGGGTGGACCGTGCGGCAGGTGATCCATCACCTGCCGGACAGCCACCTCAATGCGTACGTGCGGTTCAAACTCGCGCTCACCGAGATCGAGCCGACCATCAAGCCGTACGACGAGAAGGCCTGGGCCGAGCTGCCCGATGGGCGCGGCCCGCTCGTCGCCGAGTCGCTCGCGCTGCTCGATGCCCTGCATGCACGCTGGGTGTACATGCTGCGCGCGATGAGGGCGGGCGATTTCGCGCGGACGCTGGTGCATCCGGAACGGCCGGAAGCCCCGATGACCCTCGACGTGATGCTGGCGCTCTATGCATGGCACGGCCGGCATCACGTGGCGCAGGTCGCCGCGCTGCGCGACCGCATGAAGTGGGACTGAGCGGCACTCCGCGCACGATGACGCATGCAGTCGGGGCCCCAGACTCCGTGCTCGCGCGGTGTCTGGGGCCCCGTGAACTTCCGTGTGTCGTCCAGCGCTAGGCGGCGGACGCCGCGTCCCCTCCCAGGTCCTTCACGGCCTGGATCATCTTGACCAGTGTCTCGCGGGCGTCGCCGTACACCATGCCCGTGTTGTCGGCGTAGAAGAGCGCGTTCTCCACTCCCGCGTAGCCCTTGCCCTTGCCGCGCTTGAGCACGTAGACCTGGTTCGCGTAGTCGACGTTCAGAATCGGCATGCCGTAGATCGGTGAGCTCTTGTCGGTGCGCGCCGCCGGGTTCACGACGTCGTTGGCGCCGATCACCAGGGCCACGTCGGTGCCCTTGAATTCGTCGTTCACCTCGTCCAGTTCGGCGATCATGTCATAGGGCACGCCCGCTTCGGCGAGCAGCACGTCCATGTGACCGGGCATGCGCCCCGCCACCGGGTGAATGGCGAACTTCACCTCGACGCCGGCCGCCTGCAGCGCCTTCACGAACTCGTACAGCTTCTGCTGCGCCTGCGCGGCGGCCAGGCCATAGCCGGGCACGATGATCACCTTGCTGGCGTAGCGCATCGTGATCGCGGCATCGCTCGCTTCCACCGGCTTCATCGAGCCGGCGATCTCGCCCTCCTGCTCGATGCTCACGTCGCCGAAGTTGCTGAACAGGACGTTGGCCACCGAGCGGTTCATGGCCTTGGCCATGAGCAGTGTCAGCAGCGTACCCGCCGAGCCGACCACCATGCCGGCGATCATCAACGCCGGGTTCTGGAGCACGAATCCGTCCAGGGCCACGGCGAGGCCGGTGAGGGCGTTGTACAGCGAGATCACTACGGGCATATCGGCGCCGCCGATCGGCATCGTCGCCATCACGCCGTAGATCAACGCTATTCCGAAGAACACCGCGATCAGAACCTGCGGCGGCACGTTGGGCACGCCAACCGCCACCCCGACGCCGATGGCGAGGGTGATGAGCAGAACGAGGGCATTGTAGATGTGCTGGCCGGGCAGGCGCCACGGTTTGTTGACCCGCCCATCGAGCTTCGCCCAGGCCACGAGCGATCCCGAGAACGACACCGATCCGATCACCGCACCGACGAGCGTCACCGCCAGATGGGTGGCGTTGTCGGCCTTGCCGCCCAGCAGTTCGACGGCGGCGATGGCGCCGGCCGCACCGCCGCCCATGCCGTTGTAGAGCGCCACCATCTGGGGCATGTCCGTCAGCGCGACGCGCTTTCCGCCGCGCCAGGCCCAGCCGACACCGAGCAGCAGCGCCACCAGTGCCAGCGTGAGATTCACCGACAGGTGGGCAGCCGCTTCGGGGGCGATGCCGAACACGTAGAGAAAGCCGGCCAGGATGGCCAGCAACATGCCATAGCCCGCTACGCGAATGCCCGACCGCGCCGTCACCGGCGACGACATTCGCTTGAGGCCATAGATGAACAAGAACGCGGCCACGAAATCGGTGGCCTGAATGATCCAGGATGTGTTCATCGGTGTGTCCTCACTCCTTGGCTTTCGCGGGACGGCTGGACTTGAACATCTCCAGCATCCGTTCGGTCACCACGTAGCCCCCGGCCACGTTGGCCGCACCGAGGAAGACGCCGACGAATCCGACCACCTGCTCGGGCGTCGTGCTGGCATTGAGCAGGGCGTACATCGCACCCACCACGACGATGCCGTGCACGAAGTTGGAGCCCGACATCAGCGGCGTGTGCAGGATGGCCGGCACACGCCCAATGACTTCATAGCCGGTGAACGCCGCGAGCATGAAGATGTACAGCGCGACGAACCCGACGATTCCCGTTTCTACGGTCATGAATCTCTCCCGTGCGCTAAGCCGATTCCACGGCCGTGCGGGCCGCGTCGTTCTTGATCTCGCCACCGTGCGTGAGCGCCGTCTTGGCGACGACCTCGTCCTCCCAGTCGAGCGCGAATCCTCCGTCCGTGACCAGCAGCTCGAGAAGGTTCAGCACGTTCTTGGCGTAGAGTTCGCTTGCATGTTCGCCGAGCAGCGACGGCACGTTCAGCGGCGCGGCAACGGTCACCTGCCCCACCCGGATGGTCTCGCCGGGCTTGGTGTATTCGCAGTTGCCGCCGCCCTCGGCCGCGAGGTCGATGATGACGGCGCCGTTCTTCATGCCGTCCACCTGGGCCTTGCTGATGAGCTTCGGCGCCGGACGTCCCGGCACGGCCGCCGTGGTGATCACGACGTCGGCCTGCTGAATGTGCCGCGTCAGCGCCGCCGCCACCTGCTGCTTCTCCTCGGCGGTCAGTTCCCGGGCGTAGCCGCCCTCTCCGCGCGCGTCGACGCCCGTGTCGACGAACTTCGCCCCCAGCGACGCCGCTTCCTCGCGCGTCTCCGGTCGCACGTCGTATCCCTCGACCACCGCGCCCAACCGCCGCGCCGTGGCGATCGACTGCAGGCCCGCTACGCCGAGACCGATCACGAGCACGGTCGCCGGCCGCAGGGCACCGGTGGCCGTGGTCATGCGCGGCAGGATGCGCGGAAGCTCGGTGCCCGCCAGCAGCACCGCATAGTACCCGGCAAGCGCCGCCTGGCTGGACAGCGCATCCATGGCCTGCGCCCGCGTGATCCGCGGCACCAGCTCCATGGCAAAGCACGTGATGCCCCGATCGCGCAGGAGCTTCACCAGCTCCGGTTCGCGATGCGCATACACGAATGAGATGAGCACGGCGCCCTGCTTCATCGCCCGCACGACCTCGAGCGCCGGCGGCTGCACCGCCAGCACGAGATCCGCGTCGCCGACCAGCGCCGGCAGATCCGTGGCGATCGTGACGTTTCGGTAGGCACTGTCCGGAAGGCTCACCGCCTCGCCGGCACCTGCCTGCAACCGAACTTCTGCGCCGAGTTTGACCAATTTATCGACAACGGCCGGCACCATGGCTACGCGCCGTTCACCAGTCCGCGTCTCTTTCAGTACCGCGACTTTCAGTGACATCAAACGCTCCGTCAATCCGGTGCTGATGGGCACGACCGGCCCTTCGCCGGCCGCGCCGCTCGCATCATTTCTTGCGCCTGTAAGACTGGAAGACCCCGACTGCCCGCGCCCGTCGGTTGGGCCCCGGACCTGGATCGGCTCCGGACTCCGCCGGCCGTGGCCGGCAACCCGCGCTCGCCATCGCGCATGGCGTACCACCGAGACTACCGGCGGCCGCACGGGCAGGCGCACGAACTATAACATGATGCGACGACGAATAGGGAGTTCGCGATGGGGCCGCCCCTCGCCCTCGGCCGCCGAGCGAAGACACGGTGAAATCGCGGGCCCGAACACGACGGAATCCCTCGGAATGCCGCCCGACGCCGCGCCCTTCGTGCCTCCGAACCCCGCTCAGAAGCCGAACTGGCGAGGACCGCCCGGGCCGCCGAGTTTGAAACGCGGGGACTCGGCGCCGGGTACCTTTCTCGCACGCTCTCTCATGGGGACCGACGACCGACATGCCGCAGAGAACCTCCTTCTGGCTCACCCTGGCCACGCTCGCCACCACGCTCCTCGGCATCGCGGGATACCACCGTGACGTCGCGGCAGGACACTTCATCGCGCGTGGCCAGATGGCCGTCGTCGGCATCGCGACACTCGTCGGAGCGGTCGCCGTAGGGGCCACGCTCGTCGCCGTCCTCAAACGACCACACGCGCCCCCGCAACCGCCGGTCGCGTATCGCGGGCAGATGGTCGTCAATGCATCGACCGCCGCCTTCATCGTCGGAATGCTCGTCTACCTGATCGTCTATCCGCCCACCCCGTGGGTATTCGACACGACGCTGGGGCTCGCGTTCGTGTTCGGCATCATGCTCGCGATCCCCGTGGCCCCGGCCGATGCGCCGGCCGTCGTGGCCGTGCTCAACGGCTGTGCCGGCCTCACGGCGTGCGGCGCCGGGTTCGCGGTCGGCAATGGCATCACCGTCATGGCCGCCGCCCTCATTGCGGCGGCAGGGTGGATTCTCGCCATCGCCCTCCAGCGGACCATGACCCGATCGCTGACCAGCGCGGTGTTCACCGCCTTCGACGAGCGATCGGGCATCTGACATGGCGAAGGGACCGGCCGCGTATTGATCGCAAGCAGCGGATAGCCGGCACGCGCGGCGCGCGTAGCTTCCCCCACATGTCGGAACGGACTCGGTCACCCATCGCACACGCGAGCACGCCGTCGGCGGCCGTCTCCTGGCGCGCGATCGTCGCGCGCGATGCCCGCTACGACGGCCGTTTCGTGTACGCCGTCTCATCCACGGGAATCTTCTGCCGTCCCTCATGCCCCTCGCGTCGTCCGCGGCGCGACCGCGTACGCGTGTTCGCCGACGCCCCTGCCGCTCGGGACGCCGGATTCCGACCGTGCAAGCGCTGCCGTCCGACGTCGGACGCGCCGTCGCGCATCGAGGCCGCGGTCGCTCGGGCCACGGCGTACCTGCACCGGCACGCTGGGGAACGTGTCACCCTTGCGACCCTTGCGGGCGAGGTCGCCCTCAGCCCGTATCATCTGCAGCGCGCCTTCACGCAAGCCGTGGGGGTCTCTCCCCGGGAATACCAGGACGCGCTGCGCCAACGCCGCTTCGTGGAGCGGCTCCGCGCCGGAGATACCGTGAGTCGTGCCACCTACGAAGCGGGCTATGGATCGAGCAGCCGCGTGTACGGCCGCCGCGAGGTTCGTGCTGGCTTGACCCCCGCCGTGTACCGTCGGCGGGCAGCCGGAAAGCACATTCACTTCACGACCGTTGCCGTACCCCTGGGGCGCCTGCTCGTGGCCTTTACCGATGACGGCGTGTGCGCCGTGGAACTCGGTGACGACGATGCGACCCTGGAGCGCACGCTGCGCGCAGACTTCGCGAACGCCACCATCGCCCGAGCGCCCGGCGGCGCCAATGCCTGGGTGCGCGACATCGCCCAACGCGCGCGGGGGCGTCGTCCCTCGGTCACCGTCCCCGTTCCCCTCGACGTGCAGGGAACGGCCTTTCAGTGGCGGGTCTGGAAGGCGCTCCAACGCATACCGCTCGGGCAGACGCGATCGTACACCCAGGTGGCGCGTGCGGTCGGCCGCCCACGCGCCGTGCGGGCGGTGGCCAACGCTTGCGCGCGCAACCCGGTGGCGCTCGTCGTCCCCTGTCACCGCGTCGTGCGAAGCGATGGTGCGTCCGGCGGCTACCGCTGGGGGGAAGCACGGAAGGAGGAACTGCTGCGGCGCGAGCAGGCGGGGGTCGAGCGGCAACGCTGACGCGCCCGGACGGGCGGGGCGGCGTGTCGCTTCAACCTTTCCCGTCGGCGGGTTGTCCAAGCCGGTGCGTCACACTCTCACTCTCGCACCGATCCGACCCATGCAATCATTCGCCCGCTCGACCACCACGGTCGCCCTGCTGTTGGCATCTCTCGCCGCGCCGGCCGTGGTCGGCGCGCAGACGGACAACCCATTCACCTGGTCTGGCAGCATGCGTCCGGGCGCCACACTCACGGTGCGTAACTTCAACGGGCGCATAGACGTGCGAGCCGGCACCGGAAGCCGGGTCGAGGTACGGGCCGAACGCATGTCGTCGAGCAGCCGTTGGGCCGATCTCACCTTCGAGGCCCGGAACGACGGCGGAGACGTCTCGGTCTGCTCCGTCTGGCGCGGCCACAGCGCCTGCGACCACAGCCGGGGTGGCGACTGGGACGATGATGACCACGACGGGCGCGACATGCGGGCGTCGATCTCGATCACCCTGCCCAAGGGCGTCGCGCTCCGCGGCGCCACGGGAAACGGGGCCGTGACGGTGGAGGGCACCGGCGGTGACGTGGCGATCAGCACCGGCAACGGAGACATCACGCTCCGCGGTACTTCCGGAACGGTGAAGGTCTCCTCGGGGAACGGCGGAGTCGAGGTGACGGGCGCCGAGGGCGCGGTGACCGCCAGCACCGGCAATGGGCGGGTGCGGGTGACGACAGGCAAGGGACCGGTGAATGCTTCCACTGGCAACGGCGACATCACGGTGGACATGCAATCCGTGGCGGGCGCTGAGGACATGAAATTCACCACTGGCCACGGCGATATCGACGTCACGCTCCCGGCCTCCATCAACGCCGACTTCGAAGCCAGTACCGGGTGGGGCTCCATCCGCACCGACTTCCCCATCCGCGTGGAGGGATCGCTCAATCCCCGCCACATCAGGGGAACGATCGGTCGGGGAGGGCAGCGCATCCGGATGTCGACCGGTTTCGGCACCGTCGAATTGCGCAAGGCGAACTGATCGGGCGCTCCCCTCTGGTTGCCGGTCGGGCGTCAGGGTTAAGATGCCCGGATGGTGGCTCCCCTCCCCCAAACTCAGTTTTCGGTTCCGGCCGATCTGACATACGTCGCGCTGCTGTTCGCGTTGTTCGTCGTACCAAAGGCGCTGCAGCGATATCGCATCCCCGACGCCGTGACGTGCCTCGTGCTTGGATTCAGCGCGGCGGCGCTCGGGTTGGAACGCGGCAATCAGACGGTGGAACTGCTCTCCACCTTCGGGATCACTGCCCTGTTTCTGTTCGCCGGCCTCGAGATCGACGCCCGCGAGCTCCGGCGCGACGTGAAGACGCTCGCGCAACACGTGACGGTCTGGTCGGCCCTGGCGCTCATGGTCGGCGCGCTCGCCGTCCAATTCCTGCACCTGCAGTGGCGCTCCGCCGCCCTCACCTCACTGGCACTCGTCACCCCGTCCACGGGATTCATCCTCTCGTCGTTGCGTGCCTTCGGACTGTCGCCGGCCGAACAGTTCGCCGTGAAGACGAAAGCGGTCGGTTCCGAGCTGGTGGCCCTGGCCGGCCTGTTCTTCATTCTGCAGACCACGTCGTGGGAGCGGTTTCTCGTTGCCACCGTCGCCATGGTGCTGATCGTCGCGTTCATCCCGTTCGCGTTCCGCGTGTTCGCGACGCGTATCGCGCCGTTCGCGCCGCGTTCCGAGTTCGCGTTCCTGTTGATGGTCGCCGTGGTCTGCGCGTACGCCACACGCACGCTCGGCGTCTACTATCTCGTGGGCGCGTTCCTCGTGGGAGTGGCGGCCCAGCGCTTTCGCATGCAACTGCCGGCAATGTCGTCGGAGAAGATGGTGGATGCCCTGGAGGCCTTCGGCTCCGTGTTCATCCCGTTCTACTTCTTCGCGGCGGGCACGCACGTGGAACAGGGGCAGTTGGGATGGTTCGCCGCCGCGGTGGCCACGGGCCTCCTGGTCGTGGTCACGCCGCTACGGGTCCTTTCCGTCACGACGCACCGTCGCGCAGCCCTCCACGAGTCGTTCTCGCAGAGTCGACGCATCGGCATTGCGCTGGTTCCGACACTCGTGTTCACGCTGGTCCTGAGCAGCATTCTCCAGCAAGACTTCGGCGCGCCGCAATGGCTGGTGGGCGCGCTGATCATCTACACGGTGGTGAACACGCTGCTGCCGGCGTTCCTGCTGCGCGGGCAGGCGCCCGAGTTCACCGAACCGCTGGCGGAGCGGGCCGCGGAACTGGAAGCGCCGATGCCGTGAGTGACGCCGCCCACGATCCCGGCGTCGCCGAAGCCCTTCGACGCAGCGAGCGGGCGGGCGAGCGCGAACTCCGCGTTATCACCACGCCGTCGGGATGCCGCATCCGGATCGGCACCGCCAGTTGGACGGACCCCACGATGGTCGCCCCCGGGGTGTTCTATCCGGACGGCGTCGCCAGTCCCGAAGCGCGGCTCCGGTATTATGCATCGCGCTTTCCGCTCGTCGAGGTCGATTCCACGTACTATGCCATTCCAGCGCGGCGTATGGGCGTGATCTGGGCCGAGCGGACACCGGCGAACTTCACCTTCAACGTGAAGGCGCACGCGCTGATGACCGGCCAGCCTACCGAGACCGCGCGCCTGCCCAAGACACTCCGCGACGCGCTCCCGAAGGCGACGCGCGACAAGCGGCGGCTCTACGCCCGGGACCTTCCGCCGGAGTTGCTCGACGAAGCCTGGTCGTCGTTCCTCGATGCCCTCGAACCGTTGCGCGCCACGGGGAAGCTGGGAGCCATTCTGCTCCAGTATCCACGCTGGGTGCGCCCGTCGCGCGCCTCCGCGGCACTGATCGCCGACGCCCGGCGCCGATTGGGCGACCGACCGGCGGCGGTGGAGTTCCGGCATCGGGACTGGATGGCCGACACCATGCGCGACCGGACCCTCGCGCTGCTCGAACGCACAGGCCTCGCGTATGTGTGCGTGGACGAGCCGCAGGGCCTGGAGAGCAGCGTCCCGCCGGATGCGGCGACCGCCGACCGTCGGCTGGCCATGGTGCGCTTCCACGGACGGCGGGCGGAATTCTGGGAGGGCCCGGTGGCGAAGGTCACCGAGCGATTTCGATACCTGTATGACGACGGACAGCTGCGCGAGTGGCTGCCTCGCATTGCGCGCCTTGCCGAGCGCGCCGAAGAGCTCCACCTGCTCTTCAACAATTGCTACGCAAACTACGGCACGACCAACGCGCTGGAGATGGGACGGCTGCTGGGCCGAATGGAGGGCGCGGTGGAGGAATGAATGGCTGCGGATCCACCCTCTCGCCGACGCCAGGAATCATTCGCCGTACGGGATCCAGATGTTCTTCACCTGCGTCGCGGCCCGGAGGAACTCGCGCCCTTCACCCTGCGTCCCATTCGGCCAATCCCGTTCGTGCCACGAACACCAGGTGCGCTTCATGTTGGACGCCGATGCCTGTTCCACCATGCGCACGCCGTCGCGCGAGCCGAAATACCACATCGCTTCCACGTCGTCGTGCTCGGCGAGCACCTTGGCCAACGCGTCCGTGTCCCCGGTGACGATGTTGACCACGCCGGCGGGCAGATCCGACGTATCCAGCACGCCGTAGAAGTCCGTCGCCGAGAGCGGGTGCACCGGCGACGGAATCATGACGACTGCGTTGCCGCTTCCGATGGCCGGCGCCAGCAGCGACACGAAGCCGAGGAGCGGCTGCTCCTCCGGACAGGCGATGCCGATCACGCCGATCGGTTCGTGCATGGCCAGCGCGACGCCGCGGATCGGCACGTCGTGCACGGCCCCGTCGTACTTGTCGGCCCACGCCGCATAGGTGAACAGCCGGGAGATGGCGGCCTGAACCTCGCGCCCGGCGGCGCGGCGGCCGACCCCGGTCTGGGCGTCGATCCGGGCGGCGAACTCCTCGTCCCGCGCCGAGAGATTCTCGGCGATGTAGTAGAGGATCTGGGCGCGCAGATGGCCGCTCGCCCTCGCCCAAGCGGGCCACGCCTTGTGGGCCGCTTCCACGGCGTTCCGGATGTCCTTTCGGTTGCCGTCGCCCACCTCACCGAGGATGCCGCCCTTCGCGCCGATGACGGCGCGTGAGTATCCGCCATCGGGACGCGCCTGCTTGCCTCCGATGTAGAGCTTGGGTGTCCGGTCGATGGCCGGTTCACTCCGTCCCTTCGCGGCGCGTGCCGCGTGCTCTGCGACGAGCGGCTTCTGAACTGGCCGCACGGCAGCCCCGCGCTCCCAGTCGGCCTTGAGGTACTCCCACATCCCCTCGCGCCCACCCTCTCGCCCGAACCCGCTCTCCCGGTAGCCGCCGAAGCCTGCCGACGCATCGAACATGTTGGTGGAATTGATCCACACCACACCGGCCTTGATCTTCGGCGCGATGTCCAGCGCCAGATTGATGTTCTCCGTCCACACGCTCGCCGCCAGACCGTACGGCGTGTTGTTGGCGAGCGCGACGCTCTCGGCCGGTGTCCGGAACGTCATCTCGACGAGCACCGGGCCGAAGATCTCCACCTGCGCGATCGTCGAGGCCGGCTCGACGTCCGTGAACAGCGTGGGCGGGTAGAAGTAGCCATCCGTCGGGCAGGCCCACGACGGCTGCCACATGGCGGCGCCTTCGGTCACGCCCTGGTCCACGAGCTGTCGGATGCGGGCGAGCTGCACGGGCGCCACGATTGCCCCCATGTCCACCGCCTTGTCGAGCGGCGAGCCGATTCGCAGCGTCTCCATGCGAGCGCGCAGCTTGGCGATCAGGCGATCGGCCACACCCTCCTGCACGAGTAGGCGCGAGCCGGCGCAGCACACCTGCCCCTGGTTGAACCAGATCGCGTCCACGACGCCCTCGACCACGCTGTCGAGATCGGCGTCGTCGTAGACGATGAAGGGGCTCTTGCCTCCCAGCTCGAGGCTCAGCTTCTTGCCGCTCCCGGCCGTGGCGCGGCGAATGATGCGTCCGACCTCGGTGGACCCCGTGAACGCGATCTTGTCCACGTCATCGTGTTCGACGATCAACCGGCCCGTGTCGCCATCCCCCGTGACCACGTTGACGACGCCGGCCGGAATCCCGGCGCGCTCCGCGATTTCCGCGAACAGCAGCGCCGTGAGCGGCGTGAACTCGGCCGGCTTCAGCACAACCGTGTTCCCGGCCGCCAGCGCCGGCGCGACCTTCCAGGCAAGCATCAGGAGCGGGAAGTTCCACGGGATGATCTGACCGACCACGCCCACCGCGCTGTAGCCGGTGAACTCCGTATCCAGCAGCTGCGCCCAACCCGCGTGGTGGTAGAAGTGGCGCACCACCAGCGGAATGTCGATGTCGCGGGTCTCGCGGATCGACTTGCCGTTGTTCATGCTCTCCAGCACGGCGAACATTCGCGAGTGCTTCTGCACCTCACGAGCCAGCGCGTACAGGAACCGCGCCCGGGCATGCGGGCCAACCCCCTGCCAGGCGGGCAGCGCCTTTCGCGCGGCCTGCACGGCGGCGTTCACCTCCGCTGGCGTGCCCTGCGCCACACGGGCCAGCACGTTGGCCGTCCCGGGGTCGATGACGTCGAAGCGCTTTGCCGGCTTCGTCCACCGACCGCCGATGAAGTGCCCGAACTCACCCCCGTGGCGCTCGAGCCACTGTTGCGCCTCGGTGCGGCTCTCCGGAGCCGGGCCGTACTCCATCGTTTCGAAGATTGCGGGAACGCTGGCCATGAGCCGCTCGTGTTGGGATCCACTGACAACTGATCAACGTCGGGCAGTCTGACTGCCCGACGGTCCGACTCCTTCAGCCCATCGGTTGCCGGTAGCCTGCCGCATACCGTCCCGTCAGGAACATCTCCAATTGCCGTTCGATGTCGGTGAGCAACGAACTGGCGCCGAACCGGAAGAGGTCGGCACGCAGCCACCGGGTGCCCAACTCCTCCTTCATCAGGTACATGAATTCGAGTGCCTGCTTGGCAGTGCGGATGCCGCCCGCCGGCTTGAAGCCCACCGCGTAGCCGGTCTGTTCCTGATACTGACGGATCATCCGGGTCATCACCAGCGCGAAGGGGAGGGTCGCGTTCACACCTTCCTTGCCGGTGGACGTCTTGATGAAGTCGGCGCCCGCCTGCATGGCGACCATGCTCGCCCGGGCCACGTTGCCGAGCGTGGCCAGCTCGCCGGTGGCGAGGATGGCCTTCATATGCGCATCGCCGCAGGCGGCGCGGAAGGCCTTCACTTCGTGATAGAGCGCCTCGTAGTTGCCCGTGAGCACGTGGGCGCGGGTAATGACGATGTCGATCTCGCGCGCGCCGGCCGCCACCGATGCGTGGATCTCCTCGAGGCGCTGCTCGAAGGGATTCAATCCGGCCGGGAACCCCGTCGAAACCGCCGCCACCGGAATCTCGGTGCCGCGCAGTGCCTCGACCGCCGTCTTGACCAGCGCGTGGTACACGCACACCGCGCCTACCGTGATGTGGAGGTCCTCGACCCCGAGCCCCGCCGCCACGTCGTCCCGCAGCGGCCGCTGCGCCTTGGCGCACAACCGCCGCACGTTGCCGGGCGTGTCGTCGCCGGAGAGGGTCGTAAGGTCGATGAGGGTGATGGCGCGGAGCAGCCAGGCTGCCTGCCACTCCTTCTTCACGGTACGGCGCGTGGGAATCGTGGCCGCCCGGCGCTCGACGGCGCTCCGGTTCACGCGGATGGCCCGCACGACGTCGAGATCGAGCGGCGTGCCCGTATTCCGTTCCAGGCGGGGGGCCGGCGACCCGGACCGATCGGCGGTCACCAGCACGGGGCGGGGGCCATGCCCGGTACTGGCGGCGGCGTTCCGCGTCGCCGGCTCGAGGTTGCGATTCGCAGTCATGGAAGCCACGGAGCTACATCACGGACGGCATGCCCGGATGGACCTGTATACTAATGTCTGCCAAGCGCTTCCGCACGAGCCGCGGTCCGGTCTGCTACTCCTCCGTCAACAGCCCCAGATGCAGCGCGAACTGCACGTACTCCGACCGGTGCTGCAGGCCGAGCTTCTCCTGGATGCGCTGCTTGTAGGTATCGACGGTCTTGGGGCTGATGAACAGCCGCGCGCCGATCTCGGGCGCCGAGTACCCCTGTGCGACCAGTCGGAGCACGTCTCGCTCGCGTTGCGTGAGGCGCTCGTATTTGGTCCGCTCGTCGATATGCTCGGCTTTCTTGCGCAGTCCACCCGCCAACACCCGCGCCGCCGATGGCTGGAGGTATGTGTCGCCGTGCGCCACGGCCCGCACCGCGTCCACCAACTCGCGATCGGCCGCGCTCTTCTGCAGGAACCCGCTGGCGCCACTCTCCAACAGAGGCACGAGGGCCTCGTCGGGCGAGTGCATGGTCAGAATCAGGATCCGGGTCCGCGTTCCGGCGGCCGAGAGCGTCTTGGTCGCCTCCGCGCCGTCCATCTGCGGCATCGACAGATCCATGACCAGCACGTCCGGATCCATCTTCTCGGTCATCGCCACCGCGTCGGCGCCGTTCGCCACCTCGCCGATCACCTGGATGTCCTTGGCTCCACCGAGCACCGCCTTCAGGCCGGCGCGAACTACGGTGTGGTCGTCTGCGAGTACGACGCGAATGATGTCGTTGGTCACTGGTTCAACCCCTCGTGCACGGTGGCCGTCGCGACCACACTGGTTCCACTCCCCGGCGCGCTGGAAATCTGCATGTCGCCCCCGGCGTGCGCGAGCAGTTCCCGCGCCCGGAACAGCCCGATGCCACTCGACATCCGGTCTGCCGTTTCCACGTCGAAGCCGAGGCCGTCATCCTCGATCTGCAGCCGTATCCCGCTCCCGTCGCGCGACAGGCTGATCCAGACCGAGCCCGCATGGGCGTGACGTTCCACGTTGCGCACCGATTCCTCGGCGACCCGGTACAGCGCCGTCACCAGGGCCAACGGCATGGGAGAGTCGTTGCCGTCGGTCGTCACGCTGACGTCGAGATTGGTGCGCCGCGACACACGCCGCCCCAACGCTTCGAGCGCTGCCGCCAATCCAAATTCTCCCAGCAATCCCGGGTAGACCGACTCCGCCACTCCCTGGATGTCCTCCACCATGTGCGCCGCGATGTCGCGCGCCGCCGCCAGGTTGGGAGCCTGCTCCGGATTGTTGCACTCCCGGACGGCGGCCGACAGGTGCATGGTCAGCGCCGACAACTGCTGGGCCGTCGCCTCCCGGAGTTCGTCCGCAATCCCGGCCCGCTCTGCTTCGCGAACGCGCAGGCTCTGACGCACCAGGTGCCGAATGCGCGCCCGGTCGCTCTCCACCCGGCTCAACAGCCGGTTGAACGACTCGCCCAACTCGCCCATCTGGCGGTCGGCGATCGGCGACGCTGGCACCCGCGCGGAGAAGTCGCCCTCGGAGACCTGCTGAGCCACCTCCTGCAACCCATCAAGCGGGAGAAGCGCCAACCGCACCAGCAGCGCGTTGGCCACGAAGCTCACCCCGAGCGCAAGGCACACCAGCGCAAGGAGGCCGGGATGCCCGAAGACGGCTGAAACCGACAGCGCTGCCAGGGCAATCAGCATATTGGCGCCCAATAACTTACCGATGAGCGGCATGCGCAGAATCCGCTGGCGCCACGTCGGCATCGGGTTGACGTCCGCGGTGGACAGATCGGATGTTCGAGTGGGCGGGATCACGTTGGGACGGGCTTCGGTCATGGTCACCGGGCACACTCGTGCGCATACCGAAGCGAGCGCCCCGATGGGGCGCTCACTTTCCGCGCTCGTGGGTTGGAACCGCTACTCGATGTGCCGTGCAATGGCATGGCGTGAACCGGCCAGTTGTGTCGTCGCCGCTGAACCTACTGGCCGGGATACCCCTACACTGTCGGGAATGAACGGGCTTGTGCTCAGGGGTTTTCAGTAACATTGTCAGGGAATCCCTGACAGCCCATCCCTCTCTTGGGCAATGCCTTGGATTATGATTCCCGTACCCTCTTTGCACTCTTCGATGACCGCGTCACTTCCCGGCTCCCTACTCGCAGAAATCATCGGCATCTCCTCCGATGCGATCATTTGTATCGGGAGCGACCACCGCATCATCTTCTTCAATGAGGGTGCGGTCCGGATCTTCGGGTACGCGCCCGATGAAGTGATGGGCCAGCCACTGGATATGCTGCTGCCGCCCACCCTCCGTGCCGGGCACGAGCGGCACATCGAGGCGTTCGTCGAGTCGCCGGTCATGGCCCGCCGAATGGGTGAGCGTCGGGAAATCTCCGGCGTGCGGAAGAACGGGGACGAGTTCCCAGCCGAGGCCGCCATCGCCAAACTGCGTGCCGACGGCGACGTGTTTGCCTCGGTCGTGCTGCGCGACGTCACCGACCGCAAACACGCGGAGCGGCGCCAGCAGTTCCTCGTGGAAGTGTCGGAGCTGCTCGCGTCGTCGCTGGAACTCGGCGAGACGCTCGGCATGCTGGCCCGGCTCTGGATTCCTTCGTTGGCCGACCTGGCCGTCGTCGAGATGAGGCACCGGGGCGAGACGTACCATCTGCGAGCGATGATGCGCCCGGATGGCAGTCTGGATGAGTCGGCCATGGCCGTGACGGCCGGTGACTCCTGGACTTCCGTGGCGGGGGGAGAGCACTCCGCGGCGCAGCCCGTGTCCGTGGTCTCGGTGGACGCGGCCCTGGACGCCGTTCCCGCCGTCTGTCGCGACGACGCGGTACGGGTCGGCGCCTGCATGGCCTTTTCGGTATCGCTCGTTCGTAGCGGCGAGGTCTTCGGTCGTATCATCGCGTTCAACTGCCACCACGCCTCGTTCGGGGTTGATGACCTCACCCTCATCAACGATCTGGCGCGACGCGCCTCGATGGCGGCGGAAAACGCCCGCCTTCACGACGAACTCCAGTGGGCGCTGCGGGACCGCGACGATACGCTGAGCGTAGTCTCGCACGACCTCCGTAATCCGGTGAATGCCGTCAAGATGCTTGCCGGCGCCGTGCTCCGGCCGGGTTGCGCCGAACGGTTGGAGCCGACCGTGATCGATCAGGTACGGGTGATTCAGAGCGCGGCGCAACAGATGGACACTTTGATCCAGGACCTGCTCGACATGAGCCGCGCCGAAGCAGGGCGCTTCGCTGTGGACATGCGGCCCGTTCGCACGAGTGGGCTGTTGCGGGACGCGCTCCGAACGCTCGGGCCGCTGGCCGACGACAAGGGAGTCACGATCGTGACGGCATGGAACGACCCGTTGCCCGACGTGCAGGTGGAACCGGAGCGGATCACACAGGTAATCTCGAACATCGTCGGCAACGCCATCAAATTCAGCCCGACGGGCGGCGAGATTCGTGTGTCGGCCGAGGAACGCCCAGACGCCGTGCTCGTAACCGTCGCCGATAACGGCCCCGGCATTCCCGCCGAGCACCTGACGCACGTGTTCGATCGCTACTGGCAACTGAGCCGGCGTAACCGCGGCGCCGGCCTGGGTCTGCCGATTGCGAAAGCCATCATCGAGGCCCACCAGGGTCGGATCTGGGCCGAGAGCGCCGAAGGTGAAGGCGCGAAGTTCCACTTCACTCTTCCCCTGTAGCCGGCGACCTCGCCGGAAGCCACGGCCCACACCATCCATGACGGCGGCCCGCCCCGGTGATCCAAGTCGTCCAACCCGTTGCGAGCCACCCCCTGAGAATTAGAAGCACTTTGAGACTAATATGAGCGTGCGGCGCGGATCCGTCGCCTCATCGGCTACCCGCCCCTCGTGGTCCGGTACTCCAGTCGCGACCCGTCCACCGGTCCCGGTGTAACCCGCCGCCAGTTCTGCGAATACCTTCATCCCACACGTCCGGCCAACCGTCTCCCTCCACCCCGACTGACCCATGAATCGCTCCCCCCGCCCCGCCGTTGCCGTGTTGGCGTTGGTTGCGCTGCTCGCTGCCGCCTGTGCTTCCCCAAAAGCACCGCAGACTCCGGCGCTCAGTCGGGCCAATCTCGACACTACCTGCGCGCCATGTACCGACTTCTACGAATACGCCAACGGCGGTTGGCTCAAGCGGGATACCATCCCGTCGGCCTATCCCTCATACGGTGCATTCTTTGCCGTGCAGGATCACAACTGGGACGTGCTGCACCAAATCCTCGATCGCGATGCGAAGGACGCGGCGGACGGCAAGCTCGCAGCGGGGTCGGCGCCGTGGAAGGTCGGCACGTTCTACGCCAGTTGCATGGACACGGCGGCGATCAACAAGCAGGGGCTCGCGCCACTCCAGCCGGTGCTCGACGTCATCGCCGCCATCCAGGCGCCGAGCGACATCCGCACGGGGATGGGCATGCTCGAACACGTGGCGGGACTGGCGCCCTGGTCCAACGGCGCCGGGCAGGATGCCAAGGACGCCACTCAGGAAATCGCGGTCCTCGGCCAGGGGGGGCTCACCCTCCCGAACAAGGAGTATTACACCAAGACCGATGCCGCGTCACAGAAGATTCGAGACGAGTTCGTCGGCCACGTGACGCGCATGTTCCAGTTGATGGGCGACTCCGCAAACGTCGCGGCGGCGGAGGCGAAGACGGTGCTGTCGATCGAGATGCGGCTCGCCAAGGCGTCCAAGGCTCCCGTCGAACTGCGCGACCCGAACGCGAACTACCACAAGATGTCGCTGGTGGAGCTGGATGTGCTGACGCCGCATTTCCATTGGGGACCGTACTTCGCCGCGCAGGGCGCGATGACTGTGCCGACGATCGACGTCGGGCAGCCGGAGTTCTTCAAGACCATCGACGCGATGTTCGCATCGGTACCGGTGGCCGATTGGAGGACCTACCTTCGCTGGCGCGCAGTGCACCAGGCCGCGTTCGCACTGCCCACCCCGTTCGTCGAAGAGAACTTCAGGTTCAGCCAGGTGTTCAGTGGCGCCAAGGAGAACCTGCCGCGATGGAAGCGCTGCATCAATTCCACCGACGCCCGCCTGGGAGAGTTGCTCGGCCAGGAGTACGTGAAGGAGGCCTTCCCGCCTGAAGCGAAGGCGCGCGCCGTGAAGATCGTAGACAACCTCGTTTCTGCCCTCCACGATCGCATCCAGCAACTCAGCTGGATGAGCGATACCACCAAGACGCAGGCGCTGGCGAAACTCGACGCCTACACCAAGAAGATCGGCTACCCGGACAAATGGCGCGACTATTCGGCGCTCCAGGTGAAAGCGGGCGAGTACCTGCCGAACGTGCGGGCCGGGGATCAGTTCAACGCCGCGTACGACTGGAACAAGATCGGCAAGCCGGTGGACCGCACCGAGTGGGGCATGACACCGCCCACGGTCAACGCCTACTACAATCCGCTGATGAACGAGATCGTGTTTCCGGCCGGGATTCTCCAGCCGCCGTTCTACAACCCGTCGGCGGACGATGCCGTGAACTACGGCGCCATGGGTGCGGTGATCGGGCATGAAATGACCCACGGCTTCGACGATGAGGGACGCCAGTACGACAAGGACGGCAACCTCAAGGATTGGTGGACGAAGGACGACGCCACCAAGTACAACGCCGAGGCCGCCAAGGTGGTCAAGCAATTCGACGGGTACACGGTCATCGACTCGTCGACGCACGTGAACGGGCAGCTCACGCTCGGCGAGAACATCGCAGACTTCGGGGGACTCACCGTGGCGTACGCCGCCATGGAGAAGGCGCTCGGCAACGGGCCGCGCGCGAAGATCGACGGATTCACGCCCGAGCAGCGCTTCTTCCTTGCCTGGGCCCAGGTCTGGCGAGAACTGGACCGCCCGCAGTACGCGCGGATGCTGGTGAATGTCGACGTCCATGCGCCGGCCAAGTGGCGCGTGAACGGCCCGCTGAGCAACATGCCGGAGTTCAAGGCGGCATGGGGTTGCCGGGATTCCGACCCGATGGTCCGGGCCGACAGCCTCAGACCGAAGATCTGGTAAATCGGTAGGTCGGTAGGTCGGACCAACGCCGACCTACCGACTTACGGTCCGCCTGGCGACAGTCCCGGCATGCTGGCTGGAATTCCCACCGAATCGGCCGGCGGCAGATGGTGCGTGCGCCCGAGTTCGGCGCGCGCCGCTGAGACCCGGTCGGCCCGCCGGATCCAGAGCTGCGTGGCCATGTCGTACCGCGCCAGTACGTTGTGCAGCCAGTACGGGCGGTTCTCCCGGAGCCAGGCGGCTTCGTACATGTCCCGAATCAGCGAATACCCGTCGCGGAGATCCTGCGCCCGACCGTTGGTGCTCGAGATGTTGATCAGGTCCTGTGCGGGTGAGTTCACGCGCTGATCCGGCGGCGTGGTGGTGTCGGCCGCGTCGGCGTACATCTGCACCATCTCGTCGGCGAACTCGAACTTCATGCCGATGAAGTCGATCTTGCGCGCCCCCAGTTCCATGGCATCGATCGCGTCGAGATTGCGGTCAATGTGCGGCCGCGCCTGGGCAATGAGCACGAGGGAGGATTCGGCCAGAATCCGCAGTTGGTGGACCACGGGCCGGATGTGCTCTGCGGTGATCTGGCCTTCCGGCGACCAGGGATCCACCCAGAAGAGATTGTCGTTGGCGTCCCCCAGCCCGGCACTGTCCAGCAGCGCGTGAGCCTGCGCCAGCTTGATCTGCGCCTCGTCGATCTTGCCGGTCGTGTCGCCGTGGAACACCCGGCCGTATGCATGCTCGAATGCCGGAATGCTCGACTCGCCCGGCTGCCAGCCCGCCGCCGCGCCGAACAACACGCCGTACCAGGTTTGGTTGAAGATCGCCTCGCCGTCGTCGTCCCAACTCGTGTTGAGCACGCCGGTGGCACCCAGCCGCTGGCCGTCGCGGACGAAGCCCTGGATGTTGCGCAGCGCGACGTCGTTGTCGGGATACACGCGGCTCCAGTTGCTCACGCCCGGCGCCACCCAGGTTTCCATGCCGGCATCGCGGAACGGCGTGATGGCCCGATCGAAGCTCTTCGACGGCCCGTATCCCCAGGCCACGGCGATCATGTCCTTGGGAAGCGTCTTCACCAACTCCGGGCTCCCGCTCGCGATATCGCCCCAGAACAGCAGACGCTTGTGCAGCGGCTTGAGCGTGGAGTCGATGGACTTGAGGAAGCCCAGATACACCGGTCCGAGTCCTTCGTCGGTCACGCGCTGGCGCGTCTGTCCCTTGCCCAACTCCACCGTCTCGTCGGCGCCGAGATGCATGAACTTGCTGGGAAACAGGGAGTCGATTTCCCAGAACATCTGCTTGATCAGCGCCATCGAGCCCGGCTGCCCCGGCGCCAGCACGTGTCCGTGCGGCGTCTCGGCCAGATCCGAGTACAGGTCATATTTCAGGATGTGGTGCAGATGCCCGAACGCCTCCTGCTCCGGAATCACGTCGATGTGGTATTTGGCGGCGTAGGCCACGAGTTCCTTGACCTGCGCGTGCGTCATCGCGCCGCCGGGCGGCGCGGGCACGGGATTGGCGTCGTAGTAGAGCGTGTTCTCGAAGTACGGCGAATACACGTTCACCTTGTACGCCGCCAGCGTGCGGATCTGGTACTTCTGGAACTCCAACGTCGGCATGGGCCCGCGCGACAGATCGTCGTGGAATCCACGATAGCGCATGGCCGGCCAGTCGCTGACGTTCACCAGATGCAGCTTCGCCGTCGAGCCTTCCCCATCCAGTAGCTGCTTCACGGTCTGCGCACCGTAGAAGATGCCCGCCGCACTGTGCGCCACCACGTTCAGGTGGGAATCGCCGGACACGATGGCGTACCCTTCGGCGTCCATCGCCGGCGTCCACGTGATCTTGCCTTCGGCCAGGAGCGTTCGGGCACGCGCGGTTCCCGTGCGCACGAGTTCGATCCGTGCCGACGCCGCGCCGCCGTACACCACGCGGACGCGACGCGCTTTGAGTTCGTCGCCGAGATCGCGGGCGGCGAACCGGTCCTGCGAATTCGCCGGAAGCTCGATCGACACGCCGCGCGTGAGCGTGATGTCATGCAGCCGGTTCACGTGGCGCGGCTGGGGAATGAGCGCCAACGGGGCGGCGGCGGTCTGGGCGCCGGCGGACGCGACGGTGGCCGCGAGTAGCAACGGAAGGATTGAGAATCGCATGGCAGAACGATGCAGGAACGACTGGCCGGTGGCAATGCGTAGCGCGCACCCGTAACTGTTGCACCGACAGCGCCTTCTGCCCTCCGCAGGCGGCCCCTTGCCGGCGAGCCGCCGGGTCGCCAAATTCAATCCGTTAATCCGGATATAGGGATGTCATCAACCGCCGTCTTCGACCGCCTCTCCGCCATTGCCGACCCGACGCGCTCGCGGCTCCTCGCCTTGCTCGAGGACCACGAGCTCACCGTGAGCGAGCTGTGCGCGGTGGTGCAGCTTCCGCAGTCCACGGTAAGCCGGCATCTCAAGGTGTTGAGCGACGAGGGATGGGTGATGGTCCGTGGCGCGGGCACCAGCCGGTTCTATCGGATGGCCCCCACGCGCCACGATCCTTTCCCGCACCGCCTCTGGAACGTCGTGCGCGCGCAGGTGGAGGAGAGCACGGCAATTCGTCAGGACGCGCGCCGTCTCGAGAGCGTGCTGCGCGACCGGCGCAACCGCTCCAAGAGCTACTTCACCACCGCGGCGGGCGACTGGAATCAGGTTCGCTCCGATCTCATCGGGTCGCGAACCGACCTGCTCGCGTTACTCGACCTGCTCGACCCGTCGCTCATCGTCGGCGACCTGGGTTGCGGCACCGGCCAGATCACCGAAGCGCTGGCACCGTGCGTCCGGCAGGTCGTGGCCGTGGACGAATCGGGGTCCATGCTCAGCGCGGCCCGCCGGCGGTTTGCCCGCACCGAGAACGTCGATGTGCGGGCCGGCGCCTTGGAGTCGTTGCCGCTGGCCGCCGGCGAACTCGACGTCGCCGTCATGTGCCTCGTCCTCCACTTCGTGGTTGATCCGCCCCGAGCGTTCGCCGAGGTGCATCGGGTGCTCAAACCGGGCGGCCGGTTGCTGATCGTCGATTTCACGCCGCACGAGCGCGAGCACTACACCGTGGAGATGGGACACGTATGGCAGGGATTCGACGAGTCGCAACTCCGCGCCTGGCTTCACGATGCCGGATTTCCCGACGTCCGGCATCGCCACCTGATCGCCGATCCCGCGGCCAAGGGGCCGACGCTGTTCTCGGCCCTCGCCCGCCGTGGGCAAAAGTAGCTACTGTCCAATTCTGACCTTTCAGAGGCCCAAACCATGAGCACTGCTGTGAAAGCCGACAAAGCCACGACCGCCACCGAGACCCGCCCCCCGTTCAAGGTCGCCGATCTCTCGCTCGCCGAATTCGGCCGTAAGGAGATCCGTCTCGCCGAGCAGGAGATGCCCGGCCTCATGTCGCTGCGCGACGAATACCGCGGCAAGTCGCCGCTCAAGGGTGCGCGGATCATGGGCTCACTGCACATGACGGTGCAGACTGCGGTGCTCATCGAGACGCTCGTCGACCTCGGCGCCGACGTGCGCTGGGTGTCGTGCAACATCTTCTCCACGCAGGACCACGCCGCGGCGGCCGTGGCGGTGGGCCGTGAGGGAACGCCGGACAAGCCCAAGGGCACGCCCGTGTTCGCCTGGAAGGGCGAGACGCTCGAGGAGTACTGGTGGTGCACGGACCAGGCGCTGTTGTGGCCCGATGGTGCCGGCCCGAACCTCATCCTCGATGACGGCGGCGATGCGACGCTGCTCGTCCACAAGGGTGTCGAATTCGAGAAGACCGGCAGCGTTCCCGCCTTCGATGCCGACAACGATCCCGAAGAGTGGGGCGTCATTCTCGACCTCTTGCGCACCGAACAGCAGAAGCATCCCGGCCGCTGGACGAAGATCGCCGCCGCCATCCGCGGTGTGTCCGAGGAGACGACCACCGGCGTGCATCGACTCTACGAGATGATGCGCGACGGCACGCTGCTCTTCCCCGCCATCAACGTCAACGATTCGGTCACCAAGTCGAAGTTCGACAACATCTACGGCTGCCGGCATTCGGTAATCGACGGCCTCAACCGCGCCACCGACGTGATGCTCGCCGGCAAGGTCGCCGTCGTCTGCGGCTACGGCGAGGTGGGGAAGGGCTGCGCGCAGGCACTGCGCGGCCAGGGCGCCCGGGTGATCGTCACCGAGATCGACCCCATCTGCGCGCTCCAGGCCTCCATGGAAGGGTTCGAGGTCAACACCGTCGAGAACATGGTGGCCAGCGCCGATGTGTTCATCACAGCGACCGGCAATCGCGACATCATCACCGCCGGGCACATGTCGCGCATGAAGGACAAGGCGATCGTCGGCAACATCGGCCACTTCGACAATGAGATCGACATGGCCGGCCTCAAGAAGATCAAGGGGCTTACGCGGATCAACATCAAGCCGCAGTACGACGAGTATCGCTTTCCCGACGGTCACAGCGTGATGATCCTGGCCGAGGGCCGGCTGCTCAATCTCGGCTGCGCCACGGGCCACCCCAGCTTCGTGATGTCGGCCAGCTTCACCAATCAGGTGATGGCGCAGATCGAACTGCACACCAACAACGCGAGCTACGAGAAGAAGGTCTACGTGCTGCCCAAGCATCTCGACGAGAAGGTCGCGCGGCTCCATCTCGACAAGCTCGGCGTGCAGCTCACGCAACTCACGCCCACCCAGGCGTCGTACATCGGTGTGAAGCCCCAGGGCCCCTACAAGCCCGACCACTACCGGTACTAGTCGGAGGCGGTTATGTCGCAGCAGGCGCACCGTTGGGTCATCGATTCGATCGCCGATCAGGTGGTGGTGATCGAGGTGGACGGCGAAGAGACGGTGCGGCTGCCGCGCTGGGTGCTCCCCCGCGGCGCGGTCGAAGGGGACGTGCTCGCGGTGCGGCACGATGTGGACGCCGCCGGCCAGCGCTCGGTGCTGCGCATCGAGATCGATCGCGCCGCCACCGAAGCCGCGCTCCGCACATCGCAGGAGCAGGTGGATGCCATCCGCAAAGCGTCGAGCCGCCGCGACCCGGGCGGCAACATCTCGCTCTAGTTGTCCTCGCACCCGCGCGCCGACGCCGCCCGGTCCGACGGACCGTCACGGTCGGTGCCTCGCCGCTGCACCGAGATCCGGTAGCCGCCGCCGGGACGTCCGGGGGAGTAGATGGTGATCGTCCCGTTCTGATCGGTGCGGTACCATGGAACGCCGGCGGCCTCGTACACCGCTTTCGCTTGGGTATGCATGTGCCCATAGTCGTTCGTGGCGCCCAGCGACAGCACCGCGGTGTCGGGGCGCAGCGCCCGCAGGTACGCGGCGCTCACGCCGTTGCAGCTCCCGTGGTGGTCGCCCTTGAGGATGTTGACGCGCACTCCCGGATTCTGCGCGTACCCCGCATCCGCCAGAAACCAGTCGATGGCGGCGTGCTCGGCGTCGCCGGCCAGCCACATCGTGAACGAGGCCGAGTCGGCACCCACGAGCTTCACCGCCGCCGAACGATCGTTCACCGTGAGCCGCCCCGGGAAGGGACGCATCAGGTCCAGCCTGGCCCCGCCGCGCAGGGTGACCGTGCATATCGCTCGCCCGTCGCCGCAGGGATCGTCGGTGTCGCGATAGATCAGCGTTCCCTGCGCCACGCGCGACGCGATGGAGTCGCGCAGTTCACGCAGTGAGACGGCGGTGGACGGATCCTCGTTCTCGAAGAAGTACCGGACTGTGATGTGCCGCGACGTCCGGAAGAGTTCGCGGAGTCCGCTGTAGTGATCGTAGTGTTGATGCGACAGCACCACCGCATCCACGGTGTCGTCGTGAATCCCGAGCGAGTCGAGCAGATGCCCGAACCGCCGCTCATCCGGCCCGCCGTCGATGAACACTCGGCTGCCGCCGTTGGTGATGTAGGTGGCGTCTCCCTGCCCGACGTCCAGCACACGCACCACGACGCCGTTGGGATTGTGGGCCGCGAGCGTGTCCCCCAGGCTGGGGACGGTGGGGCGACACCCGGCGACCATGCCCCCCAACAGGACGAGTCCGAGCCATCGTTTCATGGCCGGAAAGCTACGTCGCCGGTCGTCGGGGCCCATCCCGTTTCAGCGCGACAGGGCTCGTATTGTTGCAGATTTCCCGTTCGGTCGGCCGCTGCTACCCCTCTCCCCCCGAGATATGTCCTTCCCCTTCGACGCCAACGCCTGGATCGGGCTTCTCACCCTCACGGCCCTCGAGATCGTCCTCGGCATCGACAACATCGTGTTCATCACGATCCTCGCCGGCCAGGTTGAGCCCGACCGCAGGGCCCGGGCGCGGCGCCTCGGTCTCATGGGCGCGTTCTTCACTCGGCTGCTGCTGCTCGCCAGCATCGTGTGGATCGTCCGGCTCACGAAGCCCTTCTTCACCGTGCTCGGGATCGCGATCAGCGGTCGCAGCCTCATCCTCATCGTCGGTGGGCTGTTCCTCATCGGCAAGGCGACGTACGAGATCCACGACAGGTTGGAGGAGGCGGCGCGTCCCGAACCGGTGGCTCGCGTCGTGCGCCCCCTGATGGCGGTCGTGCTGCAGATCATGGTGGTGGACATCGTGTTCTCGCTCGACTCCGTGATCACGGCCGTCGGCATGGTGGACAGTCTCGTCATCATGATCGTGGCCGTCGTGATCGCGCTCGGGTTCATGCTCTACGCGTCGGGACCGATCGGCGAGTTCGTGGAGCGCCACCCGACGGTCAAGATGCTGGCCCTGTCGTTCCTCGTCTTGATTGGCACCAATCTCGTCGCCGAGGGGCTCGGACAACACATTCCGAAGGGCTACACCTACTTCGCGATGGCGTTCTCCGTAGGGGTCGAGATGCTGAACCTGCGGCTGCGCAAGGCGCCCGGCGGTGCCCATCACGCGGGCTGATCCCGTCCGTCACGCCGCGCGCTGCTTCCAGGTCCAGAAGAAGTACACGGGCACCCCGGCCAGCATGATCAGCAACCCCACACCCGAGTCGTGGGGGAACTGGAGGATGGTGCTCAGGGCCAGAGACCAGAAGGCGATCACGAACGCCAGCGTCGTCCACGGGTGGCCGGGCATGCGCCAGGTGACGTTGCCCATGCCCGCCTCGCTCGCGCCGCCATGCCGCTCATGCCGCTCATGCCGCTCGCGCCGGCGCAGCACCAGCAACGCCGCGCCGGTGAGGCCGAAGAACACCGCGTCCATCGAGACGACGTAGTTCAGGATCTGCTCGTATTTCCCGGAGAGCGCGATCACGGCCGCCCAGACGCCCTGCAGCACGATGGCCACCGTGGGTACCCGCGAGCGCGGGTCGAGCCATCCCACCGCCCGAAAGAACACCCCATCGCGCGCCATCGCGTAGTACACGCGCGGCGCGGTGAGCATGCCCTGGCTCAGGAAGCCGATCGTCGAGACGGCGATCCCCGCCGCGATGAGCTTGGCCCCGGTGGAACCGAGTGCCAGCTGCATGACCGACGACGCCGGGGTTTTGGTTGCCGCGAGGCCGTCGGGGCCAAGGGCGTGCAGACAGACCACGTTCACGGCCAGGTAGAGCAGCACCACTCCGATGACCCCGATCAGCAATCCGCGGGGCAGGTCGCGTGTGGGGTTCTTCAATTCCCCGCTCACGAAGCTCGATGTCTGCCACCCGCCGTAGGCGAAGAGCACGGGCACCATCGCCGCCGCGAAGGCGATCGGCACCGGCTTGGTCGCCGCCATCACCCGGCTGGTGGTGTGCGCTGCCGCCGGCGCGGCCAACCATCCAATGGTCACCAGGCCGATGACGGCGGCGATCTTGGTAACCATGAGCGCACTCTGCACGTTGCTCCCCGAGCGCACGCCAAAGCAATTCACCGCCGTGAGCGCCGCCAGCGAAAGCACGGCCAGCGTGGCGGGCGAAAGTCCGGTGCCGGTGAGTTCGCGAAAGTAGACCGCGAAGGTCACCGCCACCGCCGCCATTCCGCCGGTCTGCGTGACCAGCAGCAGCCCCCACCCGTACAGGAACGCCACCATCGGGTGGAAGGCGTCGCGCAGATACGCGTACTGGCCGCCCACCTGCGGCCGGAGCTGCGCCAACTCGGCGTACACGAACGCGCCTACGAGGGCGATCAATCCGCCCGCGGCCCACGCGCCCAGGATCAACGGCGTCGAATGGACCTGCTGCGCGACCACGTACGGGTTGATGAAGATGCCGGCGCCGACGATTCCTCCCATCACGATCATCGTCGCGTCGAAAACCCCGAGGCGGCGGGCGAGTTGCTGCGGTTCGGCGGGACTGGGCATCGGACAGAGGTGGGAGGTAGGTCGGTAGGTCGGTAGGTCGGTAGGTCGGACGCGCGGAAACATGCACCCGACCCGACTCCCTGTCAGGGTCTGGAGGTCCACCGAACGCTTTTTCCGCCCGCGGTGTCTATTGCTACAGCGTCACGTGACTCTCCCGAAACCGACCGACCCCGCCTCGCCTATCCCTCCCTCGCCGAGCCTCCGGCCGCACGAACGTGCGCTCATCGACCGGGTGCTCGCGGGAGACCGGTCCGCCGCTCGCGCGTTGTACGACGCGCATGTCGACCGGGTGTACCGGCTCGCCTATCGGTTGACTGGCGATGAGGCTCTGGCGCGTGAGCTGACCCAGGACGCGTTCATTCGGGCCTTCGGCCAGCTCCACAAGTTCCGTGGCGCCTCCGCGTTCGGAACCTGGTTGTATCGCGTCACGGTATCCGTGGCCTCGAACGCCCGGCGCAAGCGCCGCCGCCACGAGCACCGGGAAACCGACCTTTCCACGGCGGCCGCCCTGGCCGACGACGGTCCTCCGCGCGCCGAGCCCGATCTCCGGGAGCGCATGGCCGCCGCCATCGACGATCTGCCGGAGATTTATCGAACGACTTTCGTGATGCATGACGTCGAAGGGTACACGCACCCCGAGATCGCCGATGCGCTGGGCGTCGCCGAGGGCACGTGCAAGAGCCGCTTGTTCATCGCGCGAGGGATGCTCCGCAAGGCCCTCGCCCCGTTCCGGAAGGAGTAGCAGATGCAGGACGATCAACTCGACCAACCATCCCGCGACGCGGCCCGCGCTTACCACGAGCCGCCGGCACTCGACGCGGCGGCGCGCGACGAGATGTGGACCGCGATCGAGGCAGACCACTTCGCGCCGCCCGCCGGGCGGCGGCGCTTTGCCGTGCCCCGGTGGGCAAGACTCGCCGCCGCCATCGTGCTCGGCATCGCGCTGGGTCGTTTCACCCCGCTCGACGGTTGGCTGCACCGGGCCCCGGCGGGACTGCCGGCGGCCGCGACCGCGGTCGCGACGCCGCCCGCCGCAACGCCGGCCACGTTGCCCGTGCCTGCCGTCTACGAGCCCACCACGTCCCGGTATCTGGGCCAGACCACGGCTCTGCTCATCGCTCTGCCCGCCGAAACGAGGACCGGCCGTGCCGACAACCAGTTCATCGACCGGGCGCAGAACCTGCTGCTCACCACCCGGCTCCTGCTCGATTCACCGGCCGCGCACGATGCCAAGCTGCGCGGCCTGCTCGACGATCTCGAGGTCGTACTCGCGCAGATCGTGCGGCTTCAGTCGGAGCAGAATGCCGCCGATCTCGATCTCATCACCCAGGCCCTGGAGCAGCGCGACGTGTTGCCGCGCCTGCGCACCGCGGCAGCCGACATCTCCGCTGACTGAGGAACCCTCCATGAAAGTCCGCTTCTCCATCGCCGTTCTCCTACTCGCTGCTGCGCCGCTGCGCGCGCAGCAGAAGACGCCGCCCACGCGCCCGGTGCCGCCGGCGCGTCCACTGCCGGCGCCCCGGCCGCTTCCCGAGCCGAACCTCGAGTGGCAGTTGCAGGCCCAGGCACTCGCCGACCAGGCGCGCGAGCAGGCACGTCAGGCGTTGCAGAGTATCGACGTCCAGCAGTTGCAGGAACAGGCGCAACTGGCCACGCAGAACATCGACGTCGACCAGGTCAGGCAGCAGGCCCGCGAAGCCGCCGAGCAGGCGCGGGAGATGTCCTTGGAGAACTTCGACAGCCGGCAGATGCGGGACCAAGCTCGCGAGTTGGCGCTTCAGGCCCAGACGAACATCGACTGGACGAGTGTCCAGGACGCCATGCGGCGGGCGAGGATGAATTTCGATCTGTCCGGGCTCGGGGGTTTCGATGGCGACGAGCATTTCGCGCACTCGCCGCGGGCTCCGTGGGCACAGGACGACCCTGCCGACTCGCTGTACCGCATGGCCCGCGAGGCGTTCAACCGCGGTGATTGGCGCCGTGCCGCCGACGTCTTCCACGAGATCGTGCAGAAGTACCCGAACTCGGCGTACGTGCCCGACTGCGCGTATTACGAAGCGTTCTCGCGCTACCGGATCGGCACCACCGAAGAGTTGCACCAGGCGCTCGCGCTCCTGTCCGATCAGAAATCGTCCACCTCCCGCCATCTGCGGCGCGCCGACGTTGCCGGCCTGGCGGCGCGCATCCGGGGGGCCCTCGCCGCGCGCGGCGACAAGCAGGCCGCCGCCCAGATTGCGCAGGACGCCGAGAAGTCCGGCGGCTGCGACCGTGAGGAGATGAGCGTGCGTGCCGAGGCGTTGAACGCGCTCGGCCAGATGGATCCCGCGACCGCGGTGCCGCTGCTGCGCCGCGTCCTGGCCCGCACCGACACGTGCTCGCTCGTGCTGCGCCGCTCGGCGCTCTTCATGCTGGTGCGCCGTGGCGACACGGTGGCCACCGACGCCCTGGTGGCAGTGGCCACCAACGAGCGCGAAGACACCGAGCTCCGCGCCGACGCGATCAACTATCTGGGTCGCATGCCGGGCCCCAAGGCGCTGAACGCGATCGAGGGCCTCGTCAAGACCAGCCATGACGACCAGATCCAGCGGGCAGCGGTGTACGCGCTGGCCCAGAATGACAACCCGTCGGCCCGGACGAGCGTGCGTGGCCTCATCGAACGCTCCGATCTGTCCGAGGCACTGCGTGCGTCGGCGATCCGGGCGCTGGCCAGTCGGGACGCGTCGGACGACGACGCCGCCTATTTGCGCGCCGCCTACGCGAAGATGCCCAGCGAGCGCCTGAAGCAGACGATCCTGAGCGCGCTGGCCCGCATCGGCGGATCTGCGAACGAACAGTTCCTGCTGAGCGTGGCGCGCAATCCGTCCGAGTCGAGTGTCGTACGCGGCACGGCGATCAGCTACGCCGGCCGCCAACCCACGGTCTCGGTGGAGGACCTGTCCAGGCTCTACGACACGTCGGAGTCGCGGAACCTGCGCGAGCAGATCATCGGCGTGCTGGGACGGCGCAGCGAGCCGGCCGCCGCCGACAAGTTGATGGAGATCGCGAAGACGGGCACCGATCCCAACACGCGCCGCGACGCGATCAGCGTGCTGTCGCGGAAGAAGGATGATCCCCGCGTCACGAAGTTCCTGCTCGACCTGGTGGGACGATGAGCATGCCGCGGTGGTCCGCCCTCGCGGCGGCGATCGTCGTGGGCGGCGTGGCGACGGGTCCGGCGTCCGCGCAATCGCTGGCCGACCGCGTGGCCCACGCGCCCGCTGGACCGGTGCAGTTCGAGTACGCGGTCCGTGCCGGCGTTTGCGGCGACGGGATGTCGTACGTCCATTTCGCCATCGGGAACGGAACCTCGTACGCCGGATCATGGAATGGCGATGGCGCCGCACCCTGTGTGGCCGGCCCGGCCCGGGTGGTGCTCGCCCGCGCTGACGGAGCGATCGTGGGACTGCGGGTGTACGTCGGACCGCCCGCCTCATCCGGCGGCACTGACCTCGGCACCGTCGCGGCACCGGAGGCCGCCCGCTTCCTGCTGGATCTCGCGGCCAAGGCGCAGGGTGCGGTGGCTCGCGACGCACTGATGCCCGCGATGCTCGCCGACAGCAGCGACAATCAATCCGCGCTCGTGGCCCTCGTCGAGGATCGCACGCGGTCGCGCGAGACACGCAGTACGGCGATCGGTTGGTTGGGCCGGACGGCGAATTCCGCCACCGCGGCCCAGCACGTGCTGGTGCAGGTGGCCACCGATGAAGGCGACAACCAACTCGTCCGCCAGCGCGCCCTGCGCGCGCTCACCCAACTCCCGGGCGGCACGGGAATTCCGGCGCTCATTGCGATGGCCGGGAATCCCGATGGCGGCTGGGTGGCGCGGAACGCGCTGACGGTGGTGTCGTCGTCGGGAGACCCGCGGGCGTTGGACTTCCTGCGCGACGTGGTACGGCAGGCAGCGCTCCCCGATCAGGCCCTGGCGACGGCGGTGCGCAGCTTCGGTCGCCAGTATGCAACCGCCGCCGACATCGCGGTGATCCGCACGGCGTGGCCGCACTTCACCGGCGAGCGCACGCAGAGCGCGGCCATCGCGGCAGTGGCCGAGTTCGGCGGGCAGGAAAACGCCGCCTGGTTGCTGTCGCTGGCCGACGACATGAGCACCACGACGAGCACCCGCCGCCAGGCACTCGAGGCCGCTGCGCGCGCCGGCGCAGGTACCGCCGATCTCTCCAAGCTGTACGACCGCACCACCGACCCACAGACGAAGAGCGCGATCATTTCGACGCTCGGTCAGATCGGTGATCGCGCGGCCATCGACCGGCTGCTCACCATCGCGCGCGGCGATGAGAGTATGACGGCGCGGCGGCGGGCGATCGCGGTGTTGGGGCGCAGCGGTGACCCGCGCGTGAAGCGGGCGCTGGAGTCGATGGTGGAGAGCGGCGGGTCGCGCTAGGCCGACGCCTTCGGCGAGCAATCCGTCATCCGGGTCGAGATCCGCAAGCGGTGTGGCGTTAGCGGGGCTGCTTGCGGATCTCGCAGAGTACGAGCCGGCCCCCGCAGCCGATTCGACTCCGCGCCACGCTCCCGGTAGCGTGACGATCCCATGATGCGGTGCGTCGCCGCGCGCGTCGACACGCGACACGCGCACTACGCTGATAGAACAATTGTGGTTTCGCCGCTGGAACACAAGATGTTTCTTACATCTCGTTCGACGCGTAGTCGCTCGCCGACCACCGATCACGCTCGAATCGGGACGCTCGCGCCGCCCCGATCGCCGCCGGTAGCGCGCTTGCCGCGAGCAGCAACACGTACGGCCATGATGTGCCCAACCAGTGATTGCGCGGTGCGATCGCATGTCGCAACAACCATGCGGCCGCGATGAGCACGACGGGAATCACGGCATACCGCGTGCGGCGGCGCGCCCGCTCCGTGTACGGATTCGGCTGAGCGGCGAACACACCTTTGGCCGGCGGCGGCGCACCGGGACGGGCGAACGCATGCCAGATCACGCTGCTCGGCACGTAGGTGCCCAGCGCCCATACGGTGTTGTCGGACGACACCTGTTCGGAAAGCAGCCGCGGAGGGGCGATGAAGTCGCGCGACGTCATCCGATCGCCGCTGCGCAGTTGCCACGGAAACTCGCCGAGGATGAACACCGTGGTGACCGTGGTCGTCCGGAAATGGCGAAACATGGTGCCCCCGTACCGCACGAATGGCTGCCGACCCGTCACCAGTTCGGAGGGCGCGATGCGCGTGATGTCGAAGTCGCACCAGTGGCCGTCGTACTCGGCGAGGTAGCGGTACCCCTTGTATGGATTCCAGAGCGTGTACTCCCGCCAGAAGTATTCGACGTCGTTCTGCTGCACGCTGCGCACCTGGAATCCGCTCACCTCGTACGGATCCCCCCGCATCACGCCGCGCGTGCCGAGCGGGATGTCGGGCTCGAACGTCATCTTCGCCTGGTATTGCTGGAGGACGCTCAACTCCTGGTCCCGCGAGTCGAGCACCGCGTGGCACGACGGGCACACGACCGTCTGCGTCTGCTGCACGGCGCGAATGGTGATCGCGGCCCCGCAGTTCGGGCATGCGAGCCCGCTTACTCGGGGAGCGGCCATCCATCGATCTCCCGAAGTTGCGTGAGGTGGAGGTCGTCGAATCTGGTCCACTCGCCCAGCTGAAGCGCCGGCGGATGATCGCGATAGTCGATGGTCGCAATGTGGCCGTCGGTGGCATCCAGATCGGCCAGCGTCCCCGCGTGCCGATCCCACGTGGTGAACGGCAATTCACCCTCGGCGGCGCGATACCGGACGTTCGTCACCCCCATCAGCTTGTAGATGCGATGGTCCCACACGAAGTTGCCGCCGATGTGGAGCTGGTCGAGCGACGGAATATCTCCGCCGCCCGCTTCCACGGAGAAGGCGTACTCCCCGCGTGCATCGCTGATCCAGCCGGTCGCCCCGTCGTCCAGCCGCACATGCCAGCTGTTCCACGACCCGCGGTCATACTCGTAGACCACGCGCCCGACGACCGCAAACCGGCGACGCTGGAAGCGGCCCGTGGTGCCGATCTGGAGGGGTGAGCTCGTGGCGGGAAGATCGCCGACCGAGCCCACCGTCTTCAGATCCACGTCGCCGCGGACGATCACGGAATGACAGAACGGACAACTGGTCTGCACGGCGTGCGACCAGTCGAAGCGGATCGTGCTGCCGCAGTTCGGGCAGGCCGCCGTGGGCTCCGTCATCGGGCGATCGGGCTCGCCGTGGCGCGGTGAATGTGCGTCAGCTCTGCGCCCCTCCGCATTCCGGGCAGAACTTGGAACTCCGCGGAATCGGCTTGCCGCAGGCGATACAGAACTTGGTTTCGGACGCTGTGCCGCCCGCGGCGGCGGCCGCAGGCGCAGGCGCACTCGGCGCCGGGGCTGCTCCTCCGGTCACCGCGTCAGCCATCGCCTTTCCCATTGCCATCCCGGCGCCGAGCCCGGCGCCCATGCCGGCCCCCCCGCCGCCTTCGTTGGCCGCGGCGATCGGCATCGACTGCGCGATCTCATACTGTGTGTACTGCTGCATGTTGCCGATCATGTTCATGCTGATGCGCTCGTCGAGCTTCTTCTGCAGTTCGTCGGGGAGTGACAGACTCTCCACGACGAACGAGTCGAGCGTGAGCCCGTAGTCGGCGAAGGCCGGCGCCAGCGTCTGCATGAGCTTGGTGGCCAGCGCGCCCTGGTTGGCCGCCATGTCGAGAAATGGCACCCCGCTGTTGGCGAATGCGTCCGCGAACCGACCCAGGATCGTATTGCGCAGTTGCCCTTCCAGGTCGTTCACCACGTACAATTCGCGTGTGCCGCTCACTTTCTGGTGGAACTTGAGTGGCTCGGTGAGGTGATAGGTGTAGATGCCGAACCCGCGCAGACGCACCATGCCGAAGTCCTTGTCGCGAATCGTGATCGGCTGCTGCGTGCCCCACTTCTGGTCCGTCTGCACCCGCGTGGAGAAGAAGTACACGTCCGACTTGAACGGCGACTTGAACAGCTTGTCCCAGTTCATCAGGTTCGTGAGCACCGGCAGGGTCCGCGTCTCCAGCTTGTATAGTCCCGGCGCGAACGTATCCGCTGCCTTGCCCTCGTTCACGAACAGCGCCATCTGCGACTCGCGTACGGTGAGTTGCGCGCCGTACTGAATCTCCATGTCGCGCATTGGATAGCGATAGGCGAGCGTCCCATCGCCGTCCTCCGTCCATTGGATGACGTCGATGAACTGCTTCTTGATGAAGTCGCCGAGGGACATGGCGGAGCCTCCAGCAGGGGGATGGGCCACGGGGTGGCCGGCGCGACGGCATCCGGCGGCCCCACGATAAAGGAATCACAAGGGGCCGGACACCGGCCCTTTGTGATGACGAATGCAACTATAGAGAGGGCACCGAATGGCCACGGGCGCCACTCCGCATCGCACCCGGAGACCCCTCAACATTCGCGAAGCCCGTGGCGTATATGGTATTGTCGTCTCAGGCGCTGGCCCTTTCCGGGCCGGCGCGGCTCGGCATTGCCGAGCACTCCCTCGTACCTTCACGGGAATTCCCATGCATCGCTACCGGCTCCTCCCCTTCCTCGCCGGAGCCCTGATCGCCGCCGCACCAACCCTGGCGGCCCAGAGTCTGGACTCCTCAGTCACCGCCGGCCTGCGCTGGCGCAACCTCGGACCGGCGAACTTCGACGGCCGCGTCAATGCCATTGCCGGCATTGGATTTCCTTCCAAGACGTTCTACGTCGGCGCGGCTGGCGGCGGCGTGTGGAAGACGACCAACGACGGCACCACCTTCCGTCCGCTGTTCACCAACGAACCCGTGGCGTCGATCGGCGCCCTCGCCGTTGCCGCGTCGGACACGAATGTGGTGTGGGTGGGTACCGGTGATCCGAATAGCCGCAATACCATCGAGCCCGGCGACGGCGTCTACAAGTCCACGGACGGCGGTCTCACCTGGAAGCTCATGGGGCTGAAGGACGGGCAGATGATCGGCAACATCGCCATCGACCCGACCAATGCCAACGTCGTCTACGTCGCCGAACTCGGGCATGCCTGGGACACGAAGGGCGAGCGCGGTCTGTACAAGACCACGGATGGCGGCAACTCGTGGAAGCGCATCAAGTACATCAGCGATCAGGCTGGGTTCGTGGACGTCAAGATCGACCCGTCGAACCCCAACAACATCTTCGCCTCGAGTTGGCAGCGCATTCGCGGTCCCTACTTCCTCAAGTCCGGCGGACCGGGATCGGGACTCTGGCACAGCACCGATGCCGGCGCCACCTGGACCGAAGTGAAGGGCGGCGGCTTCCCATCCACCGAGAAGGGCCGCATCACGACCGCCTTCTCGCGAAGCAATCCCAACATCGTGTACGCGCTCGTGGAAGCCGACTCGCTGCGGGGCAAGAACCACGCGGTGCTCGCGCCGGCCAGCGACTCGATCGGCCCCGAGCCGAAGAAGCCAGAAGCCCAGCGGCTGCTGAGCGGCCTCTACCGCTCCGACGACGGCGGCAAGACCTGGCGCTGGATGAACGACCAGGATACCCGGCCGTTCTACTATTCCCGCGTCGATGTCGATCCGGCCAACCCCGATCGCGTCTACTTCTCCTCGACACCGTTCCTGTTCTCGGATGATGGCGGCAAGACGGCCCGCACCGCGACGGGCGACGTGCATGTGGACGACCACGCCATCTGGATCGATCCCAACGACGGTCAGCACTGGCTGATCGGCAATGACGGCGGCGTGGCCCAGACCTGGGACCGCGGCGGCAACTTCGACTATCTGAACATCATTCCGATCGCCCAGTTCTACGACGTGAGCTATGACTTCGCCACGCCGTACAACGTCTGCGCCGGCGCCCAGGACAACGGCGGCTGGTGCGGGCCGAGCGCGCGAAAGCAGGGGCCGGTGACCAACGCCTACTGGTTCACCATCTCGGGCGGCGACGGATTCTACACGGCACAGGATCCCACCGACCCGAACATCGTGTGGGGCGAGTCGCAGGAAGGCGGCGTCGTGCGCCGCAACCTGAAGACGGGCGAGACGGGCCGCATGAACAAGCCCACGTGGCAGGAGTCGTACCGCATGTACGAGGACTCCATCCTCACCATCCGCGGCGACACCACGAAGGCCGAAACGTCAGCCCAGAAGCGCGAGATCGCGGCGCTTCGCACTGCGCAGAAGGCCGACTCGATCGCGCTCGACATGCGCTACAACTGGGAGACGCCGTTCTTCATCTCCAACTTCAACCCGCAAGTGTTCTACATGGCGGGTAACCGCGTACTCAAGTCGATGAACCGCGGCGATGATCTCTATCCGATCTCGCCCGACCTCTCGACGGCGGACACGGCCAAGATCCACGTCAGCCTCGTCACCACGGGCGGGATCACCAACGACGCCACCGGCGCCGAGAATTACTGCACGATCGTCTCGCTCGCCGAGTCGTACCTGCGGCCGGGCTGGCTGTACGCCGGCACGGACGACGGCAACGTCTGGATGACGCACAATGACGGCGCCACGTGGGAGAAGCTCAATGGACGCTTCCCCGGCGTCCCGGCCGGCACGTACGTCAGCCGCATCGAGCCGTCGCACTTCGACACGAACACCTTCTACGTCTCGTTCGACAACCATCGCAACAACGATTTCGGCGTGTACGTCTACGCCACGAACGACGGCGGCAAGACCTTCCATTCGATCGCCAGCGATCTGCCCACGGGCGGAACGGACTACGTCCACGTGATCCGCGAGGATCCGTTCAACCGCGACCTGCTGTTCGTCGGCACGTCGAATGCCGCGTATGCCTCCATCGACCGCGGCGCCCATTGGTCGCGGTTCATGTCCGGTCTGCCGACCGTGCCGGTGTACGACCTCAAGATCCAACCGCGCGATCACGACCTGATCGCGGCCACCTTCGGTCGCGGCATCTGGATCGCCAGCATCGCACCGCTCGAGCAACTCGACGCCAAGGTGCTTGCCGCGAACGTGCATCTGTTCAAGCCGGTCACCGCGTACCAGTACGGCCAGGGACCGGCCGTTGGGGCCTCGGCCAACGGCCAGGCCCAGAAGGTCTTCGAGGCCCCGAGCCCGGCCTACGGTGCCAACATCAGTTATCGCCTGGCGAGCAGAGTCCGCGGTCAGGTCCACGTGATCATCACCGACGTGGCGGGGGATACGCTGGGCAACCTGAGCGGCCCGGGCGCCGCCGGCATCCACACCGTGACCTGGAACTACCAGTCGAGCAACCGGGCGGCGGCACCCAAGCTCTCACCGTCCCAGTTGCGCGACAGCATCCTGCAGGCGCGGAAGACCGAGCACGTCATCGACTCGCTGTCGAAGGCAGGTATGGACACGGCCGTCATCGCCCAACTGCGGCGCGTGGCCAAGACCGGCGACGTCGCCGCGCTCTTCGGTCGGGGCGGTCGCGGTGGCCGGGGTGGACGCGGTGGTGCCGAAGCCGGGTTCGTGGCTCGTCCCGCCGAAGGTCCCGTACCCGGTGGCGCTCGCGGTGGCCGCGGCGGTCGCGGTGGCGGCGCGCCGAACGTGATGGAGGCGTTCCCCGGTGGGTTCCGGCAGATCGCGGAGATCTTCGGAATCTCGCGCCGTGGCTTCGGCTTCGGACGCGGTGGTGGCCAGACGGTTGGCGCCGGGGATTACATGGTGTCGATCACCGTCGACGGACAGACGCAACAGCAGGTCCTGCGAGTCGAACGGACCGCCACGGCCCCGGAGACCGAAGGCGGGTTCGGCGTCGATACCGGAGACCATGACAAGAAGTAGTTCGTATCACGGGATGTGACGAAGAGCCCGCCGGTACGGATCGTACCGGCGGGCTCTTCCCAACATACCCGCTGCATCGTTCTGGGCCCGGCTCGCGGGCAGCCACATCGTGATCCCACGTCGGCGCCGACCGCGGACGGCCAACCCATCCCCACCTCCGAGGAGTGTCATGCATCGAGCTGTTCGTCGCGCAATCCCGTGTCTGCTGCTGGTTGGACTCTCCTGTCGTTCCTCGGGGCCGGCGCCTTCCCCTGCGCCGGCTCCGGCGGCACTTGGTACCGGCGCGGCGGCGCAGCGAGGCGCGGAAGGTCCGCCCCGCGGGCGAGGGGAGTTCCCGGGCGGTTTCCGGCGGCGTGTCCCCCTCACCCCTGAGCAACGCGCCGCGCGACGCGATTCGATCAACGCCGACCGTCAGCGGCTTGCCGATTCATTGATGGCGACCATTGCCGGCCGCGAGAACGAGCCGGCGGGCAAGGTCTTCAAGAACGTGAAGCTCCTCGAGGACATGCCGGCCGGAAAGTTCATTGAAACGATGAACAATGACTACGCGAAGGCGATCGGCCGGAGCTGCAACTTCTGCCACGAGCGCGATGACTTCGCCAGTGACGAGCGCAAAGAGAAGCATACGACGCGTATCATGATCGCGATGGAAGACTCGCTCAACGATTCGCCCGCATATCTGCCGCAACTCAAGAACCGCCGCGGTACCTGGCCGCACATCGAGTGCGTGACCTGCCATCGCGGAATGAACGAGCCCAATCACGCCCTCCTGCCCCCGTAGCCGCCGGCGAAAGGCCATGCAATAGAGAACCGCCGGGCGCGTCTGCGTCCGGCGGTTTCGCGTGTCGCTGAATGCGGGACCGGCTACTCCTCGTTGTCGAGCTCCAACAGCTCGCGGGCGTCGGCCAGTGCCGCCTCGGGCACGAGCACGTCCACACCCTTCGCGGTGACCCCCTGAAAGCCCGGTCCGAAGATGCCGACGATATCGTTGCCCCGAGAGACGGCGGGAATCTCCGCACCCTCGAGGCGCGAAACCACCAGGTCCGCTTCCAGCGCCGAGGGGTACGTCGCCAGCTTCGTCCATGCCGATTCCTTTCCCATTCCTCTGGCCCGTGTTGGTGTGTGAGTGCAAAATACGTTCGCCCGGCGCGTAGCGCGATCCACAACCCCGCCCCCAACGCGCCACTTGCGCCCCACCCCTTCGTACCCGCCCGCCCTCTGCAGGAGCCCCACGTGAAGCCTCTTCGCCCCGCCACCCGTTCCCGCGCCATCGCCGCCGCCTGCGCCATCGCCGGACCGCTCGCCCTCTCGGCCTCCCCGGCCCGGGCCCAGATGGGCAGAAACCCCACCCCACCCCCGCCGGGGCATCTGTACCACCTCATGCCCACCCCGCAGACGGTGGCGTACGGCTACTACTGGTCGCAGGCCAAGCCCGTGCTTCGCATCAAGTCGGGCGACGAGATCGAAGTCGGCACCCTCATCACATCGACGCCGCGGCGGCTGGAAGGCGCCGGTGTGCCCCCCGCCGAGGTCCAGCAGTCGCTGCGCGACGTCGTGGATAGCGTGAAGGACCGGGGCCCCGGCGGGCACATCCTCACCGGACCCATCTTCGTGGAGGGCGCCGACTCCGGGGACGTGCTCGAGGTGCGGATCGAGAAGATCGATCTCTCCATTCCGTACGCCTATAACGCGTTCGGTCCGCGGAGCGGCTATCTGCCCGAGGACTTTCACTACTCGCGAATGAAGATCATTCCGCTCGACAGCGAGAAGATGGTGGCCCACTTCGCGCCCGGCATCGATATCCCCCTGCACCCGTTCTTCGGCAGCATCGGCGACGCCCCCCCGGCCGCGATGGGCCGCGTGAGCAGCGCCCCGCCCGGCATCTTCGCCGGCAACCTCGACGACAAGGATCTCGTGGCCGGTACGACCTTGTATATCCCGGTGTGGACCAAGGGCGCGTTGCTCGAAATCGGCGACGGCCACGCCGGACAGGGCAACGGTGAGGTCGACATCACCGCGCTCGAGACTTCGCTGATGGGGCGCTTCCAGATCGTCGTCCGCAAGGACCTGCACCTCGACTGGCCGCGCGCCGAGACCCCCACGCACTACATCACGATGGGTATCGACAGCAACCTCGTCGTCGCCACCAAGAATGCGATCCGCCAGGCCATCGACTTCCTCGTCACACAGAAGGGACTGTCGCGCGACGACGCGTACATGCTGGTCAGCGTCTCCTCCGACGTCGACATCACCGAACTCGTGGACGGCACGCTCGGCGTGCACGTCATGATCCCCAAGGACATCTTCAGGCAGCGATGAGTTTCTCCATGCGAGCGCAACCTCATGTGGCGATCGGGCTGTTCGTCGCCGGCGCCTTTGTCGGCGCGGCGGCGCCGGTCCGCGCGCAGGAGACACATGACCCACATGCCGCCCAACCCGAACGTCCCACCGTGGCCACCCATGCTGGCACCGTGGCCCCCGGCTGGTTCGAGGTCGAGACCGGTATCGAGCGCGATCGCGTCTCCCCCGGGGTCTCGATGGTGAGCACGCCGACCCTCCTCAAGTTCGGGGTCGCGCCGCGTGTCCAGTTCGACGTCACGCTCACCACCGTCCGCCCATCGGGCCGCCAGTCGCTGGGCCTCGGTGACGCCGGCATTGGTGTCAAATGGCGGCTGGCGGACGACCTGCCCCTGTTGGGCGAGTTCGCCGTTCAACCGTCCCTCAAGTTCCCCACCGGATCGGTGAACCGGGGCACGGGAACGGGCACGACCGATGCTTCGTTCCTCGTCATTTCCAGTCACGTGATCGGTCCCGTTGCGCTCGATGTGAACGTCGGAACGACGCGGCGCGGAGATAACACCAGCAGCGCGCTCTGGACCGTTTCCACCGGGACCACGATCGACGGACCATGGGCGTGGGCGGCGGAGATCTTCGGCTACCCGGCGTTCACCGGCACCCCGGCGCCCTCGGTTGGGTTCCTGACCGGACCGACTTGGGCGGTCCATCCGTGGTTCGTCGCCGATCTCGGACTCATCGTCAACGTGGCCGGCCCACAGCCGCCGGCGCTCTACGCGGGGTTGACCTGGAACGCGGGGCGGCTCCCGTAGAATGAGCGAGGTTGCATCGCGTGCCGGGGTGTCTCGGACTCGGCGTCCCCAGTTGCTCAATCGGGGATTCTCCTCCACCATCAATTCTCCGGTCGCTGCCACGGAGGCCGCCGCATGAGCCCAACGACCAGTACGCCGGACCATGACAACGAAGAACTCGCCAGACTCCGGCTTGAGATCGAGCAGGTTGATCGCGATCTGATCAGGTTGATCGCAAGTCGCGTCGGACTGGCACGCCGGGTCGGTGTGGTCAAACGCGCCGCCGGGCTTCCGGCACTCGATCCGGATCGCGAGGCCGCCGTGATCCGCCGGGTGAGCGAGGTCGCACGAGAAGAAGGTGCGCCTGAGGATGATGTGCGCTCCCTGTTCCAGTCTATCATCGGCATGTCGCGCCGCGTTCAGCTCACCGAGGAGTGATGTCTGCCGGAAGATCGTCCTGCGGACTCGAGCACCCCACGACCTAGTCCGCCCGCAACACCTGCATCGGATCCACTCGCGTGGCTCGAAGCGCCGGCAGCAGACTGGCCGCCGCAGCCGTGAGCAGCACGACCAGCGGTACGACGGTGAACGTCACCGGGTCGGTGGCCGTCACCCCGAACAGCAACGACGACAGCACGCGCGATCCCACGAACGCCACCGCGAGTCCGGCCGCCACGCCCACGCCGGCCAGCACCATGCCCTCGCCGACCACCGTCCGCATCACGCGTTGGCGACTCGCGCCCAGCGCCATCCGTATCCCCATTTCGGGCGCCCGCTCGGTGACCGCGTAGCTCAGCACCCCGTGCACGCCGACCACGGCCAACACGATGGCCAGGCCGGCAAACAGCACCAGCAGTATCGCGTTGAAGCGCGGCCCGGCGATGCTCGCGGACTCGGTGCGCTGCAACGGCTCAACGCCGTAGATCGCGATCTGTGGATCGATAGCGCGGACCGCCCGTCGGATGGCACCGGCCACGACCGTGGGATCGGAACCGGTCGTCCGCGCCACCAACGTCACGGTCTGCAGCGGCGCCTGGGCCATCGGCGCATAGGCCGCCGGGTCGGTGGGCGCGTCGATGCCGCGAAACTTCTCGTCGCCGATGACGCCGACGATCCGCCGCGTGATACCCCACCACCGCACTTCCTGGCCCACCGCCCCATGCGGGAAGTAGCGTTGCGCCGCCGTGTGATTGATCACTACGACCTGCGGAGCGTGGACGCCGTCCGCCGCCTCGATGCCGCGACCCTCGAGCAATGGCACGCCGAGCGTCTTCAGATAGCCCGGGGTCAGGAACCTCGTCCTGATCTCGGGGAACTTGGCCGACGCCTCCTCGCGGCCGACGATCTGCCACGAGTTGGTGAACCCCGGATCCAGCGGCGACCCGCCAGCCATTGCCGCTGACTCCACACCGGGAATTCCCCGAACGGCGGCGAGCAACCGGCTGTTGAACGACTGAATGGCCGGCGCATCCGGATACTTGCGGTAGTCGATCGGATACCGCGTGCCCGGTAACTGATACTGGACCTTCAGCACGCGGCCGCGTCGAAGCCGGGATTGACATCTGTAGCTGCCACAGACTCCGCGTCAGGAGGCCGGCCCCAACCACCAGCAGCACCGCCGCCGCCACTTCGCTCACCACCAGCGCCGACCGGAACCGCCGGGTACCGCGGCTTCCCGACACCCGCCCCGCCCCGTGGGCCTTGAGCGCCTGCTGGATGTCGATACGCCGTGTCTGCAGTGCCGGCAGCATCCCGAATACGAGGGCGACGAGTGCGGAAAGGCCGGTCGCGTACGCGAGCACCGTCCCATTCACGGCCACGCCGTCGAGACGCGGAATGTCGGCCGGCGCCAGTAATACCAGAGACCGCAGCCCCAGAACGGCGAGGCCCACACCCGCCGCGCTCCCGAGCAGGACGAGCAGCAGCGACTCGGCGAGGAACTGCCGGTGCAGCCGGCCCGGCCCGGCGCCGAGCGCCCGCCGCAGGGCTACTTCTCGGGCACGGGTTGCGGTGCGCGCCAGAAGCAGGTTAGCCACGTTGGCGCAGGTCACCAACAGGACCAGGATGACCGCCCCCACCAACATGAGGAGCGCCGGGCGAATGCCGCCGAACACGACATCGCCGTAGCGCTCGAGGTTCACGCCGCGATTCGCGTTCACCTGATATTGATGCTCCAGATCCGCGCTGATCGACGCCATCTCCTTCTGCGCGGTGCTCAGCGTTGCGCCGGGCGCCAGGCGGCCGAGGGTGAGGAATGGGTGCGTCTGGCGACCGAAGACCGCCGGCGACGGCTGGAGGGCAACCCAGAGGTCCACGTGCTCGCCGCTGAATGTTGCCGCGTAGTCGGCCCGTTCGTGCACCTGCCGGATCCCGAGGTCCGCCGACGTCGGAACGACACCGACGATGGTCGTCGGCTTGCCGTCCACGCTGATCGTGCGACCGATCACCCCGCGGTCGCCGTTGTAGTGGGACCGCCAGAAACCCGCGCCCAGAACCGCCACCTGAGGGCCGCCCGTCGCCCCCTCGTCTGACCGGAACAGCCGGCCGGCGATCGGCGCCACGCCCAGCATCGACAGGAGGTTCGGCGTCACGTCGAGCGCGGCGACGCGCAGCGGATCGCCGTCGCCGGTGATCGTGACATCGGCGCCCATCACGCTCCCGATCGACGACAGCGTGTGACTGCGCGACCGGAAGTCCACGACGTCGGGCCACGAGGCCGGCTCGTGCTGTGTCCCGCTTCCGCGGTCGGTTTCCCACACCATTACCAGACGATCGGGATCATGGAACGGCGACGGCTGCAGCAGCACGGTGTCGACGACGCTGAAGATCGCGGTGTTCGCACCGGTGCCCAGGGCCAGCGTCAGAATGGCGGTGGCGGCGAAAACCGGGTGCGAAGCGAGCAGCCGCCACCCGTGCCTCACGTCGCTCCGTAACTCGTCCCACCAGTTGACGCGCCGCTGGTCGCGCGCCTCCTCGCGAAATCGTTCGACGCCCCCGAACTGCACGAGCGCGCGACGCCGGGCTTCTTCCGGACTCAGCCCACGTGCCCTCCCGGCCGCCGCTTCCATCTCCACGTGAAAGCGCAGTTCCTCGGAGAGTTCCTGTTCCGCTCTGCTCCGCCGCCAGAGCGCGCGCAACCGCATCCACAATCCGCGAATCCTGTCCATTGTCCCCTCTGGCTACTGAATGGCCAGCACCAGCTCTATGGCGGTGGAGAAGCGCCGCCACGTGGCGAGTTCGGTCTGCAGCTGCCTGCGCCCGGTGGCCGTGAGGCGATAGAACTTGGCCCGGCGATTGTTTTCGCTGGCCCCCCACGACGCGGCAATCCAGCCGCGGTATTCCAGACGGTGCAGTGCCGGGTACAGGGATCCCTGATTCACCTGCAGCACGTCGCGCGAGATCTGCTGGATGCGCTGGGCCACGCCCCATCCGTGCATCGGCTCCACCGAGAGCGCCTTCAGAATCAACAGATCGAGCGTCCCTTGCAGGACGTCGGCATTAGACGCTGCCATGTTGCATTTCCCCTAGACGTTCGACAGGGAAACCCTAGGCGCCGCCTTGTAGAACGTCAAGGGGAGCGGCGCCGACGCCGCCGGCTCGCACGACGAAACACGGCCGCCCCGTCACTCGAGGCGGCCGTGCCACGGGGACGCCAGCCCCCGTTCGCCCGGTTCGCACGTCTCAGGTAGAGCGCATGTAGTGGCAGCCCGCTTCCTGCGCACGCACCACCGCGAAGATGCCCGACGGCTGGAGCTGCAGCCCCGGAATCAGGTGACGGCGCAGTTCGTCGAACACGGCGTCCGCGTGGTCGTTCGTCTGTCCGGCCAGGATACCGGCAAACCCGCGCGTGGCGAGTGCGCAACCAAGCAGCACCACCCCACGCGCCTGCAGCGCATCGAGGGTGAAGCCGGCGCCGGCCGTGTCGTCGGGCAGGGCTTTCCAGAACGGATTCCGCGTCACCCAGTTCTCGGAGCCGGGCTCCTTGATCTTGGTGTACTTGCCGAGCTGGTAGCGCGCCCAGACCGCGTCGTCGAACACCATCGGGATGGCCATGTGGCGCATGACGATCACCGCGTTCACATCGGCGTCCTGCACCTTGTACATGTCCTTGAAGCCCTGCATGTACGTGTAGGCGTTGAACACGGCCGTCCCGTCTTCGATGGCCGGCGAATCGAACACCGCGCGGTGTCGGCCGGTGAGACGCGACGCCCACGCATCGTCGAACTCGAGAGCGGGCATCGGAGGAGCCGGCGGGAGTTTCGGGATGTCCGCCGCCGGAGCGGGTGCGGGAGTCGGCGTTGGTGTGGACGCAGCCAGGCCCGTGGCGGCGCCTCCGCTCGCACAGGCAGACGCCGCGACGCCCGCCGCAACGGTGGCCAGCTGTCCCAGGAACGCGCGGCGCGGCGTGGCGTTGGGATGGACGGGTTCGGACACGGTTGGCTCCGGGCGGGAGGTGGAGGCGCCGCGACGAAAGGAACGACGCCCCACGAGGACGGTGGGGCGTCGATATCGGGAGTGGGGCTCTCGTGCGGAGGAGGGATGAGAGGCGCGGGCGGGAATCGAACCCGCGAATAGCGGTTTTGCAGACCGCCGCCTTACCACTTGGCTACCGCGCCACAGGCAGTGCAACTTAGCGGTCGGCCCACACCCCCTCAAGGACGATCCGCCGTCCGGGCAACCCGGGGCCGCACGCCGGATTGCTGTCGTTGAACGTCGGCATCCGTTAATCTCCGCCCGGCCATGCCCGCATTCACCCCGCCACCCGACCCGGTGCCGCCGCCCCTGCGGCCACCCTCCCACGATCCGTACGCATCCCTCCGCGTACCCAACTTCCGGTGGTTCGTCGTGAGCGTGTTCACGATGACCATGGCCACGCAGATCCAGGGCATCGTCGTCGGCTGGCAGATCTACGCGATCACGCACGACCCTCTCTCCCTCGGCCTCATCGGGCTCGCCGAGGCGCTTCCCTTCCTGAGCATCTCACTGCCCGCCGGCCATACGGCCGACCGGCTCAATCGACGCACCATCACGCTACTCTCGCTGGCCGCGATGCTCGCCTGTTCGGCGAGCTTCGTCGTATTCAGCCTCAACCCGTGGATCCTCGCCCTCCCCGGCGCCTGGCCCTTCTATGCCGTGATCTTCGTGAGCGGCATCGCCCGCGCCTTCCTCAACCCGGCCAGGGCGGCGCTGCTCGCCGAGATCATTCCGCGCTCTTCGTACGCCAACGCCGCCGCCTGGCGGAGTTCATCATGGCAGACCGCATCGGTCGCCGGTCCCGCCATCGGCGGGCTGCTTTACGGCTTTTCCACGGCGACCGTGGCGTACGAGGCCGACACGATGTGCATGCTCGTGGCGTTCATCTGCTTCGCGGCCATCCGTTATACGCCGTCCGCCACCGGCGCCAACCGTGAGCCGCTGGCCCGGAGTCTCCGGACGGGAATCCGATTCGTCTTTCGCACGCCCGTCATTCTCGGGGCCCTCACCCTCGACCTCTTTTCCGTTCTCCTCGGGGGCGCCGAAGCGCTACTTCCGGTATTCGCCTCGGATATTCTCCACGTCGGTCCCGAAGGCCTGGGCATTCTCCGCGCCGCCCCGGCGGTTGGCGCCGTCCTCATGTCGGTCTACCTGGCGCACCGCCGACCCATGGAACGCGCCGGGCGTGCCATGCTGTTCGCGGTGGCGACGTTTGCCATTGCCATCGTCGGATTCGGGCTGTCCCGGAGCGTGGTCCTGTCGTTCGCCCTGCTCGCGGTGAGCGGCATGGCCGACAACGTGAGCGTGGTCGTGCGGTCGACGCTGATCCAATTGATGTCGCCCCCGGAGATGCTCGGTCGGATATCCGCCGTGAACGCCATCTTCGTCGGATCATCCAATGAGCTCGGCGCCTTCGAGTCCGGCGTCACCGCTCGTCTCCTCGGCACGGTAACGGCCGTCATTTTGGGAGGATTGGCTTCACTGGGAGTGGTGGGAGTGGTATCGAGGACGGTGCCGCAGCTTCGAGACCTGAAGCGACTGGAATAGGCATCGAACCGCCGGATTCAGCATTCCGCGGAGCTCGGACGGAAGGCGAGTCTGATCGCTTTTTCAGTGTCACTTGTCTATTATTGCTTTCACTTCCAAAGCACAGATGGCATGGACGCACTTGATTACAAAGCACTGTCCAGGCTTCAGCAGTTCGGCCGTGACAGCTGGAAGCACCTCGGGGAGATTCTCGGAATCACGGCCCAGGCCGCCGCAGAACGAATTCGCCGCCTCGAGGAGCAGGGCGTCGTGCATGGCTACGCGGCCCTTATCGATCCCGACTCGGTAGGTCTGCACGTCGCGGCCTTCGTAGCGGTGAGCCTGGAGCGCCCGAAGCACCGGGAACCCTTCCTCGAACGCGTGTCCTCTCTCTCCGAAGTCCAAGAGTGCCATCACGTTTCGGGAGACGATGACTACCTATTGAAGGTCCGCTGCCGGGGCACGTCCGATCTGGAGCGGCTGGTCGATGACGAGATCCGGGCGATTCCGGGGGTGGTCAGGACCCGTACGACGATCGTGCTTCGAAGCACCAAGGAAACCGTCGCCCTGCCGCTGGTCACTGGGCCGGTGCAGGGATGATGACGATGGATCCGGATGAGAGGATTGAGCATCCATTCGTGCGTCTATTGCACGATTGATAGCACAGTCGGTACATTTTGCGGTCCGCGATTCGGGACATGCTGCAAGATTGCTGCATAATTTGCACAATTCGCGAAACGCCAATCAAACCTCAGGATCTCCGAGCCGTCCGTCCATGCCCAATTCGTCATCCTCGTCAGGCCGCGCTGCCGCGCTCCGCGATGTCGTTGGCCGCGTCCCGTTGCTTCCGAAGTCGCCATACCCTGCTCCGACGTCTGCATACTTCGGCGTCAACACCTTCGGCGCCCGTCAGATGCGGGAGAAGCTTCCCAAGTCGATCTACGAGAAGCTCGTCGCGTCGGTCCGTCTCGGGAACAAGCTCGACCTCGAAATCGCGCCCACGGTCGCCCAGGTGATCAAGGATTGGGCGATCTCACATGGAGTGACCCATTTCACACACTGGTTCCAACCACAAACGGGACTGACCGCCGAGAAGCACGACGCCTTCCTGACGTTCGACGAGCAGCGGCAGCCGATGGAGAAGTTCAGCGGTGCCCAGCTGATCCAGAGCGAACCCGACGCCTCGAGCTTCCCGTCGGGCGGCCTGCGTGCCACTTGGGAGGCGCGCGGCTACACGGCGTGGAATCCGGCGAGCCCGGTATTCATCGTCGAGTCGGGCGGTGTGCGCACCCTGTGCATTCCCTCGGTGTTCATCGGCTACAACGGTGAAGCGCTCGATGAGATGACGCCCCTGCTCCGCAGTTCCGATGTCCTGTCGGAGAAGGCCATCGAACTGCTGTCGCTACTCGGCGACAAGGGCGTGCAGCGCGTGTACACCACGCTCGGACCCGAGCAGGAATACTTCCTGATCGATCGCAGCTTCTACGCGCTACGGCCCGATCTGGTGATGTCGGGCCGCACGCTGCTCGGCGCGCCCCCGCCGCGCGGACAGCAGCTCGAGGATCACTACTTCGCCGGCATTCCGGAGCGCATCCAGGCTTGCATCGCCGAAGTGGAGCACGAGCTCTACAAGCTCGGCGTGCCGATCGTCACGCGGCACAACGAGGTCGCGCCCTCGCAGTACGAGATGGCGCCGATGTTCGAGGAGACGGACATTGCGGTGGATCACAACCAGCTCGTCATGGCCACGCTGCGAAAGGTCGCGCTCCGCCACGGCCTGCACGCGCTGCTCAACGAGAAGCCCTTCGCCGGCATCAACGGCTCGGGCAAGCACTGCAACTGGTCGATGTCCATCACCTCGGACCGCCCGGAGCTGGACAGCTTCAACCTGCTCAAGCCGGGGAACACGCCGCACCAGAACGTGCGCTTCCTGCTCTTCCTGGCGGCAGTCCTGCAGGGTGTGCACCGGCACGCCGGACTCCTGCGCGCCGGCATTGCGTCGTCGGGCAACGAGCACCGACTGGGGGCCAACGAGGCGCCGCCGGCCATCATCAGCATCTTCATGGGCCGTACGCTCACCCACGTAATCGAGAGCATCGCCGACGGCAAGACGGTGGGCAGTGCCGAGCAGGCGATGATCAAGCTGGGGGTGGCCAAACTGCCCGACATCGAGAAGGACAACACCGACCGCAACCGCACGTCGCCCTTCGCGTTCACGGGGAACAAGTTCGAGTTCCGTGCCGTTGGTTCGTCGGCATCGATCGCCTTCCCGGTGTGCCTGCTCAACGCCGCCGTCGCCGAGGCGCTGGGCGAGCTCACGGTGGCGCTGCGCGCAGAGCTCAAGAAGACCAAGAAGGTGGACGACGCGGTGCTCAAAGTGGTGCGCCCGGTGTTCCGCGCCACCAAGAACATCCGCTTCGAGGGCAACAACTACTCCGAGGCGTGGGTGAAGGAAGCCGCGAAGCGCGGACTGCCGAACATCCGCCGCACGCCCGAGGCGCTGGCCCAGCTCATGACCGCCAAGTCGCGAAAGCTGCTCACCTCGCTCGGTGTGTTCACCAAGGAGGAGCTCGATTCGCGATTCCACGTCCGGCTCGAGCGCTACGTGAAGGACATCCTGATCGAGGCGCACACGACGCGCGAGATGGTGGACACGATGGTGCTACCCGCGGGTTACGCCTATTCGGGCACGCTGGCCAGAGCCGCGGCCGACGCCAAGTCGGCCGGTATTTCGGTGGCCGCGCAGGTGCAGGCCGGCAACGCGCTCTCGAAGCTGATCAGCACGGTGGCTCGCCGGCGCGACGCGCTGTCCAAGGCCGTCGACAAGGCCGAGGAAATGCACGGCGCGCTGACCGAGCAAGCCACCTTCTGCACGACCACCGTGGCCGATGCCATGGCGGCGGTGCGCGCGGCCTCCGACGCGCTGGAACTCGCCGTGGGCGACCAGCAATGGCCGCTGCCCAAGTATCGCGAGATGCTCTTCCCCGTCTGACGGCGCGCCGCTGGCGGACGCGGAACGGGAGGCACATTCTTGTGTGCCTCCCGTTTGCATTCTTCCCTGACGGAGCGTCCACGCTCCGCCCCCCCACAGGAGTTCCCATGAAACGCCGCCACTTCATCGCCACGTCCGCCGGCGCCGTGGGCGCCCTCGCCATTGGGTGCACGCCGACCGGTGCGGGGGCATCATCGCAGCGCGATGCCGATGACGGTATGGCCCCGGTACCGGCGTCCATCCGGGATCTCCAGCCGCTGGGACCAGCGCCGGTGCCGATTGCCGGGGCGGAACGCGAATCGCGTATCGAGAAGGCCCGGGAACTCATGGCCGCGAACCATCTCGACGCGATCTTCATGGAGGGCGGCACGAGTCTGTTCTACTACACGGGCGTCCGCTGGGGGCTGAGCGAGCGCACCTTCGGAATCGTCATTCCGCGTAAGGGCGAGATTGCCTGGGTTACGCCCGCGTTCGAGGAAGCGCGGGCGAAGGAGCTCATTCGGTTCGGCACCGACATCCGCACCTGGCAGGAGGACGAGAGCCCCTTCGCGCTGGTGGCCGACATTCTCCGCGATCGCGGTGTGGCCACGGGGCGCGTGGGCATGGAGGAGCGGGTCCGCTTCTTCATCGCGGATGGGATTCACCTCGAAGCCCCGCACGTGCAGGTAGCCAGCGCCACGCCGGTGACCGCCGGGTGCCGGATGATCAAGTCGCCGGCCGAGATCGCGCTCATGCAGCACGCCAACGACATCACGATCACCGCGTACAACGCGGCCTGGCAAACGCTGCGCGAGGGGATGTCGCAGGATGAGCTCGCGCGCAACATCACCACCGCATTCAACAAGTTGGGCGCGGACGGCGACGTGAGCGTCCAGTTCGGCAAGTACACGGCGTTCCCCCACGGCAGCGCGACGCCGCAGCACCTGAAGGAAGGCGACGTGGTGATGATCGACGACGGCGTGAAGGTCGAGGGGTACACGGCCGACATCACCCGCACTGGTGTCTACGGCACGCCCACGCAGCGGCAGCGCGACATCTGGGACCTCGAACGCCGCGCCCAGGACGCGGGATTCAAGGCGGCGCAGATCGGCGTGCCCTGCGAGGACGTCGATGCGGCCGCACGGAAGGTCATTACCGACGCCGGATTCGGGCCCGGCTACAAGGTGCCCGGACTGCCGCACCGCACGGGCCACGGCATCGGCCTCGACGGTCACGAGTGGACCTACTTCGTGAAGGGCAACAAGACACCCATCGAGCCGGGCATGTGCTTCAGCGACGAACCCACGATCGCGATCTACGGCGAGTTCGGCATCCGGCTGGAAGACTGCCTGCACATCACCGAGAGCGGCCCCAAGTTCTTCACGGCGCAGGCGCCGTCGCTGGATCAGTTGTTCGTCTGACCGGGAATCCGGAGGGGTCAGTACTTGCCCAGGTACTCGTCCACTTCCCAGCGGCTCACCTGCGAGATGTAGTGCCGCCATTCGAGACGCTTGGCCGCCAGGAAGTGCTGCGTGACGTGGTCTCCGAGCGCTTCGCGGATCACCTGACTCTTTTCCAATTCGTTGCACGCCTCATTGAGATCGTGCGGCAGATCGTCGATCCGCAGACGTCGCTTCTCGCGATGCGACATCTCCCAGATGTTCTCGTTCACCGGCTCGCGCCAGTCCGCCTCGGTCTCGATGCCGTCCAGCCCGGCGGCGAGCATCGCGGCGAGTGCCAGATATGGATTTGCCGACGGATCGGGAACGCGATGTTCCACCCGCGTCCCCGATCCTCGGCGCTCCGGAATGCGCAGCATCGGAGAGCGGTTGCGCATCGACCAGGCCACGTTCACCGGCGCCTCGTATCCCGGTACCAGCCGCTTGTAGGAATTCACCAGCGGATTGGTGATGGCGCAGTACGCGCGCGCGTGCTTCAGCAGCCCGCCGATGTAGTGGAGCCCCGTCTTCGAGAGTTCCCACTCGGCGTTCGGATCCCAGAACGCGTTGTCGGTGCCCCGGAACAGTGATTGATGCGTATGCATCCCACTGCCGTTCTGTCCAAAGATCGGCTTCGGCATGAACGACGCGAACAATCCGAATTGCTGGGCCACGTACTTCACCACGAATCGGAAGGTCGCGATGTTGTCGGCCGTCGTCAGAGCGTCGGCATAGCGAAAGTCGATCTCGTGTTGGCCGTGCGCGACCTCGTGATGCGCCGCCTCGACCTCGAAGCCCATGCGCTCGAGCGTGTCGACAATGGCACGGCGCGCATCCTCGCCCAGATCCACGGGGGCCAGGTCGAAGTAACTGCCCACGTCGTGCGTGCGGGTGGTCGCTTCGCCATCGGGGCCCCGTTTGAACATGAAGAACTCCGCCTCCATGCCTGCGTTCATCGACAGACCCATGTCGGCCGCGCGCACCAACTGTCGCTTGAGTACGCCGCGGGGATCACCGGGGAAGGGCGTTCCGTCGGGGCGGTTGATGTCACAGATCACGCGACAGACGCGGCTCTCGCCGTCGGTCCACGGGAAGACCACGAACGTGGACAGGTCGGGCGCGAGCAGCATATCCGATTCCTCGATCCGCACGAATCCTTCGATCGAGGAGCCGTCGAACATGATGTCGCCCGCCAGGGCCTTCTCGAACTGAGACGACGGGATCTCGACGTTCTTGTTCACCCCCAGAATGTCGGTGAACTGCAGGCGCATGAACCGCACATTGAGCTTCTCGGCCAGCGCCAGTACGTCCTTCGCGGCAGCACCGGTCAGGTTGGGTGTCAACGAACGGGAAGCGGGCATGCGAGGCGATGAGGGTCCGGGGCTGACGCTGGGCCTATACCCGGCGTATCGTGTGCGCTTGAAGCTCCGTTGCGCACCCTGGAATGTCAAAGGGCGGCCTGCGCAAGACGACCCTCCCCTCGGCTTCTTCAGTCGCTAACTTTCCACCCCATGAACGAACCTACATCGGAAAAGACCAGCCCTTGTCCGAATTGCGGAGAGCCGGCCAGCGGTCGGTTCTGTTCCAGCTGCGGCACACCGCTCGGCGGTGTGGCCTGCGGCGCCTGCGGTGCGGAACTCGCGTCGGGCGCCAAGTTCTGCCACAAATGCGGTACGCCCGTCGCGCTTCCCGGCGCCCCGGCCGCCGCCGCGGCAGCTCCACCACCTTCCGCCGGCGCCCCGCCGGGCAAGAGCGGCGGCGACGCGCTGCCGTGGGCGGTGGCGGCCATCGCAGTCCTGGCGCTGATCGCCATGTTCGCCGGCCAGCGCTTCGCGCGGTCCGGGTCCAGTCCCGGTGGAAGTGCGGGCGGCGCCCCTGCTACGGGCGCCACGATGAGTCCCATGGGGCCGGCCCCCGACATCAGTCAGATGACGCCACAGGAACAGGCGAGCCGGCTCTACGACCGCATCATGAGCGCGTATGAAGCCGGACACATGGATACCGTCCAGATGTTCGCGCCGATGGCCGTCGGAGCGTACCAGAATCTCGGACAGTTGACGCTGGACGAGCGGTACGACCTGGGCCGCGTTGCCGAAGTCACCGGAGCCTATCCCCTCGCCGCAGCCGAGGCCGACACGATTCTCCAAAAGAATCCCAACCACCTGCTCGGCCTCATCCTCGCTGCTCAGGCTGCGCGCTCGCTGAATCAGCCCGCCGCCGAGAAGAAGTATCTCGATCGACTGGTCAAGGCAGCGCCGGCGGAACAGGCCAAGAAGCGTCCCGAGTACCAGCAGCACGAAGGCGAGATCACGGCCGCACTTGCGCAGGCAAAGAAGCGCTGATCCACGGCCACTTCAATCAAGGTGATGACCCGTACCATTCACGTTGCCCACAGTCCCGACTCGGACGACGCGTTCATGTTCTACGCGCTGGCCGAGGGCAAGATCGACACCGAAGGCCTGAGCTACGTCCACGAGCTCCAGGACATCGAGTCATTGAATCAGCGCGCGCTGAACGCCGAGTTGGAGGTAACGGCGGTTTCCATCCACGCCTACGCCTATCTCGCCGATCGCTACGCGCTCCTTCCGCACGGCGCTTCCATCGGTGACCGCTACGGTCCCCGCCTCGTGGCCCGGCAGCCCATGACCCGGGACGACCTGCGCGGCAAGCGGATCGCCATCCCCGGCTACAAGACCACGGCCTATCTCGCACTTCGCCTCTTTCAGCCCGACTTCGAGCCTCTCCCCACGCCGTTCGATCAGATCGAAGACGTCGTACTTGAAGGCAAGGCAGACGTGGGGCTGTTGATCCACGAAGGACAGCTCACCTTCGGCGATCGCGGGCTCCATCTGATTCAGGACCTCGGAGAGTGGTGGTTCCAGGAGACTGGACTTCCGCTCCCGTTGGGCGGAAACGTCGTGAGAAAGGATCTTGGAGATGAACTTATCGCGAAAGTATCGCGCCATTTACGCGCCAGTATAGCGTATGCTCTCGACCATAGAGCCGGAGCGCTCGACCACGCGATGAAGTTCGCTCGTGGGCTCGATCGGTCCAAGGCAGATGCCTTTGTCGGCATGTACGTCAACGATTGGACCCTCGACTACGGAGATCGGGGCCGCGAGGCGGTTCGACTCCTCCTGGAACGGGGCGCCGAAGCCGGGGTGATTCCGCACCGCGTCAACGTAGAGTTCGTCGCCGAGTAGTACCGGGCGGTACGCCGGCCGGACCACCGTGCCGCCCATTGCCGATTCGGGCGTGGATCCGGTCACGAGCTTGCGGTCCTCGTCAACGTCCGGGCATTCCAGTTCGTTCAGCTTTCAAGAACCTGGTTTGTGGCCGCTTGACGGAACGACTTCCGGATTGTACTAGGGAGTTGTCGCACAGGCGGTTGCCGAGCGACTCGGTACAGGCGCCGGCGCGCAATCGCTCGGTTGTTTGCCGAATCAAGTTGAAAACGACTGCGCATGCGCAGGAAATCTCTAGACCAAACTGAGGAGGCAGGCAATGCCGCGGGGTGACGAGCTGCACGACGGGTTCGGGTTTTCCGACCGCGACGATGATTCGGAAGATCTGGGCTATAGCGGTGGAGCGTCGTACGACGACGACGAGGAGGAAGACGGCGGCTGGATGACCCACAAGGACGACAGCGACGATTTGTGGGACAGCACCGAGGACGCCGAGGAAGAGGAGGAGGAGGCGGAAGTGTTCGCCGAATCCGGAGAGGAAGAGGAAGACGCGTTCGGCGGCCGGTCCGGGTCAACGGCCAAGCCAGCTGCCGGCGAAGCGCCGGCCAAGCCGGTGGCCGCTCCGGCGCCCCCCCCAAGGCTCCCGCAGCAGTCAAAGCCCCGGCGAAACCAGCGGTCAAGAAGGCGCCGATCAAGAAGGCAGTGAAGCCGGCGGCGAAGAAGAGCGCCGCCAAGCCTGCGGCGAAGAAGAAGCCAGTAAAGAAGGCCGTGAAGAGAGCGGTGAAGCGGAAGCCGGCGAAGAAGGCCGCCAGCAAGACGGCGAAGCGGAAGGCCCTCCGAAAGCCACCGGCGCGTAAAGCACCGAAGAAGAAGGCCGCCGGGAAGGCAGCGAAAAAGAAGGCAACCCGAAAGCCGGTCAGAAAGCCGGCGCGCAAGGCGACGAAGCGGGTCGTTCGGAAACCGGCAAAGAAGCGCCGTCGTTAGACGGCGGGCCGTCGGTCCGCGCGCCGCGAGAGAGCAGCAGGAACCCGCCCCACTCGGTTCCTGCTGCTTTCCTGTCTCCGCGCCAGGGCGCCGTGCCACACCACCCAAGGTGCGGTTGGCGCCTATGACGACACCCCTCACCGGCACCTTCGGCGCTCGTTATTGTTGTCGCATGCCAACCGTCCGCCGCCCCCCTCGCCCGCCCGATGTCTGACACCCCGGTGAACATGCTGCGTGCGCACTCCCGCCACGCGCCGTGGAACGCGCGCGGCCTGGCCGCGCACGCCACGGCTCTGGTTGACGCGGCAGGGGTGCGCCCCACGAACGCATCGGCCCGGGCGGCCCCGAGTGCTCGCGCCATTCGCTTCTACGTCGCGAGCGGCCTGCTCGATCATCCCCAGGGCGCTGGCACCGCCGCGACCTACGGCTACCGCCATCTGCTGCAGCTCCTGGCCATCAAGATCCGTCAGCGCGAGGGGGCGACGCTCGAGATGATCAAACAGGAGATGCAGGACGTCACGGGGGATGCCCTCGAGCGGCGAGTTGCCGCGTCGTTGGCGCCGGCGCTTGCCGTCGGGGCCGATGCGGCCGCACGGACACACGACGACGCGCCCGCCGCGGCGTGGCATCGCGTCGTGGTCGGCGACGGCATCGAGTTGCACGTCCGCGGAGACTCGCCCGCCGCCGATGCCGACGCACTCGTCGCGATGCGCGAGGCGGTGCGGGCTGCGCTCGGACGCGAGGAGTTCCGGTAGAATGCCCGAGGGCCTGACGCTGATCACCGGTGTCGGTCGTGCGGGACAGGTGGGAGAGGTGGTGGCCCGCACCTTCGCCGCCCGGGGGCATCACGTGCTGCTGGTGAGCCGCAAGGCCGACGAGGTCGAGGCGCGCGCCGACGCGATTCGCGCCGAGGGATTCGCAGCCAGTGCGTACGCCTGCGACCTCGCCGACGCCGCACAGGTGGACACGCTCACCCAACGCGTGGCCACGGAGCACGGTCCCCGGCTCGACGCGCTCGTGAATCTCGCCGGCGGCTTCGCCAGTTCCGGGCCGGTTGCCGACAGCACACCCGAGACGTGGGACCGCCTCAGCCGCATCAATCTGCTCACCGCGTACACCACAACGCGTGCCTGTCTGCCGCTCCTGCGACGCGGCCGGGGATCCATCGTCTTCTTTGCCTCCGAGGCAGCGCTTCCCGGCGCTCAGGTATCGGGCGTCTGGGCGTACGCCGCGGCGAAGACGGCCGTGGTCACCATGATGCGGGCCCTGGCGCGGGAGGAGCAGGGAACCGGTGTTCGCGCGAATGCCGTGGCGCCGGCCGCCATCCGCACCGCGTCCAACCTCGACAGCATGGGCGAATCTGCTCACTACGTCGAACGGGAGGATGTTGCTGACGCCGTCTGGTTCCTCTGCTCCGATGCGGCCCGGGCCGTCACCGGTCAGGTGATTCGGCTTGCCTGATCGCAAGCGCCCCAGGCCCGCGCTGCACCGGCATCGCCTCGTGCCATGACCCCTCAGCCGCGTCGCCGTATCGCCCCCCGCAAGGTGACGCTGGACCGGTCGCTCGAAGAGATCCCGCTCTTCCGGCTCAGTGACACGCCGGAGGACGCACCGGTAGTGTTCACCAGCCAGACCGGCGGGCGGTGGCGCGTGCTCCCCAATCCTGGGGACCGGTTGCCCGGCACATTCGATCAGGACGTCTATATCGAGATCATGCGTCGCTACCAGGAGGCGGGAAGCCCGGGCGACGGCGCCATCGGCTTCACGCTTCATGCGTTTCTGCACTCCATGGGACGCCAGGTGGATGGCCGTACGTACGAACAACTTCGCTCGGCGCTCGTGCGCCTCGAACGCACCATCCTCGAATCCACCTCGGCCTACTTGTTGGCAGCGCGTGGCTCGACGCTCGACGGACAGTTCACCCTCCTGAGTTCGGTGTCCATCGAGCGGCGGCGGGCCGCGGACCGAAGTCAGTTGGCGCTCTTCGACACGATGATGGCGCCGGAGCCCGGCGAAGCCCGGGCGGTGATCGCTCCGGGGATCCGGGAGAATCTTGCCGCCCACCACACAGTGACGCTGTCGCTTCCCCGATATCTGGCCCTGAGATCCCCGGTGGCCCGCCGGCTATACCGGCTGCTGGAGCTGGCCCGCTCGGAGGGGCGCCTGGCGTGGCGGGTTTCGTTGGAGCGACTCAAGGAGTTGCTACCGCTCGTCCAACGCTACCCGTCCCATCTGCAGCGAGTGTTGCAGCCGGCCCACGACCTGCTGCTGGAATCCGGAGTTCTCCGGAGCGCCACCATCCAGCAGGAACATCGAACCTGGTACGTGGGGTATGTACTCGGAAGCCGGACGCCGGCCCACGGGCATGGCGACCGGGATCAGGCCCCGGAACCGGCAAAATGAACGCCGGGGCGGGATTGGAGTACAACACGACATGGCTACCAAACTCACGCACGAAATCCGCCGCGAAATTACCATCGGCGACGAACCGTTCACCGTCGTCATCTCGCCGCAGGGCTTGCGGTTATCGCGCAAGCGCTTCCGGTCCGGGCGCCAGTTGAGTTGGGAGGCGCTCTGGCGCGAGGGGACCCTGGAAGAAAGCAACGGGTCGCACCCCGCGGATTCACCCGTGCCGGGAGGCGCCTCGGCGGTATAGTTTTCGAGAGCTTTCTTCACGGATCTACCGTTCATGAGCCGCTCCCGAAAATTCGCCGTCGTAGCCGCCCTCCTCGTTCCGGCCCTGGCCGGGGGATTCGTTCTGGAATCCCACGCCAAAGGCGGCGGTGCGCTGTTACTGGACCAGGTACTCTCACTGGTTTCGGACCGCTACGTGGATTCGCTCCCCCCGGGGAACGTCTACGAGAAGGCGGCCACGGGCCTCGTGCGTGAGCTGAACGACCCGTACAGCCAGCTCTTCACGCCCGAGGAGATGAAGAACTTCACCACCAATACCAGCGGCCACTACGGTGGTATTGGGATGCAGATCGAGAGCCAGAACGGGATCGTCACCGTCAGCAAGGTTTTCCCCAACACCCCCGCCGAGGCCGCCGGTGTGATCGAGGGCGATCAGATTCTCGGCGTGGACACGCTGTCCGCACGCGGCTGGTCGCTCACCCAGACCTCGGACTACCTCACCGGCACACCGGGCACCAAGGTGAAGGTCCGGTTCGGACGCCCCGGGGTGGCACAGCCGATCACGATCGAATTCACCCGCGCGGTGATTCACGTGCCGGCCGTGCCGTACTCGCTCATGCTGGCCGGCAACATCGGGTATATCCCACTCCAACAGTTCAATGAGACGGCGGCACGCGACGTCGCCGAGGCCGCGCGCGCGCTCACGAAGCAGGGGGCGCACGGGATCATCCTCGATGAGCGCGGCAATCCCGGCGGGTACGTGGACCAGAGCCTCCATCTGAGTGAGCTCTTCCTGAAGCCCGGCGAGGAGATTCTCTCCGTGCGGACGCGTACGGGACCGCCGCAGGTGGACTCGACCGAGGGCACGCCCGAGTTCGGATCGGTACCACTGATCGTGCTCACCGACGGGTCCACCGCGTCGGCTGCGGAGATCGTCGCCGGCGCGTTGCAGGACCACGATCGCGCGCTGATCGTCGGGCAGACCTCATTCGGCAAGGGACTGGTACAGTCGGTGTTCCCGCTCGACGATGGCTACGCGCTCAAGCTGACCACCGGCAAGTGGTACACGCCGAGCGGTCGTTCCATCCAGCGGGAGCGGAAGTTCGTGAACGGGCACTTCGTCCCGACCCCACCCGATTCGGCGGAGAGCGACCAATCCAAGAAGAAGCGCCCGGCGTTCAAGTCCGACGATGGGCGCATCGTCTACGGAGGCGGCGGGATCACGCCCGACGTCATCGTGCCCGACGACACGCTGACCACGCCCGAGCAGCGGCTCGCCCGCGCGTTGGCGCCGAAGTCGCAGGTCGTCTACGTGACGCTGTATGCGTTCGCGCTCGACCTGTCGCACCACGTGGAGCGCGGTTTCACGTACCAGCCGGCGTGGCGCGCGGATTTCATCAAGCGACTGACCGCCAAGGGTGTGGACGTCGATCCCAAGTTGTACGCCGCCGCTCCCCGGTACCTGGACCGGCTGATCGAGGATCGCGTGTCGCGCTTCGTGGAAGGCGATTCGACGGCGAAGCGGCGCGAATTGTCCGACGACGCTCCGCTCGAGCGCGCCATTCAGTTGATGGAGAAGGCCCGGAACCAGCAGGATCTGTTCAGAGTCGCCGACGTGTTGCCGCCGGCGGCGCCCCCCAAGAAACCCTGAGGTCCCTCATGCGGCCGTCCCGGATTGCCGCCGTCGCGTTGGCGACGGCGGTCCTTGCATGTGCCCATCAGAACTCGGCCGTCACCGTGGCCCCGTTCCCGGGCGAGCACCACCTGACCAACATCCGCCAACTCACGTTCGGCGGAGAGAACGCCGAAGCGTATTTCAGCAGCGACGGCCACCGCCTCATCTTCCAGTCCACCCGTGATGGGCGAACCTGCGACCAGCAGTTCGTCATGAACGTCGACGGATCTGACGTCCACCGGGTGTCCACCGGCACCGGCAAGACCACGTGCGGTTACTTCTTCGGTAACGATCGGAAGATCTTCTTCGCGTCCACGCATGCGGTCGACACGACCTGCCCGCCGCGCCCCGATCCGTCCAAGGGTTACGTCTGGCGCCTCGACCCGTTCGATATCTACACGGCCAATGCCGACGGCAGCGGCCTCGAGCGTCTCACCAAGTTCGGCGTGTACACGGCCGAGGGAACGCTGTCGCCCGATGGCCAGTCCATCGTCTTCACGTCGCTCAAGGACGGCGACCTCGACATCTACACAATGAAGATCGACGGGAGCAACGTGAAGCGGTTGACGGATGCGCCGGGCTATGACGGCGGCCCCTTCTATTCCCCCGATGGCACCAAGATCGTCTACCGGGCCTGGCATCCGGTGGACACAGCGCTCACCAACTATCAGAAGTTGCTCCACGAAGGTCTGGTGCGGCCCAATCGGATGGAGATCTGGGTGATGAACGCCGACGGCAGCGACCAGCACCAGGTGACCTCGCTGGGCGGTGCCAACTTCGCGCCGTATTTCACGCCCGACGGCAGGCAGATCATCTTCGCCTCGAACTACAAGAACCCGCACAGCCGCAACTTCGATCTGTATCTCGTGAACCTCGACGGCTCGGGGCTCGAGCAGGTGACGACGCATCCGGAGTTCGACGGATTTCCGATGTTCAGCCCCGACGGCAGGCAACTCGTCTGGGCCTCGGACCGACACGGCGAGAAGCTCGGCGAGACGGACATCTTCGTCGCCGACTGGGTACCCTGATCGGCGGTCAGGATCCGGAGCGCGTGCCGACGACGCCTCGGCACCGATCCGGGACTGTGACGATCCGAACCCGCGGCGTGTTGGTCGCGCTGGACGTATCGCGAGAACCGGACTGAACGAGACTATATGTCGCGTATCTGAACGTTGCCTATAAACTAGACACGCGTCACCTTGTTGGCTGCCGTTCGACGGATTGCTGAGTCGGCGGCTCGCTCGGTGCGACGCGGCGCCGAGCCTCTTCACACAAGTCCGGCACCGATGGTCTTCGGCATCAGCGTCGTCGCGACAGTCGTCGCACTTCTCGCCACCCGCTGGCTCGCGCGCATCGCGCCGAGTCAGCGCGAGCCGAGTGTCGTTCCGATCACGTATCGCCCCGGCTCCGCCCCCCCGGTTCCTCGGGTGGGCGGTGTCGCCGTGTTCGTGGCCGCGCTCGTGGCCCTGGGCCTCGCGGCTGCGCTTGGCATCCCGGGGACGGGAGCGATGCTTCGCCAGCCCGGCCTGTACGGTGGGATATTCGGTGGCGTCACGTTGCTACTCGCGGTGGGGCTCGCGGACGATTTCCTCGATCTCTCTCCCGCCATCAAGCTGATCGCGCAGGGCCTGGCGGCGATGTTCGCGATTTCGGGCGGTCTCACCTTGCCGTTCGTGCAACTCGGCCCCCGCACGACGATCACGCTCGGATGGGTGGGCATCCCGCTCACGTTGTTCTGGATCATCGCCGTGACCAACGCGTTCAACTTCATCGACGGGCTCGACGGCCTTGCCGCGAGCATCGGCGTGGTCGGATTCGGCGCGACGCTCGTCTCGGCGGCGATCCTCGGGCACTCGGATATCGTCATTCTCACCGCGGTGCTCATCGGCGCATTGCTGGGCTTCTTGCGGTACAACTTCGCGCCGGCCCGGATCTATCTGGGTGATTGCGGCAGTCTCCTCATCGGCTACCTGCTCGCCACGCTGTCGGTGGTCGGGGCGACGTCGAGCGCCAATACCGTGCTCGTCTACGCGCCGCTGTTCATCCTCGCGCTCCCGCTCCTCGACGGCACCGTGGCCATCGTCCGCCGGTGGTTGCGGCACATGCCGGTCTGGAAGGGCGACCATCGTCACATTCATCACCGCGTGCAGGCGCTGGGGCTGAACCGGCGGCAGACGGTGGGCGTGCTGGCCGTGACGGCACTCGTGTTTGCATCCGCCGGGTTGCTGACGGCGTTTGCCACACCGATGCTGTTCGGGACGACGATGCTGCTCACGATGCTGGTGACCGCCGGCATCGCGGTGCTTGGCCTCCGCCGGCTCGACTACTACGAATTCCGCGCCGTACGTACCGCCTGGCGTCACCGGCCCGATTCCTGGCGGCGCTTCGTGCGTGAGGAGATCCGCATGCGGGACGCCGAACGCGAGTTGGCGACGGCGCGGGATCTCAACGAGTTGCGCACCGGTCTCGATCGCTGCGCGCTGGCGTTCGGGCTCGATCGCATCGAGATTTCACGACAACGTCCCCGACCTCGCCGTTCCTGGCGAGGGGAGCACCTCGACGTTCCGGCGGGCGCTTTCGATTCCAGTGGCACCGACCCGTGGATCCTTCGCGTTTGGCATGGCGAGTATGATTCCCCGCGACCCGACCTCGTACAGCGCGTGGCCCGCGTGCTGGCCGGCGCCTGCGGCGTCTGGTTGCGAGACTACGGTCTCGCGGGCACGCCGGCGTGGACCGCGGCCGCGGCCAGCCATCCGTCACACGAGGGGCCCACGCTCCCGCGGGGACGTCGCCAACTCGCCAAGGCATAGTCCGCCGCGTCGCGGGAGCCGAACGTGATCCCGCTCACGCTCGCGTCGCGAGTCTCGCCGGCGCCCGACCTGATGGCCAGCGATCTGGCCGGCGAAATGGTGCTGCTGAATCTCGCCGACGGCGTATACTACGGTCTGGATGCGGTGGGGGCACATGTCTGGCGATTGCTCGACCAGCCCCGTACCGTGCGCGCAGTCGTGGACGACGTCGTCGCGGTGTATCACGTGGACCGGGCTCGGTGCGAGCATGACGTACTCACATTTCTCGAGGACCTCAGCGCGCACGGCCTGGTGGTCATCGCGGCCGACGAGCCGTGACGCGACCGCACTCGCGGTGAGTCCGCGGTGAGCGGATTCGTCGGACTCCTGGCCGGCGAGGGCGACGCCGTCGATCCGCTCCTGCTGCACCGCCTCACCGACGGGCTCTCGTACTTCGCGCCGGACGGTACCGCCGCGCGCACCAGCGGTCGCATCGGCCTCGGCTTTGCCGAGAGCCGGCAGGCGCCAGCGCTCGCCGGCCAGCGTCCTCCGCCGGTCTCGATGCCGGCCACCGACGACCGCGGCACCTGGGCCGTGGCCGACGCGAGCTTCACCGAACGCGACCGACTGGTGCGCGAACTCGGGGCCGTAGGGCTCCGCCTCGACGCCGATGCCGGCGAGGCACAGCTCCTCCTCGCGGCCTATCGCGCCTGGGGAACCCGATGCGTCGAACACCTGCACGGCGACTTCGCCTTCGCCCTGTGGGACGACGTCCGCCACCGCCTCGTGCTCGGCCGAGACCGATTCGGCGTCGCACCGCTCTACTACGCGCACGCCGGCAACGCGCTCGTGTTCTCCAATTCGCTCGACCTCGTCCGCGCGCACCCGCTCGTCTCGTCGGCGTTGGACCCGGCCGCGATCGGCGACTTTCTCCGCATGGGCTCGAATACGGACCTCGCGACCACGGTCTTCAGCGCCGTCCGCTGCGTGCCACCGGCCCACGTGCTCGTCGTCACCGATGCCGCCACCCGTCTCACGCGCTACTGGGACCTGCCGACCGGTACCGCGCTCGCTAACGGGCGCGTGGAAGAGTACGCCGAGCAGTTCTTCACGGTGCTCCAGGACGCCGTGGCCGATCGACTTCGCGGACTCGACGACGCCGTGCTGTTCATGAGCGGTGGACGCGACTCGACCGCCATCGCCGCCGCAGCGCGGTCCGTCGTTCGCGGTCGCTCGCCCGAACTGCACGCAGTGACGGCGGTATTCGACTACGCCATGCCGGATCAGGAACGGGAATACGCCGCCCTGGCCGCCGGTGCGCTGGACATTCCAGTGGAGTTCGTGGCCCAGGATGAGTACCGGTGGTTCGAGGAGTGGGAGCGTGACGATCTCTGGCGCCCGGAACCGGTGGAAGCCCCGCTCCTGGCATCCGAAACCGATTTCGCGGCGCACGCGGCTACCCGCGCCCGGGTGGCGCTCACTGGAGAGGGAGGCGACGCGGTGCTTCGCGAGCGGGAGTCGCATCTCGCGCGCCTGCTCATGGCGGGACGGTGGATCCGGGCCGGCATGGAATCGCTGACGTACGTGCGCTGGCACCGCCGCCTTCCGCGGCCCGGATTCAGGCGCATGCGCGCCCGCCGGCGCGGCGTGGCCTCGGTGCACCCTCCCGTTCCACCCTGGTTGCGCCGGGATCTGATCGCGAGTGCCGGTCTCCGGGAGCGGTGGGCCGCTCTCGAATTCGAGGAGAGTCGCATCCCCGAACCCGGCGCCTTGCGACCGGAGGCCTACACCAGACTCCGCTCCGGATTCTGGCCGCGGGGGTTCGAGGCGGAGCATCCAGCAGCCACCGGCATCCCACTGACCGCGCGCCACCCGTATTTCGACGAGCGCGTGGTGGAATTCCTGCTCTCACTGCCGCCGGTGCAATGGGCCAATGACAAGGGAATTCTCGTGGCCGCGATGCGTGGACGCCTGCCTGATCGTGTGCGGCTCCGGGGAAAGACTCCGCTCGCCGGCGATGGCTATGAGGTCGCGTTTGCGGCCGCCGGCCATGCGCGGCCGACGCGTGAAGATTTCTGTGAGGAGGCCCTCGAGTACATTGATCCGCATGCGCTGTTCGATCGGACGGCGGAGATGGACGCGTCCGATTCGTGGGATTGGACTCGGGCCTACAGCCTCTCGCTCTGGCTGTCGCGACGGACCGTGGGACGCGGGCTTCAACGCGCCGTCGCCGCGGCGCAGCCCGATGCCCCGTGACCAGGAGCGCGGCATGTGACACCCGTCATGGCACGTATGGGGTGAAGAAGTCTATTGGGATTCATATACTTGCGCGGTGGCGCCTGCACGCCGCCCCCCGGCCGTCCGCGCTTCTCGATGAGACGTATCATGAAACCGAGTCCTGACGATTCGACCGAACATGCAAATGCGACACGGGCGTCATCACTTGTCGGCCGTCATTCCGTGAGCCCCGACGTCGACACCTATGTGCCGCCGCGTCTGCTCGTCTACGGGGTGGTCCGCGACCTCACCGCCTCGGGAGGCCGCGTGGGCAAGCACGACAAGGCGGTCAAGCACTCGCGGACCGGCTTCTAGCCTGATCGGCGAACGCTTCGCCACGTTCGCCGGCTCCGGTGCCCTGTCGGGGAAGGGGCACGCAGCGTATCGTGCGCGCATCACCATGGCGTCCTTCCATTCCCGCGCGTTCGGACTGCGCATTGAATCCGATGCCCCCATTGCGGGCCTGCCGGCCGCAGCCGATGACGCACCGGCTGAGCTCCGGATTCATATGGGATCGTTGCCCGATACCTTCGATCCGGCCGACCCTGCAATTCGAGAAATCTGGCATTCGGATCCCAACGCCGGCGACGACGCGGACGCCGTCGCGCTGTACGACACCGGCGACGGCGAGTGGCTGGTGCTCCTGTACGCCGACGGCACGCGTTTCGTGCTCCGGCACTCGGGCACCGAGATCTGGGCGACCTGGCCCGCCACGACCTCCGCGGCGTCGACGGCGACCTATCTGCTCGGGCCCGTCGTCGGCTTCGCACTCCGGCTGCGCGGACTCACCTGCTTCCACGCGAGCAGTGTCGTCATCGCCGGCCGGGCGATTCTCATGCTCGGACCCGCCGGCATCGGCAAGTCGTCGACGGCGGCCGCGCTCGCATTGCGCGGGCATCGTGTGATCGGCGACGACATCGCCGTCGTGCGCCAACAGGGCGATCAGTGGGTCGTTTTTCCAGCGGTTCCCGGTGTACGTCTGTGGGACGACATGGTGGAGACGCTGCTCGGGCGGGCGGATGCTCTCCCTCTCCTGGCGGCCGGATGGGAGAAGCGCCAGCTGGATCTTCGCGAGGCGCCGGCGGGGTTTGCATCCGATGTCGCGGTTCCGCTCGGCGCCGTCTACGCCCTCTCCACGTCTGGTCCTGGCGCGGAGCGTCTGCGTGGGCGGGAGGCGCTCCTCGCGCTGGTTGCGAACACGTACGCGAATGTACTCCTGACCCCGCCACTGCGTCGTGCGGAGTTCGCCGAACTCTCGTCGCTCGTTCAACGGGTGCCGGTGTGGCGCGTCGGCGTTCCCGACAAGTCGCAGGGGCTCGACGCACTCTGCGCGCGGATCGAGTCCGCCGACGAGTCGTCGGAGTACGGTCCGGGCCTTCCATGATGTCCCGACGGGTCATCCGCTCAGGATTCGACCGCACGTGAGCGCCGCACTCGTCAAGGCGGTCGGCCCGGTGGTGAATCTCTCCGCCACCCACCGTCTGCTCTGCGCGTGCGCGCGTCGTGCCGACGATACGGACCTCCCACGTCTTCTGGCGGCAGGGGAGTGGGAATCGGTCGATTGGCGATCGTTTCCCACGCTCCTCATCCGCCACGGCCTGCAGGCTCTGGCCGGCGCCCATCTGGCCGGCGCGCGTGACCGCATGCCTGAGTCGGTGTGGCGGGACATTCACGCCGGCGCCATGGCGGCCCGTGCGGAGGCCCTCGCCCTTTCGTCCGAGCTGTTCCGACTCCTGGACCGCCTGGCCGCAGCCGGGGTGGACACACTGCCTTACAAGGGCCCCCTGCTGGGATGGGAGGCATACGGCGACCTTGGCGCGCGTCCATCGGTCGATCTCGATCTCCTGATATGTCCCGCCGATCTGGAGACCGCGACCGCCGCACTCCACGATCTCGGCTACCAGCCGGCGTATCACTTCTCACCTGCCGAGGAGCGCTGGTTCCGCCGAGTCGACGGTGACTACCCATTCGAGCACGGCATCACCGGCCGGCTCGTCGAGCTTCACGTCCGCGCCCTGTCGCGACGGTTCGGACCAGAGCCAACGACGCCGGCACTCCTTGCCCGCCGTCGCATGCTCGCGATATCGGGTCTGCGCGTCGCCGTGCCCGACGCGGACGATCTCTTCTACCTGCAGGTCGTGCACGGCGCCAAGCACCGGTGGGAACGCCTGGAGTGGGTGGCCGCCACCGCCGGACTCCTGCGGCTTCGTGACGGGGACGTATCCGCGCTCCACAGCGGCCGCTACCCCAACGCCCGTGCCGTGTTACTCGGGTGCCGGCTGGCCCGTGATCTCCTGGGCGCGCCGGTCGACGCCGAAACCTTGGCGCGAATGGGCGACGATCCTACGATCGAACGACTTGCGGGCGACGCTGTCCGGCGCCTGTTCGACGACTCCGGAACGGCCGACGACGGGCCCGACACCACGGCCGCCAAGTTGTGGTTCAACTTCCGGCTGCAGCGTGGGCTGGGACCACGAATCCGGTTCCTGTATCGCTGGATCTTCTGGCCGTCTCCGGAAGACTGGGAGCGCTTCCGGCTGCCGGAGCCTATCTTCTTCGCGTACCGCCTGACGCGCCCCCTCCGACTGCTCTGGCGATACGCGCGGCGGATTCCCCGTCACGAGAACCGGACGCGCCATGCCTGAACGGCTCGTGCACGACCTCCGGACGCTGGGCCGACGGTTGGTGCGCGTACAGGGTGCGCGCACGGCCGGCGTTCTGGTGCTCACCGTCGTCAACATGGCGGCACAGGGCGCCACGGTTGCGCTGCTCGTCCCCTTGCTGCGGGTGGCCGGCGTGCCCACAGGGGGCGGCGTCGTGGGCGCCATAGACCGCGGCATCCAATCGGGCTTCCACCTCGTGGGGCTCACGCCCACGCTGCCCGCGGTTCTGGCGCTCTTCATCGCGATCGCCTGGGCTCAGGCGATGCTCGAGCATCTGGAACTGGTTCAGACCACCCGGCTTGAGCAGGCGCTCGTGCGTGAGCTCCGCGAGACCTTGTATCGCCAACTGTTGGCGGCGCGATGGCAGTTCTTCACCGAACGCCGCGGGTCGGATCTCACCCATGCCGTCACGCGAGATGCCGACCGCGCGGGCGCGGCCGTCGGCTTCCTGTTCCGGGCGGTGGCACAGTTTGCGAGCGTGATCATCTACGGAGTGCTCGCGATCGCCATCTCGCCCGCGGCGTCCGGTGTCGCGCTCGCCGGGGGCCTTCTGCTCGCGCTGCTGCTCCGGCCTGCGCTCCGCAGCGCGCACACCACGGGCGAGGCCTTGAGTTCGATCTCCGCCGATGCGCTGGCGCTGGTCACGCAGCACGTGGACGCGATCAAGCTCGTGAAGAGCTACGGCGCCGAGTCGCGTACGCTGGAAGCGTTTCAGGCGGTGGCGGCGCAGTCGGCGGGGTCGGCGGTGGACGCCACGCGCGCCCATGCCCGCGCGCATGTCGCCACGATCGCCGGCTCGGCCACGCTGTTGGGCGCCATTCTATTCGTGGCGATCGAGACGCTGCACCTCGACGCTGCGACGACGCTGGTACTCGCCTTCCTGTTCTGGCGCCTGGTGCCGCGGCTGATGGATGTACAGCAGAGCCTGCGGTTCGCAGTGCATGAATTGCCGGGATTCCAGATCGTGCGACGGCTGCTCGATGCATCGGCGGCGGCCCGCGAGGCCGGGGCAGCCGAACCCGTGGCGGCGCCGATGACGGTCCGTACCGGAATTGCGTTCGACGGCGTGTCGTTCACGTATGACACCGTGCCCGTGCTGCGCGGCGTGTCGTGCGTCATCCCGGCCGGACGCATCACTGCGTTCGCCGGTCCATCGGGTTCCGGAAAGACGACGCTCGTCGATCTGGTGTTGGGCCTGGTCACGCCCGGTGCCGGCACCATCCGCATCGACGGCGCGCCGTTGACGGCCGAGCAACTGCCGGCGTGGCGTGCCGCGGTGGCCTACGTGCCGCAGGAATCGCTGCTCTTTCACGACACGATTCTCGCCAACTTGCAGTGGGCCAATCCGCGCGCAACGACCACCGACGTCTGGGAAGCCCTGCGTGGGGCGGCGGCCGATGACTTCGTGCGCCGGCTGCCGGCCGGGCTCGATACAGTGGTCGGCGATCGCGGCGTGCGCCTCTCGGGTGGAGAGCGCCAGCGCCTGGCGCTCGCGCGTGCTCTCCTGCGGCGGCCGGCGCTCCTCGTGCTGGACGAGGCGACGAGCGCCGTCGACCTGGAGAGCGAGGGACGCATTCTCGACGCGATCGACGCGCTTCGCGGATCGATCACGACCATTCTGGTAAGCCACCGTGCGGCCCCGTTGCGGCGGGCCGAGACCGTCTACCAGCTCAGCGACGGAACGATCGCCCCTCAGCTCTCCGACGCGGAGTAGCCATAGCCGTAGTAGGAGTCGCCGTAGCGTCCGTACCGCGGGGTACGGGCGTCGGGATCGTTCAGCACCGCGCCGAGCATGCGGCCCCCGAGGTGCACGATCTGCTGCACGGCGTGCCGGGCCGCGACGCGCTCCGACTTGCCGGCTCGCACCACGAGCACCACGCCGTCCGCCTGAACCCCCATCAGCGCGGCATCTGCCGTCACGAGCACCGGCGGTGTGTCGATGAGGACCACGTCGAACTGTTCACGCAGTGTGCCCAGCAGATCGTGCATCCGTTCGCCACCCAGGAACTCCAACGGGTTCGGCGGCAGCGTGCCCGCGGGAATGATGCTCAATCCGGCGATGCCCGAAGCCCGAACCGCCTGCTCGATCGTGGCGTTCCCGACCAGGAGATCGGTGAGCCCGGGTTCGAGGCCCAGGCCGAACACGTCGTGGACGCGAGCACGGCGGAGATCGGCATCGACGAGCGCCACCCGGCGTCCCTGCTGCGCGAACGCGACCGCCAGATTCGCGGTGGTGGTGGTCTTCCCCTCACCGGCCGAGGCGCTGGTGACGACGACGACGCGCAGCCCCGGCCGCGACGCGGAGTACATCAGGTTGGTCATCAGCTTGCGGTACGACTCGGCGCTGGCAGAGCGCACGTCGTTCACCATCACCAGTTCACTGCCCACCTCGTCGCTGACGAGCCCCCGCTGGGGCACCAGACTCGGCAGCAGGCGATGGGCCGTCCCGCGCACCCGGGCCTGCCAACCATCGCCTCCGTCGCCGGCGATCTGCGGGATCAGGGCCAGCCCGGGCACGTGCATGATGCTCTCCAGATCCTCCCAGCGGCGCACACTGCTATTCAGACGGTCGATCAGCACGGCGAGGCCGAGGCCGAACAGCAGGCCGAGGAATGCGCCATAGAGCACCTTGCGGCGCCGACCGGCGCCGATCGAACCGTCGGGATAGCGGGCCAGGTCGACGATATCCACGTCGCCCGCTTCCACGGCTTCGGCAATCTTGGCCAGTTGCAGCTCGTCGTTGAGCTTGTCCGACATCTTGAGAATGTTGTCGGCATCCCGCTGCAGCCGCTGCTCGGTCTCCTCCACGCCCGGGATGGCCGCAATCTGCCGCAGACGTTGGTCGCGGAGGCTGTCCACGGCCGCGATCTGCCCGTCGAGCACCGTGATCTGATTCTGCACGGCCGCGCGGAGCTGCGGCTCCGTGCTGGCGATGAGCGCATCCACGCGCTCCACGGCAGGATGTTCCGCGGTATGCGCAAACGCGCCCGTGGTGAGTGAGTCGCGGGCCTGCGCGTACCGGCTCAATTCGCTGAACAACATGTTGATCGAGGCGTTCCCGGAGGGATCGACCACGAACGCGAGCGTGCGCAGCACCGACACGTCCCCATGTTCGTATCGTTGGAGGGCCGTGACGAGCGACTGGTAGCTCGCCCTCGTGTTTCGGAGCGTCTCGGCCTGCTTGTTGAGACTCGTCAACTCCGCTTGTTCGGTGTTGTACTTGTCCTGGGCGCTGAACGCCATCGTGTTCTTGCGATACGCCGCGATCTTCGCCTGCGCCAGCGCCAGCGCGGAATCGGTGGTCTGCAACTGGCTCTCGATGAACACTCGCCGGCGGTGTGATTCCTGACGCGCCGATTCGGCATTCTGCGCCTTGAACACCCGGGCCACCTCGCTCGCCACATCCTGGGCTCGATACGGATCGAACGACGTGTAGGAGATGTCGATCACCGACGTCATGTCGCGCGGCTTCACCACCAGCCCGCCGAGCACCTGATCCACGGCCTCGTCGTGGGCCAGCACCGCGAGCGTCGCCGACGCGAACCCCGGTGGCTGCGGTATCGTGAACGTCACCCCGTTGATGCTCACCGGGCTTCCATACTCCCCGACGATGGTGTCGTGAACGCCGAAGACCGTGAAGTGCGACTTGGTGAAACGGAACTCCAGCTTCGCGGGAGGTGCCGTCCGGTCGACGTGCACGTTCGTGAAGAATCCCATGTAGAAGCCGCGCGTCAGACTCTGCAGCTGAAGCCCGAGCGAATCCACCACCTGTTCGGCGACGATGCGGCTCTTGATGACCTGCACCTGGGTGAGGATCGGATCCGTGTAGCCCCCGAATCCGCTGCCGTAATCCTGCACGAGGTTCCCGCTCATCGTCGCGCCCTGATCGGTGAGCCGCACGGCACTGGACGATCGGAACATCGGCAGGTCGTTGCGGGTCACGTATCCCTGGTAGGCGATTCCAATGACCGTCGTGAGTCCGAGGATCCACCAGTAGCGCCTGAGCACCGACAGGTACTGCCGCAGCGGATTCTGATCGCCGACCGCCGCCTCCGAACCGAACCCCGGACCAAACCCGCCCGGTTGCGGATACGGAATGGCCGGCAGCATACCGCTTCGGATCTGCCGATTTGCCTCGGCCGGTGTTTTACGTTCCGACACGAACCCTCCCTGGAGCGCGCCGGCCGCCGTTCGCCATCGCGCGGGTGTACACGGCAAGCGTGCGCTCGGTCATGCCGCCCAAGCTATACCGCTCCGCGACCCGGCGCCGCCCGGCCTCACCCAACCGCGCCGCAAGCCCCGGATCGTCCAGCAGGCGATTCACCGCGTCCGCCAGCGCCGTCGGATCGCCCGGAGGAACGGTGAGGCCCGTGACCCCGTCAACCGACACCCCCGGCACCCCCGACGGAATCCGCGTGTTGACCACCGGCAGGCCGGCTGCCATGGCTTCGAGCTGCACGATGCCGAACGCTTCGCTGCGCAGATGGGAGGGCAGCGCGAACGCGCGCGCCGCACGATAGTACGGCCGCGTATCGGGCACATGCCCCAGCAGCGTCACCCGGTCGGAGACCCCGAGGGACTCTGCTTCCGCGGCAAGCCGCTCCCGTTCGGGCCCCTGGCCGACGATCAGCGCATGCCCCTGGATCTGCTGCATGGCGCGGACCAGGAATTCCAGCCCCTTGTAGTACACCAGCCGCCCCACGGCGAGGATGATGCGGTCACCAAAGCGGTTGCGAATCGCGGCCACGGCGGCGGGATCGGCGGCAGCGTATCCGTCCGGATCGATGGCCATCGGAATGACCACGCACCGGTCACGGTATCGTTCGAGCATGGTCGAGGTGTCGAGATATTCCTGAGAACTGACGATGATGGCATCGGCACGCCGCAGCACGGCGCGTACGATGGGGTCGTACACGATGTTGAGCAGACGTTGCTGCACAACGTCACTGTGATATGTGACGACCAACCGCCCCCGATGGCCACTGGCCAGATAGCTCAGGAAGGCCGAAGGATTGGGATGGTGCAGATGAACCACGTCTGCCTGGCTGTCGCGGATGAGCCGCCGGAGGTCCGGACACAGCGGCGCACTCCGGATCGTGGCCCAGGTACCCACCCGCGTGACGGAAACACCGTCGACCACTTCGTGGACGGTTCGCCGCGAACGGGCGGCCACCAGCACTTCCACGTGGGCCCGGTCACGCATGTGCCGGCACAGCCCTTCGAGGTGGGTTTCCATGCCGCCCTCCTCGGGCGGGTAGAATTTGCCCACCTGCAGAACCCGCAGTTCAGGCACGGGCCACCTCGGCGTAGAGCTCGGCCATGCGCCGTGCGCATTCCTCCCACGTGAACCGGCCGGCCTGGGCCGCCGCCGCCCGGCGACGCTGCTGCCAACGATCGGGAGCCGTCTCCCGCTCGACCAGCAGGCCCCCGATCACCGAGACCCAACGGTCCACGTCCGCCACGGCCGCGTAGCTCGCTGCCGTTCCCCCCACCTCCCGGAGCACCGGCAGGTCGCTGGTCACCACCGGCGTGCCGCAGGCCATTGCTTCCACCACGGGTAACCCGAATCCCTCGGCCTCGGACGGCAGGAGCACCAGCGCTGCCCGGCGATACGCGTCGGCCAGCACCTCCTGCTCGACCCGCGGCATCACGGTGATCGCTCCGTCGACGCCCAACCGGCGGGCCAGCGCATGCTGCGAAGGCGTGAACGCCCCGCCGATTCGGACCAGGCGCGCGTCCGGCACGGCATCGCGCACGCGCGCGAACACGGTGAGCAGCACGTCGATCCGCTTGCGCGGAATCGTGCTCCCAACGTGCAGCAGCATCGGGGCGACGGTGCCGGCGGCCGCAACTCCACCGACGGCTGGCGTGAAGGCGGGGTGGACCCCCAGCGGCACCACCTCGAGCCGTGTCGTGCGCAGCCCATGTTGCACCAGGGCGTCGCGTGTCGCCACGCTGTCGCAGGTCACCACGGCCGCGCGGCGCAGCCCGTCGAGCACGCGCTGTGTCATGCGGCGGAACATGGCGCCACGGGACTCGGTGGCTGGATCGAACAGCGACCGGAACGCGTCCACGTCATGACACGTGACGATGGTGTGCGCGGCGGGAAGTTCGTGTACCAGGTGCGCATAGGTATGGTCCACGACGTGATACGCGTCGTGTCGGCCGCGGTGCCGGCGCAGCCATCGCGGATATCGGCGGTGTCGGTCCAGATAGCGATTGGCGTTCACCACGGCCTGCACGTGCGTCATCCGGGCAATGGCCGCCGGCCAGCGCGGCATCGCCGGACGGATCCGCACCGGGTCGACTGCTGGCGCGGGCACGGCCGCCAGGGTGCGAAGTAGCTCGTCCGCCACGAGGTCCATGCTCGGCCAGTGCTCCTCGACCAGATCGCAGACGATTCCTACACCCAACCGCGCGTCGGCGGTCATCGCGGCCGGCAGACGAACCACGCCTGGCTAGCGAACTGGGGGCCGAGCCAGTTCAGCGGGGAAAATCTGGTGTCGACCACGTGAAACGCTTCGCTCACCCGCTTGCGCATGGCCCGCCAGTTGAAGCCTTTGTGTCCGTGATACCGATTCGGGATGCCGCTCTCGAATTCGGTCTCGTATACCGGTCGCTCGACCACGACCCGGTCACCCGGCGCGAGCATGCGGACGAATTCCCGTGTTCGATACGTCTCTCGATGCCGATAGTCGCTGGATACGCGCCGCGCGGCCACGGCCCGCGCGGCCTGCTTCACGACCAACGGAAGGCCGGTCTCCACCGGAACGCTGATGATCACGCGTCCATCATTCGCGACGAGCCGGCGCATGCGCGCCAGCGCGACATCCACGGCATCGGGCGGGCAGTGCTCCAGTACCTCGGTGCACAGGACGACCCCGAAATTCCCCGGTGGGAGAGCGTCGCTCTCCTGGGCGAGCATGAACCGCAGGTCCCCCAGCTGCCCGAACCGTTCCGTGCAGCCACGCACGAGCCCCGGGTCCACTTCCAGCCCCACCGATCCGGGAAACTGCTCGCGTGCCAGGGCGAGAAACGTGCCGTCGCCGCACCCGTAGTCCAGCAGCGGGCGCCCGCTGCCGGGCGCTACGAGGCTGAGCGCCGTTTCGAAGCGGCGACGGTGACTCCACGACAGAATCGAGCACCCGCCGAACAGCTGCTTCCGGGCGTAGGTCCCTGCCGCGAGTTGTTGATCGTCGGAACGCATCAGGATGCCACCAGTTGCTGGAAGAACTTCAGGTGTTGCCGTGCGACCACGGACCAGCCGAAGTCGTGCTCGGCGCGCGCGCGGCCACGGGCTCCCAATTCACGGCGGAGGCCGGCGTCGCTCACTACGGCTTCCAGCGCCCCGATCCAGCCGTCGCGATCACGCTCTCCCACGACGAGCCCCGCGTCGCCGATGACATAAGGAATCTCGCCGCTGTCGCTCCCCACGACGGGCACCGCGCAGGCGAACGCCTCAACGATCATGCGCCCGAACTGTTCGCGCCAGCCGGGCGTGGTCTGGCTCGGCGCCGCCAGCACGTCCATCACTTGCAGATACGGCGGCACGTCGTCATGCGAGATCCCGGTGGCAACCCGGACCCTACCGTCGTGGCGCGCGGCGAACTCGCGCAGTCGATCTTCCCATGGCCCGCCGCCCACGAACAGCGCGCGCCACGCGACCCCGCGACGGTGCAATGCCTCCAACGCGTCCAGCAACATGGGTAACCCCTTGCTCTCCACGAACCGCCCCAAGTATCCGACGACGGGATATCCGTCGGCGTCCCAGCCGAGCTTGTCGAGTAACACCGTCCGCGCGTCTGCATCCGGCGCGAACCGGGCCAGGTCCACGCCGAATGGAATCACCGCGTGGGGGCGCGCGGCATACATCGGCCGGCGCCCCAGCGTTGCCTCGATCGACGTGCCGAATGCAATCCATCCCCGCGCGCGACGCATGCTGTAACGCTCGATCGCGCCGAACGGCGGCGGGTACCGCTTCTCGATGTTCTGAAAGCTGGCGAACACCAACGCGCTCCGGGACCGGTTCGCCCGCGCCACCTGCGCCGCCGACAGCACGTACGGCTCCTCCCAGCAGTGGATCACGTCCCACGGTTCGTCCATCACGGGGCCCAGCCCCCCGTAGGTCATCACGTGCACCTTCGACGCGAGCCTGACCGGAAGCCGCCGGAGGTCACATCGTTCGTCCGGATCGTGCGTCGTGACGATCGGCGCGAGGTCACCGGGATAGCGGTTCGGCGCCGCCACCGTGACCGCCCAGTTCCCCCCCGCTTCCCGGGCAATGGCTTCCGCCAGTTCCCGGTTGCGGCGTACGCAGTACGAGTGACCGATCGTCAGCAGCCGCCGGGGTCCGCTCATGCCGGTCCCCGGTAGTGCGGCGACTCCCGCGTCAGCCGGCGCCATTCACGAATCGTTGCCCAGCGAACAGCGTGACGCTGCGCCAGCGCCTCGCGCAGATCGCGCCCGATCCACCCGAGAATCAGCCGGAAGCCGCCCGGATCGTGCACCTTCCAGCCCCGACGCATCTGGAAGTATGCGCGCAGTCGCATCGGCACGCGCACCGCGAGCAGGAGCAGCGGATCGTTGTAGATGGAGGCGAGCACACCGTTCCGTACGGTGAGGTGCAGGTAGCGGCGGGCGTCGCGTCCCGCCGGGTCGGTCAGGTGGGCGATCCGCGCTTCGGGCAGATACACCACGTGCCAGCCCGCATCCAGTGCGCGCAGACACAACTCCCGTTCCTCACCGTTGATGATCAACTGCCGCCGGAATCCGCCCAGGCCGATGAACGCCTCCCGCCGGACCAGGTGCGCGAACCCGATGAACGAAGCCACGTAGCAGGGACGGTCCACCGGCGCCGGTTGGGCGCCCGCGGGCCATGGGTTCCCGTCGGCTTCCGCTTGCGCGAACGCGACGGCAAGGAGCGTCGAATCCCCCGCCATCGTTTGCCGGGCACGCCGGATCGCATCGCCGGACAGCACCACGGTATCGTCGTCGAGGTTCAGCACGAACGGCGACCGGGCCTGGAACACGGCTTCGGATCGCGCGGCGGCGAGCCCCTGGCCGGAATCGAAGCGAAGGACGCGCAACTTCGCCTGTTCGCGCGGACTCAACGCGCTCCGCACAGGCGGTTCCAGCGGCTCCGGCGAGCCGTCATCCACGATGATGATCTCGTCGAGGATGTCGTCGATCGCGGTCAGCGACGCGACACATCGCGCGAGCGACTCCGGCCGCCCTCGGCTCGCGATACCCACCGACACGCGGTTCCCCTCGCTCATGCCGCCCCCCGCCGGGCCGCGATCGCCGCCCGATACGACGCCACCGTCCGCTGGGCGGTCCGCGCCCAACTGTGTGCCGCGGCCAGGGGATACGCGGCGGCAGCCAGGCGTTCGCGTAGCGCGGGGTCGCGCAGCAACCGGCGCATCGCGGCGGCCAGGTCTTGCGACGAGCGCGGCGCCACCAGCAGGCCGGTTTCCCCGTCACGAATCAGCGCGGGCGCGCATCCGACCGGCGTCGAGATGACCGGCAGCCGCTGGCTCATCGCCTCGACGATCACCATGCCGAACCCTTCATAGGTGGACGGCAGCACCAACAGATCGTGCGAGCGGTACTGCTGCATGACCTCTTCCTCGCTCACCCGCTGCAGCACCGTCACCGCGCCGCGTGCGTGCGGTGCGAACTGCGACAGGACGACCCCTTCCGGTCTCGCGGCGCCGACGATCGTGAGCCGGGCATCCGGCATCTCCGCCGCGACGTCGGAAAATGCGGCGGCCAGGTAGCGCACCCCCTTCACGTCGTCCCAGGTGCCGCAAAACAGGATGCCCCCGCCCCGCGGCGCGCCGGGCGGTGGCGCGCCGTCGAGGAACCGCGCCGACACACCGTGGGGAACGACGTCGATGGCATCGGGCGACTTCCAGCGTCGAGTGGCCGCGAAATCGGCATCGGCCGCGTTGAGCACGATCATTCGGTCGGCCAGCCGCGCCGCCATCGCCACCTGGGAGAGTCGCGCCGCGGGATACCACCACCGGCGGTACCATCCCTTGCGGGTCAGGCCGGCGGCATCGTCGTCCAGCAGGCGCTGGTAGTTGCGGTGCTCCAGTCCGTGCGATCGGCTCACCAGGGCCACTCGGGACGACGGGGAGAGGGCGCGCCGGAGCCCGAGCATGCTGCCCTCCGCGCTCGCCACATCGATGACGTCGTACGGCCCCGGTGCGCGCGCCACGGCCCGCGCCGCGAGCGCCGGCGCCACCGCCCAGCGAATCTTCGCCTGACGCGGCCGCGCGCCGAGTGCGGGAGACAGCATCAGGTCGCATTGATGACCGAGTTGCCGCAGTTCTTCCTGCAACTTGTAATACACCTTGCTCGAGCCGAGGCGTGAGTCGGCGGCGTAATCGCCGAGCAGGAGAATGCGCAGCGGCTCCGTCACGGCGCGGGCAACCTTCCGCGGGACGCCAGCAACACCTCCACGCTGCGTGTGATGTCGAACCGCCGCGCGTAGAGTTCGGCAGCGGCCTCGCCGATGTGCCGACATCGTTCGCCGTCTTCCAGCAGTTGCACGACCGCGTCGGTCATGGCGTCCGGCAGGGCGCGATCGGCGAACACCACCGCCCGGCTCGTCTCCCACTCTCCCTCGGTGGCTGCACCACGGTTCGTCACCACCGGCACGCCGTTCACGAGCGCCGCCATGAGCGTGGTGCGCCGTCCGCTCGCCCCATCGGCGTACGGCTGCAGCATGACGTCGCAGGCACGGATGCACGCCGCCACCTCACCGGCGGGCAGCGTCTCCGTCACCGTCACGCGAGCTCTCCAGTCCGCAGTGTTCGCGCAGAGGTGACTGGCCAGTGCCTCACCGCCAACGCCGATGAGGCACACCCGCACGTGGCGTTGCTCCGCGAGCAGGCGCGCCAGGGTCGGTTCGAGCATTTGCGTGACCAGCGCACCGTAGGTCCCGAAATGCCCGACGACGCGCGTTTCGGGCGCCGGCGCGAGCCAGGCCCGCCATTCGGCGATTCTCGTCTCGTCCACGGCCTTCGGCACCGACGACGCGATCGGCAGCCACACGAAGCGCCGCGCCCGCGGTGCATACCGCCGCAGGCGCCGCTGCCATGCCTCGGTGGACACGTACGCCACGCGAATGTCCGACAACAGCAGCACCGCCATCACCCGGTTCGCCAGGGCGAGCACGTTTCGGTGCAGAGGCCAGATCGTGAACGGGTAGAAGGGTTCGTGAAACATCACACGCACGTCGTCGCGATGCTCGCGGGCCCGGTGCTGCACCCAGCGGCAGAAGCCCACGTTCATACCGCGCGCCCCGAACGCCTGAGCCACGTACTGGACGAGAATCGTGTGCGGTCCCGGCAAGCGGTCCAATTCCGCTGTCAGGGCGTGCAGCCCTGCGTCGCTGAACCCGTCGGCCAGGCGGTGGACCTGAACACGCGAACCGCCGGCCTCCCCCCCTCGACCGCCGGCGCCCAGACGTGCACCTCGCATCCGGCGGCAGTGAGCGCACGCGCCAGTATGGCTGTGTAGTCGCTCACCCCGCCGGACTGCGGCGGATACTCACCGGTGATGAGATGCCACGGCCTTTCCGTCATGCGGGTCCCTGTGATCGCGCGTCCGACAGCACGCGCTCCAGCACGTCCACATGGCGGGAAAGGTTGAGGCGCTCGGCCATGCGCCGGGCGCCGACGCGCAGCGCGCGCAGTGTGGCGTCGTGGGCCCGCGCCTCCGCCAGGGCGCGGGCCAATCCCGCCACGCCCTCGTTCGCCTTCACCAGCCACCCGTTCTCGCCGTCGCGCAGCCAACTCTCGATCCCGCCCACGTTGAATCCGATGGCAGCCGCACCGTAAGCTCCGCCTTCGAGCCCCGTGAGCCCGAACGGTTCGGGCCACACACTCGGTACGACGACAACGGACGCCGAGCGGAACAACTCCGCGCGCCGAGCTCCATCCACCCATCCGGGAAACTCGGCCGATACATCCAGCGACTCGGCGAGTGACTCCCAGTCCTGCCGGGCCGGGCCGTCCCCGGCCAGGGTGAGCGGAATCTTCATCCCGAGCTGGGTCGCCGCCTGCGCGGCCGCCCGAATCAGGACGTCACCGCCCTTCAGAGATGTCATCCGGCCCACGAACAGCGCGCGAAACTCGCTCGGAAGCGGCGCCGGCCGCACCGGCATCTCGGCCGCGAACAGCGGGTTCGCCACCACGCGGGAGGCGGGCACCCCGTTGGCAACGTATTCGCGCCGCATGTGCTCGCTCGGCGCCACGATCGCGGCATACCGGCCAAGCAGCGCGTGCTGCGACCGAGCCCAGGCGTATTGCGTCGCCAGCGCCCGCACGCTCCACTGGCAGCAGTGCCGGGGCAGGTACAGCGCGGCGCACGCGACTCCGAACCGCCGGCTGCACACCACCGGCTGGGGAAAGGCGTGCATCTTGAACCCGCCGATGCACGTCCCGACGTATCCGTGGACCATCTTCGCCACCGGCATGCGATCCAGCAGCTTCTTGTCCACGGACAGGGCGCGCATGTTGTGCGAGAACGCGATGTCCGGACGCCACGCGGTGGCGGCGCGGACGGCTGCGGATATCCCCGCCTCGTCCACGCAGAAATGGGGCGCGGTGGCCCCGGCCGGCGAATCCGAAGGCGTGCGCAACCGGTCGATGTGCAAGAGCGCCAGCTCGTGGCCGCGTCCGCGAAGCCGGCGCGCGATGGCTGTCAGATACGTCTGCACTCCACCGGCGTCGCCCACGCCGTCATTGACCAGAAGAACGCGCATCGTTCAGTCGTGCTCCCGCCGGGCGTGCACCCCCGACCGTGTGACCGTGCGCAGCGCCGCCGCCAGCGTGCCGGCCGTTGCCGCGACACTCATGCGCCGGCGCCAGGTCTGCAGGCGTCGCGCATCCTGGTCCGCGATGGTCGAATCCCAGCGTTCGTGGAACACCATGGCGTTGCGGAGTGCCGCCGCCTGGCGCCGCTCCGACGGCGTCCGGCCGTACGTGGTGCTCAGGAGATGTTCGTACGCCCCGTCGCGTTCGAACCCGTGTGTCGCCACCTTCCATCCCGCCGCCCGAATGCGAAAACAGAAGTCCGCTTCGTCCCATTCGGTGGGCCGGAACAGCTCGTCCAGCGGACCCACACGATCGATGCATGCCCGCCGCACCGCCCACGGCCGCATCACCGCGTCCACCTCGGTCAGCCGCAGCCAGTTGAACGGCCCGCTCCCGATGGTGCTCTCCAGCCGTCGCCAGTCGACCGAGTCGTCGAACGTCCTGATCGGCTCGTCCACCGGGTGGCAGCGCAGGCCCCGGCTCAGGCTGAGCAGTCCGATGTCGGGGTACGCGTCGAACGTCGCGAGCAGTTCCGGCACGAACCACCCCGCCTGAAGAAACATGTCGTCGTGCCAGCTCAGAATGAGCGGCGCTCGCGCTTCGCGAAATCCGCGATTCGTGCACATCAGCTCGTGCACGTTGTCCTCGTGGAGGACGCGCATGGTCATCGCGCCCCAACCATCCACGGCGGCCGCCTGCAGGTACGCCGGCGTTCCATCCGTGCACCCGTCCTCGACCACGAGCAACTCCACCGGCTGTTCCGACGCGTGGCGACGCCACGCATTCAGGCACCGCGTCAGGACCGGCAGATTGTCGTGCGTCGCGATCACTACCGAGAGGCGCGGAGCGTTGATCATCGCGGCACCTGGGCGTACGCCTGCAGGTGAAGCGCCAGCGGCGTGCGCGTGCCGCCCGGCAGCGCGCGGGCCAGCGCATACGTCACCCGGCGTGTGGCGTTCATGGCCTTCCGCCGCAGGAACCGCGCGTCCCCGACTTGGACGATCTCCGGTGCCGCCGGTTCGACCCGGGCGTTCACAAACCCCGCCTGTTCCATCGCCCGAACCAGCGTGCTCGGCGTGAAGTGGTTCACATGCACCAGATTGTCGGCCACGGTCGCCCGGTAGCGCGGAAAGATCCGCGCCCGCCATAGTTCCTTCTGCAACTGCACGGGGCCGTTCGGCACCTTCACGGCCAGCCAGCCGCCCGGCGCGATCACGCGCCGGATGCCGGAGAGGACCGCAACCGGATCCGGAATGTGTTCGAGCACGTCGATGAACGTGACGGCATCGTAGCGATGCCCGGCGTCGGCGAGCGCGGCGGCGTCCGCCCGGTGTATCGGGAGGCCGGTGGCAGTGGCCGCGAACGCCGCCGTCTGCGGATTCAACTCCACGCCCTCCGTCGTCCATCCCGCCGCGTCGGCCAGGCGGAGAAACCGGCCCACGTGGGCGCCCAGATCGAGCAGCGTGCGTCGCGATGCCGGCAGCGCTCGCGCGAGTCGCCGCAGCACCGTGTGGAAGATCAGGTCCTTGTACCCGCTCTCGTACTCCCGCGCCATCCACTCCTCCGACCAGCGCTGGTCGTACATCCGCGCGAAGTACCGATCGAGCGTGGGCAGGGCCTGCGGCTGCGTGAAGCCGCAGTCGGCGCACCGCACCAGCATCACGCGCTGGTCCGTGTACCGAGCAAGCTCGGGGTCCTGCTCGGCATAGATCGAGAACTCGAATATGGCTTCGTGCACGGGCTCGAGCCGCGTCCCGCCGCAGATCCAGCAGGCCGGCACCGGTACGAACATGTTGTACGTCATGCGGCACTCTCCATGAAATGCACGATCTGCGCCGCCATGTCGTCCCAACTCCACGCGCGAAGTTCAGCCGACGTCTGCCGCGCCGCACGGGCCCACCGATCGCGGTCGTCATGCCAGCGACGGAGCGCGGCCGCGAGCGCGGCCGCGTTCTCCCGGCGTTCGGGCTGCAGCCCCTCGAGCCCCGCCAGTCGCTCCGCCACACCCGCGTCGGGATTCGTGATTGCCGGGAGCCCGCAGCAGACAGCCTCATGCACCGCCAGCCCGTACGCTTCGTATCGCGCCGGCGCGGCGATCGCGTCGCAGGCCCAGAGCACACGACGCACGTCGCGCGTGAACCCGAGAAAGTGGATCCGATCCGCCAACCCGGCGGCCTCCGCGGTGCGGCGCCACTCGGCCAGTTCGCTGCCGGCACCGGCGATCACCAGGCGTGCGTCCCACGCGCGATCCTCGCACAGCGCACGCCATGCGGCGAACAGGACGTCGAATCCTTTCCGGCGATCTCCGAGCGCACCCACGAAGGCGACGCCCGGCCGCTCGTCTTGCCATCCCAGGCTCTTCCGAGCGTCGACGCGCTCCGCATCGGAGGGCGGCCGATGATAAGCGGCATCGGCACCGTAGTACACCGTGTGCACGCGCTCTGCCCGTATGCCCACGCGGGCGACCAGTTCCCGTTTCGTGGCATTCGAATTGGCGATCACGACCCGGGCCGCATGCAGCGCCCGTCGTTCGTCGACGACGTATTGCCGGTGCTTCCATTGCGCCAGCATTCGACGGCCGGCCGACGTGGCGATCTCCGGACGATGGCCGGCGTGCACGTAGTGCACCCAATTGGCGTCCGTACCCGCGCAATTGCCGCCGTTCACGACCGTGTGGCCACCCCGCGCCGCCATCGTCCGCCCCCATCGCCGGCCGGCACGGGCCAGCGCGCGTGCGCCGAGCAGGTACGAGTCGAGCGGTTTCGCCACCCGGTGCCATTGCACACCCGGCATGGCGAGCAGTTCCTCGTCCACGCGGTGCGCCACCAGATGCACCTCGCGCCCCGCGCCGGCCAGATATCGCGCCAGATGAAGATTGGCCACATCCATGCCGCCCGTTCGGACGAGGTCGCCCGTCACGATCACGAATGGCCTCACGTGCTCGCCGATTCCGGCCACACCTCGTGGCGCGCCTGGTTCCGCGCCGCCGCGAACAAGGTCGCGTTCAGCAGCCAGAACTCCATACCCGTTTGCGACAGGAACACCGGATACGAAAACGTGAACGCGAACGTCCCGAGGGAGTATCCGAGAATGACCGTGGCCCAGAGTGACAGACTCGGGTCCGTCGGGGATCGCCATCGGGCGATTCCGAGCGTCGTCAGCAGCGTGATGCCCACGATCCATACGTAGGCAATCATCAGCGGTGCGCCACCATCCAGGATCCAGCCGCTCCACTGAATCTCCGCCCACCGGGCTTCGTCGGGGTTCGACTTGTCGCCGAAGTAGGACTGCATCATCCCCCAACGCCCCATCCCGGCTCCCAGGGGATATTCGGGCAGCATCTCTTCGAACGCCTGCTTGAGAAATCCCCCGCGATTCTGTTCGTAGATCTGCTGCGGTGTGGCGGCCGTGAGGCTCCGTACCCGGTGCTCCACGCTCTGGTTCGCCATCGACACTGCGCCACGGAAGCTCACGACGAGCACCGCAATCAGCACGACGCTGAATCCGGTGAGACGTTTGTAGTCGCGGCGGAGTGCGAGCACCGCTGTCACACCGACGAGGCTGATTGCCGTGACCACCATCAGCGCACGGATCTGTGACAAATACAGGCACATCAGACCCAGCAGCACACTGCCGATGGCGCTCACCGAGAGCCACCGTCGCTCCGTCGTCAGGTACACGCCGATCCCCAGCACCACGGCATAGAGGCCGGAGGTCGCGGCGCCTCCGGGCACGTCGGTGAGCCCCATCGGACGGAACACGCGCACGCCGCCCGTCGTGACGATCTTGAGACTCTCCGCGTACCCCCGCCCCAGCCCCAGGATCACGGGCGAGACATTCGGCTGGAAGTGGCCCGGGAAGTACACCTGCAGCACGCCCACGAGCGAGCCCACGGTGTGGAACCCCCACATGATCATCAGCAAACTGCGCAGCGTCTTCGTCGTCACCCGCAAACGCGGCACCCAGAACAGGGGAGCCAGAATGGCGACGTACAGGGCCAGCTGTGCCAGAGCCGCCGGCAGAATAGCCGCCGTCGGATTGAGCACCGACAGGCCGAGTATGACGATCACGACGATCGCCATCGTGCGCGCCGGGTGAAATCCCGCCTTCCCCTGCACGAGCACGAAGAATGCGAGGCTGCTCCCGAACGCGGCCATGCGGATCAGCGTGCGCGCGCCGCCCAGCGGGCTGATGATCGCGAGCTGGGACACGACTTCGATGATCATGAACCAGCGGATCCAGAAGTCCGCTGCGCGCTCTTCGAGCGCGTACGGGTTCGCCGCCAGCCCTTCGGCGGCCGCTGGCGCCAGCGTCGTCACGCGCCCGGCTCCGGCTTGCGCGCCACGATGGCGACGTTGTCGGAGCAGCCGCGCGGCGCCAGGCGGCCGAAGGCACGCGGGTAATGTCCCCCCGTGAACGGCACCCGCCCTCGTCCGCTGTAACGCACCTCCGCGTCCACCAGTCCGGCCTCGGCCATGATCCGCCGCAGGTCGATCTCGAGGAGCGCCGTACGGTGCGCCGGATACGACGGCGCCTGGAACGCGTTGAACGCGTTCTTCAGTACCAACGTCGTCTTGCTCAACACGCTCAGTTGATTGGGCGTCGTCACCACCACCCAACCGCCCGGCGCGGCCAGGCGCGCCAGTTCGCGCCCGAACGCCCAGGGGTTCTCGAGGTGTTCGATCGTCTCCACGGCAGCCACGACGTTCGCACAGCCATCGGGCAACGGAATGTGCGGGCGATCCAGATCCTGCATCACGAATTCAACGGACGCATCGAGCCCCTCGTAGCGCACCGTATCGATGCCGAGGCAGCGCGCGAATCGCGGTTGCAGCCGGCGGCACAGCGCGCCGGTTCCGCATCCGACGTCGACGAGCACTCCGCCCCCGCGGTGCCGTTCGTCCACCAGCGCGCCGACGAGCGCGTAGATCGCCTCCCCACTCGTGCCGCGCGACTGGCGCGCGCGTGACTCGAGCTCGGGCAGCGGCGACGTCATTGCCCCGTCCGCTCTGCGATCAATGGCGAGAGCACATCGTGCAGTTGCCGCAGACGCGCGCCGGGATCGCACAGCGCACGCGCTCGCGCCGGGCCCGCCGCTCCCATCGCCTCGCGGCGCGCCGGTTGCTCGATCAGCGAGCGGAGTGCGTTCGCGAATTCGTCGGGCCGCCGCGGCGGCACCAGAATCCCACACCCGTGCCCCTTGATGATCTCGGTCGGGCCACCCATGTCGGTGGCCACGACCGGAAGCCCGGCGTACAACGCTTCGATGATCGCCACGCCGAATGGCTCGGCCTGGGCATTGGGCTGACAGAAGATGTCGGCCCCGGCGAGAACGCTCCCGATGTCGTCGCGCTCTCCCAGAAAGCGCACCCGCGCGCGAACGCCGCGGGAGACGACCAGCGTCTTGAGCTGCGCCTCGTACGTCTTCTCCGCTGCCCGCTGTGCGCCGCCCACGATCCAGCACTCCCAACCCGGCAGATCGCCGAGAAAGCCGAGCGCATGCAGGAGCAGCGCATGGCCCTTCCACCGCTCCAGCCGGCCCACCTGCACGATCACGGCAGTCTCCGGCGGCACGCCGAACTCCCGTCGAACCGCCTCACGCGTGGCGCCAGCCGTCGGCGGTGAGACCGGACAGTGCAGTAGCTCCGCACGCGCTCGCGGAAAGACACTGCGAACCGTCATGCCCGTGAACTCGCTGTTGTAGATGACGATGTCTGGCGTCCGAAGGCGCGCCCAGCGCTCCGTCCAGTGCGTCCCCCGAACGGCGTCATGGAGCCAGAAACCGACGGGATAGCCGGCCCGCCGCGCCGTGGCGGCGAAGAGCGAGTACGACCACGCGGAATGGCACATCACGAAATCCGGTCGGTGCTCCTTGAGCAGGGCCCGCAATGCCCGGCGCGCACGAAGTACGGTCTGCGGCCGGCTCACGCGGACGCCCCCCAGGAGGTACACCGGTGTTCCGCTGGCCCGGAGTTCGCGGGCCAGCCGCGCGTCGAAACACAGCGCGAACTCCGGCTCCAGTTGCGCGAACGTCGCCCGTTGCCGGGCGAGCACCACCAGCGTCGACTCGACGCCGCCGTAGAGGTTTCCGCTGTACACGTGGAGAAGCTTCATGCCATCGCTCGCGTTCCGGTGCCGTCGGCCGTCGTGGACCGGTACACGGCGGCCACCTCGTCACCAACGCGCCGGCGATCGAAGCGACGTTCCGCACTCCGCCGTCCCGCGGCGCCAAGCCGGCTTCGCAGCTCGGGGTACTCTGCCAATCGCTGCATGGCGGCCGCCAGCCCCGCGACGTCACCGGGCTCGTGCACCAGGGCATCCTCCCCGTCCCGCACGATTTCGCCGGCGCCACCCGCGGCGCTCGTGATCACCGCGCGACCACACGCCATTCCTTCGGCCACCACCAGTCCGAACGGTTCCGGCACCACCGTGGCATGTACGACGACGTCCAACGCGCGCATGGCGGTCGCCGGATCCTCCACGAATCCGGTGAACCCGACGTCCGCGCCGACGCCGATCTCCATCGCCAGCGCGCGGAGTCGTTCCATGGAGACCTCGCTTCCCGGCGTTTCGTAGAGCGCGCCGCCCACCACGTAGGCGCGCACCGGCAGTTCGCGCGGCAGCCGCGCAACCGCCCGCAGAAATACGTCGTGTCCCTTGAACCGACCCAGCGTCGCCACCAGGCCCACCCGGACCGTGCCCGGCGGTGCCGCCGGCATGCCAGCCAGCGCGTCGAGATCGGCACACGGGCCCGTGGGACTGAAGACGTCCAGATCCACACCGTTGAGCACCACCTGCACCCCGGTTCGCCCCCGCCATCTGGGCGTGATGTCCCGGGCCACGCTGCGCGATACTGCGATGGCCGCGTCGCACCGGCGGGAGAGTTGTCTGATCACGTGTGCCATCAGGGGGCGAGAGGAAACGTAGTCGTGCAGATGCCAGACGAGCGCGGTGCCGGTGGGTCGGCTCCAGGCTCCCATAATGTGCATCTTGAATCCGTTGGTGTGGACGATGTCGGGCGCCCGACGTTTCAGTGCGTTCCGCAATCGGCGGCGGTACGTCGCGATTCCACGCAGCGCCGCCACTGCTCGAGCGCCGAGACCGAGCAGGTGGCCCGCCCGATCCTGCGCCGCGGAATCACCCAGCCGCGCTACTGATTCCGGCATCGCCACCACCTCCACGGCGATGCCGAGTGCGCGCGCACGGTCTATGAGCGGACCGGCGCGCGACGAGAGAAGCGTGAGTTCCCAAGTCGGCTCGAGGCGATGCACGCTTTCCATGACGTCCAGCAAGCACCGCTCCGCACCACCGAGTTGGCCGCTGCCACTGAGATAGACGATCCGCACATGCCTCGGTCCGCTGACAGCGGGGGTCGGCGACGGGTCGAAAACGTAAGGCGTTCGTCCCAAAACAAACGTTTTGAACCTGAGATCGCCAGTTGCAAACTGCCCGGGCTGGACGTCGTCATCAGCCGGGCGGAGGTAGTGAGATATAATGCCCGCTACCGTATAGAGCCAATACAGCAACCGACGTTTCAGGTCAGTATCAGCCAACTTATCTTGCGGTGGATGGCCCACATACCTGTGTTCAAACGAATTCTGCATTCGCGCAATCGGCGCTGGTTGGCGATCAGCCTCGCGGCCTGCCTCGGTACGCCGACGATCGTCCGGGCCCAACGGCCCGGATTGCAGCGGCCTCCGACAGCACGGCTCGACTCGCTCCGTAAGCTCTACCGCGTGGCGCCTGCTCCCGTTCAGCCGATCGTCGTCGCCACCTTCCTCAGCGCGCCGGGCAGCAGCCTTGGTTCGCCCTCTCCGTCCGGCGTCGGCAGCGGCGACTACTTCGCCGGCGCCGGGTATCAGGAACGCACGCGATTCACCTCACGCGCTGATGGCGGCGTCGGGGTGGGCACGGGCTTCGGCGATCCTGCCGCAGGAATTGCGCTCGAAGTGGCCGTCTCCTCGTATTCGTCCATCCGCCACTCTTTCGCGTCGATCGGCGGCCTCAGCTTCAAACTCCACCACCGCGATGCGCAGCGCATGCTGTTGTACGCCCTCGGCGTCGAGAATGCGATTCCGTGGGGGCTCACCGACGGCGGCACCAGTGCCTATGCCACCGCGGGTCGCGTCTTCGTGTTGCGCCCCGACGAGAACGCCCCGTTCGGCGTGCTCACCGCCTCCCTGGGCCTCGGCACGGGGCGCTTCCGAACCCAGAATGCGGTCCTCACGCATCGGCACACCGTCGGCATTTTCGGAGGCGCCGGGCTGCGGATCGTGCGCGCGCTCGCCGTCGCGGCCGATTGGACGGGGCAGGACCTCGATGCTGGATTCACGCTGACCCCATTTCGCAATCGTGGCATCGTGGCGTCGTTCGGCTACGCCGACCTCACGCGGACGGCAGGGAATGGCCCGCGTTTCATCATGAGCGTGGGCTATGGCTTCAATGCACACCGCGACAATCGACGCCTCTCTCCGGAGGATCTCAATGCTGTCTTCAAGACGCCGTAGCTGGATGCGGGCCGTGCTCGGTGCCGGCGCGATGCTCCCCATCGCCCTGGCCACGGCCAGCGCCCAGGTCGGCAATCAATCGGATGTGAGCGGTATCCCCATCACGAGCAGCAGCGTCGTGAGCCCGGTCTTCGGCGTCTCACTTGGCGGCGCCGTCCGCGTGAACACGTTCATCACGCCGCAGGTGGCGGCGTCGTACCAGCAGTCCGCGGCCCGCGTGAACGCCGAACTGAGCAGCCAATCCTTCACCGACAGCAGCGGCGTCCGTACCGGCCCCGTCACGCAGAACCTCATCTACGAGGTCGCCTCGGGTGGAAGGTCGAGTGCGCAGGCGGCGACGCAGTTGGTCGGCATTCTCACCCGGAACAACAACGCGCCGGCCACGGTGGCGGACGCCGAGGCATTCGTCGAATCGTTCCGCAGCCTGCTCGCCAAGGGAATCGCCATGGACCCGCGGTTCTTCAATTCCCTGACGGCCACGCAGCTGGCGAACGCCGTTGCGGCTTACAATGCGTTCGTCGATTCGAGCACCGAGCAGTTCCTGTCGTCGCCGCCTCCCGAACTCATCACCATCCGGGGCGTGCTCTCTCAACTGACGGCCCAGTAGTCGCGCTCCGACGTGCCCCGGTCAGGGGTGCGTCCGGACCAGCGCGACGATGAGGCCTACGGTCTGGAGTGCGGTCAGCGCATTCTGCCAGGTGAACCAGGTGAACTGCCTGGCCGGCACGACGATGCGATCACCCGACTCGAGCAGAATCCCGAGCGTTGGCGCACCCGTCGCGATGGCCTGCGCCGCGTTCAGAATCACCACGTGGTCTCGCCGCAGGAGTCGGATGTGCGACAGGTCCGCGTTGTTCGTCGGACCGCCGGCCTGGCTGAGCGCATCGAACACCGACTGTGTGGCGTCCACGGGGTAGAGGCCCGGCCGTGCGACCTGTCCCAGAACACTGACCCGGAACTGGAGCGACACGATCGCCACCCCATTCGTCGTGAGCGCCCGGTAACGATCGCGCACCTCGGTCCGGACCTCGCTCAGCGCCTGGCCTGATACGTTCAGTTCGCCGAGTAGCGGGATCGCGACAACTCCCGACGTCTCCACCTGGTAGTCGCCGGAATACTGCTGTTCGGGCCAGAACTTGATGCGCAGGAGATCGCCCGGCTGTACGATGACATCAGTCACCGCGTGTGGTTCCGGAGCGGGATTCTGGGCGCCGGCCGCCGACGCGATCATGGCGAGGCCCACGAACATGGCGAGCAACTGAGACGATCGAGACATGTGCGATCGGGATCGAGGAGATGGTGCCCCAGTATAGCACGTCATCCGCCTCTCCCGCGACGCTGTGTTCCGCCATGGGCGCCGAGCCACAAGTCCTCCGTGGGCAGGCCCTCCGCCGCCCACAGCCTTCGGGTCAGTTCTGGCGGCTCGTGCATGGGCTCGTCGGTCAGCCGAAAGGTGCCCCAATGAATGGGCAGCATCGGCGGACGCCGCGCGTCGGGATGGGGCGCGCACAGGTCTCGATACGCGCGCAACGCATCCTCGGGATTCATGTGGACGCCTCCCATGAACCAGCGCGGCTCGTAGGCCCCGACGGGCAGCAGTACGAGATCGAAGGGGCCGTGGCGTGCGGCGATGCGTGTGAATTCCGGATGGTAGGCCGTGTCGCCCGCGAACAAGATGCGCCAGCCGTTGGCGGCGATCGCCCACCCCGACCAGAGCGTGCCTGCCCGATCCCACGGCGTACGTCCGCTGAAATGGCGTGCCGGAACGCACGACACGAGGGCGGCGCCCGCCTGGCCAGATCCCCACCAGTCCAATTCTCGCACGTCGCGCACCTGCCAGCGGCGGAGTAGCGGCTTCAGCCCGAGCGGGGCGAACCACTGCGCCGATGGATGCGCCGCCGCCAGCGCACGAACCGTCTGCCGGTCCAGGTGGTCGTAGTGGTTGTGCGAAATCAGCACCACGTCGATCGGGGGGAGCGCCGTGAGTGGAAATGGTGTCGGCACCAGGCGCGACGGACCCGCCCACGGTACCGGGCTGGCACGGCGGCTCCACATCGGATCGGTGAGCACGTTCAGCGCTCCCATCTGCAGAAGGACCGTCGCATGCCCAACCCACGTGGCGGTCAGATTCTCGCCCGCGGCCCGCGGCACGTCGAAGGCGCTGGTTGTCAGCCTCGACCAGGCTCCAGGCCGCGGCGGCGCTACCGGTCGGGCACGCCGTTCGCGCCGCCAGCGCAGGAAATCGCGCAACTGGTGCGCTCGTTCGCCGGGCCATGGATTGCGGAACCCGCCTTCCGGTCGGTGGTGCGGCAGCAACATCTGCGAAACATACCCCGTTGTGCCCGCGCCCTCGTGCCATCGGCTACCGCAACCCCGGCTCCATGTCACGTGCCATCCGCGACAATGTCGGGGGGACGCGAGACCACGGACCTGGCGATGCGCGAGTATGTCCGCCGGTAGGCAGCGATTGGCGGGCATCGCCCCGACCAAGCCCCCCAGTGTTTACGCCCCCGTGGCATTCCGCGTGAAGTAGGTCGACGGATCCGCCGGGGATTTCCGCTTCCCGGTACAGGTCTGGAATGATGGGAATCGGAACACCACGGCAATTCGCGCCCGCAGCCGCGTCATCGGGGGCCACCTGCGGCCAAATCCCAACGTACCCGACTGGAAGTCCGCCACGGACGAGTGGGCGAATGCCCCTGAAGTCGACGCCGAGATGCCCTCCGCAGATGGCGGATTGGACTTTCCCGTCGAGTCCGGGCCGTGACCTCCGCCCGATAGCCGACGTCTACTCGGGGGATTAGATTTCAGGGTTGCGTGGGCCGGGCGATCTCCCGCCCAGCCATCTCCCCCGGCCCGTGCGCGGGCAGTTCCTGAATCAGTATTCTCCGGAGAGTTGCATGCCAGGTTTCGGCATTTTGGCCGGCCGCTGGTGGATCCCGCTGTTGTTCGTCGTCGTTGCCGGGCACATCACCAACGTCTGTGTGACGTTGTTCCTGCACCGAGCCCAGACCCACCGTGGCGTCCGCCTGCACTACCTGGCCGCGCTCCCGATGCGCCTCTGGTTGTGGCTCACCACGGCCATCGTCACCAAAGAATGGGTGGCCTGCCACCGGAAGCATCACGCTTTTGCCGACCGTGAAGGCGACCCGCACAGCCCGCTCATCGAAGGGCTGCGGAACATCGTGCTCAAGGGAGCCTTCTACTATCGAAAGGCGGTTCGCCAGCCGGGCATGCTCGACAAGTACGGCAAGGGAACGCCCAACGACTGGATCGAGCGCCACCTGCTTTCCCGTCTCAACTGGCTCGGCATTCTGCTCATGCTGGCCATCGACATCTACCTGTTCAGCTTCATCGTCGGCCCGCTCGTTTGGGCTGTGCAGATGATGTGGATCCCCTTCTGGGCGGCGGGTGTGATCAACGGCGTGGGCCACGCACTCGGCTACCGCAACTTCAACGTCAAGGACGAGAGCCGGAACATCGCGCCCATCGCCATCTGGCTTGGCGGCGAGGAGTTGCACAACAATCACCACGCCGATCCGAAGTCCGCCAAGTTCAAGGCCAAATGGTACGAGTTCGACATCGGGTGGATGTACATCCGGCTGCTGCAGCTCGTCGGGCTGGCAAAGGTCGAATACGCGCGCGGCCAATAGGCTGGTGGCACCCCGTTAGCTTTCCGCCATGGCAGACATCACTTGCACCCGTTGCGGCCAGACCCGGCCGGCCTTCGAACGCCCGCCCTTTCCCGGCGCCATCGGAGCCCGCATCGTCGCCCAGATCTGCCAGGACTGCTGGGGACTGTGGCTCAAGCAGCAGACCATGCTGATCAACCACTACGGGTTGAACGTCATGGATCCGCAGGCGCGCAGCTTTCTCACCAAGAATCTCGAAGCGTTTCTGTTCAAGGCCGGCCAGGAGGAGGACGTCGACACCAGCAAGAAGGGATCGATTTCCTGGTGACGCTTTAACCGGCGTGCCGACTGATTGACGGTCGGGTGCACGCCCGCTTACTTGTCTGCGCGCGCAAGCAGCGCACGAAGGGCCCCGCCATGGCGGGGCCCTTGACTTTAGTGTCGCGTTGCTACTAATTCGCGCGTGATGCGCGACCGCCCCTCGTCAGACTCCCATCCCTCCGCGCGCCAGACCACGCTGTCCGTCGACGTCGTGGCCATCAGCCCACAGGCCAAGAGTCTCGCTGTTCTGCTCGCCAAGTCACCCGACTCGCGCGCGCGCGAGCGCTACATCCTGCCATGGGACGCCCCCCGCGGCGAGGAATCGCTGGCCGACACAGCCATGCGCATCTCGCGCACGACGACGGGGGCTGCACCGGCAGCGGTCGAGCAGATCAGGGCCTTTGGCGACACCAAACGTCATCCCGGCGATGCCGAAGTCTCCGTCGGGTTCGTGGCGTTCGTGCCCGCCAATGGCCACGCGCTTTCCGATCCCGGCCTGGAATGGTTCGGTCTTGATGACCTGCCGACGCTGGCGCCCCGGCATCGCGCCATTGTCGAAGCGGCGTTCGCCATGATCCGCAGCCGTATCGACCAGTCACCGGTCGCCTTCCGGTTGCTGCCGCCCACATTCACGCTCAGCGAACTCCAGTCGATTTACGAACGATTGCTCGGGCGGCGTCTTCACAAGGCGAGCTTCCGCCGGGCCCTCCAGGCGGCCTATCTCGTGGAACCTACCGATGAGTGGCGCAGCGAAGGACGCGGCCGACCCGCCCAGCTGTTCCGATATGCTCCGAAGAAGCGCCGCGACAACCGCCGCGGCGTACGGTTCGACCTGCTCACGGGCTGACACCGCTCCTCCTCGCGAGTCCCCGGCTTGACGACACTCAATATTAGTAGCTAGTTGTATCTAAGGTCGAATACCGCCATGCTCGATTTTCTCGACTCCCTCTGCCGCGCGCTCGCGGCCCGTGATCAGCTGGGCATTCGCCGCCAGTTGCGGCATCCGCTCGCGCGGGCCCTGCCTGCGCCGGTCCGCGTCGAGGCCCACGCGATCGCCAGAGCCGGCAAGCTCGGCCGCCTCCCGCCGACTCGGACCTTTCACTTCTACTACCAGACACTGCAATTGTTGGCGCCGCCGGGCTTCCACGCCATCGAGGAGCCATTCCCCGAGCCCACCGGTGAGCATTCCCGAGCGAGCGATCTGGCCGCCACCCGCTGATGGCAACGGGAAAGCGCCCCGGCTCTCGCCGGGGCGCTCTTGTGTAACGGACATCGTCGGGTCAGACCTTCGTAACGTCAGCCGCCTGCGGCCCCTTCTGTCCCTCCACGATCTCGAATTCCACCCGATCCCCCTCGGCAAGCGACTTGAAGCCGCTGCCCTGGATGGCGCTGTAGTGCACGAAGACGTCGGGGCCTCCTTCACGAGAAATGAATCCGAACCCCTTTGCGTCGTTGAACCACTTCACGGTGCCGGTAATGCGAGCCATGAAGACATGCTCCCTAATGGATTGGCGGCTGCGATCCTACGGTTGAAATGTTCGTCGCTTCACGCCGCTCCGACCACGACGCCGGCTACGTAACGTGCTATCCGACCGCAGTCGCGGCACCGCAGGGTCACCTGGGAGCGGGGAGGGGCCGGGTTGGGGCTGGGGGTGCGTTCGATTTTTCCGGAGCAGGACGGACAACTGAGGGGTTCGCCACTCCGGTCACTTGCGATCAAATGCAGGGCTTGCGCTGGATTGAAGGTTGCCGGTCTCGGCTTGCGCATGAATCCTCCGTTGGCACTGCAAGGCTCAGAAACGAGTGCATGGACCCGCCCGGCCTGGAAGAGAGGTCGTTGGTTGCGGCAAACCGAAGTTAGCCAATAGCTTCGAGAATCCGAATCACCGACCGGCCTCGCTACCGAACCACTGCTGCGAAATCGGGTCCTTTTGGCATACGCAGCCACGCTCGCAATCGCTGACCAGGTCGGCCTGCTCCCGGATCCGGAATCCGGACCCAAGCGCTCGGCATCGACCGGCCGCCGCAACCAATGTGAGATTTCAGGGCGGCAGGGCTGCCGCGCTTCGAGATGCGTGGGCTACGGCCAGTCGTGCGACCGCCGCCAGACGCGGTGTCCCACGCGCCACGGCCGGCGCTCGGAGAACTCACCGTCCGTTCCGAATTCTCCGTCGTCGGCGATGGACTCGAGCATGTCGTTCCCCTTCGCCGAGGCTTCGTCGGCCCAGTGCACGATCTCCGCTTCGGCGGTCATCGGCTGCACCGGACTTCCGAACTCCAGGGCCCCGTGGTGCGACAAGAGCATGTGCTGGAGTTCCGTCAACTGCCCTTCGCTGCAGACAGCGGGCGACGACCGGCCCACCCGCTCGGTGAGCATCAGGCATCCGAGCACGACGTGTCCGAGCAGGTTGCCCCGCGTGGTGTACGCGAAGGCGCCCCGGTCGACGGTATAGGCCTCCACCTTCCCGATGTCGTGCAGGAGCGCGCCGGCGACGGTCAGGTCCACGTTGGCCTGCAACGCACGGGCGGCGGACTTGGCAATCACCGTCACTTCCACGATGTGCTTGAGCAATCCGCCCATCTGCGCATGGTGCCCGACCACGGATCCTGGCGTCCGTTCGAACTGTTCGCGGAAGCTGTCGTCGCGAAAGAACAGATCCACGACCCGCCGGATGGTGGTGGACGACATCTCCGAGCGCGTGCGGTCGAGCCAGTCCCACAACCGCTCCGGGTCTTCGGCGATCCGCGCGACGAAGTCGTCGAGCCGCACCTCATCCTGCGGAATGAGCCGCAGCGGGCTTGTCAGTTGAATCTGCCGCTTGCCGCGGAAGGCGCTCACGTCGCCGATCACCTGGACCACCCGACCCCGCTCCGCTCCTTCGGCCCAGGGCAGCTTGTCCGCCCAGATGGGCGCGGACTCGAGGCGACCGCTCGCATTTCCGAACGTGAGCACCACGAACGGGTCGCCGCTGGCCTGTTTCCGCTCCACGCGATCGAGCACCATCAGCTCATGCTGCACGCGCTGGCCGACGGCGAGTTGGGTCAGATCGAGAGGGGGCATGCGATCAAGTTAGCGCCCGCACGAATCCGGGCCGTACCATTCTCCCGCCTAGGAGACGTACACGATATCACCTTCATCGCTGATGCCGAGTTCATGGATGGTTCCGCACACGCCGCACGTCTTCGTCGCCAGCCACGAGACGTTGAGGTTCTTGCGGAGGTCGGCATCGGCCGGCTTCACCGCCAACTTCTTGTAGTTGTACTCGCCACACACCTCGCAGGCGTGTGACCGTGCAATGCGTTCGGCTCGCTCTTTGGTGATCTTCGCCACTCACTTCTCCGCCGGTGGCTTCTGCAGCATCTGCCGGAGACCGCCGAGCGCGCTGAGCACACCCGAGGCTTCCGATGGAAGAAACAACGTCGTGCCCTTGCCCTCGCTCAGCTTGGGCAGTGCTTCGAGGTACTTGAGCCCCAACAGGTACGTCGACGCCTGGCCCTCCGGAAGCGCCGCGGCGATGCGTCGGATGGCTTCGGCCTCCGCGTCCGCCATCGCCAATCTGGCCTCGGCGAGCCCCTGGGCCCGCAGCACGGCCGCCTCCTTCTCGCCCTCCGCCTTGCGAACCTGTGACTCGCGCGAACCCTCCGCCTCGAGGATCTGAGCTCGCTTGCTCGCTTCGGCGTTCGTCACGGCCGCCCGGCGCTCGCGCTCGGCACGCATCTGCAGCTCCATGGACTGCTGAATGTCGCGCGGCGGCTCGATCGCCTGGAGTTCCACGCGCGTCACATCCACGCCCCAGCCGATCGAGGCCTCTTCGATCACTTCTCGCATCCGCTTGTTGATCTGATCGCGACTGGCCAGGGTCTGATCCAACTCCATCTCGCCAACGATGTTGCGCAACGTGGTTCTCGTGAGCGTCTCGAGCGCGTACGGCAGGTTCTGCACCGCATACGTGGCCTTCTGCGGATCCGCCACGCGATAGTAGAGCACCGCGTCGATGTCGATGGTCACGTTGTCTTTGGTGATCACCGGCTGACTGGGAAAGTTCAACACCTGCTCGCGTAGATCGATGCGCGCCGCGGAGCGCGACGCGATGCGACGCTGCCCGCCCATATCGGACTCCAGAAACCGCACGTCGATCGCGCGGGGCCGCTCGATGAAGGGAATCAGGATGTTGAATCCGGAGCGGGCGATTCGATGAAAGCGTCCGAGCCGTTCGACGACCATGACCTCTGCCTGGCCGATGATCTTGAACGACTTCGATGCAACGAGCACTGCCAGGATGGCAACGACAATGAGGGGGACAAGCGCGTTGTTCATAGAATCTCCAGAGCAGGGTGCCCTACATGCATGGATTGTACGCCGCGGTTACGACCGGAGCAACGAGGCGGCCCCATGCGAGGCCAGCCAATCGTACGTGAGCGAGAAGACCTGCTCCTTGCCGTAGTCCACGGTGATCACGTGGCCGCCTGCGGACACCCACTCCAGGCGCTTGTCGGCGGCGCCGATCCGCGCCAGGGCCCTTGTCGCAACTCCCGGAGCCACGCGGTTGTCCTGGCGTGACTGAACGATCAACGTCGGCGCCTGGATGGCCCCCAGCGCCCGCGCGGCCGCATCGGCCGTGGCACGCAACGCTCGAATTGCCGCCGGCGTGAATACGCCGTACGCCAGCCCGCGCGCCTCGGCCGCGGGATCGCGCACCGATCGCGCGTCCTGCGACGGGAAATAGGGTAGCACCACACCAATCACACGAGCCAGGACCGCCACCACGCGGAGCGCACGCGGCAGTTCCACGTATGGGGCGAGCAGCACCAGCGCCCGCGTGCCTGGCCGCTCGGCGGCGGTCAGTGCGGCCAGGGCGCCCCCCATGGACAGTCCCACCACCCCCGTCCACGGCCGGCCGTCGGCCATCGTGTCGTACGCCGCACGCGCGGCCCCCCGCCAGTCCGACGATGTGACTCGCCGGAAGTCCCGGACGCCGCGTCCGTGTCCCGGCAGCAGCGGCGCCGATACCGCAAACCCCCGGGCATGGAGAAATTCGCCCAACTCCCGCAGGGTCTGCGGCGTATCCCCGGCCCCATGCAGCAGCAACACCGCCGGCGCGCCCGGTCGATCCAGCACGAAGCCTTCCGCCCCGACGACCACCCCCACCGTATCCCGCCTTCGCCTGGCATCCGCGGCCTCCGTCCGGCGGGTGATCGTCCAGCGGACGACAACTCCCACGCTCGCCAGTACCACGAGTGCGCTCAACGTGGACAACATACGACGGCGATGCGCCGGGGCGCCGGACCGAAGCCGCTCAGTGCCCCGTTGCCCGACGAGCGTCGTTCAGCGCGGCCGTAGCCGCGTCGAAATGCGCGGCGAGATCGGCGATCTCCTGCGCCGTCCGATCCGCGTCGCCGGCCCGCACCGCTTCGTTCACCGACGGAAAGACCATGTTTGCATACCCGTTGTCCTCGTCGGCCACGTAGATCAGGTTCCGGAACCACGCCCGGTTCTTGAGACCCTGCGGACGCGTGAGCGCACGCTCCACGTTTCGGAGCGCCGCGTTGGTGCTGGCCAGCACCTCCCGCGACGGCTCACCGGCGAGCAACGCGTCGCGGGCCGAGTCGAAGGCCGCCGCCGCCTCCCCAAACCGATCGAGCGATGCCGCGACCGGCGCCATCGTGAACGACCAGTGTTTGGCCGCCAAGCCCTTGTCGATCGCCGGCAGATATGTCTTCATCGTTCGCGCGAACTCCGCGTAGTCGTACGGAACGATAGGAGCGTCGGCGAGCCGTAGCACCATTGCGGCTCCAATCCGGCCGGCGGCCGCGTGATACTTGAACCCGGGATCGCCGAACTTCGACATCCACGTGAAGTCGTCGTACTGCGAGTGGTACACGCCTCCCGGGCCCCCGAATCCCCACTCCGCGATCGGAATGCCCAGGTGGTTGTAGAATCCGGCGAAGTCCGACCCACCGCCCGGATCACCCATTGCCGGCTCGGCCGTGTCCGCAACACCAGCCGCCCGCCGCCACTGTTCGTATACGCTGCCCTGGCCGTTCGGATCGGGCACTTCGCGGGCTACGTCGCGCAGAGTCGAGCGCAGCGACGGCGACCCACCCCCGCCGAACGCCACCCCCTGTGCCGCGACGTCCTGATTGAGATACGCCACCGCCCCGTGGAGCAGCCGGAGTGAATCATCCTCCACGTACTCCGTCGACCCGATCAGCCCCCACTCCTCAGCGTCCCAGGTGGCGAAGACGATCGTGCGCAACGGACGATGCCCACGCTTCACTTCGTCGGCCACAGCCCGCGCCGCCTCGAGCACGCTCACCGTTCCGCTCACGTTGTCGGCGGTACCGGGTCCCCACGCATCGCGATGTCCGCCGATGATCACCATCTCATCGGGGAACTCGCTCCCGCGCACGATGCCGAACGTGTCGTAGATCTTCTTGTAGCCCTTGGTCGCGCGGTCGTCGCGCACTTCCACCCGAGCGCGAACGGGCCCCGGCCCCACATGGTAGCGGAACGGGAGCCCACCCTGCCACGACTGCTGTGGAATCGCAGCGCCACGCAGGTCGCGCAGCAACAGCGTGGCATTGCCGTAGCTGATCGGAATCACCGGAATGTGCGGCACGTCCATCTGATCGAGCGGCAGCCGCTTGGCGCCGGCCACGCTCGGATAGCCGGGCGTCGACGGATCGCCGTCCACATTGAGGATACTCCCGCGCTGCACGCCGGTGGACGCGCGCATCGGTCCGTCCGGATACACGTCGCCGCGCACGTAGCCGTCGTCCTGTGGGTCGCTGTAGATGATCAGCGCAATGGCGCCGTGCTTCTCCGCTTCGCGTGCCTTGATCCCGCGAAAGCTGCGTCCGTATCGCGCAATCGCGATCCGGCCTTTCACCGAGACCCCGATCGAGTCGAGGTGCGCGTAATCCTCGATCAGTCCGTAGTTCACGTACACCACGTCGCCGGTTACATCGCCGACACCGCTGTATCCGTTCACCGTGGGGTACTGGGGAAGCGCCGACGTGGGATCGCCGGGCACCGGCGGTTCCGCGAGGTGCAGCTCCTTGGCGCCCTGGTCCACACGCCACAGGTGCACCGCGGTCGGGATCGGCATCCAGACCGTATAGGTCCGCGTCTCCGTGTCGAGCCCCCACTTCTTCATCTGCGCGATCACGTAGTCCCGGGTCTGTGCCTGGGCCGGCGTGCCCGACACGTGAATCTCACGGGACAGGTACTTGGAGTGGGCCTCCGCGCTGGCCGGTGAGGGCACGGCGATGGCGCTCGCCTCCAGCGCACGCTCGCGCTGGGCCGACGTGGGCGTGTAGCCGGACATTTGCTGCGCGGCGGCCGGGAGTGGGAGCAGGAACAGGAAGCTGACAAGGAAACGCCGAATCGTCACGGAGAACTCGCGGAAAATGGTACCCACGAATTAAGCCGTCCCTCGTCCTCGGGCAATGGCTGCGCGCGGAGCTCACGCGCCGTCATGCCGGGGTCCGCCCCTCGCGCCTCAGACCACCCGGCGCTCGGTGGCGAAGACCATTGCCACGATCACCCCTCCCAGGAGCACCACCAGCCCGGCCAATCGCCCGCGCTCCGGGGTCGAGGGCCCGAGCACATCGGACCCGTAGGTGCGCTGAGCCCATCGCTGGAGCCACATACCCAGCGGCTCGTCCGTGGCCCGCGCGAAGGCCTCCGCCGGCGTGCCGGTAGCCGTCCAGAACGTTTCGAACCGCTGCCGCCCGAGGTCCCGCACCATGTCGGAGAGAATCCAGCCCGTGGTCGGGCCGAGGCCCGGCGCCGACATCATCGGGCCGGAGTACCACCACATCCCCACGTCGATCACATTGGCGCTCCAGCTCCGGTCGTTCGCCATGGAGGGGGCCGGTTGCATCAGACCGGACACGCAGCGGGCCGTGTCACCACTCACGCACGCAATTCCGTCGTCGGAAAGCTGGTTCCGCATTTGCCAGGCAGGGGTCTGCACTCCGGTAAAATCCAGCGAGGGTCGCCGCATCCCGTACCGGATGTAATAGTCGTCGTGCCAGACGGGAGAGGCTCGATTCCAGTCGATGGCCTGACCGGCGTTCCACCCGGTTTGCGCCAGCCAGTGCGCGATACCGGTTCCCGGTCGTCCGAATGTCGCGTACATGGCGCAGGGTCCGAGGATCGTCCGCCCTGTGTATGACGTCACCAGTTGCTGCATCACGATGCTATGCGTGTAGCTCACCGCATCGGCCGCGCCCCGGTGGCTGAGGGCGACGCGAACGCGCGCCAGGATGCGGCAGACCGACGTCGCCGTGTCCGGCGGGAATACCTCGGCCCCGACGTAGTGCGTCATTCCCAACGGAAGCCCTTCGAACTTCCTCGTCGTGTCTTCGACCAGCGCGACGATGGTCGGAAACCGATTGCCCGGGTGGGACGCATTCCATGCAGCTTGGAGCATGCGGGTCATTGCAAGGCGGATCGAGTCCGGGAACTGGGGATCCACGATCACCTGCAATCCGGGCTTGGCCTGGGCGAGCCGACGGGGAGTGAAGACCGAATCGCGGAGTTCGAGGAGTCGCAGATGGAGCGTGGCCTCTCCCAGCCGCTCCGCGGCATCGGGCCATCCGTAGCGTCGCACAGAACCGTAGAACGGGAGGAACCGACGCGCCACGGCGCTCCTGGTTGGCGGCGCCGAATCTCCGGCCGGTAGCTGCCATACGGCAATCGCCGCGCACACCAACACCACGACCACCAACCAGCGTCTTGGCGTCAGCGCCATCGTGGACTCCCCAGCGCCAGCGCGCCGCAGGTCGTGACCCAGAACAGCGACATGAAGGCAAGCCCCGGCGTCATGGTGGTGTGCTGCGCTTCCGTCGTGAGTACCGCCGTGCGCCACCGCCGCACCAGAGAGTCCGTCGAGATGCCCGAGGCTGCGCGCAGCTGGTCGTCGACATCGCGGGATGCCGCTTGCATCCGCGAGAAGCTCACCGGGCCGCCGATGGTCATCGCCAGCCTCGCCAGGCCCTGGCGCGAAGCGGGTCCGAGCGGCGGGGAGAACTGATTGGGCGGAATGAGGGTTCCCAGGGCAAGACACGCCGAATCGTCATTATGCGCGAGACACTGTGCGAATTCGCTGGGCCGGGCCCGTCGTATCTGATACCGGTCACGGTAGACGATCTCGCGCCGTTCCGACGCGTTGAACCACGCTCGAAACGGATCGGCGGTATCCGAAAGACCCAGAGCGTGTTCGCACGCGTGGATGTCGCCGTCGTAGCACTCCCGTGACGCCTGAAAGGGTGAGGTCACCAGATCGATCCGAACCCCCGTCCAGAACTGGGCGTCTGCGGATTCCACGGGGATCGCATTGCCGAGCCATCGGCCAAAGGCGCTGCCCAATCGGTCCGTCAACAACTGCGACCCGCGCATTGCCAGGGACCGACCGACGGCCTCGACCGTTGGCTCCGTTTCGTCCACGCGCACCATCTTTCCGGAACTGCTCACATCTCCGATGTCGACCATGGGATGATTGGGTATCGGCAGCTTCGTGCGCCGCAGCGTGAACGTGTGTTGCTTCAGATCGTCGATGCTGTTCCCGAATCGGTCCCGCAGCGCAGCGACCGCTCGAGATGCGGAGCGGTCGGCGAGATCCCGCAACCCGGTATCCGCCAGAATGGTGAGCGCGTCGACCCTCGCCGTGTCGTGCGGTACCGCTCGAGCCTGCAGGGAGTCGGCGCGGCGTGCTGCTGCCGTGACGGACCTCCAGATCGGCACGAGCGCGCGCACCCGCGCGCGGTACTCCGCCTGTGTCTGGGCGCACAGGGGATGCGCCGCAGCCAAGAAGAGCAGCGCCGCCCATAGAGGAGCTGCCCTGCCCATGCGTCCGTTAGACATCGATGAGCGTCCAACGCCCGCTGAATACCGACAGAATCCCGGGGTACACCAGCAGGAAGTCCACGGCATGCGCCCCGATGTTGAGGTGCAGACCCATCGCGTCGGTCAGGAATTCAGAAACCAGGACCACGCAGATCACGCCCAGCACATAGCCGGCCGCACGGACCGATGCGGCGGAGATCGCGAAGAAGATGGAAAAGGCCACGAGCGCCGCGAAGCCGAACCGCAGAGTGAGGGCGATGGGGTAGGCGTGCAACCCCTGCGGTACGACGCCGCCCGCGCTCGTCGCGAGCGTTGCGCCGACGGCCAGTGCGACGACGGCCGGGAGGAGGAACAGCACTCCGGCGACGAATCGCATCAGGACGTAATGCCAGCGCGCGACGGGCAACGAGAGCGCATACACGTGGTGGCCTCGATGATCGGACGCCCAGGCGAGCCATGCGACCAGGAGCCCCACCGTTCCCGCCAGCACCGCGTAGCCGACCCCCCATGTCTGCATGTTGCCGATCAGCGCCCGTGGCGATGTTTCACTGCGATTGGAGTTGACAGACATCAACGGCAGAGCAAACGCCGCCAGCACGCCGAGCAGTACGGCGAGTCGCGTCCATTTCCACTGCGTCCTGAGCATTACGCTGAACATCGATTCGTCCCCCTATCGCGTTTCGCGGAATGACCGCAGCAACTCCACGAACCCGTCTTCCAGGTCGAGATCAACCACATCGGTGATCGCGACACCGATCGATTCGGCGCGGCCGCGCATGTCCGGCTTCCACCCACGGACCAGCCACTGTTCCGTGGCCCCGTTGGCCACCCCGCGGCTGAGCACCGTGAACGGCATGTCGGTCAGCAATGCCGGTGCATCGGTCACGTGCAGCCGTTTGATGCCGTCCTTGAATTCCCGCATCGGCAATTCTGCCACGAGCCCGCCGCGGTCCATCACGCCGATCCAGTCGCAGATGCGTTCCAGCTCGTGCACCAGATGGCTCGAGATCAGCACGGTTGCCGCATGGTCCGAGACGTAGGCCAACAACGCTTCGAGCACGTCGCGGCGCACCACGGGATCGAGACCGTCCGTGGGTTCATCGAGCAGCAGCAGCTCCGGTTCCTGCGCCAGTGCCAGAAGCATCATGAGCTTCCCGGTCTCTCCTTTGGACAGCGACGCCACACGCTGGTCGCCGCCGAGCCGGAACTGTTGCTGGAGTTCGCCCGCCCACCGTGCGTTCCAACGCCGGTGAAATCCCGCATGCAGCGCCATCGATTCCGCCACGGTCAGCGACGGATGGATGTGAGGCCGGTCCGGCACGTAGCCCACTCGAGCGAGGACGTCCACGTATGACGCTGGCATCGGTTGGCCCAGCACGGTGATCCGCCCTCCCTCCGGTTTCAGCAGACCGAGCAACAACCGGATCGTCGTCGTCTTGCCCGCTCCATTCGGTCCCAGGAATCCGTAGATCGACCCCGCGGGTACGTGGAGGTTCAACTCCGACAGCGCAAAATTCTTGCCCGCTCGATAACGCAGGTGCTCCGTTTCAACCGCGAACGTCATCGACCGCCTCCATTCAGCTCATGGGCCAGCGCGTCACGGAGATCCTCGGCCGAAACGCCCAACCGACGGGCGTCCCGCACCAGATCGCGAATCAGCCGGCGGGCGGCGCTCTGCCGCTCTCGCGACCGCCGCTCCATCGCCACGTCCTGCACGAACGTCCCCGCGCCGTGGCGCGTGGCCACGAAACCGTCCCGCTCCAATTCCCGGTACGCCTGGACCACGGTGGCCGGGTTCACGCGCAGCTCGGCCGACAACTGCCGCACGGACGGCAGCGCCTCACCGTGGGCGAGTTCGCCGGATGCGATCGCCAACCGCACGTGATCAGCGATCTGCGCATACAGCGGCACGGGGCTTCGAGGGTCGAGACGCTCGAACATGATTCTCCAGACAAGTGTATCGTTGTAGCAACACAGTAGGACGGCCGGATCGGTTCGTCAAGCCCGGCGGCGGCGTGGAGTGGAGAACACAAGAAGGCCGGCCCGGGGGCCGGCCTTCGTATCTCATGTTCCGACAATTGCCTATGCCGCGATGTGCAGGGCCTCGACCCGAAGGTTCTTCGCAAAGCAGTACTCGTCGCACGCAAAGCGGCGCGGGCACGCCAGGCAGTCCCGCCGGATCTTCTCTGGATAGCGGGCCCGGTCCACCTGCGCGTAGCCGCAAGCGGCGAAGAACTTGGGCTGGAGCGTGAGCGCGAAGACGTCGTAGATGTCGCGCTTCATCGCCAGTTGCTCGACCGCCCCGACGATGAGCCGCCCCAGCCCCTGGCCGTGTGCATCCCGGGAGACCGCGATGGCTGCGACTTCGGCGACCGACGGCGAGTACTCCTTGAGCGCACCGCATCCCACCAGTGTTCCCACGCCATTCACGGCCACCACGAAGTCGTCGATCGCCAGCGCAACCATGGCCGGTGTACGGCGTAACATCAGCATCTCGTCGGCGAACTGGTTGTTCAGCCGTGAGATCGCATCTGCTTCGTCGGGTCCCGCCGCACGAATGGTGACGCCGTCGGACATCAGAGAACGCTTTCCAGAACCGCCAGGCCCTCGGCCAATTCGTCCCTGGTCGCGACCAGTGGCGGCAGCAACCGCACGGTGTACTCGCCGGCCGTGCACACGAGCAGCCCCGCCGCCATGGCCTCGCTCACGACGTGTGCCGCCGTGCCCATGATGTCCATCCCCCACATGAACCCCACGCCGCGGACGCCGCGAATCCGGCCTGTCCGCTGGGCGATCTCCTGGAGTTGTTCCCCCAACCAGGCACCCGTGTCGCGCACGTGCGCCAGCAACGCGGGATTCGACAGGCGGCCCACCACGTACGACGCGACGGATGCCACGAACGGCCCACCGCCGAATGTCGTGCCGTGATCGCCCGGTTTGATGGCGGCGGCGATGGCGTCGGTCATCAGCACGGCGCCCATGGGCAATCCACCCGCGAGCGGTTTGGCAATGGTCAGGATGTCGGGCTCGATGCCTGCCTGCTCATAGGCAAAGAACGTGCCCGTGCGCCCCAGCCCGCACTGGATCTCGTCCAGAATCAACGCCGCGCTCCGCTCCCGTGTGAGGGCCCGGAGCTCGCGAAGAAATCCGTGGTCGAGCACCCGCACTCCTCCCTCGCCCTGGACCGGCTCCGCGATCACAGCCGCTCCCGTCGCCTCGTCGAGCGCCGCTGCCACGTCGTTCAGGTCCCGCTCGACGATCGAGATCCCGCCGGTCAGGGGGCGGAAGGGCAGCCGGTACGCCGGGCGGTCGGTGGCCGCCAACGACCCGAACAAGCGGCCGTGAAACGCCCCGCGCAACGCCACGATGTGCGCCTTGTCGTCGTTGATCGTCCGCGCCCACCGTCTGGCGAATTTGAACGCGGCTTCGTTGGCTTCGCCCCCTGAATTGCAGAAGAACACCTGCGACGCGAACGAGTGATCCACCAGCTGTTGAGCCAACGTCTCGCCGGGCGCGGTGTGATACAGATTCGACGTGTGCACCAGACCGTCCGACGCCGTGTGCAGCGCCGCTCGCAGCCCGGCGTCTCCATAGCCCAGCGCGTTGACCGCGATGCCGCTCACGAAGTCCAGATACCGTTTCCCGTCGCGATCGAACAGATACACGCCCTCGCCGCGCACGAGCTCCATGGGAGGACGCTTGTAGGTGCCGAGAATCGGATCGTGCGCGGGCGTGGCCGCGCCCCCTGGTGTCGCGGGTCCAGCCGCCGTCGTCGTGGTCGAATTCACACCGCCTCCCCCGTGGTCGTGATCGCCGTGCCGCGCGTCGCGTCGGCCAGCATCGATAGGTCGCCAACGCGTACCCTCTGCACCCCACCGCGCAGCGCCGTCAGCGCGGCATTCACCTTGGCGGCCATCCCGCCAATCGCCGTCTTTCGTCGGACCAGGTCGCGCGCCGCATCCGCGCCCACCTCGGCCAGGGTCCGCTCGCCCTCGAGAATTCCGGGAACGTCGGAGATGAGGAGCAGTTCGGTGGCCCCGAGGGCCGCCGCCACCGCCGCCGCCGCGTCGTCGGCGTTGACATTCAGCGCCGGGCCGAGTTCGAGCGCGACGTTGCGGCTCACCGGCGAGATCACCGGCAGATAGCCACCGTCGAGCAGATGTCGCAGGAGCGACACGTTGACGCGCTGGACTTCGCCGACGTGGCCCAACCGTTCCGGATCAACGGGGATCGCGGCGATGAGCGAAGCATCCTCTCCCGAGAGTCCGAGGGCGCGTACGCCTTCGTGCACCAGCGCCGAGACGAGCCGCTTGTTGGCACTGCCCGAGAGGCCCATGCGCACGATCTCCATGTCGCGAGCAGAGGTGACCCGCCGGCCATCAACGAATTCCGAGCTCAGACCGAACGCATCCTGAAGCGCCGTCACCTCGTCCCCTCCACCGTGCACCAGCACCAGGGACCGCGCTTCCGGATCCCAGACTTCGGCAATCCGCGCCGCCACGGCTGGGTCGCTCTGCACCCGTCCGCCCACCTTCACCACGCGCGTCACTAGCGGAGCCCCGCGGTTTCGTCGAGGCCGAGCATGAGATTGGCGTTCTGCACCGCCTGGCCGGCGGCACCCTTCATCAGGTTGTCGATCGCCGAGAGTACCAGCAGCATTGGTTTCGTGGTGCCGGCCAGTGGCTGCGCGAAGATCTGCACGACGTTGCGATGGGCCACGTCACGCAATCGGGGCGCGCCGTCCACCAGTTCGACGAACGGCTCGCCGGCGTACCGATGCCGCCAGACCTCGACCGGGTTGGACAGCGGTTCGCGCAATTCGACGGTGATCGTCGACAGAATGCCGCGCGTGATCGGTAGCAGGTGCGGCGTGAAGACCAGGTCCGATCGGGTCTCCATGCGCGTCAGCATGGCGCGCATCTCGTTCAGATGCCGGTGCGTGTTGCCGGTCCCATAGGCGCGATAGTCGTCGGCCACCTCGCCGAACATGAGTTCGCGTTTGGCGGCGTTCCCGGCGCCCGTCACGCCGCTCGCCGAGTTCGCGACGATGGGCGTCCCGTCGGCAATGAGCCCCGCTTCAATCAGCGGAGCAATGGCAAACAGAATCGACGTGGGGTAGCAGCCCGGGTTGGCAACGATCGCCGCATTCGCAATCTCGGCGCGTGCGAATTCGGTGAGGCCGTACGGCACGTCATCACGACCGTTGCCGGGACGCAGATCCGCTGAGAGATCGACCACCCGGGCGCCGGCGGCGGCCGCGGCATTCACCCATGTGGCCGAAGCACCGTGCGGCAGCGCGCTGAACACGAGCCCCACCTGGCCGAGGGGGGCATCTTCGGTGGCCATGAACGTGACCGCACGACCGTGGATGAACACGGTTTGGCCGCGCTGCTCGTTGGCGGTGGCGAAGGCCAGTTCCAACGCGGGATGACGATGGATGAGTGCGCAAAGCTCGCGACCGGCATATCCGCTGGCCCCGAGCACGCCGACAGGTATCCTATTCACACGGAATGCATAATAATGCATATTGTGGACGTCAACTGGTCCGTCCGCTTTCCTTGTCTCCCCGGGTACCCATGGCGAACAAGTCTTCGCGCCACGCGGCAATTCTCGAGATTACCGGCTCGCATGCCATTGGCAGCCAGGAGGAGTTGCGGCACCGGCTCGCCCGGCGCGGCGTCCACGTCACACAGGCGACGCTCTCTCGTGACCTTCGGGAGTTGGGACTCGTGCGTGTGCCCACCGAGGCCGGGGCGCGCTACGTACGACAGGAGACGCTCGCCGACGAAGCCAAGCCATCGCTCGAAGCACTCCTGCCGCAGCTGTTCGCCAGCGTGTCCGGCGTTGGGGAGTTGGTCGTGCTGCATACCGTGGCGTCGGGCGCCCAGCCCATTTCGGAGGCCATCGATGCCGAGGGGTGGCCGGAGATCCTGGGAACGATCGCCGGTGAGAACACCATTCTCATCGTGTGCCGTTCTGCAGCTTCCCGTCAGGGGGTGGTGACCCGACTCACCGACCTCGCCCGCAAGGGCTGAGCAGCGCCGCAGCCGCCGGATTCCGGGGCTGGCCGGCCGGCGGCGGGTCGCGGATTGACGGGGACGGCCCGAATGATTAAATATGCAGATCGTCTGCATAAATAGTTTGCCTCTCAGGAGCCGTCATGCCGCGCACCATCGCTCTCGCCTATTCCGGCGGACTCGACACTTCGATCATCGTTCCCTGGCTACGGGAGCACTACGACGCACGCGTCGTCTGCGTCGCGGCAAACATCGGCCAGGGCGCCGATGAGTTGCGTGGCGTGCGCGAGAAGGCGCTCGCGTCGGGCGCCGAGGAGTGCTACGTCGAGGACCTGCGGCAGGAGTTCGTGGAGGACTTCATCTTCCCCACCCTGCGAGCCGGCGCCATCTACAATCGGAAGTACCTCCTGGGCACGTCCATGGCCCGACCGTTGATCGCCCGCCGCCAGGTGGAGATTGCCCGCCAGGTGGGCGCCGAGGCCCTGGCCCACGGCTGCACCGGTAAGGGCAACGATCAGGTGCGCTTCGAACTCACGTATGCCAGCTTTGCCCCCGATCTTCCGGTGATCGCCCCGTGGCGCGAATGGGATATCCGCAGCCGCGAGGACGCCATTGCCTACGCGCAGTCCCGGGGCATCCCGGTGGCCGCGACGAAGGAGAAGATCTATTCGCGCGACGCCAACATCTGGCATCTGTCGCACGAGGGCGGCATTCTCGAAGATCCGAATGCGGCGCCCCCGGACGACCTGTTCATGCTCACCACGAATCCAGTCGAGGCGCCCGACGCCCCGGAAGACGTGGTGATCGGCTTCGAGCAGGGGACGCCGGTGTCCGTCAATGGCATGGTGCTCCCGGCCATCGAGTTGCTCGTCGCGCTCAACAAGGTGGCGGGCCGGCACGGCGTCGGACGCATCGACCTGGTGGAAGACCGGCTGGTGGGAATGAAGTCGCGCGGCGTGTACGAGACGCCCGGCGGCACGCTCCTCTACACGGCGCACAGTGAACTGGAGCAGCTGGTGCTCGACCGGCGGACGCTTGCCGCCAAGGACATGGTGGCTCCCCGGTATGCCGACCTGGTCTACGAAGGTCGCTGGTGGTCCACGGAACGGGAGGCGTACGACGCATTCGTCACCGTCACCCAGCAGCGGATCACCGGCACCGTCACGCTGCGGCTGTACAAGGGATCGATGACCGTCGTCGGCCGGCAGAGCGTGCACGCGCTGTACGACGAGCGGTTCGTCACCTTCGGCGAGGATGACGTCTATCAGCAGAGCGACGCGGGCGGTTTCATCCGCCTCTTTGCACTGCCGGGTCGCGTGCGCGCGCTCAAGGATCAGGAGATGGGCGCCGAAGCGAAGGCCGGGGACGGCGAGCCCTCCAAGCCGTCGCTGGCGATCGCGTGAGCGGTCGCCCGGCGCCCACGCCGAGCCCAGCCGGTACGGCCCACAAGCTGTGGGGCGGGCGGTTCGCCAGCGGGCCCGCTCCCGCGTTCGACGCGCTCAACAACTCCATCGGGATCGATTTCCGGCTCTGGCCCTTCGACATCACGCTGTCCAAGGCCTGGGCGGTCGGACTGTGGAACGCCGGGGTGTTGACGCTGGACGAGAGCAAGGCATTGGAGGCGGGTCTCGATGCGGTGGCCGGCCGGTTCGGGGCGGGCGAGACGCCCGCCCCGTCCGACGAGGACATCCATACCATGATCGACCGGCTGCTGCACGACGAGGTCGGCGACGTCGCGTCGAAGCTGCATACCGGCCGGAGCCGCAACGACCAGGTGGCAACAGCGACCAGGCTCTGGACCATGGACGCGCTCGCCCACCTGGATCGGGCGGTCCGCGATCTGCAAACGGTCATCGTCGAGCGTGCCGCGGAAGTCGAGGCGGTGTTGATGCCGGCGTACACACATCTCCAGCGAGCGCAGCCGGTCTCGGCGGCGCACTGGCTGTTGGCCCACTTCTGGCCTCTCGAACGCGACCGCACTCGTCTCCGCGCTGCCGGCCGCACCGCGGCCGTCCTTCCGCTGGGATCGGGCGCCGTCGCCGGCTCGGCGTACCCCATCTCGCGTACGCTGCTGCAGGGAACACTCGGGTTCGACGCGCTCTCCCCGAATTCCATGGACGCCGTGAGCGACCGCGATTTCGTGGCTGAAGTGCTGTTTGCCTGCGCGTTGATGGCGGCGCACCTCTCCCGGTTCGCCGAGGACCTGATCATCTACGGCACGAGCGAATTCGGGTTTGTCCAGTTCGGCGAGCGCTTCTCCTCGGGATCGAGCATGATGCCACAGAAGCGAAACCCCGATGCCCTGGAGATCACGCGCGGCGCCGGAGCGCACCTGCTCGGCGACCTCACGGCCCTGCTCGCCACCATCAAAGGATTGCCCAGCAGCTACAACAAGGATCTGCAGGACGACAAGCGCACCCTGTTCGACGCCGTCGATACGATGGCGTTGGTACTTCCCGCGCTTGCCGGCTCGCTCGCCGAGGTCCAGTTCCGCCCCGAGCGCATGCGGTCCGCCCTGTCCAGCGGGCTCATGGCGACCGACCTGGCGGACTACCTGGTGCGTAAGGGTGCCACCTTCCGTGAAGCCCATGGCGCAGTGGGCCATCTGGTTCGTGAAGCTGAATCGGCCGGGGTCGAGCTGGAGTCGCTTTCCGACACCTCATTCAGTGCCGCCCATCCGCTACTCGGACCGGATGCACGCGATGCGCTCTCCCCCGAGCGCTCAGTTGAGCACCGGGAAGTGGACGGCGGCACAGGGCCTGCCGCCGTGAAGGCTCAACTAGCCGCCGCGCGGGCCGCGCTCGCCTAAGACAACCACGACAACCGCCTTCGGTTTGCTGATGAGCGGTTGGCCTGTGTACGCTTTCATTGCGTCGGCGATATAATTCCTTTTTGCTGAGGAACTATATGATAAAGTGGCGATTTGCTGTAAATATCCTCCTGTGGTAGGATATTTTATGCCGTCATACGATATCGGAACCGCTGCCTTCGTGGTCGGAGCCCCAAGCAAGTGGGTCGACAACCTCACGTCCCATCACACACTCGCTGGTGTGGAATCCAAACGACGCGGCGTTCGCCGAGAATTCTCGTTCGACGCCGTAGTTCTGCTCTCCGTCGTCCGGTGGATGGTCGATGAGCTCGGGGTTCCCGTACAACGCGCCATCGAGGTGGCCGAGGCAGCCTGCCGTGACCCCGATGGATCGGTACGTTTTGCCAACGGTTTCCGCTTCTCCATCGATCAGGAAGCGGTCACACGTGAGGTGCGGCAACGGCTGCTCGAAGCGGCGGAATCGGTACCCAGAATTCGGCGGGGTCGCCCCCCTCAACACCAGGACCGGCCGTCGCCTTCCTGATCCCGAGATAGCAGAAGAGCCGGGAGATCCCTCGCGGATCTCCCGGCTCCTCGACGCTACAGGCTCGCCTTTTTACTGAGCCAGGCGGGACACGTTCTCCGCCGCAGGGCCCTTCGCGCCCTGCACGACGTCGAACTCAACAGCCTCCCCTTCGGCCAGGGTCTTGAAGCCGTTGCCCTGAATCGAGCTGTAGTGGACGAAGCAGTCCTTCTCGCCGCTGTCCGGAGTGATGAAGCCGAAGCCCTTCGCGTCGTTGAACCACTTCACCTTGCCTGTCGTACGCATGTCCCACTCCTGAAAGTACCCATTGTCTAGGGAGCGGAACGCGCCGTACCCCGACAATTCCTGAAGCCGCAGATCGCCTGAGCGTCGCGGGGCCTATATGAGCCGAGCCAAGACCCTGAGGCCTTGGCTCAGCGCGCGCAAAGGTAGTATTCCGGGTATATCGGGTCAATACCGGGTTAACGGTCGCCATTTCCGGCAATCTCCCCGATATCGCAGCCTCAGGGTGGGGTGGCTTCGACGCTGGTATTCGCGCTTCGGCGTCACGTCATTCGCGGCTTCTGGCGCCATGCCCCGACTGAGTATCTTGGAGCACGCTCTCTTGATGGAGTCCTCGTGAGTTTCGGCAGTCGCAGACAGACGGTGACCACCTGGGTCGGAGAGGTTCCGGTGGGGTCCGAGTACCCCATCGTGGTCCAGTCGATGACCAACACCGACACCGCCGACCCGGTCACCACCGCCCAACAGGTGGTGGCACTGGCTCGCGCAGGTTCGCAGTTGGTACGCGTAACAGTGAACAACGAGGAGGCCGCTCGAGCCGTCCCCGAGATTGCCCAGCGCGTGAGCGACGCCGGCGTCAATGTGCCCATTGTGGGAGATTTCCACTACAATGGCCACCTGCTCCTGGCCAAGTACCCGGCCTGTGCTTCGACCCTGGCCAAGTACCGCATCAATCCGGGCAACGTCGGCGGCAAGCGCCGCGACGAGAATTTCCGGACCATCGTCCGGATTGCCGTGGACAACGATCGACCGGTCCGCATCGGCGTCAACTGGGGCTCGCTCGATCAGGACCTGTTGACGCAGATGATGGACGCCAACGGTCGGGCGGCGGTCCCGCTGGACGCCAAGCAGGTGTACATCGAAGCGATGCTGGCCAGCGCCCTCCGCTCCGCCGAGACGGCTGAAGACGTCGGGCAGGGACACGACCGGATCATCATCTCGGCCAAGGTCTCCGGTGTGCAGGACCTGGTCACGGTGTACCGCCTCCTGGCCGCTCGATGCGACTACCCACTGCACCTGGGTCTGACCGAAGCCGGCATGGGAACCAAGGGGATCGTCGCCAGCACCGCGGGGCTGTCCATTCTGCTGTCTGAGGGGATCGGCGACACCATCCGTGTTTCGCTGACCCCCAAGCCCAACGGCGATCGTACGGAGGAAGTGCTCGTCGCCCAGCAGATTCTGCAGTCGCTCGAGTTGCGGAGCTTCTCGCCCCAGGTGACGGCGTGCCCGGGCTGCGGGCGCACGACATCCACCTTCTTCCAGCACATGGCGGAAGACATCCAGACCTACCTTCGCGAGCAGATGCCGGTCTGGCGTACCAGGCATCCGGGCATCGAGGAGATGAAGGTCGCCGTGATGGGCTGTGTGGTGAACGGCCCCGGGGAATCGAAGCATGCCAACATCGGCATCTCTCTGCCGGGTACCTTCGAGGAACCCAAGGCCCCCGTCTACGTCGATGGTGAACTCGTCTGCACATTGCGGGGCGAGCACATCGTTCAGGAGTTTCTCGTCATGCTGGACGACTACGTGAGGCGTACCTATCCGGAGACGCCAGTCGGCGTCGGTTGAACAGGGCCGAATGTCCGGGGCGCCATGGCGCGAGCCTGGGCGGCCCGCGCCGGAGGGTCAGACGCGAGTCGTCGAGGGGTAGGGACGTTCGAGCTGCTCGAGGGCTTCCACCACCTGCGCGAACTCCTGCATGATGGGCGCCGCGAACCCGTGCTCCAGCAGCCGGTCATACAGCCGACGATACCACCGGATGGTTCCGCTCTTCCCCCACTGGAACCGGCCCCAGATCGAATCGGGGTCGATCGTCCGCTTCAGGTCGGCGAGGATCGTGCTCGCTGTGTGGATCGCATCCGCCGCACAGACCCAGCGCGCGGCATCGGGCGCCTGCTTCAACCGATTGAGGAAATCGGCCTTTCGCTCGTCGAGCGAGAGTTCCACTCCATCGTCATCGGTGAGCCGGACCGTGACGGCAAGTGCCGTCTCCAACGCCGCGGTGCCGAACTTGTCGGCGATCCGTTGATCCAGCGTTTCCCGCGTCTGTCGATCCCGAATGGAGTCGGCCACCACGTCCTGGATGATGCCGGCAACGATCGTCTGCTCGTCCTGATCGTACTTGGTCAGGATAATCGCGACATTCGCCGCACGCGTGCCATACGGGAGCCGCATGTTCTTCCTGACTTCACGGTCGTTGTGCTTGGCCGCGAAGGCGAGCGCATGATTGATGCGGTCGGAATACCCGTGGAGCATCGTGAGAGCTTCGGTCGAGGGACACGTCGTCCAACAGGTTTCTAACCTAGCGCGGGGCGGGGCTCCGGGCGAGGCGTCCTGAACCACGCGACGATCCGGGTGAGTCCCGTCACGTCGGCCTCGTCGAACGCGTTCACAGCCGCCGCATCGACGTCGAGAACGGCGATGAGGGCTCCGGCGTGGTCAAATACCGGAATTACGACTTCCGACTTGGCCCGCGCGTCGCAGACGATGTGATCCGGAAAGTCTTCCACGTTCCGCACCAGCACCGGTTGGCCGGTGGTGGCTGCCGTTCCGCAAACTCCGCGACCGAAGGCGATCTCCAGACAGCCCAGCGTGCCCTGGTAAGGTCCGACACGCAACGTTCTGTCGGGCTCTACCACGCGATAGAAACCGGTCCACAGAAATCCGAACGCGTGGTGGATCAGCGCGCTCAGGGTCGCCATGGCCGCGATCTCGTCGCTCACGCCCTCCAGCACGCTGTCGGCGTGCATTTGGAGCGTGGCATACGCCTCGGGCTTTGATACGCCGCGCAGGTCGAGGGTCGTTTCGGCCATGCTATCGGGAGATGAGCGCCGCGAGCTGCGCATTGATGAGAAACAGCGCCGCCGCCTGTACGATGACCCCGACCCCGGATCCCAGCAGCCCTAGGCGGCGACCATTGAGCCAACCGATCACCACGAGCGTTGTCCCGACCGCCACGGCACCCAGGTCCAGCCCCAGGTTCAACCAGAGCAGCCGATCCAGTCGGGTGGCGCCCGAGACGTCGCGGAGGCCCAGTCCCTGCCAGGCCACGGCCATGTAGGCGATCTCGAGCACGCCCCAGATCACCATCTGTGCCGCAAAGTGGCGCAGCATGGTGGTGGCGGGGCGGCGCCAGGCGACGACCGCGAACACCAGGGTCCCGATGAGAACGCTGCCGCCCCCCCAGATCAGGAGCCGGAAGAGGTGCATTTGCTCGGCGCGGAGTAGCGTGTCGGCGAACATGCGGCGGATGGAGGTCAGGAAACGATGAACGCATCCTAGCGCATGGCGGCGCCCAAACGGAAGCACGCACCCTCGCCCGCCGGGCGCGACCAGTTGACGCGGCGCTCCGGGCCCCACTAGCTTTGGCCCACCATGTCGACGTTCCGCATGCACCGTCACTCGCACCACCACCACGGCTCCACGGGCCGGGGCAGGGCACGCGTGCGCGGATAGACGTTCGGATCATCCCTCGCTTGTTCTTGCTGGCCCGTCACCGACTGACGGGCTTTTTCTTTTGCCACCACAGGTACCCGTATGTTGAGAATTGCGCTCCCGAACAAAGGACGGCTCGCCGACGACGCACGGGATCTGTTTCGCGATGCCGGGCTGGAGATCCGGTCGCGAAGCGATCGCGCGCTCACGGCATCGCTGGGCGGTGAATTCCAGGCGCTGTTCGTTCGGGCCCAGGACATTCCGGAATTTGTGGCCGACGGTGCCGCGGACGTTGGCGTCACGGGATTGGACCTCGTGCGCGAGTCCGAACGTTCGGTACGTATCGTGGCCGACCTCGAGTTCGGCTTCTGCCGGTTGGCCGTGGCGGCGCGTGAGGATAGCGGCATACGAGGGATCAACGACCTCCCCGCCGGAACGCGCGTCGCCACGACGTTTCCTCGCATCGCCGCGCGCTTCTTCGCCGACAAGGGATGCCGGGTGGCCATCGTTCCGATTTCCGGTGCGGCCGAGATTGCACCCCACATCGGGATCGCCGACGTCATCGTCGACCTCGTGTCGACGGGGTCCACGCTCCGGGTCAACGGCCTCCGGGAAGTGGACACGGTGATGGAATCGACCGCCCGTCTGATTGTCGCCGCGCAATCCGACCGTCTTGACCACGCCCAGCAGGAAGCAGTCGGGGATCTCGCTGACGCTCTGCTCTCGGTGCTGCGCGCCCGCGGCCAGCGCTACCTGATGGCCAACATTCCGCGCGACCAGATGCCGCAGGTGCGTGACATCGTTCCCGGCCTCAACGGTCCGACCGTGATCGACATTCTGAACGGCGGGGCGATGGTGGCGGTCCACGCAGTCGTTCCAGCCGCCGGCGTCTTCCGCACCGTGGCTCGGCTCAAAGCCCTGGGGGCACAGGGGATTCTGATCACCCGCATCGAGAGGTTGATGGCATGATGCCGGCAACAGCCCTCAGGTACTTCGGGGCGCTCGACGCGCTCGACTCGGCCACGCGAACCGCCCTGCTCGATCGCGCGACCTCCGTCGATCCCCTAATTCGTGAGGCCACGGCCACGATTCTCGCCGACGTTCGGGCTCGCGGCGATACGGCGCTGCGCGAGTTGGCGACGCGGTTCGACCACGTACAACTCGAAAGTCTCGAGGTCCCCCGGGCGCAATGGAGGACGGCGCTCGCCGGCGTTCCCCCCCAATTGCGTCGCGCCATGGAGCGAACCGTGGAGAACGTCGCCTCGGTGCATCGAGCGTTCGTGCCCGCGGCGACCGAGACTTCCCCAGAGCCCGGGATCGTCGTGGGGCGTCGTCCGGATCCGCTGGGCCGGGTAGGCGTGTATGCGCCGGGTGGACGCGCGGCGTATCCGAGCAGCGTTCTCATGGGAGCGGTACCCGCCCGGATTGCCGGCGTCCACGAGATCGTGGTCTGCTCACCCCCCGGCCCGAACGGTCTGCCGAGCGCCGTGGTGCTCGCCGCCGCCGAACTGGCCGAGGCCGATCGGGTGTTCGCGTTGGGCGGTGCCGGCGCTGTCGCTGCGCTCGCGTTCGGAACCGAGACGATACCGCGCGTCGACCGGATCGTGGGCCCGGGTAATGCGTTCGTGGCCGAGGCGAAATTGCAGGTGTCGGGCCTGGTCAGCATCGATTCCCCGGCGGGACCGAGCGAGTTGCTGGTCATCGCCGACGCCGCCGCGTCACCGGAAGTGGTGGCCCGCGAACTGTTGGCCCAGGCCGAGCACGACCCCCGTGCGTGCGTCGTGGCGGTCGTGGAGGGTGCATCGCTGGCGGCGCGGCTGCGCGACCAGATCGAGCGCCTGCTCCCGGCACACGAGCGGCGGACGATCATCGAGTCCGCGCTCGCCGGGCAAGGCGCTATTCTCTGGGTGGACGCGCTGCGAGAGGCCGTGGAATGGAACAACGCGTACGCTCCAGAGCATCTCATGGTCTGCGCCGCCGATCCTGAGGCATGGCTCCCCGAACTGCGCAATGCCGGGACGGTATTCCTTGGCGAACGGGCGTCGGTGTCTTTCGGCGATTACATGACGGGGGCGAACCACGTGCTCCCAACCGGTGGGATGGCGCGCTGCTATTCCGGGCTGTCCACCATCGATTTCTTCCGATGGACCACGTACCAGCGCGTCGATGCTGCCGCCGCCGAACGCCTCGCGCTCGACGTGGATGCGTTTGCGCGCGCCGAGGGGCTCCCGGGGCACGCGGCGGCCGCGCGTGCCTGGGCCGGAGAACGCTGATGCCGGATCTCGTTCGCGAACTGCTGCGCCACACGCGTCCCTACACCGCCACCGACGCCGGTGACGCGGTGGATCTCAGCGACAACACTAGCTTGTGGGGACCGCCGCCAGCGGCAACCGACGCGCTGCGTTCGCTGGATCCGGCAGCGTTGGCGCGCTACCCCGCGATTCCCCCCACCGCGTTGAATCGCGCGCTGGCCTCATACGCGGGCGTCAGCGACGACATGATCGTTGCAGGATGCGGATCGGACGACCTCATTGACTGTGCCATGCGCACGTTCGCGCAACCGGGCGACACCATCGCGTTTGCGGTGCCGACGTTTTCCATGGTGCCGACGTTCGCCGCCATCAACGGCCTGCGAGCACACGCGGTTCCCTTCTCGCCCGACCTCGATCTCGACGTCGCTGCGCTGTTGGCCCCGAGCCCCAGGCTCGTATACCTCTGTTCTCCCAACAACCCCACCGGCGCCGCGCTTCCACGTACCACCATCGAGCGCGTACTTCGCGAAGCGTCCGGCGCCGTGCTCCTCGATGAAGCGTACGGCGAGTTCTGCGATGCGCCCGGATTCGCACTCGTCAGGGAGCACGAGCGACTGGTCGTCACCCGGACACTGTCGAAGGCGTTCGGACTCGCCGGACTTCGTATCGGCTACGCGGTGCTCGCTCCATCTCTGGCCCGCGCGTTGGAGACCGTTCGCGGACCGTACAAGTTGAACGCCGCCGCGGCGGCGTCCGCCACGGCATCGCTCACCGAAGGTCTGCCCTGGGTGCGGGCGCACGTGCAGGAAGCCGTTGACGTCCGCCAACGGCTCGGCGCCCGCTTGGCGGACATCGGGCTGTCACCCCTGCGCTCCGACGCCAACTTCTTCTGCATCCCCTGTCGCGACGCGGTGCGCGTCGCGGCGGCGTTGCTGGAACGGGGCATAGCCGTCCGACTCCTGCGCGACCTTCCGCCCGTCACGCAGGGCCTCGCGGCGTCCGGCGGCGCCGCATTACGGGTTGGCGTCGGGCCCTGGCCGGTCATGGAACGCCTGCTTTCGGCCTTGCGTGAGGAGGCGGCGGCATGCGCGTGAGTGTGTTCGACTACGGCGCCGGCAATCTGCATTCGCTGGTCAAGGCGCTCGAGACGCCATCGTGGACCGTGGTGGTGGAAACGGACCCCGCCACGGCGGCGGAGACGGACGTCCTGGTCCTTCCCGGCGTCGGCGCGTTTGGCAGCGCGGTCGAGCGTCTGACGCCGGGTGTGGCTGCCGTGCGCCGCGCGCTCGACGCAGGGCTGCCGTGCATCGGGATCTGCCTGGGAATGCAGTTGCTTTTCGACGAGAGCGAGGAAGGCCCGGGTCGAGGCCTGGGTGTGTTTCCGGGGCACGTCCGTCGGTTGCGAGCTGGACGCATTCCGCAAATCGGCTGGAACCAGCTCGTCGACGTGTCCGAGCCTGTCGTTCAGCGGAGTGCACTCCGCAATGTGTACTACGCCAACAGCTTCGTGTGCGCTCCGGTGGACAAGCGTGTGGTCACCGCATGGAGCCAGCATGACGACGATCGGTTTCCGGCCGCCGTTCGCGCCGGTGCCGTGCTCGGTGTTCAATTCCACCCCGAGAAGAGTTCACAACCGGGAGTCCGGATGCTGCACGAGTTTCTGCGGGAGGTTCGTGGATGATCGCCATTCCCGCCATTGATCTGCGCGATGGTGCCTGTGTACAGCTCGTCGGCGGTTCGTACGCGAAAGAGCGAGTGCGCCTCGACAAGCCGGTCGCCGTCGCCCGCCGTTGGGCGGAGTGTGGATTCCAGCACCTGCACCTGGTGGATCTGGACGCCGCGACGGGCCACGGGAACAACGGAGCCGTAATCACGACCATTCTCGACGATACCGACGTCGACGTGCGGGTGGGGGGCGGCGTGCGCACGACGGCGCGCGTGGAAGAGCTGTTCGCGGCCGGCGCCCGATACGTCACCGTGGGTACCCGCGCCGTGGAGGATCCCGATTGGCTTGCCGACCTCTCCTCCGCGCATCCCGGCGCGGTGATCGTCGCGGCGGACGTTCGTGAGCGGCGGGTGGTCACCCATGGCTGGAGCCGCGCTCACGCACTGAACGTTCTGGATTTTCTCGCGGATATCGAACACCTGCCCCTCGGAGGCCTGCTGGTGACCGCCGTGCATCGGGAAGGGTTGATGGCGGGACCGGACCTTGCCTTGATGGACGACCTCAGTGAAGCCTCCGCCCTCTCGATCATCGCCTCGGGAGGCATCGGCAGCCGCGAGGACCTCCAGGCCCTTGCCCATCGCGGCGTCTCGGCCGCCGTGATCGGCATGGCGCTCTACACCGGCGCGCTCGATCCTTACGCCACTGCAGAGGAGTTCTCGGAATGAAGCCGCTGCGTCGAACGACCAGGGAAACCGATGTGGAAGTCCGCATTGCCACTGACGGCGGCGCGGCGCGGATGGACACCACGATCCCGTTTCTCGATCACATGCTCACTACGCTCGCGCGCTATTCCGGCCTCGAACTCTCGGTATCGGCCCGCGGGGATCTCCCCCACCATCTCATCGAAGATGTCGCGATCACGGTGGGAACGTTTCTGGCGTCCTATGCGCCGGCGACCGCCGCGCGCTACGGCGACCGCACGATTCCCATGGACGACGCGCTCGTGCAGTGCGTGATCGATCTCGGCGGACGGCCGTACTACCGCGGGCCCCTTCCGAGCAGCCTGTACGACCACTGGATGCGGTCGTTCAGCGACAATGCGCGCGCCACGCTTCACCTCCGCGTGATTCGGGGTACGGACCGTCACCATGTGGTGGAAGCCGCGTTCAAGGCGCTCGGGCTCGCGCTCCGGGACGCCCTGCGCGAGACCGGCGCCGTGTTCAGCACCAAGGGATCAGCGGTACTCGACACGGAGGGCGCGTGACATCCCCCGCTTCGTGCCGTCGCCCGGAGGCGTTGTCGTGTTGAGCCGCCGGGTGGTGGTCTGCCTCGACGTGCGCGGCGGACGGGTGGTCAAGGGCGTGGAGTTTCAGGCGCTGCGCGACATCGGAGATCCCGTGGAGCTGGCGCAACGCTATGAACATGCCGGCGCCGACGAGATTGTCTTCCTCGACATCTCGGCGAGTCAGGAAGCCAGGCGCACGCTGCTCGACGTCGTCCGCCGTACAGCGGAGGCACTCTTCATTCCTCTCACGGTGGGCGGCGGAATCGGCAGCGTGGCCGACATCGCCGCGGCGCTGCGGGCGGGGGCCGACAAGGTCAGCATGAACAGCGCCGCAGTGGCGGATGCCGGGCTGCTCACCGAGGCAGCGGCCCGATTCGGCGCCCAGTGTGTAGTCGCCAGCATCGACGCCAAGCGCGAAGGGGATTCCTGGCGCGTATACACGCACGGGGGATCGCGGCCTACGGGCCTCGACGCGCTCGAGTGGGCGGAGCACTGTGCCGACCGCGGCGCCGGCGAGATCCTGCTCACCAGCATCGACCGCGACGGATCGCGTGCCGGCTACGACATCGAGTTGACACAGCGCGTCGCCGCTCGCGTACCCGTGCCCGTTGTCGCCTCGGGCGGGGCAGGGAGTGCCGATGACGTCGTCCAGGTTCTGCGCGACGGAGCGGCCGACGCGGCGCTGGTTGCTGGAATCGTGCACGACGGCCGCTGTACGGTGGCCGACATCAAGGCCGCGATGCGGAAGGCCGACCTGCCGGTGCGGGCCGCATGACCGATCCATCCCCCGGGGTGCTTCTCCAAGCCGTGGCCGAGGTGGCCCGTCTCGCCGGCGCGACGGCGTTGCCGTTCTTCCGCACGGCGCTGGTGGCCGAGTCGAAGTCCGATGGCTCGCCGGTGACGATCGCCGACCGGAGCGCGGAACGCGCCGCGCGGGAGTGGATCGCTCGCCGGTTTCCGACCGACGGAATTCTCGGCGAGGAGTTCGGAGCGGAACGGCCGAACGCGACGCGGCAGTGGATCATCGATCCCATCGACGGCACCAAGTCTTTCATTCGCGGCGTTCCCCTCTGGGGATCGCTGGTTGCCGTGACCGAAGGCGACCACGTGATCGCAGGGGCCGCGTGCCTTCCGGCGGTCGGCGAGGTGATCGTCGCTGCGGACGGCGAGGGCGCCTGGTGGAACGACGTGCGTTGCCACGTCTCCGACGTACGCACACTCGCGGCAGCCACGATCACCACCACGGACGAACGCTTTCTCGAGCATCCGGCGCGTGGCGACCGCTGGCGCGGACTCGCGCCGCGCGTCGCGGTAGCCCGGAGTTGGGGCGACTGCTTCGGATACGTGATGGTCGCTACCGGTCGCGCCGAAGCGATGGTGGACCCCGTGCTCTCCGCCTGGGACGCCGCCCCCTTCCTGCCCATCGTCGCGGAAGCCGGAGGCGTGTTCACCGATTGGAGCGGACGTGCCACCGTCCGTGGCGGAAGCGCCATCGCAACCAATCGCGCGCTCGCCACGGAAATCCGTGCGGCGCTCGATTGCCCCTGAGGGCTCGGTTCAACTTCATGACGGAGAAGCATCTGATGCTGGATCTCGACCGGCTCGATTTCGAGAAGGGAGGAGGCCTGGTGACGATCGTCACGCAGGACGCCGCCTCCGGATGCGTGCTGATGCTCGCCCACGCGGATCGGGAAGCGCTGGAGCACACTCTGCGAACCGGGGAGATGCACTACCGGTCGCGCACCCGCGGGTTGTGGCACAAGGGGGCGACCAGTGGCAATCGTCAGCGCGTGGTCTCGCTCACCGCCGACTGCGATGGCGACGCGGTGCTGGCTATGGTAGAACCACTGGGGCCGGCCTGTCACACCGGGCGCCAGTCGTGCTTCGACGCGCCCGCGTTCTCATCCGACGCACTGGCGCGCCTTGACCGCACCGTCACCGCTCGAGTTGCCCAACCCAGCGCGTCGGGGAGTTATACGCGCCGACTACTCGATGACCGCAATCTGCGTCTCAAGAAGATCGGCGAGGAAGCCGCAGAGTTCGTGCTCGCGTGTGCCGACGATGATTCGGAACGCGCTGCCAACGAGGCCGCCGACCTCTGGTATCACAGCCTCGTGGCGTTGCATGCAGCAGGCGGATCCCTGGCGGCAATCCTCGCCATCCTGGAGACCAGAGCCGCATCGCCGCGCTAGAACCGTGTGCTCAACCAGGCGGGAACTTTCGTGGTGTCTCCCACGAATCCGAACCGAACATCGTGCATGTACTCGACGGCTACGCGTCGGATGTCTTCTGGTGTGACCGTTCGCAGGGAAGTCACGAAGTTCGTCGCCCGTCGATAATCGCCATCGTACAGTTCGGCGCGGGCCAGAAAGGACGCCTGATCCCCATTGGTCTCATTCTTCAGGAAGTAGTCGGTGATGAACTGCCCGACGAGCGTCCCCAGCCCCTCGGGGTCCACGAGGGTGGTCTTCAGCCGCTGCACCTCGGACGCCATGGCGTCGAGCGCCGCCGCCGGATCGGTGGTCGTGACATACAGCCCGCCCACCCCGATGGCCCGTTCGAGAAACGGAGCCTCCACGGCGTACGCCAGATGCCGTCGGGAGCGCACTTCGGCAAACATGCGGCCACTCAACACGGCAGTCGCAATCCGGAGCGCGGCGTAGTCTGGAGTGCCCGCCCGCGGACCCGGGTAGTAACCGAGGATGTAGTTGGTGGCCAGCGTCCGTGAGAGTCGTGCGATGTGTGCCGGCGCCGGTGTCAGCTCGGGGGGTGGTTCCCACGTGTACGAACCAACGGGTAGCGTCCCGAGCGTGGTCCGGATGGCACGCTCCAGCTGCGGCCGGCCGATGTTTCCGACCACGACGACCATCAGCCGGGATTGGACGACTTGCTGGTCGTGATAGGCGCGCACAGCGGCTGTCGTCAGGCTCGCAAGCGAGGCCGGGGTCCCGTTCGGGTCCAGTCGGTACGGGTGGTTCGCATACAGCAAGCTGTCGGCGAGTCGTGCCACCGCGACGTCCGGATCGGCCGACGATTGGCTGGCAGCGGTGATCATTTGACGGCGTGTGCGATCGATGTCCACGGAGTCCAGTCGCGGCGCGACGAGACGGTCGGCGAATACGGCCCAACTGGAGTCGAACGTCTGGCGGAGCGTGCGGAGACCGAACGTCGTCCAATCCAGCGATGGGCTGACGGCGATGGTGGCACCGGTTCGCGCGGTGATCGCGCGCAGCGCAGCACGGGGGAACCGGCGGGTTCCCCCATCCGACGCATCCAGCATCAGCACCTCGATCCCTGCAGTCTGCTCGGTGAGTTGGCGGGTGCCACCGAGCAGATAGACGTTCGCCGCCACCACGTCGTTTGCGCCGTTGTGCCGCAGAATGACCCGTACGTGATTCACTGTGAAGCTGGTCGTACTCGTGTCCACGGGCCCTTGCTGCGCGGCGACCGGAACGGCTGCCGCCAGGGCCGCCATCATCGCGCCCAGCGCTACTCGAATCCCGCGCCTCACCGGGGGGCCCCCCAGTGAGTCAGCTCCTCGGCCGTCAGGCGAACCGTCCGGTTCGCGTCGCGGTCGATGAGCACCCCGCGAACGTGCGGCTTGCCGACGATGTACTTGCGCGCGTACCGCTGCAGATCGGGCACCGTTTCGTGGGCCATTGCGTCCACGTAGCCGAGATAGTAGTCCAAGCCCGTGACGGCCCACCAGAAGCCCAGTTGGTGCGCAAACCCTGAGGCGCGCTCCAACCCGAACATGGTTCCCGCAATGCGCTGTCGCTTCACCGGTTCCAGCTCCGCCGCCGAGAAGTAGCCGGAATCCGCAAAGGCACGGATCTCCGATTCCAACGCGGTGATCGCTTGTCGCACACGGGCCGGTGACGTCTCGCCGCTGATCGTGATCGGACCCACGTGGTTCTGCGTGTAGTAGTTCACACCCAACGATTCGAACAGGCCGCTGTCCACCAATCGATGCCGCAGTCGTGAACCGGGTTGGTTCAGAACATCCGAGAACACGTCGGCGGCGTACGTGGACGCCGGGTCTTTCGACGCGCTGGGCCCCTGCCACTGGAACATCACCACCGCCGTGGCAATCGGTTCTTCCACCAGCACGCCCGTGTCGTGCGGCAAGGCGGGCACTGGGGGGATGGGCCACGTCTTGAACGGGTCCGGACCACGCGGCCAAGCTCCGAATATTCGGCGCGCTGCGTCGAAGACGTGTTCCGGATCGACGTCGCCCGTGACGATCAGCGCTGAATTGTTCGGCACGTAGTAGCGATGCTGGATCTCCCGCATCTGTGCCGGTGTCGTGCTGAGGATGGACGCACGCTCTCCCAATGGGTTCTTGCGCGGCCATGCCGTTCCCCAGAGCGCCCGCCCCATGGCCCGCTGAAACGCAAACCCCGGTTCGGATTGGTCACGGTCGTACTCGCCGATGACCACGGCACGTTCGCGATCCAGTTCGTCCTGGCGGAACAGTGGCTTCATGACCGCAGAAGCCATGAGTCGCATTCCCGCATCGAGGCTGTCCGACGGAAGCGTGAGATAGTAGTTCACCCGCTCTTCCTGTGTGGAGCCGTTGAAGTCGGCGCCAAGAGACGATGCGCGTTCGGGAAAAGCGTCCGGCTCCGGATAGTCCGAGTCCGCCCGGAAGAACATGTGTTCGTACAGGTGTGCCAGCCCTTCATAGCCGGAATCCTGGGTGAACGACCCGTTGCGAACGTCGATTTCGACGGTGGCCAGTGGAACACCGTGATTCTCCACGACGATCACCTCGAGGCCATTCGGCAGCACGGTCCGCCGGATGCTACGTTCCAGCTCCGTTCGCTGACCGCGGGCAATTCCCGCCCCGATCGCCACGAGAGCGAACGCCAGCCGCAGGATGCGCACGGGCTGTGGCGGCTTCCGTCGGGGCAGTGTTTCTTTTGTGTTCACCATGACTCCCACGTCTGCAGCATTTGATGCCCTCATCGCTCGACTCGGGCACGACCGTGTCCGGCGAGATGTTGTACTCGCCCCGTTCACGACGTTCAAGATCGGCGGTCCAGCCGATCTGTTCTTCGAGGCAACCACGGCTGACGAATTGGTCGCGGCCGTTACCGCCGCCCGAACGCTCGAGATTCCGCTCTTCCTCCTCGGCCTCGGTGCGAACATTCTGATCGGCGACCGCGGGTTTCGTGGCCTGGTCATTCGCAACATCGCGAGCCGCTGGACCATTGCCGACGACGGGCTCCTGTGGTCCGAAACCGGAGCGGTGATCGCCACGCTCATTCGCGAGTCGATTGCCCGTGGCTGGAGTGGCCTCGAGCATTTCGCGGGCATCCCCAGCACGGTCGGCGGTGCCATCTGGCAGAATCTCCATTTCCTGTCGCCCGCACCAGCCCGAGAGCGGACGGTATTCATCGCCGAGATCTTCCGCTCCGCCGAGGCCCTGGATCTCGCAGGCACCCGCCATACGCTTCTCCAAGACGACATGCGATTCGGCTACGACACCAGTCGACTGCACGATGGGCGGGATATCGCGCTCTCGGCCACCTTCCAGCTTTCGCGTGGCGATCCCGCCGAGATGCACCGCGTGATGCAGGAGAATCTGAGTTGGAGGGGAGCCCGCCATCCCTGGCTCGATTGGTACCCCAGCGCCGGCTCCATCTTCCAGAAGATCGAGGGGCAGGGAGCCGGCCGGTTGATCGATGGGGCAGGGCTGAAGGGTCACCGGCATGGTGGCGCACAGATCTCGCATCTCCATGCCAACATCATCGTGAATCTTGGCTCCGCCACGGCTCGAGACGTCCGAGAACTGATTGCGATTGCCCAGACCGCCGTGGAGCATCGATTCGGGGCTCATCTCACGCCAGAAATCGGGTTTATTGGGGAGTTCTAACCGGTTGGAGCACCATATTTCGAGCGTCAGACTGATCCTGGTGTTTGCCATATGTGGCGTTTACATGGCTGATAGTGGCGCGATTGTGGCGTTAATTGAGCCTATTTGTTGGCGTTCAGCCAATCTTTCCATTGGGCTTCTGCCAGTCCGATGGAGAGTTCGTTCCCCTTCCGGACCAGCGGCATCCGCAACATGAGGGGTTCCTCAGCCAAGAGGTCCAACCAGCGTTGGTCTCCGAACACCGCATGTTGCAGTCCGAGTTCCCGGTGTCGGGCCGAGTCATCGTCCACCAGCGCCTTCACGCCGAATTTCTGCGCAAAGCGCTTCAGCTCTCCGGGAGACGCCGGCCTCTCTTGGAGATCGACGAAGTGGGTCTTCACCCGGCGCTCGGAGAAGAACCGGAGGGCCTTCCTCGTATCGGCGCTCTTCTTGACGCCAAAGATCTGTACGTCCACCCAGTCGCCCTCCAGGATTGACAGTTCCCTACGAAACGCACGAGCCGACACTGAATGGTAATCGGCCCATACGACTCCCTGGCGTTCACGCCGGCGTGGTGGGTGCCGGGCCCCCACCCACAAACGCTCTGGGGCAAGTTGGCCCGCCGCATTTCCTTACCGTCAACTGGCTACCTCGAGCGCTGGGATACTCCGGACGGAGACTTTCTCGACGTCTTTCGTGTTCCGGCCCCCTCCGGTGCTCCCAGGCTGCTGGTCCTCCATGGCCTCGAGGGCACGCTACGGTCGCACTACGCCCGGGGGATTCTTCGACGCGCGGCCGCGGCCGGCTGGGCGGCTGATCTTCTGATCTTTCGAGGCTGCGGCGCCGAACTGAATCGAGCCCCCCGATTCTATCACTCAGGCGAGACTGGTGATCCGGCATTCGTCGCGGCACGCATCACCCGGGAGCACCCGCATGCTCCGCTCTTCGTGGTCGGTTACTCGCTCGGCGGCAATGTGCTTCTCAAGTGGCTGGGCGAACGAACCGTGTCTGTTCCGCCGCAGATCCGTGCAGCCGCAGCCGTTTCCGTTCCCTTCGATCTCGAGGCCGGCGCCGCGTACATCCACCAGGGGTTCTCGCGCGTCTATGAGCGGCATTTCCTGCGTACGCTCAAGGCCAAGGCGGCAGCGAAGCTGCGGCGATTCCCGGGATTGCTGGACGCTGAGGCCCTCCAAGCCGCCCAGAGCATTATCGCGTTTGACGAGGTGGTGACGGCGCCCATTCACGGCTTTGCGAGCGCACACGAGTACTACAGCCGCTCCAGTGCCGCCGGATTCCTCTCCGGTGTCGATACGCCGACCATGCTCATCGGCGCCTATGACGATCCATTCCTTCCGCCCGAAGTGTTGCGCCGAGTCAGCCTTGTTGCCGCCGAAAACCCGCGGCTGCATCCCTGTTTTTCGGCCGCGGGCGGACATGTAGGGTTCGTCGCCGGAAGCGTGCCTGGCCAGGCCATCTACTTTTCCGAGGACAGGATCATGGCATTCTTCCGGGCACACTTGGAAGCTTAGCTCGGCAGGTGTTACGATGGAGATTAGGTTCCCTGCCTCGCCTCTTCCCGTCCTCTGCCCCGCAACCGAGTGAGCAGGCATCCCCATCCATGCTGATCCTCTGGTCCCTCGCCATTACCGCAGGGTTGCTGGTACTGGTCTATCTGATGGTCTTTGGCGTGCCACATTCCACGGTCGCCCCCGAAGCTGGTTCCGTGGGACGGCCCCGTACCGGCCTGCCGATGGTGGGGGCGTTTTCGACGGGAGCCGGACTTGCCGGCTACCTTACCATGAGCTTCACGAGCATGGATCGAGGTGCCCGCTCGGTGCTCATCGTGGGCGTTGCATGTCTCTCGGCACTCGCCACTCGGTGGATCGTCATCAAGGCATTCACGGAGCCGCCGCCGGATCCCGAGGACGATCCCCGCTATCGATATCAGGGACACGTCGCTCGCATTACACAGGCCATCACGCCAGACCATCCGGGGCGCTTGGTGTTCGAGGCAGACGGGCGCCGCTTTGACCTTGCGGCGCAGTCCATTGACGGCGCGCCCGTGCCCAGGGACACGGAAGTCGTGATCGAACGCATCGATGATGATCTCGCAACCGTCGAGTTGTGGACGATCGTGGAACAGCGCCTGTAGGTCGGGAGTCTCTGCGTCGGGAGTTGTCGGGATGCGCTATGCCATCTGGTTTGCGGTCGTGTTTGTCGGATTCTTCGTTCTGCGCGGCATCGCGGCAACGTGGCTCTTCCTCTTCCTGCTTCCCCGGGGCGATCGCTGCCCGAATTGCGATGAGGTGACCCTCCGGGTCCAGGCGCATGGCTGGAATCGATTCCTGCCCTGGTTCCGCACGAGCTGGTGTTACCGCTGTGGATGGGAGGGGCTGTTGCGCGAGGATCCGTCTGAGCCACGGCACGATGCCGTTTCTCCTCGCCACCAGCAGCTATGAGTTACACCGCCGACGCGTATACCCGAAGCCAATCGGGCCAGTTGCCGCTCAGCTCGAAATAGTCGTCAAAGTACCGGAGGCCCACCGCATCGAGTTCATTGAAGAAGTCAGTGAGTCCTTCGCCGTAAATCGGCCCGATGACGACGAGGTTACCCTCGACCCGGAACTCGTCGGCGGTCAGCCCGAGTCGCTCATCGATCTGGGCGCGGGAGAGCCCGCTCTGTTCGTACGCGGCGCGGCGAATGCAGAGTGTTGGTGCGTTGCTCGTAACGGGCAGTGGCATGGGGGCTCCATAGATTGATCATTCCCCGAAAGCTAGCGGGCATCCGGAGACGACCATACGTGATCCTGGCCGAGTGATGAACACATTCGAAGCGGTTTTCGACGTCGTGGTAATTGGGGGCGGGCATGCCGGCGCAGAAGCCGCCGTGGCCGCTGCGCGCACGGGTGCGCGGGTCTGTCTCGTTACCACAGCTATCGAGACGATTGGTCAGATGTCCTGTAATCCCGCAATCGGGGGAGTGGCCAAGGGAACCGTCGTGCGCGAGGTAGACGCATTGGGCGGGGTCATGGCCCGTGCGACGGATCTGGCGTGTCTGCAATTCCGAATGCTGAACCGCAGCAAGGGCCCTGCGGTCTGGGCACCGCGTGCCCAGTGTGATCGTGGCCTGTATCGACGGGCGGTTCGCTCATTACTAGAAGATCACACGGGGCTGTCCATCGTTCAGGCAACAGTGGCTCGTCTGGTGCTGGATGATGCCGGTCAGGCCGTTCTCGGGGTGGAGACTCTCGAAGGACGGCGTTTCGGTGCTGCTGCCGTCGTCATCACCACCGGCACGTTTCTGCGAGGCCGCATCCATATCGGCACGACCACTCATTTTGCGGGGGGTCGGGCCGGAGAGCGCGCCACCGTGTCGCTTGCCGAGCAAATCGAAGGCATGGGGCTCATGGTTGCCCGATTCAAGACCGGGACGCCACCGCGCATCGACGGCAGGACGGTGAACTACAGCGTCATGACGCGACAGGATACGGAGATCGATGCATTCGACTTTTCCTGGTCCCACTTCTGGGAGACTTCAAGAAGCTCTCCGGGCCGCACCCGGCATCCGTCGCAGTTGCCCTGCTGGATTACCTACACGGGTCCCGACGCACACGCGATCATCCGGGAGAACATTGAGAAGTCGGCGATGTACGGTGGTGCGATTGGAAGCCGGGGCCCTCGCTACTGTCCCTCCGTCGAAGACAAGATCGTTCGGTTTCCCGATGCGTCGCGCCATCAACTGTTCTTGGAGCCGGAGGGCTTGGACACCGCGGAGCTGTACGTGAATGGGCTGTCCACGTCCCTTCCGCCGGACGTGCAGATCTTGCTGTTGCGTAGCATCCCGGGGTTGGAACACGTACAGATGACACGGCCGGGATATGCCATCGAGTACGACTACTGCATTCCAACGCAATTGGAGCCCACCCTTCGCGTACGGGCGGTGGCTGGCCTGTACCTGGCGGGTCAGATCAACGGAACCACCGGATACGAAGAGGCGGCCGGTCAGGGGTTGGTGGCCGGCCTGAATGCCGGGCTTGCAGCACAGAACCGCCCCCCGGTCATTCTCGGGCGCGAAACGTCGTACATCGGGGTGCTCATTGACGATCTCGTGACGCGAGGCGTTGACGAGCCGTATCGGTTGTTCACCTCGCGCTCCGAATTTCGATTGACGGTGCGGCAGGATAACGCCGTGCGGCGCCTCGGTCCGCTTGCGCGCGATCTCGGTCTGTTACGGCCACCGGAGATGAGACTCCTCGCCACTCGCCTGGCATCGGAAGACCGTGTGCTCGCCGTTGCACGAAACACGAGTATCTCTCCCCAGCAGGCCATGCCGATTCTTGCCGCTGCGGACAGCGCATCACTTCCCCACGCTCAGCGAATTGGCGACGTCGTGAAGCGGCAGGGTGTCGCATTGGCCGATTTGCTGGCTGCCGCAGGTGTTGCCGAGACCTCGGATCGGGAGGTGGTGACGGCGGTGGAACTTGAGCTCAAGTACTCGGGGTACTTCGAGCGTGAGCGGACGCAGGCCGAACAGCTTCGCCGCATGGGAGGCGTCGCGCTGGACGGAGATCTTCCCTATCACGAGATGGGATCGCTTTCCATTGAAGCCAGGCAGAAGCTTGCCGCCCAGCAGCCCGTGAGTGTGGCGCAGGCGTCTCGCATTCCCGGCATCAGTCCTACGGATTTGCAGAATCTCGTGATCGAGGTGACTCGGCGGCGGCGTAGTTCCCGGACAGGATAGCGGTCTGCCTGCGGGTGCGGCCGGCAATCGACAATTAGTAGCGATAAGATATTAAATAAACAGGAATAGGAACAATGTGGTACTAAAGCCAGTCTTATCTGATAGCAGACACCCTCGCTGCTCTTGACCGTTCCAACCGCGAAGGAGGATCAATGCAACGTTCCGTGCGATGGCTGATTGTTCCCTGCATTCTGTTGGCCGGATCTTCCCTTGCCGCGCAACAGGTCTCACGGGAATCTCAGCCATCTCTGATCACCGTGTCAGCTCGTGGTGAGATTCAGGCGGTGCCAGATCGCGCATATATCCTGTTGAGTGTGCAAACGCGCAATGTGTCTGCGGCAGGGGCAGCAGGAGAGAACGCATCGAAGCAGACGGCTGTGATCGCCGCCTTGCGGTCCTTGGGTCTCACTGCATCTCAGATCTCGACCCAGAACTACACGGTGACTCCTGAAACCAGGAACGACACGGGCAATCATACCCCGCGAGTAGTGAGCTATCTCGTTTCCAACTCGCTTCGGGTCGAAGTGTCGGATCTTTCGCTCGTCGGAAAGATTATTGACTCCTCGCTCTCACATGGGGCAAACGAGGTCGCTTCAGTGAGCTTCTTCGAGTCGAACGCCGATCAACTCTACCAAGATGCTCTGACATTGGCTGTTTCGAACGCCAAGGCGCAAGCGAACGTCATGGCGGTGGCCGCTGGGGGGCATCTGGGGGGACTTGTTGAGCTGAATTCTGCTGGAGAGCGGTTTCCGTCACCAGTTATGGGAAACGTCCGAATGGCGACCTTTGCAGCTACAGAAACCCCAATTATGCCAGGACAGGATAGAATTAGTGCGTCCGTCACTGGAAAGTGGATCTTCGTGCCGAATCAGTAGCGGTACTCCCATAGGCGGCATGTTCCACGTGGAACATGCCGACCAGAGGTGGATTGAGGGCGCTTGGCCGAAATGGTCTGGCGCCCTTTATATTGACTCTCTCTCCAACCCATGCCCAGTGACCAGAATAATTGCAGTTGCTAACCAGAAGGGCGGCGTCGGTAAGACGACTACTGCCGTAAATCTGGCTGCGAGTTTAGCTGCAGCCGAGCAGAAGACACTCCTGGTAGACGGCGATCCTCAGGGGAATGCTACAAGCGGCATTGGAATCAATGGAAAGGAACTCCAGACTTCTACCTACGATGTCCTGCTCGGAGACGCTTCCCCCTCCGAAGCAATTATCAAACAGGTACAGTTTGATCGCCTCGATGTGCTTCCTGCGACCCCAGATCTCGCCGCGGCCGAGGTTGAACTCACCACACTACCAGATCGTGAGCGCGTCATGCGTTCCGCATTGCATCGCGTGCGGGACGACTACGATTTCATTCTCGTAGACTGCCCTCCATCACTGGGGCTGATCACACTCAACATGCTTGTTGCCGCTGATTCGCTGCTCATACCTCTACAGTGCGAGTACTTCGCGCTCGAAGGTATTTCGCAACTCCTCAACACCTTTCATCTCGTCCAACGCAATCTCAACGAGGCCCTCGTCATCGATGGCGTTCTGTTGACCATGTATGACTCGAGAATCAACCTGTCTCGCCAAGTAGCCGCTGACGCTCGCGAATACTTTGGCGAAAAGGTGTTTGAGACGGTAGTTCCGAGAAACATTCGTTTAGCCGAAGCTCCGAGCTTTGGGCAGCCCATCATTCTGTACGACGTCTCGTCGGCTGGCGCGCAAGCGTACCTCAAGGTCGCCACGGAACTCATGCAACGCCTCAGCCCCAATGCGACCGCTGTCGCATAGTCACGATCGCTCATCCCCCTAACTCGGTATTCACAATGAGCCCCGAAAAGCCACGGAGACTCGGGCGAGGTCTTGAAGCGCTCATCGGTGGGAACGTGACCACTCGCGCTGACCTGGTGGCCCCCCTCCCCACGCAACAGAACGAACTCCACCGTCTCGCCCTCACTCGCATTCGGCCAAATCCTTTCCAACCCAGACGGGACTTTCCCGAGGCCGAACTCGCTGAATTGCGCGCATCCCTCCAAGCCTCCGGAATGCTACAGCCCGTCGTCGTCCGTCCCGCCGGCGATGCGTTCGAGTTGATATCAGGCGAGCGTCGCTTTCGCGCCGCTTCACAGCTCGGCTGGATCGAGATCCCCGCCCTCGTGCGCCAGGCCGACCAGCGTACGATGCTCACTCTCGCGCTGATCGAGAATCTGCAGCGTACCGACCTGAATGCGGTTGAAGAAGCGCGCGGCTATCAGCGACTCCAGGAGGAGTTCCAGCTCACGCACCAGCAGATCTCCGAAGCCGTAGGAAAGGATCGTTCAACCGTCACCAACCTGCTTCGCCTGCTCACCCTGCCGGACACCGTCCAGACCCTTCTCGAGCGTGCGCAGTTGAGTATCGGGCATGCCAAGGCCCTTCTTGCCCTGCCCACGCACCGCGCGATCAGTGAACTCGCCGCCGAAGTGATCGCGGACGGGTTGAGCGTCCGAGAAACCGAGCGTCGCGTTCGCGCACTCGCCACGTCTCCCCCGCGCACCGCAGATGTGCCGGCGGAGAACAGAACTCCCAAGGCATCTGCCCCAGGGGAGACCAAGCCCGAGATACGACACATCCAGGACACCCTGCGCCGACGTCTCCAAACCGACGTCCACATCCATGTGGCCGCAGACGGCAAGGGCCTGATCAAACTCTCCTTCTATTCCACCGACGACCTGAACCGACTCCTCGAGCTGCTGGCAGGCACGCCACAAATCGGGGACTGATTGCACCCATATGTTTGTATGACAATTGTGCACACCATTATCTACATTTGTAACTCACTAAACGACAATTAGTTACAGTTATAATGCTAAGTTATAGGCAAAGGTTTGTCACAAATATCAACATCGCAGTCGCACTCGTCCTCGCCGCCTGCGGACCCGCTCGTTCGAATCGCGCAGACACGACCCAATCCGCCTTCAAGGTCGCCCTGCTCACGCCGGGTCCCGTTTCTGACCAATCCTGGAACGCCGGCGCATATGACGGCCTATTGCGCATTCGTGACTCTCTCGGGGCGAGAATCAGCCACATCGAAACCAAGACCCCAGCCGACTTCGAAGAGAGTTTCCGAGAGTACGGAGCACAACACTACGCGCTCGTCATCGGGCACGGATTCGAGTTCCAGGACGCGGCGAAGCAGGTCGCGCCTGCTTACCCTGCCACGGTCTTCATCACTACGTCCGGAAACACCGAAGGCCCGAATCTCGCAGGACTACAGTTCGACTTTGCCAATCCATCCTACCTCGCGGGGATCCTCGCAGGCGCGCTCACGCGCTCGAATGTCATCGGCGTCATCGGAGGTACCGAACTTCCCCCGGTTCGTGAGAGCTTTGACGCGTTCGCCCGCGGCGCCGCAAGCGTCAATCCTCGAGTCAAACTCGTCTCCTCGTACATCGGCAGTTGGGACGATGTCAGCGCCGGACGGGAACAGGCACTGGCGCAGATCGCGCAGGGAGTGGACGTCATCTTCCAGAATGCGGACGCTGCCGGGCTCGGCGTCATTCAGGCGGTGAGGCAGAGCAAGGGCGTTTGGGTGCTCGGATCCAATTCCAATCAGAATTCCGTCGCCCCGACCGTGATGCTCGGAAGCGTGGTGATCGATCTCCCGCATGCCTTTCTTACGGTTGCACGAGAAGTGAAAGCGGGACACTTTCGCGGCCGCATCATCTCACTCGGCATGAAGGACGACGTCGTCCGGCTGGTCGTGAATCCCAACATACGCAACCGCATACCGCAATCGGTCATCGCCTACGTTGATTCGGTGCGCGCCTTGATGGAGCGCGGCGGCTTTTCCGCAGTCGAAACAACGGGAGGGCATTGAGCATGACATCGCTGAGCGACTGTGTTGCTTATCTCGACGATGTTCTCGCGACGTCTGAAATCCCAGATTACGATCAGGCGCTCAACGGGCTTCAACTAGCCAACGCGGGAACCGTCACACGCCTTGCCGTTGCGGTGGACTTCTCACATCAGTCGGTACAGCAGGCCGTCCTGGCCGGGGCAGACCTCCTGGTGGTGCACCACGGCATGTTCTGGGGTGCACCCCAGCCTATCGTTGCCTCACGCTATGAGCGGTTGCGTCTCGCCATTGCCAATGATCTCGCGGTGTATGCATCCCACCTCCCGTTGGACCTTCACCCGCGATTCGGCAACAACGCTCGCCTGGCAAACCGTCTGGGGTTGGAGCCCGATGGTCGATTCGGCCGATTCCAGTCAATTGAGATTGGTGTTACAGGACTCGCCGATCTGGCAACCGACGATCTCCTGGCTCGGGTCCAGGCCTTTGCCCAGCCGCTGGGATCACATGTCGTTTGCACTCCCCACCCCGGGCAGCGACGCACCAGACACTGGGCGATCGTGACCGGTGCCGGTGCTTCGAGTAGCACGCTCGCCGAGGCTGCCGAACGCGGCATCGATACCCTCATCGTGGGTGAAGGACCGCAGCATACAGCGGTCGAGGCGCTGGACCGGGGTATTGTGATCATCTATGCCGGCCACTATGCAACGGAGACCCTCGGCGTTCAGGCCCTCGCCGAAGAACTCGAACGCATGTTCGCACTCCCGTGGTCTTTCGTGCACTTGCCGACCGGGCTGTGACACGGTCAGCCGCCGAAGTCGCGGCCACCGGGATCACCAAGCGGTTCGGCTCCATTACGGCTCTCGACGACGTCGATCTGACGCTGAAGCCCGGGCGCGTCCATGCGTTGCTCGGCGAGAATGGAGCGGGGAAGTCCACCCTGATGGGCGTCCTGTTCGGACTCGTGCGCCCCGACAGCGGGTCCGTGAGCGTCGGCGGCGTCGGGGCTGTCCTTCGTTCTCCGAGAGATGCGATTCGCCTCGGGATCGGCATGGTCCATCAGCACTTTTCCCACGTTCCGGCCCTGACCGTCGCCGAGAACGTGGCGCTCGGCGGCCGAGGTCGGTTCGATCCAGCGGCGGCGGCTCGACGTGTCGAGTCCGTAGCCCGGGCCGCTGGTCTCGCGCTCGATCCCCTCGCCCATGTACGTGATCTATCGGTCGGCGCCCAACAGCGTCTGGAAATCGTTCGGGCATTGGCCCATGACGCTCGGATCCTGATTCTGGATGAACCGACCGCGGTGCTCTCCCCCCACGAGTCCCTCGAACTACTGCACTGGCTGCGCAGTTTCGCGGACGACGGGGGGACGGTGGCACTCGTTACGCACAAGGTGGTCGAGGCCCTGACCGTGGCGGACGACGTGACGGTGCTCAGTTCCGGGCATTGTGTTGCGGCGGCGGCAGCGGCTTCCTTCACCCCGACCTCCCTTGCGCGCACCATGTTTCCCGACGCCTTGGCGGATCAGCCAAAGGTCGGGAAGGCCGCTTCGGTTGGCGAGGTCGTCGTCAGGGCAAGCCATCTGCGAATCGAACCACCGGCCGGCCGATCCGGAATCCGCGATGCCTCCTTCGAGGTCCGCACCGGTCAGGTCGTCGGTATTGCGGCGGTCGAAGGAGCGGGACACGAGTCGCTACTTCGGGCGCTGGCCGGCCTGGAGGAACCCTCCGGCGGTTCACTCCAGATCCCTGCGAACGTGTCTTTCATCCCCGCCGATCGGCACAGGGACGGACTCGTGCTCCAGTTCCCGCTGTACGAAAATCTCGCCCTGCGACACTCGGGTAGCGCCCGGGGACGGATGCGCTGGCCGGCAATTCGTGAGCGGACGCGGGCTGTAGTTCGGCAGTTCGAGGTTCGCGCGGATTCCGAGGCGAGCCCCGCCCACACGCTTTCAGGCGGCAATCAGCAGCGCTTCATACTGGGTCGAGAACTCGAGTCGCATCCGCCGCTTGTCGTCGCAGAGAACCCGACTCGAGGTCTCGACCTCAGGGCCACGGCGTTTGTGCATTCCCGCCTGCTTGGAACTGCCGCCGACGGAGCCGCCGTCGTGGTGTATGCGGGCGACCTTGACGAGGTTCTGGGGCTCGCGGACCGCGTGTTAGTGGTGCACGACGGAATCGTTCGTGAACTCCCTCTGGATCGTGATCTCATCGCCCGCGGTATGGTAGGCGATTGGTGATGGGTGGATTCCAGCGCCTCCGTTCCCGGCTGACGCCCCGTCGATGGCTGCGCTCCCCGGGAGCGTGGTTTCTGTTCGCCACGGTCGTCTCGGCAATCATTCTCGACCATCACTACGGCAGCAACCTCCTCCGCGCACTCTGGTCTGGGTCCTTTGGTTCATGGTACGCGTTCACGTCGGGAACTCTGGTCCGCGCTGTTCCGCTCATTCTCACAGGACTTGGCGTGGCGATTGCCTTCCGGGCCGGCGTTTTCAACATCGGAGCCGAGGGGCAGCTGCTTGCTGGAGCAGCGGTAGCGACGTTTGTTGGGCTTCGTTTGAGTGCGTCACTCGGCGCGGTCACCCTCCCCGTCATCCTGGTGGCCGGGACTCTTGCCGGCGCGCTGTGGGCAGGAATTGCCGTGTTCATGCGTACGCGGTTCGGGGTGTTGGAGGTGATCAGCACGCTGATGCTGAACTTTCTCGCAGCCGATGGCGTGTCTTATCTCGTGCGGGGACCGCTGCAGGAACCTCTTCACATCTATCCACAGTCCGCAACTCTGCCGGTAGTGGCCAGGCTTCCCCACTTCGGACCGGCTACGCGCTTGCACTGGGGCTTGGTCCTCGCCGTTCTCCTTGTCGCAGCTGCAGCCTGGGGCGTGTCCCAGACGGCCGTTGGCTTCCGCTTCCGGGCCGTCGGTGCGAATCCCGCCGCCGCACGGGTCACGGGAAGGATTTCAGTGGCCCGCGCGACCACGGAAGCCTTCCTGGTGAGCGGAGCACTTGCCGGATTGGCCGGAGCCATCGAGGTGACAGCGGTAACCAACGCGCTGTATGACAACCTGTCGCCGGGCTACGGTTTTACGGCCATCGCCGTCGCGATATTGGCTGGCCTTCGCCCGTTAGCGGTGCTGCCCAGCGCGCTGTTGTTCGCAGGCCTCGAAACGGGCGCCACCGCACTGCAGCGCGACGCGGGTATTCCTGCAGCGTGGGCTTCCGTCTTCGAGGCTTGCCTGATACTTGTCGCGGTCGCCACCATCGCCATTCGCCAACGAAAGAGCGAGGCGGTCTCGATCATGGACGCATAGACGATGACAGCCATCGAGTCGGTGCTCGGCGCGACGGTTCGGACCACGACTCCGTTGCTACTCGCAGCCCTCGGGGAACTCGTCACCGAGCGCGCGGGCGTCATCAACATTGCGCTCGAAGGCGCTGTGATCTCCGGGGCCTTCGCCGCAACGGTCGCGGCTACGACGCTGGGCGTGGTCAGCGGCTACGTATGGGGGTCGGTTGCCGGAGCAGCGGTTGGCGTGCTACTGGCCGCTTTCGTCGTTGGGATACGTGCTGATCAGATCATCACGGGCACGGCCCTCTCGCTCCTGGCGCTCGGTGCCACGGCAGCACTGTACCGCGCGGTGTTTGGCGCCGGCGGGGTCGCGCTCTCCATCCCCACATCCGTGCCGCTTCGCATTCCGGGGCTCGCGGCGCTCCCGGTGGTCGGCCCTGCGCTGTTCGACCAGCCTGCAGTCACGTATCTGGCGCTGTTGCTCGTGCCGTTCCTCTGGTGGTTTCTCTACCGCACCCAGCCCGGGCTCGGCCTTCGAGCGGTCGGAGAGGCACCGCAGTCTGCTCGGGCAGCGGGCGTTCGCGTTCGTCGAGTTCGGCTCGGCGCCATCGTGTTCGGCTCAACCCTCGGGGGGCTGGCAGGCGCAACGCTTGTGCTCGCGCAGGCAGGGACGTTCGCCGAGGGCATGTCGGCCGGCCGGGGGTTCATCGCCATCGCGATCGTGGCTCTCGGGCGGTGGACACCAATTGGGGTCGCAGTTGCGGCCGTAGTTTTCGGTCTGGCCACGGCCATGCAATATGTGGTGCAGGCGCTCGGCTGGCCGGTACGGTACGAACTGGTCCTCATGTTGCCATACGTGCTGACGTTGTTGGCGCTGATGGTGTCGCCGCGAAGCGCTGCGCCGGCTATGCTTGCCCGGTCGGACTAGCTGGTTCGCGCGGGGGCAGGTAGGGGCCACCCAGGTCCCAGTGCCAAGCATCACGCCGCACCCCCGTCCGCGGATCTCTGAGCGGCTTGAACTGCAGCCGACCAGGCGCTAACCCAACGGCGGCTCCGTATTCGAGCAGACGCCCCCGATCGGTCGATACGAGGTGTGCCATCGGGCGCCCCTGCCACACATGACGATGCAGCCAGAGACCGCCGTCCATCGCATGGATCATTCCTTCGCGGCGGGACACGAATTCCCGATAGATTGCCGGATGACGAGTATCGTCTTCCGTCACGCCATTACTGACATGCGACCTGGCCTTCGGTTGTCGCTGGCGCAACCGGCGTCACGCCTCCATAGAAGATCGCACACATATGCGGCCACGCTTCGGGATGCGTGGACGTAGCCGCCCATCCACTGGCATCGGCTTCCGGTATCGTGAGAACCACACCGTGCGACGGTACGAATTGGAGCGAATCCAGCGTCGTGGTATACGTCCGGTGCTCGTAGTAGTACCCCTCCTCCGCCACCGACAGGTTGCGGAGGTCGCTCTTCATCGAAGCGACGTACGCCTTCCCCTTTGTGCTCTGGAACTTTGGCACCGCGATCGCGGCGAGGACGCCGATGATCACGACGACAATGAGCAACTCGATCAGGGTGAACCCACCGCGTCGGTAGCCCATATGCCCCACATGGAAGAAGTAGAAGAGTGACCTGCTTTCCGAACCAACGCATCCATCACTCTGGCAAGGCCGGTGCCGATCCAGGCATCAACAACTAAAACATTGCTGTATATGATGTTACAACAGGTGCGTTTGACTCGCCGCAATATGCTCCGGTCTACGAACTGCCCATTTTGTGGCAAAATGCGAGACTCGTAAGGATATCTTAGTGCTTGCTCTCCAGCCAGTTCTTTCCCCGCCCAATCTCTACCAGCAACGGTACTTGCAGCACTGCGGCTCCCTCCATCTCCTCTCGCACCAGCTGCTCCAGCGAATCGAGTTCTTCTGCAGGTGCTTCGAACACGAGTTCATCATGGACCTGCAGGAGCATCGCACTCCGTAGCCCGTCCCGCCGCAATCGCGCGGCGATCTGAATCATCGCAACCTTGATCAGATCGGCAGCTGAACCCTGAATCGGTGTGTTCTGCGCCGTCCGTTCTCCGAACGCTCGGATATTGAAGTTCTTGTCGCGCAGCTCGGGAATGTAGCGCCGTCTACCGAAGAGCGTTTCCGCATATCCTTTCGTTCGCGCCGCTTCGATCGTACCGTCGAGATATGCCCGCACTCCAGTGAAGCGGGTGAAGTACTGATCGATGAACGTCTTGGCCTCATCGTGTGGAATGCGCAACTGTTGGGACAGCGCGTGTGCGCCCTGTCCATAGATCGTCGCAAAATTGATGGTCTTCGCCCGGGCACGCATGTCCGCCGATACGTCTCCTGGCGCCACGCCGAATATCAGCGCTGCCGTCTGCCGGTGGATATCTCCGCCTCGCTGGAACGTCTCCACGAACGCCGGATCGTTCGACAGATGCGCCAACAACCGCAATTCGATCTGTGAATAGTCCGCGCTGAGCATCGTCCAGTCGCGCCGCGGGATAAACGCTCTTCGAATCTCGCGGCCCAATTCCGTGCGAATGGGAATGTTCTGCAGGTTCGGGTCGCTGGACGACAGCCGGCCGGTTGCGGCGACGGTCTGATTGAACGAAGTATGCAAGCGACCTGTGTGCGGATTCACGAGCGTTGGAAGCGCCTCGATGTATGTATTCTGGAGTTTCGTGAGTTCCCGATATTCCATAATCAACGTAGGCAGTTCATGCCCTTCTTCCGCCAACCGTTCAAGAACACTCGCGTCCGTGGACGGTCCTGAGCTCGTCTTCTTGAGCACCGGGAGTCCCAGTTTCTCAAACAGTACCTGTCGCAGTTGGGGGTTCGAGTTGATGTTGAACGTCTCGCCCGCGGATGCATAGATCTCCTGTTCGACACGCATCCGTTCCTGGGATAATCTGGTCTTCAACTGCTCGAAGACCGCCAGATCGATTCGGATGCCAGTTGCTTCCATTCCGGCAAGCACGGGCACAAGCGGCATTTCGATGTCCCGGAACAACTTCGTCAACCCCAGCTGTTCCATCTGCCCGGCGAATACCTCTGAGAGTCGCAGGGTCAGGTCAGCGTCTTCACAGGAGTACCGACTCGCTACGTCAATCGGAACTTCGTCGAAGCCGATTGCGTTCTTTCCCTTCCCGCACACTTGCTCATATGACGTCATCTGGTAGCCGAGAAATTCAAGTGCAAGCATATCGAGCCCGTGCGAGCGCCGTCCGGGATCGAGCACGTAGCTCGCCACCATCGTATCGAACACGAGACCATTTACCGAAAGGCCTTCACGTTCGAGTACCAGCATGTCATACTTCGCGTTCTGCGCGACCTTTGCGACACGTTCATCCGCCAGCAGGGCCCGGACGGGTTCCAGCTCGATACCACTCAACGCCGGCAGATTGTGCAGGCTCGCCTCCGACGTCGCGATTTGCTCGCTGGTGACCGTGTCGGAACCAACGTCCGCCTCCGTCAGTGCGAGCGCCCCCTGATCGCCTATCCGCTCACGATGACGAAACGGGAGGTAGTAGACCTCCCCAGGAGCGACCCCGACGGTAAGCCCAACGAGTTTCGATCGTAGCGGATCCACGGTCGACGGCACGCCCGGTTCGAGCACCGTTTCGGTGTCGAAGGCCATGCGACCGCGAGCTCTCACGCGTTCTACCAACCGGTGCATCTCCTCCATACTCTGCACCACCGCATAGTGCGCTTCCGAGGCGACGGATGACGAGCCTTCCCGGTCACCCTCGGGTTCCACTACGGCTTTGGCCAGGGAATGAAACTCCAATTCGACGAACAGGTCCCGGAGTCGTGCAGCATCGGGCGGAGTTACTCGAAGTGCATCGAGATCGAGTGTGATATCGAGATCCCGGTGAATCGTCACCAACCGCTTCGACAATCGGGCTTCCTCCGAGTATCGCTGCAGCGCTTCACGTGGTCGTTTGTTCTGGACCTCGTCCACGTGCGCGAGGATCTCTTCGAGCGACCCATATTGCTCGATCAGAGAGATTGCCGTCTTCCCACCAATTCCCTTCACGCCCGGAACGTTATCCGACGAATCGCCGACCAGCGCCAGGTAGTCGGTCACTCGTTCTGCCGGTACACCGAGACGTTCCGCTTCATTCTCCCGGCCCACCCACTGTTCGTCGACCGCGGCCGGCCCGCCGCGGCCCGGGTTCAGCAGCCAGACACCCGGCTCAACGAGTTGGTGAAAGTCCTTGTCTCCTGAAACGATCACGACATTCACCCCGGCTTCCTTGCCTTTGCGGGCCAGAGTTCCGATCACGTCGTCCGCCTCATATCCCTCAACGCGAAGAACCGGGATGCGATACGCCGCCAGAAGCTGTTCGATGCGATCGACCCCTCGATCAAAGTCAGCCTGGAGCTCGTCGGAGAGCTTCTCCCGGGTGGCCTTGTACTCGGGATACTCCTCGTGCCTGAAGGAGAGGCCGGAATCGTGGACCCACCCGAGATATTCGGGACGGTGCTTGCTGAGGAGTCGCTGCAGGAAGTGGGCTACACCCCATGCCGCCGAGCTGTTCTCTCCCCGGCTCGTCGTCAGTGGACGGGAGATGAGCGCAAAGAACGCCCGGTAGATGATTGCATATCCATCAACGAGGAAAAGGCGTCGCTCATCCGGGGGTCTCGAATCAGCAGGCAACGGGGGATCCCTCCCAGGTATGGTCATCGTTGGATTTCGACGTCGGCCCAAGCGCAAAGATTCCCGGGTGACTTGCCCAGGTCTTCCACGACCGTTAGGTTCGCCGCGTGCCCCGAGAATCTATGCTAGGGCGAACACTCGCCGGCTATGTCCTGGAAAGCGAAGTCGGTGAGGGGGGGACCTCTGCCGTCTTCCGCGCGCACCATCCTGACCACGGTTCTGTTGCCGTCAAGGTCCTTCGGGAGAAGCTGCGCAATGACAAGACGGCCGTTGCCCGGTTCCTACGAGAAGCACACTACGGCGAGCGCGTCCAGCACCCCAATGTAGTTCGCACGATCGAAATCGGCGAAGCGGAACCGGGGCTGCACTTCCTAGCCATCGAGTGGGCCAAGGGCGAGTTGCTGGAGAAATATGCGCGGCGGAAGGGACCGCTTTCTCCAGAGGAAGTCGCCAACATCGTCTCCCAGATCGCTGAAGCGGTACATGCGGCCCATCAGGTCGGAATTGTTCATCGTGACCTGAAGCCGGAAAATGTCATGTATGATCCCGAGACCGGACTGGTCAAACTTCTTGATTTCGGAATCGCCACAGACGCGGACATCGCCCCAGAGCAGCGGTTGACCCGAGCTGGCTTTTTCGTGGGCACACTCATGTACGTTGCCCCGGAGGCCCTTTCAGGCGAGGTGGTCACGCCGGCAGCGGATCAGTTCAGCCTGGCAACCATCTCCTACTTTCTCCTCTCCGGGTGCCTCCCCTACAGCGCCAAGTCTCCGCGGGAGATGTTCACCCAATTACTCACACAACCTCCGCTTCCTCTGAACATGGCGCGCCAGGGACTTCGATTCTCTCCCGCCATCGAAGCAGTCGTGATGCGCGGCTTGGAACGTGATCCAACGAAGCGATTCGCGGACACCATCGCATTTGCCGACGCTCTGCGCGAGGCAATTGCGCAACCCCTGCCAGCGGCACCGGGTGGAAGTCTCCTACAGCGGCTCAAATCGGCTTTCAACAAGCGACCGTAACGCCGTGTGCACCGTTACGAGTCACGCGATGGCAGCCAGACGGTGAATGTAGATCCGCTACCCACCACACTTTCAACCGTTACCTCTCCTCCAATCAACGCTGCCAGCCGCCGGGATATCGGAAGTCCGAGACCGGTTCCATGATTCTGTCCATCTCCGGACCCGTGCGAACGCACCTGTTCGAACTCATCGAAGATGCGCTCCAGGTCGCTAGCAGCGATTCCGATACCAGCATCCACAACGTCGATCGCGATCCAACCTGCTGCGTCGTCCGCACGCGCGACCGCGTGTTGGCCGGTGGCAGTGAGGCTTCGTGAGGGCGGCCCTGTTTGCTCGAAGCGCGTCCGCAATTGGATTTCACCGCGGTCCGTGTACTTCACGGCATTACCCAACAGATTGATTAGAATCTGGCGCAGATGCGTCGGGTCCGTTCGGACCTTCGGGACTTCGGCCGTCGCGATGATCTTCACCGTGAGATGCTTCTCTGCAACGAGCGGCTCAATTTCGCTGACCACGTTCGTCAAGAATGCCCGTAACGCTACGGTTTCCACACGAACGTCGACTCGCCCAGCTGCGATCTTTGCGATATCCAATACCTGATCAACCAGTGTTCGCAATCTCGCCGCAGATGTGGCGATTCGTTCCACCGGTGAAATCTGCTTCGCTGAAAGTTCTCCGTACCCGCCGTCACGAAGGAGATCCACGAAGCCCACGATCGCGTTCAGCGGGGTTCGCAACTCGTGTGAGACGTTCGCCAGAAATTCGCTCTTCATTCGATTCGCTCTGAGCAATTCGGCCGACAGTCGCTCGAGTTCAATCGATCGCTCCGCAATTCTTGCCGTCTGCCGACGCTCCCGTACCAGCCCAAACAGCAACAGAACCAATGCCATGCTCCCAACAGTCCATATCGCGATACGACTGGCATTCTGCCGCGCCGCCTGTCCGGAAACGACGAACCAGGAGGGCTCGCCAGGCAACGGGAGCCGAACTGGAGCGCTCTGTCGACCCTCGCTCTCGTACGCCGCCGTCTTCGCAACGGTGTCGCCATCTACCAAGAGCGCAAGAAACGATCGTCCGTGAACCGTCGCGCTCTCCGCCGGTGCCAGTAGTATTTGTTCATCGATCAGCGCAACCGCAATTCCCGTGAACTCGCCATTCTCAACGACCGGCTCTCCCAACAAGGCCTCACCAGTCTCGGCGCCGTCCTTATCCCGGCCCCTCGTGCCGCTCATTCCCCGCAATTGCAGGTGACGACTGGCTGATACGTGCCGGGCGAGCATGCGGATTGCCTGGTTGCTTACTCGAGACTTGCGCTCTGATTCTCCCCACCAAGCTGAGTCGATAACGGCATTCCCAAGGGTATCCAGCACCCATACAGCCCGGATAGCATGGAGCTGGCCCTTGGCCAGTATTCGCTCCTGAAGTGAGCCTCCGGTCCGTTCTCGAGCAGACCGCGAGCCCAGTTCGTACAGATGTTCCGCTGCCAACTCCACTTCCTGCGCGATGATCTTCGCGGACGTCACTGCGTCGAGCGCAGACTGCTCGTCCATGCTCTGCCGAAGTGATCGATCCGTCAGCAGAAGTCCGACGAGAAGCAGTACCAAGAGTACAACCAGCAGGAGCACGAAGAGGCTGATCCGATCGCCAGTCTTCCATATTTCACCGACGCTTTTCATCACACACCATCAGGATATTGGAGCTGGACCAGATCCCGCGGCCGAGTTGCTCCTGCCTGCAAACGGCTCAAATTCTGAGAGTACACTTCGGTATGGAACCACGACTTCCCGTTCGAAGAATTCGATCATTTTCCGCCCTGTGAATTGCTCTCGGAATTTGAGCGCTGTCATCCCCATCATCGTACGGACATGCCGACCGAAACTCTGCGGGGATGAATATTCCAAGTGATTCGCCACGTTTGCAATCGAGAAGCCGGAGTTTTCGAAGAGAAAGGCAGCTCGAATCAATCGAATCAGCGAGAGATATTGCTTGGGCGTTGGGAGCCCTGCTCGATAGAATCGACTCATGAGCGTACTCGGGAGTGTCTCGAGTATCTCCGCAAGCTCTCGGACGGAACTTATCGTTGGCGAGTGACGCAACATGATCTGGAAGAATACCCACATGTCTTGGGTCATTCTGCCCAGGCTTTCTTGCAGTCGGCTCTCTAGCAGTTCTTGAATACGGTCTGTGTGTTCATCAGTCAGAATCGTTCGCAACTGATTCCAACCCTGTCGTGACCGAACGTCTACGATTCGCTTCACCCCTTCCCGACCAAGCTTCAGAATCATTTCCACCGTTCTCGTTGACTCTTCACTCACAATGGCCACAGTAGGAACGCGTGGAATTTCGCGAATCATCTGTGAGACCTTCTGCCACTGCCCGCTTTCGCAGTACTGAACGGACATCAGGACCAACGAACTTTCATGACTCTTGACGTCAGCCAGAACTTGAGCTGGCTCCATGCGATGCCGGGCGATGTACACACCACTGCCTGCAGCATCTACACGAATTTGCTCGTCCAGTGTAAGAATCGTCGAGATTCTGGCAAGATCTTCTCCGTGATTCGTCACAGTCATGATAGAATGCCTCAGGAGGTTGGTACAACTTCATCGACATCCGAGCCCGAGGCATTATCAATACTGGCGTCACATCGGCGTCACCTAGTTTCCGATTGATCTGCAAATCTCTGCGACACAAACACTTACATCGGAGGCAGAGCCTGTCTACAGACACGGAGTTGCCTTAGATTTCGCTCTACAATGAATATTCGTTTCCAATCAGGCGATCGCGAAAGAAGCTTTTCGAGGAAAGTCCGGACACCACTGAGCAAATCGCCAGGTAACGCCTGGGCGGATGATTTCCATCCGACGGATAGCGCCACAGAAAATACACCGCCTGCAATCTTTCACAGATCCAGGTAAGGGTGAAAAGGTGAGGTAAGAGCTCACCGCGAAGTTGGCAACAATTTCGGCATGGCAAGCCCCGGTTGGTGCAAGGCCAAATAGGCAGTGAGAGCGCTCAGCTCGGCAAAGACACTGCGGGTAGGCTGCTAGAGGGCTCGAGCGATCGTGCTCCGAGAGAAATGATCGTCCGATGGTAGTCGCATCGACAGAATCCGGCTTATCGATTGGAAACTCAAAATGGGCACGCCGCGACTGTCGCGGCGTGCCCATTCTCTCATCCCTCAATCCTTCTCAGACTATCTCTACCCTCCTAGTCAACCAAACGCAGAGGCATAACGAGACACATATATTCTCCTTCTCCAGACCAGTTCTCTGGTTCCATCGTAGCTGCACGTTCTGGTGCTTTGAATGTCATTTTGACTTCTTCACTTGGCATATAGCGCAGCATCTCAAGCAGATAGCTCGCATTAAAGCCAATATCAAGCGGATCCCCTGTATATCGGATAGCCAATTCATCCTGCGCTTCACCCAGATCGGGTGTTTGAACACTGAAGCGTAGGATTCCGGCATTGAAGGTCATCCGAATGCGGTGCGTTTGATCCGAAGCGATGACTGACATTCGTCGCAGTGCACTCGAGAAGGCCATCTTATCAACAATGGCCCATTTATCGTTATCGTGCGGAATGACCTGGTCATATGGAGGATATGGGCCTTCAATCAACCGTGTATAGACTGTGGTAAAGGGAGATCGAAAGGCTACATGATTATCACCCTTTCCAACCTCCAATTCTTCATCAGCTGGAAACAGACGCCGAATTTGTTCCAACGCTTTTGGTGGCAGAATCAAGTCCCCTACCATGCCTTTCGGCACTTTCATTCCAGCTTCCATCCGTGCCAAGCGATGCCCATTCGTTGCTACCATTGCCATCGAATTGGCTTTTGTCTCCCAGAGAACTCCATTCAAAATTGGCCGACTTTCTTCTGTAGACACTGCAAACGCAGTATGACCGATCAACTGTTGTAGAGTTGAAGATGGAATCCGCCAGTTCTGCGTAAATTTTACAGCTGGATATGACGGAAATTCTTCCCTCGGAAGTCCTAGAATCTTGAAGTGCGCGCGTCCACAATCCAGTACTAAACGTTGCTCTCCCAACGAACTGATTCGAACAGGAGCTGGTGGCAACTCTCGAGCGATATCGATCAGCTTTTTCGCGGGCACTGTAATTCCACCCTTTTCTTCCACATCAGCCGACACTTCCGTACTTACAGCTATATCAAGATCCGTAGCTGAGAATTGAGCTCCCTTCTCTCCACCCTCAATCAGAAGATTACTCAGGACCGGTAATGTACTCTTCGGCGGGACTGTAGCTCCAACGGCAGCCAAGCCTTCCTGAAGCTTCTCCCGGGAGATCGTAAAGCGCATTGATCAGTGCCTACTGAGGAAGGTGGTGGAAAGTGTCTGTTTCTAGCGGTTTTGCTGAGTTGTACTTAGTAGTTCTAGTAGGTAATCCACATCTGGTGATGAAGACAGTAACTTGTTGGTACTGCTATGGTTATCTGTCTTGAAAAAGCTGGACGGCATGTTCTTAGGTTATTTCCCATGTTGAGACTGACGCTTCAGATATTTGGGAGAGACCTAATAGGCGCCTAGCGTTGTTGTATTTGGAAAGAAGTTGTGAAGAGTTCTGTAGAAGTTCGTGGGCTCTAGAGAGACTGTGGATGACGGTTGAATGATCTCGCCCACCGAAGGCAGCACCGATTTCAATTAGCTGTGTCTTGAGTGAAGTACGAATGAGTAGCATGGCAAGTTGTCGTGGGATTGTGAGAGTTTGAACTCTTGCCTTCGAACAAAGCCCCTCAACTGTCACGTTCCAAACCTGAGCGACAACGTCTTGAATTCTGGTGATTGATAACGATTGAATCTCTTGTTGATCGTTGGAAATTGATTTGTAAGTTGAGCGGAGAGCTTCCTGAGCGAGGGAAACATCTATCTGACGATGTTTAAGGGATGCAAAAGCTAGAATCTTGATGATTGAGCCTTCAAGTTCGCGGACGCTAGAATTTACTGTTTCAGCGATGTACTCGATAACGTCATGTGGAAACGTAACTTCAAGGTGGTCAAGTTCAGCCTTCTGTTGGAGAATGGCAATTCTGTGCTCTACATCGGGCGGTTCGATATCAGCTACCATTCCCCATTGAAATCGGCTGACCAGCCGTGCTTCAAGACCTCCAATTTCAGCTGGTGGACGATCGCTGGTCAGTACAATCTGCCGGCCGGCCTCGTATAAAGCATTGAAGGTGTGGAAGAACTCATCTTGGGTTGCTTCCTTGCCCTTCAGGAAATGAATGTCGTCTATCAACAGGAGATCTGTTTCTCGAAAGCGACGTCGGAATTCAGCGTTTTTACGGGCCTGAATCGAGGCAACCATCTCATTTGTGAACTGTTCTGTACTGAGATAGGTCACGCGAATATCCGAATGTTTGTTCAGAACTTCATGTCCGATCGCTTGCATGAGATGTGTCTTTCCGAGTCCGGTGCGCCCATAAATGAAAAACGGGTTGTACACGCGTCCTGGAGCTTCAGCAACAGCATGAGCGGCAGCGGCGGCGAGTTCGTTCGACTTTCCCACGACAAAGTGCTCGAAAGTATACCTGTCGTGCAAAGACGGCACCTTGTTGACGGTATTCTGCTGCGTTAGTGGCGCCTGTTTGTCCAGTGCAAAGAAGTCCATCTGTGGGCGCTGCTGGCGATCTTGATCAACGCTGAATGCCAGGCTCACTGGATGCCCAAGTGCGACCGGTCCAAATGAAGTAAGGAGCTCGCCGTACTTGGACTCGGTCCAATCGCACGAGAATTGATCAGGAAGGCTGAGTGTAAGTACTGGCTCGTCCCAGGAAATTGGTACGATAGGCTCGAGCCATGTGCGCATGACATCGTCGCCCACCGTGGCCTTGGCTTGAGTGAGAAGCCTGGTCCAAATGTCTTGTGCTGGAGTGGGCATGATTGGTGATGTGGATAACTGGTTGGGCTGGCCAAAGTATCGTGCCCAACAGAGGAAGGCAACTGCTTATTAGCGGACGGAATGTACAGGGGAAATAGCTGGCTTTACCTTGACCTATGTGCAAGAGATAGTTAGTCTTACGGATCTCTGGAATAATGTATTGATCGGACCTATTTGGAGTGATAAATGGGCAAGCCAACATACCGTCCGCGGAATAAGCGACGGATAAAGAAGCATGGATTCCGTGCGCGCATGGAGACGAAATGGGGGCGGAAGGTACTGAGTGAACGTCGCAAGAAAGGGCGGAAGCGTCTTACGGTTAAGCTTCCGAGCAAGTACGCTGGCGCGTAGATGAGTGAGGAGTATCCGCGCGTACGGCGGATTACTCGAAGCTCAGAATTTGGCAGAATCTCGAAGCAGGGGAAGCGAGTCCGCGCGTTGGGCCTTGACGTGCGAATGCTCGCTTCCCCTTTGAAGTATGTGCGAGTTGGCATCGTGGTTCCCCGTCACGGACAGTCAGCGGTTCGTCGCAACCTGCTCAAGCGCCGACTCCGAGAACTGGCGCGGACGCTGTTGCTTCCACTTGAGGCTTCAGGAGACGTGGTAATCCGTTGCAAACCGAACGCCTACGAACGGACGTTTGACGAGTTGAGAACGACGGTGGTCGTTGTGCGAGATGCGTTACTGGCAGAATGGAATACGCAGGGCGAACCGTGAAACGACTGCTTGTGTTACTGGTCCGAGCATACCAACTGTGGATTGGCCCGTTGTTGCCACCGTCTTGTCGGTACTACCCCACCTGTTCTACATACGCGGTCGAAGCTCTGGAAAGACACGGTGCGCTTCGGGGCGGGTGGATGGCCGTGCGAAGAATTCTTCGCTGTCACCCGTTCCATAAGGGCGGGTACGATCCGGTTCCCTAACAGATAATCCTTACGTCATGGACCGACGCGTATTTCTTGCCGTGATTCTCACAGCGGTAGTGATCGTGGTAACACCACTTCTATTCCCAGGGTCCAACCCGCGTAATGTGGTGGACTCGCTTCAGGTTGACTCCACAGCGCTGAACCAAGCGACGCTGAAGGGATCCGCTGACTCGATGACGCAGCGCGCGACGACCAAGCAGAAGCCGCCGTCAATTGCCAACAGTGCAGCATCCGAAGTCTCGCTCCCGCAGCCTACGCCTACGGTCAGCGTGTCGGACAGCCTGGCGGCCAAGAGCCAGCACATGACGGTCTGGTATGCCGACGAAGGGGCGTCACCGCTGAGTGTCGTGCTGCACGACTACCAATCACGAGATACGATGCGCGCAAAGGGCCCGGTCGTTCTTCGTACCCCCGAGGGCCGGCCGCTAATTGAATACGCGCTACAACTGGGCGATTCGTCGATTCCGCTGACAGCGAACGCGCTTGCAGGAAAGACGCAGACGATAGATGGGCGGCAGGTGGTGGAGTACACGGGAACGGTAAGCGGCCATGCGGTGAAGATCTCCTACGCCAGCCCACGGTCGGACTCGGGGCGGTATCTGATCCACGCAGACGTGAGCGTCAACGGCGCGGCTCCGCACAGTACGCTTTCCATCACACTGCCGTCGACGCTTGCATCGATGGAAACGGACACCGCGGATGACATTCGCCATTTGGCGTATGGATATAGAACGGCAAGCGGTGACGTGAAGAGCGTGGCCTTCGCAAAACTCGATTCCGGCGTGAACAAGCCGGTCTCGGGGCCGCTGGAATGGGTAGCGCTCCGGAACAAGTACTTCCTGATCGCTTTGGTTGTGCCGGATAGCACGATTGCCGGGGCAACATTCAGCGGAGCGCCGCGGGTACAGAAGCTAGCACCAGAAGCCCACGCGGCGCTGTCAATTCCGCTGCAGAACGGACGCGCGAGCTTCGAAATCTACATGGGCCCGCAGGAGTTCGAACGCCTACGCGCCATGGGGCACGGGCTGGACCAGGTAAATCCATATGCTGGGTGGTTTCACAGTGTCGTGCAACCATTCGCCACCATCGTCACACGGGTCCTGTTGTGGATGAAGCGCTCGTCCGGGCTTGGCTACGGATGGGTGATCATCATCTTCGGCGTGGTGGTCCGACTTCTGCTCTGGCCGCTCAACCAGAGCGCGATGCGGACAAGCATCCGGATGCAACGCATTCAGCCGGAGTTGGCGGAAGTTCAGAAGAAGTACAAGAGTGATCCGAAGAAGCAGCAGGAAGCATTGGTGAAGTTGTACCAAGCCCACGGGATGACACCGTTCAGCCCGATGATGGGGTGTCTCCCAATGATGCTTCCGATGCCGATTCTATTCGCGCTGTATTTCGTGTTCCTGAACACCATTGAATTCCGTGGCGTGTCGTTTCTCTGGATGCACGACATCTCGGCGGCTGATCCGTACTACATCACCCCCCTGGTGATGGGACTGTCGATGTTCGCGCTCTCCTGGATCGGCATGCGGGGAACACCGCCCACCGCACAGACGCGCATGATGAGCTACATGATGCCTGTCGTGCTGACGTTCATGTTCTTCCGATTCGCAGCCGGATTGAACCTGTACTACGCCGTGCAGAATCTCGCAGCGCTTCCGCAACAGTGGTTACTGGCTCGTGAGCGAGCTGGCGCGGCCGCGAGCACCAGCGCGGCTACTCGGCGAGACAAGGGCTGACGCCACCGGCACCAGTTCGTGTGAGGAACCCGATGCGCGCTGCCGACTCAATCGTGGCAACTGCTACGGCCCCCGGAATCGGAGCGCTGTCGATTGTTCGTCTGTCCGGGCCCGGGTGTCGCGAGATGATCGCGAGCCTTACCGACGGACGCCAGGCCTCTGTACGCGTCGCCACGCTACGTACGCTACGGTCGAGCTGCGGGGATGTCCTGGACGAAGCCATCGTCGTCGAATACCAGGCGCCGCACTCCTATACGGGTGAGGACGCCGTGGAGATCGTCTGCCACGGCGGTTGGGTGACGGCAACGCGAATCACCACTGCGCTCGTAGAAGCAGGGGCGCGGCCGGCCCACCCCGGGGAGTTTACGCGCCGCGCGGTTCTCAACGGGAAGCTGGATCTCCTGCAGGCGGAAGCGGTCAACGATCTGATCCGAGCCGAATCGACCGCAGGCGCAGCGCTTGCCCTGCGACAACTCGATGGTGGGCTCTCGCAACGGATCGCGCGACTGCGCGAGGAGATCCTGTCGATCGAGGCTCTGGTTGCCTACGAAATCGACTTTCCCGAAGAGGACGATGGTCCCATCGACGAACGGAGCGTGAGCGCAGCAACGGCAAGCGTACTCGAGTCCATTGGTGGGTTGATCGAGACCACACCGGGAGGGGAGCTGATCCGGCAGGGAGCGTTCGTTGCGATTGTCGGCAAACCAAACGTCGGAAAGTCATCACTGTTCAACGCCTTGCTTGGCCGCAAGCGCGCTCTGGTGACCGACATTCCGGGAACGACACGAGACGCAATCGAAGCCGTGCTGGATGTTGAACCGGTCCCGCTGCGTCTGGTGGATACGGCGGGACTCAGGGACTCGAGCGACGAAGTGGAACGACTCGGCGTGAAGGTGAGTCGAGATTATCTGGAAACAGCGACGGTGGTGCTGGTGTGCGGCGACTCAGCCCTGACACTGGAGGATGGGCTTGCCGATGTGCAGGGGAGCGCAACAGGCCTCGTCATACCGGTGCAGACGAAGTTGGACCTACATCGGGCGGCGTTGCCGGGGGCCGTCGGCGTAAGCGCCGTCACAGGGGAGGGGCTGGACACGCTCGTCGGGGAGGTCTCACGGCGGGTGGGGGTTGACGTAGGGCTTCCCAACCCGGAGTCGCCGGTCGTCTCGCATGCCCGATACCGCGAAGTACTGAACAGGGCAAGCGCTGAACTGGCGGCCTTCCAAGACGCCCGGGCGTCCGGCGTCGTGCCGGCCACCGTCAGCGCCGTCCACTTGCACGAGTGCGTCCGGATCCTGGAAGAATTGATTGGCGTAATTGACGTCGACGAGGTACTGGGGCGCGTGTTCAGCTCATTCTGCGTCGGCAAGTAGAATCGATCTGTGAAACCCCCGAGTGACAGGGGAACCAGGACGTCAGGACGCGGTGGCCGCCGCTCCAGTGGAGAGCGCCTGGATCTCTGCGGCCGACGCACGGAGCGCCCACGGCAGGCCGCGGCGCTCAACGGCTCCCGCAGCCATGCGGGCACCGAGGTAGTACCCGCTGCGCTCGGGGAGTACGTGCCGGCCGGCCATGCGGGCATCATCGCTCATCCCGTCTGAGAGATAGCGGAGGCGGAGGCCCAACGCTGCCCGATCGAAATCAGATGCGATGGCCTGATGAATGATGGGCTCCATCTCGCGAATCCGTGCGTACTGACGTCGGACGTAGCCGAAGTATTCCCAGACGGCATGACCGGGGCTGACCAACTGGGAAGCATGGACCGCCAGACCTTCGTTGATCACGAGTTCACGAAGCGATACCGTCCGGCCGGTGTTCCAGTACGAGTAGTAGCCGGACTCTTCAACCACCGCATGAACCTCCGATCGACTGGTCGGCGACGTATAGCGGACCACGTGCGCCACTTCATGGGCCAGCCACAGGGGCATCAATTCCGGATCGAGCCCGAGGCCAAAAGTGTCCGGGTTCGTGAGCCCGGTGAAGTGTTCCAGGCAGACGAAAGCCGTGCCCCGGTGATCGACGACCAGTTCGCCGGCGTTCGCACCGCCAACGCCCACCATGAGAACGATATCGAAATCGACGTCAATCTGGAACGCGCGGACGCAACGCTCCTCAACTTGGCGGGCCAGCGTGACGACATCGGTTCGCTCGAGCATCGACCGGAGATCGCTGCGATCGGCGGCGACGACGCCGCGAAGGATGTCGAGGAAGTGCGGGCCGTCGGGAGGGATGACGTAGTTGTTCCAGTAGCCGTCGAGGACCCGACGGTGAGCTGAGAGATAGCGCTGATATGCGGCGAGAGGATCCGTGCTGTCGAGTACTGCAAAAAAGTCTGGCAGCAGGTTGATGAGCATTCAGCCGGTCTGGAGAAGGCGTCGCGGGGACAGCGCGGACGCGGAATCATACAGACCTGACCAGAGGTGAACAAGAGTGCAGTATGCGCGCGCAGAAAATGCGCGCATCATTTCGTGCCGAAGAGCCGGTCGCCGGCGTCACCAAGGCCGGGAAGGATGTAGCCGTGCTCGTTGAGCTGGCGATCGAGGGAGGCACAGAACACCAGGACGTCGGGATGTGCCGCGGCCAGGCGACGGACGCCTTCGGGCGCCGCGACGAGGCACAGGAACCGAATGCGCGTAGCGCCCGCACGCTTGAGTGACGCAACGGCGGCAACCGCACTGCCGCCGGTGGCGAGCATCGGGTCGAGCAGAAAGAAATCCCGCTCGGCGGCGTCGCTTGGAACCTTGAAGTAGTAGTCCACCGGCTTCAACGTGTCGTGATCGCGGTAGAGGCCGATATGACCGACGCGTGCTGAAGGCACGAGGCGGCAGATGCCCTCGACCATACCGAGCCCGGCTCGAAGAATCGGGACGAGCGTCAGCTTCTTGCCCATGACGCGCTGGCCGGTGGTGCTCTCCAATGGAGTCTCAACGGGGGCCGCTTCGAGCGGTAGGTCCGCCGTCGCTTCATAGGCCATCAAGGTCGCGATCTCGTCCACCAACTCCTTGAATATCTTGGTCGGAGTAGCAAGGTCGCGAAGGAGCGTCAACTTGTGCTGAACCAATGGGTGATCCACCACGCGCAACGTGGGGAAGTCGGGGGTGGTGTGCATGGCGCGCAAGGTACTATCTTCGCCGGCATGAAAGAATACCAGGCGGTCATCGTGCGCCTGACGCGACACGTGCGGGACGACGAGGACACCCTGACCGACCTGCTGAACGAACGCAGTCGGTCGGGATGGGAGCCGGCGATGATCTCGCAGGATGGTGAACGGCTGACCGTGGTGTTCCAGCGACCGAGCGATCGGGAATCGTGACGTGAAGGTCACGGTCCGTGGCGCCGCTCGCGAAGTCACGGGGTCGTGCCACCTGCTGGAGGTAGGCAGACGCACCATTGCTCTGGACTGCGGGCTCTTCCAGGGGCATCGCGGTGAGAGCAATCGGAAGAACGTCGCACTGCCGCTTCCAGTTGATCAGATCGATGCGATCGTGCTGTCGCACGCGCACATCGATCATTCCGGCCGGCTGCCATATCTGGTCCGCAAAGGCTATTCAAAAGTGGTGTGGACAACGCCCGCCACCCGAGACCTGTGCTCCTTGATGCTCGCGGACTCCGCTCACATACAGAAGAAGGACGCCGACTTCCTCAGGCGTCACCATCGGAGCTATATAGAGCCACTATATGACCAGGACGATGTTTCCCGTCTATTGGAACTCATGCAGACGGTGCCGTACGGACGGTCGTTCGAGGTGATTCCTGGAGTGGAGGGCCGCTTTCTGGATGCGGGCCACATTCTCGGGTCTGCCATCACGGCGCTGGATTGCCGGGAGAACCGGGTCCGCCGTCGTCTCGTGTATACAGGAGATCTGGGACGCACCGGGCAGCCCATCATCCGGGATCCGGAAGTACCAGATCTGGTGGACCACGTTGTTCTCGAATCCACATACGGGAACCGGATTCATCCGAAAACGGGAGACATGCGAAAAGAGCTGGGCGCGATCGTGCGAGCAACGGCGAGCCGTGGTGGGCGGGTACTCATCCCGGCGTTCGCTGTGGGACGAACCCAGGAGATCATCTACGATCTACACGTGCTCTTGCAGGAAGGCCGAATCCCGGAGATCCCGATCTACGTCGACAGCCCGCTCGCGATCGATGTCACCGGCGTATTCGCGATGCATCGCGAAGTCTTCGATCGCACGGAGGCATTGGTGAATGAGAGCCCGCGGTTGTTCCGCTTTCCTCTCGTTCGATACACCCGTGATGTGGAGGAGTCGAAAGCGCTCAACGCCCTGACGACGCCGGCCGTGATCATTGCCGCATCAGGGATGGCGGAATCCGGGCGCATCCTGCACCACCTGGCGCACGGAGCCCCGGATCCGCGCAACACCATTCTCATCGTCGGATTTCAGGCGGAGCATACCTTGGGGCGGCGTATCGTCGAACGTCGGCCCGAGCTGCGAATTCTGGGAGACGACGTACCCCTCCGCGCGGAAGTCCAGGTCCTGAATGGCTACAGCGCGCACGCCGACCGCGACGAGATGGTTCGATGGCTGACGGCGACGACGAACGCTTCGCGCCACCGGCCGGCCGTGACGCTGGTGCATGGGGAACCCGAAGTTCAGGACGATTTCGCCGCGACCTTGCGGGGATTGGGGTACGAGACCAGGGTGCCGACGTACGGCGAGAGCATAGCGATCTAACCGTGTCGCGACCGATGCAGGGATCCGGCGATGCCGGCAAGGCCAGCCAGGCGCGCGGGCGGATTCTCCAGATCGCGCGCGAGGAGATCAGCCGGGCGGGTTGGACTGCGGCGACCTCGGGTCGTGTAGCACAGCGGGCCGGCGTGAGCAAAGCACTGATCCATTATCATTTCCGGGACAAGGAGTCACTTCTGAGCGCCCTCGCCGTCCAATGTCGCGACGGGGTCGTCAGAAGGGGCTCGCGAATCGTGGCGCCGGCTCGGCGTGAGAATCCAGTCGATGAATTCAGCGATTGGCTGGACTCGGAACTGTCAGCCGGGGACCTGCGCATCGCTCTCCAGCTGAAGGCATCCGGGATTCCAGCTGTGGCGCGTGCTGCCGATGAGGCAGTGACCGCTGTCCGTGTGGAGCTGGAGCAACGGGTGGACGCCGTGCTCGGGGTCCTGGACGTTGCACCGACAATTCCGCTGGACTCGGTAGTCGACCTGCTGATGGCAATGTCTACGGGGCTGGCATTGGTACCGGTCGAACCCGTCGCGCGGCGGCGCCGACTGGTGGAGAGCGTGTGGCTGGGTCTGCTCTCGGTGAGTGATTAGAGGCCCGGTCACTTCCCGGGGCCGGGAGGCTGCCACTAGCTTGTCGCAGATGCAGCCGAGGCGCCCCTCTCCCTTGAAACGTGGTTTAGGTGTAATACTGACGGCCCTGGGGGTGGGATGGATCGCCTCACTGGCGCTGGTGGTCGTCTGGGGGCGGCGTGATACCGCGCATCACGCGGGAGCGATCGTAGTGTTGGGGGCAGCGCAATACGTTGGCCATCCGTCGCCGGTCCTCCGCGCGCGACTCGAGCACGCGGTTGCTCTGTGGCGGCGGGGGCTGGCGCCGCGGATGGTGCTGACCGGCGGCACTGGAGAAGGTGACACAACCAGCGAAGCAGCCGTGGGTCGACGTTTTGTGGTGCAGCAGGGTGTCCCGGACTCCGCGATCCTGCTGGAAGCCAAGGGACGCACGACGTCCGAATCACTCCGCGCGGTTGCCGCAATGATGAAGGCGCAGCGGTCAGACACGGTGATTCTCGTGAGCGACCCCTTCCACATGCTGCGCCTGACGATCCTTGCGCGGCGGTTCGGGCTCGTAGCGTTGCTCTCGCCAACGACCACGAGCCCGATATCAGATAGTTGGAAAGAGCGGTGGGAATACCGAATGAGTGAATCGCTCAAAGTGCCGCTGGCGTTCCTGACGACTCGCTCCGGTATCGATTAGTAGCAAATTGCAACCAATTCCGATTCGCCGGCTCCCGGAGTCATGACGTGGCGGCGGGGGTTCCTGTGATACGACCAGGGAGTCAATTTCCACGAATGCAAATCCCGATTGAGACGTTCCGGCTCGCAAACGGGCTATTGGTGACGCTGTCCGAAGACCATACGGCGCCGATCGTGGGCGTAAATCTCTGGTACCACGTGGGCTCGGCCAACGAACGGGCAGGACGTACGGGATTCGCCCATCTCTTCGAGCACATGTTGTTCCAGGGCTCGGCGGATGTGGGAGCCAACGAGCACTTCGAACTCATTCAGCGCGCGGGCGGTACGCTGAACGGCTCGACGTGGTTGGATCGGACGAACTACTTCGAGGTCGTTCCCTCCAACCAGACGGAACTGGTGATGTGGCTGGAAGCGAATCGCATGGGGAAGCTGCTCCCCGCGATGACCCAGGAGAAGCTCGATACCCAACGCGACGTCGTGAAGAACGAACGGCGCTGGTCGGTGGACAACCAACCCTACGGGACGTGGTGGGAACGACTGCCGGCGCTGTGCTTTCCGGAAGGTCATCCGTTTCACCATTCCCTGATCGGCTCGATGGAGGACCTGTCGCAGGCGAGTCTCGACGACATTGCGGAGTTCTTCCGGACCTACTATACACCCGACAACGCCGTGCTCTCGATCGCCGGGGATTTTGAACCGTCCGCAGTACGGGCGTGGGTGGAGAAGTATTTCGGTGAGATCCCGCGTGGACCCGGAAACGCCAACCGGCCCTCCATGGAAGTCGCGCCGGCCTTCGGCGGATGGCTCCGTGAAGAGGTCAAGGACGACGTGGCGCTGCCGCGGCTGTTCATGGCATTCCGGTCGCCGGTGTTCGGCAGCGATGCCTACTACCCGGCGAGCATCTGCGGGGCGGTGCTGGGCTTGCGGCACGGGAGCCGCCTGTACCGGCGTCTGGTGCGGGAGCGGGAAATTGCCGCCGAGGCGACTGCCTTCACGTTCGACCTGCCGAAGGGGAGCGACCTGCTCGTACTCGACGTGACCGCGCGTCCCGAGGTCTCCCCGGAAGCGCTGCACGACGCCGTGGCGACCGAGGTGGACACCCTGCGCGGTGAAGGGGTAACGGCAGCTGAAGTATCTCGCGCAGCAGCGCTGATCGAAACCGAGTTGGTGGGTGCTCTGCAATCGGCTGGCGATCGCGCCGACCGCCTTTCGATGTTCGCCACGTACTTCGGGCGGCCAGAACTGCTGAACGAACAGATGTCGCGCTACCAGCAGGTCACGCCGGAAGCCGTGAATGCCTTCATTCAGGAGCGGCTGGGTGAGGACAACCGGGCGAGTCTCCTCTACGTACCCCGCGGTGCGGATGAAGCGGCCATTCCGAACGATGCTGAAGTGGAGGAATTCCGATGACCGCCGGCGCAGCCGCTCGCCCCACCGCCGGCACTGCCCGGCCCTACCACTTTCCTGCATTCGAACGCCGGCGACTCAAGAGTGGAGTGGAACTGATCACCGCTCCCATCAGAAAGCTCCCGATGGTGTCGATCGTCGCGCAGCTGGATGCGGGCGCCACATGCGATCCGGCCGGTCGCGAGGGGTTGGCCATCCTGACCGCGAAGCTGCTGATGGAGGGAACCACGACGTCCGACGGAGCGGCGCTCGTGGACGCGTTCGAACAGCTCGGCGCGACCGTGGACGTGAGTGCCGGATGGGACAGCGCTTCGGTACAGCTGTCCGTACTCCGCGGAAAGGCGGCTGCTGCGCTCCAACTGCTGAGCGAGGTGCTACGCGCCCCAGCCTTCCGCGATCGCGATGTTGCGCGTCTCAAGGCGGAACGACAGGGAGAGCGCATGCAGATGCGGACCGAACCACGAGAATTGGCGGACGAGTCGTTCGAGCACTTTCTATACGCTCCGGAGTCTCGATACTCTCGCAGCGAAGCGGGGAGCGCGCGGTCGGTCGGCAGCATACAGCGAGAGGACCTGCTGGCCTTCTACCGGGCGCAGTACGTCCCGGAGCGCGTGACGCTGATCATGGTGGGTGACATCGATCACGATGAAGCCGCGACGATGGCGGAGGACGCGTTCGCGGGCTGGAGCGGCGTCCCGACCAAGACTCCGACCGGATCCGAGCAACCGGCAAGCCAAGCATCGCGCATCCAGATTGTCGCCAAATCGGACGCGCCGCAGTCGGAACTGCGCATCGGACATCTCGGCGTTCCGCGCCGGCACCGAGATCACTTCAAGCTGGTAGTGATGAACGCAGTGCTGGGCGGATTGTTCTCGTCGCGCATCAACCTCAACCTCCGCGAACGGCACGGATATGCGTACGGTGCCAGGTCGGCATTCGACTGGCGGCGGGGAACCGGCCCGTTCGTAGTTTCGACGGCGGTCGAGAGCCGTGTGAGCGCCGACGCGACGCGCGAAGTCGTCGCCGAGATCGAGGCGATTCGAAAAGCACCGATCAGCCCGGACGAGTTGAGCCTGGCGACGAGCTTTCTGGAAGGCGTCTTTCCCATTCGGTTCGAGACGACAATGGCGATCGCAAACGCGCTTGCCAACCTCGTGACCTATCAATATCCGGCCGACTACTTCGATACGTACCGGCAGCACATCGGCGCCGTTACGACGGAAGGCGTGCTGGAGGCCGCACAGCAGCACCTGCATCCAGAGCAACTCCTGATAGTTGCCGTGGGCGATCCGGACGTCATCGAAGGTCCGCTCGAAAAACTCGGGCTGGGACGGGTAGTCGTGGCGCAACCTGATGACGTCGAGCCTGGCGCATGAGCAAGGCGCCCGTCGACGACACGCGCACCGGAAAGGCGGCTACGCGTCGCGTATACACAGGCCGCGTGATCAATCTGGACGTGGATACCGTGCGCTTTCCCGACGGGAGTGTCGGGGAGCTGGAAATGGTCCGGCATCCAGGCGCGAGCGCCATCGTGCCGATTCTGGGAGAGCCGAACGCGCCGGATCCGGAACTCGTCCTGATTCGCCAGTATCGATATGCCGCAGGGGGGTATCTGTACGAAATTCCGGCCGGCCGGCTGGATGCAGGCGAGTCCCCGGCAGACTGCGCAGCCCGCGAACTGACCGAAGAAACCGGATATCGAGCGACACAGCTCGAGCACCTGTACACGATGTTCACGACCCCCGGCTTCACCGACGAATGCATTCACGTCTTTCGAGCCACGGAGCTGCGCGAGGGCGCGTCGGCGCGGGAGGCCGACGAATTCATGAGTATTGAACCGATGCCGTTGTCGCGAGCGATGGAATTGATCCGCACGGGAGAGATCAGCGACGCCAAGACTGCGCTGGCCATCCTGTATGTCGCCCAATTCGGCCTTTCACCGAAGAAGTCAACCGACAACTAGAGCAGCAGGGGGTTACCGCGGAAGACTTTTGAATTGTATACAGGAAAGGTCAGTTCTCATGGTGTTGTCCATAATCGAGGACAAACAGTCAGCCGCGCCGCAAGCGCGGCTTTTTGTAACTCCATACATGTCAACAAGATAACAGAATACAAGTGGAGTTCCATCGACGGCATGCGACGTGCATTTCTCCGATGTGCAATGTGGGATGACCAGTCGACCAACACTGGCTTCCGACCACGCAGCGGTCACGCACGAAGAGGAGCAAACCGATGCCAGAACTCGCACTCAAGTACCAAGCCCTCCGGAAGCCGTCGAGCCGAGAAGCGCTCCACGACGCCGACGATACGGTAGTAGTGCGAGCCTTCCTGGCGGGGGAGGAACGCGCCTTCCAGGAGCTGGTTGAGCGGTACCAGACGCGGTTGCTGAACTTCATCTACCGGACGATCGGAGATCGCGAACGCGCTGAGGACCTGGTGCAGGAAGTCTTCATTCGCGTCTATCGGCACATCCACCGATTCGACACGTCCAAGAAGTTCTCGACATGGATCTACACCATCGCCTCGAATCTGGCAAAGAACGAGTTGCGGAATCGTTCACGCAATCCGCTGATTCTATTCCAGACGATCACGAACAACCGGGAAGAAGGGGAACGTCCCCTGCAATTTGAGGACTTCACCAGCCGGCCGGACGATCTGTTCGAGAAGCGGCACCTGCGGCATCTCGTCGAGGAAACGGTGGATCAGCTTCCTGAACACCACCGGCAGGTGTTCGTGTTGCGCGAGATCGAGGGTAAGTCATACGAAGAGATTGCGGAGATCACCGACTGCAATCTTGGAACGGTGAAATCACGACTGAACCGGGCACGCAATGCGTTCGCGGCGATCATCGAGCCGATGATTGGGTAGGCGATAACCGTCACAACCGCTCACAGGGGTTACGCTGACGGTCGTGTAGCAAGGGCAGTCGAGAATAGCGATGAGCGCCTCCTCAAGGTTGGAGGCGCTCATCGGTGCAGCGATGGGGTTGGGAACCGGCCTCGCGCTGGCGGGTATCCCGGGCAGAGTGTCCTCCGGCCCACCGGGATCCATGAACTGTCGCACCTTCCGCAAATCGCACGTGGCTTTCGTAGACGGCCTGCTAGCCAAGAGGCGGTCCGCGAAGATGTACGAGCATCTGGATCGGTGTGACCGATGTGCGCGGTTGGATACGGCCGTACGACGGGGACTTCTGGTGGCTCGCAACCTGCCGCAGATCCAGCCTTCGGCCGACTTCATGTCCCGGCTGCAGATGCGACTGCACACCCTGGATGGTCAATGGCCCGCGCGCCCGGCCGCAAGGGCGCCCCGCATCATGGTCAGGCTCGGTACGGCCGTCGCGGTAGCGGTCGGCGTGGTCTTCGTACTGTATTCGTGGAGCCAACCCGCCCCGCTCCCGGTCGCGCCACACGGCGCCGTAGTCGCGGAAGCACAGGCGGGTCGCAAGATTCCGCGCCGCGTCCAACCCGCGGCGGGCAGCTCGGCACTGGACGGATCGCTCGCGACCACGGTGCCTGCGTTGTTTCCCGGCGTGGCGGCCGGTGAGTCCGGGGCGCCGCAACTGATCGACGCCGCAGCGCACGTACCCAGCCTCTCTCCATAGCCACGAACCCGGCCGACCCGGCGTAGACGCCGTATATTCCCGGCATGGCGAAGGCTGCGGACCACCGGGCATTCAAAGCGGCACTCAAAGACCGCCGATTCGATCCCGCCTACTACCTGTACGGCGAGGATGATTTTCTCAAGGAAACCGCCGTTCGCCAACTACTTGCCGTGGCGGTCGATCCAGCCGTGCAGGCCTTCAATCTGGACCAACGAAGAGGCGGTGAGGTTCAGGGTGAAGAGCTTGGCGTTCTCCTCGGAACACCACCGATGATGGCGGAGCGCCGAGTGGTGGTGATCCGTGATGTGGGGGCGCTGCGCAAGGATGCGCGAAGCGCGCTCGATCGGTACCTCAAGACGCCGTCCCCCGATGCGGTGTTGGTACTCGTGGCGGCCAGCGGAGAGAAACCGGATAAGAAACTCACCGATCAGGCAACGGCGGTGGAATACGCCGCTCTGACCGGCACGCAGTTGCCGAAATGGATCGAGCGTCAGGTGGCGGAGAGCGGCGAAGGCGCCACGATTACCGAAGAGGCCATCTCGCTGCTCCAGGATGTGGCGGGCTCTGATCTGGCCCTGCTCGGCCTCGAAATCGAAAAGTTGCTGAGTTATACGAATGGCGGGACGATTACCGAGGAAGCCGTAACCGCGGTTGTGGGTGTACGGCGAGAGGAAACACTCGGGCATCTGCTGGACGCGATAGCCCAACGAGATGCATCCACGGCGCTGGCGGCGTTGCCGCTGGTACTCCAGCAACCGAAGACCTCCGCGGTCACCATCGTGATGGCACTGACGGTCCAGATGCTGGCGCTGGCGTGGGGGCAGGCACGGGGACTTCATCCGGCACGCCTGTCCAAGGAGTACTTCTCGCTGCTGAAGGAAGCCGGGGGGCTCTACACCGGGCGGGCGTGGGGCGAGGCGGTGTCTGCCTGGACGAAGTCGCTGGCACGCTGGAACGAAGCGGACCTCGACGCCGCCCTGTCCGCACTGGTACGGGCCGACGAAGCACTCAAGGAATCACGATTGTCCACGGAAGAGCAACTGCTCTCCACTCTGATCCTGACACTATGTCGCAAACCGGCACGGCAGAAAGTCGCATGATGAACTCTGTAAGACCGATGATCTACGGGATCTGCGTCGCGGCACTACTCACGGGTAGCGCATCTTCGGCTCGCGCGCAGGGGACGGATACGACGGGGGTACAGTCGGCATCGCCGATGGATTCCGCGTTCGCGCGCGCTCGGTCGCTCGTGATTGCGGGGCAGATCGCCGCTGGGCGGAAGATCGTGGATTCCATACTCGCGGTGACGCCGGTGGGAACCGCGGCATACGGCGACGCCCTGTACGGACGTGCTACGGTGGCGCCGACGGCGGCCGACGCCGCACAGGATTACCGGCGAATCGTGGTGGAGTATCCACTGTCGGTACATGCCGGCGATGCGCTGCTGCAACTCGCGCAGATCGAACGGTCACAGGGCGATCGCGCATCGGCCATCAATCATCTCGAACGATTTCTCCGCGACAACCCAGCCAGCACCAAGCGGGCGCGCACCGGGCTCTGGCTCGCTCAGCTGCTCTTCGAGCAGAACGACGATATCCGAGCATGCGGGATTCTCGATCAGGCCCGTAGCGCGATTGCTCCCGGCGATGTGGAACTTCAGAACCAAATGGACTTCTACACCCCGCGGTGCAATGCTGCGGCAGCACGTGCAAGAGCCGATTCGGTGGCGCGGGCCGACAGCCTGCACGCGGACTCCGTGCGCAAGGCCCAACAGCGGAGCCGAGCACGCGCGGAACGGACTCCGAAGGAAACGGCGAGAACCAGCCAGGCCGCAACGTCCAGCGCCGGCGGCTACTCGGTACAGGTGGGAGCATTCGCGACATCGGCCGAAGCCGAGAAGCTGGCGACGCGCCTACGCGGGCGCGGCCTCGAGGCACGGGTGGACGGCACGCGGAAGCCATTCAGGGTTCGCGTGGGGCGATACAAGACACGTAGCGAAGCGACCAGCGCACTGGTGCGGCTCAAGAAGGCCGGGATCAACGGATTCGTCACCGTTCTCGACCAGCGCTGACCGCCATGGCGCCGACTCCGCTGATGCAGCAGTACCAGGAGATCAAAGCGCGCCATCAGAACGCGATCGTGTTCTTCCGCATGGGTGAGTTCTACGAGATGTTCTTCGACGACGCCGAACTGGCGGCGCGAATTCTCGGGCTGACACTCACAGCACGGAACAACGGCGGTGCTGCGGACGTACCGCTGGCAGGCGTACCCGTAAAGGCGGCCAGCGATTACATCCGACGTCTGGTCGAACGCGGGCACCGCGTGGCGATCTGCGAACAGGTGGAAGACCCCAAACTCGCCAAGGGAGTCGTGCGCCGTGAGGTGATCGAGACCATCTCACCGGGCGCCGCGCTGGCGGACGATCTGCTGGAGGGCGGGCGGAACAACTTCATCTGTGCCGTCTGCGCCACGGGTGCCAGGGTCGGAGTGGCCGCGGCCGACATCTCAACGGGCGAGCTACGCCTGATCGTCAGCACGACCGCGGATCTCGAGCCCTTGCTCGCACGGTTGGCTCCACGGGAGATGCTGGTCGCGCGCGGCGATACGAACGTGCACGGCGCCCGGATACCTGGCGTCGAGGGAGCGCTGGTCACGGAGCGTGAGGGGTGGGAGTTCGACGCCGCCATGGCACGCGACGACCTGGCGAAGGAGTTCGGTGTCCTGTCGCTGGACGGTCTTGGCCTCGAGGCGGAAGACGCCGTCGCCGTTAGCGCGGCCGGCGCACTCCTCCGCTACCTGCGCGAACTCCAACCGTCGGGCGTACGACTGGCACGACCAAGCGTCGAACGGCCGGGCGGCGTGATGCCGCTGGACGAGATGACACGCCGCAACCTGGAACTCGTCGAATCACTACGCGGCAGCGATCTCGAAGGCACGCTGGCCGGTGTGCTCGACCAGACCAAGACTCCGATGGGGGCGCGCCTCCTTCGACAGTGGATGCTGGCGCCACTGACCGACCGCGTCCTGATCGAAGCACGCCTGGATGCCGTGGAGGCGCTCGTTACCGACGCACTGGCCCGCTCTGCTCTGGTCGGAGCGCTGGACGGTGTACGGGATATGGAGCGGTTGGCGACGAAAGCGGCGCTGGGGCGAAGCACTCCCCGAGATCTGAAGGCGCTGGGTCTGTCGCTGTCACGCCTTCCGGGCGTGCACGACGCCGTGAGCCGCGTGGGAGGCGCCGGAGCACTGGCCGAGGTGCTCGCGGACTGGGATCCGTGCAGCGAACTCGCCGCGGCAATCGACGAAACGCTGGTCGAGCGCCCTCCGGTGGCGATCGGCGAGGATGCCACGATCGCGCCGGGGGTGGATGCCGAACTGGACGAACTGCGCTCGCTGCGTGACGGCGGAAAGGAAGCGATCGCGCGCATTCAGACCGACGAGCGGGATCGTACGGGGATCGGGTCGCTCAAGGTCGGCTACAATCGGGTGTTCGGGTACTTCATCGAAGTCACGAAATCCAATCTGCACCTCGTACCCGACGACTACCAGCGGCGGCAGACGCTTACCGGCGCGGAACGATTCGTGACGCCGGCCCTCAAGGCGTATGAGGAGCGCGTCCTATCGGCCGCCGAACAGATCGAATCCCGGGAACGCCGACTGTTCGAAGAACTCCGAAGCCGGGCAGGCGGCGAAATCACGCGGCTACAGCGGACGGCGCGGATCGTGGCCGTTCTGGATGTCCTGTCAGGACTCGCCGAGACCGCAGCTCGCGAACATTACGTCCGGCCGACGCTGCACGACGGCTTCGACCTGACGATCACCAGAGGCCGGCATCCGGTGGTGGAGCGGATGATGCCACGTGACAAGTTCATTCCGAACGACGTCGTGCTTTCCGAAGACGGGCGGGTGATCATCCTGACCGGTCCGAACATGGCTGGCAAGTCGACGATCCTGCGGCAGGTCGGACTGATCGTGTTGATGGCCCAGATGGGAAGCTTCGTACCGGCCTCACAGGCGGCGATCGGAGTGGTGGACCGGGTGTTCACCCGCGTGGGCGCGAGCGACAACCTGGTACGCGGTCAATCGACCTTCATGGTGGAGATGGCCGAAACGAGCGCCATTCTGCACAACGCCACCGCGCGGAGCCTGGTCCTCCTGGACGAGATCGGACGCGGAACCTCCACCTACGACGGCGTGTCGATCGCCTGGGCAGTGAGCGAGCACCTGCACAACAAGACGGGGTGCAAGACGGTGTTCGCCACGCACTACCACGAGTTGACGCAACTGGCCGACGAATTAGTAGCAGTTAGAAACTATAATGTCGGCGTACGGGAGGTCGGGGATCAGGTGCTATTCCTGCACCGGCTGCAGCCAGGGGGGGCCGATCGCAGCTACGGGATCGAAGTGGGACGCTTGGCCGGACTTCCGGACGCGGTGATCGGACGAGCCCGCGAGGTCCTCCGCTTGCTGGAGGGAGAGCAACTGGTACCGGCGCTCCAACGTCGTGGGCAGGGTGGGCGCGCTTCCGAAGCGCCATCCACGCCACAACTCGGTCTGTTCGGCTCCGAGGAGCATCCGGCGGTGAAACGGCTACGGACGATGGACGTCGACAACCTCACACCGCTCGAGGCCCTGACGCTGCTGAACGGCCTGGTGCGCCAGGCAAGGGACGACTAATGCGGAGCCCGCGGTGGGAGCTCGGCCGTGACCTCGTCTCCCCGGGTCGAAACGCATGCAACGCGCTAACTTGGGAGCAACCTCAACCTTTCAACTGCGGCACCGACTCCCGATGACCACGATTCGCAATCGCAAACCCTACGACGACGTCCTTCAAACCATCGGCTGGACTCCCCTGATCCGACTGCACCGCGTCACGCAGGGCATTCGAACTCCGGTGTACGGCAAGGCCGAGTTCTTCAATCCAGGAGGCTCGGTGAAGGACCGGATCGGGCTGCCGATCATCGAGCGAGCGGAGCGTGAGGGAGGGCTCAGGCCTGGTGGAACGATCGTTGAGGGAACGAGTGGCAACACCGGCGTCGGCCTGGCCATCGCCGCCGCACTAAAGGGGTACCGGTGCATCTTCACCCTTCCCGACAAGATGTCGCAGGAGAAGGTGCGGCTGCTCAAGGCGTTCGGGGCCGAAGTGATCATCACGCCGACCGCAGTGCCGCCCGATCATCCGGACAACTACGTCATGATGGCCAAGCGGATCGCCAAGGAGACCCCGAACGCGGTTCTGGCCAACCAGTTCTACAACGAAGCGAATCCGCAGGCGCATTATGACACTACGGGGCCCGAACTCTGGGAACAGAGCGAAGGCCGCATCACGCATTTCGTCGCCGCGGCCGGTACGGGTGGAACGCTGTCAGGCGTGGGGCGCTACCTGAAAGAGAAGAACCCGAATATCCAGATCGTTGCGGGCGACCCGGTGGGGTCGATTCTCGCCAATCTCTGGCGCAGCAAGGGCAAGAACGAGGGTGAAGGGGCACCGTACAAGGTGGAGGGCATCGGACAGGACAAGCTGCCCGGAACGCTCGACATGTCGGTGATCGACGACTACGTCAGCGTCACCGACAAGGATGCCTTTGCGATGTCACGCCGGCTGACGCGTGAGGAGGGGCTCTTCGTGGGCGGATCAGCGGGGCTGATCACGCACGTGGCGCTCGAGGTGGCGAAGCGAATCGACGACCCCGGTGCGTTCGTGGTCACGTTCCTCTGCGACACGGGGGAGCGGTATCTGTCGAAGCTATACAACGACGAATGGATGCGGGAAAATCAGTTGCTGGACGGCGACCACACGACGCTGGCCCAGGTCGTGGGGAGCAAGCCGACGACGGCCCAGCCCATCGTCAGCGTGGCTCCGGGCGCGAGTGTCCGCCAGGCGTTGCGACTGATGTCGCTGCACGATGTCTCGCAACTCCCGGTAATGGACGGTGCGAACTGCGTGGGTTCGGTGAGCGAGTGGTCGCTCTCCGGGAAGGGGTTGGAGAACAGCAAGGTGCTCGATGCAGCAGTCGCCGAAGTCATGGACGCGCCCTTCCCTGTGGTGGACGCCGCGCAACCGGTAGACACGGTGGCGGCGTTGCTCTCCAAGGCGAATCCTGCAGTGCTCGTCCACGCCGATGGGGCGCCCACCGGCATCGTCACCCGCTCGGACATGTTGTCGTACCTGATGGCGAGATAGCGCCCGCCGATCCCCACTCCCACCGTACACACGCCCGTGCACATCACCGTTCTACTCGGTGGCACCTCCTCGGAGCGCGACGTTTCCATCGCGTCCGGGCTTCGCATCGCGGCGGCGTTGCGGACGCGCGGACATCGGGTCGCCGCCGTGGATACGGCGCGCGGTCCGCTGGGCATGGACGAGGAACGCGCCCTCATCCGAGGGCCGGTGGTGAAGACGGCGCCTCCCTCCCGGGAGGCGCTGGAGGAGATGGGGCGGAACGTCCTGGGCCGCCTAGCGGAATTCCTGCCGCGGGCGGGCGACACGGATGTGGTGTTCGTGGCGCTGCACGGCGGTACCGGCGAGGACGGCACGTTGCAGGCACTGCTCGATCTGGTCGGGCTGCCCTATACGGGAAGTGGCCACCTGGCGAGTGCGTTGGCGATGGACAAGGATCTGTCGAAGCGGCTCTTCCGGGCGGCGGGGGTGCGCACGGCCGACTGGTTGATGGCACCCGCCGGCGTGGACGAGGTGGAAGCCAGTCTCGGGATGCCGGTGATCGTCAAGCCCTCTCGCGAGGGATCGACCGTGGGACTGACGCTGGTGAAACGACCGGTTGAATTCGATGCGGCGGTCGCGGAAGCGCAGCGCTACGACTCCGAAGTGATGATCGAGCGGTACATTCCGGGCCGAGAACTGACGGTTGGTATTCTCGGCGACGACCCGCTTCCGGTTGGCGAGATCATTCCAAAGCACGAGATTTACGACTACGAGTGCAAGTACACACCGGGCATGGCCGAAGAGCGGTTCCCGGCGGATATTTCTCCGGGGCAGGCGGAGGCGCTGCAGCGGCAGGCTGTGGATGCGTTCCGGGCGCTGAAGCTGAGCGGCTACGCACGCATCGATTTTCGACTGACCGAAGCCGACGAGTCCTACTGTCTCGAAGCGAACACACTGCCGGGCATGACCGAGCTCAGTCTGATCCCACAGGGCGCGGCGGCGGCAGGAATCACCTTTCCCGAACTATGTGAGCGCATTGCCATGCTGGCACTGACCGGACGAGGGAGGGAATAATGGCAGTCGTGCCTCCAACCGCGGCACTGGCCGGGGTTCCCGCCGGGGTACAGGCGAATGGGCTCTGGCTGGGGCGGCGGCAGCTCTTCGTGCGATTCGCGGCAGAAGCGGAAACTGCCACGATGTACACGCCGGACGCCCTGAGCACCGAGCTCGAGAAGCTGACCGGGCGCTCGACCTACCATTCGATCAGTGTGAGCGGCCGGGATCCGATGGCCAATGCCGCGTTTCTGCAGACGACTTTCGAGTCACGCGCACCGCGACTGCCCGTCATGATGGACTGCGACGGTCAGCGACCGGAGGCTGTGCCGGCGCTGGCGCGATTCCTCGGATTGTACCAGGTGACCCTGGAAGGGAAGCCGGGGGAATCGGCGGTGGAGCGTGCCATCGCATCGCTCAAGGCGGCAGCTGCCGCCACCAAACCACACGCCCTGGTGCTGGCGCCGGACGACCGGACGACGGACGGCCAGATTCTCCGGGTAGTGTCGCAGGCCCATCTGGCCAGCCCGCAGGTTGCGGTGGTGGTGCATCCTCCCCTGGGCGGGACGGGAGAAAACCGGCGCTGGCTGACGTTTATGGAGCAGGCCTCGACGCTGCACGGTGACATCCGGCTGCTGCCACGTCTTTCGCGACCCACTGGAATGCGCTAGGGTGAGCCAGGGGCTGGCGCCGCGGCGCCGGACCCGGCATGCTCTATAGTAGGGAGCCGCCCAACGAGGGGCGGCGAGCATCTCGGGGTTCCAATGGGATTTCCAAGCACAGAGCAGACGGAGCTACACCACATCACGCCAGCCGTGCGATGGCTCACCATCGCGTGGCTGGGAGTTGCGTTGCTGCAGGCGACCATCGTGACGCCGGCCGATATGATGCATTGGCTGGCGTTCCGGCCGTCGTTGGTGGAGCACGCGTGGTGGACCCCGCTGAGCTATGCGTTCGTGCCGGACGGAATCGGTATGCTGGCGGTGGCGCTGTTCACGCTGCTGCTGTTCGGGCCGCGCGTGGAACGCGTGTGGGGGACGAAGGTCTTCAGCGCCTATTTTCTCTGGTGCGTGGCCGGCGGAGCCTTGGCGCACGCCATGTTCGTGCGCAGCGGAACACTGGTCGGGCCGAGTGCGGGTCTGTTTGGGGTGATGCTGGCGTACGCCTGGCTGTGGCCGAAGGAGGAGTTGTTCCTGTTCGGCGTGTTGCCGGTGCGCGTATGGACCATGGTCACCGCAGCGGCAGTGCTCCTCCTATCGCTCGGCGTGACGGACGGCGGTGTGAGCGGGTGGGGCTCTCTCGCGCATCTTGGCGGCTTCGTGTTCGCCGTGCTGTATCTCAAGCGACCGAATCCGGCGAGCATCGACGAGCTTCGGCACCGGATGGCTCCGGCGCCGGATCCGACGGATGAAACGCCTCGTGCGATTCCCCGGACACTTCCGCGGTCGCGGCGTGGCGACGAAGTGGACGAGATCGTGGCGCAGAGCAAGGCCGCGGTGGCGGAGCGGCCGGCACGCACGGCCCGGACGTCGACGACGCGCGATGCGAAGCGCGAAGCGCTGAACCGCGTGTTGGACAAGATCTCGGAGCAGGGGCTGGACAGCCTGACCCCGCAGGATCGGACGCTGCTGGAAGAAATGTCTCGGCGGCTCAGGGGCCGCTGACGAGAAAGCCCCCCGGACTTGCCGGGGGGCGGGACCGCCACGCCGTTCTCGCGGCGGCGACGGCAGGTGAGAAGAGTCCACCTGCTCATGGCCAACGTACCACCTCCTGGCCGAATGCGCCAGAACCAAATATGCCCAAGCCCGAACTGCTCGAAACCTTCCCCAATCCGTACGCCGATCGTGACTACGAGATCCGGATGGAATGCAACGAATTCACGTCGTTGTGTCCACTCGGCGGCGTGGAGAGCGATGCCGAGGAATTGAAGTTGCTGGAAGGCGGCGCACCGGACTTCGGGACGATCACCATTGCCTACACACCCGACCAGCTCTGCCTGGAGCTCAAGAGTCTGAAGTTGTACCTGTGGAGCTTCCGCAACGACGGCATCTTCTACGAGCGCGCCGTGAACCGGATTCTGGACGATCTGTCGAGCACGTGTCGGCCGCGGTCGATGGAGGTCGTGGGGGACTTCAATGTGCGTGGGGGGATCAAGTCGGTGATCAGGGTGCGAACTGCGGTAAGTCAGTAGGTCGGTAGCAGGCAAACGACGGCGGTGAATCGAAATTCCGATTCACCGCCGTCGTCATTTTCGACCTACCGACCTACCGAAAGTACTAGAACGCGTACTTCAGCTGGAACTGCAACTGGTAGTTGGACGACAGGTTGTCGGGGTTCCAGGTCTTGAAACTCGGGTCGAAGGTATAAACCGGTGCGCCGGTGGCCAGGTTGCCGCCGGAGAGACTCCGGTAGCCGAGCAGTGTCTGGGCGCCGCCGAAAGTGGTGTACTGCTGATGGCCCCAGTTGTTGTTGAGCAGGTTGAGGAAGTTGAACACCTGCAATTCAAGTGAGATGTTGTGGAGCCGGCCGGCGCCGAAACTCTGACGCACGGCGAGGTTCACGAGGTTCGTCCACGGCGTCGTACAGCTGTTGCGGGCCATGATGTGGCCGCGCTGGCTGTTCAGGCACGGGTTGGACTTGATGAAGTTCTCGAATGCCTGTGCCTGCTGGGCGGCCGTGACGCTCTGGCCGTTGAAGGTCGCCGTCGCGAACTGCATTTGCGTCGGATCCGTCGCGTCGGTGGGCACGTAAATCGGGTCGTTCTGCGTAAACCCGTCACCGTTGATGTCACCGTTGACGACGTAGTCGATCGGCGAGCCGGAGCCACCCTGGTAGATGGCGCTGAGGTCGGTGCGGGTGGGGAAGCTGTAGGTGCCGGTGGCGACGATCCTGTGCTTCTGCTCGAAGAGCGAACGCGTGGCCGTGGCATCGGACTGATCACCGGCCCAGTCGCGGCCGTAGCGGTACTGCGAATACGCGGTGCTCGACGAGAGGCTCTGCGCGTCCATGACGTGCGAGTAGGTGTAGAACACCGAGCCCTCGAACTGGTTGTAGAACCGCCGCTGCACGCCGGCCGTGAGGTTGTAGGCGTAGTCGTGCGACTGGTTGGAAACATCGAGCACGGTATTGCGGTCGGTGTGCTTGAGCACCGGGTTGAACGGCGTCAGACCGTACAGCACGCGGCCGTGCGCGTCGGTCCCCTGCGGGCCGGCCAGGGCGATGTTCTGATAGAACGGGTTGTTGATACCCTTGGTGTACATGGCTTCGAGCGTTCCGATCCAGTGGTCCGCAAGCTGGCGATCGTAGCCCAGCGTCAACCGGGCGTTCTGGGGGAACTTGAGGTTCTTGCTGAGCAGGTCGATTTCACCACCGGCGGATGGCGTCAAGCCATTAGCGCAAGCCTGCGGGGGACTCGTAACCGCTGCCGACGAGAACGCAGGCGCGTTCGCACCGTTACACGTGAGCACGCCGACGCCAACGCTGCCGGAGTTCTGGAAGGCGTTTCCGAGCCAGACGTACGCCGGCCGGCCGGTGAAGAGCCCGACACCACCGCGGAGCTGGTTCTTCTGATCGCCGGTCACGTCCCAGTTGAAGCCGACGCGCGGGGACCACTGGATGTTGCCCGACGGTACGTCCTGCGTGTTGCGGCCGAGGGAGTCGAACACGGACTGGTTGAACGGCGGCTTGGAGAAGAAGATCGGGTCGTCCAGGCGCAGCCCGTAGGTGACCGAAAGCTGGCTGGATACGGTCCACTCGTCCTCGACGTAGGCGGCGTAGTTGCCGGCGCGGAAACGCACCGCCCCGTCGCCCGACAGTGGAACGCCGACGACGTACTGCCGCGCGATCCCCTGGTTGAGCGAGTCGAGCGTGCCGAAGGTCCAGACACCGTAGGACGCCTGGGTGAACAGATTGCGAACCTTGTACCACTGGCCGGTGGCGCCGAAGGTGACACGGTGCGAGGCACCCACGGGGATGGTGTAGTTGTCGGTCAGCTCGATGAGATCCTGATCGAGCTGGTTCCCCTGCGAGTACCGCTCGGCTCCATCGACGATGCCGTAACCGCCGTTGTACACGGTGACCTGGGGGGCGATCACCCCGGGATTCCGGCGGTCACGAATCGTCTCGTAGTTGACGAGCAATTCGTTGAAGCTGCCGTTGTCGAACAGGGTACGCAGCTGGGCGACGGCGGCATTCTTCTTGGACGAGAAGTGATAGCCGTTGTTGTCGAGCTGGAAGGTAGAGGCCGAACGGCTAAAGATGTCCTGCACGGCACGGCCGTAGTTGTCGCGGATCACGAGCTGGGTGTTGCCCGGGAGATTGAAATCGAAGCGGGCGAACACGTTGGCGAGCGGGTTGCCGTTGTTGACGAGTGCGCCGGAGCCGGTGGGCATGCCATAGGCTGCGAGGGCCTGGTTGACCTGATCGACGTTGGCCTGTGAGGGGCCGGGGAGGGAGCCGCCCACATATGGACCGCTGGCCGGCGACGTGCGGGCCTGCCATTCGGCGTCGACGAAGAACAGCGCCCTATCCTTGATGAGCGGGCCGCCGATGTTGAAGCCGCCCTGCGACTGCTTGTAGTCGGTGATGTAGGGTTGGCTACGTGTATAGCCCTGATTACGCGTGGTGCCGTACATCGAGCCGTGCCATTCGTTGGTACCGCTCTTGGTGACGGCGTTGACGAGCAGTCCCGAGAAGTTTCCCTGGCGGACATCGAAGGGCGAGAGCAGCACCTGGTACTCCTTGACCGCGCCGAGCCCGATGGACTTGCCGTTGGCCTGCCCGCCCGGCTGACCGGTGGAACCGAGACCGAAGAGGTCGGCCTCGGTGGAGCCGTCGATCTGGATGTTGTTGTAGCGGTTGTTCGTGCCGCCGCCCGACAGACCGGGGCCGGTCGTGGAAACCTGGGGCGTGAGCACCACGAAGTCGGTGAAGTTGCCGTTCAGCGTGGGCAGCCGGCGAAGCGCCGAGTCGGAGATCGTGGTCGTGACGCCGGTGTGCGACGACGACATCACGGGGTCCTGATTGGCGACGACGTTGACGGCCTGGAGTTGGGTGGCCTGCGTGACGAGTTCAAAATCGATGCGAGTCGCCTGGCTGAGGACGACCACGATATTGTCGCGTGTCTGCGGTTGAAAGCCGATGCGACGCACGGTCACCGAATAGCGGCTGCCAACCTCGAGACCGGGCACCGTGTAGCGTCCGTCGGTGCGGGTCGTGACGCGGCTCGTGAAGCCGGTGGTCCGGTTGACGACCTGGATCTGGGCGCCTTCGACGCCCATGTGCTGGTCGCTCGTCACCGTGCCGGAGATGGCACCGGTGGTGACACCCTGCGCGGCCAGCGCCGCAGGCGTCGCAATCGCAATAGCGACGGCGGCCAGCCCGCGGAGCGTCCAACGAGGAATCGACATATAGTTTTCCTGAAATGAGGGGCGGTGCTTCGTGTGACGCGGCGACAGCCGCTGTGGCCATCACGCGCGATGGCGTCAGTGAAACCGAACATTCAACGGCGGCGGTCACGTTTTGGAGTAGGGCCCCTGTAACGAGGCCGTCACCGCAACGGGTGCCAAGGTCCGTGTTCGCCGCGAGAAGTGGCGATGAATGTAGAAGCGGGTTTCACCGAAGGCGAGGTGAATTGCAAGAACGCGAATGGCGGGGCGCGGCACCATCTGGGAGCACATACATTGGGCACCAATACTCTTCCGGGGGCCCGGGGTGCGCGTTCGACAGCTCCGATCGTCGCGGCAGGGCCGGAAACACGACGGGCCGCCCGTCTGGGCGGCCCGTCGCGATGCTCAGTGTATGGCTGTGATCAGAACGCGTACTTCACGAAGAACTGGAGCTGGTAATTGGATGCCAGATTGTCGGGGTTCCAGGTCTTGAAGTTCGGGTCGAAGGTGTAGATGGGCTGGCCGGTGAGCAGATCCGCGCCGGTGTGGCCCCGGTAGTTCAACAAGCCCTGGGCGCCGCCGTAGGTGGTGTACTGCTGATGGCCCCAGTTGTTGTTGAGCAGGTTGAGGAAGTTGAAGACCTGCAGTTCGAGCGAGATGTTGTGGAGTTGACCGGCACCGAAGCTCTGGCGCACCGAGAGGTTCACCAGGTTGGTCCACGGTGTCGTGCAGCTATTGCGGGCCATCATGTGGCCACGCTGGCTTCTCAGGCACGGGTTGTCGTTGATGAACTTGTTGAATGCCTGCGCCTGCTGGGCGGCCGTCACCGTCTGGCCGTTGAACGTGGCGTCGGCGAACATCATCTGGTTGGGGTCCGTGGCATCGGTGGGCACGTAGATCGGATCGTTGTAGGAGAATCCGTCACCGTTGATGTCGCTGCCCACGACGTAATCGATGGGGCTGCCCGAACCGCCCTGGTAGATCATGCTGACCGCCGTACGACTGGGGAAGCTGTAGGTGCCGGTGGCCACGATCTTGTGCTTCTGCTCGAACAACGAGCGCGTGGCGGTGAGATCCGACTGGTTGCCGGCCCAGTCACGGCCATAGCGATACTGCGAATACGCGGTGCTGCTCGATAGGCTCTGCACGTCGCGGACGTGCGAGAAGGTGTAGAACACCGAGCCCTCGAAGTTACGGTAGAATCGCCGCTGCACGCCGGCCGTGAGGTTGTAGGCGTAGTCATGCGACTGGTTGGAGACGTCGAGCACCTGGTTGCGGTCGGCGTGCTTGAGCACCGGCGAATAGGGCTGCAGGCCGTAGAGCACGCGCCCGAACTTGTTGGTCCCCTGCGGGCCGGCCAGGGCGATGTTCTGATAGAACGGGTTGTTGATACCCTTGGTGTACATCGCCTCGAGGGTTCCGACCCAGTGGTCCGCAAGCTGGCGATCGTAGCCCAGCGTCAACCGGGCGTTCTGGGGGAACTTGAGGTTCTTGCTGAGCAGGTCGATTTCACCACCAGCGGATGGCGTCAAGCCATTAGCGCAAGCCTGCGGGGGACTCGTAACCGCTGCCGACGAGAACGCAGGCGCGTTCGCACCGTTGCATGTGAGCACGCCGACGCCAACGCTCCCGGAGTTCTGGAAGGCGTTGCTGAGCCACACGTACGCCGGGCGGCCCGTGAACAGGCCGACGCCGCCGCGGAGTTGGTTCATCTGATCGCCGGTCACGTCCCAGTTGAAGCCAACGCGCGGGGACCACTGGATATTGCCCGACGGCACCTCCGTGTTGTTCCGGCCGAACTCGGTGAGGATCGACTGGTTGAGGGGCGGCTTGCTGAAGAACACGGGCACGTCCATCCGGAGGCCGTAGGTCACGGAGAGGCGGTTGGACGCGGTCCATTCGTCCTCGACGTAGGCGGCATAGTTGCCCGCGCGGAAGCGGACGGCGCCGTCGCCGGAGAGTGGAACGCCGACCACGTACTGCCGGGGAATGCCCTGGTTCAGCGAGTCGAGCGTGCCGAAGGTCCAGACACCATAGGACGCCTGGGTGAAGAGATTGCGGACCTTGTACCACTGGCCCTGCGCGCCGAACGTGATGCGGTGGGCGTTGAACGGAATGGTGTAGTTGTCGGTGAGTTCGATGAGATCCTGGTCGAGCTGGTTCCCCTGCGAGTACCGCTCGGCCCCATCGACGACGCCGTAACCGCCGTCGTATACCGTGACTTGGGGCGCCACCACGCCGGGGGCGCGGCGATCGCGGATGGTCTCATAGTTGACGAACAGCTCGTTGAATGAGCCGTTGTCGAACAGCGTCCGGAGCTGCGCCACGGTGGCGTTCTTGGACGACTTAAACTGGTAGCCGTTGTTGTCGAGCTTGAAGCTGGAGGACGAGCGGCTGAAGATGTCATCCTGCGCCTTGCCGTAGTTGTGGCGGAGGACGAGCTGCGAGTTGCCGGGCAGATTGAAATCGAGCCGGGCGAAGATGTTGGTAAGCGGGTTCGCGTTGTTGACGATGCCGCCCGATCCGGTGGGCATGCCGTAGGCGCTGAGTGCCGAGTTCACGGCCGCGATGCTGGCCGCCGTGGGAGCCGGCGCGCTGCCGCCGACGTAGGGGCCTTCGGCCGGGGTCGTGCGGTGCTGCACCTCGGCGTCGATGAAGAAGAGCGCCTTGTCTTTCACGATCGGGCCGCCGAGGGTGACCCCGTACTGCGACTGATCATACTTCGTGATGTAATCCTGGCTGCGGGCCAGCGACTGATTGCGGGTCTGCCCAAACAGCGAGCCGTGCCATTCATTGGTGCCGCTCTTGGTGACGGCGTTGACGAGGAGGCCGGAGAAGTTGCCCTGGCGGACATCGTAGGGCGACAGGAGTACCTGGTACTCCTTGACCGCGCCGAGTCCGATGGACTTGCCGTTGGCCTGACCGCCGGGCTGCCCGGTGGAGCCGAGACCGAAGAGATCCGCCTCGGTGGAGCCATCGATCTGGATGTTGTTGTAGCGGTTGTTGGTGCCGCCGCCGGAGAGGCCGGGGCCCGTGGTGGATACCTGCGGGGTGAGCACCACGAAGTCGGTGAAGTTCCGGTTCAGCGTGGGCAACCGGTTGAGCGCCGAGTCGGAGATGGTGGTCATGGCGCCGGTATGCGAGGGCGACATGACGGGGTCCTGGTTAGCAACGACGCTCACCGCCTGGAGTTGGGTCGCCTGCGTCTCCAGTTGAAAATCGATGCGGGTCACCTGGCTGAGAACGACGACGATATGATCGCGCGTCTGCGGCTGGAAGCCGAGGCGCCGGACGGTCACCGAGTAGTTGCTGCCGACCTCGAGGCCGGGCACGGTGTAGCGTCCGTCGCTCTTGGAGGTCACCTGGCTGGAGAAGCCGGTGGTCCGGTTGATGACCCGGACCTGCACGCCCTGGAGCGGCTGATGCTGATCTCCGGTAATGGCGCCGGAAATGGCACCGGTAGTCACACCCTGCGCGGCCACTGCGCTCGGCGCCGCGAGCGCGAACGCAACTGCGATGAGACCGCTGAGTGTCCAACGGGGGATTCTCATGAGAGGTTCCTGTAAGTGAGGTTCAAGGCTGCCTCGGGGCTCCACTTCACATGCGTACCAAACAATTGGACCCATAATTTACGGAATGGCCATAGGGAAGGCGAGCGAAGAGCGGGAGGCCATGTAACAGCCAGGCATCAATGGGAAATCGATGGTCGGGTTGAACTCAAAGGGAGGCAGCGATTAGACTTGTAGGCTTCCTGGCCAGGTAGCTCAGTTGGTAGAGCAGCGGACTGAAAATCCGCGTGTCGGCAGTTCGATTCTGCCCCTGGCCACTGAGCGAGGTCGAGGCCGCCGAGGCCAACCGGCGTCCTCGAATGATGGCGCCGGCTCGGAGATCCGGGGCCCCGTTGTTGGGGGTTGTTTCCCAAACGGATGAGTCGCGGACGCATTGGCGCCGCGGGCCGGATCGCGATATACGTTGGGCCTCGTCCACCCGGCCCGGTGTCCGTGCGCTCACACCCCTTCCGACCGCAGAGCAACCTGGACCTGACCGCCCGGCACGCGGAGCAGGTTGCCGTCGGGCGCGTTCGGGAAGGAGACGCGCTGGCGCTGGAGCTCATCTTCCATGTGTTCGGCGACGAAATGCTTGCACTGGCCGAACGCGTCAGTGGTTCGCGCGCCGTGGGCGAGGAGGTGGTGCAGGACGTCTTTCTCGCCATCTGGCAGGCCCGATCCAGTTGGGAGGTAAGGAGTTCGCTGCGAGGTTATCTGCGACGCGCCGTGCAGAATACCGCTGTCCGTGCGCGATCGTCGCGAACACGCGGGGGGGACGTGGAGGCGCGGCTGCCCGAGGGTATCGAGGGGCGCGAGGGCGTGCTGTCGGATCCCCGGCCGACGCCCGCCGACCAGGCGGCCTTCGATGAGTTGGCCGACGCCGCCGAAAGGGCCGCGGAGGCGCTGGCCCCGCGTGCGCGCGACGTATTCCTCATGCGCCGGGATGAGGAGTTGTCCAATCGGGAGATCGCGGACCGGATGGGGGTGTCCGTAAAGACAGTCGAGACGCACATGCGTCGAGCGCTCCGGTTCATGCGCCGCCGGCTCGCCCGCTGGCTCGACGATGAGGGTTCCCGGTAGGCGACGTCGGGCCGCGCTGAAAGTCGCGTTCAGGGTACCGCGAGGTTCGATGTCTCTAGAGAGGCATGACGGACGACCGCCGGAAGCCCACCCCGCCCTCCCCTTCGCCACTTGCCGGATTCCCCCTGTACCAGGGGATGGAACCGTCGGTGCTGCGCCGCTACGTCCTGGGGCTGAGTCCCGAAGACGAGCGCCGCCGCGTAGCGGCGTGGGCCGCGGAGACGGCGGACCGCCGACGGTATCTGGACGCCATGCACGAACTGCGCACGCGGGTGCCGGAACCAGGCGCCGAAGACCGGGCGGTGGCGTGGGCACGCATCGCGGCGCGCCTCGAGCGCCCGGCCGGGCATGACAGCGTGCCGTATTCGGCGCCCTGGGACGCCGCGGCCGTTCGGGTGCCCGTCAACCGGAGCAGCCGGCCGCGGATCCTGGCCGGTGCGTTCGCGCCCCGGTCGGGCCAGTGGGCGATGCCGCTGGCGGTGTGTGCCGCGTTGCTCCTCGCCGCGACCGGGCTCCGGATGATGGACCTTGGCGGCCAGCCGGAACCGGCCAACGCGGTCACGACGATGCGCCGGGTGGCGACGACGCGCGGACAGCGCGCCGAGATCCGCCTGGACGACGGCACTCAGGTGACCCTGGGAGTCGCGAGCCGACTGGAGTTTCCGTCGGACTTCGGAACGCGGGCGCGCGACGTGTACCTGAACGGAACGGCCGACTTCCACGTGGTCCACGACACGACCAAGCCGTTCACCGTGCACACGGCGAACGCCGTGACCCGGGATGTGGGAACGCAATTCGTCGTTCGGGCCTATCCCGCGGACGGCAGCACGGAAGTTGTGGTGTCCGAGGGATCGGTGACGCTGGGAACGCCGCATACAACGAACGGGCGCGATGCCGTGCTCACGAAGAACCAGCTGGGGCTACTCGCGGCGGGCGCGTCGACGGTGACGGTGCGGCACGTGGATCCATCGGCCTACACCGCGTGGATGGAAGGACAACTCGTGTTCCACGATGCGCCACTCTCGGCGGTGGTGGTGGAGTTGGGCCGCTGGTACGCGACGCCGGTGCGGCTGGGCGACGCCTCGCTGGCTGCGATGCCGTTCAGCGCGTCGTTCGGAGCGGAGTCGTTGCGCGAAGCCGTGTCGACGCTGACGACGGTATTGCCGTTGCGGGCGGTGAGACGGGGAAATGTGGTGGTGCTGTATCGGAGAACGGAGGTGAAACCGCGAGGCGACGAGGCCGTGACGCGGTGAAGTGGCGAGCGGGTGAACGGGCATTCGAAAGGAGCGAGCCATGCGTCACTGGATGAGAGCACTGGTAGGGCTGGCGGCACTGGTCGGGAGCACGCAGATGGCGCTCGCCGATCCGCCGCAGAACCCCGTGGGGCCGACGGCCGACCTCCAGGCGAGTATCCCGCGGTTTCTGACGACCACGACCACGACCACGACCACGACCACGACCACGGCCTCGGCACGCGTGCCGGTGGATATCGCGCACACGCCGATCCTGAATCGGCGCATCGCGCTGCACCTGCAGAACGTGACGCTGGCCGAGGCGCTGGAGACGATCGGCGATTCGACTGGGCTGCGGTTCGCGTACAGCCGCCTGGAAGTGCCGGTGGACCGCCGCGTGCGCCTGGATGCTCAGGATATCACGACCGCTGCGGCGCTCACGGAGGTGCTGCTGGGCACGTCGGTGGATGTGGTATTCACCGACCGGGGCCAGGCGATGCTGGTGAAACGTCCGCCGCCGGCTCCGGTGCCCCACGTGGCATCGGGCACGATTCGCGGGACGGTCACCGACTCATCCACCAACGAGCCACTGCAGGGTGCCTCGGTATCGTTGACGGGCACGCGCTACGGGGCGCTGGCGGGTTCGGACGGTCACTACTCGTTCACCGCGCCGCCGGGACGGTACCAGATCCGGGCGCGGTTGCTGGGCCATGTGGCGCGTATGGACAGCATCACGGTGGTGGATGGACAGACGACGGTGCACGACTTCTCGTTGCCCCGGGCCATCGGCACACTGAACGCGGTGGTGGTCACAGGCACCCGCGAGCCGAACCGGACCGCGGTGGACGCCCCGGCGCCGGTGGATGTGTTCACAGCGCAGGAGATCCGGCAGAGCGGAAGGACGGAAACCTCCCAGATCATCGAAATGCTGGCGCCGTCGTTCAACTTCCCACGGCCGTCGGTCACGGACGGCACCGACCATATCCGGCCGGCGACACTGCGCGGATTGAACTCCGACCAACTGCTGGTGCTGATCAACGGCAAGCGCCGGCACAACAGCTCGCTGGTGAACATCAACGGCAGTGTGGGACGCGGCTCGATGGCGGTGGATCTGAATGCGATTCCGCCGTCGGCCATCGACCACATCGAAATCCTGCGCGACGGCGCGGCAGCCCAGTACGGCTCCGACGCGATCGCGGGCGTGATCAACATCATTCTGAAGTCCGATGCGCCGGGCGAACTGTCGGTGCAGACCGGCAAGACGAACGCCGGCGACGGACAGACCGTGGTGACCGACGGGAGCTACAGTTGGGCGCTGCCGCGCGGCGGGTATCTGAACCTGAGCGGCGAGATGCGCAACCGGGACAGCACCAACCGGACCGGGCCCGACACGCGGACCCAGTACTTCGCGGGCGACCCGCGCAACAACATCGCCGTGTTGAACAATCGCATCGACAGCTGGGTGGGCGATCCGAAGATGAACGGGGGCGCCGGGTTCTACAATCTCGACATCCCGATGAACGACGACGTGCACTTCTATTCGTTCGGCGGGGTGAGCTACTCGCGTGGTCTGGCGGCCGGATTCTTCCGCCGCGCGCTCGACAACCGCACCCTGCGGGACTACTACCCGAACGGATTCCTACCGTTGATCGGCAGCCACATCTGGGACTATTCCGGCGCGGCCGGGTTCAAGGGCACGCTGAACAACTGGAACTGGGACTTGGGCAGCGTCTTCGGGCGGAACACGTTCCGGTACGACGTGGACCACAGCGTCAACGTCTCGATGGGCACGAACAGCCCGACCACGTTCAACGCCGGCACGATGTCGTTCGATCAGTGGACGACGACGCTCGACGTGCAGCGCTCGTTCAATATCGGCTGGGCCCAGCCGTTGAGCGTGGCATGGGGCGGCGAAGCCCGGCGTGATCACTACGGCATCAGCGCGGGCGATCAGGCGTCGTGGATCAACGGGGGCGTACCGATTCTCGATGGCCCCGATTCTGGAAACGCCGCGGCCGCGGGCGCGCAGGTGTTCCCCGGCTTCCGGCCGAGTGACGCGCAGAACGTGGCGCGCACGAACGTGGCCGGCTACGTGGACCTGGCGAGCAACCCGGTGAAGCAGCTCATGCTCGACATCGCGGGCCGCGCAGAGCACTACTCCGATTTCGGCAGCACGGCCACGGGCAAGCTGGCGGTGCGATGGGAGCCGATCACGCACTATGCCCTGCGCGGGTCGGTGAGCAATGGATTCCGGGCGCCTTCGCTGGGCCAGGAGGACTTCTCGACGACGTCGACGAACTTCATCGCCGTCAACGGCGTGGCGACGCCGTTCGACATCCGGACGTTCCCGGTGACGAGCCCCGAAGCGCAGGCGCTCGGCGCCAAGCCGCTGCGCCCCGAACTGTCCACGAACCTGGGACTGGGCATCGCGATGCAGCCCACGCCGAACATCTCGTTCACCACGGACTACTACAAGATCGACATCCGGCACCGGATCGTACTCTCCGGGAACTTCATCGGGACGGCGATCCAGCAGCTCCTCACCAATGCGGGATACCCGGGGGTGCAGGGCGGCCGGTTCTTCACCAACGCCATCAACACGCGCACGGAAGGCGTGGACGTGGTGCTGCAGGCCGGCAAGGACCTGGGATACGCGGGGACGCTGCGCTTCACGGGCGGCTACAACCACAACTACACGCACGTGACGCACGTCGACGCGACGCCGCCGCAGCTCGCGGCGTTCCAGGCGCAACTGTTCGACCGGACCCAGAAGGGACTCACCGAAGTCGCCCAGCCGCACGACAATCTGCGGCTGAACGCCGACTGGCAGTGGAAGAAGTTGGGCGTGAACCTGGGCGAGTCGTGGTACGGCTCGGTCACGAGCATCGCATCCTCCGCGTCCAATGACCAGACGTACAGCGCCAAGTGGATCACCGATCTGTCGGCCTCGTATCGTCTCTCGGAGCTGCTGTCGGTGACGGGCGGTGCGGACAACCTGTTCAACGTCTATCCGGACCGCACGATTGCGGCCAACTCGAACGGAGGCATCTTCCTGTACAGCGGACTGTCGCCATTCGGGTACGACGGCGCGTTCTATTACCTCAGATTCTCGGTGGGCATGTGAAGCGGACTCTTCTGGCAGTCGTGCTGGGCGCAGCCGCCGCGAGCGGCTGCGCCAAGGGGACCCCGGCGGCCACCCGGCCGTCCGGGTTCCCCGCGGATTGGACGGTGGGCCTGCACCGGCAGGCGACGAAGGCACCGCACGCGATGATCGCGAGCAACAGCGATCTGGCGAGTCAGGCAGGGGTGGAGATCCTGCGGAGGGGCGGCAATGCCGTGGATGCGGCGGTGGCCACCGGGTTCGCGATGGCGGTGACGTATCCGCAGGCGGGCAACATCGGCGGTGGTGGATTCATGGTGATCCACATGGCCGACGGCCGCAACGCGGCGATGGACTACCGGGAAGTGGCACCGTTGGCGGCCACGCGGAACATGTACCTGGATGCGCACGGCAAGCTCACCGACAAGAGCCGGGTGGGCGCGCTCTCGGTGGGTGTGCCGGGGGCGGTGGCCGGCATGGCCGCGGCGCTCAAGCAGTACGGCACGATGTCGCTGCACGACGTCATGCAGCCGGCCATCCGGCTGGCCCAGGACGGGTTCACGGTGGACAGTGCGCTGGCGCGGGCGATCGCCGCGGGGGCCAAGCTGATCGGTCCATATGAAGGGGCATCGGTGTTCCTGCCCGGGGGACAGCCGGTGGCCGCGGGTACGCTGCTGAAACAGCCGCAGTTGGCGCGCACGCTCACGGCGATCGCCGACAAAGGCCCCGACGCCTTCTACAAGGGATGGATTGCCGACAGCCTGGTGGCCGAGATGCACCGCGACCACGGCATCATCACGAAGACCGATCTGGCCAAGTACACGCCGGTGTGGCGCGATCCGATCAAGGGCACGTTCCGCGGCGACACGATCTACTCGATGCCGCCGTCGTCGAGTGGGGGAATCATCGAAGTCGAGATCCTCAACATTCTCGAGACCTTCCCCACCCTGCCGGCGTTCGGCAGCACGATGTACGACCACGACGTGGCCGAGGCCTTCCGGCGGGCGTTCATCGACCGCAACACCGAGCTGGGAGATCCGGCGTTCGTGAAGAATCCGGTGGACCGGCTGACGAGCAAGGCGTACGCTCGCACGCTGCGCGACTCGATCCTGCCCGACAAGGCCTCCAAGACGCCGACGTTTGCGCAGGTGGCGCACGAGGGGATGAACACCACGCACTACTCGGTGGTGGACTCGGCGGGGGATGCGGTATCCACGACGACGACGCTGAACAGCCTGTTCGGTTCGGGCAACTACGTGGGCGGCGCCGGGTTCTTCCTGAACAACGAGATGGACGATTTCGCGTCCGATCCGGGGCATCCCAATCAGTTCGGGTTGGTGCAGGGTGAGGCGAACGCCATCGCGCCGGGCAAGCGGATGCTGAGCGCGATGACACCGACGATCGTGGTGGACAGCACGGGAAAGGTGCTGCTGGTGGTGGGGGCGGCCGGCGGACCGACGATCATCACGGCCACCACGCAGGTGATTCTGAACGTGATCGACCACCACATGTCGCTGGCCGATGCGATGTCGGCGCCGCGCATCCATCAGCAGGCGTGGCCGGACAAGTTGATCTACGAGAAGGGAGGGCTGATCCCGGCGGTGGCCGATTCCCTCACCGCGATGGGGTACGAGCTGTCGCCGGTGGGGCATCTGGCCAACTCCAACGCGGTGATGCGCGTGGCGGGCGGCTGGGAGGGAATGGTGGAGCCGCGGTCGACCGGCGGGGCACGGGGCTACTGACGCGGTGCGCGCCGGACTGGCACCAACAAGCCGGGCCGGCATCAAGAGGGAGAACTACAATTCAACGGACGAGACGGACGAGACGGATACTGCAACTGCAACTGCAACTGCTAAGGGGAACTGCAACTGCTAACCGCAACTGCTGACTGCTAAGGGCAACTGCAACTGCTAAGGGCAACTGCTGACTGCTGAGGGCAACTGCAACTGCTAACCGCAACTGCTGACTGCTAAGGGCAACTGCAACTGCTGACTGCAAATACACAGGCGGCCAACCGGACACCAATCCGGTTGGCCGCTCGTGCTGATTGGTGGTGCTACGGAGTCTTCGTGGGCCCGGCGCTCCGGCGCTTGGCGCGGTAGGCGAGGCCGAGCATCGAGAGGCCGAAGGCGAGGAGCACGAGTCCCCACCACAGATTCACGTCGATGCCCAGCGACCGGCTGTAGATCGTGGTGGGCGAGAGGATGCCGTACACCGAGAGCATCAGCCCGAGGACCGTGAACATCAGTCCCATCGGGAGCCGGATGTCGAGATTCATGCCTGCCTCACCAGAAGATGATGTTGAGCACCGCGGTCAGCCCGAGCACGACCACGCCCAGCGTCGCGGGCCGCTTGTACCACACGAGGTCGTGGTTGACGATGCGAGGCGTGAGGGCATAGACCAGGCCGCCGAGATCCTCGTCCGACTTCTTCTGCCGCGTGGCGAGTGAGATCACAATGGTGGCGACGAAGCACGCCGTCCAGGCGATGATGGCGGTCCAGAAGTTCTGCGCCATCTCGCTCGGGTAGGTGTGGAGCACCATGCCCAGGTATCCGCCCTTGATGCCGGCCACGGCGCCCAGCGGCAGCACGAGGCCGTCGTGGATGGCGGCGGCGGCCGTGCCGATGATGAGTCCCCAGAACGCCCCGTGGCCGGTGGTACGTCGCCAGAACATGCCGAGCAGGAAGGTGGCGAACAGCGGCGCGTTCACGAAGGCGAACACGAGCTGCAGCATGTCCATGATGTTGTTGAAGCGCGTGGTCGCGTAGGCGGCCGCCATGCTGAGCAGGATGCCGACCACGGTCGTGATGTGGCCGACCCGCAGGTAATGGCGGTCCGAGCGGCCCGGGCTGATGTAGCTCTGATACAGGTCGTACGTCCACACGGTGTTGAACGCCGTGACGTTGCCGGCCATGCCCGACATGAACGACGCCATGAGAGCGGTGAGCCCGAGACCCAGCAAGCCGGTGGGCAGATAGTGGGCGAGCATCATCGGCACGGCGAGGTTGTAGTTGGGCGTGCCGTCGGCGCCGATGGGGATGAGTGGCCCGCTCTTGGTGGTGACCACGATGGCGATCATGCCGGGCAGAATGACGAGCGCCGGGAAGAGCATCTTCGGGATCGCGGCGATGAGCGGCGTGCGCCGGGCCGCGGTCATGTCCTCGGCCGCCATGGCGCGCTGGATGACGAGGAAGTCGGTGCACCAGTAGCCGAACGAGAGCACGAACCCGAGGCCCATGGCCATGCTGTACCACTCGACGCCCATCGGGTTGGCGCTGGCGGAGCCGAGGTAGCGCCAGGAGTGCGTGAACGCGCCCGGCGCGAAGCCGGCGTGGGTCGAGACCGTCTGCAACTTGGCGACGAGCCCGTCCCAGCCCCCGACGTCCTTCAGTCCGAGGAGGACGAGGGGCAGGAATCCGAGGACGATGAGGAAGAACTGCAGAACTTCGTTATAAATGGCCGAGGTGAGGCCGCCGAGAAAGATGTAGGCGAGCACGATGAGGGCGGACAGCACGATGCTCATGTTGAAGTCCCATCCGAGCACGAGCTCCAGCAGCTTGGCGAGCGCGTACATGGAGATGCCGGATGAGAAGACGGTCATGACGGCGAAGGTGAGCGCGTTGAAGGCCCGGGTCTTCTCGTCGAATCGCAGCTTGAGGTACTCGGGGACCGAACGCGCGCGCGAGCCGTAGTAGAACGGCATCATGAAGACGCCGACGAAGACCATCGCGGGAATGGCGCCGAGCCAGTAGAAATGGCTCGTCATGATGCCGTACTTGGCGCCGGAGGCCCCCATGCCGATCACTTCCTGCGCACCGAGATTGGCGGATACGAATGCCAGTCCGGCGACCCACGCGGGGATGGAGCGTCCCGAGAGGAAGAAGTCGTCGCTACTGGTCACGAAGCGGCGCAGCACCCAACCGATGCCGAGCACGAACGCGAAGTAGATGATGAGGATGGCGTAGTCGATCGCGCCGAGATGGATGTGGGGCACGGAGTGGTCTCGAGGAGCGAAGTGGAAAGCCGCGGGAGAGAAAGTGGAGCGTTGGAGGATGCGACGTTAGGCGAGCGATCGCGGGGCGCAAGAGATAAGGTGATCTTATGTAAATACTGACCTCGTCAGGCACGGCCGGTGGGATGCGTCGGCGTCCACGGACGACCGGTCGCCCCAAACTTTGCGGGGATTATAGCTTGCGTGGACTTCAAGGTTCCGCAAAATTCGCCATCTTGTGACACTTGCTTTCGTCATTTTCTCATCGATCGTGACTGCACGACGTTCAGAAAAGTCGTCCGACGACTTGGCGACTATATCTGGACGGTACGAATTCCAGCACTTCCGCCCAGGGCGCCAGGAGACGCGCATGAACAGATTTCGTTTGATGATCGCCGGGCTTACGGCACTCCTCGTGAGCGCCGCACCACTGTGCGCGCAGGGGACGAGCGGCACGGTACAAGGACAGATCACGGACAAAGCCACGCAGCAGCCGATCGCGGGCGCGACCGTGACGGTCGGGAATCGCACGGCACTCACGCAGACGAACGGCCGCTACGTGCTGGTCGTGCCTGCGGGCTCGTATACGCTGCAGGCGAGAACGATCGGCTACGCGCCCGCCAACCAGGCGGTGACGGTGAACGCCGGGCAGACGGTCAACGTCGACCTCGCGCTCACGGCGCAGGCCGTGAACCTCGCCACGGTGGTGGTCACCGGCTACGGGCAGCAGCGCGCCGGCGACATCACGGGCGCCGTGAGTCAGCTGTCGCCGGCCGAATTCAACACCGGCCGCATCGTGAGCCCGCAGAACCTGATCACCGCCAAGGTGGCGGGTGTGCAGGTGGTGCAGAGCAACGAGCCGGGCGGCGGCATCAGCATCCGCATTCGCGGCGCGACGTCGGTGAATGCGAGTAGCGAGCCGCTGTACGTGGTGGACGGCATGCCGCTGGCGAGCGGGGCCGGATCGGGCCTCTCGGACGGACGTGATCCGCTGAACTTCATCAATCCGAACGACATCGCGACGATCACGGTCCTCAAGGGCGCGTCGGCGGCGGCGATCTACGGCGCGAACGCGGCGAACGGCGTGGTGCTGATCACCACGAAGACGGGCTCCGGCGGGGCGCGGGTGGAGTACACCGGCGACGTCACGACATCCACGGTCGAGCGGCTGCCGCAGATGTTGAATGCGTCGCAGTTCCGGGCCGCCGTGCAGCAGTACTCGCCGCAGAGCATGAGCCAGCTCGGCTCGGCGAACACCAACTGGTTCAACCAGATCGACCGCAACGGCATCGGTCAGGAACACAACCTCTCCGTGTCGGGCTCCGGCCAGGCGATGAACTACCGGCTGTCGCTGGGTTACCTGAACCAGAATGGCGTGATCGACGGGACGAACACCGAGCGCCTGTCGCTCGGGGTGAACCTCAACCAGCGCTTCCTGGACGACCGGCTGAACATCCATACGAACATCATCGGCTCGCGCGTCAACAACCGCTACACGCCGGGCGGCGTGCTGTCGAACGCGGCGCAGATGGGTCCGACGCAGCCGGTGCTGGATCCGACCAGCACGACCGGCTACTACAACTGGCCGGGCAACACGCTGCAGTCGGCGGACAATCCGGTGGAGGCGCTCAAGCTCGCCACGGATATCGGGCATACATACCGCTCGCTGGGGACGATTCAGACCGATTACAGCCTGCCCTGGATCGAGGGATTGAAGGCGCACGTGAATCTGGGGTACGACGTGACCTCGTCCGAGCATCAGACGTTCAACCCGAGCGATCTGCACGCCCAGCTCAAGGCCGGCACCGGCGGCACGGTCTATCAGACGACGCCGTCGATGACGAACACCCAGTTGGACGCCTATCTGGACTACAACACGCCGCTGGACTTCGTGCCCGGCACGATCGATCTGACCGGCGGCTACTCGTACTCGCAGTCCAACGCCCAGTACCCATACACCACGGCGACCGGGCTGAGCACGAACCTGCTCGGCATCAACGGGATCCCGACGGCGCTGGTGCTGCAGAGCAATCAGAGCGTACAGGACAGCCGGCTGATCTCGTTCTTCGGGCGGGCCAACTACAACTACAAGGACCGGTACCTCGCGGCGTTCAGCATCCGCCGCGACGGATCGTCGCGGTTCGGTCCGTCGAATGCCTGGGGTATCTTCCCGTCAGTGGCGCTGGCCTGGCGCCTGTCGCAGGAAGGGTTCATGCAGCGGTTCAAGAACCTCTCGGACCTGAAGCTGCGCGCCTCGTACGGCAAGACCGGAAACCAGGCGTTCGCCAACTACCAGCAGTATGCGAACTTCGTGGTGGGCGACGCGCAGTCGCAGGCCCAGTTCGGCAACGGGTTCGTGACCACGCTCCGGCCGAGCGCGGTGGATCCGAACATCAAGTGGGAATCGACCAGCGCGTACGACGTCGGCCTCGACTGGGGATTCAACGACCAGCGGGTGAGCGGCACGATCGACTACTACATCAAGAACACCAAGGATCTCATCTTCACCGTGCCGGTGGCGGCGGGTACGAACCTGTCGAACTACCTGACCACGAACATCGGCAGCATGCGCAACGCGGGCATCGAGTTCAGCCTCAGCGCCGACGTGATTCGCGGCGGGCACGACGGGTTCTCGTGGACCACCGACTTCACGGCGTCCCACAACGCGAACAAGCTGACGTCGATCAATCCCATTCTGACCGCGGCCCCGGGAACCCAGCAACAGATTCTTACCGGTTCCGTCGCCGGCGGCGTGGGCACGCTGATTCAGGTGCTCGAGCCGGGCCAGCCGATCAACTCGTTCTTCGTCTATCAGCAGAAGTACGCGAACGGGAAGCCGGTCGAGGGCAGCTACGTGGACCTGAACGGCGACGGCGTGACCAACGTGGCCGATCGGCGCGCGTACCACAATCCGGCGCCGACGTGGATCTTCGGGCACACGTCGAACATGACCTACGGCAACTGGGACGCCGGCTTCACGCTGCGGGCCTACGTGGGCAACTACGTGTACAACAACGTGCAGTCGAACCTGGGCGACTACCAGGAACTGCAGCGGGCCTCGCCGTACAACCTGAGCTCCAACGTGCTCCAGACGGGATTCACGTCGCCGCAGTACCTGTCGGACTACTACGTCCAGAACGCGTCGTTCCTGCGCATGGACAACATCACCCTCGGCTACCGGCTGAAGTACCAGGGCCAGCCGGTGCGAATCTTCGGAACCGTTCAGAACGTGTTCACGGTCTCACCGTACAGCGGTGTCGATCCGACGGCCGGCCTGAACGGCATCGACAACAACATCTATCCTCGCTCGCGCCAATTCACCGCCGGCGTCAACGTCGTGTTCTGAGCGTGTGACCATTCATTCGACGATTCGGAAACGGACGGAACTCATGAAGATCAATCATAGAATGATCGCTCTCGCCACCGTGGCGATGCTGGTCGGCGGCGCCGGCTGCACGAACACGGTCGTGGAGCCGAAAAGCACGATCACGAGTGCCAACGTGTTCAACGACCCGAACTCCTACCAGGCGTTCCTGGCCAAGGTCTACGCGGGCCTGGCGGTGAGCGGGCAGCAGGGACCGGCGGGGAACCCCGACATCTCGGGCATCGACGAGGGCTTCTCGCAGTACCTGCGCCTGTACTGGGAGGCGGAAGAGCTGCCGACCGACGAGGCCGCCATCGCCTGGAACGACGTCGGCCTGCCGGAGATGAACACCCAGCTCTGGGCCGCGTCGAACTCGTTCGTGGTCGCCATGTACTACCGCATCTACTTCCAGGTGGGCATGGCGAACGAGTTCCTGCGGGAGACGGACGACGCCGCGTTGGCGGGGCGGAGCGTCACGCCGGCACTCAAGGCGAAGATCGGGCAGTACCGCGCCGAGGCGCGGTTCCTGCGCGCGTTGAGCTACTGGCACGGCATGGACATGTTCGGGAACATCCCGCTGGTGACCGAGAAGGATTCGCTCGGCTCCACGCCGCCCAAGCAGGCCACGCGGACGGACATCTACAACTTCGTGGTGAGCGAACTCAAGGCGATCCACGACTCCCTGCCCCAGCCCGGTCCGAGCACCTACGGCCGCGCCACGGGGCCGGCGGACGACATGCTGCTGGCCAATGTGTACCTGAACGCGGGCGTCTACACGGGCACGCCGGATTGGACCGATGCATTGACGGAAGCGCAGGCGGTGATCAGCTCCGGGGCCTACTCCCTGGATCCGAACTACCGCCACATGTTCGAGGCGGACAACAACACATCGCCGGAGATCATCTTCGCGATCCCGCAGGACGGATTGCACGAACAGACGTACGGCGGCGTGAACTTCCTCGTGCACGCCGAGTGCGGCGGGAGCATGAACAACGCGACGTACGGAATCGACGGCTGTTGGTGGGGCATCCGGCTCAAGCCGCAGGCCTACAACTTCTACAGCGCCGGCGACAGCCGGGCGGCGTATTTCGATACCACCGGCCAGACGATCTCGATGGACGCCATCTCCAACTTCCAGAACGGAGTGGCGGCGCCGAAGTTCACGAACGTGACATCGACGGGCCAGCCGGGGTCGAACCCCGGATTCGTGGACACGGACTTCCCGATGTTCCGGCTGGCGGGCGCCTACCTGATCTACGCCGAAGCGCAGTTGCGTGGCGGCGGCGGATCGCGGGCCCAGGCGCTGGCGTACGTGAACGCGTTGCGCGAGCGCGCGTACGGCGGTACGTCCGGCGACATCACCGACGCGCAGCTCACGCTGCCCTTCATTCTGGCGGAGCGCGGACGTGAACTGCTCTGGGAAGCGCACCGGCGCACGGACCTGATCCGGTTCGGGGAGTTCACCGGCGGCAGCTACCTGTGGGCCTGGAAGGGCGGCACACAGGCCGGCACGGCAACCGACGGCTTCCGCGATCTGTATCCGATTCCCGAGTCGGAACTCGTGGCGAACCCGAATCTGAAACAGAACCCGGGGTACTGAGCAGCGCGACTCCAGACTTCTCTTGGAGCATTCGCCGGCCTCCGGGTCCGGCTGAGACGCTTCGTGATGTACCTGCCGGCCAGCATCGTCATGATGCTGGCCGGTGGGGCATGCGGCGGCCATCCGACGGCGCCGCCGCTCACCGGACTCCCGCCGGCCGGGCGGCCCACGCTCGCGCCCACCTACCGCCCGAGCGGGCACATGGCGGCGGGCGACGTGTTCGTGCAACTATTCGAATGGCCGTGGGCAGACGTCGCCAACGAGTGCGAGCAGGTGCTGGGGCCCGTGGGCTATCGGGCCGTCCAGGTGTCGCCGCCGGAAGAACACAGCATCACGCCCACGCACGACTGGAGCGAGCGCTACCAGCCGGTGAGCTACAGCCTCGCGCGCAGCCGATCGGGCGATAGCACGCAGTTCGTGAACATGGTTCAGCGCTGCAAGGCCGCGGGCGTGGACATCTACGTGGATGCCGTCATCAATCACATGACGAACTACCCGAGCCCCGGGGTGGGAAGCGCCGGGACGGCATACACGAAGTACGACTATCCGGGACTGTACACGCCGGCCGATTTCCATACGCCGTGCACCGTCACCGACTACTCGAACGCCGCCAACGTGCAGGACTGCGAGCTGCTGGGCCTGCCCGATCTCAACACCGGCCTTCCGTACGTGCAGCAGACGATCGCCGGCTACCTCATCAAACTGGTGCGGCTCGGCGTGGCGGGGTTCCGCATCGACGCCGCCAAGCACATCCAGCAGGTGGAGTTGGACGACATCCTGTCGATCGTCGATTCCACCGTGAAGGCGCAGGGGCTGCAGATCCCGTACTATTTCCTCGAAATCAGCAGTGGGCCGGGCGAGGCGCTCTCACCGCGCGACTACTACGGTGAGGCGTATACCAGCGGGGGCGCGGCGGACATCACGGAGTTCACCTTCCAGGGCGTGGGCGACAAGTTCCTGGGGCTCGGCGGCCAGCACATCTCGCAGCTCGATCCCAACGGGCCGCCGGGAAGCCAGTTCTCGGCCGCCGCGTGGGGGCTGATGCCGTCCGACAAGGCGGTGGTGTTCCTGGAGAACCACGACACCCAGCACGACGTGGGGCGGATCAGCTATCGCGACGGCCAGACCTTCCGGCTGGCCAACGTGTGGATGCTCGCGCAGCCGTACGGGTATCCGAAGATCCTTTCGAACTACGCCTTCTCGCGTCCGCTGGAAAATTCCAAGGGCCCACCCTCCGATGCCAACGGCAACACGTATCCGGTGACGTGCGCGTCGAGTCTCGAGACGGCGCTGGAAGGCGACTGGGTGTGCGAGCATCGCGACCCGATGATCGAAGCGATGGTCGGGTTCCGGCACCTGGTGGCCGGGACGGCGATTACCGACTGGTGGGACGATGGCGCCAATGCGATCGCCTTCTCGCGCGGCGACAAGGGCTTCGTGGCGATCAGCCGCGAGAATGCGGCCGTGGATACCACGGTGGCTACCGGCATGGCGCCGGGCACGTACTGCGATCTGCTCACCGGCGGGCTGGCGGGCACGGCATGCGCCGGCGACAGCGTGGCGGTGGACTCGACGAGCACGATTCACCTTCAACTGGCGGCCAACTCGGCGATTGCGATCGATGCGGCAAGCCGGAAGTAGCACGATGCGAACAGCGCAGATCATGGGCGTCCTGCTCGGCGCGGTCGGGGCGGTCTCGACCGCGGCGCCGCGGGCCGCGGCACAGCAGGCGGTGCGGCCGGCATCCCAGACGTTCGTCGACTACGCCGCGCCGGCGTGGACCCGCGGCGCCGTCTGCTACGAGGTGTTCATCCGGTCGTTCAAGGACAGCAACGGCGACGGCATCGGCGACCTGAACGGGCTCACCAGCAAGCTCGACTACATCAACGACGGAAATCCGAAGTCGAAGACCGACCTGGGCGCAAAGTGCATCTGGCTGATGCCCGTGACCGAATCGCCGAGCTACCATGGATACGACGTCACCAACTACTACCGCGTGAACCCGGACTACGGCACGAACGCGGATTTCAAGCGGTTCGTGGCCGCGGCACACGAGCGTGGCATCAAGGTGATCGTGGACATGGTGTTGAACCACACGTCCAATCGCGACCCGCACTTCCAGGCGGCGCTGCGCGACACGAACTCGCCGTACCGCTCGTGGTACCGCTTCTCGCCCGAGCCGCACGGCAACGGACCGTGGGGCGTACCGGCCTGGCACAAGTCTCCCGTTCGCGACGAGTACTACTACGGTATCTTCTCGGCGCAGATGCCGGACCTCAACTACGACACGCCGGCGGTGCGCGCCGAGGGCAAGAAGATCGCCGCGTACTGGCTGCGCACGATGGGCGTCGACGGGTTCCGACTCGACGCCGTGCAGTATCTGGTCGAACAGGGCACGTGCCTGAAGGACTGCGCGGGGACGCACGCCTACCTGCGGTCGTATCAGGCATTCATCGACAGCATCGATCCGCACGCGTACACGATCGGCGAGGTCTGGGATCCGCTGGACACACTGCTCACCTACTATCCCCACCAACTCACCGGCTACTTCACCTTCGAGTTGGCGGACTCGCTCCGGACGGCGGTGAAGCGGGGAACGGTGGGCGGCATGTTCACCGACTACGTGAAGCTGGAGCGCGCCGAGCCCTCGTACCGCTGGTCGCCGCTGCTGAGCAACCACGACGGCACGCGGATCATGACGATTCTCGGGGGCAGTGTGCCGGCCGCGAAGCAGGCGGCCACGCTGCTGCTCACGCTGCCGGGGCTGCCGTACGTCTATTACGGCGAGGAGATCGGGATGACGGGCGACAAGCCCGATCCCCGGCTGCGCACGCCGATGCAGTGGGCGCCGGAGGCCGGCTACGGCTTCACCACCGGGCACCCATGGGAGAGCGCCCAGCCCGATTCGCTGACGGCCACGGTGGCGGGCGAGAACCACGAGCCCGGGTCGCTGCTCAACCTGTACCGGCGGCTGATCCACCTGCGCGCCGGGAACGATGCGCTCGCGTCCGGACGGTTGACGCTGCTGCGGGCCAGCGATCCCCACGTGGCGTCCTACGTGCGACGCACGTGGAACGGACATGCGGTGCTGGTGGTGGCGAACCTGTCCGATTCGACGGTCGCCGGGGTGTCGCTGGCAAGCGACGGCGTCGGATTGCCGGCCGGCCGCTATCAGCCGCGCGATCTGCTGGGCACGGCGGCGGCCCCGCCCCTCGAGGTGGCCCCGCACGGCCGCATTACGGCGTACGTTCCAGCGAAGACGTTGCGCGGACACGAGACGCTGGTGTTCGCGCTGATCCATCCCCTGTCGAAACCAAGCCGGTGAACCAACGGACGCGCGATCCGCGCGCCACACGGGAGAGACGATGACGAGACGCAACTGGTGGGGACTGCTGGCGCTGTGCGCGGCGCTGGTCGCGCCGGCCGCCGCCGAGGCGCAGGCGGCGCCGGGCGGTCCCGGCGAGCAGCCGACCTGGACCGACGCCGCGAAGGACGGCATCGGGACGTCGGTGACGACCGCCTCCAAGGTGTGGTTCACGCTCCAGGGCGGTGTGCTCACCGAGGTCTACTACCCGCGGGTGGACATGGCCGACGTGCATGGGCTGCAGTTCGCGGTGAGCGACGGCCGGCACGTGTGGATCGAGTCGCGCGACATGAAGCACCGCATCACGCGGATCGACGGCCAGGCGCTGCTGTTCCGGCAGACGAGCACGGATTCGGCGGGCCGGTTCACGATCACCAAGACGTACACCACCGATCCCGCGCACAACACCCTGCTCATCGACGTGACCTTCTCCGGGCCTGCGGGCGACGCGCTGTACGCGATCTACGAACCGGCGCTCGGCAACGCGGGCTACGGCAACAGCGCCGCCACGGAGAACGGAGCGCTGGTGACGTCGAAGGACACGCTGGCCTCGGCGCTCATTGCCAGCGGCGGATTCAGCGAGACGTCGAACGGGTACGCGGGGGTGAACGACGCCTACACCGACCTGCTGCTGCACCGCCGGCTGAACTGGCACTACACGAGCGCGGGCGACGGGCACGTGGTGCAGGTGGGACGGATCGCGCGTCCCGGGCACTTCACGCTGGCCCTCGGGTTCGGGAGCACCACGGCCTCGGCGTTGGCGGAGGCGAAAGCCGGAATGGCCACGGGGTTCGCCGCGGCCAGCCGGTCGTATGCGGAGGGATGGCATCGCTACGTGGCCGGATTGCACCACGTCCAGCCGGCGTACGAGAAGGAGTTCCAGCTTGCGGCAATGGTCGTGCGGGCGCACGAGGACAAGACGTACCGCGGCGCGATCATCGCCTCGATGAGCATTCCGTGGGGCTACGCGGTCCCGGCGGACAAGCCGACCGTGGGCGGCTACCACCTGGTGTGGGCGCGCGACCTGTACGAGGCGGCCACCTCGCTCATGGTGGCGGGCGACACCGCCACGGCGCGGCGCGCGGCGCGCTACCTGTTCGACGTGCAGCAGGAGAAGGACGGCCGATTCCCGCAGAACAGCTGGCTGGACGGGAAGCCGTACTGGACGGGCATCCAGATGGACGAGCAGTCGTACCCCATCGTGCTGGCCTGGCAGCTCGGGCTCACCGACCACGACACGTGGGAAAAGCACATCCGGCCGGCGGCGGAGTTCGTGCTGGCGCACGGTCCGGCCACGGAGCAGGAGCGGTGGGAGGAGGTGCCGGGCTATTCGCCATCCACGATCGCCGCCGAGATCGCGGGGCTGGTGTGCGCGTCGGAGATCGCCAAGCAGAACGGCGCGTCCGACGACGCGGCCCGGTACATGAAGACGGCCGACGACTGGGCGGCGCACGTGGAGTCGTGGATGGTGACCACGACGGGCCACCTGAAGGGCGGCAAGCCGGGGATGGGCTACTACATGCGCATCGACAACAACACCGATCCCAACGACGGCTATCAGTTGGACACGCGCAACGGGAGCGGTGTGCACGACGAGCGCGACGTGGTGGACCAGGGATTCATCGAGCTGGTGCGCATGGGCATCCGTCCGGCCGACGACCCGACGATCGTGAACTCGCTCAAGGTCATCGACGCGACGATTCGCGTGCAGACGCCCAACGGGCCGGACTTCTACCGCTACAACCACGACGGGTACGGCGAGACGTACTTCGGCGGTCCCTGGCTGGGTGAGGGCAAGGGCCGGTTGTGGCCGATCTTCGCCGGGGAGCGCGGCGAGTACGAGATTGCCGCGGGCGCGAACCCGGCCCCCTATCTGCAGGCGATGCTCGACTTCGCCAACGACGGGGGCATGATCCCCGAACAGGTGTGGGACCGGGCCAACCCCACCCGCGTGCACTTCGTGTTCGGTCAGGGCACGGGAAGCGCCACGCCGCTGGTGTGGAGCATGGGCGAGTTCATGCGGCTGGCCATGGACGCGCAGGCCAAGCGGGTGCTCGAGCAGCCGGCGATCGTGGCCGAGCACTTCCTGCACGCCGCCAAACGCTGATTCCAGGGAGAACGATCATGCGCCGGCTGTTCCGCGATCTCGTTCTCACACTCGGCGCAGCCGCGCTCGGTCTCGGCGGCGCGCCGTCGACGGCGGCGGCACAGCGGGAGCGCCTGTCCATGGATCCCGGCTGGCGGTTCACGCTGGGCGACCCGGCGGGCGCCGAGCGGGTCCGGTTCGACGATCACGCGTGGCGCCGCGTGGATCTGCCGCACGACTGGAGTATCGAGGGCACGCCGACGGAGAACGCACCGGCGGGCGGCCGCGGCGCCTATCTGCCCACGGGCATCGGCTGGTACCGAAAGCTGTTCCGCCTGCCGGCGGGGTGGCGGGGCCACGAGGTGTGGCTGCAGTTCGACGGCATCTACATGAACAGCGACGTCTGGGTCAACGGCGTGCACGTGGGCCACCGGCCGTACGGCTACACGAGCCTGTCGTACGACGTGACGAAGGAATTGCGCGCGGGCACGAACGTGGTGGCCGTGCGCGTGGACAATTCGCTGCAACCGAACTCCCGCTGGTACACGGGGAGCGGAATCTACCGGCACACGTGGCTCACGATGGTGGACCCGCTGCACGTGGCGCACTGGGGTGTGTACGTGACCACGCCGTACGCGGACTCGGCGCGCGCGCTGGTGTCGGTGCGCACGCGCGTGCAGAACGACGAGCACTCCACGCGGCTCGGCACCCTGCGCACGGTGGTCGTGGACCACGCGGGGCACGAAGTGGCGCGGGGCGACACCGCGTTCTCGCTCGCCGCGGGCGCCGCGGTTGAACTCGACCAGCGGCTGCGCGTCGAGTCGCCGATGCTCTGGTCGGTGGCGTCGCCGGCGCTCTACTCACTGCGCACCACCGTGTTGGAGGGCACGCGCGCGGTGGACACGACGGAGACCACGTTCGGCATCCGCACCATTGAGTTCGACAAGGACCGCGGATTTCTGCTCAACGGCCAGCCGGTGAAGCTGCATGGCGTGAACGTACACCAGAACGGGGGCGCGGTGGGCGCGGCCGTGCCGGAGCGCATCTGGGAGGCGCGGCTGGATTCGCTGAAAGCGATGGGCGTGAACGCCATCCGCACCTCGCACAACCCGCCGGCGCCCGAGTTCCTCGACCTGTGCGACCGGTTGGGGTTCCTGGTGATGGACGAGATGTACGACGAATGGACCTACGGGAAGGTGCCCTACGGCTCGCATCGCTTCTTCGCCACCTGGTCCGACAGCGACGTCACGGACTTCATCCACCGCGACCGCAACCATCCGTCGGTGGTGCTGTGGAGCGCGGGCAACGAGATCGGCGAACAGTCGACACCGGAAGGCGTGACGATCCTGAAACGGCTGGTCGGCCTGTTCCACAGTCAGGATCCGACGCGGCCGGTGACCACCGGCAACGACCAGATCGCCGCGGATGGACACCCTGCCCTGACGGCGTTCCTGAACGCCGAGGACGTGGTGGGCTACAACTACGTGGACCGCTGGCACGAACGGCGGGAGCTGTTCGCGGAGGAGGACCGGCACGCGCATCCCGACTGGAAGATGGTGGGCACCGAGAGCGCGCCGGCAGAGAATGCATATGACAACCGCTACTCGCTGGGCGACGACAGCGCGGCCGTGCAGCCCAACTACACGTCGGGCATGTTGCGCGCGGAGCGGCTGCAGAAGTGGATCGCCACGCACGACTACTTCTCCGGCGACTTCATGTGGACCGGCCTCGACTACCTCGGCGAGGCGCGCTGGCCGAGCAAGGGCTTCGACTCGGGCGCGCTGGACATCACCGACCGCCCCAAGGATTCGTTCTACCTGTATCAGAGTCTGTGGACCACCCGTCCGGTGTTGCACCTGTTCCCGCACTGGAACTGGCCGGGACGCGAGGGTCAGGTGATCCCGGTGCTCGCGTACACCAACTGCACGAGCGTCACGCTGTACCTCAACGGCCGCTCGCTGGGCGAGAAGCGGCTGCAGTTCCCGGCGCCGGGCACGTCGGGCGGATGGAACTCGTACGCCGGCCCGCATGTGGCGATGACGACCAACGACCTGCATCTCGAGTGGGACGTGCCGTACGAGCCGGGGGTGTTGCGCGCGGTGGGCGAACGCGACGGACACGAAGTGTGTCACGCCGAGGTCCGCACCGCCGGCGCGCCGGCGGCGGTGCGTCTCGTGGCGGACCGCGATACGATCACCGCCGATCCGCGCGACGTGGGGTTGGTGCGATTCGAGATCGTGGACTCGGCGGGTACGGTGGTGCCGACCGCTGGCAACATGGTGCACGTGGCGGTGACGGGGGCGGGCGGGCGGATCGTGGCGTTGGACAACGGGGATCTGCTGAACCACGAGCCGTATCACATGGACCATCGTGCGGCGTTCAACGGACGCGGGCTGGCCATCGTGCGTGCGACGGAGCCCGGTGTGATGACGGTCACGATGACCGCCACCGGGCTGAAGACGGGAACGCTCGTCCTGCACGTGGTGGCGGGGCGGCCGGAGGCGGTGGTCAAAGGATTGCGATAGGACTGCAGTGTCCGCACCGTCGTCTGCGGTTTTCGCACGGCGATGCCGGGAAACCGGGTGCTGCAACCAAAACTCGATTGCTCTCGTATTAACAGCACAGGGGCTTGCACCGTCCACCGGGCAAACCCAATGAGGCACCGCGGTGTCTCACCGGAAGAGCAACCGAGTTTTCAGATGACCGAACAACTGACCACACACCCAGAACTTCTACCAGACGTCGATTCCCAAGTGGAACGGCGGCGGTTGGAAGCGGGCGTCAACGGCCAGTATCAGGTAGTTCGTGAACTCGGGCGCGGCGGGATGGGCGTCGTGTTCCTGGCGCGCGACGTCGCCTTGCACCGCACGGTGGCGATCAAGGTGCTGCGGCACGAGTTCGTGGATTCCGAAGATCATCGCGAGCGCTTCCGCCGCGAAGCGCGCCTGACGGCGCGGCTCAGCCACCCCGGCATCGTCCCGGTGTACACGCTCGGTGAACACCACGAGCTGGTGTACATCGTCATGCAGTACGTGCAGGGGGCGTCGCTCGCCGACCGGCTGCGGACGGGCTCGAGGCTGCCGGCGGATCAGGCGGCGCAGGTGCTGTACGACCTGGCCGAGGCGCTGGAGTATGCGCACCGCGAGGGGATGCTGCATCGCGATCTGAAAGCCGAGAACGTCCTGATCGAGCGGAGCACGGGGCGGGCACGGCTCACCGACTTCGGTGTTGCCAGGCTGCGCGACGCGAGCCCCGACGAGTGGGAGCGGGCGCATACGTTCGGGACGCCGCACTACATGTCGCCCGAGCAGGCGGCGGGCGAAGCGGACCTGGACGGTCGCAGCGACGTCTATTCCCTCGGGGTACTCGGCTATCTGATGCTCTCGGGAAACCTCCCCTTTCACGGCAACAACTTCGCAGTGCTGGCGGCGCAGCACATCGTGCGCACGCCGCCCCCACTGGGCGAACTCGCGCCCGACGCGCCCGAAGCGCTGGTGCAGGCGGTGGAGCGGTGCATGGCCAAGGAGCGGGACGACCGTTGGAAGACGGCGGGTGAATTCGCGGACGCGCTAACCGGCAATATTGCCACTAAGAAGTTTCGCGGTGCCATCGGCCCGAGCGGATGGGTGAAGGTCGTGGCCGGACTGACTGCGGCGGCGGCGTTGTTCGGGCGGTAGGTTCTCTGGGTAACCTATGTGATGTAAATAAACGGGTATGCGTCAACGCATACCCGTTCTATTTGTGCCTACCGCTGACTGCCGACCATCGACCCCAGATTGACTTCCCTCTCACGACCAGTCACTATACCCCCATGGGGTATGTTGATCAGTCCTCAGAGGTGAAGCGATGACGAGTACCGCTACGACCGAGAAGACGGCTGAGACCCGGCTGGTCATTCCGGTCACGGGGATGACCTGCGCCGCCTGTCAGGCGCGGGTGCAACGGACGCTGGCGCGCACGCCCGGAGTGGCCGACGCGACGGTGAATCTGATGCTGAACAACGCCACGGTGTCGTTCGACCCGGGCACGATATCGGCCGAGCAGCTGGTGGACGCGATTCGCGACTCCGGGTACGGCGCGGAGCTGCCCGCGAATACCAAGGGAGCATTCGAGGAGCAGGAGGAGGCCGAGCGCGCTCACGCGCACGAAGTGCAGGCGCTCACGCGCAAGGTGATCGTCGCGCTTGCGGCGGCGGCCGTCGCCATGGGGCTCTCGATGGGGACGATGAGCGAGAGCAACACGCTGATCCGGTGGGCGCTGCTGGTGCTCACCAGCTTCGTCATGGTCTGGGCGGGCCGCCACTTCTATACACGGGCATGGAGCGCGCTCAAGCACGGCGGCTCCGACATGAACACGCTCATCTCGGTGGGCACGGGGGCCGCATACCTGTTCTCGGTGGCGGCCACCATCGCGCCCGGGGCGTTTCTGGCGCGGGGCGTTCAGCCGCACATCTATTTCGAAGCGGTGGACGCGATCATTGCGCTCATCCTGCTCGGCAACCTGTTCGAGGCGCGGGCCAAGCAGCGGACGTCGGAAGCACTCCGCGCCCTGGCCGATCTGCAACCGCGGACGGCCCGCGTGATGCGCGACGGGCAGGAAGTCGACGTGCCCGTGGAGCAGGTGCGGCACGGGGAACTGGTGCTGGTGCGTCCCGGCGAACGGGTGCCGGTGGACGGCGACGTGGCCAGCGGCGGCACGGCCGTGGACGAGTCGATGCTCACCGGCGAATCGATGCCGGTGGCGAAGAACGCCGGCGACCGCGTGTACGGCGGGACGATGAACCGCACCGGCGCCATCCGCATCACCGCCACGACGCTCGGTGCCGACAGCGCGCTGGCCCGCATCGTCCAACTGATGCGCGACGCGCAGGGTACGCGGGCGCCGATCCAGAATCTGGCCGACCGCGTCAGTTCCGTGTTCGTGCCCACCGTGATCGCGCTCTCGCTGATCACCTTCGGGCTCTGGATACTGCTGCCGCAGAACACGCAGGGTACGCAGAACGGTATGCTGGTGGTGCACGCGGTGACCGCGGCGGTGGCCGTGCTGATCATCGCGTGCCCGTGCGCCATGGGGCTCGCGGTGCCAACGGCGATGATGGTGGCTACGGGAAAGGGCGCGAGTCTCGGCGTGCTGTTCAAGGGCGGCGAGGCGCTGCAGCGTGCCAACGACATCGACGTCGTGGTGCTGGACAAGACGGGGACGGTGACGGAGGGGCGGCCGACGGTTACGGATGTCATAACAGTCGGACAGTCAAACAGCGGAACGACGAACGGCGAAACTACGGACGGCGAAACTACGAACAGCGAAAGGGCGAAGGACGCGCTGCTGGCGCTGGTGGCCAGCGCCGAACGCCAGAGCGAGCATCCGCTGGCCGACGCCATCGTGCAGAGGGCCAGAGCGCGAGGCCTCACGCTCTCCGATGCCGAAGGCTTCCAGGCAGTTGCCGGACATGGCGTCACGGCCGTGGTGAACGGCACGGCGCTCGCCGTGGGCAACGCGGCGCTCATGGAGCAGTACGCCATCGACGTGTCGGCGCTGGCCGAGGCGGCGGAGCGGCTCACCGGCGAGGGCAAGACGCCGGCCTACGTGGCCGCCGACGGCGAACTGGCGGGGCTGATTGCGGTGGCCGACCCGATCAAGGCCACCACGGTCGAGGCAGTGAAGGCGCTCACCCGCATGGGAATCGACACGGTGCTGCTCACGGGCGACACGCAGCGCACGGCCGAAGCGATCGCGAAGCAGGCGGGCATCAGCCGCGTCATCGCCGGCGTGCTGCCGGAGGGCAAGGTGGCGGCGGTGCGCGAGCTTCAGCAGGAAGGACGTGTAGTCGGTATGGTGGGCGACGGGATCAACGACGCGCCGGCGCTGGCGCAGGCCGACGTCGGGTTCGCCATCGGGACGGGAACCGATGTGGCCATCGAGGCCGGCGACGTGACGTTGATGCGCGGCGATCCGCGGAGCGTCGCCCAGGCCATCGAGCTGTCGCGGAAGACGATGGGCACCATGAAGCAGAATCTGTTCTGGGCATTCATCTACAACGTGATCGGTATCCCGATCGCGGCCGGCGCGCTGTACCCCGCGTTCGGCATTCAACTGAGTCCGGTGATCGCGAGCGGCGCCATGGCGTTCAGCTCGGTGAGCGTGGTGACGAACAGCCTGCGGCTGCGCAGAGTGAGGATCGCATGAGCATGGAGCACCAGAGCAACGGCAGCGCGACCGCCGTCGACGGAACGGCCACCTGCGCCTGCGGCACGCCGCCCGACGGCGCGGGTGGGCGGCATGCGGTGGCGGTCGATCCGGAGATCAAGGGCAAGAACCTCCGCCGGCTGAAGCGGATCGAAGGCCAGGTGCGCGGGCTGCAGCGGATGGTCGAGGAGGAGCGGTACTGCGCGGATATTCTGACCCAGCTCTCCTCGGTACAGGAAGCGCTGCGGGCAGTGGGGCGGGAGTTGATGAGGAACCACCTGCGGCACTGCGCGGCAACGGCGATCAGAAAGGGCGATGAAGAGGCGGAAGGGATGTACGACGAACTGATTGATTTGATGTATAAACACATCCGATAAGGGGCGGGACTGAGAAAGGGCGCAGGGCCGAAACAACGCAGGACCGGTACTGCGCAGGGCATGAACAGCGCAGGGCCGAAACTGCGGGGAAAGGGAAGACAGAAGACAGCGAGTTGGAACACCGCCTCACCACCGCAGGGCCGAAACGGCGTACCGACCTACCGACCTACCGACCTACCGACGCACCGACCTACCGACCTACCGACGCACCGACCTACCGACGCACCGACCTACCGACCTACCGACCTACCGACCGACTATTGCCAGTTAGAGTAAGCCTCTCCGAAGTTCTCTCCGCGCTCTCGCATGCACTCGACCTCACGGAAGGCGCTCCGGTGGGGCACACCATGCGCTCCTGCCTCATCGGGATGCGTCTGGGCCGGGAGATGGGACTGGGCGCTGAAGACCTTTCCGCCCTCTACTACGCCCTGCTGCTCAAGGACGCCGGGTGTTCGGGCAACGCTTCCCGCATGGCGGCGCTGTTCGGGTCGGACGACAACGAGACCAAGGCGCGGATGAAGCTGGTGGACTGGCACCAGCGCGTGCGGCTGGCCCTGCACACCGCGCGCAACGTGGCGCGGGGGCAATCGTTGTTCAGGCGCGTCCGCCAATTCCTGGTCATCGCGCGCACGGAGGACATGACGCGGGAGTTGATCACGCTGCGCTGTGAACGCGGCGCCGCGATCGCCGGACGACTCGGATTTCCCGAGGCCACGGCGGGGGCCATCCGGTCGCTGGACGAACACTGGTCGGGACTGGGGTACGCCGAAGGGCTGGCCGGGGAGGACATTCCCCTTCTGGCACGCATTGCCAACCTCGCGCAGACGGTGGAGGCATTCCACGATGCGGAGGGGGTGGACGGCGCGATCGCCGTGGCCCGGGCGCGCAACGGCCGGTGGTTCGACCCCGGCCTGGTGTCGATCGTCGACGGCTGGCAGCGGGACCGCGCCTGGTGGCGCGCCCTGCAGAGCGAAGACGTCACGGCACTGGTGCTCGCCGAGGAGCCCGCGGACCGCGTGCGGTTCGTGGACGACGAGGGGTTGGACGAGGTGGCGCGCGCGTTCTCCGACATCATCGACGCCAAGTCGCCCTTCACCTTCGAACATTCACGCCGCGTGGCCGACTACGCCGTGGCGATGGGGCGTACGATGGGGTTCGACGAAGAGGAGATCCGGCGACTCTACCGCGCCGGACTGCTCCACGACATCGGAAAGCTCGGCGTGTCAAATCGCATTCTCGACAAACCGGGCGCATTGACCGACGAAGAGCGAGCCGCCATGGAACGGCATCCCGCGAACAGCCACGCCATTCTGGACCGGGTGACGGCGTTCCGCGACTTCGCGTGGACCGCAGCGCTGCACCACGAGAAGCTCGACGGCAGCGGGTACCCGTATGGCCTCACGGGCGACGCGCTCGATGCGGCGGCCCGCTGTCTCACGGTGGCCGACATCTACGATGCGCTGACCACCGACCGCCCATACCGGGTAGGGATGGAGCGGGAGCGGGCGCTGGGGATCATCGAATCGGAGGCGGGGACGAAACTGTGCGTGGAGGCGGTTGGAGCGTTGAGACGGTGTGTAGGGGAGGTCAATGGTCGGACAGCCGAACGGTCCGACGGTCCGACAGCCTGACCCCAGGGTTCGGTCTTTGTGAGCGCGCCTCTGCCGATTCCGCCGACGGGCGCATTAGGTTCAGGCCATCATGATTTTCCGATCCTTGCTCTGCACCATCGCCGCGCTCTGCCTTTCCGCTCGCGTGGCCGGCGCCCAGGCCCCCGTGATCGTGCCGATGGGCGATCCCGCATACGCCGCGGTTGATCAATTGGCCGGTGCCGGACTGGTGGACACGATGCTCACGGGGCAGCGACCGTACACGCGCGACGAGTTCGCCGCCATCGTCCGTCAGGTACAGCGGAACGCCGCCGCGTCCGAGCCGGGCCGGGTCGGCCCCGCGCTGCGTCGAGCGATCGACGACCTCGCCGCACGGTTCACCGACGGAGCGGCTGCGCCTGATTTGGCGAGCCCGGTGGCCGCGCGATTCATCGACGCCATCGCGCTCATGGGGACGAGCACCAACGAACAGCCGCGTTGGGTGCCCCCGGCCAACGGAGCGGGCGGCGCAACGCACGCCTTCATCGCGCCGCTGGCGCTCGAGGCGCAGTCGGGGGGCCGAGACGTGATGCAGGGCTCCACGGTGGCGTTGGAGAGTTGGCACCACTTTGCCATCGGCCCGCACGTGATGATCGAGGCGCATCCGCGATTTCGGTTGTCCAACGATTCGTCGTTCTCGGGCGAGCACACCCTGTCGTTCCAGGAACTCTCGGCCAGCACGCAGCTTTCCAACGTGGTGGTTTCGGTGGGCAGGCAGCACCTGGAGTGGGGGCTCTCGCGGCATTCCAAATTGTTCCTGTCGGCGAACGCGCCGGGCCTCGACATGATCCGGCTGGCCAACGACCGGCCATGGGTTTTGCCCGGATTCCTCCGCGTGTTCGGCGCCAACTCGGCGACCATCTTCCTGGCCGATCTGGGTCCGCGGACGTACTTCCCGCATACGAAGCTGGTCGGGTACAAGTGGAGCATTCAGCCAACGGCCGACTTCGAACTCGGCCTGAGCACGCTCAACTTCATGGGAGGCGCAGGGGCGCCCAAGGCTACTTTCTTCAAACGGGTGGCGAACGCGCTCTTCTTCCCCTCGCTGCACACCGGGCCATTTCAGTTCTCGAACAGCATGGCCGGCCTCGAGATGCAGTACCGGATACGGGCACTGGCCGACGCGCAGCTCTACTGGGAAATGGATCTCGATGACTTCGACTTCAGCCGCGTGCGCAGCTCGGTGTGGCTGGACGACGGAGCCCACGTGTTCGGACTGTCGCTGCCGCGGTTGGGAGCCGACGGCCAGTTTGCCGCGACCTTCGAGTTTCATCACACCGGATCGCGTTTCAATCGCCACAGCGAATTCCGTGACGGTCCCACCGTGGACGGATTCCTGCTCGGCGAGCCGCTGGGTCCGGACGCCGACGGGGGGTACGCGTACTTCGACTGGAATGCGGTCAACGGCGCGGGCGCCACGCTCGAATTGGCCGACGAGGCGTATCGCGACAACCAGTACGCGTCGAACGACCCGGGGAAGACGTCGCTCGTCCACATCGTCCAGTACCTGCCGCAGGAGCGGCGCCTGCGCGCCATGCTCACGGTGCACGGTCCGCAGTTGAACGGTGGGCTGGGCGTTCGCGTGCAGGCGGGGGTGGAGCACGTGAACCGGTTCGGGTTCGTGGACGGCGTCACCCGCAACTCGGCACTGCTCAACCTGGTGCTCAACTATCGCTTCGGGGCGACTGGCGGATTCTGAATTCCGACGACAGGTTCTCCGCTCCCACCTGTCCCACAGGAGCTGTTCCCGCATGCACACCTCCCTTCGCATGGGGGCGATTGCGGCCGTGCTGGCCGCCACCGCCGCTCCCCTCCGGCCACTGGCGGCGCAGGCGTCCGCGCGCAGCGTACCGGAGACCTACGCCATCACCAACGCGCGCATCGTGCCGGGCAGCGGCCCGGCCATCGAGCGCGGCACGGTGGTCATCCGCAACGGATTGATCGCCGCCGTGGGCGCCAACGTCAGCACGCCGGCCGACGCCCGCGTGGTCGACGGATCCGGGCTCACGGTCTACCCCGGGTTGGTCGACGCCTTCAGCAGCCTCGGCATTCCCGCAGCCGGAACCGCCGAACGGCGGCGGTCGAGGCGGCGCCGGCGGCGCGACCAGACCGGCGGCTTCGGGCCCGCAACCGGGGTCCGACGCCGATCACCCGTGGGGAATCACTCCCGAGGTGCTGGCGGTCGATCTCATGCAGGTGGACGAGCATACGTTCGACGGCCCGCGCAGCGCCGGCATCACCACGTCGCTGTCGGCGCCCACCAGCGGCTACCTGCGCGGACGCGCGGCCCTGGTGGATCTGTCCGACGAGAACCTGCCCGACGCCGTGGTCAAATCACCGGCCGCGATGACGATGGCATTCAGCCGCGGAGGGCGCGGGGGCGGTGGTGGGTTCGGCCGAGGCGGGTACCCCGGCTCGCTGATGGGCATCTTCGCGGCGTTCCGGCAGGAAGTGCTGGACGCGCAACGCTACGGCACCTGGACGGCGATGTACGACCGGAATCCGCGCGGCATGGAACGCCCGACCATGAATGCCGGACTCGACGCCATGCAACCGGTGGTGAACGGCCAGATGCCGGTCATCTTCGAAGCCAACTCGGCGCGTGAGATCGACCGCGCCATCAAGCTGGCGCATGAATTCAAACTCAAGGCGGTGATCGCCGGGGGCGCCGAGGCCGACCAGTGCATCCCGGAACTCAAGGCGTCGGGCATTCCGGTGCTGCTGTCGCTCGACTTTCCGACGCGCGCGGCCACCGACACGGAGCCGCAGCTGCTGAGAACGCTCGAACAACGCGTCGACGCCCCAAAGGTGGCGGGCAAGCTGGCCGCCGCCGGCGTGGCGTTCGCGTTCTCGAGCGGCGGGATCACGAACTGGGCGGAGTTCCTGGGCAACGCGGCGAAGACGGTGTCGGAAGGGCTGAGCGCCGACGCCGCGGTTCAGGCGTTGACGAGCACGCCCGCCCGGATCTTCGGGGTCGAGCAACAACTCGGGTCAATCGAGCCCGGCAAGATCGCGAATCTCACGATCACGCGCGGGGGGCTGTTCGAACCGGGCGTGAAGGTGGAGACGTTGTTCATCGACGGCAGGATGATCAGGCCAGAAGTGACGGCGACGAATGGAAGGGGCGGACGGGGTGGCAGGGGAGGTGCGAAATGAGAAACGGCGACCACTTCGAAACGGCGCAGGGCCGAGACGACGCAGGGCACATACAGCGCAGGGCCGAAACCACGCAGGGCATGAACAGCGCAGGGCCGAAACGGCGGGGAATCGGAATGAAATTCAACAGCGGATTGCTTCAAACTGCGAATGGTAAACTGCGGGTGCTCCTTGGGGCGTTTACGGCGCTTGGCGTCGCAACGGCGTCGGCAGGGGCGCAGATGGCGATGACACACGTCATCAAGCCCACGCTCATCAAGAACGCGACGATCATGACCGTGACCAGGGGGACGCTGGACAACGCCGATCTCCTGATCGAACACGGGAAGATCGCGAAGATCGGGAAGAACCTCACCGCTCCCTCCGACGCCACGGTGGTGGACGGGACGGGGAAGTACGTGATGCCGGGGATCATCGACCCGCACTCGCATTCGATGATCGACGCGGTGAACGAGGGAACGCTGTCGGTGACGTCGATGGTGAACATGATCGACGTGCTCGATCCCACTTCTCCGGCCATCTACCGCGAGCTGGCGGGCGGCGTCACCACGATCAACGTGCTGCACGGCTCGGCGAACACCATCGGCGGGCAGACGGTGACGGTGAAGCTGCGGTGGGGCTATCCCGTGGACTCGATGATCTTTCCCGGCGCGCTGCCGGGCATCAAGTTCGCGCTCGGCGAGAACGTGACGCGCAAGAACTCACCGCTGCAGCCGGGGCAGGAGCGGCGGTATCCGTTCACGCGCATGGGCCAGGAAGAGGTGCTGCGCGACGCCTTCACGCGGGCCCAGGACTACAAGGCCACCTGGGACGCCTACAACGCCGCGGTGGCAAAGGGCGCGAAGAACCTGGTGCCGCCGCGCCGGGACCTGGAACTCGAGCCGCTGGTGCAGATCCTGGAGCACAAGCGGATCGTGAACGCGCACTCCTATCGCTCCGACGAGATGCTGATGCTCGCCAACCTGGGCAAGGAGTTCGGATTCCACATCCTGTTCCAGCACGGGCTGGAGGGCTACAAGATCGCCAGCGAACTGGCGGCGGACGGCGACATGCTGTCGACCTTCGAAGACAGCTGGGGCTACAAGATCGAAGCCGAGGACGCGATTCCGTACAACGTGGCGATCCTGATGCGTCACGGCGTGGTGACGACCATCAACTCCGACGACGACGGGCGTGCCCGGCGTCTGAACGTCGACGCGGCCAAGGAGATGCGCTACGGCGGGCTCACCGAGACCGAGGCGCTCAAGACGATCACATACAACGGCGCCGTGCAACTGGGCGTGCAGAACCGGGTGGGGTCGCTGGAGGTGGGCAAGGACGCCGACCTCGCCATCTGGGACACCGATCCGCTGAGCGTGTACGCGCACGTGGAGCAGACGTACGTGGACGGCGAGAAGCTGTTCGACCGCCAGGCAGACATCGCGCGCCGCGATTCGCTGGCCGCGCTCAAGGCCCAACTCGAACAGGCGCCGGAGAACCGTCTGCCGGCGCCGGCACGCGGACGCGGGCGCATCGTTCCACAGACCACGGGAGGGAGCCGCTGATGCCACGCATGCTTCGCATGGCCGCCGTAGCAGCGGCGGTGACGCTCGCGCCGGCCGCGGCACGGGCGCAATTCGGCGTGGTCAATCCGCCGGCCGGCCCGCAGGGCACGTTCGCCATCACCAACGCGCACATCTTCCCGGTGTCGGGTCCCGAGATTCCGCGGGGCACGCTGGTGATCAGCGGCGGGAAGATCACGGCGGTGGGCGCCAACGTCAGCGTGCCGGCTGGCGCCAGGGTGATCGACGCCACCGGGCTGAGCGTGTACCCCGGCATGATGGACGGCGCGTCGATGCTCGGGCTCTCCGAGATCGGGCAGGGCGCCGCGTCCACGGTGGACGACGCCGAGGTGGGGGACTTCAACCCCAACGCGCAGGCGTTCTACGGCATCAACCCGCACAGCGCCATCATCGCCATCACGCGCGTGGTGGGGATCACGCAGGCGGTGTCGCGTCCGATCAGCGGGGTGATGTCGGGGCAGGCGGCGCTGATCCGGCTGGAGGGTTCCACGGCGCCGGAGCTGTCGATGGTGCAGGACATCGCGATGGTGGTGACGCTGCCCGGTTCGGGCGGAGGGCGCCGCGGCTTCGGCGGCTTCGGGCGGGGGGGTGGGCGCGGCGGCAATGCCGCGCAGCAGCAGAAAGAGCAGATGGATTCGTTGGAGGCGCTGATCGCGAACACACGCGCCTACATCAAGGCGTGGGACGCGTACAACGCCAACACCGCGCTGCCGCGTCCTGACCACGACGTGGTGCTCGAGTCGATGATCCCGATGGTACAGGGCAAGCAGCTCGTGATGTTCAACGCCGACCGCGAGGCGGACATCCGCAAGGCCGTGGAGTTCGCCGAGCTGAACCGGCTCCGGCCGGTGATCGTGGGCGGGCGCGAGAGCTACAAGCTGACGGGCTACCTGAAGGACCATCACGTGCCGGTGGTGCTCACCGGGGTGCGCGAGCTGCCGGAGAACGAGGACGAGCCCTACGACGTGAACTTCTCGACGCCGGGCAAGCTGGCGGCGGCAGGGGTGCAGTTCGCGATCAGTTCCGGGGAGTCGCCGCCGGACATGCGCGACCTGCCCTACGTGGCGGGTGAGGCGGCCGGCTTCGGGCTGAGCAAGGAGGACGCGCTTCGGAGCGTGACGCTGTGGCCGGCGCAGATCTACGGCGTGGCCGACCAGGTGGGGTCGCTGGACGTGGGCAAGGTGGCCAACGTGGTGGTGACCACGGGCGACCTGCTGGAACCGCGCACCGACACGAAGTACCTGTTCATCGACGGGCGGCCGGTGCCGCTGACGACGAAGCATTCGGAGTTGTACGACGCGTTCAAGGATAGAAAATAGAGTCGGACAGTCGGACAGTCGGACAGTAAGACAGTCAAAATTCGGAAGCGGGGCGTGCAGTGGGCTGCACGCCCTGTTCCGTTTGGGTTCTTTCGCAACCCGCCGTTTAGACGTAGTCTGTGTTTGCCATCCTACCCTCCTACCCTTCCACCCCATGCAGAACAGACGTCGCTTCGTGACCAGCATGCTGAATGCGGCGGTCGCGCTTCCGGTCATGAACTCCCGCGCCTTCCGGCACCTGGAGAACGCCACGCTGATCGCCGGGCGGCGACCGCCGGCGTCGGTGGCCGAGGACGAGGACTACTGGGGCCAGATCCGGCGGTCGTTCGATCTGGACGACACACTGATCGATCTCAACAACGCCGGGTGCAGCCCCGCGCCCACTCACGTGATCGAGCAGATGATCCGCGATCTGCGGTTCAGCAACGAGCTGCCCCCGGAGCACATGTGGCGGGTGCTGGAACCGCGCATCGAGAGCGTGCGGCTGGATCTGGCGCGCGAGTTCGGGTGCGACCCCGAGGAGATGGCGGTCACGCGCAACGCCAGCGAGTCGAACCTCAACGTGATCTTCGGCATCGACCTGGAGCGCGGGGACGAGATCGTCAGCACCACGCAGAACTACCCGCGCATGGTCAATGGCTGGAAGCAGCGCGAGCGGCGGAACGGGATCGTCTTCAAGCAGATCAAGCTGCCCACGCCACCGCCGACGGACGACCAGGTGGTGGCGGCGTACGAGGCGGCCATCACGCCGCGCACGAAGATGATCGAGGTGATGCACGTGGGATGGCAGACGGGCTTCATCTACCCGGTGCGCAAGGTCGTGGACATGGCGCGGCGGCACAACGTGGAGGTGCTGGTGGACGGCGCGCACGCGTTCGCCCACTTCCCGTTCACGCGCGACGACCTGAACTGCGACTACTACGGCACCAGTCTCCACAAGTGGTGCCAGGCGCCCATCGGCACGGGATTCCTGTACGTGCGCAAGGAGAAGATCCCGCACATCTGGGGGATGTACTCCGACAATCCGGGCGAGGACGGCAACATCCGGAAGTACGAGGAGATCGGCACGCATCCGGCGGCCAACCACAACGCGATCTCGGTGGCGCTGGCGTTCCACCGCAGCATCGGCGCGCAGCGGAAGTACGAGCGGTTCCTCTATCTGCGGAACCGGTGGGCCAATCGGCTGCTGGCGGAGAGCGACCGGGTGCACATGATCACGCCGATGGAACGGGGGCGCGGAGGCGCGATCGGCGTGGTGGCCGTGGACGGCCTCGACATGGGCAAACTCGGCGGGTGGCTGGAGCAGCACCACCGGATCGTGACGACGCCGATGGTGACCGACGAATTCGCAGCGCTGCGCGTGGCGCCGAACGTGTTCACGTCGCTCGACGAGATCGACTACTTCGGCGACCGGATGGTCGAGGCGATCCGAAAAGGGGTGTGAAAGGCGAAGGGTGAAGGGAGCCGTTGAAGCTCCCCTCACCCTTCACGCTTCACTTCTGGATCGTACCCGCCGTGATGACGAACTCGTCGCGGCGGTTCTGCGACCAGCACGACTCATCGTGATCGGTGCAGAGGGGATGCTCTTCCCCGTTGCTGATGATCTCGATGCGGGAGGCGGCGATGCCGTGGTCCGTCAGGTAGCGCTGGGCCTGTGCCGCGCGCCGCTGACCGAGGGCCAGGTTGTACTGCGTGGAGCCGCGCTCGTCCGTGTTGCCTTCGATCCGGATGGTGAGGTCCGAATTGGCGTTGAGGATCGGGATCTTCTGGTCGAGAAGGGTTTGATCTTCCGGCCGGATGTCCGACTTGTCGAAGTCGAAGTGGATCGGCGTCGTGAGCGTGGCGCGCGCCGCCTCACGGGCAGCGGCCTCGGCACGGGCGATGCTGTCGGCGCGCGCGATGCTGTCGGCACGGGCCTTGGCGGCCGCGGCCTCACGGGCGGCGTTGGCAGCGGCGATCGAGTCGGCGATGTGCTGCTTGATCGCGGTGCTGTCGATGGGGGCCGGCGCCGGGGCGGGCGCGACGACGGGCTTCTTGTGGCAGCCCGCGAGAACGGCGGCTGCCAACAGAGCGGTAGGTACGATGAGGGATGTTTTCATGGGCGGAAGATAAGGAAATCGTGGGTTGGATGCGAGCGGGTGGCATCCGTGAGACTCGCAAGGTATTACGCCGGTCACGCACGCAAGGTCCGCGGCCATTCGCTCCGCCCTTCCGCAAAGAATTCTTGACTGATCACGGTACCGGCGCCAGCAGCGTGCACGGTCGCTCGTCGAGTCGTGCCGCCGCTCGTGGCCGCGGCCTTTCGTCGGCCACCCGGCCCCGCCATCTTGCCCCGATGCACGTCGCACCAGATGTCCACAGGGCACCGCCGCCGCTGCCTTCCGACCGAACGCTACGCTGGTTACTCGCCCTCTATCTGACGAGCGCGGTCATCGTCGCCATCCAACGGCTGCAGCCCACTCCCGAGTACAACTTCATCATCTTCCGCGCGGCGTTCCACCATCTGGTCGCCGGGCAGAACCTGTACGCCGCCTACCCCGCCGAGTACGCGGACTACTTCAAGTACAGCCCCACCTTCGCGCTGCTGTTCGCGCCGTTCTCCGTGCTGCCGCCGCTGCCGGCGTACATGCTGTGGGCCTCCTGCTGCGCGGCGGCGGTGTACGCGGGCGTTACCCGGCTGTTACCGCCGCGCCCGGCGGCGCTGGCGCTCGCCATCTGTTGGCTGGCGGTGGTGGGTGACCTGCAGCGGGCGCAGACCAATGCGTTGTGCGCCGGCTTGATGATTCTGGGCTGGGTGGCGATGGAGCACCGTCGGCAGGGGCCGGCGGCGCTCGCCATCGTGGCGGGCGGGTTCATCAAGCTGTTTCCGGTGGCGGCGCTGGCCGGAGCGGTGTTTCACGGCCGGAAGGGACGGTTCGCGCTCATCGTTGCGGGAGCTCTGGTGCTGGGCGCCGCCCTTCCGCTGCTCGGCACTTCGTGGCAGTCGCTGCAGGCGCAATACCACTGGTGGGGGGTGAAGCTGCGCCAGGACTCCGTCCCCATGGCGCGGTACGGCACGAGCGGAGCCGGATTGTACGCGGGGCTCATGGGGCAGTTCCGCGTCTGGTGGGGAGTGCAGTGGCCGTTCTGGCCCACCCAGCTGGCAGGCACCGCAATCCTGCTGGCGCCGCTACTCCGCGGCCGCCGGGCCTGGTCGCCGAAGTTCCGGCTCAACTTCCTGACGTCGATTCTGGTGTTCTGCGTGCTGTTCAACCACCAGGCGGAGTCGCCCTCGTACTCGATCGCGATGATCGGCGCCGCGGTCTGGTTCGCGGCCTCGGACCGCGGATGGTGGCGTGTCACGCTCATCGCGGCCTGCCTGGTGATCGTGAACCTCGCCTCGACCGACCTGATGCCGCACGTGCTCTACGACGACTACTACGTGCGCTACCTGCTGAAGACGGTGCCCCTGATCCCCCTCTGGATCACGATGCAGGCGGAGCTTTGGGGGTGGGGCGGAACCGGCGCGCGCTCAGAGGTCCCCGAACCCGACGAGGACGACGCCGCGCTCGCGGAGCCGGCCGGCTAATCGAGGGTCGGTGAGCGCCTGGAGCTCGCTCTCCCGCCCGGCGGTATAGCCGTCCACGCCACGCAGCACGTCGTCCGGATACCCCGGGTGCACCACCAACTCCGTGGTGCCGAACGGGAGCGCGTCGATCACGCGGCCTATCCCGGCGGCAAAGCCCGGCCCGCCGCGCAGCGAGAGACCGGCACAACGATCGGGCGCCCGGACCGATGGCGCCCCCGCCCCTATCGACGCGACGCGCCACGCGAAGCCGACGAGCGCCGCGCGCAGGCGACCGGTCCCGGGGCCGACGGCGAGGCGCCGAGGTTCGACGGGACGCCGGACCGCCAGCCCATGCTCCGCGGCAACCCGGGCCACGGCAGCACGGATCACGGGGAGCGCGTGCGTGTGTCGGTGCGAGTCGATGTGCGTGACGCGGATGCCGGCGTCGCGGAGGGCCGCGAGCTGGGCCTCGCACTCGGCCGCCACGTCGGCGCCGCGGACGAGCCCGAACAGCGTCCGCCGCGCGAGTACCGGGAGCGGACGAAAGGCACCGTCCCCACCGGTGAGCGACGAGGCGCCGGTGAGCGGCGAGCCGACGAGCAGGTTGAAATGGAGACCGAAGTCGAGGTTCGGTGCTTCACGTGCCCGGCGGACGCCGTCGTCCCAGCCGGGGCAGCGCACCATCATGGAAGCGGAGGTTACCGTGCCCGCCGCGTGGGCCAGGAGGATCCCGTCGGTGACCCCGGGTGACAGCGCGAAGTCGTCGGCGCTGACGATCAGGCGCCGGGCCCGCCGGCCGGTGGAAGGTTCAGGCGTAGCGGCCCCGCCAATCGTTCATCTTCACGCGCACGAGGTCGCCGGCCATGGTCATGCCCGCCCTGGCGAAACTCACGGTGCTCGGCTCGTTCTCATACCGGAAGTTCACGGCCGTCTGCCGCACGGACAAGCCGTGCTTCAGCGCCACATACAGCGCTTCGACGTCGAACCCGAACCGTGGAACGGCGAGGCGTGGGAACACGAGCTCGGCGGCACGCGCCGTGAAGCCCTTGAGTCCGGCCTGTGTGTCGAGCACGTCCCGGAGCATCGTCCGGCGGACCATGAAATTGAACGTACGGCTGAGGATGTGGCGGGTGTAGAGGTAGTGGAAGAACCCCGGGCTCATGGTGTAGCGCGATTCCGGGAGCACCCGGCAGGCGATGGCGACATCGGCGCCGCCATCGAGCGTGCAGAGGATCCGGTTGATCTGATCGGGTGGGAAGGCGAGATCGGCGTCCGTGAATACGCGATAGCTGCCGTGCGCGGCCAGCATGCCGCGGGCGACGCTGTAGCCCTTGCCCCGGTTGGGTTGATTGCGCAGGAGCAACACGGCCGGCTTGTCGGCGGCAAAGTCGCGCAGCACGTGCGCGGCGGGCTCGGCGCTCCCGTCATCCACCAGAATCAACTCCGACGTGTACGGCTGGGCGACGAGAAACTTCTCGATCTCGCCCAGATTGGAGCGCAGCCGCGGCGCCCCGTTGTAGACGGGAATGACGAGAGAGAGGTGGGGCGTCGCTGCCCCCGAGCCATTCATAGTTACGAAAGATTAGTGCCCCGATTCCATTGGGGGAGCCGGAGACCCACAAAGATCGCCTCCTGTCACGGCCGCACCAATACCGGTAGATTAGCCCCGCCAACCCACCCGACACGACCGACGGCCGCACCCGCCGTCGCGAACGGACTCCGAGCGGTTCGCCCATGGGCGTCGTGATTCACCGTAAAGCACCGCAGGTCCCGGAACGACCTCGTCCAGAGCTGCCGAGGCCGACGCCGATCGCGCTGCAGGAAACCGCGGCCTCGGCGGTGCGCCGGCACATGCTCCGGGATATCCGGCGCGTGGCGACGCTGGTGGCGGCCGACATGGCGACGCTTGCCGCGCTGAGAGGGCTGCTCCGGGCGGCGCGCGACGGCGGGGCGTTCGGCGCCTGGGTGGCCGGCGCGCTGGGCTCCCTCGTTCCGAGCGGCACCCTGCCGACGGCGCAGCTCTCGCTGGCCATCCTGCTGGCCCTGACGGTGCTCGGGACCTACGGGGCCGGCGATCGGCGGCGCGCGGGAGGCCGGATCGTGCTCGCCTCGTTCATTGCGGTGGCGCCGATCTTCTGGAATACGCTCTGGACGGCGTTCGCCTGGCCGGTGCTCGGGGCGTACTTCTTCTGCGCCGGTGTGGCGGCGGCCGCGTTCGTGGCCGAGCGGTGGGGGGTGGACTGGGGCGTGCGGCGGGTGAGGCGCTCCACCGGCAATCGCCAGCGGACGCTGGTGGTGGGGCCCGCCGACGCCGCCCGGCGCACGGCCAGGTACGGCACCGTGAATCGCGACCTGGGGTTGTCGGTGGCCGGGTTCATCGACCTGAACGATGAGCCGGCGCCGGACGCCATCGGGGGCATCGGCCGGCTCGCCGAGGCCATCCACCGGAACCGCATCGAGACGATCATCCTCAACGGGGAGCTCGAGCCCGACCGGTTCCGGGCAGTGCTGGAGATCGGGCGCAGCGCCGGCTGCCGCATGCTGTCGGTGCCGAGGAGCACTTCGGCGGGAATGGTGGTGCCCGAGGTGGTGTCGTACGGCGGCATGCCGCTCATCCAGCTCACCAACCCCGGACTCACGGGGCAGCAGCTCGCGCTCAAGCGGGTGGTGGACGTCCTGGTGGCGGTGCTCGGCCTGCTGCTCTTCTTCCCGCTGTTCCTGATGATCGGGGCGTTGATCAAGCTCGAGTCGCCGGGCCCGGTGCTCTTTCGCCAGATGCGCGTGGGGTTCAACGGGCGCGAGTTCCGCATCTTCAAGTTCCGCAGCATGGTGATCGACGCCGAAGATCAGAAGGCCGATCTGTTCGACCTGTCGGCATACCGCGACCGGCGGCTGTTCAAGGTGAAGGACGACCCCCGGGTGACCCGGCTGGGCCGGTTCCTGCGGAAGTCGAGCCTGGACGAGCTGCCTCAACTGCTCAACGTGCTGCGTGGCGAGATGTCGCTGGTGGGGCCGCGGCCCCCGCTACCGCAGGAGGTGGCGCTCTACGAGGAGCATCACTACGCGCGGTTCGCCATGAAGCCGGGGATCACCGGTCCGTGGCAGGTCGGCGGCCGGAACCGGATCACCGAATTCGACGAGGTGTTGCTGGTGGAGCAGGGCTACATGCGGGAGTGGAACATCTTCAAGGACGTCGCGATTCTGTTCCGCACCATTCCCGCCGTGCTGCGGGTGGACGAGGCCTACTGATCGGACTCAGCGCCGCACCGGATTCGGGCCGAAGCGCAGCACCAGCGGCACCAGGCGCAGGGCGCGCAGATATCGGGGCACGAACCGGCGGGGCGACCAGAGGCAGCGGAGGAGCCATCCGAGCATGAGCCGGTCGGCCCAGACCGGGATGGCGGCCTGCTGGCCGGTGACGAAGGCGAGCGCCGCGCCGGTGCAGACGATGGCCGGCCGGTAGTCCAGCGAGTCGCGCAGTGCGAGCCCCAGCCGCTCCTGCACGCCGCCGGCGATGCAGAGGACCACGAACCGGGGGCGCCGCCGCTGGATGGCGGCCACCAGCGCGGGGTCCGAGATCGCCCCGGCACCATAGTGTGGGGCCACGTAGCTGTCGTCGGGGCTGGCGGGGATGTCGTGCGCGTTCAGCCAGGCGAGGCTCGCCGCGGCTTCGCGTTCCGACGGCATGATCCAGAACACCGCGTGCGGCCGGCGGAAATGGTCGGAGACGAGAAGAGCGCGGATGAATTGCAGTCCGGAAATGCGGTCGATACGTTCGCCGGAGCGCAGGCGCCAGAGCAGCACCATGGCGCCGCTGTCGGTGAGGGCGACGTCGCTCTGTTCGAGTGCCCGGCGGTAGGCGTCGTCGCGATCGAGTTGCGCCAACCCCGGCCCGGACGGCACGACGAACAGCCCGCCCCCGGCGGTGAGCGCGAGCAGCCGTTGGACGGATCCGATGAAGAATCGGATGCCGAGGATGCGCGTGAAGTCCGAATTGGTGGTGGGCGGCGGTTCGGTGGGCATGTCGCGGGGAATGAGAACTCGGAGCAGATTCCGCTGATGGAAAAGAACGCGAAAATCTACGTCGCCGGCCACCTGGGGCTGGTCGGCTCGGCGCTGGTGCGGCGATTGACCGCGCAGGGGTTCGACAACCTGGTGGTCCGGTCGCGGAAGGAACTGGACCTGTTGGATGCGGGGGTGGTGACCTCGTTCTTCGAGCGGGAGCGTCCCGAGTACGTGTTTCTCGCGGCGGCCAGGGTGGGCGGAATCATGGCCAACAGCCAGTACCCGGCCGACTTCATCCGGGAGAACCTCGGCGTGCAGTTGAACGCCATCGACGCCGCGTACCGCAACGGCGTGAAGAAGCTGCTGTTCCTGGGGAGTTCGTGCATCTACCCCCGGATGGCGCCGCAGCCGATCCGCGAGGAGTACCTGTTGACGGGAGAGCTGGAGCCCACCAACGAGCCGTACGCGGTGGCCAAGATTGCGGGCATCAAGCTGTGCCAGAGTTACAACCGGCAGTACGGGACGAATTTCGTGAGCGTGATGCCGACCAACCTGTACGGCCCGGGCGACAACTTCGACCTGTCCACCAGCCACGTGCTGCCGGCACTGCTGCGCAGGTTCCACGATGCCAAGGTGCAGGGGAAGGCCGAAGTGGTGGTGTGGGGATCGGGGCGGCCGCGGCGCGAATTCCTGTACGTGGACGACATGGCGGATGCGTGCATCTTCGTGATGCAGCGGCACGATGGGTCGGAGATCGTGAACATCGGGTGCGGGGAGGACATCCCGATCGGCGAACTGGCGCAGTTGATCGCGGACGTGGTGGGGTATCGGGGCAAGCTCGTGTTCGACGCCTCGAAGCCCGACGGCACGCCGCGCAAGCTGCTCGAAGTGAGCCGGCTGCGGGGGCTCGGCTGGGCGCCGACGCTCGAGTTGGCGGAGGGCATTCGGAGAACGTACGCCTGGTTCCTGGAGCACCAGGCGGACGGTGCGGCAGGCGCTACGGGGTAGTGCGTTCGAAGAGGAAGTCCGCCTGGACCGGGCGGCCGTCGGGTGTGCGTGCCGTGTTGTACTCCCCACGCAGCACGAAGCCCCGATCGCGGAGCCACGCGACGACATCGTCGGCGAGTGCCTGCCCCTGGTACAGCTCCAGGTAGGAACACTCGGCGTAGACCCATCGGAACAGCGGCAGGCGGTCTTCGCAGGCCGCGAGGGCCGGCAGTTCGAATCCCTGCACGTCGAGCTTGAGCAAGGCGGGCGGCTCGACCGCGTCGGGGGCGAGGTAGGCCGAGAGGGGGCCGACGGCGACCGTCGTGGTGCCGACTTCGTCCGTGCCGGGGAAGACCTCGTTCTGCGCCGCGGCAATCGGGAGGAGCGAAGAAGAGTCGTCTCTGCGGGAAACGTGGATGGTGGTCGTGCCCGTCTCGGGGCCGACGGCCGTTTCGTGGAGTGTCGCGCGCTGATCGCCGGCGAACACGGAGCGGTACACGGCGGCCGGGCCCGGCAGCGGTTCGAATGAGATGATTCGCGCGTGGGGGAAGCAGTAGCGGGCGGCGAGGGCGAACTGGCCGCGGTTGGCGCCGATATCGACGACCGTGCGGACGGGCGCGAGCTGTCGGAGCACCGGCAGGTGTTCGGCGCCCATCGCAGTGCGATCGCGGAAGAAGGCGCGGCGCAGCGATGACGAGGTGAGAATCCGGGCGAACTTGCGCGCCCTGCGAATCAGGTTGGCGATGGCTTCGTCCCCGGGTGAGCGACGCGGTGCCGCTCGATCACCGCTTCGTATTCGCGGGTGAGTGCTTCGACGACCAGCGGCCACGTGTACCGCTGCTGGACCAGGCGGCGGCCTGCCTCGCCCATGGTACGGCGCCGGTCGACATCGCCGAGGAGCGTGTGGAGCGCGTTGGCGACCTCTGCAGCATCGCAGCGCGTCACGACGCCGGCGCCGGCGTGCGCCACTTCGGCGTGGATGTTCACCTGATCGGAGATGACGACCGGCAGTGCACAGGCCATGGCCTCGGCCACCGTCATGCCGAAGTTCTCGGTATACGAAGGAAGGGCGAAGACGTCGGCGTCGACGTAGGCCTGGACGACGTCGTCTCCGCTGAGCATACCGACGAAGTGGACGACGTGGTCGAGTCCACGTTCACGCACCCAGCCGCGGACCTTCGCGCCGTAGTCGTCGTTCTCGGGGCCGGCGATGACGAGCTGCGCGTCCGGAATCCGCTGTCGAAGCGTGTGGAAAGCCGGAATGAGCAGATCGAGACCCTTCTTGAAGTGGATGCGGCCGAGGAAGAGGACCACGAGTTCGTCGTGTAGGCCCCATGTGTGCGGAGCGCGCCACGGGGCGGGAGCGTGCGGTACCCGGATCCTGCGCCCAGCGTGTCGAAGGCCGGGATAAGGAGGTCGAGCCCCTTCTTGAAATGAATCGGCCAAGAATAGACTATCGGTTCGCGTTCGAGCCCCATCGAGCGCGAAGCGTCCGCGCGGCGAGCTCGCGGTAGCGCCCAGTTCGACAGCGTTCGGCACAACGAACGACGGTGCGCGCAGGTTCAACGGGGCGGCCAGGCGGCGTTCGTCTTCGGTGGTGTAGTGGATGGCGCCGGCGGCATGCAGGTTCGGAAAATCGAACCAGCGTTCGTAGCCGCGTTTGAGCAGGATGCTGCGGGAGCTTCGCTTGTACAGGTAAGGGTCGAGGGAGCCGTGGGGTTGGATGAGGTACGGGACACCGGTGCGTCGAGCTCTGAAGGCCGCGTACGTAACCGGGAATCGATACAGTCCGTGGATGTGTATGATGTCAAACCCGGCCAGCCTCTGTCTTATGTATGTGCGGAACTGAAGAGAGAGATAGAAGCGGCCTGAATTGGGTCGGAAAGTAATGAATCCGAGCACCGTCAACTTCTACTGGGCGGTCAGTGGGCACATCAAGCACGCCACGGGGGAATCGATGTTAGTGGTTGCGACTTCGATCTTGAACCCCGCTGCCACTTGTGAGCGGACCAAATCGACCAAAACCACTTGAGGGCCGCCAAGCTTTCGGAAACCCCCTGTATGACATGCAAGATTCGCATTGGCCGCCAGACCTCTAAAGACTTCCGGTGTTGGTATCGTGCTGTACGCCCGACTCCAGGTACCATTTCACCGAGCGGCGGACCCCTTCCTCCATAGAGATTCGTGGCGCGCCGCAGAGATCATGTGTCCTCTCAAACGGTACGCGCTCGTCAACCGTGAGTCGAAAGAGGCGAGCTGAGTTCATTGGGAACGCTCTTCCAAACCGGCCCAGCAAATCACCGGCACTGGCCAGGGCCCGCCAGATTGGGAGCGGCACTCGCCGAACATCCCTGCCGGAGAGAGCAATTGAGA